>JAURWS010000044.1 GCA_030654835.1 Gammaproteobacteria bacterium | reverse complement strand
GGCAATGTGCTGAATGTCGGCCGCAAGACCCGCGCCATTCCGCCCTCCATCCGACGCGCTCTGCAGATCCGAGATCGAGGCTGCCGCTTTCCAGGTTGCTGTGAGTCTCGCTACGTGGACGCGCACCACGTGCAGCACTGGTGCGATGGCGGCGAGACGCGGCTCGATAATCTCGTGCTGCTGTGCCGGCATCACCATCGTCTGCTGCATCAGGAGGGGTACGAGATTGTGAAACACGGTGAGCAGCAGTTCGAGTTTTTGACCCCGGCTGGTGGCGCGATGCGAGCAGCGCTTGTCCCGCAATTTGCAGCGGCTGAGGACATGGCGAGTGAAACCCTGGCCATCGAGAAAGAACATGATGGGCTTGGTCTGGCGATTGACTCCCGCACGGCGGTGACGCGCTGGGAGGGAGAGAAGATGGACTATGATCTGGCAGTCGGGGCGATGTTGCGAGGGCGGATGGTAGGGTTTAATGCGGGGCGGTGGTACCCAGGAGTGTCGGCCCCTTAATCATAATTAGCAACGCAGATCAAGCACTGCGATGTTCTTCAATATCGGGAAGGCGCTGAGAAATCTTTGTTGTCGATGGCGTCAGATTAGGGAGTGCAGATTTTTTGGCCTTGCGCCAATCAACATAGTCAGTTGAGTCGTGCGTTTCCCAGAACGCGCGTTCTTCTGCCTCAGTGCCGAAGCTTGGAATTTCAGTCTTTGGTTTGCTCATAAAAAGTCCCATTACGCCTCGCGCAACGCCCCAGACAAAATCGCCTTGGCGACATCTTTTGAAGAAGCCCCAAGCACAAGCAGTGATCTCACAATAAGGTCGATGGAAACGCTAGGGTCACCGGCCTCCATTTTTGCAACACGCGACTGGCTGGAGTTAAGCATTTTGGCCAGTTCAACCTGACTGAAATTGTTCTTCAACCTTCTCTCTCGCAGGGAATGACTCAGCGCCAATTTCAATTCAATGTACGCAGCCTCATCGGGAGTGAGATTCAAAAACTCATCGGCGCCTCCTACTTTCCAACCGGCAGCTTCGAGTTTTGTTCGTTTAGTGGTTTGCATCGTCATACATCCTGAATCTGGATTTGCAAATATTAATGATTGGTTTGGATGTCGATATAGTCTTTTTCTGAAACACTTCAGCAATCACGATTGCGTCAGAGTCAGTCCGATATACGATTCGGCAAATCTTGTCGCTATCGGTAATACGCAACTCATGACAACGAAACCCAATTGATGGCATTGGCCTCGAATGCGGCAGTGAGAGCCTTTCCCCCCGCTGTAGCAAGCGCAGCAGATAGCCAGCCTCTAACCTAGCAGAAACCGAGAATGGTGGCGTTTTTACTATTCCATGTAGCCAGATTAATGGCTTGTCCTTGATGTCCATGAAACGCAATATATGCCAGATATGACATAAATGCAAAGACTCGATTCTTGATGATCTCCATGCGAGTTTTCCGTACGTTAGCAACTTAGAGATACACTCACATTTCAGGTCAATACCGTCATGAGCAACATCAAAAGTATTAAGAAGCAGAGGCACAAACCGATTATCTCGCTGGTCGGTCGGGCATTCATTGAATAGATGTTGAGTCGCGCGCTGGTCAAGAAAGGCGCCACGGTGATATCGAAAACTTCTTGAACCCCCCCCACACCGGAATTTTCCCCCACCCCCAGCGGTCTTGTTCGCGACCCACAGTGCTCTCATCGTGCTTCATCCTGGCATGGATTGCACGACGTCATATTCAACTGATATTGTTGCGGCCTGTTCGCGTGCCGCGCGTGCTTCTGAGGAGACCATCATGTTAAGACCCGTACTGCAAATCCTGGCTGGTGCCAGCCTCTGTCTGGCGGTGGCTCTGCCTGCTGCCGCACAACCCGAAATCTATTCTTCCGCTCACCACGATTACCGAGCGGTTCCCGTGGTCGAAGGGCTGATGCAGCCCTGGTCCATGGCTTGGCTACCCAACGGCGACATGCTGGTCACCGAAAAGCCCGGTCGTCTGCGCGTCGTCCGCGATGGCAAGATGCTGCCGGAAGCGGTGCCCGGCGTACCCGAAGTGCTTTATAACGGCCAGGGCGGTCTGTTCGATGTAGTACCTCACCCGGACTTTGGCAATAACCATCTGCTGTATCTGACCTTCGCCAAGCCGGTGGGTGACAACTCCGCTACTGCCATCGTGCGCGGGCGATTCGAAAACGATCAGCTGACCGACGTCGTTGAAATTTTTGTCGCCAAAGCCTCTGGTCGGCCCGGTCACTATGGTGGCCGCCTGGCATTCAGCCCGGACGGTCATATGTTCCTGACTCTGGGGGACCGACAGGCGCCGCCAGCTGGTGATCTGCCAGCCCACCCGGCACAGGACAACTCCAACCACCAGGGCGTCATCGTGCGCCTGAATGATGATGGCAGCGTGCCTGCGGACAACCCCTTCGTCGGTCAAGCCGGGGTGCTGCCAGAGATCTGGAGCTACGGTCACCGCAGCCCTCAAGGTCTGGTCTTCCATCCGGAAACTGGTGACCTATGGGAAACCGAACACGGTCCGCAGGGCGGCGATGAGTTGAACCTCATCGAAGCCGGCAACAACTACGGCTGGCCGGTCATCGGCTACGGTGTCAACTACGTCAGCGGTGCACCGATTCACCAGACCACCACGCTCGCCGATATGCAGCAGCCCGTGCGCTTCTGGACTCCGGTTATCGCCGCCTCGGGCCTGATGGTCTACACCGGCGACAAGTTCCCCATGTGGTACGGCAACATCATCGCTGGCGGACTGGCTGGCGAACAGCTGGCCAACCTCTACATGAGTGACGACTACAAGACTGTAGTGCGTGAGGACACCCTGGCCTATGGCATGGGCCGCATCCGCGACGTGCGCCAAGGCCCGGACGGCTACATCTACGTAGCCACAGAAGACCGCGCCGGCGCTGCCACCACTGCCGTTTACCGGCTGGAGCCAGTGGAGCGCTGAAGCGTTGCAAGGCAATACGAAGAAGGGGGCTGAGGCCCCCTTTTTTATTTCTTTGCTTTCCTGACATATTGCCAGTCATGCCTAGAACCCTGCGATAGCAAGTCTTTTCCTATATTGGCTCAACTAAACTGTACATATCTAACAAATACCGAACTTGCCATGAGTTTGTGTTCAGGCTATTTTGTACAGCATGAGCGGACAAAATACAGGAAAGTTAAACCAACTGGGGCGGTCTTTACCCGAAGGCCTGCTGGTTGATGCCTCCTGGCTGGAGAAGCGGGGATACTCTCGCTCACTGCGCAGTCACTATGTTTCAGCAGGATGGTTGGAGCAGCCGACACGAGGGGTATTCCGACGACCACGTGGTGAACTGGGTTGGGAACAGGTGGTTATCTCGCTGCAGACACTGCTTGAGTATCCCGTTTCCGTGGGAGGGCGTACCGCGCTGGAGATGGAGGGCTATGCCCACTACCTGTCCCAGGCACCCACGATCGTTCATTTATACAGTGACGTAAAACTTCCCTCATGGCTGTTCAAGCTGCAGTTGGAACAGACTTTCATTGTGCATAATCGTTTGCGCTTTCTTCCCCAAACACATATCAGTGTTGATATGAAGACATTCAAGGAAATGTCGGTAGACAAGGAAAGTGCCTTGCTTCTCCGCCCTTGGGGGCATTGGAACTGGCCGTTGGTACTGTCCACTCCTGAGCGCGCATATCTTGAATTACTTGAAGAACTGCCTGACCGAGAGACCTTTCATCTGGCAGATGTAATGATGGAAGGACTCGTGAATCTGAGTCCCCGGCGCATGCAGTCGCTACTGGAAAACACCAGCAGCATTAAAGTAAAGCGGTTGTTTTTCTTCTTTGCAGAGCGACATCATCACCGTTGGATGACAGGCATTAACAGCGGCAAGGTCGATTTTGGCGCCGGCAAACGCATGTTGGCCAAGGGCGGAAAGTACATTGATAAATACCAGATAACCGTACCCACAGAGCTGCTCAAGGACGATCAGAATGGCTTTTAGAAACGCTTATAAAGATCAGGTCGCGTTGTTGATTCGGACGCTGCCTCATGTTGCAGACGAGTCGTGTTTTGCTCTCAAAGGTGGCACGGCGATCAACCTGTTTATTCGGAATATGCCGCGACTTTCTGTTGATATTGATCTTACGTATCTTCCGATGAGAGACCGGAAAGAGGCACTGGCTGATATAGACGGGGCTTTGAGGCGGATCGCGGGGAGACTCAGGCAAAGTGAGCGTGGCATTCAAATTACAGAGTCAGGGCCAGACACCCAGACAACCACGAGTAAACTGATCGTGCGCGCACAAGACCGTGTTCAGATCAAGATTGAAGTAACGCCTGTACTCCGAGGAGCTGTATATGGAACCACCGTCGCTCGTATTACAGAAACCGCTGAAGAGCTGTTCGGCTTCGCAGAGATAAAAATCTTGTCGTTTGCAGATATTTATGCGGGGAAAGTCATGGCCGCTCTTGATCGCCAGCACCCCAGAGACCTTTTTGATGTGCATTTACTGCTGGAAAATGACGGTGTCTCAGATGATCTGCGTGCGGCGATCATCGTCTATCTCGTCAGCCATGACCATTCCCCTCATACGCTGCTCAACCCTGTTCGTAGAGATATAGAACAAGATTTTGAACAAAACTTTGCAGGCATGACGGAAGAACCCGTATCACTGGAAATATTACTTTTGGCTCGGGAAAATTTAATTCGTGATGTCACTGGGAACATGCCAGACAAGCACAAGGAATTTTTGCGATCTTTCTACAACCGGACACCAGACTGGCAACTGTTGGGTGTCGAAGGCGTTGCGAATCTGCCAGCGGTCAGGTGGCGGGAATTCAATCTCGACAAGGCAGGAAAAGGGACGCGAGACGAATTGCTGCGCAAACTTGCGGAAGTGCTTTCAGCGTAAAATCGCAGGGGCAGTACACTTGCTCGTTATCGGGGGTTTGCGGAAGGTGATGTAGGTCACCGTCGGGGGGCGCCAGTGAGCATGTTGCCGGTGGCGTCGCGTTTATGGAAGTGGACTACGATAGGAGAAGTATCCGTCCTATTGCGATCATGCTTGGCACGAACGCGCTTTAGGGTTAACAGGGATGTACCTCACAGGATGCCTATGTCCCTCATAAGGTTCTATGGATGGATTATAGAGACGGCCGGCGGTCTTTTACGCCAGGCCCCACCGCTGCTCCTTGGGCGACGGGTTGTTTGAAATCTGCAGCACGGGAGAACAGCCAGAGTCTTATTCGCCGTGGTGGACAACACAATGCTCCTGCTTCACAGTTTTGTGAAGAAGACTCAGAGGACACCAAAAACGGATTTGGAATTGGCCAAACGCAGATTGAAGGATATCAGGCGATGACTAGCATAAAGAGAGGCTCCATCGGATCATCGTTTGATGATTTTCTGGAGAAGGAAGGCGTGGCAAGTGAAACCAAGTCGATTGCCATCAAGCGAGTTCTGGCATGGCAGATCGAAGAGGCCATGAAACATAAGCAACTCAGCAAAAACCAGATGGCCAAAGCCATGCATACAAGCCGGAGCCAATTGGACAGAATTCTTGATCCGAGCAATGAGCGTATTCAGCTGGATACCATAATCAAAGCGGCGCATGTTTTGGGCCGAGAGTTGCGGATTGAGTTGGTTTGATTGGAAAGCGCAGTGGGAGACTACCAATAGTCAAAAAACTCTTACGGTAGATTGATCACCCTCAGGAAGGGTATATGAGCTATCACAACATCATCACACTGGAGCCTGGAAAGCGCGGTGGCAAACCCTGCATTCGTGGTTTGCGAATGACCGTCTATGATGTGCTGGATTCTCTCGCTGCGGGCATGACCATGGAACAGATTCTCGAAGACTTTGACTATCTCACAAGAGACGACATCCTTGCCTGTCTCGCTTACGCTGCGGATCGCGAACGACATCAGTGGGGCATTAAACCTATCAGAAACGATGATGACCTGCGTGCGGCATTCCTGCGGCTTGAACCGATATTTCAGGCACAAGAGGGGACGCCCGAGGCAGACGAAAGGGATGTACTGGTGACGCTTATCGAAGCCTACGAACAAAAGCACTATGTCATCTCTTCGGCTGATCCTATCGAAGCGATCAAATTCAGAATGGAACAGCAAGGGCTGACGCCAAAAGATCTGGAGCCGTTTATTGGTGGCAGTGGCCGCGTCTCGGAAGTGTTGAATCACAAACGTCCGTTAAGTCTTCGAATGATCAAAAGGCTGCACGAGGGGCTGCACATTCCATATGAGAGTTTGTTGGCGGGTGGAGGGCGTTGACTTGGAGCTGTTTTCATCGCGTCACTCTCCGCGCACTGCGAAGATCAGTATCTATGTCTGAAAGCGGTTAGATTAGTGCGAGCGGTTGCTCACTTGAAGCGGTGAGGCTCCCAATTTACAGGATCTTCGTTACGCGGCTACTTTCGGTAAGCAAGCCGCATATACTGTCACTTTCGAATAAAACTTGGATTTAATTCTGAATGTGGTGCGACATCATAAAACGACTCTTCGGTGTAGTAGGAATTACCTTCAATCTTAAAACAGTGGCCTGATGAATCGATAAAAATCTCATGCAATGTTGAATCGCCTTCAAGTGCAATTAAATTTTCAAAAGCCCAGCAATTGTTTGAAATTCTTAGTCCTGAGCTGAAAAATGCTTTAAGTGCTCCGCCGTAATTATTGCAATAAGCAGCGGGACATCGAAACGTAATACTAGTTACCCATTCATTTTTGATATCAAAAGTGAGAGCCTCTTCGCCAAACAGTTCCATCCCGATTGGAATGCTTTTCACGGTTATGATCTTCGACTTATCAAATATCTCATGGATAAAATTGGTTAGATTTTCATCGGCATCGCTATTTCCTTGTTCAGCACAGAAAGTGTTTTTTGAAAGAAAGATACTAAAAACTATTATTAGTAAAAAAATATTTTTCATGAGTTCTCCCTGTTCAGCGAAATTCAGTATGGTTTGAAGTGCTCCTGCTTGCTCCAACTCTTCTTATGAGAACTCGCCACAGCTAATATTACAGATAGCGTAAATTATAGGTAACATTTGGTGCTGGAAATGCTTTTCCGTCATTATAGTCCCTACGCTGCACTTCGTTCAGTTCGCGAGCAATTTTATTTTGAATGTCTGTAGCTCTCGTTTCTTCAATAGAGATCCCTGAAGGTTTGAAGCTCCCACCTGAGCCTGTGGTATCACTAGTAGCCGGTCCGACATAAATCATTGGTAGTGCCAAGTCTTCTAAAAACTGATCGACACCAATATTGGACAGGGATACGGAGTGGGCCAGTTCGTGAGCGAGCATCAATGCGGGAGACGTAATACCCATTTCCTGAGCAAGGCCCTGTGTTGGATTCCAGATGATCGTATTGGTCAACTCATCGACCTCATTACGAATAGCTGTTGGGTCAACAGCTATTGATACTCCCCCCGCAACGGCCTCCGCCAATAGATCTACAAAAGTCGGCGATTGACTACTCAGGTACCCCAGCGCCTCCTGCACTTGCGGGTTATCAAACCCCGCGTTTGTCCCACCCAGAGAGTCGGCGCTGGGTTCTATGCCTAGATTACCATCCCCATCGCCCAGATCTGTATTGCTTCCTGTACTCGCTCCCGGACTAACTTGCGCTATTACGTCGGCACCGCAAACTACCCCGGACTCGCCGCATATCTGATCGAGTGTAACTATATCAATCTCCTTAGTTGCTTTAATCATCGCAAGGCTAATTGCGATCTTGGTTTCCTGCCGCAGTGCTTCAAAATCAGGTTCTGCATTATTGACCGGGTCCTCTCCCCCTGAACCTCCTTCACCAAAAATTAATTCCTCATATCCTATCTGATCGCCAATCCAGCAGCCCCCTTCGTACCACTGACAGTCGTTCCTACTAGTAGATTCTCCAGTAACCACAATTGTTGTGATTTTGCCACCGGACGGCCGTTTTGACCTAAAACCACTCGGATCAACCAACGATAACGGATTGTTCAACACGTAGCTGTACCGATTCAAGTTCTGCGCGTTACTGATGCTCTGCACAATCGGATCCGCACTCATGAACCTCCCCAGCTCCGGATCATAAATCCGCCCGCCCATGTGGATGATGCCCACCTCGTCCACCATCTCGTGCCCGGTGAAGCCTTTGGTGGTGATGGCGTTGAGCACGTCGTACTGCGCCTCGGCAAGCTCTGCCAGGGTCAGCACGTTGCGGCGCTTGCCGAAGGCATCGAAGCTCATCTCTGCGACAACTGATCCGACGGCGTTGGTGACGATGTCGGTGGAGCCCAGCGTGTCCTTGTGCAGGTATTGCGTCGAGGGGCTGGCGTTGCTGGCTGTCGTGACCACGGCGATGTCGCCGATGTAGCGCTTGGTCTCGGTGACCCCGCTGCTGTGGGTGATGAACTCCACGTTGCCGATGGAGAGTGTGGTCTTGACGGTGGTGCCGTCGGCGTCGACGCGTTTGTAATGCGAGCGATCCGGTCCGTAGGTGAACGTGGAGGTGTGGATGCCTTTGCTCAGCGTCAGCGGCTTGCGGAAGGTGTTGTAGGTCACCGTGCGGCCGCCGCCGGTGAGCATATTGCCGGTGGCGTCGTAGGTGTAGTTGTCGCTGCCGGCGGTGGTGACGGCATGCGGGCCTGCGCTGCCCGCGCCGTAGGTGTAGGTGCCGACGTCAGACTTGGAGGTGATGTTGCCCTTGATGTCGTACTGGAAGCTCTGGGTCGGTAGGCCTGTGGCGGTGGCCTGGGTCAGGCGGTTGAGTTCGTCGTAGTGGAAGGTCTCCGAGAGCGTTGAACCATTGGACTTCATGAAGCGGCTGCGGGTGGTGAGGATGCCGATGTCGTTGTAGGCGTAGGTGTTGTCCTGAATGGTCTGCGTCAACGGGTTGGTGACCAGCACGCGGTCTGGCAGGCCCGTCGTGGCGTGGTAGGTGCTCTGGACCTTCAGCCCGTTGCCGAGCATGCTTTGGGTTTCACTGCCCCAGGCGTTGACGGTTTCGATCTGCTTGTACTTTTTGGTGGTGTCGGTGGCCTCAGCGATCTTCTCCATGTAGCCATGGCTGTTGTAGGAGTACTGAACGCCGTGTTTGGTGGCGTCGACCTCCTGAAACACCCGGCCGATCTGGTCGTAGGCCATGACATAGCCACTGATGCTTTTTGCAAAAGCGAGGACCGCCTAAAACCTCTCCTCACTCGCCCGCTGCCAGTCCTCGGCATAGGTTTCTGGAATGCTCTCGTGCAGCAGCTGCCCCTCACGCAGTGGCGTGTAAAGCTGATCGAAGTGCTTCAACTCCATGTCGATGCGCTGGAAGAGGTCGCTTGGCTTGAGGTCTGCCGGGTCGTCGTAGCCCATCGCGCCGCACAGTTCGAGGAAGGCATGGAC
The DNA here is from genome assembly GCA_030654835.1 of Gammaproteobacteria bacterium. Taxonomy (GTDB): domain Bacteria; phylum Pseudomonadota; class Gammaproteobacteria; order Pseudomonadales; family Pseudohongiellaceae; genus UBA5078. The sequence continues at coordinate 68,876 of JAURWS010000044.1, read as the reverse complement.
GGTGCCGTGCTGGTAATTGGCGACGCGCTTCGACTTGTCTTCGATGTCGACGGCCTTGCCGCGCACCGGGTCCTGGGTGGCGATGCCCGTAGGACACTTGTTGGTATTGCAGGACTTGGACTGCACGCAGCCGAGCGCCAGCATCATGGAGCGCGCGGCATTGACCGTGTCGGCACCGGCCGCGATCTTGCTGAGCATGTCGAAGCCGCTCGCGGTCTTGCCCGCGCTGATGATGCGGATGTTGTCGCGCAGGCCTGCGCCGGTGAGCACCTGATGCACGAAGTAGGTCGCCTCCAGGCACGGCAGTCCCAGCCGGTTGGAGAACTCCATGGGAGCGGCACCGGTGCCACCCTCGGCACCGTCGACGGTGATGAAGTCGGGGAGAATGCCGGTGCTGAGCATCGCCTTGACGATGCTCATGAATTCGCTCTTCTTGCCAATGCACAGTTTGAAACCGGTCGGTTTGCCGCCGCTAAGGTCGCGCAGGCGCTGCACGAACTGCAGCAAGCCGACAGGGCTGTCGAACTCGGGATGATTGGCAGGTGAGGTGACTGTCTTGCCGACTTCGACCAGACGGATCAAGGCAATTTCCTTGGTGACCTTGGCGCCGGGCAGCACGCCGCCGTGAGAGGGCTTGGCGCCCTGCGAGAGCTTGATCTCAATCATCTTCACTTGGTCATCGCTGGCATTGCTGGCGAACGCCGTGTCGTTGAACGTGCCATCCAGATTGCGGCAGCCGAAGTAGCCGGTGCCGATCTGCCAGATCAGGTCGCCACCATGTTCACGGTGATAGGTGCTGATGCTGCCTTCGCCAGTGTTGTGCGCGAACTTGCCTATGGCTGCGCCCTTGTTGAGAGCGCTGATGGCGTGGCCGCTGAGGGCGCCGAAGCTCATGCCGGAGATGTTCAGCAACGAGGCGTTGTACGGCTTGCTGCATTGTGGTCCGCCGAACTGCACGCGGAACTTGTGGTCTGGAACGATGGCGGCCTTGATGGAGTGATACACGGAGAGGTAGCCCTGCTCCATCAGGTTCTGTTCTGTGCCGAACGGCAGCGTGTCGTTGACGTTCTTGGCGCGGCGATAGATGAGGTCGCGCGCTTCACGGTTGAATGGTGCCTCTTCCAGATTGCTGGCGATGAAGTACTGGCGGATCTCGGGGCGAATACTCTCGAACAGATAGCGCAGATTCGCAAACACCGGGTAGTTGCGACGCAGGTTGCTCTCGCTGGAATACAGATCGCGCATTCCGATGGAGACGTAGACCGCCGCGAACAGGAACAGCGTCAGCAGCGCCGGGTGTTCACCCAGCGCGGCGGGCATGACGATCCAGTCGGTGGCGTCCATCAGCAGGTAATAACTCAGGGGCAACCAGGCGAGGCTGACAATCCAGAAGAAACGTACGGCAGGGGTCATAATTGGAACGGTCCTGTGAGAGGAGGCGCTGAGGCTTCGGTATCGGTCGTCTCTCTCCCTATCGGCACCTGGGGCTGATTCTTCACTTTGACGGCAAACTTCATGGAGAGAAGGGTGCGATCTCTGCCCTGGGGCCGTTCTGGGGGAGATAGGCTCAGGACAGAGATCGCCTGACAATCGGTGCTGGAAGGCAGTCGATGGGTCAGTTTGGGGTACGCTCCCGCAGGGGTTATTTGGGAACGCGGGCGGCGCGGATCTCGATCTCGACCAGCCAGCCCTCTACCACCAGCCCGGCGATCTGTACGACAGAGCGCACTGGCTTCATGGGATTGGCTTCGGTGCCGAAGAATTTTTCGTAGCCGCGATTGAAGCCAGCGAAATCAAACTTGCCATCGGCACCGGCCACGCCAAACACGCGGACCTGGACGATGTCGGACATGGCCCAGCCCTGGGCTTCCAGTGTGGCTTTGAACTTCTCGAAGGTATTGTTGGTCTGCTGCTCCATGTCACCGTAGGTGCCATCGGCTTGTGGTGAAGCGCCAACGCCACTCAGGTACAAGGTCTCCGCACCGGCGGGAATGCTGATGGTGCTGTAGAAGAGTCTGCCTTCGCCCTCGCGCTGAATTTCCTGAGCGCTGGCTGTCATGGCGAATGACCCTGCCAGCAGGGCAGAGCTGAGAGTCAATAACTTGATGAGCTTCGACATAATTGGTGTCCTCTTGGTTGTGTAAAATTAACGTCCCAGCGTATTGATATAGCTCACGACGTCTTTGATTGCCTGCTCGTCGGCAAGGCCTGCCGCCATCGCGCGCATCGGCGCACCGAACGTGTCGAGCGGGTCGGTGCCACGGAAACCGGCCTTGAAGTTTTTCAGCTGAGTGACGAGGTACCAGTCATTCTGGCCGCGCAGTGCTGGCGCATTCATCGCCTCATTGCCTTGCGCATCCGCGCCGTGGCAAGTCGCGCAGGCCTGATAGAGCTGGCGTCCGTTGGCTGCATTGCCGGTTGTCAGTGTCGGAACCGTGGGTTTGTACTCCCAGGTGGCGGCCCAGTCGATGATGTCGGCGATATTCTCGTCGGTCAGGATTGCGGCCATTGGCTGCATCTCCATGCCTTGAATATCTTCCGCGTGCTTGCCGCGTCCCCCGGCACGGAACAGTTCGAGCTGCCGTTGCAGGTACCATGGCTCCATGCCAGCCAGACGAGGGGCCTGGATGCCCTCGCTGCCAACGCCATCGGTGCCGTGACAGGTGAAGCAGAACCGGTGGTTGACCGGCTCATGGGGTACGGCTGCCCATGTGGAGGTTGAAACTGTGGTTGAGACTACCGCTGTTGCGGCAATGGCCCGCAGCATGGGTAAAACATTGCGCGTCATAAGATGTGTTCTCCGGGTAAAAAAGGGGTGCCGCGAACGACACCCCTCTCTTTGATTGACTATCCTTTCTTGCTTACATACTGAACTGGAAGCGTGCGTACCAGAAGGCACCATTCGGGCCGAACCCAGCGTTCGTGACGTACTTGTTGCTGGTGCCTGAGTTGATATCTATTGGACGAATCTTCTCCGGCATGGTGTTGAGGATGTTATCCGCACCGACAATGAAGGTGTAACGATCACGGAACGTGTAAGCAGCCTCGCCACCGAAGATCACCTCCGAACCTACCCAGTAATCGCGCGCTGGGTTGGCGTTGGCGGGGACTGAGAAGTACTCGTCGTAGTAGTTGGCTTGCAGAGTGAAGCGCCAGTCAGTGATCGTGTGGTTGACTCGGAAGTTGCCACGGTTGGCAGGGATTCCTTTTTCCAGATCGGCGACGTTGGCGCGGGTTAACAGGCCTGGCGTGAAGCTGTCCAGTTGCTGCTTGGTCCAGGCCCATGAGGCCGCCAGTTCGGTGCGACCGAAGTCGTCCCAGTCCATCGCATACGAGCCAACCAGTTCAACACCCTCGTTGGTGGTGGACATGTCGTTCGTGTAGTAGTTGAAGGACACAATGCTGCGTGCGCCAGAGATACCGGAGGCTTCCAGTTGCTGTGCAATGGCTTCGGTAATGTCGAAGGTTGCAGAGTTCAGGATGCGGTCACGCAGTTCGATGCGGTAGTAGTCCAGTGTCAGGTCCAGGCCGCCGATTTCGGTGGCGACACCGATGCTGAAGTTGCGGGATTTCTCCGGAGTCAGCTCCGTACCACCAAACAGCTGTGATATCGGGTTGGTGGGAGGAATCTGGCCCTGGGTGACAGGGATACTGTCCACAACACCAGTGCTGATGTTGGAGATGTTGGCCTGGCCGGGTGACGGAGCACGGAAGCCGGTGCTGATCGTGCTGCGGAGATTGGTCGTGTCTGTCAGCGCATAGCGTGCTGTCAGCTTGCCATTGGTCGTGTCGCCGAAGGTGTTGTAGAAGTCTTCGTAGCGGATGGCAGCGCCGAGCAACAGTCTTTCGGTGGCATCCACTTCCAGGTCGGCATAGATACTCCAGTTCTTGCGATCCCAGGTGCCCTGCTGATCAGGACCGAAACCCTGGAAGCCGTCGGAGCCTACGCCCATGCCCAGGTTGGCATAGGGGCCAACGCGGTAGGAGTCCTGGTCCTTGGAAGCCACTTTGAATATCTCACGACGCCATTCCAGACCGTAGGCAACGTTGAGCGGTGAGTACATACCCACTTCGAAAGCCTTGGAAAGGTCCAGGTTGAGGTTGTTCTCGATGGTGGTGTAGATACCGGGCGAGAAGCTGGTGGGAGAATCTGGTCCCATGGATGGGTTGGTGGTGTTGGAGATGAAGTAGGTGATCTCCGAGAAGCCATTGCCCATGCTCAGGTCATACGTCGTGCCGTCATCCAGCTCGCCCTTGATGCCGGTGGCATTGGACATGTCGCGCACCTGGCCGCCGAAGTCTGGGGTGTAACCACCGGGGAACCACTCAAGGAAGGAAAAGCATTGCGGATCTGCCAGGCCTGCCTGGGCAGCTGCCACAGAGCTGGTGACTTTGGTCACTGGGTTGACGCCGCGCGGGATGGTCGGGCAGGTCGTGCCTGTGCCGGGCGTCGTGTCAATGAAAAGCTGATTGGAACCACGGGTGAATACCCCACTGCGGTTTTCCGGGTTGCGGTAGAAGAAGCCGAGTTCAACGTCCTTCTCGCTGTAGCCGCCGAAGGAGTACAGCGTCTGGTCGCCGCCCAGATCAACGCCGATGTTGGCGAATAGGTTGACGATCTCGGTATCGGGCAGACCCTGGTGCTGGGCATTGACACGTACCGCTTTGTTGCCAGCGTTGATCAGTGCCTGTGCGTCACCGCGCTGAATGCTGCGGTCGCTGCGCTTTTGGTTGGTCATGTCCATGCTTAGGCTGGCAAAGCCGGTTTCGCCCAGCGGCAGACCCAGGTTGGCGGCCATGTAGTTCAATTGACCGTCATCGGTCTCGGTGTACATGCCGGTCTTGGTTTCGATGGACAGGCCTTCACTGTTCTCCTTGAGCATGAAGTTGATCACGCCCGCGATGGCGTCGGAGCCGTACTGTGCGGCAGAGCCGTCTCGCAGCACTTCGACCTGACGCAGAGCAATCGGAGGAATCTGGGCGATGTCCGGGAAGTGGGTTCCCTCGCGACCGAATTGCACCGCTGCGGAGCGGTGACGGCGCTTGCCGTTCACGAGCACCAGCGTGTCGTCAGCGGGCAGGCCGCGCAGGGTCGCGGGGCGTACCAGACTGTTGGAGTCGTTGATGTCCTGAGTGTCCACGTTGAAGGTCGGCACCAGGTTGCGCAGCAGGTCGTTGATATCGGCCGTGCCTTGATCCTGGAAGTCTGTTGCTGAGAACACGTCGACTGGAGCTGCGGAGTCGAGCGCTGTTCTGGGTGCGCGGCGTGAACCGGTTACCACAACTTCTTCGATGTCCGCATCCTGACCCTGGGCTTGCGCCATGGCAACGGGAGCGGTGGTGGCAGCGATTGAGCCCAGCAGGGCAGCAACCGACGACATTGTCAGCAGTTTTGAAATTTTCATAGTTCTATTCCCTTGTCTTCATTTTCTAGATTTGCGAAGGATGGTTTCTAAATTACTTCAGTCCTGTACGACAGCCCTTCTACGCAAGGTGGTACTTGCAGGGGCTTTGTAAACTCCAGTGGGTCGTGAAGTGAGTCAACCAGATAGCGCCTTCGATTATCGAGAGAGGGGGCAGGGAAGTCCTCCCCAAAACCTTCTGAATACCTCCTATAACTCTGGAAGGGGGCAATTCACGGGCGTGCAGAGGGGTTGGGCGCTATGCGCCTTGCTGAATCATGAAATGCAGAAATTGAGAAGGAGCCTGGGGTCAAGAGCTTGAAGATCAGTGCTGCAGGATGGCCAGCTTGCGGGAATCCAGCTCGGACCACTGTTCGGGGGTCCAGAGGTTATTGCGGGAAAGAAAGGTGTTGCTCTCGTAGGCCTGACGAGACTTTTCGCTCAGCCCTACGCCGGTGACAGACTCCGTCGCCATGATCCCCTCCATGAGCTGACGCTGCCAGCTCTTGCCAAGCCCCAGCTCTTCCAGCAGGGCCCGGTAACGGGGGTCTTCCAGCACGGAGACCGGAAAGTATTTCTCCGCGCCGTGCGTGACGTTGAACAACCGGCGCTTCTGGGTCGCCGTCAGGTTGCGCCACAGAGTGATGCCCGTCTCGACATCACCCAGCATGAAACTGAGAGCGCCCTTGTTGAAGGCGAAATCCCCTTCCCGGCTCATGATGTCCTGGTAGGCCTCATTGCCTAATGAGATTTTGCCGCTCAGGAAGCCGATGATGGTCTCGCTGTAATGAGCGAGGATGCCGTCGGTATCCACTTCACGTTGACGGTTCAGATAGGTCTCGGCTTGGCGGAAATCACCAGTCAGTGCAGAGTTGGTTGCTACCGTTCCCAGGAAACCGACGTGATAGGGGCGCTCCTGCAGCTGACCTTTGGCACCGAGCAGCATGGCGCGCGGTGGTTGAATGTTGTTGCGGTAGCTCCAGACTTCGTCGGGAGAAATCTCGAAGGGGCCGACTTCGCCGGCGGCGTCGAGCAGTCTGCTGGCCTCGTCATACAGCCTTGCGCCAATCAGGAACAGCGCGTAGTGGGCGACTGCGAACTCCGGCGGATTGCCGGTGAGAATCTGCTCGCGCATCTGCATTTCCTGCTGAATCTGGTTGTTGCCGCCCATGCGCAGACGTATTTCATTGAGAGACCTTAGCACCTGACTGTCTGGCGCAATGCGCGAGACTTCGCGGTGAATGTTGGCGATCAGCAGGCTCAGCTCCTCTATCCTGGCATCACTGCTGTACACCGCCAGGTTGTTGGCGGCCGTGGCAGCGCCGTGGTAGGCGTTGAGGAATTCGGGGTCCAGTTCAATGGCGGCGAGGTGATAGTCGATAGCGCGCTGGAAGTCGGCAGGGCTGAACTGGTTGTAGTAGAACTCTCCGCGCAGGAATTTCTCGTAGGCCAGTGCGTTGGTGGTGCCCCAGTCGAGCATCTGCGAACGCTCTTCTTCATCGAGGTGAATGCTCAGGGCGCTGACCACGTTGGAGACGATTTGGTCCTGCACGCCAAATAGATCTTCTATCGGGAAATCAAATTGGTCGGAATATTGATGAAGACCATCACTGGCGCGGATGAGCTGGACCGTCACGCGCAGGCGTCCCTCGGCCGACTGCACGCTGCCCTGCAACACATGATCGGCGTTCAGGGTCTGGGCGCGTTCGATGGCCCGTTCCGCAGAACGATTGTCTTCCGCCCCATCGAGCCCGCGTGAGGGGGACAAGACCTCCAGGTGGCTGAGTTTTGAAAGGCCATGCACCAGTGATTCGCGCAGTCCGTCCGTTACGAATTTGTTATCGGCACTTGGTTCAAGGTCCACGAAGGGCAGTACGGCGAGGCGCACGACCTCGTCCTTGCCGCTGGACACCTGCTGGCCAGGCCACATGAGCACGGACAGGAAGATGGCTGCGGCCGCCCCGGCGGCCATGATACGTTTGTCCAGCAGTGCGCTGAAGCGCAGCTTCAATGGAGAGACCTGGGTGACTTCCCCCGCCGGGTTTTTCTCGGAAACCGCTTGCGGAGCTGTGATGGGAGTGGCCACCACTACCTCGGCGATCAGCGAGTAGCCGCGCTTGGGGATTGTCCTTATATAAGTAGGATTGTGAGCATCGTCCCCGAGGGCGCTACGCAGTTCCGCGATGGCCTTGTGGACGGCATGATCGGATGGAAACGAACCCTGCCAGAAGCGATTGAGCAATTCCTCGTGACTGACCACCTCGCCTGCCTGTTCTGCAAGGTAATGGAGAACGTCCATGCTGCGGGGGGTCACTTTCACCTCGGTGCCGCCCTGAATCAGGGTGCAAGTAGTGAGCGATGCCTCCCAATCTCCGATCTTTATTCTGTTTAGCTTGTCCGAGGCCACTGGCTGTCTCATCCGGGTTGAAAATGATCGAGCATATTTGCTGGAAATCGGCCTCAAGTAGATATCAGAACGTTGGAGAGGTCAAGGGAGGGGGGCAAAGTGGCGCAAAGTATCCTCCCGAGGCCGAGAGCCATTCTTTAGGAGGTTTTCAGAAGGATTTTGGGAGGACTTTCCCGGCCTCGATCGCAATAATTCACTCGTCTTCACACCCTGGATTGAAGAGGGTATTCAGCACCAATAGTCAAAGAGGATCATGCAAGTGTCAAATCCCGTTTCCCGTCGTGAGTTTCTGAATCTGCTGGCCGCTACTGGCGGCACGGCTGCCGTCATCGGTATTACCAGCGCGCTTGGCATGATCCCCTCCAGCGCTTCCGCGTCGGCTCCCGAATTGTTGCGTTTGAGCAATCAGAATCGCAAAGCAGTCATTCTCGGTGCCGGTATCTCCGGGCTGACGGTGGCTTACGAACTCACCAAGGCGGGTTACGACTGCACCGTGCTGGAGTCTTCCCATCGTGCCGGTGGCCGTGTCTTCACCGTCCGTGCCGGCACCCTGATCGATGAGATCGGCAACCCTCAGTATTGCCAGTTCGACGATGAACCGCACATGTACTTCAATGCCGGTGCGGCCCGCATTCCCAGCACGCACACCAACGTCCTGCACTACTGCAAAGAGCTGGGGGTGGACCTGGAGCTGTTCATCAACGAAAACAAGATGGCCTGGATTCAGGACGACAATATTATGGGTGGCAAGCCCATCCGCAATGCCGAGCTCACCACCAACGTGCGCGGCTTCATGGCAGAGCTGATGAACAAGGCCATGTCCGAGGTTGAGCTCGACAAGCCCTTTACCGATGAAGAGGCGGAATTGGTGCTGCAGATGATCCATGCCTTCGGTGACCTCAATGCGGAGGGACGCTACACGGGCAGCAACCGCGCCGGTTATGCCTCGGGCAACTATGTCACTCACACGGTGCAGAAGGAAATGATCGACGTTCGCAACCTGCTGCGCGCGAATGCCGTCCGCCAGGTGATCAGCGACAATGAAGGCGAAACAGGCCCGATGTTGATGCAGCCTGTCGGTGGCATGGACAGGATTCCCGCAGGTTTTGCCCGTCAGCTGGACTCCAGGATCAAGTACAAGGCACAGGTGTTGTCGCTGAACCTGCGCGATGATGGCGTGTCGGTGGAATATCAGCAGGACGGGCAGCGTCAGCTCATCGAGGCCGACTATTGCTTCAACTCCATTCCCAGCCACTTCATGAATGGCATCCCGAACAACCTGCCTACCGAGTACACCCAGGCGATGAAGTACATCCGCCGAGGCACCGCTTACAAGGGCGCGTTCCAGGGGAAAGAGCGCTTCTGGGAGAAGGAAGGCATCTACGGCGGCATCAGTTGGACCAATCAGCCGATCCGTCAGATCTGGTACCCGCCGCACGGCATTCACAAGGCCAAGGGCGTGGTGCTTGCCGCTTACGACTATGGCAATGGCATGGCCTTCACCCGCATGACTCATGAACAGCGCATTGAGGCAATGATTGTTCAAGGTGAGAAGGTGCATTCGAATTACCGCAGCATGGTCGAGAAGGGTGTGACCATCGCCTGGCACCGTATGAACCACATGCTCGGCTGCTCCGCACGCTGGAATGTCGTGACGCCGGAGGAGGAGCAGATATTCAGCACCCTGCAGCACTCCGTCAACGGCCGCTACTGGCTGATCGGCGATCAGGTCAGCAAGCACACGGCATGGATGGAAAGCGCCATGCAGGCGGCGCACGTGGCGCTTGCCGAGCTGGATCAGCGCGTGCGTGCCGAGTCGGCCAGCGCCTGATGTAGATTTCCTGACACGCAGCTGCCGTGCCCGGGCCGGCAGCCTGCTCTCTTCCGCACCACACTCCTTGTTTGTTTTGGGTAGTGCTCTCTTTGAGCAGGACACCTTTTGGGCAGGGCACTTTTTTAGCAGGGCACTCTCCGCTCTTTTTCCCGCAGTTGTTGTGGCAGCTGTGGGATTTTTTTTGGTAGAACTATTTCCTCATGGCAGCCGCCGACACGAAGACGCTTTTCATTTCGTGCCCGCTGCTTATGACGTAAAATGCCTGGGCCTGAAGAAGCACCAGCCACCGCAATACCATTAACGAAAGCACTGCTATGAAAACTCTGTATATATTGCGTCACGCCAAGTCCAGCTGGGCGACGCCCGACGTCAAGGATTTCGACCGCCCTCTGAATGAGCGCGGCTTCCATGATGCTCCCGAGATGGCTGAGCGCCTGGTCGAACTTCTGAAAGAGCGCGGGGAGAGGATCGATTTGATCGTCAGCAGTCCCGCCCTGCGCGCCTACACGACCGCGACGCTGTTCTGTGAGGTGCTGGGTATCGACCCCGAGCGCATCGTGCAGAATCGACAGATTTACCTCGCTGGCAGCCCCAAACTGCAGCAACTGATCGCCCTGTTCGACGAGAGTGCGAGCAGCGCCATGCTGGTGGCGCATAACCCGGCGCTGACTGATCTGGCCAACGATCTGGCGCATGCGGGCATCGACAATATCCCCACCTGCGGCCTCGTCGCTCTGCAGTTGCCGGTTGAAAACTGGTTTGATCTACAGCCGGGCGTGGGGCGTCTGCTGCGATTCGATTATCCCAAGAACCCGGACTAGCAGTGCCCTGACTAACAGAACCCTGACTAGCAGAACCTTCCAAACAGGAACATCATGCCCTTGTCCCGACGCCTGCTATTGAGCCTCACCCTCCTCGCTCTGTCTGGTTGTGCGGGCTTGTCTCCTTCCTCCTCCACGCAAACCGAATCTGGCTGGCTATCCCCGCTGCATCAGGATCACCCGCTGGTGGGCCGCATCTGGCGCGCCAGCGATCAACGTTTCATCTCCGCCGAGGAGATGCAGCTGGCATTGTCCGGCAAGCGTTTCCTGCTGCTGGGTGAGAAGCACGACAATCCTGATCATCACCGTCTGCGCAGGACGCTCCTGCAGGGCATGCTGGCGGAAGGAACGCTCGGCGTGGTCAGTTTCGAGATGCTGGACAGTAGTCAGCAGGCGCTGGTGGATGATTTCAGCGGTGTGGATTTGAGATCCGCGCAGGCGTTGCAAGAGCATCTGCAGTGGGACGCAGAGGGCTGGGACTGGAATTTCTATGGCCCGGTGCTGACCGATCTGTTGAGTGCGGGCGTACCAGTGCAGGCTGGCAACATCAGCCGCGACGAGATGATGACGGTTTACGGAAGTGAACTCGATGCCGAGGTTGCAGCGGTGATGGATGCGGTGCAGATGGAGCAGCTCAACAAGGATATCGACGAGAGCCATTGCGGCATGCTGCCAGCCAGTCAATTCCCCGCGATGGTGCGGGTGCAGCAGAGCCGGGATGCCAGCATGGCGCGTAGCCTGCTGGCCGCGCAGGAGTCGGCTGGCAAGCGCGTGCTGATCGCAGGCAATTACCATGTGCGCCGTGATCTGGGAGTGCCCAACTACCTGGCCGCCGGGCTGGTGGATATGCCCGCCACGGCGGAGGAGGACATCGTCACGCTGGGGTTCATGGAGGTGAGCCCGGAGTCGGATGTGCCTGCGGATTACACTGAGGCGTTTTCCGCGACAGCGCCCTACGACTATCTGTGGTTCACGCCCGCTGTCACCACCGAAGACTACTGTGCCGCCATGCGTGCACAATGATGCCAGCGCGCCAATAAATAGATCAGTGCGTCAGTGAATAGATCAGATAGTTGATGCCCAGCTGATAAGCCAGATTGGCGTGGCGGGTCGGGTAGCTCGGATCGTAGGTGTGCTCCCAGCCGTCGCCCATATCCGAATTCCAGTTGATCAACACCATCACCCGGCCGTCGTCATCCAGAATCGCGTGGTTGGAGGCGCGGTCGACATCCTGCTCCGGATAGTTGTCAGGGTTGCCGATGACGGGAATCATCTGCGGACCGTCGATGTCGTAATAGCTGTGGAAGACCTCGTGGTCCGTCGGCAGTTCGATGATCTCGCGATCCGGAAACACATCTGTGAAGGCGCGGTAGAAGCTGTCCCACTGCCGAGTGCCCCAGAAATCATCGATCAATAGAAAACCACCGCGCAGCAGATACTCGCGCATGTTTTCCTTCTCGATGGAATTGAAAAGCGGGCCACCGCTGCGGCCCATCTCCAGGGCGTAGAGGAACGGGTAGTCGAACACCCGGCGGTCATCGAAACGCAGCACAATTGGCTCGCTCATCACGCGCACATTGGTCAGGCGGGAGACGCCGCGCAGGAAGTTGGAATCGGCGTTGGGGAAATCTGTTTGCCAGGTGCCACGGCCGAAACCATCGTTGTAGTAGTTGTCGTATTCCAGACGCACGAAGGCAAACTCGCCTGCAATGTCCTGTGGCAAGGTGTCGTCGACAGGAGCCAGCGGTTGCGCCGTGGCCAGTATTGGAAGCAGGATTATGCTCAGAGCGGACAGAGCTTTCGCGGGCAGGAAGAAAATTCTCGCGAGCACATTCCTCATGATGGTGGCAAACCCTGCTGTCCTGCTTGCTGATTTTGAATGACGTTGGCGCTTAAGCTACCGCAAAACGGCGGTCTCACCAATAGCCGCAGCATCCACACGACCATTCACCGTCAGCATCAACAGCGCTTCGGTGCTTCTTGATTGACAGTAATGGGTCAAGATGACAGCATGCTGCTTGTTAATGGCGGAGGCTGGCATGGCTCATTCACCCAAACGTAAACCTTTTCTCGATCTGGTGTTGTCACTGTTCCGTTTGAACGGACTGCTGGTGGCTGAAGGCGACCGCATGGCGGAATCGCTGGGGCTGACCAGTGCCCGCTGGAAAGTGATCGGCGTCATCGCGCTGTCCCATTCCGGCGTCACAGTGCCCGGCATTGCCCGTACGCTGGGCCAATCGCGCCAAGCCGTGCAACGCATCACCGATGTCATGGAGCAGGACGGGCTGCTGCGCTATCAGCGCAACCCCGACCACAAGCGTTCGGTGCTGGTCTGCCTGACCGACGTCGGCCAGGAGGCCTACAGCGCATTGCGTGCCGTCCAGGATCCCTGGGCTATCGAGAGCACGGAAGACGTGCCACTCGCGGAGCTGGAATCGGCTCTGCAACTGGTGCGCCGTCTGATCCACCGGTTTGATCGTTGAGCGGCGTGACCGCTTTGTTCAACTCCATGACAAGCAGTCAATAACATTATGCAGGGGTAGCTGCACGTGAACCGATTCGTCTCCTCGACCCGCCTTCCTCGCGCGCTTTACAGCGCGGATCAGGTGCGTGCGATCGATCGCTATGCCATCGAACAGGCCGACATTCCCGGCGCGGAACTGATGCAGCGTGCCGCCAGTGTCGTCTTGAACGTCATCTTGCAGCGCTGGCCCCAGGCCCGGCGCCTGCTGGTGGTCTGCGGCACTGGCAATAACGGCGGTGATGGTTACCTGGTGGCCGCCCTTGCGGGCATGCAGGGCCTGAGTGTCCGCGTACTGGAGCCTGGCGCCGTCGAGCGCCTCAGTGGCGATGCGCTGAGCGCGAGACAGCGGGTGCTGGCGCAGGGCATCTCCTGTGAGCCGCTGCCCGCTGTTGATACAGGGAATATTGAGTTGTGGGATGGTCACGGCGATACCGTTGTGGTCGACGCACTGCTGGGGATCGGCATGCGTGGTGAGCTGCGCCCGGAGTATCGGGATGCGATCAACTGGATCAATGCCACTGGCGTGCCGGTGGTGGCTGTCGACATTCCTTCCGGGCTGAACAGCGACACCGGGGTTGCGGCCGAGGTGGTGGTGTGCGCCGCCGTGACGGTGTGCTTCATCGGCTTGAAACAGGGGCTATTGACGGCGGACGGGCCGGATTGCGCGGGCGAGATTGTGTTCCATGATCTCGCCCTGCCGGACATGGTGCTGCAGAGCGAGTCGGTGCGCGCCGTGTCGGCCACCCGCATCGACGTCCATAGCGTCGCGAAATTGCTGCCGCTGCGGCGCCCGTCTACCCACAAGGGTGACTGCGGGCATGTGCTTGTCGTTGGTGGGGATGTCGGCTATGGTGGCGCCGCTTTGATGGCGGCAGAGGCAGCGGCGCGCAGCGGTGCCGGCACGGTGAGCCTGTTGACGCGAGCCGCGCATGTGACGGCGATGCTGTCGCGCCGTCCAGAGATCATGGTGCGCGCCATTGAAGCGCCTGACGGCGACGATGCCGAAGTGGTCGTGCGGATGATCGCCCGCGCGAGTGTCGTGGTCATCGGCCCGGGCTTGGGGCGTTCAGCTTGGTCGGCTGCCATGTTGCGGTTGGTGTTGCAGGAGGCCGGGCAGCGGATTCCGCTGGTGGTCGATGCCGACGCGCTCAATCTGCTGGCGGAAAAGCGCGCACAGCTCAATGAGCTGGCAAGTGGCAGCGGTCGTTCGAACGCGCCCGCAAGTGCATCGGGGCTGCGCCACCAGAACTGGGTGCTGACGCCCCATCCTGGCGAGGCGGCACGGTTGCTGGGTTGGAGCAACGAGCAGGTCAAGGCAGATCGCTTCGCGGCGGTTCGACGTCTGCAGGAACTCTGGGGTGGCGCGTGTCTGCTGAAAGGCGCGGGCAGCCTGTTGTGCTTCGAGGCCCCTGGGGTTGAGGGCGCGGCGCCGCACATTGAATTATGCACCGAAGGCAATCCGGGCATGGCCACGGGCGGCATGGGTGACGTGCTCAGTGGCATGATCGGGGCGTTCATTGCGCAGGGGTTGAGCCTTGCAGACAGCCTGCGCTGCGCTGTCTGCGTCCACGGTGAGAGTGCAGATCTGGCCGCTGCGGCGGCGGGTGAGCGCGGCATGCTGGCGACCGATCTCCTGCAATATATACGGCAGTTGGTGAACAACTCGCAGTAGTCGATCGGGCTGCGCCTGTTAGCGATGAGAAACAAGAGGGGTTGGAAGGCGGTCATGGGTGAGGAAGTGCGATATCTGGTGGATGAAGCGGCGACCGAAAGATTCGGTCGTCTGCTGGCGCAGGCTACGCAGCGCGGGCCGCAGTCCACGTCTGGGGCGAGTGCCGGGTCGGGCGAGCCCGATGTCCGTGCTACACTTGGCGGCAGAATTTTCCTTTCCGGTGACCTCGGCGCGGGCAAGACGACGCTGACTCGCGGACTGGTTCGGGGTTATGGGATCGAAGGGGCGGTGAAGAGCCCGACCTACACTCTGGTGGAGCCTTATGAGCAGCCGGGCTGCAATCTTTACCACTTCGACCTGTACCGCCTGGCGGACCCGGAAGAGGTAGAATTTCTTGGGGTTGGAGAATATTTCGACGAGACTAACCTGTGCGTCATCGAGTGGGCCGAGAAGGGCAAAGGCTATCTGCCCGCGCCCGACCTGGAGATCAGCCTGTCGCATGAAGGAGCGGGTAGGATTGTTCACTGGCAGCCTCGTTCGCCCCGTGGAGAGAGTATTGTGAAAAAATTATCCGACTTGTTGGCGCGGAAGCAGACCGGAATCAATCCAGTATGAAGTTGCAAGCCAAACCCTACAGCACCGCGTTGCAGCGCCTCGTCATGGCGTTGCTCCTGCTGGTCTGCTCATTGGCGTTGTTGCCAGGCGGATTTTTCGCAGGGCAGGCGTCGGCGGCCGCAGCAGAACAGACTGAGAGTCAGCAAGCCAAGGTGCAGGAGGTGCGCTTGTGGCGTGCCCCCGACTACACGCGCGTGGTCTTCGATCTGGATCGTCAGGTCAAGTACAGTGTCTTCGTTCTCGAAAATCCACACCGCGTTGTGATTGATCTGACTGGTGTCGCGATGCAGACGGATCTGTCGCGTCTGGATTTCAAGGACAGCCCCGTGACCGGCATGCGCAGCGGCAAGCGTGCGGATGCGGATCTGCGCATCGTGCTGGATCTCGCCAACGGCGTGAACCCCAGCAGTTTCATGCTGGCTGCGAATGGTGAGCTGAAAGACAGGCTGGTCGTCGATCTTTATGACGCAGGTGTGGTGCCGGCCATTCCCGATCTGGAGATGGCGGAGCGGCCGGAGGAAATCCAGCAGCGTGACATCATCGTGGCCATCGATGCCGGCCATGGCGGGGAAGACCCCGGCGCGCTCGGCTACGACAAACGCATTCGTGAAAAAGACATAGCGCTGGCCATTGCGCGCGCCATTTTTGATCGGCTGGAGGCGGTGCCGGGTTATCAGCCGGTGCTGGTGCGCGATGGCGATTACTCCGTGCAACTGCAGCGCAGGCCGCAGATAGCCAGGCAGAATCGCGCCGACATTTTCCTCTCCATTCATGCGGATTCTTTCAGCACGACACGTGCCGAGGGCGTCACGGTGTACGCGCTCTCCGAGCGCATCGCCGGGGATGAAAACGTGCGCCGTGTGGCCGAGAAGGAAAACAGCGCGGACCTGCTGGGCGGTGTTGCGGGTGACACCAGCCTGCGCGATATCGAGGATGACCTGGCACGCACGCTGCTGGACCTCTCCATGGCCTGGAGCATCGAGCAGAGTGTGACGGCTGGCTCCTATATTCTGAATTCCCTGAGTTCCGTAGCGACGCTGCGACGTGACAAGACCCAGCAGGGCAATCTCTGGGTATTGCGCTCGCCCGATATTCCATCACTCCTGATTGAAACGGGTTATCTCTCTAACCCGGACGAGGCGAAGCAGCTCAACTCTGCCGCCTATCAACGTCGTCTGGCGGATGGCGTCGTGCAGGGCGTCATGCGCTATTTCTACGACAGGCCTCCGGAAGACACGCTGGTGGCGTGGCAGAAAGCGAATAATATTGCACCGACACTCGCGGGATCGAATCTGGCGGGCAACCACGTCGTCGTGCGCGGCGACAGTCTGTCCATGATTGCGCAACGCTATGGGGTGACGACGAGCGCCCTGCGGGAAGCCAACAGTCTGCGCGGTGATGTGGTGCAACTGGGTCAGGAGCTGACTATTCCCGGCGCAGGTTCACGCTCCGTGCAGGAGCCTTTGGCGGTGGAGCACAAGACCGTTCTAGGTGAGACGCTGTCGGGCATTGCCGCGCGTTATCGCGTCAGTCTGGCCAGCCTGCGCAATGCCAACAATCTGCGCAATGATGTTATCCACGTCGGTCAGGTCCTGAAGATTCCTGCCCCCTGATGATTCGAGGGCGACCACCGGTCGCAAGCCACCATGACCCGCATTGCCCTTCTAAGCCAACGCCTGGCGAACCAGATTGCCGCCGGAGAGGTCGTTGAACGACCTGCCTCTGTCGTCAAGGAACTGCTCGAAAATTGTCTGGATGCCGGTGCCGACCGCGTCGAGATCGACATCGAACAGGGCGGCAGCAAACTCATCCGCATTCGTGACAATGGCGCGGGCATCGTCAAAGATGATCTCGGGCTGGCGCTCAGCCGCCACGCCACCAGCAAGATCGCCAATCTCGACGATCTAGAGAATATTGCGAGTCTCGGGTTTCGCGGCGAGGCGCTCGCCAGCATTTGTTCTGTCTCGCGACTGGAATTGATTTCGCGCGCGCGGGCGGCCACCGACGAGACGGCTTGGCGAGTCGAGGCTGAGGGGCAGGAGATGAGCACAGCAGTTTCTCCTGCCGCGCATCCGCAGGGCACGACGGTAGAGGTGCGCGATCTCTTTTTCAACACACCCGCGCGCAAGAAGTTTCTGCGCACCGAAAAAACCGAATTCGATCGTCTCGAAGAAGTGGTGAAGCGGCTCGCTCTCAGCCGCTTCGACGTCGCCTTCAGCCTGCGTCACAATCAACGGGTCATTCAGCATCTGCATGCGGCGCTAAGCGTGCAGGAACAGCAGCGTCGTGTGGCGCTGGTGTGTGGTCCGGCGTTCGTGGAGAACTCGATTCAAATCGATATCGAGGCCTCCGGCTTGCGGCTGTGGGGCTGGGTGAGCCTGCCGACTTTTTCGCGTAGCCAGGCGGACCTGCAATACTTCTACGTCAATGGCCGCATCATCCGCGACAAGCTGGTGAGTCACGCCGTCAAGCAAGCGTACCAGGACGTACTCTTTCACGGTCGTCATCCGGCGTTCGTTCTGTATCTGGAATTGCAGCCCGCACTGGTCGATGTCAATGTGCATCCGACCAAGCACGAAGTGCGCTTCCGTGACGGCAGGCTGGTGCATGACTTCCTGTTCCGGGCCTTGCACAAGGCGCTCGCGAGCGTGCGTCCGCAGGATCGTCTGGGCGCGGAGGCTATCAACGGCGAGTCCGTGAATGGAGAGTCCGTGAATGGTGAGGGTGTAGTTTCTGCTCCGGGGTATGCCTCAGTCGAACGCAGCGCAGAACTCACCGGAGACTTTGCGGGTCAGGAGCGCATCAGTTTTGCAGGCACTTTTGGTTCGTCGCCGACACCGTTGCAGTCGAATCAATTTTCTTCGTTCAGCGCGGGCTATTCCGGACCGGTCAGTCAGCAGCGGGTGGCCGAACAGGTCGCTGCGTATGCCCGGCTTCAGAATGATGACGATGTTCCTCCACTTGGGTTCGCCATCGCCCAGCTGCATGGAATTTATATCCTCGCGCAGAACGCGCAAGGGCTGATCATTGTCGACATGCACGCGGCGCACGAGCGCATCACTTACGAACACATGAAGAGTGCCTGTCAGAGTGAAGGCATCAAGGCGCAGCCACTGCTGGTGCCGCTGTCCATCGCGGTCAGTCAGGCCGAGGCCGACTGTGCCGAGCAGCAGGCCGAGGCATTGCTGGCGCTTGGGGTTGGCATCGAGCGTGCGGCGGCGGAGTCGATCGTGGTGCGGCAGATTCCGGTGATTCTCGCCGGGGCCAATATCGAACAACTGGTCAGGGACGTGCTGTCCGATGTGCTGGAGCATGGCAGCAGCGAACGCATCCGCAATTATCAGGATGAATTGCTGGCCACTATGGCTTGTCACGGATCAGTCAGGGCCAATCGTCAGTTGAGTATTGCCGAGATGAATGCGCTGTTGCGCGACATGGAGCGGACGGAGCGCAGTGGGCAGTGCAACCATGGTCGTCCGACATGGGTCTTGCAGAGTCTCGATCAGCTGGACAAATTGTTCCTGCGTGGGCAGTAGACGAACACCCGCGCCATCACATCAATCAGGCAGGGCGGCGACGCTGATGCTTTCTCCCCAGTAATAGGAAAAGACTTCGCTTAATACTCTCGCGCGCTGCGCGGGATTCTCTGCCGTGGCAATGTCTGTACTGAAGAACTGGACTGTACCGCGCGTGCGCTCCTGATTGAGCGAGTGGTTGCGCTCCAGTTGTCTCACCACCTGACGGGCAATGGCTTCACTGGTGTCGATCAATTGCACGTTCTCGTGCCCCTGCGCTGCCAGGCTCTCGCGAATTTCCTCCATGATCAGCGGATAGTGCGTACAGCCGAGTACCAGGGTGTCTGCCCCGCGTGCCAGCAGCGGAGCCGTGAAATGCCGCAATAACTGCGCGCGCAGAGTCGACTGGTGTTGTCCCTCGTCGATGGCTTCGGCCAGCCCCGGGCATGGCTGCAAGACGATCTCGGTGTCGTGGCTGAACTGGCTCACCAGTGTCTGGAATTTCTCGCTGTCGATGGTTCTCTGGGTGGCGAGGATGCCCACTACGCCCGATAGGGTTCGGGTGGTGGCGGGCTTGATGCCCGGCTCCACGCCAATGATGGGCAATGTGTAGCGCTCGCGTAATTGATGAACGGCTGCTGCGGTCGCCGTGTTGCAGGCGATGACGACTGCCTTCGACTCTCGCTGTACCAGAAAATCACAGAGGTGAGCGGCGCGCTCCTGCAGCAAGGCCACAGACTTGTTGCCATAGGGTGACCACGCCAGATCGGCGACGTAGAGAAAGTGCTCGTGGGGCAATTGTCTGCGCAACTCCCGGAGTGTTGAGAGTCCTCCGATGCCGGAGTCGAAAACGCCTGTTGATTGGTTGCTCATGGATGTCTGCGGCGCATTCGTGTGATTTGAACCGATGGCTGTCCGGGTGTCTGGGCGAATGGTCGCGGAGAAGTATAGCAGCCTCCAGAGGTTTTTCACCGAGGCCATCCGCCTGCAATGTGCGTTGGAGTCAACGCTGTGCTCCGCTTCTGGTATCCTGTGGACCCAGTTCCAATCCGAGTTGCTCGCTGATGTCCGCCTCGTCTTCCTCCGCTCATATGGTCTCGCCTTCGACAAATGGAGCGCGTACGCCTGCCATCTGTCTTATGGGGCCGACGGCATCCGGGAAGACCAATCTGGCCATAGAACTGGTGCAGAGGTTGCCCTGTGAAATCATCAATGTTGACTCGGCACAGATTTATCGAGGCATGAATATCGGCACCGGCAAGCCTGATACCCAGACCTTGCTCAGAGCCCCGCACCGGCTGCTCGATATACTCGACCCAGCCCAAGCGTATTCGGTGTCACAGTTTCGCGACGATGCACTGCGCGAGATGGCCAGCATTCGTGACAGCGGCAGAATTCCCTTGCTGGTTGGCGGCACCATGATGTATTTCAAGGCGCTGCGCGATGGGCTCGCGAGCATGCCGGCTGCAGATGCCGATGTGCGTCAGCATATTCTTGATATCGCCGAGGCGCAGGGGTGGGCAGCCGTTCACGAGCGGTTGCAGGAGGTGGATCCGGAGTCGGCACGCCGCATTCACCCGAATGATCCGCAGCGTCTGCAACGTGCTCTGGAGATTTATCTGATCTCCGGCAAAACCATGACCGAGTTCCATCAGGAAGAAACCGGTCAGCGTGCCGAGAGCACTATTCCGTTTGATCTGCACTTTTTTTCGATCCAACCGGGTCTACGCAGCGTGCTGCATGAAAAGATCGCGCGACGTTTTCACCAGATGATTGCTGATGGTTTTGTCGAAGAAGTGGAAGCCTTGATGGGGCGGGGCGATCTTGACCTGAGTATGCCTTCGATGCGTTCAGTCGGCTATCGTCAGATATGGCAGTACATCGCGGGTGAATTGAGCTTTGATGCTATGCTGGAAACGGGTATTATTGCCACGAGGCAGCTGGCTAAAAGGCAGATGACCTGGCTTCGCAGCTGGGAAGAATTGCGTAACTTTGACAGTGAGAACCCCGAAACTTTGGATCTGGTCTTGAAATCGATAGAGCAGGTCGCAATATAGGGAGTCTTTGGAAGCAAATTGCTGGGTTTTTCCAGCTGTATTTAAATGGTTAAGGAGAGAGTAAATGTCAAAGGGGCATTCGTTACAAGACCCTTTCTTGAACGTGCTTCGCAAGGAGCGCATCCCCGTCTCTATCTATCTCGTGAGCGGCATCAAGCTGCAGGGTCAGATCGAGTCATTCGATCAGTTCGTGATTCTGTTGAAAAACGCCGTGAATCAGATGGTCTACAAACACGCCATATCCACGGTTGTTCCGGCGCGCTCAGTGAAGATTCCGACACAGAGTTCGGGAGAGTTCCAGCTGGACGACGAGGAAACTGCGCCAGGAAATGTTGCCTGACGTGAGGTTGATTTTTGTTCTTTGAAAGGCCTGATCGCGGTGAAACCGCAATCCTCGTGCATATTGCTCTGGAAGCAGAGCATGACCAGGAGGATCCTCTCGAATTTGAAGAACTGGTGCTCTCTGCGGGCGCCGTTCCCGTCTGTTTTATAAAAGGCACCCGCAAACGACCTGATGCAGGGCACTTCGTCGGATCAGGGAAGCTCGACGAGATTGCGGCCGCCGTGAAAGAGCATCAGGCAGAACTTGTCTTGTTCAATCATGCCTTGACGCCCAGTCAGGAGCGCAATCTCGAAAAGCGTCTGGAATGTCGTGTGCTGGATCGCACAGGGATTATTCTGGATATCTTCGCGCAGCGTGCCCGCAGTTATGAAGGCAAGCTGCAGGTAGAGCTGGCGCAGCTGGAGCATACGGTGACCCGTCTCAAGCGGGGCTGGACTCACCTGGATCGCCAAAAGGGCGGCATCGGTCTGAAGGGTGCCGGCGAGACTCAGCTGGAACTCGACCAGCGCATGATTCGCCAGCGCATCAAGAACATCAACAAGGCGCTGATCAAGGTGCGCGGCCAGCGTGAGCAGGGGCGTCGCTCCCGGCAACGTGCCGAAATTCCAACTATCTCTCTGGTGGGCTACACCAACGCCGGCAAGTCATCGCTCTTCAATGCCATGGCTGGAGAGAACACTTACGCAGCCGACCAACTCTTTGCCACGCTGGATTCCACATTGCGGCGCATACAGCTGCCGAATTTTGGCGGAGCCATCCTCGCCGACACCGTCGGTTTCATCAGCCACCTTCCGCACAAGCTGGTGGAAGCGTTCCGGGCGACCCTGGAAGAGACCACGCAGGCCGCGCTGCTGCTGCATGTCATTGATGCGGCAAATGAGAACCATGAATATCTTACCGGGCAGGTGAACGAGGTGCTGACAGAAATTGGTGCCGATCAGGTCCCTTGTCTGTTGGTTTACAACAAAATTGATCTGTTGCCGGACAGGCTGCCGATGCTGGAGCGCAACGAAGAAGGCAAGCCGGTGCGAATCTGGGTGTCTGCGCGCACAGGAGCGGGTATCGATATTCTGCTTGCCGCCATCAGCGAGCTGCTGGGTGAAGACGTTGTGCAGCGCACGCTGACCCTGTTGCCCGCGCATGGCCGACTGCGAGCCAGGCTTTATGCCAAAGGCGCCGTGCGTCACGAGACAATGGACGAAAACGGCGGAGTGAGCCTGGACATCAGCCTGCCCCGTCACGATTTTGATCGACTGCTGGCGGAAGAAGGGCTTGCTCCTGAAGAGCTGGGTTAATCATCAATAATTCGTTAAAATCACCCCCGTATTTTCTTTGGGGTATGGAGAAGCCGATGGCTTGGAATGAACCTGGAAATAAAGGTAATGATAAAGACCCCTGGGGAGGTGGTGGCCGTCGCGGTGGCGATCAGGGGCCTCCCGACCTGGACGAGGTGATCAAGACCATTACCCGCAAACTCAATGGTTTGTTCGGTGGCGGCAATAAATCCGGTGGCAGCACAGGAGGTGGCTCGGGCACAGGTGGTGCTGCCATGCCTTCCGGGCTGTTCGGCGGGATCATTGTGATCGTGGTAGTGATCTGGGCCGCGCTGGGTTTCTACACCGTCGATGAATCCGAGCGTGGCGTGGTCATGCGCTTTGGCGCTCTGCGCGAGGAAGTCGTGATGCCGGGTCTGCGCTGGAATGCGCCAGGCGTCGATTCCGTGCAGAAGATCAACGTGTCGCGTGTGAACACCCGCTCCTACTCGAAAGACATGCTCACTACCGACGAAAATATCGTCCATGTTTCCATGGATGTGCAGTACCTGATTCAGGACCCCGTGAAGTTTGTGATGGTCGTTCGTGACCCGGAAATGAGTCTCGACCATGCCGCCGAATCGGCAATCCGCCATGTCGTTGGCGGTACTACCATGGATCGCGTCCTCACCCAGGGGCGTGCCGATGTCTCCGCAGAAGTGCGCGACAGGCTGCAGCGTTACATGGACACTTACGATTCGGGGATCATGATCTCTCAGGTGACGGTGCGCAACGCGCAGCCGCCCGATGCGGTGCAGGGAGCCTTCGACGACGTCATCAAGGCGCGTGAGGATGAGCAGCGTGTGCAGAACGAAGCACTGGCCTACGCCAACCGCGTCATTCCGGTGGCGCGCGGTGAGGCGCAGCGCATCATCGAACAAGCGAATGCATACCGGGATCAGGTGATCGCCCGTGCAGATGGTGAAGCGTCACGGTTCGAACAATTGCTGGCTGAGTACGAGAAAGCGCCCGAGGTCACTCGCGAGCGTCTGTATATCGACGCCATGCAGTCAGTGATGAGCAACAGCAGCAAGGTGCTGATTGATGTGGAGGGTGGCAACAACATGTTCTACGTGCCGCTCGACAAAATCATGGAGCAGAGTGAAGCAAACCGTGCTGCGGGAACTGCTCAACTGACTGCTCAGCAATTACGCGAGTTGTCTGACCAGGTGACCAGAGAGCTGCAGACCACAGCCGCTGACAGAGCGCGCGTGCAGACTGTGCCCGAGCGAGGAGGTCGATAATGAAGAATATGATGGCTGGTTTGATCGTGTTTCTGTTGATTGTCGGCGGCTCCAATTCCATGTTTGTGGTCAAGGAAACGGAACGCGCCATTCTGCTGAGATTCGGTACTGTGGAACGAGCTGACCTCGAGCCCGGGCTGCATTTCAAGATGCCGTGGGTGAACACGGTTAGAAAGTTTGATGCTCGTGTACTGACAGTGACGGCTGATGCGCAGCGTTATCTGACTCTGGAGCAAAAGGCGCTGGTGGTGGATTCTTTCGCCAAGTGGCGCATTGTCGACGTCCAGAAGTACTACACCGCCACCTCTGGTGAGGAGTCGCGTACCAGCAACCTGCTTGCCCAGCGTATCAATGATGGATTGCGCAACAAGTTTGGCGAGAGGGATCTGCAGGAAGTGGTTTCCGGGCAGCGTGACCTCCTGATGGAAGAATTGACGAGGGAGCTTAACCTCTCCACGGCGGACGAGTACGGGATCGAAGTGATCGATGTGCGCGTCAAGCAGATCGAGTTGCCACTGGATGTGCGTTCCTCTGTGTACGAGCGGATGACCTCCGAACGTCAGCGCGAGGCCCAGCAACTGCGTTCGCGTGGTAATGAGCTGGCCATTGGTATCGAAGCCGACGCGGACAGGCAGGAAGCGGTGCTCTTGGTCGAGGCCTACCGGGATGCGGAAAGCATTCGCGGTGAGGGTGACGCCCAAGCTGCCGCCACCTATGCGGCGGCCTACACCAAGAACGAGGAGTTCTATGCCTTCACACGCAGCCTGAATTCCTACCAGGAGAGTTTCTCCAACAAGGGCGACGTGTTACTGGTGGATCCTGACAGTGAGTACTTCAAGTACCTGCGTGGCAGCGCCGTTCAGTAAGTCGAATGAGTGATGTGAGACCAGCAGTGAATTATTTTACTGCTGGTCTTTTTCCGTCTGCAGGGTGGACAATATCCGGCCGCGACGACGAAGGCTGGTTTTCAAAAAGCCGGTTTCCAAAAAGACAGAGTGCAGGATTTGATGATGGCTGCGAGTGATCGATGGTTGCTGCCCGAAGGGGTAGAGGAGATATTGCCGGCAGAGGCATTCCGTCTGGAGTCCTTGCGCCGTCAGCTGCTCGATCTCTACTCCGGCTGGGGTTATGAGCTGGTCATCACGCCGCTGATCGAATACCTCGATTCACTGCTTGTAGGCTCGTCCCACGATCTGGATCTGCATACCTTCAAGATTACCGATCAGCTGACCGGGCGTATGATGGGCGTGCGCGCCGACATCACACCACAGGTGGCCCGCATCGATGCCCATTGTCTGGCCAGGCAGGGTGACGCCAATCGCGAAGGGCCAGTGCGGTTGTGTTACGCCGATCATGTCTTGCATACCAAGCCGCGCGGGCTGCTGGCCTCACGGGTGCCCATTCGCATCGGCGCGGAGCTCTTCGGTCACGCCGGCGTGGGCTGTGATATCGAACTGATCTGTCTGATGTACGAGACGCTGAGCGCTGCCAATATCGGCGACATACATGTCGTGCTCGGGCATGTTGGAATTTTCCGCAGTTTGGTCAGAGCGGCGCAATTGTCCTCAGACAGCGAAAAGGAATTGTTTGACGCCTTGCAGCGCAAGGCCTTCGAGGAGATCGACGCACTGCTCGACAGCCGGGTGGACGATGATGACATCCGCAGCATGCTGCGCGAGTTGTCCAGACTCAGCGGTGACGAATCCGTGCTGACGCAGGCCCTGGACACCTTCAGCAATGCGCCGAGCACTGTCCGTAAGGAATTGGGGGAGTTGGAGGCTATCGCGATCGGGGTGAAGAAGCGTCTGCCCGCTATCAGTCTGGGGTTCGATCTGTGCGAGCTGCGTGGCTATGAATACCACACCGGGATTGTGTTTGCGGCCTATACGCCCGGCTATGGTCGTGCGGTCGCTCAGGGTGGGCGCTATGATGACATCGGTCAGGTGTTCGGTCGGGCGCGGCCGGCATCCGGATTTGACTCCGACCTCAAGGTCATTGCCCGTTTGAGTCGCAGGCAGTTCGATGCCATCAAGGGCATATCGGCACCTTGCGACGACGAACCTGCGCTGGCGCTATTGATCGCTCAGCTGCGTCATGAGGGTGAGCGGGTGGTTGTTGATCTCGCCGCTGCTGGTGACATATCTCAGGCGGCACACGGATGCGACAGAAGAATAGTCAGATTGAATGGACAGTGGCTGGTGCAGGGACTGCGCTGACAAGGGCCGTTCTGGCTCCATTGGGCTTGGACAGATTTGCGCCAGCAGTTGGGCGTGTCGAATTAATTGATTGAATTTTCACAAGAGATGAGAGCAATGGGTAGAAGTGTTGTTGTATTGGGAACGCAGTGGGGCGATGAAGGCAAGGGCAAGATAGTGGACCTGTTGACCGAGCAGGTGGCTGTTGTTGCGCGCTTTCAGGGCGGTCACAACGCCGGGCACACGCTGGTGATCAATGGTGAGAAGACAGTTCTGCACCTGCTGCCCTCCGGCATTCTGCGTGACAACGTCATCTGCGTCATCGGCAACGGCGTAGTGCTGAGCATGGAGGCGTTGATCAACGAGATCACGCGTCTGGAAGAGCGACACATCTCTGTTCGTCCCAAACTGAAGATCAGTGCGTCCTGCCCCTTGATTCTGCCTTCCCATGCTGCGCTGGATCAGGCCCGTGAGCGCCGCCTTGGCAGTGAGAAGATCGGCACGACCGGGCGCGGCATCGGCCCCGCCTATGAGGACAAGGTTGCCCGTCGCGGCATCCGCGTGGGCGAACTGTTCAACGCGACCCATTTCGCCACACGTCTGAAGGAGGTCATGGAGTATCACAACTTCATGCTCAAGAACTATTACGGTGCGGACGAAGTGGATTACGAGCGCACCTTGGAGCAGAGCCTCGCGCTGGGTGAGCAGATCAAGCCCATGGTTAGCGACACCATCGAGATTCTCCACAGTCATCGCAAGGCAAATGACAACATTCTCTTTGAGGGCGCTCAAGGATCTCTGCTGGACATCGATCACGGCACCTATCCGTACGTGACATCCTCCAACACTACGGCCGGCGGAACAGCAACGGGCAGCGGCTATGGCCCACTCTATCTCGACTATATTCTTGGCATCACCAAGGCCTACACGACTCGTGTCGGTTCCGGCCCTTTCCCGACAGAGCTGTTCGACAGCACCGGCAAACACCTCGCGGCAGTCGGCAAGGAGAAGGGGGCTACGACCGGTCGTGACCGTCGTTGTGGCTGGTTTGATGCAGCCGCTGTTCGCCTGGCGATCCGCATCAACAGCGTGTCAGGCATCTGCCTGACCAAGCTGGATGTGCTGGATGGCATTGAAACCATCAAGGTGTGCACTGGCTACAAAGGCATCGATCCTGATACGTCATCCTGCCTGATGAACATGGACAGTTACGAGAAGCTTGAACCAGTCTATGTCGAGCTGCCGGGCTGGACTGAGTCCACGGTAGGGGTCAAGAGCCTGGATCAGCTGCCGAAAAACGCGCTGGCGTACATCCGCTACATTGAGAAGATCATTGAGGCTCCGGTAGATATTATTTCTACTGGGCCCGATCGTGAAGAAACCATTATTCTTCGTCATCCCTTCGGTATTTGAAGCACCAATTTTGTGCGCTCTTGTCATGTCATTGTCATATGGCTGACAAGAGTGTAGGGAATTATTTCATTTTGTTTCATTTTTCTCTCTGCAATTCAGCCTTGTTTGAACGAGCGGTATGCTTTGGCGCTGAGGCGAATGCTTTTGGCGGTGAAATGCAATATTTTTCTTCCGCCACAGGCTTGTGGCGCTAAGTCACGGAGATTAAAGACCTTATTCTTTGTCTGAAAAATTTCGCTGTGGTAGACGTAGCTGAAAGCAGGCGAAAAGCACGACGTCTTCCCAAATCTTTCCCGTATTGGTGATTGACATCACAATTTTGCGCCTGTAATTTCGCCCTTATAAGTGGCGAAGTTTTAGGGGCGTTTGTGGGATGAGTGATATCAAAATGACAGCAGCGGTGGAATGCAATTCAGAGGCTGCCATGACGGTACAATATCTGGAAGAATTTTCCGGACCGCACGAAAAGATTGAAGAGATAATCCGCAGCAGACTGGTCGAATTTGCTGCTGAATTGCAAGAAATCAAGAATTTGCGCGAAGTTTCCGATCGCTGAAAATACCTGCCCTGCTGTTGCCCTCTCTGTGCCTTCCCGCCAGTTTCATTCATCTCATGGATCAGTCCGAACTCATCGAAGAATTGACGATGGAGGTATTCGGGTAATCCATCCGCTGGTTTTGCAATCCATTTTCCGGCCTCGATGCGAGCTTGTTGTAAGTTGCTGCCGTGAGGCAGAATGCCTGCTGTAGTGAGGCCGGAGTGAGTGGATGGATGCGGTAACGATCAATAATTTTTTCCTTATCGGCGCGGTGCTGGTAGGTTTCAGCGTGCTGATGAGTACAGTGTCCTCGCGGTTGGGCATTCCCATTCTTGTGATATTCCTCGGTGTCGGCATGCTGGCCGGCGAGGATGGCATCGGCGGCATCCTGTTCGACGATTACTCAATGGCGTATCTGGCCAGTAATCTGGCATTGGCCATCATCCTGCTGGACGGCGGGATGCGCACCCGCGCTGAGACCTTCAAGGTTGCCCTTGGGCCAGCTCTCTCTCTGGCAACGCTGGGTGTCATGCTGACAGCTGGTCTCACTGGCGTCATGGCGGCCTGGCTGTTTGACCTGAGCCTTCTGGAGGGGCTGTTGATTGGCGCCATCGTTGGTTCCACCGATGCGGCGGCCGTGTTTTCTCTGCTTGGGCCGCGCAGCATCAACCAGCGGGTGCGCGCGACACTGGAAATAGAGTCGGGCAGCAATGACCCCATGGCGGTATTTCTCACCGTCACTTTGATTGCGGTGCTGGTGTCCGGTCAGGATCAGTCCGCAGCGTTCTTTCTGATCAGCTTTTTGAAACAGTTTGGTCTGGGGATTACCCTGGGGCTTGCAGGTGGCTGGCTGCTGCTGCAGTTGATCAATCGCACCATGCTGCAAAGTGGGCTCTATCCTCTGCTCGCAGTGAGCGGGGGACTGCTGATTTTCGCCGTTACCAACATGCTGGGCGGCAGTGGCATTCTGGCAATCTATTTATGCGGCTTGCTGCTGGGAAACAATCCAATTCGTAGCCGTACATCGATTTTGAGTGTTTTCGATGGTCTGACATGGATCAGCCAGATCGGCATGTTCATCGTGCTGGGGCTATTGCTGACCCCCAGCGAACTCTTGCCAACCGCGCTGCCGAGCCTGCTGCTCGCGATCTGGGTCATCATTCTGGTCCGGCCTCTCGCCGTATGGCTGAGTCTTCTACCATTCAGTCGCTTCAAAACTCGTGAGCGATGGTTTATCTCCTGGGTGGGGTTGCGGGGAGCCGTCCCGGTTATTCTCGCGGTTTATCCAATCATGGCCGGCTTGCCGTCGGCGCAACTGTTTTTCAATGTGACGTTTTTCATCGTGCTGGTGTCGCTACTGCTCCAGGGCGGATCCCTGGCTCTGGCGGCAAAATTGGCCAAAGTTGAGGTGCCGCCGCAACCGACGCCTATTTCCCGATCAGGGCTTGAAATTCATCCCACCAGTCAATGGGAGATGTTTGTCTATCGCCTTGGCGCCGAGCAGTGGTGCATCAACACCGAACTGCGGCGCCTGAACATGCCCGAAGGGACGCGCATTGCCGCGTTGTTTCGAGGGCGTGAGCTGCTGCATCCCAGCGGCAGCACGCGGCTTCTTGCGGACGACATCCTCTGCATCATCGCGCACGAGCGAGACCTGCCGGTGCTGGGCAAGCTTTTCAGTCAAGCGCCTTCCGCTGCCTTCGACGCCTGGTTCTTCGGTGACTTCATTCTGGACGCCAACGCCAGATTGCGGGATCTCGCGCCGATCTACGGGCTATCCCTACAGGACTGTGACGGAGAGCTGCCGATTGGTGAGTTCTTCAGTCAGAAAATGGGCAGTAACCCGGTCGTAGGGGATCAGCTTGACTGGCAGGGATTCATCTGGGCGGTGGCCGAGATGGATCACGGGCGCATTCTCAAGATCGGCATGAGTCTGGCCAAACCATAATCCCCCGCCAGCCTGCATGGTAAGCTCGCGCTTCGAAATCCCCGAGCAGTACCATGCCGATCTGATCGGCTTCCTTGGTTCAGCCCCGCTCTGACCGTGAGGCTCAACGCCTGCGAGAGACCTCCTCATAAATTGACACACTTACAGGATGGACTTCCTCGACAGGGGCTTTTATCCTTGCTCCAGCCCCCGGCATATTCGCAGTGGCGGCGTGTCGCCGCCCATGAATTCAGAAAGCTCGGGAAACAGAATACCGAATCAACCTCCCTCTAACGGAGTACAGAATGTTCAGACAAACATTGCAAAAAATACTACCGGTTGTTGTATGTGCCGGGTTAGTCCTGCCTGCCTCTCTGCAGGCTCAGTCCAGTGAGTCGATTCTGCAAAGCCGCTTTCCTGAGCTGGCGAATTATCTGAACGTCGCAGAAGTGCTGCAGGCGGCAGTCTTCGACGAGGTGGCACTGACCAATCAATCGCCCGAGGCCGAGATCGGCAAGGGGCTTTTGATCGATGCCATAGTAGATCTGCAGGAAGCTCAGTACTCGCATTACCACACTTCGGCAAACCACTTGGCGATGCTTGGGCCGCACCGACTCTTCGAAAGTCGTGCGACGCCAGGTCTGCAAGCCATGGTGCGGACAGAATTCAGTCAAGAGGAAGTGCAACGGCTTCTGGAGGCCAACGGCAGCATTCCCCCAAAGGCAATCGCAGTATTGACCAGAGGTCGTGAGTTCGCAGACACCCTGCTGGAGATCTATCTCGACAACTCTATCTACGACAAACACACGGCAGTTGATGAGGCGCTGACCGAGTATTTGAGCAACGACGAGCTGTCGGTGGCAGCTTCACCAAAATCCGGTGACCTGCTCTCCGAACACCCCTACGCCTACGCCTTCAGGGTCGGTTTCCCGCAGCTGAGCGGCATGACCTGGGCGTCGCAGTGGATGCAGTTGGCAATGCTCGAAATCACCATGACGGCCGCAAGTGATGCAGCTTTGGAGGCGGGCATGCAGACCGTAGCCGATATTTACATCGACAAGATCGCCCGTGCCCATGGCAGCATGATTTCTCTTCCGACAGACATTCCTACCATGCCGGCGATTGCGCCCAACCTCTACAGCTTCCATCCTGGCGCCGCTTATGTGCTTGATAACATATCGGCCCTGAAGGTTGTCATCGGCGACGTTCTTGCTCATCCAGCCGTACCGGATCGTGGTGCTGCCATTGAGGAGATCCTGGAGAAATTCATCGACAAGGAAGGGTACATGGATAACGAAATGAGCTATCTCCAGTTCGTATTGCGTGGTGGCATCTTCAATCAGGGCGGTCCGGCACTGGGCGGCATGGAGCAGTCTGAACGCAACCGTTCAAGGGTTGCCACAGAACAAGGCCATGTCAGCAACTACCCGATGCCGTAAGTCTTGAAGAGTCGTCGCATCACCACTTTTTCGAGGCAGTATATTGTGAACACCAGAGTCAAGCTTCTCAGTTTCAGCGTCATGCTAGGTCTGGCGGCGAACGGTGCCAATGCGGCACTGGATCGCACCGGTGATTTTGCATTGATGGACAGTGATGGCAAATTTCATCAGTTGAGCCGTTATCAGCACAGGCAGGCTGTCGTGTTGATGTCTTATGCCGCGACCTGTCAGAACATGGGCTCCATGGTCGAGGACTACAAAGCCTTGCAGTCACGCTACGCGGAGCAGGGGATAGAGTTTCTCTTGATCGACTCTCAGGGTCGTGGCCGTGCCGAACTGGCTGCGCTCGACCTTGGCTTGCCGGTTTTGCAGGACTCGGGGCAGTTGATATCGGAAGCACTGGGGCTGGCTGTTGCCGGCGAGGTGCGGGTTCTGAACCCCGACCGGATGTCGCTGTTTTACAGCGGTGCCGTCAGCAGCGAGCTCGACCAGACGCTGGCCGGATTGTTGGCTGGGCCAATAAGGGACACCGTGAAGACAGGCACTGGCGATGGATGCGCCTTGAGTTTCCCGGTACGCGACGCGCACAAGGAGAAAGTGCCGGACTATGCCACCGAAGTCGCCCCTATCATTATTGAAAATTGTGTGGAGTGTCACCGCCAGTGGGGCGCAGGCCCCTTCGCGATGGATCGGCATGTGTCATTGCTGGGCTGGTCCCCGATGATCAAGGAAGTGATACTGAACAAGCGGATGCCGCCAGCTCAGATTGACCCTGATGTAGGCCATTCGACGACCGCTCGCTATCTGTCCACCGCCGATATTCAAACGGTTGTGCATTGGATCAACGCGGGCGGCCCTCGCGGCGATAGCCCGACAGACCCGCTGGCCGAACTCAAGTTCGAGGAGCGGCAGCCGTGGCTCATCGGTGAGCCCGATCTGATCATCAGCACACCGCTGCAGAAGGTGCCTGTCAACGGAATTCTTGAGGACATTTATCTGGACCTCGAGCTGCCATTCACCGAGGACACCTGGGTGCGCGCCGTTCAATATCAGCCCACGGGCAATGGTGCGCTGCATCAGATGGTCGCCTATGTGACGGCTCCTGGAGAGGACTTCTGGGGTGCTGAGCGCACCAGTACTCATACTACGCGGCGCTTTCTCGAAAGCTATTCACCTGGGCGCGCGATTGTCGCAGAGTTTGCCGAAGGCTCCGGATTGTTTATTCCGAAGGGGCACAAGCTGTCGATGCAGTTCCAGTATGTGGGAATGGGCGCGGAGCTGAACAGCATCACCGAAATAGGTCTATACCTCGCAGACAATGCTGACGGTGAGCTGCAGGAGAGACTTGTGCAGACTGTTTCTGCACAGTTTGTTTTGCCTGCCGATCAGAATGACATTCCGATGCAGGCCGAGCATGTCTTCAATGAAGACGTTATCATCACTGGCGTCAGAGCGCGCATGAATGAACGCGGCAAGAATGTGAAATTCTCTGTCGAACGCCCGGATGGGACGACGGAAGATATTCTCAGCATTCCAGCCTATAACTACGCGTGGCAGCCGCACTATGTGCTGGAGCACCCAGTGAAGGTGCCGGCAGGCAGTCGCGTGGTAGTCTCTGGCGCATTCGACAACTCGGTGTCCAATCCTTTCAACCCGGACCCGATGGAAGAGATCGCGTCAGGGGTGACGAGTGAGGATGAGATGTTTACTGGCTACCTGACCTATCACAGAGATACGCACTGACAGTGAGTGTCGCGGGCTAAGAGAGAGAGGATTGGCCAACAGGTCTGTATCGTTGAGGCATAAAAAAAGGGAGGAAGATCTGCTGATCTTCCTCCCTTTTTTCTATCTGAGCGCCAGGTTTGACACCTGACGCTCGTCTTTAGAGCTTACTGACCAGCAACTGAGCGCTGCTTGGCTGCTTCACGCTGGGCAACGAGTTCGTCGAAGCCTGCTTGGTCGAGGTGAGTCACCGCGATCCAGGCGTGAGTCATTTCGTCAGCTGTACGGCTGCCTTCCACTACCCAGAAATCTGGATCAGGGTTGTTCGGGTTATTGGCAGTGTTGTCGTACCACTGCTTGATAACCAGAACTGCACCAGTTGGGAGCAGTGGAGCGACATCAGTTTCGTACAGGTGGCTGTGGTGCCAAGTAGCACTCCAGTTTGACACTTGGCTGATCTGCTCAGTACGTCCAGTCGCTGGGTAGAAAATCTCCAGAGACGCTTGACGCATACGCAGGTGGCCGTGTGGCTGGAAGCTGTCGATACGCACAGGGTGGTCGAACGAGTGGAAGCCCTGAGTCATGGCAGTGCCATTCGGAGGAACAATCAGCTCGCCCATGTTGAGTCTGTACAACTTCAGATCCTGCTTGTATTTGGCCACTTCTTCATAGCCTTCAGGGTGCAGCCATACGCCGATTTCAACAACGTTGTCTTCAATGACGGTGCCCGGAGCAGTTGCGCCTACACCACCTGGGAAGAGGTGGATGTCCCAACGAATGCGCGCATTGGCTGGCAGAGTGCGGCATACGCCTTCCGGCGCTATCTCGCCCCATTTGCCCATCGCGTACTCGGTGAACATACCATAGTCTTCGTACTCGCCTTCCTCATTCAGGACTTCCACGTTTGAGTTGGCATGGTGTACAACAGCCTTGGCATTGCCGGCCGGCTTCACTTGAATCGCCTTGATGCAGCGATCAGTGGTCAGGCCAGTCATGACGTATGGACGGTGCCACATGTCGTTACCCAGAGCTGGCACGTCAATCGGGGTGGAGTCCAGGACCAGACTTGGTGCGCCAAATTGAGCGGCGAAAGTCCACTCGTCTGGGTTTGGCAGGTTGGCTACTGGGTGGCTGCGATCGCCCCAATCACCTTCCGGTGCGCCTTGCTGAACCCATGCAACGATAGTGTCGATCTCGCTCTGCTCAAGTCTCCAGTCGCCTTGCAGCTCCTGAATACCGATGCCGTGGTCGTATGCATAAGGGGGCATTTCCCTGTTTTCAACTCGGTACTGAATGAGCGGTGCCCAAGGACGGACTTGCTCATAGTTGGTGAGTTGCATTGGGCCAACACCGCCTTCGCGGTGGCAGACTACACAGTTATCAGTGATGATCTGTGCAACGTGATCGGCATATGTCACTTGACCCGCGTCAATTGACAGAGCGCCGGACTGAGCCTGAGCCTGGGCGGTGAGCCCCAGAGCAGCAAGGACTGTCAAGCCAAGAATGGCTTTCCCTGTGCGCTGTTTCTGTTTCCAACACTGCATTGTTCTCATGATTCTCTCCTCGTAATTGGGTACGCAGTGGCCGCAATGTAATTCGACGGCCCGCGCTTGTCCACTGCTTCGTGGAATTCTATGCAACGAATTGTGACGAAGGCCCGCCACCCCCGTATTCACGGGGCTGGCGGGCCTTCTTGGTATTGCAGAGTACTGTAGATTGCTGGCTGAAACCCGGTAATTACGGGGTTACAGTGATCTTCTGGTACATGTTGCTCCAGCAGCACTGGTCAGCTTCTGTGCTGTCAGTGGCGTCCCAGTTATCTACCATGGTACGGATAACGTAGTCACCAGGTTGTGCGAAGGTGGCGATGACACTTGCAGTGCCTTTGCCGCTGGCAATTTTAGTCTCGTCTGGACCAGCTGGCTGGGCGCCACGACGGGCAGCGGCTTCGCTCACTTCTGCTGGAGCTTCAGAGGAGGGGTGACGCTCGAAGGCCACTTCTGCACCTACCGGGCCCTGGTACTTGCTCCAGGACACGCGAACGGGGATGCCTTTGGCGTTACGGTCGTCGGTCATGTCACGCACTGACACGTCTTCGGTGTGGACAGACAGCGTCACTGGGGCACCGGCTTTCACACTCAGGACTTCTTCGACGTGCAGGCCCATTGGATCTGTGCCTTTAGGTCCGCCTTCTGTTGCCCAGACGATTGGAGCAACGGAGCCCGCAGGACGTGGCTTCAAGTCGAGGGTGTAACCCAGCTTGCCGCGGCGACCCGGTACCTTGAGGATATCGTTGTCTCCGGATTTGATGTGCCACCAGACTTCGCCGTCGCGCATTGAAGCAGGGACGGTAATTGTGAAAACGCCAGTGTGGCGGCCGGTCTGGAAGGTCGTGGGCTGTACGCCATCGAACTGTGCAGGCTCAACGTAGTTGCCTTCACCGAACGCAGTTTCTATGACTTCACTGGTGTTACGGTTCAAGTATCCGAAAGAATAAGAAATTGAGCCGTCTTCATTTTCGTACGCTCCCTCGAATATCGGGATTACCGTCAGGCCGGTAGGGGTGGTCAGACCCAGCAGACGCTGGTTCTTGTCTCCCAGCGGGGATGTTTGGGCGTGGGCGGGCATTATACTGGCCAGCGCCACCAGGAAAAATCCCAGTGTAAGGCCTGCAACTGTCCGATTGTTCATTTTCATCGACTTTCTCTCCCAGAGTACCATTGCGTTATCTTGTTGAAACGAGCGTCACGTGCGCAATTGAATCAGGACTTGAGCGCTCTCGCAAGCATCCTGATTTTCTATTGCTTTTCTGCCCCCTCCCCTGGCGCCAATCTCAATGACCGGCGGAACGTGGTTCCTTTCCAGGCAGGTGTGCTCGTTTCTCTCCTCTCGTGCGGGTCCTGCATTTATCTTCTTGTCACCATTCCATGGCGGTGCCTTGCTAAAGCCGTTCCTGAATAGTGGCGCGATTATTCATTAAAGACTGGCGCGGCATCAAGGCTGTTAGATCATTATATGACTTAGATCAAGCTGCCGGACATTTCTGTCTGGTAGAAGCGATTCTCAGGCCTTTTCGAGGATCGCTGCCGCTCCCATTCCCCCTGCAGTACATATGGATATCAACCCTCGGCCCGAATTTTCATTCTGCAGAAGCTTGGACAGGGTGGCGAGAATGCGCGCTCCGGTGGCGGCAAAGGGGTGGCCAAGCGCGAGCGAACTGCCTCTGACATTCAGGCGATTGCGGTCAATGGCACCCAACGGGCCGCTCAGCCTGAGCGTGTTGCGGCAGAATTCTTCACTCTCCCACGCCTTCAGCGTGCAGAGCACCTGTGCGGCGAACGCCTCATGAATTTCGTAGAAATCAAAATCCTGGAGGCTCAGTCCGGACGCTTTCAACAGTTCACTCACCGCCACAGTGGGCGCCATCAGCAAGCCTTCACCGCCCACGTAGTCCACGGCGGACGTGCGGGCATGGGTCAGCCAGGCCTGGACCTGCAGGCCATTGGTCAGTGCATACTCCTCACTGGCAAGGAACACGGCGGATGCGCCATCGGTCAGGGGTGTGCTGTTGCCTGCTGTCAGCGTGCCATTGGCGGTGCGGTCGAAGACGGTCTTGAGGGTGGAGAGTTTTTCGAGGCTGCTGTCGGCGCGCAGATTGTTGTCGCGTGCAACACCGTTATAGGGGCTCACGAGATCGTCAAAGAAACCTTCCTGATAGGCCTGAGCGGCTTTCTGGTGACTCTCCAGTGCCAACCGATCCTGCTCAGCACGGGTGATTCCCCACTGTTTCGCCATCAACTCGCAATGCTCGCCCATGGACAGGCGCGTGCGCGGCTCTCCATTCGCGGGAGCCTGTGGACTGAGCTCTCCCAGGCGGAAGCCTTTGAAGGCCCGCAAACGCCCCATGACATCGCGCGCCTGTCCGGCTTTTACCAGGCGCTGTGCGAAGCGCCGCTGGAACACCAGAGGGACATCACTGGTCGTGTCCGAACCGGCGGCAATTGCACAATCGATCTGCCCGCTGGCAATCCGTCCGGCGCAGAGCATGGCGGCCTGCAAGGAGGTGCCGCAGGCCATCTGCAGTGTGGTGCCCGGCGTGGCGGGTGACAGGCTGGTGCTGAGTACCGCCTCGCGTGCCAGGTTCCAGTCACGGGAATGTGTGGTCACAGCGCCAGCAATCACCTCGTCGATCTTGCGGCCGGTGAGCCCATAGCGGTCGACCAGGTTCTGCAGCGTATCCGCCAACATGTCGAGGTTGCTAAGGTTCGCGTATGCCGTATTGGAACGACAGAACGGAATGCGCGTGCCTCCGATGATGGCTACCCGTTTCAATTCAGTCATGCTGATGTTCTCCCGCCAAAACATTGAGGTAGTGCATGGGGCCACCGCGAAATGGCGCGAAGCCCGTGCCGAAGACCATTCCCGCATCCAGAAGATCGGCGTCGGTGACGATGCCATCGGCCAGCGCTTTCACGCATTCGTCCGTGTAGGCCTTGATCAGCCGTGCGCCGATAGCTTGCAAGTCCTGCCCGGCGGCCTTTTCCCGATGTTTGCTGGCTTTGTCCTGCTCCCAGCGGTAAAAGCCCTGACCGGTCTTGCGTCCCAGGCTACCTTTATCTGCAAGCTCGCGAATCTGTTCTGTGGCCTTTGCAATCAATGGGTTGCGATCAGCTTGATCGCCACGCTGCCCCAGTGTGTTCATGACCATGAGGCAGACGTCCAGACCCACGGTGTCGGCCAGTTCGACCGGCCCCATGGGCATGCCGAACTCTTCGGCGGCGGCATCGATGGCTTCTATAGGTATGCCTTCCTGATGAATGATCAGTGCCTCCAGCATGTAGGGGGCGAGTATGCGATTGACGAGAAAGCCTGGGCTGCTTTTCACCGGCAGCGGATAACGGTTGATCTGGCCGCAGAATGCCGCCCCTTTGCGCAGCATTTCCTCGTCACTGTTGGTGCCCCTGACTACTTCCACCAGTGGCATCTTCGCGACCGGGTTGAAGAAGTGCAGTCCGATCAGGCGCTCCGGCTGCTGCAGAGCCGTCGCGAGTTCCTCCAGCGGAATCGAGGAGGTATTGGTCGCCAGCACCGCGCCTGCCTTCAGGCGCGGCTCAAGGCTGCGCAGTAGCGCCTGCTTGGCGTCGAGGCGCTCGACGATGACCTCAATCACCACGTCGGCCTGTGACACCAGGTCACCGTTGACGTCCGGGCGCAGTCTGTCCAGCGCTGCTCTGACAGCGGCGGGATCGAGCCGTTTCTTGCGGAACAGGGTCTCTGCGCGCTTGAGTGCAGGCTCGATGTACTTCATCTCGCGGTCCTGCAGGCTCACCTCCAGCCCCTGCAGCACACACCAGGCGGCAATATCCCCGCCCATCACGCCAGCGCCAACGACATGCACACGGCGGGCGCGAAATTCGCTTTGCTTGCCTTCTTTCTTCAGGCGATCCATCAGGCCGAAGACGTGTCGCAGTCCCGCCGCCTGTGGCGTCACCATCAGCCGTCCGACGGCCCGTGCCTCCTCCTTCATCATGACGGCGCGATCACCACCGTACCGCTCCCAGGTGTCGATCAATCGATAAGGCGCCGGATAATGAGCTTCGCGTGCGCGCAGTGCTGTCTGCTTGCGCATCTGCTGAGCCAGCAGCCTGCGGGCCGGTGCCAGATTGCTGAGTCTACCCAGCAGGCTCGGCCCACGGCTGCGGCGCTTGGTCAGAATGGCGCGGCGGGCGGCCCAATACAGTTCTTCGTGGCGTCCGATGACCTCGTCCACCAGTCCCAGCGCCCGCGCCTGCCGGGCATTGACCTGGCGAGCGGAAAGCATCAGTTCCATCGCCTTCAGCCCGCCGATCTGGCTCACCGAGCGCGCAGAGCCACCAAAGCCCGGGAAGATGCCGAGCTGGATCTCGGGGAATCCGATCTTGGTAGCAGGTACATCGCGCGCAATCCGGTAGCTGCAACTGAGTGCCAGCTCCAGACCACCCCCCAGACAGTAGCCATCGAACGCCGCAACTGTCGGGCAGGACAGGCGTTCGAGGCGCGTGAACATGTCGTGCACTTGGGAAATCGCCTGGGTGACCTCGACGGGATCGGTGAGGTTACCAAATTCACGAATATCGGCGCCCAGGATGAAGCCGCTGGATTTGCCAGAGAGAATCGCAACGCCGCGCGGCAGGTGTTGTGTGGCATAGGCGATGAGGCTGTCGAATTCCTGCAGCACTGCGCGGGAGAGTGCATTGACCGACTCTCCCTGACGATCGAGGAACAGCCAGAGAATGTCGTCGCTGTCACGTTTGCTGCGCCAGTGCTGGCAGGAGGGGATGCTCGCGCTCATGGTCTACCTCTTGCGTTTGTGTGGCCTGACGATAAGGCCGAATGCGGTGGCCCGGCAGGCCCGTGTGGGGCGGATTCAAGCACCTTTCCGCCATCGAAACAACCGCCCCGGGAGCCGGGCGCCAACGGAGGAAATAACCAACAGCGTGGCAATTGTGTCCAATCTGTCAGATTCGCCTCACAATTTGTGACGGTATTGCACCGCTGGTCTGCGCTACACTCCGAGCCTTGGGGTCGTTTTCCCGCATGCCCCGCAGTTCACCAAGCCGCCACCAGAATCGGTATCAGCAGTATCCAGGGATCATCTTATTCAAAGGAGCGCACACCGTTGCAATCTGGAACAACGCACAAAAACTTGGTTCACAGTATCCGTCTTGCCCTCTTGTTGTCCGCCGCCGCAATTGCCAGCCAGACGCTGGCGCAGTCCCCGACTGATGTGGCCACTGCAAGCGATTCCACGGTCCGCTACGAGGCCGACTACTTCGCGCAATACTCACCGGTTTCCGTCAACGACATGCTCAATCGCATTCCCGGTATCGGTCTCGCCCTCAATGGCAATGGTGGTGGCGGCAACAGCCGTGGCCTCGGCGCTGGGGATCAGATTCTGATCGACGGCAAGCGCGTGGCAGGCAAAGAGAATGAGGGCTCAAGTCAGTTGTCGCGCATCTCCGCCAGTCAGGTTTCCTACATTGAAATCATTCGTGGCACCTCCAACGAACTCGACGTGCGCAGTGCCGGACCAGTGGTCAATATCGTGCTGCTGGAGGCGGAATCCCGCTCCAGTCTGACTGCCGAGGTGAATGCCGATCTGTATGACGATGACACCTTCAAGCCAGGCGGATCACTGTCTTATGGCGCTCAGAGCGGAGCGCTGGACTACCGCTTCAGCGTCGAATCCGAGCCGCGCTATGAGAATCGCTATCGCAAGGACTACGCGATCAATGGCGATTTTTCTCCGAATGATTACGTGCATCAGATCGACATCCGCGAGGAGACTTCGACCCAGGTCAGTGCCAGCATGGGCTATCAGTTGGGCGAGTTTGATGACGTGCGGTTCAACGCTTCCTGGAATGAATCCAATCCACCCAGCGCAGTCGAGCGCAGAA
Source organism: Gammaproteobacteria bacterium (assembly GCA_030654835.1). Taxonomy (GTDB): domain Bacteria; phylum Pseudomonadota; class Gammaproteobacteria; order Pseudomonadales; family Pseudohongiellaceae; genus UBA5078. The sequence continues at coordinate 28,459 of JAURWS010000044.1, read as the reverse complement.
TCACTGACTTCAATACCACACCGTTTCAGTACAGACTGGAACGTGAGGACATCGCTGCCGAGCGCAACAGCTGGGAAGTGGGCGGCGATTACGAACACGAGTTCCAGAACGGCGGCCGCTACAAATTTCTCTTCATCGTCAACGATGGCGTGAATGACAGCACCCGCGAGCGTTTTGTCGTAGCCGACGTCGATGCGACCAAGAATCTCTATATCGATTCGGCCCGCCGGGATCGCGAACGCATTGCCCGCACCTCTTACAGCTGGAGTCTGAATGACACGCAGGGGCTGGAGCTGGGCATTGAACGCGCACAGACAATTCTCGATTCGAATCTGCGCTATGCCGTGTTGAGCTCCTCCGGAATCCGCTCCGCCGCTCACGGCGGGCTGACGCCGATTACATTGCCGAACGCCGAATCGACCGTCGAAGAGATTCGCTACGAAGCATTTGCCATGCACAACTGGCAGCTCAGCGATCGCATGACGCTGGAGAGTTCATTGATTCTTGAACAGTCAGGGATTGCGCAGAACGGCGTGGGTGTCGACAAGAGTCGTGACTTCGACTTCCTGCGGCCACGCGCGGATTATCGCTTCGATGTGACCTCATCGTTTCAGCTACGGGCTTCCGTGGAAAAATACGTTTCGCAACTGAGTTTCAGCGACTTTGTGGCGCGCACCGATAATATGGATGACGAACAGGACGCCGATGCCGGCAACCCGGATCTGGTGCAGGAGCAGTCCTGGCGCTACGAGTTCAACATGGAGTATCGCCTGCCGCAGGATGGTGGAGTGCTAAACACACGCTTTTTCTATCACGACATTCAGGACGCAATAGACCGCGTGGATATTTCCGGCAGCCCCACCAGTCTGGTATCTGCGCCGGGCAATATTGGCGACGCCTGGCGTTACGGCATAGACATCGATGCGAGTGTGCGCTTTGGTTTTATCGGTGTGCCCGATGCAATGCTGACGGCGGGACTGCAGGTGCAGGACACCGAGGTGATGGATCCGTTTCTGCAGCAGGAGCGGCGTCTGGCGATGGGGGGCAGGGGCTTCTACAGCGTCGGCTTCCGCCACGATGTCGGCGCGCAGAGCCTGAGCTACGGATTCAACTACAACTCGCCGATCTCCGGTAACAACAAGCGCATCGACATTGATGACATCGTTTCCTACGACTCCAGCAATAACATGATGGTGTTTATCGAGAAGCGGGCATTCGGGGGCACGTCGTTCCGGCTTGAGTCCATGAACTTCCTCGACAGTGAGCGCTGCAATGTGCGGACGCGCTTCGACGGCAGAACGTCAGCAGGCGTGCTGGAAGAGATCGAAAATTCCTGCAGCGGCAGCGGTCGTAAGATTTCGCTGAGGATCCGCAAAACGTTCTGAACCGTGTGTGCGTTGTGGGAGCGAGCCTGCTCGCGATTGATTGCCGTTGAATTCAATCGCGGGCAGGGCCCGCTCCCACACCTAACCCCGTGGGAGCGTACCCGAGGGCATAAAAGCCCGCTCGCGATAAGCGCTGCAATGCCCTCAGGTATGCTGCTCTGAGTGCCAGCTCACGCTGGCACCAATCTCTTTGGCGCGATGGATGATGTTGCTGACAATCTCCTTCAGAATCCTGTTCAGGTTGAAGGCCGCAGTCGAGGGAATGATCACCGCCGGTATTTCGGCAGTCTCCAGCGCACTGGTGAATCGGCTCAGCAAGGAACCTGCGAAGATCATGAACAGCAGCGGGATGCCGAAGTGCGCGAAGAAGATTGACCCCTCCCAGCGCGCGCTGGGCGCGAAAAACATCAGGGAAATTATGACGAAGGGTTATGTGAAGAGCATCTATGCGAAACTACAAGTGACCAATCGCTCCGAGGTTACCCTGGAAGCCATTCGACTGGGCATCATCGAATCCGTCTGACTCTGTTATCATCGTGTCCTCTGTCACCTTGCGGGAGAGTCAGTCGCGCATGCCGTCATCGCCCAGCATCACCTTTTATCATTCGGCGCTTATCAAGCCGTGCAGGCACGCCATTGTCAGGCTGCTGGCCGTCACACTTTCCACACTTTCCATGCTTTCCGCCTGCAGCAGTACACGCGTGCTGGAACGCTGGCCGGAAGCTTTGCCGGAGCAGCACCATTTCCTGCACTATTACCGCGATGACGCTGACAATCAGGTAGTCCAGACCGATGTCCAATACATGACCTGGGTGTTGCGTTTCTACGAAGGCTGGGAGCTGATGCCGACGGGGTGGCAGGACATTGAAGAGAATATGCTGTTTGATCTCACAGAGCAGGAGCACGCGCTGGTGACAGCGCAGATGGCGGAGCTGGGCGCCCTGATCTCAGCCGAATGGGCCAAGGACAACAGCGTGCGACTGATCGATTCGGCCATGTTGAGTCTGTGGGGGGCGGTGATGCAGGCTGACTTCGCTTCACAGGCCCGCATTGCCGCGCTGACGCAGATCCATGCCGATGTGCGCGCGCTGCTGGAGGGCTACCTGACACCACTGACCATCAACGAACAGCGCTACGTCGATACGCTGGGCGTTCTACTGGAGCCATGATCCGCTGCTGAGCAGGCCGTTGCCGACAATTTCACGCATCAGGCACACGGCGTCGCGATCGTTCTGCACATAGGCAGCCTTGAGGTATTCGTCGACGTCGATGCCGTCGGGTCCATTCCCTGTTCTATTCGCAGAGTCCCGACGGTACAGGAAGCGCACAAACAACTGTTCTGGCGCCGGTTCCTCGATACGGGTGATGCTCTCTGCAAACAGAGGTTGATCCGAGCCCGCCGTGCTGGTGCGAATCTCGTGCCCCGGCACCAGAAGCACCTCGTCCCTCAGCTCCATTTTGCCGAATTGCAGATAGCGCACGAAGCCTGCCGTGGAAATGTTTTCCAGCCGACTGTTGAGTGCCGGATTGAAATGACCCGGGTGTCGGGCGCGGAACAACAGACACTCCCACAGCTGCTGCCTGCTGAGCAGGGGGACGAGTGGTTGGTCCGGATCATTGATCTGGATGATGTGTTCGAATTCGAGCAGGTTCATGGCGTGCGAGTCTAGTCTGGGTTCAGCCGTCGGTAAAGACCGGCATGGCGCCCATCTCCCAGAGAATGACCGTGGCGCCGAGCAGGGCGACCATCAACACCAGTCCCACCGCCACCGTGGCACTGGCAAACAGGAAGCCGCGCTCCTTCGGCATGGCATAGACAATCGGAATGCCGATGTACAGCAGGTACAGCGTATACGCTGCCGCCAGCGTGCCGAGCACCATGTCGAGCCACAGCACCGGGTAAAGCCCGGTGAGCCCGATCAGAAACATCGGCGCGCACATGTAGGCAGCCACGCCGATGCCGTGAGCGACGTCGTCGTTGCGGGCGTCATAGGTCTTGGCCATCCAGTGAATCATGGCTCCCAGGAAGGCGATGCTGAGTAGAATGGCGACATAGAACAGGCTCATGATCTGAGCTGCAGACTCCGGCGTCAGCAGGATAACTCGGCCGCCGATTTCCCAGCCGATCTGGCTCGCGCCATACCACCAGGCCAGAGGGGGCAACAAAGCCATCCACGCCAGATAGTGCAAATAATGGCCAGTCACCGAATCATTGCGGTCGCGGATATTGGACCATTCCTGCTGGGGGTTGCTGAACATGCCAATCAGGTGCTTCATTATCGTCTCTCCTGTTCACTGCTTATTGTTCTTGAAAGTCTGTTCTTGAAAGTCTGTTCTTGTGATTGTTATCGCTGTGCCCACACTCTTTCTGTTCATGGCTTTAGCGTCATTGCAATGCCATAGGCGCCATACAATATCAGCCCTATCCCCGCCACCGTGCGCCAGCGCTGTTGACGCAGCAGAGGCACAGCTGCCAGCAGAACGCCGCCGCTGCCCAGCACGAAGGGCAGGGTACCGAGGCCGAAGCTGAGCATGATGGCGGCGCCGGCCGCCGCGCTGCCTGCACTGAGAGCAAGCGCCAGCATGCTGTAAACGATGCCGCAGGGGAGAAAGCCCCATAACAGGCCGGCAGCGAGTTTGTTGCCGGTGCTGCCCAGTTGCAACCCGCGCAGCAGGCGCAGAACGGGCTGCCAGAGGCGCCCGCCCAGAGCTTCGAGGCGGCGAATGCCCAGCCACCAGCCGGTCATGTAGAGACCGAGTCCGATCATCAGCAGCCCCGCGAGTAAGTGCAGCGCTGCCCCCGCAGCCGTGCCCGACGAACTCAGCACGGCTCCAGTCAGGCCGGCCAGCGCCCCGAGCGCCCCGTAGCCAAGTAACTTGCCGGTGCCGAACCATAAGGCGTTGACGATGGGTGTCGGGCGCCGCGCCGCTCGCTCATCTGCCGCGTCGCTGCCCAGCAGCAGCGCCGAGGCCACGCCTCCGCACATGGCCAGGCAATGCGGGGCACTGAACAGCCCGAGCAGGAAGGCGGCCAGCAAGTCCATCAGTGCATCCCGCCGTCGCGCTCGGCCTCATCCAGTGGCGCCCCTGCTTCAATGTCTTGGCGCGCTTCCTCATGCCTCTCCTTTTGCAACTCCTGTTTTTGCTCCTCCTCGGTATTGTCGAATAGGATGGACCAGGCCTGCCGATCAATATCTTCAAACTGTCCGTTGCGGGCGGACCACACGAAGGCCCACAGTGACAGCGCGACCAGCGCGAGGGTGACGGGGATCAATATGAGGAAGGTCTCCATGGCTCAGTCCTCCATCCGACGCAGACGCCAGGCGTTCATGACCACCAGCAGCGATGACAGGCTCATGCCGAGCGCGGCGAGCCACGGAGGCAGCAGGCCGAGCAGCGCCACGGGAATCACGCTCAGATTGTAGGCCAGCGACCAGCCGATGTTCTGGCGGATGATGCGGCGCGTGCGTCTGGCGAAGCGCAGAACGTCCGGCACCAGGGTGAGGTTCGGGTTGAGCAAGGTCGCATCGGCACTGTTCTGCACCAGCACGTCGCGCGGGGAGATGGCGATGGAGGTGTCTGCGGCCGCCATGGCCCCCGCGTCATTGACACCGTCCCCGATCATCATGACCCGCTGTCCGCCGACAGGTGTCCCGGCGTTCAGCGCCCGCACGGCGGCAATCTTCTGTTCAGGAGTCAGGCCGGTGCGCAACTGGTCCACACGCAGTGTCTCGGCCAGGTGTCGACCCGCCACTGACGAGTCGCCGCTGAAAATGGCCGTGGTGATGCCTTGTTTCCGCAGGGCGTCTACGGTTTGCGCGGCGTCGTCGCGCAGGACATCCTGCAGCCGGAACCAAGCCAGTGGTGTCTCGGCGGCCAGGAGTACCCACAGGCCATCATCCTGCTCGGGCGGTGAGAGAGTGGTGCTGCGGCTGCCGATATTTGGCCATGCGAAGCCGACTATGCCGAGGCGGTAGTGAACGCCTGCTATCTCGCCCTCGACGCCTTGGCCTGGCACCGTCACTACGGCACTGGCAGTCAGCGCCGTGTCACAGGCAAAGGCGCGGGCGATCGGGTGATGACTGTGGCGCTCCAGCGCGGTCGCGATGGCGAGGCAGGCCTGCGTGTCCAGCGTATGCAGCGGCACGATCCTGTCGATGTGGAGCTGGGCCTCGGTGAGCGTGCCGGTCTTGTCAAAGACCACGGCGGTGGTCGCCGCCGCCCGCTCAAGGAAGGCTCCGTTGCGAATGACCACACCACGTCGACGCAGTGTGGTGGTGGCAACGGTGCTGGCGACTGGGGTCGCCAGCGACAGCGCACAAGGGCAAGCCACCACCAGCACGGTCAGGGCGATGATCAGCGCGTTGTCCGCACCGCGCAGTTCCCAGAAAATGCCGGCCGCAGCTGCGAGTACAAGCACGGCACCGATGAACCAGGACGCTGCCCGGTCCGCGAGGCGGGACCAGTGTGGACGGTATTGGGAGGCCTGCTCGAACAGGCGGTTGATCTGTGCCAGCACAAAGTCCTGCGGTTGCGTGCGGGCGCGGATCACGAGTTCGCCGTCGTGATTGGTGGCGCCCGCCAGCACCCGTGCGCCGGGCTGCCGGACGCTGGGCAGCGGCTCGCCGGTAAAGGCGCTGTCGCTGACGCTGCTGCGGCCACTCACGACGACGCCATCGGCAGGAATCGTCTCTCCGGGAAGCACGCGCAGCAGGTCGCCGACGTCGACGTCCCGCAGCGGGACGGTTTCCTCGTTGCTGCTGTTCACCCGTCGCACGGTCAGCGGCAGCAGCTTCGACATGAGATCCTGACTCTCTTGGAAGTGGCGCCGGGACTGCAATTCAGCATAGCGACCCAGCAACAGGAAAAACGTGAACATGCAGGCCGTGTCGAAGTATACCTCGCTCACCTGATTCAAAGTGTTGACCACGCTCAGCAGGAAGGCTGCCAGAATGGCAATAGACACCGGCAAGTCCGTGCTCAGGCTGCGATGACGCAGCGCGTACCAGGCGCCCCGGTGGAATGGAAAGGCGCTGTAGAGCACTACGGGGGTGCTGAGGGCGAGGCTGGCCCAGCGCAACAGCGCCGCGCTAAGGGGGTCCATCGCCGCTGCGTTACTTGCTGATGCAACCTCGGCTGCGCCACCTGCCAGGTACGCCGGGAGCGCGAACATCATCACTGGCATCATGCCGATGCCAGCCACGCCCAGACGGATCAGCATGTTGCGCTGATGGCTGGCGAAACTCTGCCTGCCTGCATCGGGCAGATCCGGCTCGGGCTGATAGCCAAGGCGTTGCACTAGATGTGCGATCGCGGGCACGGACGTGCCTTCGGCCGGGTTGAACTCAACCCGCAGGCGCCGCGAGGCGAAGCTGACCTGCACCTGCTCGACGCCACGCTGGCGGCCCAACACCTGTTCCAGCAGCCAGACACAGGCGGCGCAGCGCAGGTCTGGAATCAGCAGGCGCAATGCCCGGCGTCCGTCCGCTAACTCCTCGATGGCATCGGCGAAGGCCAACTCCGGAAGTGTCTGTCCGGCGCCAGCGGCGTGCGCCGTCAGTCCGGCGACGGGCGCGCATTTGTCACGAAAATCGTAGTAGGACTGCAGGTCCAACGCGTTGATGAATTGCACGGCGGCCATGCAGCCCGAGCAGCACAACAGGCGAGTATGCCCGTCCACCTCAAGCGTCAGGGCGGTGGCTGTCGGCATCAGCGCGCGGCAGTGGTAGCAGAAGCAGTGTTTGACTTTGTCCAGCATCAGAACTCCAGCCTCGTGAAGGGGGTTTCCACGCGCTTGCGCAGACGCCAGTTGTCCTGCTCGCCGCGCAGCTCCAGATACCAGACGCCACGTTGCGCCAGCAGGGCGGGCAGCGTGCCGTCGTCGCTCTCGTAGATACCCTCATAGACACCCTGCGCCCTTGGCGAGAAGAGGTAGCGACGGTCGGCGCTGCTGTCGGTGACGTGATAGAGGAACAGCTGCAGCACCGCTTCTTCGCCGCCGCCGAGCAGCAACTGGCTGCGCCCGTCCTCCGCCGAGCTGATCAGGCTGGCACTCAAGCCGAGGGTGTGCGCCATCTCGTCGAGTGCGCGCAACTGATTGATGCCCTGCCCGTCGCGATAATAGGTGTCGGCAACGACATCGTCCGGATAGCGCAGGGCGGTCACGACCATGAATATGCCGAACAGCACCGCCGCAAAGGGGATGCTCATCAGGACCCAGGGCCAGCGGTGCTGGTACCAGTGTGGCCTGGGGTCGGTGGCTGTGGTCTGTGACATAGGGCGTATCCGCTTGTTCCTGAAAATGGTTCCTGGTTCTTGCCTCAGTTCGGTAACGGGCGCGGGCCGATGTAGCGGCTCTCGGCACGGGCGCGCAGTGTGCTGCCATCCTGTTCGTCCGTCAGTGCCTCGATCTCGAATTCGAAAGTGGTCACGAAATCCTCCAGCTGGTCCGGGTCGACCCGCACCCGCACCAAGGCATCGTTGATGTCACCGGCTACCACGCGGATCGGCGTGTTGGGAACCAGTGTGGCATCGGGAAGGCCATTTACGCTCAGCTGGTACTCGTGGTCCACGCGATCCATGTTGATGATCTTCAGCGTGTAAACGTTCTCGATGCGCCCGCCTTCCACCTGCTGAAAGAGCTGGCCGCGATCCCGCAACACATCCAGGCGCAGCGGCGTGCGGGTCAGCAATACGATAGCGAACAACAGCAGCATGACCAGCAGCGCCACGCCATAGCCGATCAGCTTGGGCCGCTTCCACGTCCATTTGCCACCGGCGAGTTTGTTCTCGGTCGTATAGGAGATCAGCCCTTTGGCATAGCCCATCTTTTCCATGATGGAGTCGCAGGCGTCGATGCAGTGTGCGCAGCCAATGCATTCGTACTGCAGGCCAGCGCGGATATCGATGCCGGTCGGGCAGACTTGTACGCACAGTGTGCAGTCGATGCAGTCGCCCAGCCCCAGCCCCTTGTAGTCGACGTTGCGTTTGCGGGCGCCCCGCGTTTCCCCGCGTTTCTCATCGTAGGAGATGATCAGCGTGTCACGATCGAACATCGCGGACTGGAAGCGTGCATATGGACACATGTAGATGCAGACGTGTTCGCGCAGCCATCCGGCGTTGATGTAGGTGGCGAGGGTGAAGAAGACGCTCCACGAGGCTGCTGTGAGCGGCAGCTGCCAGCTCAGCGCTTCTCCAACCAATTCGCGCATGCCATAGAAATAGCCGATGAAGGTGACGCCGGTCAGCAGGGCGAAGCCCATCCACATGCCGTGTTTGAGGCCGCGCCTCCAGAACTTGTTCCACCCGGCCCGGTTGCGGCCGTCGCGATGAAAGATTGACGGGGTCTTGTCGAGATTGATGCGCTGGTGACGCTCGCCCTCGGTGATCTGCTCGGCCCACATGAAGATCGCCGTCCAGATGGTCTGCGGGCAGGTATAGCCGCACCACACGCGCCCCCACAGTGTGGTGACGAAGAACAGCGCGAAGGCGGCGATGGCCAGCACCCACATCAGCAGCACGAAATCCTGTGGCCACAATGTCAGCCAGAAGATGTGGAACTTGCGCTCCGGAAGGTCAAAGAGAATGGCCTGATGGCCGTCGACATGCAGCCATGGGACGAGGAAATAGCCGAGTAAAAGAGGCCAGCCTGTGTACTGCCGCACGGTCTGGAACAGACCTTCCATTTTGCGGATGTAGATCTTTTCCTTCCTCTCATAGAGATTGAAAACGCGGGAATCGACGTCTTCGGGAATAATCTCCTGAGAAGGAATTCTGTTCATGCTGGTATCACTGTTCGGTCTCGTCCGGCTCATCCTCGTCTTCATCGTCATCCTGTCGCAGACTCATCACGTAGGCGCTGAGGATGTGCACTTTGTCGACACCCAGCCGTTCGGTGAAGGTGGGCATCTGGCCATTACGGCCGTGACGTATCGACTCTTCGATGCGCAGCCGCGAATTGCCGTAGAGCCACACCTCGTCGTTCAGTGATGGCGCTCCCAGCATCGGCTGACCGCCTCCATCCGGTCCGTGGCAGGCAGCACAGAACATGGCGTAACGCGCCTGTCCTGCTGTTGCCAACGTGGCATCCACCTCGCGTCCTGCCAGTTGCAGGACATATTCGGTCACTTCCTTAACCCCGGCCTCCTGCAGCGGGATTTCCCATGCAGGCATCATGGCGTTGCGGCCATTGGCGATGGTGGTCTTGATCTGGTCCGCGCCGCCGCCCCAGTGCCACTGCTCGTCGGCAAGATTCGGGAAGCCCTCGCTGCCGGTGCCAGCGGCACCGTGGCAGACGGCGCAGTTGGTGGCGAACAGGCGGCGCCCCATGCGCATGGCCGTCTCGTCTTCAACCAACTCGTCGATCGGGACCGCTCCATACTGGGCGAACAGCGGCCCGTAGCGGGCATCGGCCGCCTCCTGCGATTCTTCCAGTGCACCGACTTGGCTCCAGCCCCCGATCCCCGCAAAGTTGCCGAGCCCTGGGTAGTAGATCAGATAGCCGATCGCAAACAGGATGCTGATGAGGAAGCCCCAGAACCACCACGCGGGCAGCGGATTGTCATACTCCTCGATGCCGTCGTACTCATGTCCGGTGGTCTTGCCCGGATTGGAGGTCTTGCGGTTCAGGAAGAGGAGCAGGAAATAAAACAGCAGCGAGCCGAAGGTGCCGATGATCACAAACCAGCTCCAGCCGGAACTGAGGATGGCGCTATTCATGATGGGCGTTCTCCTTCGGGTCATTCTCGTTTGCAGACCCGTCTGCAAAGGGCAGGCGGGCTGCTTCGTCGAATTGCTGGCGACGACCGGGGGCATAGGCCCACCAGGTGACGCCCAGGAAGGCGACGAAGCACAGCACGGTCGCGATACTGCGGAAATCAGTGATATCCAGGTTCATGTCAGGTGACTCTCCAGGCTCAGCGTCTCTCGGTAATGAGCGTGCCAAGCTGTTGCAGGTAGGCAATGACGGCGTCGGCCTCGGTACTGTTTTCCAGCCCGGTGGTGGCGTTGGCGATATCCTCGTCGGTGTAGGGCACGCCGAGCGTCTGCAGTGCCACCAGTTTCTTCGGCAGGTTTTCCAGTTTGATAGGCCGCTCGAACAGCCATGCGTAGGTGGGCATGTTGGAACCGGGTACGACGGAGCGCGGGTCGAACAGGTGCGCACGGTGCCAGTCGTCACTGTATAGTCCGCCCACGCGGGCGAGATCGGGGCCGGTGCGCTTGGAGCCGAACACGAACGGATGGTCGTAAACCAGTTCGCCTGCCACTGAGTAGTGGCCATAGCGCTCCACCTCGGCACGCAGCGGACGGATCATCTGCGAGTGGCAGACAGTGCAGCCTTCACGAATGTAAATGTCGCGTCCCTCCAGTTGCAGCGGCGTCAGCGGTTTGAGTCCGTCGATGGGCTCGGTCACCGTGCGCTGCGCCATCAGCGGCACGATCTCGACGAAGCCGCCGAAGCTCACGGCGAGGATGGTCAGTACAATCATCAAGCCGATATTTCTTTCGATGAAGTTGTTCATGCGAGCACCTCGTCAGATCCGGCTTTGCCCGCATGAGAACTCGACTGTATTTCGAGGGCGTCATGGTTGCCATAGTCCCCAGAGAGTGCTAGTTGTCGGGTTTTCCAGATATTCCAGGCCATCACCAGCATGCCAGAGAAGAAGATAGCCCCGCCGATGAAACGCACCACGTAGCCCGCATAGCTGGCCTCGACCGACTCGATGAAGCTGTAGGTGAGAGTGCCGTCACTGTTGACCGCACGCCACATCAAGCCCTGCATCAGTCCGTTGACCCACATGGAGACGATGTACAGCACCGTGCCGATGGTGGAGAGCCAGAAGTGCAGGTCGATCAGTTTGACGCTGTACATGTCTCCGGCCTTGCGGTTGTACATCAATGGAATCAGGTGATAGATGGCGCCAATGGAAATCATCGCGACCCAGCCCAGCGCCCCGGAGTGCACGTGGCCTATGGTCCAGTCGGTGTAGTGTGAGAGCGCGTTGACGGATTTGATCGACATCATCGGGCCTTCGAAGGTCGACATGCCGTAGAAAGAGAGCGACACCACCAGGAATTTCAGTATCGGATCGGTGCGCAACTTATCCCACGCGCCAGACAGCGTCATGATGCCGTTGATCATGCCACCCCAGGACGGTGCCAGCAGGATCAGCGACATGACCATGCCCAGATTCTGAGTCCAGTCAGGAAGCGAGGTGTAGTGCAGGTGGTGCGGACCCGCCCACACGTAGATGGCAATCAGCGCCCAGAAATGCACTACCGAAAGGCGATAGGAGTACACGGGGCGGTCTGCCTGCTTGGGCACGAAGTAATACATCATGCCCAGGAAGCCCGCTGTCAGGAAGAAGCCCACGGCGTTGTGGCCGTACCACCACTGCACCATCGCATCGACCGTGCCGGAATAGACAGAGTAGGACTTGGTGAGCGTCACCGGCAGAGCGAGGCTGTTGATGATATGCAGCAGTGCCACGGCCAGAATGAAGGCGCCAAAGAACCAGTTGGCCACATAGATGTGCTGGCCCTTGCGTCTCATGATGGTGCCGAAGAAAAGCACTGCGTAGGCGATCCATACCACGGCGATCAGAATATCGATTGGCCATTCCAGTTCTGCATATTCCTTGGACGTGGTGAGCCCCATCGGCAGTGTGATTGCTGCGGCGACGATCACCGTCTGCCAGCCCCAGAACACAAAAGCCGCAAGTTTGTCCGAGATCAGTCGCACCTGACAGGTGCGCTGCACGACGAACAGCGAGGTTGCCATCAGCGCACTGCCTCCGAAGGCAAAGATTACGGCATTGGTGTGCAAGGGGCGCAGGCGTCCGAAGCTGAGCCAGGGAATGTTGAAGTTGAGTGCAGGCCAGGCAAGTTGTGCGGCGATCAATACTCCCACCAGCATGCCGACGATGCCCCAGACCACGGTCATGATGGAGAATTGATGAACTACCTTGTAGTTGTAAAACCTGGAGTTGTAAAAGGAGTGCGAAGTGCTGCCTGCTGCAATTGTCTTCGGGTGGGATTCTGAACTTCCAGAACTCTGATCAGTCATTCGTTTCATCCATTAAGGCCCCCTGTCCATTGCGGAGCACGGGGTGAAGCCGTTGACACAACCGGTAGAAATTTCCGCCAACATGAAAGCAGCGGCAGTTTCCCCGGTCTCTCTTTTTGGAATCTACTCCTGTCGACTGGGATTGTTAAGCAATCACTTCGAGCAAGCGCTCATATTTACGAGTTTATTGCGCTTCCTCAAATTACTGTCGCAGAGGGGGGGCAGGTGCATCTCTGACGCATCGCCCCGAAGATCTCATCGTCACCCCTCGCAGCACATGAGTTCCGCTTTTGTCAGTACCGATGCCAGAACTTATGTCAAAAGTATGGCGAAAAGGTCATTTTGTGTTGCACAAATGCTAATAAATTGCATTTGAAAGAGTTTTTAAATAGCGTACGCACTTATTTTTTTAGCACAGGCACCAGAACAATGGCATTGAACGTCCGCAAATCGATCTTATCCGCATCTATCCTGATGGCATTGGCAGGCTTTTCAGCTTCCTCGCTGGCTCAGGATGCAAACACCGACTCTACTGTTCGTTACCCGGCTGAATACTTTCAGGAGTGGGCCCCTACCACAGCACAGGACATGTTGAGCCGCATTCCCGGCGTCAATTCTGGCGGTGGCGGAGGTCCAGGTGGCCCCGGCGGCGGTGGTGGAGGATTTGGCGGCGGTGGCGGCGGACGCGGGCTGGGTGCCGGTGGCGGCGACCAGATTCTGATCGACGGCAAGCGCATGGCAGGCAAGGGTAATCAGGCCAGCAGCCAGCTCTCCCGCATCAGCGCCTCGCAGGTCGCGTACATCGAGATCATCAGGGGAACTTCTGGCGAACTGGACGTGCGTGGCAGCAGCCAGGTGATCAACGTCGTTCTGCTTGAAGCATTGGATACCACCAGCGTTTCCTACCAGGTCAATGCCGATCGTCATCCCGACCATACCGTGAAGCCCGGTGGCTCGGTGGCGTACAGCGGCTCGTATGGCGCCTTGAGTTTTCTGTTCAGCGCACAGGCTGAGCCGCGTTATGACCACTATGTCAGCAAAGAGACCAGCCGTCTGGGCGACTGGTCCTTCAATGATGAGGTGCGCGAGGACCGCATTCGCGATATCACCAGCCAGAACCTTACGACCAACCTCGGCTATGACATCAATGAGAAGAGCAGTGTGCGCCTGAATGGCCTCTACGGCATGAACGATGGCCCCACCGACGTCATGCGCTACACCACTAACCTGCGAGTCAGTCCCAACAAGGTGAGCATTGAGCGCGAGGATATCCCGAGTGAGCGTGACAACTGGGAAATCGGCGGCGACTACGAATACAACTTCGATAACGGACACCGCTTCAAGGTGCTCTTTATCTCCAACCAGAACAACGATTTGACGGTGCGCGAACGTTTCGACGTGGTTGCCAATACTCCCGATTACAAAGATCTGTTTCTGGAGACGAGCAGCGTCACCGAAGAGCGCATCGTGCGCAGCTCCTATACCATGGGGCTGGTCAGCGGTCAGGACATCGAGTTCGGTGTCGAGCGCGCTCAGACTACGCTGGATTCCGGGCTGCGACTGGGCTCGCCGTCCACCACGGGAACGCCGTCAGCGGCCTTTGGTGGTCTGGTTCCACAAAATGTCTCGAATGCGAACTCCGTTGTTGAGGAGGTCCGCGTCGAACCGTTCCTGGTGCACAACTGGCAGATCAATTCGCGCATGTCGCTGGAAAGTACGCTGTTGTACGAAATGTCTGAAATTACCCAGACTGGTGACGTCTTCAATAAACGTGACTTCAGCTTCGTCAAACCGAAAGTAGACTTTCGTTTCGATGTGACGCCCACTTTCCAGCTCACCTGGAATGCCGAGAAATCGGTGCGGCAGCTGAGCTTCAACGACTTCGTGGCCGCCAGCGACAATCAGGACAACGACGCCAATACTCAGGCGGGTAATGCCAACCTGACGCAGGAGCAGGTGCTGAAGACTGAACTGGGCTTCGAATACCGCCTGCCCGACGACATCGGCGTGGTCGAAGGCGACGTGAACTGGATGAAGCATCTGGATGTGATTGAGCGTATCGATGTGTCGCCTTCGCTAACCAATCTGCAGTCCGCCAACGGCAATATCGGCGACGGCATCATGTACGGTATGAACCTGAGCGCCAGCATCCGCATGAAGATGATCAACATGCCGAATCTGCTGCTGACTTCGCAGTTCAACGTGCAGGACTCGAAAATCGAGGACCCGTTCCTCGGGATTGATCGACGCTTCTCGCAATTCGATCGTGGCCGCCTCATGCTTGGCTTCCGTCACGACATCCCCAGCTTGCGTCTGAACTATGGGCTCAACTGGAATAACCGTTTCGACGGCAACCGCAAGCGTTACGACGTCGATGACATCGAGCTGACGGCCGGTGACCCCAACGTGCAGGCCTTCGTGGAAATGGTCGCCTTCAACGGCATCACCTTCCGTCTGGATGCCCGCAACGTCACTGACAACCGTCAGTGCCGCGAGAGACATCGCTATCTTGGTCCTATCACAAGTGGCATCATAGAAGAATACGAGGATCAGTGTGGTGGCGGAGGTCGCGTCATGTCACTGAGGGTCAACGGTACCTTCTAGTCATTGCCAGGTAACAGGATGCAAGCGCAATACGATGCGGCTCTGGAATGGCTGGAAAGCTATCCAGAGCTCTATACCCTGCTCAGTGTGCTCCTGCTGCTGGTAGCAGCTTGGCTGGCCAACTGGATCGTGAAGCGCGTTCTGGTGCGCGGCCTGTATAGCGCCTTGCGCGCCACGCCGATGGGGGACGACTCGGCGCTGTTCGATTCTCGCATCATTGCCCGCCTCGCCAATATTGTTCCCTCGGTGATCATTTCGCTGGGCATCGGTTTCATCGCCGGGCTGCCGGACGAGCTGGTCATCGTCGTGCGCAATGTCTGCCAGAGTGTGATCACGCTGGTGGTGGCGATGGCCCTCAGTGGCGTGCTGTCGCTGATTGGAACTCTCTACGAGCGCCGACCCAAGGCGCGCGTGAAGCCGATCAAGGGCTATGTGCAGGTCGTCAGGATCATCATTTATCTGATTGCACTGATTCTGGTGGTCGCCGCACTGCTGGACCGCTCGCCGCTGATTCTGCTGTCGGGCCTCGGTGCCATGGCTGCCGTCCTGATCCTGATCTTTCAGGACACCCTGCTGTCGCTGGTGGCCAGCGTGCAGATATCCTCCAACGACATTGTCAGAGTGGGCGACTGGGTGGAGATGCCCCAGCTCAACGCCGACGGCGACGTCATCGACATCGCACTGCACACCATCAAGGTGCAGAACTTTGACAAGACCATCACCAATATTCCCACCAAGCGTTTCATCTCCGATTCCTTCAAGAACTGGCGCGGGATGCGCGATGCGGGTGGGCGGCGCATCAAGCGCCATGTATTGCTCGATCAGAACAGTATCCACTTCCTGAATGCCGACGAGCTGCAGCATCTATATCGCTTCAGCCTGCTGCAGGACTATCTGCAGGGCAAGGAGGCGGAGATCGCCGAGTGGAACAGCAAACTGCCCGAGCGCGGCAGAGATCAGGTGAATACCCGGCGCATCACCAACATCGGCACCTTCCGGGCCTACGTGGATTGCTATCTGCGCAACCATTCCGGCGTGCGGCAGGATCTGCACCTGCTGGTGCGCCAGCTGGACCCGACGTCGGACGGCCTGCCGCTGGAAGTCTATTGCTTTACCAATACGACGGTGTGGCCGGACTATGAGCGCATCCAGTCCGACATCTTCGATCATCTGCTGGCGATTCTTCCGGAATTCGGCCTGCGGGTGTTCCAGCATCCGAGCGGTGCCGACATGCGAGTGAGCAAAACATCATGACGACAGCAGCAATCAGACAGGCTACAGAAAGCGGACAAAGTCTGTGGCTCGACAACATCACGCGTGACCTGCTGGACAGTGGCACGCTGGCGCGTTACATCCGCGAACTCTCCGTCACCGGGCTGACCTCCAATCCGAGTATCTTCGATGCCGCCATCGGCAGTGGCACGGCCTACGACGCCGCCATTCGTGCCAAGTGTGCCGAGGGCAAGTCCGGCGAAGCGTTGTTTACCGAGCTGGCGCTGGAAGACCTGCGGCGAGCCGCCGATCTGTTCGCACCTGTGTTCGCCGCGACCCAGGGCAGAGATGGCTGGGTGTCGATGGAGATATCGCCGTTGCTGGCCAGCGATACGCAGGGCAGTCTTGCTGCCGCGCAACAGATTCACACGCAGGCCGCCCGCCCCAATCTGTTTGTGAAGATTCCTGGCACCCCCGGGAGTCTGCCAGCTATCGAAGAGGCAATTTTCGCAGGCGTGCCCGTCAACGTCACCCTGCTGTTTTCCTATGCGCAATATCGTGCGGCGCTTGAGGCGTATCTGCGCGGCATCGAGCGTCGTGTGCAGGCGGGGTTGGATGCAAACGTGGCATCGGTGGCCTCGGTATTTGTGAGCCGCTGGGATGCAGCGGTGAAAGACAAGGTGTCCCCAGCGCTTAACAATCGTCTCGGGTTGGTGGTGTGCGCAGAGGTTTACGCGGCGGCGCAGGAGATGTTGAGTTCGCCACGCTGGCAGGCGTTGAGTGCGGCGGGAGCACGGCCGCAGCGGCTGTTGTGGGCGAGCACTGGGACCAAAGATCCGGCGGCTTCCGACACGCTGTATGTGGATGCGCTGGTGGCACCCGACTCGATCAACACGCTGCCGGAAAAAACGCTGCTGGCATTTGCCGATCATGGCCATGTCAGAGGTGTGATGCACGCCGATGCTGCAGCGGCACAAGCGACCATCGCCTTGTTCGAGCGTGAAGGGATCGATATCGCGGCGCTGGCTCTGCAGTTGCAAAGCGATGGCGCCGAGGCGTTCGTCAAGTCGTGGCGACAATTGCTGCAGCGTATCGCCGACAAGAGCGCGGGGCTGGCGGCGGCGCGCTAGGTCGCCACTGGCTTTCTCTGGCCTTTCTACTCTTCTCTGACCTTGCCTTCGAGATAGAGCCATTTGCCGTTCACGCGCAGGAACGCCGAGTGTTCGTGGTGCACATGCTCCACGCCATCGTCATCGCGGTAACGTGTCTTGAATTCCACTCGCCCGCGATCGCCCTTCTGTTCGTCATCGAGGATCGTCAGCCCAACCCAGGGTATTTCTGCGACATCGAGATCCTCGGCCATCACCATACCCACGGTGTTGGGATGCCAGGTCGCATGCAGATAATTACCATACCCGCCGAGCGCGAAAGCGGTGTAGCGAGAGCGCATCAACTGCTTGACGGTGCGCGGCGCTTCCTTGCCTGTGAGGAAGGGCTCACAGCAGCGCGCGAAGGGTTTGCCGCTGTCGCAGGGGCAGGGTCTTGTCGATGGGTTTGTTGATGTTGCTGATGACGGTGGCATTGAAACTACTCGGATAGATAGTTGACACTTTTATGCGGCAGCGCCTGCACGCAGGCGAGCAACAGGCTGGCAAATTCCAGCAGCAGTGCCTCGTCGCACACACGCTGCTGACCTCGAAATTCCAGCGCTGTTCCGAACGGCGGCACATGCACAAACAGCACGGTGTCCAGCGTCTCCTGCGCAGCGCGCATGCCCTCCAGTGTATACAGCAATTCTTCGCACAGGAAGGCGCCGGCATCTGTCGACACGCGCACGGGAATACATCGCTCCGCCAGCTCCCTGCAAAGCGTTGAACAGTCCGCACTTGCGGTTCGGCACAGCGGACCGTGCGGGTCAATGACGCGGCCTTCGGGAAACCTGCCGTCGTAATCGGCACGTTCACGGCGCGTGTTGTTCGCCATAGTTTCCAGACGGAACACGCCCGCTTCGCCTTCGCCCATGCCGATGATGACGTGCGGTTGCCACTCGGCGATGATGGGGTCGAGCACGCGGCGCGGCGCACCCCAGCACACGGGAATCAGTGCTGCCCGCAGCTCCACGCCAGGGGGATGTTGTTGCGCCAGGGCACTGACGGCGATCCACGAAGCGTTGTGCTCGCGGCCATCGAAAGGCTCGAAACCGGTTAGCAGAATTCGGCGTTTCGTCTTAGCTCCCGCTGTCACTCCTCTCGTTGTCACTGATCCTGTTGTCACTGAGAAAGCCCCGCCGTCTCCACCTCAAACAGCTCGCGCAGCAGCACTCGCCACTGTGCATACTGCTCTTCCACCGGCCCGGTCAGGCCATTGACATTTTCACTGAGTTTCAACACGGCCGGGGCCGTCTCGCTGACGAATCCCGAGGCTAGCGCGACGAATTCCTGTTCGAAAATCTTCGCCCATTTGTAGCGGTTGTAGTTCTGGCTGAGCGCTTCGAAGCTGCCGCTGCCACTCAACGTGCCCCCTGCGGCCGCGCTCGCAGCACTCTCCTCTTCCTCCACTACCCGATCGTGGGAGTACTGGCGCCAGACATCATAGGTCGGCTTGAGGTCGTGGTGCAGCGCGTCGTAATACTCGTCGATGGTGTCGATGAAGACGTGGTGGCGCGCGCGAATCTGTGCCACGTGCTCCAGCAGCGGATCGTTCGTGGCGGGCAGCCGTTGCAGCGTCAGCAGACCTTGCGCGTCTGGTTGCAGCAGCGAGCCGAAAGCCTCGGGTGAGAGATCGCCTGCGTACTTCATCTGCGTGAGTTGCGCCAGCGCCAGCAGTGCCTGCGAGTCCATGCTTTCCCGGACGGCGAGCAGGTCGTTGGCGATCTGCGCGTGCAGGTCCTGAAAGGGATCTTCGAGATTGGTGGTGGTGCTGCGGTCGCGCAGCGAGGGCACGAAGTCTGGATAGTCGACATTGCCCGCCGTATCCACGTAGGTCTGGTTCAACCATTCCTTGCCGCTGCTGTCGGTGGCGCGCACCTGCAGAATGAGATTGGCGCCATCGGAACGCAGGATGGTGCCCTGAATCAGCAGGTCTACCGAGGGGTCGGTCTCGGGTAGCACGCGCACGACGCCCCACTGATTGGAGGCCACCAGCGTGTTGCGCAGCACTACGGGGAGATAGTGAGTCTCGACTCTGCGGATCTCGGCGAATATGGCCGCACCGGCCTGGGTGATCTGTTCGTCAGTGGCGCGAGTGTCGAAGACCTGCACGCCGATGTTCAGCAGCCGCTCCTCGCTGGGAGTCTGCGCCGCGACGTTCAGCTGCACGTTGCCGACCGGAGGCGGGCCGACGACTTCCGCTGGCTGATTCTGCGCGCAGGCTGTCAGCAGCATTGTCAGCAACGCGATCAGGGGCGTGGCGCCGGCGCGAGACCAGAGATGACGGAATATTGCGAACCTCATGGCTGGGGATCCGCCGCGCTGCAAACCTGCCCTCTGCTGAGTGTCTGCACGCAGTTGTAGCCCTCGGGCGGCGCCTCATAGCGATTGAAGAAGGTAATCAGATTGAAGGGTGTGGAGTTGCGATCGTACACGCTGGTGAGCATGCTGATGGTCTGGCCATCGGTGTCGAGGCTGAAGCGATGCTCGATGATCACGCCCTCGGCCAGCATGATTTCGAACACCAGCTGCTGGCGATCCCAGCCACAGTATTCGGTGCCGTGCACGCTCTTGAAGGTGTCGTCGACATTGTTGGCGGTGCTGCAGATCAATGCCGCGTCACCTTGACGCTCGATGCGCACCTCGCCCCCGGTCTGCGTGATCCGCATGATGGTCTGGCGACTGATGAGCTCGGCCAGGCGCGCATTGGCGATGATGTTCCCGGCCCGGCGCCGCGAGCCGCTCATGCTGTAGTCACCGGCATCGGTGCCCCCGCGCTGCATGTCCCGGTTGAGCTCGTCGATGGTGCGCTGCAGCTCGGCTTCCCACTTGTCGCTGCGCGCAAAGTCCTTCTCCCAGCTGCCCGCGAAGTTGGGGCGCACCGGGTTGATTGGACTACCCGGCTCGTCGGCGGCAAAACTCACGGTGCAGAGCAGCAATGCCAGCAAGGCAATGCCGACCCGGAATGGAAAGGCTCTGAGTGTGGCTATCGAGGAAATTGGCGATCTTAGTGTCATGGTGTCGGCAGGCTGCTGGTTAGAGGCAGGCATTACACGGTGCTCAGCAGCTCTGCGGCGATTCTATCCTGTAAGTCAGCATGCTTACAGAACTGAATCACTGGCTTACTGCTGCGTGGCAGGGACTGTTCGACCGAACCAGACCAGAGCCAGCTTCGCCGCAGGGGAATGTCCATTTTCCTGACCTTGAGACATACTCGGGCTTCAACCATGAGGACTGCGCTTTGACAACTGAACAGGCTTTGCCAACAACAAAACAGGCTCCAACAACAAAAAAAGTTCGCTTCTGGACGGCGCTGCGTCACCTGTTGCGCTTTCAGATCAAGCTGGCTCTCGACGCCATCCGTGATGTGGTGATGAGTCCGATCAGCGTCATCTGCTTCCTGCTCGATGTGGTGCTGCGACCCGACGAGGCGGACAGTTTTCATCGCCAGATGATGCTGTTTGGCAGGAAAACGGATCGCAGGATCAACCTTTTCGGAGGGCATCGCCGGGAGCAGAAGCCTGCGCAGCCTTCGGAGCAAAACCACTCGTAGCGGCCCAAATGTAATCCTTTCCACTACTCTGATCGTATCGAACAGGCATATTCGAAATCATGAGGTAAATGTCGATGTCTGCATTGCGGGTCTACTACGATGGGCTGTGTCCATTGTGTACCAAGGAAATCAATCACATCAAACGCCTCGACACGCGGGGTTTGATGGATATGCAGGACATTAATGCCGGTAGTGGGCGATGAGCGCAGCACATTGTCCCAACCGACCGTATTGTTGATGTGACCCAGTAACCATTGTGGATTTCACGCACGTCCAACCTTGGTGCGGGGCAGTTGCAGCCGTCGACGCCCCTTTTCTCATTCTGAAAGTCACTGTTGTGAACAGGAATTTCCCTTCTGCATGCCCTGAAAAAATAGAATGGAAGGTTTTTGAGCTTGCTTTTGCCGCAGACTCCTGTACACATCTTGCAGAACAAGGTGTAGTGGTAGTCTATCGACGTACCGGATATGCGACCTGCATGCAGTCATCCAGTGATAATCAAGTAGTGCCTTTGCAAGCGCGCAACAGTTGATATCAAAAATAATAAAGGTTCCGAGTCGTCCACACGGCAAAGGCCAACATCTGGAGATAAGCATGCATACTTTCACCCGGCGCGGGCGACTGCGTCATCTGATTCATTCCTGTCTTGTTGCTTCCATCGCATTTCCCGTGCTTGTGCAGGCGCAGGCTGCTGCTGACCCCGAGGTAGAGGAAGTAGTGGTAACTGGCTCCTACATCCGCAACTCTGCGTTCGCGCAGAACTCGCCCGTGGCGACCATCAACCAGGATGAACTCTACCAGTCTGGGGCGCCAAGCATGGCGAACTACATCCGGGACTTGAGCTTTACGCAGAACACCAACGTTGTACTGAACGTTTTGGGCGGCAATGACGGGGCCCAAAGCAGCACGGGTGCGACCTTCAATCTGCGCGGCCTTGGCGAGAACAGCACACTGAGCATGGTGGACGGCTTGCGCAGCGTTGACAACTCTGTGACCGCTATGATTCCAGACATCGCCATTGCTCGCGTCGAGATCGTGCTCGATGGCGGCTCTGCATTGTACGGATCGGATGCTGTCGCAGGTGTGGTGAACATGATTCCCATCAAGCAGTTCGATGGACTGCGCATACGTGCTTATTATCAGACGCCGGAAGAGGGCGGCATGGAAGAGGGCAATGTCGCCTTGCTCTGGGGCAAAAGTTTCGACAACGGCATCAATTACGTTGGCGCGTTCGATGCTCGCAAGCGCACGCGACTGGGGTACTATGAACGCCCCAGAGAGTGGGAGATGGCCGACGGCTCGTCCGGCTCGGGCAACCCGGGCACCTATCGACGTGTGACAGGAGCTACGCCACGACTGGGAGCGCTGCACGGTGGACGTTCACTGGGAGGCAACCTGCCAGATCCAAGTTGCGGGACATTCAATCAGGGGCTTGAGGATCGGACCAAGCGTGGCTCCATCCCCAGTGGGATCATCACTGGCACTGGCAACAACAGAACGTGCTGGTACAACTACACTCAGACCTATCCTTATGCGACAGGGATGAATGAGTACAACCTGTATCAGAATCTGACCTGGGAAGCCACAGACTCGCTGCGTTTCGAACTTTCCGCCAATTTGAACTACCTGATGAACGAGGGTTCCATGGGGGTGGTCACCGCGTTGAATCCGAACAATCGGAACGTCTTGTTCATACCCGCCAAGCATCCCGCAAATACCTTCGGCTTCGATGTGACGCCGTGGTTGTGGCGCCCTTCGTCCGGTCTGGGCGTGACCCCTCCCGGGATCAGCGAATTCGGAGAGACCTCCGGTGGCACGCTTACCAACTCCAACCGCATCAAGCTGGGGACAACATTTGATCTGACCGATACCTGGACGGGGTATGCCTATTACTCCAGGCAGCAGCGCGCTTCTCGCTCGCGCACAAAGGTTGGTACTCTGCATCTGGCAAAGCTGCAGCTTGCATTGATGGGCCAAGGCGGCCCCGCCGGCAATCAATGGTTCAACCCGTTCGGCAGCTCTGATCCGCGCTCCCCCTTGTACAAAGAAGGCGTCACCAGCAACACGCGGGAGATGATGGACTGGATGTATGAACCGATCAAGCTGGTTACCAGCCGTGATTACCTTGATATCGCGGAGTTCACGATAACTGGTGAGCTGTTTAATCTACCTGCTGGCGCGGTCTCAATGGCAACGGGCTACCAGTGGCGAGACACGACCAACGAAGACTTCGCCAATCCCTTGTCGAACGTTGGACTCAATTACAACGTTGATATAACGACACCGGTGCGCAAGGACGCTACTTATTTCAGTCAGGTCAGGGCGGTGTTCCTGGAAGTGGAGGTGCCGATTCTGGAATCATTGTCGATGCAGACTGCGGTACGCCATGAAGAGTTTACTGACTTTGGGCTGAAGGCCACAACACCGAAAGTGGCGCTGCGCTGGGAGGCCATGGACGGGCTGGCATTGCGCGCCTCGTGGGGGGAGAGCTTCCTGGCCCCAACACCTGTGCAGGGTCGCCCGTTTATCCCGAACGAGCTATGTGGCGAGGCCTTCTCAGGCAATGATCCGTTCTATAACGCCTCCTTGATCGGGTCCTCCACCTGCACGGCAGGCAATCCCAATCTGCGGCCAGAGACTTCCACTATTCGCAACCTGGGAATGACTTATGAGGGGCTTGAGAACCTCAGCCTGAGCCTTGACTATCAGAATGTGAAGTACATCGACAGAATCCGTACGCTGGACGATACGGACACGGTGTACGACCAGTTCCGGGTATTCCTGGCTTCCACTGGCCGTACCGCTTCCAGTTACAATGCGGCCAATCCAGCCGATCGGGCTGCGGCTACCGCTTACCTGCGTTCCATCGCCGGACCTGGCAATTCGGTGCAGCGAGATCCACTGGACATGTCGGTAGACACGATCTACAGGCAAGCGCAGAACGTCGCCTCCGTGTTCATCGATCTTGTAGATGCGAAGGCGCGTTATACGTACAACGCCGGAAACCTGGGGACATTCACAACGACGCTTGAGGCATCGTATTTCTTGAACTATTCCTACGAGGACAACGTCGGAATCAACATCAACGGGCTGGGAATGCAGAATGCTGAGACAGCGATTCTACCGCCATTGCCGAAGGTGAAGGGAAGCTTGCGCCTGGGGTGGTACAACGGCAACCACAGCGCAGGGTTGTCAGCGAACTATCGCCATAGCGTGATCTTCGATGACCGTCCTGTCGATCGCTATGGAGATGGTTGGATCGCTATGACTGACCGTACGATTGAAGCGGAAACCATCACCAGTGCGCAATATGCCTATGTCTTTGACCAGTACCTGGACAGCGAGATCACCTTGAGTGCAGGCGTTACCAACATGTTCGACATCAGGCCGCAGCGATTTGCCATGATCGGTGGTTACGAGTCACGTCTCTCCGTTCCATGGGGACGGCAGTTCTGGGTGTCACTGGACTGGCAGCCGGGGGCGTAATTCGGTACTAAAGTCGAAGTGACGAGGGCCATCGGCAGTCATGCTGATGGCCCTTTCCCTGAAGCCCCATAATGGGCAAAAGGAGTGTTTATGTCGAAGTTTGACGGGTTTTTATTTTTAGACAGTATCAGTCACGCGCTGAACCTTTCCCGGAGAGTTAGGCAGTTGTTGGCAGTTTCTGGGGTCTGGTTTGCATGCAGGTGAATTTTTGGCTGGTAAGATGGGGGTAAATCTAAAAATCTGTAACTTTTTGATTGCGTAGCTAGATGGTGCCCAGAAGAGGACTTGAACCTCCACGACCTTTCGATCACCAGCACCTGAAGCTGGCGTGTCTACCAATTCCACCACCTGGGCAGGAGGAGATAATGCAGGCGCGCACTTTAGCCAGAAGCCTTCGGGCCGTCAATCCCCCGCAACAGATTTGTTTAACTAAAGGGTTTGCGACCTGTGTATACTGCCTTCGAATCCCCCCAGAAATTGGCAGGTTATGACTAAGAAAAGAGAAGAACCCTCAGCTGTTGCAGACCCCTTCGCAAGTCGGGAAGCGGAAAATTACGAAAATCCGATTCCCAGTCGTGAATACATCCTCGAATACATGGAAAAGTCCGGTGAGCCAGTGAGCTACCCGATGCTCTGCGAGTATCTCGGGCTGGAATCCTATGAGCAGACCGAAGCGCTGCGTCGTCGCCTGATCGCCATGGCGCGGGACGGGCAGCTGATCAGTAACCGGCGCGGAGTCTACGGACTCGTCAACCGCATGGAGCTGACCAAGGGGCGCGTGCAGGGTAATAAAGACGGCTACGGCTTCTTCATTCCTGTTGACGGATCCGGGGATCTAGTGCTGCCATCGGCCGAGATGCAGAAGGTGTTCGACGGTGACATCGTGCTGGCGCGGGTCTCTGGTGTCGATCGCCGTGGCCGCAAGGAAGGCATGATCGTCGAAGTTCTTGAGCGGCGCAGTACGCACATCGTCGGGCGTTATTACTGGGAGCAGGGCTTTGGCGTGGTGGTGCCGGACAATCGGCGCAACAGCCAGGAGATCATGATTCCGGAAAAGGAGAACCGTGGTGCTCAGGACGGTCAGTTCGTGGTGGCCGAGATCACCGCGTATCCGACCCAGCGCCGCAAGGCAGTGGGCACCGTCGTCGAGATTCTCGGCGATCACATGAAGCCCGGCATGGAGATCGAGGTAGCAGTTCGCAGCCACGATATTCCCTACAAGTGGCCGCGCGAGGTGATCGACGAGGTCAAGCGCTTCTCGACCGAGGTGCATGAGTCCGAGTCTTCCCAGCGCGTGGACCTGCGCCATCTCCCCTTCGTGACCATCGACGGTGAAGATGCCAAAGACTTCGACGACGCGGTGTATTGCGAGCAGGAAGCCCTCGGGGCCTGCCGTCTGTATGTCGCCATTGCCGACGTGTCCCACTATGTGTCGGTGAATTCGGCGCTGGATGTCGAGGCTCAGAATCGCGGTAACTCCGTGTATTTCCCTGGCCATGTAATCCCGATGCTGCCCGAGGCGCTGTCCAACGGACTGTGCTCGCTCAAGCCCAACGTGGATCGTCTGGTCATGGTCTGCGAGATGCAGATGAACAAGCAGGGCCAGGTGCTCGATTACACCTTTTATGAGGGCGTGATCCACTCCCATGCGCGCATGACCTATACCGAGGTATCGGACATCCTCGAAGAGCCAACCACGGCTGTGCGTGAAAAATCCCAGGCCCGGTTGCGCAAAAAATACGAAGCCTTGCTGCCCGCGTTGGAAACGCTGTACACCATTTACAAGAAGCTCTCGAAACTGCGACAGCAGGCCGGGGCATTGGATTTCATCAGCACCGAGACGCGCATCGTGTTTGGCGAGACGCGCAAGATCGCCGAGATCGTGCCCGTGGTGCGTAATGACGCCCACCGCCTGATCGAGGAGTGCATGCTCGCTGCCAACGTCTGCACCGCGAAGTTCCTGGCCGAGTCCGCGCTGCCGGTGCTCTATCGCGTGCATGATGGTCCGAACATGGACAAGCTGGAGAATCTCAAGGCTTTCCTGAAAGAGATGGGCATTGTGCTGACGCGCTCCGCCAAGCCGGAGCCGAAAGACTACCAGCGTGTGCTGCTCAAGATTGCCGATCGCCCCGATGCGCATCTGATCCAGACGGTGCTGATCCGCTCACTGCTGCAGGCTGTTTACCAGCCTGAAAACATTGGTCACTTCGGACTGGGCTTTGCCGCCTATACCCATTTCACTTCGCCGATCCGCCGCTATCCGGATCTGCTGGTGCATCGTGCGCTGCGCTTTCTGATTCGCAGCAAGGCGCAGGCCGCACACGTGCGCAAGGTCACCGGCGTGGAGCCGCTCTCGCGCAAGGAGATCTTTCCGTATGATCTCAAAGACATGCAGAGTTTCGGTGAGACTTGTTCCATGTCTGAGCGCCGTGCCGATGCCGCCAGCTATGACGTGATCGATTGGCTCAAGTGCGAATACATCAAGGATCGTGTCGGCGACGAGTTCCCGGGCACGGTCAGCAGCGTGACCGGTTTTGGTCTGTTCGTGGAGCTGCGGGACATCTATGTCGAAGGCTTGGTGCATATCACTGCCTTGAAGAATGACTACTACCAGTTCGACCCTGTGCGGCATTTGTTGCGCGGTGAGCGCAGCGGTGTCAGTTATCACCTCGGCGACCCGGTCCGGGTGAAGGTGGTGCGCGTCGATCTGGATGATCGCAAGATCGATCTGGTGATGATGGACGGTTCCGGGGACAAGCCTGAGGGTGGTTCTTTTCAGCTAGGCGGGCGAGAGCACAAATCCCCTGCTGCCAAAGACAAGGGCAAGGGCCGTGAGCAACGGGCGGCGAAGTCTTCCGATGCGGGTAAGGGCGGTAGTGCCGGAAAAGCTGGCAAGAGCGGCAAGGCTGGCAAGAAGGTTGCGCCAGCCACCGTCAAGCCCGGCGAAGCGGCCGCGCCGAAGAAGAAACGCTCGCGCAAGTCTGGCGCCGCAGGCGGCAAGAACAAGGGCAAGCGTCGCGCGGCAGTGCCGGTCGTCGATGCGGGTGGCACGAGTCAGAGCTAGCTAAAGCCAGCTTTAGGATAGGACAGAGAATTGAGCAGCAAAGAGTGGGTTTACGGCATTCACACCGTGAGTGAACTGTTGCGGCAGCATCCCGAGGATATCCTCGAGTTGTTGATTCAGCAGGATCGTGAAGACAAGCGCATCAATGAATTGAAGGGCCTCGCGGCCGCTGCCGGCGTCAGCTGGCAGGGGCTTGACCGCAAGGATCTGGACAAGCGTCTGCGCAATCTGCAGCCCGGAGCGGTGCATCAGGGCGTGATCGCCCTGTGTCGACTCGGTGGGACGGTGCTCGATGAACGTGGTCTGGCGAAGCTGCTCGACTCGCTCACGCATACACCACTTATATTGGTGCTGGATGAGGTCACCGATCCGCACAATCTGGGTGCCTGCCTGCGCACCGCCGATGCGGCCGGTGTCGATGCGGTGATCGTCCCGAAAGACCGTTCCGCTCCGTTGAACATGACAGCGCGCAAGGTGGCCTGTGGTGCTGCGGATACCATCGCCTTCGCCGAAGTGACCAATCTCAGTCGTACGCTCGGTGAGCTGAAGGAGCGCGGCATCTGGATCGCCGGAGCGGCGGGAGAGGCCGAGGACAGCCTCTACAGCATCGACTTCAAGCAACCCATCGCCATTGTCATGGGCTCCGAAGGCAAGGGGCTGCGGCGCCTTACTCGCGAGCACTGCGACTATCTGATGTCGATTCCCATGGCTGGCGCGCTGAGTAGCCTCAATGTCTCGGTCGCGACCGGGCTGTGCCTGTTCGAGGCGGTGCGCCAGCGACGAACCTGAAATCCTGCAATCCTGTGGGAGATTCTATGTCTCAGTGCAAGAGCTGAGTTGATTTAGTCAGCACTTCGCACGCCGGTTTGGGTAACGAGTAGGGTTGAGCAGGACACGCCGTAGACCCGTCCGTGGGGGCTCGACTGCCGCCGTCCTGGCGGC
>JAURWS010000036.1 GCA_030654835.1 Gammaproteobacteria bacterium | reverse complement strand
CGTCTGCCGCCAGGACGGCGGCAGTCGAGCCCCCACGGACGGGTCTACGGCGTGTCCTGCTCAACCCTACTCGTTACCCAAACCGGCGTGCGAAGTGCTGACTAAATCAACTCAGCTCTTGCACTGAGACATAGAATCTCCCACAAGTAAATCAGTAGAAGAGGGAGGCCCAGGCCTCCCTTTTCTTTTACTGCCCCCGTCTCTTTTACCAAGCCCTTGTGGTAATTTAAGCGCCCGCTACCACCCGCAATATTTGCTCCCCCGCTCAAGGAATGCACCAGCATGAAAATTGGCGTTTTATCCAGAAACAGCAAACTGTACTCCACAAGAAGACTGGTGGAAGCGGCACGAGCAAGGGGACACGAGGTACGAGTAGTGGACGTCCTCAAGTGCTACATGAACATCACCGCCAACAACCCTGTGGTGTTTTACAAAGGCCCGGGTTCTCCGGAGCCAGAGGCACTGGAATTTGATGCCGTCATCCCGCGCATCGGAGCCAGTGTGACCGGTTACGGGTGTGCGGTACTGCGCCAGTTCGAAGTGTGCGGCATCTACTCCGTCAACGAATCCATCGCCATCACCCGCTCGCGTGACAAACTACGCGCCCACCAGTTGCTGGCGCGCAAGGGCATCGGCCAACCCATCACCAGCTATGCCCACTCGGCGGATGCCACCAGCGACCTGATCGCCTCGGTCGGCGGCGCGCCACTGGTCGTCAAGATCATGGAGAGTACGCACGGTAACGGTGTCGTGCTGGCTGAGACCGACAAGGCCGCCGAGGCTCTGATCAACGCCTTCCGTGGTCTGGAAGCCGACTTCTTGGTGCAGGAGTTCATCAAGGAGTCCGCTGGAGCCGACATACGCTGCTTCGTGATCGGCGAGCGCGTGATTGCCGCGATGCAGCGCACCGCCGCACCAGGAGAGTTCCGCTCCAATCTGCATCGCGGTGGCACCGCCTCCGTAGCCAGACTTCGCCCTGACGAGCGCAAACTGGCGGTCAAGGCCGCACAGGTGATGGGGCTCGATGTGGCGGGCGTGGACATCATCCGCTCCAACCACGGCCCGCTGGTGCTGGAGGTGAATTCATCTCCGGGCTTGGAGGGCATTGAGCGAGCCACCGGCAAGGACATCGCCGGCGCCATCATCGAGTACATGGAGAAAGACAGCCTCAAGGGCCCCAACAAGATGAAGGGCAAGGGCTAATTGTGGGAGCTTGCCTGCAGTATGTGGGAGCCTGCCTGCAAGCGATTGAAGGTTGAGCTGTAATCCGCAATCGCTTGCAGGCAGGCTCCCACAGTTGGGTCACTCCGCGCTTCCAAGCACCGTCCACGTCACCGCATCACTGACGTCCGTGCCATCAGCCAATCTTAGTTTCACCACCATCGTGTGCGTGCCCTCGGTCAGGAAATCCGAGAAACCGGGGCAGCGATAAGTCTTGCCACGCGTCGCCATCAGGCCCTGCTGCAGGCACTGCATCAGCGGGGTCGACACATTGACCCAACTCTGGCTCCCGGTGTTTTTGCCGAACAGATAGGCCTCGCCCGACACCACTGCCTCACCGTGCTCAAGCACCATGCCGAAATCAAACTTCTGCTTGCTGAAATAAGTGCCGGTTGCCGGAGTCAGGGTCAGCTTCTTCACACTGTAGCCATGGCTGACGACGCTCAGCGTGGTCTGAGTGTTGCTCAACACCTCATTGATGCGAACCTGCACCGTGTATTCGCCAGGCGCCAGGCTGCCGATTTCCTGCGTGAATTCGAGCGGCACGATCACCGCAATGCAGATTGCGGTAGGATCGGTTGAGAGCGTGGCGTCGATCGTGATCTTGTTGCCCGCAATGGCAAATTTGTTCGCCACGCGCACGCAAGGGTCGCCCTTGAGCCCCTTGACGATTACGCTGATATGGCTGCGATCCGTAATGGTCGCAGGCGAAACCAGTATTTCACTGATCTCTCCCCACTGCGCCCATGCCGATGAGCAGCTCAGCGATGCCAGTAAAAACAATGATTTGATAATGTCCTTCATGATGAACTCCAATATAAACCTGATGCCTGTGGGAGCTTGCCTGCAAGCGATTGAGGATACAGGCAATCGCTTGCAGGCAAGCTCCCACAGGTGGCTATCAGGTGTTGTACAAGTGACACGACACCGGCTGACGATCAGTGCTGAGTACCGGGGCGGCGCTGCGGCACATGGCCATCACCTTCGGGCAGCGGGTATGGAACGCGCAGCCTGAGGGCGGATTGATCGGCGAGGGCACATCGCCCACCAGCACCTGACGCTGGGACTTGTGGTGCGGGTCCGGCACGGGAATGGCCGAAATCAGAGACTGCGTGTAGGGATGACGCGCGGTCCGGTAGATGCTCTCACCGTCGCCACTCTCGACGATCTTGCCCAGGTACATGATCGCGATGCGATCGGAGATATGCTTCACCACCGCGAGATCATGGGCGATGAAGAGGTAAGACAGATTGAATTCTTTTTGCAGATCGATCAGCAGATTGAGAATCTGGCTCTGAATCGAGACGTCCAGCGCCGACACCGGCTCATCGCAGATGATCAGTTTCGGGTTCAATGCGATGGAGCGGGCAATGCCGATACGCTGCCGCTGACCGCCGGAAAACTCGAAGGGATAGCGCGTCACGGAGCGCGCAGGCAAGCCTACTACCTCCAGCAACTCCTTGACCCGTTGACGCCGGAAAGCCTTGTCGCCGATATTCTGGACGATAAACGGCTCTTCGAGAATCTCCCCCACCGTGTGCCGCGAGTTGAGCGACTCCATCGGGTCCTGAAAGATCATCTGGATGTCGCGGCGGAACGGCATCAGCGGCTTGCGACCCAGACGACTGATGTCCGTGCCGTTGAAAACCACCGCTCCCGATGTAGGCTGATACAAACGTGCAATACAGCGCCCCAGCGTCGACTTGCCGCAGCCAGATTCACCCACCAGCCCCAGCGTCTCGCCCGGCATGATGTCGAAGCTGACCCCGTCCACCGCCTTGTTGTACTTGCCCGTGCGCATGAAGATGCCCTCCTTCACCGGAAAGTGCATCTTCAGGTCGCGGACTTGCAACAGCGGGGAAACGGAGGAATTCGTCAGAGGGATCACACTCATGCCACAGCACTCATCTTGAAAGTTGCACTGTCGCCGCCGGTGCCCGGGTTGCCATTCACACTGGCATTCTCCTTGAGATCACGCCACTCGAAGCAACTCACCTCATGCCCGGAATTCACCGTTTCAATCGACGGCACCGCGCGCGTGCAGGAATCCTTGCGGAAGCGGCAGCGGTTCTCGAAGCGACAACCCGCAGGGAGATCCAGCAGACCGGGCACCATGCCCGGGATGATGCTGAGGTGCGACTTGGGCACAGAATCCAGACGCGGAATCGATTCCAGCAGGCCGCGCGTGTAGGGATGAGTCGGATGATCGAAGACGTCGTAGACACTGCCCTTCTCCGCCACCTTGCCCGCATACATGACGACCACCGACGAGCAGGTCTCGGCAATCACGCCAAGATCATGGGTAATCAGCATCACCGCCATGCCCATGTCGTTCTGCAATTCTTTGATCAGTTCAAGAATCTGCGCCTGAATGGTCACGTCGAGCGCGGTGGTGGGTTCGTCGGCAATCAGCAGGCTCGGCTGACACGCCAGCGCCATCGCGATCACCACGCGCTGGCGCATGCCGCCGGAGAGCTGGTGCGGATATTCACCCATGCGGATATCCGGTGCCGGGATGCCCACTTTGTCGAGCATGGCGACGGCTTCGCGGAGGGCTTGGTTTTTGGAGATGGGTTTGTGCAGCAGCAGCACTTCAGTGAGCTGGCGACCGATGGTGTGCACGGGGTTCAGTGCTGTCATCGGTTCCTGGAACACCATGCCGATGCGGGCGCCGCGGATTTTTTGCATCTTCTCGATGCTCAGCTGACGCAAGTCCTCGCCTTGCAGCAATATCTGACCGCCCACAATCTGCCCAATAGGCTGTGGCAGCAATCGCATGATCGACAACGCCGTCACGCTCTTGCCGCAACCGGACTCGCCGACGATTCCCAGCGTGTGCCCAGCCTTGACGTCGAAACTGACATCATCGACGGCACGGACGCGCCCCTCGTCGGTATCAAACTCGGTCACCAGATTTCTGACGGACAAAATCGTTTCTGACATAAGGCTCTACTGCTGCAGGTACTGATCGTACACGTTAATTTGTGGCTCGAAGGTCTGGCCTGAACGGCGCGCGGCCAATGTCTCTTCCTTCATGTCCATGTCGATCCAATGCACGAAGGCGTCTTCGGCATAATTGGAGTAGCGCACGTTGAAATCATCCGGCCAGCGCACCCAGCGCCAGGAGGCGTGCCAGTAGAATGGTTCCACAAACCCCGGCACAAAGGACGCATAGTCGTGGTGCATCTGGGTCATCTGATGGGCCAGTTCAACCATCTCCTCGCGGGAAGAGGATGCGTTGTAGCGATCGATCAGCTGGTCCATTTCGAAATTGGCAAAACTCTCCATGTTGTTGGTTTGTGGCTTGATCTGCCGTAAAGGATTCACACTGCCGTCGTCGAGGAACGCATCGTCATAGGCATTATCCGAGTGATAGAGATCCCAATAGCGCGGATACATTTCCAGGCTGTAGTTAAGTCCGATGAAATAAATGTCGTGCTGCTTCTCGCTGGACTTCCTTGAACCGGCGGCCACATCCATCATCTCCAGACGCAAATCCAGACCAGCCTTGGCAGCTTCTTCACGCAGGATCGTGAATACGTCGCGGTAACGTTCGTAGTGTGTCGAAAGCGTGAACGCGAGCCGCTCACCTGCCGCATTCATGAGAATTCCGTCCGGGCCACTGCGATCGAATCCCGCATTCGCGAAGTGCTCGCGAGCAAGCGCAATGTCAAACCCTCGCGCCTTCACAGCAGGATTGGAGAACTCACCATAGCCTACCTGTGCAGAATCCAGACGGGTAAAGTCACTGCGAAAATATCGTTGCAGCACCAGATCCCAGTTCGATGCATATTGAATGCCGAGCCGCACATCAAGATTGTCCAGATACGGGCGTGCGCTATTGATCCACAGCCCCCACGGCGAGCGCGGGCCATCGTTGTAAAACTGTGCCTTGTGTATGTAGCCGTTGACGACATCGGGATCGCTATCTGGCAGGTTTTCATACCAGTAATCCGCCGTGCGAATCTTGAACTGATCCAGATCGCCGCGTCTGAACGCCTCGAACTGGTTTGCAGTGTCACGTATCACGCTGAAATTGATGCTATCCATGTTGAAGCGATTGCGGAAAAATTTTAGATCCTTTGCCCACCAATCCTCCACACGGGTCATCACAATATTCACGCCCATGTTCACGTTTTCGGGCCTGATCTCGTAAGTACCGGCATTTGGCACGAAACGCCACTGATATCTTTCGGTGAAATCCGGACCCAACTCCTGGAAGAAGTGTTCGGGTACCGGCGCCAGGCTCAGGGCCAATGCCGCCATATCCGGCTTGGCTTCCATCATGCTGATGGAAATGGTGTGGTCATCGTATTTGGTGATGTTGGTGTATTGCGTGGAGTACCAGTTCGCCGACCATGGGTCGTTGATATCTTCCGAAAGGAAGAAGTAAAACATGAACATAAAGTCATCGGCGGTCACCAGTTCACCATCGGTGAAACGCGCCTGCGGGTTGAGTCGTGCGTAGACAGTCTTGTTCGGAAAATCCACAGCCCACTCGGTGGCTATTGCCGGATAGAACTCGAACTCGTTCGGATGACGATGCGCCAGTCCTAACGTCGTATAGTCAAACCATCGTCTGAACTCACCACTGGAGTCAGGTCCATTGATTCGCAACGTAGCAGGGAAGTCAGGCATGTATTCATACTGCGTACCGCCTTTGGTCGCCTCGGGGGATCCGATGTCGGGTAGATCCATTCCGTTCTCCCACACCAGCCCCTGTGGGATATCGGCTGGCGTCTTGAACGAATACTTCTCGGGACTGGCGGCATAGAACGCTTGCACGTCAGCACTGATGTCTGCCTTGGCTATGGTCTCTGTCGCTGTATCTGTCTCGCCGCCACAGGCAGCCAGCAGCGCAGCGAAGCAGCACAATAGGGTCAGGCGAATTGGGCGTAAGTTCATCTTGCTACCTTTTCAATAAGCGGCCGGTGTCACAGCCCGCGATACTGATCGTACACTTCGACATGAGGCTCGAAGGCACGACCATCACTACGTGCATCCAGGGTCTCCTGCTTCATGTCGGTATCGATCCAGTGTGCGAACATCTCGTAGGGATAAGTGGTGAAGCGGAAGTTGAATCCTTCCGGCCAGCGTACCCAGCGCCAGTAGGCGGTACGATAGAACGGCTCGGCAAATCCGGGAGAGAAGGATGCGTACTCGAAGTGACGCTGCTGAATCATGTGTGACAGTTCAATCATGCGTGCTTTGTCCGAGGAATCATCGTACTCCTCGATCCATTGATCCAATTCGAAGTCAGCGATACTCTCCAGGTTGTTAGTCTGTGTCTTGATTTTGCGATCCGGGTTGACTGTGCCATCCTCCAGGAATGAATCGTCGTATGCGTTGTCGGAATGATTGGATTGCCAGTAATCCGGATACATTGACTGACTGGGGGCAAAGCTCATGAAGTAGATGTCATGCTGTTTTTCCCGGTTCTTTCTGAAACCTGCGGCTCCGTCCAGAATCTCAATGCGTAGCTCCAATCCCGCCTTGATGGCCTCTTCTTTGAGAATCGTGAAGACATCCGCATAACGGTCATAATTCGTTGAGAGAGTGAAGGCCAGGCGCTCCCCCTGATCATTGACAAGAATTCCATCTGGCCCTCTGTTAACAAACCCGGCGTTGGCAAAATGCTCCAGAGCCTTATCGATATCGAAGGGACGCGCCGCAATGTCGGTGTTGGAGAAATCTGGATAGCCATCATTCTGCGTGTTCAATCGCTCCACATCACCACGGAAATAATTGCTTATCACCAGCTCCCAATTGGAAGCGTATTGAATGCCGAGGCGAATATCGAGATTGTCCAGCAACGGGCGCGATGAGTTGATCCACAACCCCCAATTGCCGCGGACTCCGCCATTGTAGAACGTGCTCTTGTGAATATAGCCGCTGGCAACATCGGGATCAGTATCGGGGAGACTGTCATACCACATGTCAGCTGTCGCTATGCGGAACATGTCCAAATCACCGGAGCGGAACGCCTCATAGCGCTTGGCGGTATCGCGAATTACGGTGAGATTGATTGCATCGGGATTGAAGAGATTGCGCCAGTACTTGTTATCCTTGGCCCACCAGTTTTCCTTGCGGCGCAGCACCATTCGCACACCCATATCGATGTCAGCCTCAGCCAAGTGATAAGGCCCTGCATGTGGTTCATAGCGCCATTGGTAGCGCTCTGGAAAATCCGGCCCCAGCTCCTTGTAGAAGTGCTCAGGCACTGGACTAAGATAGAGCACGTACTCGGCCATATCCGGTTTGGCTGTAGTCACCGTCATCGAGAAAGTGTAATCGTCATACTTGGTGATGTTGGTGTATTCGTTGGCGTAGTGATTATTGGAGAATGGTGCCTGAATGTACTCGGAAAGGTTAAAAAACATAGCGAACATCTGGTCGTCTGCGGTGATGGGTTCATCATCGCTCCAGCGAGCATTCGGATTGATCTTGACGTATACAGTTTTGTTTTCCTGATCGATCGCCCAGCTCTCAGCGATCCCCGGAATATAACCTCCCTCGTTGGCATGCGGCACCGCATAGGTCAATCGGTAAAAGCCACTTATCCACGAGCGTGCTGAAGAATTCGAATCTGGCCCCACAAAGCGCAAGGTCGGAGGAAAATCTTCAAGGTACTCGTTGTAGGTTCCTCCCTTTCTGGCATCCGGTGAACCGATGTCGGGCAGATCCATGCCGTCTTCCCATACGAGATCGGTGGGGATATCTGCGGGGGTCGCGAATGTGATCAGTTCTGGATTGGCTGCATAAAACGCCTGTACTTCAGGTGTCACATCGCGTTCGGCGAGAGTGCTGCCAGCAGTCTCTTCCGAATCACCACCACAGGCCGTCAGCAAGGCAGCTGCCACCATCAGTAGCAACATCTTCAATCCGTGTGTTCTCATCATCGCAGTGGTCTCCCGGTAACTCTGTTTCAGGAAATTCATTTGTAGACAGTAAATTTTTTCGGATCAAACGACTCGCGGATCGCTTCACCAACGAACGTTACCAGCGTCAGCAGCGCCACGAGCGTACCAAATGCAGACATCACTATCCACGGCGCAGTGCGCAGCGTTTGCGTACCCTGCTTCAACAACTCTCCCAGACTCGGCGTCGGCGGTGGCAGACCAAAGCCGAGGAAGTCGAGAGCCGTGATGGCGGAGATTGCCGAGACAATCGTGAAGGGCATGAAGGTCACGAGGGTCGACAGCACGTTGGGCAGAATGTGGCGGAAGACGATGCGCGACCCGGAGGCGCCAAGCACGCGCGCGGCGGCGACATAATCCCGCGACTTCTCCTTGTAGGTTTCCGTGCGCATGTAATAGGTCATTGATGTCCACGAGAACAGCACCATCACCCCAAGCAGGATCAATATCCGCGTGAATATGGTGAAGGCGTCCGGTATCACTGAAAACACGATGATGACCATGTAGAGGAAGGGAATGTTGCTCCAGATTTCGATCAAGCGCTGACTCACAATGTCGAAGGTGCCGCCCAAATACCCCATTGCACAGCCTACTGCCACTCCGATCATGTACACCGCCGCCATGAAGCCGATGGCAAATACGAGAGCGATGCGCGTGCCGAAGAAAAGGCGCGCGAGAATGTCGCGGCTGGTGGAGTCGGTACCCAGATAATGCTCCTTCTCCGCGTTGGGCGCCTCGGGCCTGAAGATCCCGCTGGAGGCATCATTCTCGAAAGGGCTGTAGGGGATGATGGGCATCAGCACCCAGTTTTCTGATCCACTGTCGCGCCACTGCTGCTGCAATTGCCGATAGTTTGTCTCGTAGGGGTAGTCGAGCCCGAAATCTGTGCCTGCATGAAATGCCGAGTAGGTCGGGAAATACAGGTCGCCTTCGTAGCTGACTACCAGCGCGCGGTTGTTGATCAGCATCTCACCGAACAGACTGAGCAGGAGAAAGGCGGCCAGAATGATGAAGCTGTAGTAGCCACGCTTGATCTCGCGGAAACGGCGCAGTTTCTTGATGGTCTGTGGATTGAATTTGAAGGCCATCGTCCCGTCCTAGCTGAAGCGGATGCGCGGATCAACCAGCGCAACCAGAATGTCGGAGAGAATGTTGCCAATCAGCAGCAGCACACTGGCCAGGAATACCACGCCCATCACGACGGGATAATCACGATCCACAATTGAGGTGAGTCCGAGCAGGCCGAAACCGTTGATATCGAAGATCGTCTCAATCAGGAACGAGCCGGACACCAGCAACGTGATGTTCTGCCCGAAGGTGGTGGCGATAGGGATCATGGAGTTGCGCAGAGCGTGTCGGGTGACTGCTTTACGAAAGGGGACACCTTTCGCAATCGCGGTGCGGATGTAGTCGGACGCAAGATTATCCATCAGATGATTCTTCAGCAGTAGCGTGACCAGTGCAAAGCTGCCCATCATGTAGCAGATCAATGGCAACGCCGAGTGAGAGGCCAGATCCTTGATCTTGCCCCACAGACTGAGATCATCGAATTGCAGACTTACAAAGCCTCCCATGGGGAACCATTCCAAGCGTACTGCGAAATACAGCAGCAATAATGAACCCAGCGCATAACCTGGCACGGCGTAGCCGATGAAAATCAGAATCGAACTGATATTGTCGACCGCTGTCCGGTGCTTTATGGCCTTCAATATTCCCAGAGGGATACAGATCATGTAGGTGAGAATCAGCGTGATGATGCCGTAATAAAGTGAGACAGGGAACCGGCTTGCCATCACGTCCCACACCGGCATGTTGTAACGATAGGACGTACCAAGATCACCGCTGGCGACTTTGCCCACCCACTCCACGTAACTCTGCAGGACGGGCTTATCGA
Source organism: Gammaproteobacteria bacterium (assembly GCA_030654835.1). Taxonomy (GTDB): domain Bacteria; phylum Pseudomonadota; class Gammaproteobacteria; order Pseudomonadales; family Pseudohongiellaceae; genus UBA5078. The sequence goes on along the minus strand of JAURWS010000036.1, from coordinate 8,200 downwards.
AACCGTAGTATTCGCGTAATCGTTCGAGTTGCGCCTCGGAAAGCGCCATATTCTGCCCGGCAATGGCAGCACGGGATGAACCTGCCCCCTGCTGCGCTTCCATGATGGCTCGCTCAATGGGGCCACCCGGCACGAGGCGGGTGATTATGAACACAATGACAGTGATGCCGATCAACGTCGGTGGAATCAAAAGCAGACGGCGGAAAAAATAATCACGCATTCGGTTCTTCTTGTTCGTACAGGTATTCCAAGGCAGCGGTGAGCATAACCGGTTTTTCAAGTAGAGCGAAGACTAATCATTTTTCTTCCCGGCGGCGTGTCATTACGTTGTCACACCAGTTGTGCAGAATGCCGTCATGTCAGTCAGACGGCACCTTGATCCTCTCCGATCAGTCGCGCCAGATTCGACATGGAGTTCCAACACTCTGAACTTTTTGCGGCAGCCCTGGTGGCTGCCGTTTTTTTTGCTGCTGCTTTTGTGCTGCTTGTGTGGGAGCGGGCCTTGCCCGCGACGTCGTGGCACAACGTGCAGAGCGGGGTGCCATTGCGGTCAATAGCGACCGTCTTGAGCCATGGATGGCGAAAGCGAGCCTACATGGACGTATTTACGGCGTGTCGCCACTGACCGCAATGGCACCCCGCTCTGCCCACTGAACACACAATCGCGGGCAAGGCCCGCTCCCACAGGTCAGTAGAGATGGCACGCGACCAGGCGCCCATCGGGCATCGGCTGCAGCTGCGGGGTCTTGTGTCGGCAGACATCCATCGCCTTCGGGCAGCGGCTGGCAAAGCGGCAACCTTCGGGCACGTTCACCGGCGAGGGAATCTCCCCTGTGATGGCGGTCGATGGGCGCGCGCGTTCGCTGTCCGGGTCCGGCTCGGGGTTAGAGGCGATGAGCACCTGCGTGTAGGGGTGCAGCGGATGAAAGTAGACGTCATTCACCGGGCCGATCTCCACCAGCGAACCGAGGTACATCACCGCCATACGGTCGCTGACATAACGCACCATCGACAAATCGTGGGCGATGAACAGCAAAGTCAGACCCATGGTCTGCTTGAGTTCGTTGAGCAGGTTCACGACCTGCGCCTGCACGGAGACATCCAGCGCCGAGATCGGCTCGTCACACACCACGAACTCAGGCTCCAGGATCAGCGCGCGGGCAATGCCGATGCGCTGCCGCTGCCCACCGGAGAATTCGTGGGGATAGCGGGACAGATGGTCGGCGTGCAGGCCGACGCGCTCCAGCCACTCTGCAGCCTTGTCGCGGGCCGCGCTGACTGACGCGAGACGATGCAACAGCAGTCCCTCGGCGACGATCTCGCCGACGGTCATGCGTGGATTCAGCGAGGAATACGGGTCCTGAAAGATCATCTGCATCTTACGGGAGAAGCGCTGGAAATCCTTCGCCTTGTAGCGCGCGGGCAGAGTCTCGCCCCGGTAGCTGACAGAGCCCGCGGTCTTGTCGTGCAACCCGAGCAGGGTCTTGCCCAGCGTGGATTTGCCCGACCCACTCTCGCCGACCAGGCCGACGATCTCGCGCTCCGCGATCGCGAAGCTCACCTTGTCCACGGCATGTACGCGCTTGCCATGGCCCATGTCGAAGTAGCGCGTCAGTTCGTCTATGCGGACCAGATCAGTCGCTCGTGAGTCAGTCATGACCGTCTCCGTAATAGATCCCCGGAACGCTGTGCGGCGCCTGCGCGTGGTGCAACCAGCAGCGCGCGTAGTGGGCATCGGCCACTGGGATGGGCAGCGGCGGCTGCGTCGCACACACGCTCATGGCATGCGGGCAGCGCGGGCAGTAGCCGCAGCCGACGGGTGGCGCGAACAGGTCCGGGGGGCTGCCCTCGATGGGCATCAACTTCTGCACCGCGTCGCGCTTGTTGGTGGGCATCGCCTGTTTGAGACCGAGTGTGTAGGGGTGAGACGAGCGATAGAAAACGTCGTCCACACTGCCAGCCTCTACGACCTTGCCCGCATACATCACCGCCACCGCGTCGGCCATGCGTGCCACGACGCCCAGATCGTGCGTAATGAGGATGATCGCCATGCCGGTCTCGGCCTGCAGGTCTTTGAGAAGGTCGAGAATCTGCGCCTGAATGGTCACGTCCAGAGCGGTCGTCGGTTCATCGGCGATCAGGAGAGTCGGCTTGCAGGAGATCGCCATCGCGATCATCGCGCGCTGCAACATGCCGCCGGAAAACTCGAAGGGATACTGCGCGGCACGACGGGCCGCTTCGGGAATACGCACCAATTCCAGCAGTTCGACGGCGCGGGCCATGGCCTGCCGATGGCTGTAGCCACGATGCACTTGCAATGGCTCGGCGATCTGATCACCGATGGTCATCGTGGGGTTGAGCGAGGACATCGGGTCTTGAAAGATCATGCCGATCTCGGCGCCTCGCACCTCCCTGCCCTCCACCGTCTTGCGGCCCAGAATTTCGATGCCGCGCAGTTTGGCCGAGCCACCCATGATGCGTCCCGGCGGCATCGGGATCAGCCCCATCAGCGCCTGCACTGTCACCGATTTGCCGCAGCCGGACTCACCGACGATGGCCAGTGTGCGCCCCTCCTCCACGGTGAAATCGACGCCACGCACGGCCTTCACGGTGCCGCCATAGGTGTCGAACTCCACCTGCAGATTACTGACTTCGAGGAGTGGCGGGTTCATGGTTCTGACCTCATAGACAGCGCCTCATTCAAAACTCCTCATGCGCGCATCGAGCGCGTCGCGCAGGCCGTCCCCGAGCAGATTGAACGCCAGCACGGTGATGCTGATGAACAGCGAGGGGAAAATCAGTTCATGCGGATGCGTCAGCATTCTCGCCAGCCCCTCATTGCTCATGCTGCCCCACGACGCGGTGGGCGGCGCCACGCCCATGCCAATGAAGGACAGGAAGGCTTCAGTAAAGATGGCACTTGGCACGGCAAAGGTCAGCGTGACCAGAATCACGCCCATGGTATTGGGAATCATGTGGCGCCACACCAGATAACTGCTGCGGGCACCGAGCAGACGCGAGGCGCTGATGTAGGCCTCCTGACGAATCTGCAGAATCTGCCCGCGCACCAGCCGCGCCGTTGCGGGCCAGGCCAGCACCACCAGTGCTATCAGCATGGGCACAATGCCACTCTCACCGGGGCCGATGCCGAACACCACCTGAAACAGAATCATGAACAGCAGGAAGGGCAGCGCCACCACGAAATCGGCGAAGCGCATCAGCAGTTGATCGACACGTCCACCCACAAAACCTGCCGTTGCACCGTACGCCACGCCGAGCAGCACATAGAGGAAGGGAGCGATGATGCCGATGAAGAGTGACACCTGAGCACCGGCCATCAGGCGTGCCAGCATGTCGCGACCGAGATAGTCGGTGCCCAGCGGGTGCAGCGCGAGATGAACTTCATCGCCAATATCCAGCGCTGCCTCGGCAGGCGCCAGTTCGCGCTCGCGCACCTCGTCCAGGGTAATGACGCGATTGACCGGCACGGCGAGGGTTTGATAGTTCGCAGTCAGCGTCCCATCGGCTGCCTGCACCGCCAGGGTGTAGTAATAGGTGTCGGGGCGCAGGTCGAGTCTGTCTTCATAATAGCCTGCCGCCGGAGTGGGAAAATCGGCGATGGGCAGGCCGAAGGCCATCTCGTCATCCGCAGCGAAAATATTGCGATAGAGGCGGAAACCGGCGGCACCGGGCACGGCATCCCAGTGCAATCGCACGGCCTGAGAGTTCGCCGCCATCGCCAGACGCAGGCCACTGCCCCCGGCGAATTCGGCTGCAACAGTACCGTCCCATGGGGCATAGGGCGCCACGATGGTGGCGCTGCGATCCGCTCCTGGCGCCTGGCTGATCTGATCGATATCCTGCCGCGCCGGATCGATCTGCCACAGCCAGGGACCGAGCAGAGCAAACGCCAGCAGACCGACGATCAACCACAAAGACACGATGGCGCGCCGATTCTTTTTCAGGCGAGCCCAGGCATCCTGCCAGTAGGACTGCGATGGCCGACTGATGGCATGCACATCCGCGCGCTGCGTGATGGGAGCAAAGTCAGCAGAATTCAAAATCTGCGAGTGGGAGACGGGCGTTGTCATTGCAGCCGCACCCTCGGATCAATCCAGCCGTAGAGCAGGTCCACCACAATCACCATGAACACGAGAAACGCGCCATAGAACACCGTTGTGCCCATGATGACGGTGTAGTCCAGCTGCTGCACCGCCTGCACGAAATAGCGGCCGAGGCCGGGAATCGCAAACACCAGTTCCACGACAAAACCGCCGGTAGTGATGGCAGCAATCGCGGGACCGAGCACCGTGATGACAGGGAGGATGGCATTGCGAAGCTGGTGGCGCGTGAAAATTCTGGCTGCGGGCAGGCCCTTGGCCTTGGCGGTGCGAACGTAATCAGAGTGAATAATTTCGAGCATCGACGAACGCATCAGTCGTGTGAGATAGGCCATCGTGCCCATGCCCAGCACCAGTGCGGGCAGCAGCATGTGACTGACGGTACCCCAGCCAGCCACGGGCAGGAGCGAAATTCCGAACAGAGCGTTCAAATTCACCAGCGTGAGCTGTCCAAGTGCGGCAAAGACAAAACTCGGCACCGAAATGCCAAGAATCACGAGGAACATGATGATGGTGTCCGGCAGGCGATTGCGATACAGCGCGGTGAGCGCACCCCACAGCACGCCCCCCAACGCCGCGAAGATCACCGCAAGAATGCCGAGCGTTGCCGAGACGGGAAAATGTTCGCGAATGATGTCGTTGACCTGGCGGTTTTGCTGGGTGAATGAGATGCCGAAATCGCCCTGCAGAAGATTGCCGATGTAGATAAAGTATTGTTCGGTCAGCGGTTTGTCGAGGCCGTACTTGGCTTCGAGATTGGCACGGATCGCGGCGTTGGTGGCACGCTGCCCGGAAAGCGGATCACCCGGCACGTTGTGCATGGCAAGGAAGGTCGCGGTGGCGATGAACCAGACCGTGATGATTCCCTGTATCAACCGCTTGAGTGTGTACTTCCACATCGCTTTTGTGTGAGTCCTGTAATTATTGCTTCGATCTTGGAGCCCAGGAGCGGGGCGCAGTGCTGCTGACACGCCGTTAATACATCCATGTAGGCTCGGGCGCCGCATCCCTGCGGCGCACGGTCATCCGCTCTGTGCCCCACTCCTGAACTCCTGCATTTGTGCTGTCTTCTACCTAGCGCTCAACCTTCCTGCAGCAGGCACCATGCGCAGCGGCAGAGGGCCTCACCCGATTCAGCGGCATTAAAGACCTGCGCCGCACGCAGCAAAAAGACCTTGGGCTTTTTGCGGAGTAAGGGCACCCCGGAGGGGCGCGGTCAGCCGCAGAATCGGGTGAGACCCTCTGCCGCTGCTGACGTTGACGCTGACATTGCTTAAGTCAATCGCGGGCTGGCCCGCTCCCACAGTTAGTCGGGCACTTCGATATATGCCCGCGAGTAATCAGCCTCCGCACCGAAGACGCGACGCAGAATACCTTTGACTTGCGGGTGCGTGGCATAAGTCCAGCCGCGCTCGTAGTTGCCGATGAAAAGGGCGTCTTCGTGAATGATGCGCTGCACTTCGCCGAACGCATCCATGCGAGTCTTGGCGTCGAGCGAATTCTGAGCGACTCTCACCTGCTCATCGAGTGCCGGGTTGAAATACTTGCCACGGTTGTTGAGATTCCAGGACGCGAACAGATCGGCAAAGGTCAGCGGGTCGTTGTAGTCCGGCCCCCAGCCGTTGAGGATGAGGTCGAACTCTCCGGCATTCATCTTGGCGATGCGCTGTCCGAAAATCTGTGCGTCAATCACGATCTCAAGGCCGAGGTGTTTTCTAAAGATTTCCTGATAGTACTGGGCAGAAACGGTGGCCACGGGCGTGGTGTCAGCGAGCAGGACCAAAGGGGGAATCTCGGCCAGCCCCAGTTCCTGTTTGGCCAGTTCCAGGTGCTGACGGGCGAGCGCAATGTCGTAAGGATATTCAAGAGCAGGGTATTCCTCGCGGAAGGTTTTCTCCACGCCCTGCAACCAGATCGGGAAAAGGCTCTTCGCCGGCAGATAGCCAGGCAGTTTGATGACGCGATCCACCAGTTCGCCACTGTTCTGTACCATTTGCAGAGCCTTGCGCAGATTCAAGTTGCTGGTGATGCGCTCAGGACGATGATTGAAATCCATGAAGAAGACGCTGCCGTCCATGAAACGATTGATATGCCAGCGCTGTTGCATGGCGGTCTCCAGCATCTCCGCCGTCAGCTCGGTCATGGCGATGCGCTCGTCCTTGAACAGGTTCAGCAAAGTGTTGGAATCGTTCGCCATGTAGCCGGCCGTGATGGCATTCAGCTTTACGCTATCGGCATCCCAGTAGTGGGGATTTTTTTCCATGCGCAGGCTGGACCCATGTACCCAGCTGGTCAGGATGAAGGGCCCGTTGAAAAGCATTTCGTCGGCATCGGCGCCGTAGCGGCCATTAGTGGCGCGGTAGAATTCTTCGGACATCGGCAGGTAGGTGGTGAACGCCGTCAGTTTGTCGAAGTAGGCGATGGGCTGCTCCAATTCAACCTCCAGCGTGCGGTCATCAAGGGCACGCGCGCCGATGGAATCCAGAGGCAACTGACCGGCATTGATGGCTTCGGCATTCTTGATGGGGTAGAGGATGAAGGCATAGTTGGAGGCAGTGGCAGGGTCGATGGCTGTCTTCCACGCAAACACAAAATCGTGCGCAGTCACCGGCTGGCCATTGCTCCAGCGCGCGTTCCCCCGAAGCCGGAAGGTCACACGAGTACCGTCGATTTCCCAGTGCTCCGCCATCCCTGGTTCGACCTGCTCGCTCTCGTCGTATCGCAGCAGACCCTCCATCAGATGCCCGAGCACCATGATGCTGACGGAATCGGATGCCTTGGTGCTGTTCAACTGCGGGGGTTCCTCGCGCAAATAGATGGTGATCTCGTTGTTCTCGACATCCACCGCTCCGGCAGCCCCACTGGCGCCGCTGCTGGTCAGTCCCGCGATGAAATCGAGCGCCACCATTAGAACTGTAATCACCACAACGGCCGCCACTGCATAGATGGCAAGCTGTTTTCCGGCGGAGCGGACGAAGCTGTCATCTGTGCTGAGCGGTGACGTCATGAATCATTCCGGGAGAGTGGCTGCGCTGCAATGTCGTCCGAAGAATACCCCAGCCCTCGGAGCGAGTCGATAGTGTGGGAGCGGGCCTTGCCCGCGAAGCGTTCCTGCAGTAGCTTGGCATGCAACGGTGTGCAAGGCAGTCGCGGGCGAGGCCCGCTCCCACAAACACAGGAGACAGTGCATGGAACAAGAATTAGAACAGGTCACGGCGATCTACATTCAGGTCACCAGCTTTCTCGTGAATTACAGCTTCCAGATCATCGGCGCCATCATCATCTTCCTCATCGGTATAGTGGTGGGCCGCAAGATCGGCAACATGGTGCTGCACCTGTGCCTGAAGCGAAACATCGATGTTACGCTGAGCAACTTCATTGGCAGCACGGTGCGGCTGATCGTCATCGTGATGACCGGCATCATCGCGATGAGCAAGCTGGGCATCAGCATTACTCCCTTCGTGGCGGCGATTGGCGCCGCGTCGCTGGGCGCTGGTTTGGCCGTGCAGGGCTTGCTGTCCAACTATGGCGCGGGCCTCAACATCATCCTCACACGGCCCTTCGTGGTCGGTGACACCATTACCGTGCAGGGTGTCAGCGGTGTCGTCAAAGAGGTGCATCTGGCCTACACCATTCTCAGCGACGAAGATGAAGTCAGTATCACGGTGCCTAACAAGCATATCGTGGGCGAGATTATTCACAATTCACAGGCCGACAGCATTGTCGAGCTGACTGTGGGGATTGCTTATGGCAGTGACCCGAGAGTTGCTATCAAGGTCATTCTCGACGCGCTGCATCATGTCGAAGGCATCAGCGCTCATCGCGAACCTCAGGTGGGAATCGAGCGCTTCGCTGACAGCGGCATAGACCTCGGCATACGCTTCTGGGCAAAGACTATCGTTCGCTACGAGGCGCACTACGTCGCCAACATGTCCATCTACGATTCATTGAAGAAAGCCGGCATCACTATGCCATTCCCGCAGCGCGAAGTGCGACTGCTGCAATAAGAAATGTAAGAAATGGGGTCAGGGATATTTGGGGTCAGAGTAAAAATACAGTACTGTATTTTTACTCTGACC
>JAURWS010000004.1 GCA_030654835.1 Gammaproteobacteria bacterium | reverse complement strand
CTGACGGACACGCCGTGAACCCATCCATGGGGGCTCGGCTGCCGCCATCCCTGGCGGCAGACGGTCCGTCAGCAGCACTCCCCGCACCACAGCTCTACCTTCTGTAGTCGCTCGGAAAACCTCACTCGTTTTTAGCACATCGAAGCTGCTATTCCTGCAGCTAACCAAACATCCAGTATGTGGTGCCACATCCATCGCTGCGAATTAGCAGAGACTTCAGGGAGTGGGTTGCGGATTGGCATGGCGGTGACCGTTGAGCGCCATGGATGGCGCGATCGAGCCCTACATGGATGTATTCACGGGCGTGTCACTGCCATGCCAATTCGCAACCCGCTCAGCCCCCTAAAATCACTCCTCCGTTTTTTCAGAAAAATCGCAGAGATCTTCAATCAGACATGAATTGCATTTGGGCTTGCGCGCCACGCATGTATAGCGGCCGTGAAGGATCAACCAATGGTGGGCATCCAGAAGATATTCACGCGGGACGAATTTCAGAAGATTTTTTTCGACCTCCAATACGTTCTTGCCTGGCGCCAACCCCGTGCGATTCGACACGCGAAAGATATGCGTATCCACCGCCATCGCCAGTTGTCGGAACGCTGTGTTCAGCACCACGTTCGCCGTCTTGCGCCCGACGCCCGGTAACGCCTCCAGCGCCTCGCGCTCAGCGGGGACTTCTGAATGGTGTCGCTCGATCAGCGCCGCACAGGTCTTGATGACATTCTCTGCTTTGGTGTTGAACAGACCGATCGTTTTGATATAACGCTTGAGGCCGTCGACGCCGAGCGCCAGCATGGTCTCCGGCGTATTCGCAACTTTGTAGAGCTCGCGGGTGGCCTTGTTGACGCTGACGTCGGTGGCCTGTGCCGAAAGAATCACCGCAATCAGCAGCTCGAAGGTGGAGTTGAATTCCAGTTCGGTGGTCGGTTCGGGATTCTCCGCCCGCAGGCGCCGAAACATTTCTTCACGTTTGAGTTTGTTCATGATGGGCTCTCCCGCAAATTATTCTATTGGGGACTACCGGCCCTCTTCATCGGCTCGACGCAGTGCGTCCTTGCGCGCCTTCGCCCGCAACACGGCGGCCCGGATGTCGGCGCGGGCCTTCTCGGGGTCCAGCAGCGGCGCCGCTGGGTGCATGGCATCTGCCGCGACGGGCCCTTCGCTGTAGAGGTCCGCGCAGCTCACAGCCTTGGCGACGATCGTTGAGGAGACGGGGGGCGGGAAGGCTGCATCGACAACGCTTTCGGCCGACCGTTCGAGCGGAGGCAGCCATTCGAGCACTTTGGGCGTGAGCTGTCCGGTCGCTGCGGCCGTCGTGTTGCGGACCTCCTGGCGTCGAGCCTGCTGCGCCGCACGCACGTTGACGAGCCGTTGTTCGCGGAATTCATAACGGCTGCGCCAGTGGCCGGAACGCTGACGCCGAACGCGGGTCTCGTGGTCTGGCCCGGCACCGGCAGTGAACACAGAATCTAGCAGCAGCAACGGCATTGGCAGTAGCGCAGCTGGGACGGAGGAGACCGGCAGCATGTCGATGCAGTCCACTGGGCAGGGTTCTACGCACAGGTCGCAGCCGGTGCACTCGGAGACAATCACGGTGTGCATCAGTTTGGGGGCGCCGAGGATGGCGTCGACTGGGCAGGCCTGGATGCACTTGGTGCAGCCGATGCACTCGGCCTCGCGAATGCTGGCGATGCGGCGCTCCCTCTCGACGCCGTGTTCGGGGTCCAGTGGCAACACCTCGCGGCCCAGCAATACGGCCAGTTCTCGAATCGTGATGGCACCGCCGGGCGGGCAGCGGTTGAGAGCTTCGCCAGCGGCCACCGCTTCGGCATAGGGGCGACAGCCCTGATGGCCACACTGGCCGCATTGGGTCTGAGGCAACAAGTCATTGATGAGCTCGACCAGTGCGAGGTTGCTCGTCGCGGTACTGGTGATAGTGGCGGCGCCGGTCACGATGTCAGCAGATTCAGCCAATTGCAGGAGGTTCCGTGGAGACGTTGAGGAGGCGCGATTCTAGCACAGCAGCTCTGGCCAAAGCCCTCGATCAAGGCCGCGTGATGAAGTCGAGCAACGAGGTGAGAAGGGCGGTCATCTGTCGATAGGTCTCCACGGGCTCTGCGCGTATCTCTGCGGGCGTCTGGACATACACACCGCCCTGGGCGCCAGCCAATTCCTCGCGGCAGTGGGTGAGCAGGGCCTCGGCGTCGGCCGGTGTGGTTTCAAGATGGCACTGCAAGCCGATCACCCGGTTGCCATATTGAAACGCCTGCAAGGCGCAGGCAGCACTGCCCGCCAGCCGGGTTGCCTCGTCTGGCAGCGTGAAGGTTTCGCCATGCCAGTGGAAGACGCGGGTAGTATCGGGCAGCTGGAACAGCGTCTGGTCGTTGTCGGCGTTGCCAGCCACTTGCTGGGGCCGGGCGACGATGTCGAACCAGCCAATCTCCTTTTGTAGCCCCGGATAGACACGCGCACCGAGCGCGCTGGCAATCAGCTGTGCTCCGAGACAGACACCAAACACCGCCTTGCTCGCCGCGATCGCCTCGGCAATGAAGCGTTTCTCATCGTGCAGCCAGGGCAGGGTGGCCTCGTCGTTCACGCTCATCGGCCCGCCCATGATGATGAGCAGATCGACGTCGTTCAGCGCGGGCAGGGCGTCGTGCTCGTAAAACCGCGTCGTGGTGACATGGGCCTGCCGGGCATGCAGCCACAGATCGATGCTGCCCGGCCCTTCAAACGAGACGTGTTGAAAAATGTGCGCCTTCATGGAATGAACCCTGCAGTCCCCTTCAAGGATTGGTGCGTGCCAGGACGCTGCGACGGCGCCCGTAGAACCAGTACACGCCGATGCCGATCAATGCCCAGCCGATGAAGAGCTGAATGGTATAGGCGCCCAGACTCACGAACAGCAGGGCGCACCCGGAGACGGCCAGCGGCCCGACAATCCAGATCAGTGGCGTGCGGAACGGGCGGCGGCGCCCGGGCTCACGGCGGCGCAGCACCATGACCCCGACCCCGACCATGAAGAACGCGAACAGCGTTCCCGAGTTGGTGAGATCGGCAAGCATGCCGACCGGGAACATCGCCGCGAAGAATGACACGGCGACACCGGTGGCCAGCGTGACCACGTGCGGCGTGTGCAGACGCGGATGCACGCGCGAGAGCACTTCCGGCAGCAGACCATCGCGGGACATGGTGAAGAGGATGCGAGTCTGACCGTACATCATCATCAGAATCACGGAGGGCAGTGCGACCACGGCGGCCGCAGCCACCCAGTTGCCCATTGTGCCGAAGCCCAGCTCACGCAGGATGAAGGCCAGTGGCTCGCGAGACTGGGAGAGCACGCCGCCGGGCTGTGCACCGACGGCACCCACTGCCGCAAAGGCCACCAGCAGATAAAACACCGTGCACACACCCAGAGAGGCGATCAGGCCGATGGGGATGTTGCGATCAGGATTTTTGGTCTCCTCGGCCGCCGTGGACACCGCATCGAAACCGATGAAGGCGAAGAAGATCGATGCTGCCGCTCCCAGCACCCCGATGCCGGAGAGGGGCGTCCCCCAACCGTTGGGAGTCAGCGGCACAAAGTTCTCCATGTCCACCGCCGGCATCGCCAGCACGATGAAGGTTGTCAGTGCGGTGATCTTCACCAGCACCAGGATGGTGGTCAGGCGTGCGCTGGCCGTGGTGCCGATCAGCAGCATGGAGGTGACGAAGAGGGCAATCAGGAAGGCCAGCAGATTGAACCCGCCAGAGGCTTCGGTGCCGTTGGCGAGCGTGACGGTGTCGGCAGGGCCGGCCGTGAGCGCGAGTGGCAGGCCCCAGCCATTGGCTTCGAGGAAGCCATTGATGTACCCCGCCCAGCCGACCGAGACTGCTCCGGCGGCAACGGCGTATTCGAGGATGAGAGCCCAGCCAACCATCCATGCCACCCACTCACCCAGCACCGCGTAAGAGTAGGTGTAGGCGGAGCCGGACACCGGCACCATGGAGGCAATTTCGGCGTAGATCAGCGCGGTCAGCAGGCAGACGATGCCGGCGATGATGAAGGAGAAGAGCATCCCCGGGCCGGCCTTTTCCGCCGCGATGGAGGTCAGTACGAAGATGCCGGTGCCGATCACCGCGCCGATCCCCAGCATGGTCAGATCAAAGGCACCCAGTGAACGCTTGAGCGATCGCTTCTCCGCCGCCGCCATAATCTCGTCCAACGGTTTGACTCGCCACCCCATAGTGTTCTCCTCAGCCCTGTAGTTATTAGTGCCGTGACGGCTTTTTACCGGATTAAAGCACGGCTGGCCTGAGGAAATCACGCGATCTATGGTTGGTGTCCAGGGAGGGTATCTGTGTGCAGGTCAGTGGGTGATTGAATCGGTAAAACGTCCTACCTCTGTCGCAAGTGCCTCAAGTGCTACCGAGCGATCCACTCCTCCGAGTTTCACCGCTTCTTTCGGCATACCATAGACCACACAGCTGGCTTCGTCCTGCGCCAGCGTGGTCGCGCCTGCATCATGCATCAGTCGTAGTCCTCGCGCGCCGTCGTCGCCCATGCCCGTCATGATAATGCCCAGGGCATTGCTACCCGCCGTGCGCGCAACTGAGCGAAACAGCACATCGACGGAGGGGCGGTGGCGATTGATCGGCGGACCGTCGACCACTTCCACCTGATACTGTGCCCCGCTGCGCTTGAGCGTCATGTGTTTGCCGCCTGGCGCAATCAAGGCGCGACCGGGCAGGACACGATCTCCATGCCGCGCTTCCATGACCTCCAGCGCACAGACCTTGTTCAGGCGCCCGGCGAAGGCTGCCGTGAATTTCTCTGGCATGTGCTGCACGATCACGATGCCCGGCGAGACTCGCGGCAGGCTGCTCAGAAATAGCTCCAGCGCCTGGGTGCCGCCCGTGGAAGCGCCGACCGCCACTACCTTGTCAGTCGTTTCTGCCATGGCCTGCAATGCTGCGGGGGAGAGGTCCAGACGTTGCAACGGCTGTGCCCTCAACGGCTGCGCCTGTGACGCTGGTGCCTGCAAAACGCGTGGTGAGCGGACCTTGGCTTGCGCAGCGGCACGCACCTGAGCCACCAGGTCGACGCTGCCGTCGATGAGGAACTGCTTGAGACCCAGCTTCGGTTTGGTCACGAAACCGATGGCCCCGGCCGCCAGGGCCTGCATTGTCGTCTCGGCGCCTTTTTCGGTGAGTGTCGAACAAATCACTACCGGAGTAGGGTGCTCGCTCATCAGGCGGCGCAGGAAGGTGATGCCGTCCATGCGTGGCATCTCGACATCGAGAATGATGACGTCCGGCCAGTCCTTCTGCATCTTTTCCATTGCAAACAGAGGGTCCTGGGCGGTGGCGATTACCTCCATGTCCGGCTGTGCATCAAGAATGGCGGACAATACCTGGCGCACGGTGGCGGAGTCATCGACGATCATCAGACGAATGGGTTTCACAGCACATCTCCATGTTCTTCAAGCTGGGAAACGGTCTCGGCAGGCAGCGGGGTATGTTTCATCCAGGCGTGACCGCTCCAGATGTCGAAGACCACCTGACGATGTCCGAGCCCGCCCAGATGTTCGGCGACGACACGGATGCCGTGTCGTCGCATCAGCTCGCGCCCGGCCTCGATGTTGCGGTCATGAATACTGTCGGTAGCCGAGTCGCGTGTCATGGCGCCGGGCCTGTGCAGCCTTTGCGGACCCGGTCGGAACATGCGGCCACCGCCGAACAGCTTGGCCTCGAACTCTGTGGCACAGCTGCCACTGCGCTCGATCTCCTCGCACAGCAGCCGCACCGCCTCATCTCCATAGCGTCCATCCGGCGCCATTGTGGGAGCGGGCCCCGCCCGCGATTGATGGTTGCGCGCAGGCAGCATGAAATGGCACATGCCGCCGATGCGCTTGTGCGGATGCCACAATGTGATGGCGACACAGGAGCCGAGGATGGTGCGGATGCGGGTGTCCTCGTCGCCGAACCAGTATTCACCGGGTTGCAGGTAGATCTCGATGACATGCGGCGGCTTGTGCATCAGGGTTTCCTGTAGATGGAAGCGGCGACGGTCTGCAAGCCCGGGGTGATCCCATTGAGGCTCTCGGAATGCCCGACGATGAAGTGGCCACCCGGGCGCAGTTTCTCCAGCAGGCGGTTGATCACCTCGCGCTTGGTCTCGGGCTGAAAATAGATCAGGACGTTGCGCAGGAAGATCACGTCGAAGCGGCCTACATCTGGCAGTGTTTCGTTCAGGTTGATATGCGCGAAGGCGACTCGCGACTTCAGCGCCGGGTCGATGGCAAAGTTGCCCGCCTGGCCGCCCACACCGCGCAGGCAGCAGGCCTGCAGATAGGGGTCGGGGATTTCATGGGCCTGATCGATGTTGTAGACGCCCGCGCGCGCCTGCTCCAGCACGCGTGTGCTGATATCGGAACCAAAGATTTCCCATGGCTCCCGTGCGGCCACCTCGTTGAGCAGCATGGCCAGACTGTAGGCCTCCTGTCCGCTGGAGGAGGCCGCGCTCCAGATGCGCAGTGGACTCTTGCTTGAATCCTGCGCGAAGTGGCGGGGCAGCAACTCGTGCCGCAGAAATTCGAAATGCTTGGGTTCACGAAAGAAATGGGTTTCGTTGGTGGTGAGCAGGTCGATGGCGATCTGCATCTCTTCCGGAAACTGATCGAGCAGATCGAGATACTCTGCATAGGACTTCAGGCCGTGGTGGCGCAGGCGCTTGTGCAGGCGTCCTGCCACCAGGGGCTTCTTGGCGGGTGTCATGCTGATGCCTGCCACCCGAAAAATCAGGTCGCGAAACTGCGCGAATTCGCGATCTTGCAATTCATCACTGACCGCACCGCCGACCGCAGCGCCGGAGCCGTTCTTCGCCGTGACGCTGCGCAAGGAAATCAATCTTCCACCTCGCTGTGCTCGAGTTCCGTCAACAGGTTCAGGTCCTTCCCGGAGAGGACGTTGTTCACGTCGAGAATGATCACAAACGACTCCTGAATCCTGCCCATCCCGGCAATGAAGTCGCTGCGCACGCTGGTACCGAAGGCTGGCGCTGCTTCGATCTCGGCGTCTTGGATATCCAGCACCTCATTGACGGCATCCACCACCACGCCGATCACATGGCGTTCTTCGTCCGAATGCAGTTCGAGGATGATGATACAACTGCGGCGGCTGATCTGGCTGCGCATGCCGCCGAAGCGGCGTGACAGGTCAATCACCGGCACCACGGCGCCGCGTAGATTGATCACGCCGCGGATGAAGTCCGGCATCATCGGCACTGTTGTTAGTTTTCCGTATTCGATGATTTCCTTGATGTGCAGGATGCCGATGGCAAAGACCTCTGCGCCGAGCATGAAGGTCAGATATTGATGGGCCTCCTGCTCGTGATCGCTGTGGGCATCGACCTGACGATTCAGCAAGGATTTGAGCCCTTGATTGACGCCAGGGCGGTTGACGACCTGGTTGCTGACGACCTGGTTTCTCATTGACTGGTTCATGGCTGTACCCCTTAGAAGCGCACGAATTCGGGGCTGTTCCGGGTGTCGACGAAGGTCGCCGGAGCGGAGGCTCGGCCGCCTCCCTTGGACGAAGCTTTCTTCTGCAGCGGAGCGTTATTCGTCCCGGTCAGCTTGAAGAAGCTCATCAGCTCCTGCAGTTGTTCGGCCTGGCTGCTCATTTCCTCAGCGGTGGCCGCGAGTTCTTCCGCAGCGCTGGCATTCTGTTGCGTGGCCTGATTGAGCTGGTTCATTGCGGAGTTGATCTGGCCGACACCACTGCTTTGCTCCTCGCTCGCCGCTGTAATCTCCTGCACCAGATCGGAGGTTTTGCGGATGTTCGGGACCATGTCATCCAGCAGTTTCCCGGCCCGTTCAGCCATGGCGACGGAGCCGCCTGCCAATCCACCGATCTCTTGTGCGGCCACCTGTGAGCGCTCCGCCAGCTTGCGAACTTCCGCAGCTACCACGGCGAAGCCCTTGCCGTGTTCACCAGCACGAGCCGCCTCTATCGCGGCGTTCAGAGCGAGCAGATTGGTCTGATAGGCGATGTCGTCGATGATGCTGATCTTGCCAGCGATGCTCTGCATGGCTTCCACCGTGCGCTTGACCGCGTCACCGCCCTCGGCGGCCTCGACGGCAGAACGAGAGGCGATGCCATCGGTGACTTTGGCATTGTCGGTGTTCTGAGCAATGGAAGCGCTCATTTGCTCGATGCTGGAGCTTGTTTCTTCCACGGAAGCCGCCTGTTCGCTGGCACCCTGACTCAATGACTGAGCAGTTGCCGACACCTGCTCGGAGGCCGAAGAGAGATTGTCCGAAGCCGCTCGCACTTCGGCGATGATTTGCGAGATCTTCTCGGCCATGCCTTTGATGGCGGAGAGCATGCTGGTGTTGTCACCGGGCTGCAGGTCGACGTGCACCGACAGATCTCCACCGGCAATCCTGCCAACCAGAGCGGACACATAGATGGGATCGCCACCCAGCTGACTGAGGATGCTGCGAATCACGAACAGGCCCAGTGCAATCAGCAACAGCGTTGCGGCGCTGGCAATGATGATCATGATGCTCTGCACCTGGCTGTCGGCAGCGCGTCCTGCAACCACTGCCTCGTCTGCCAGTGCGACGTTCAGGTCGACGAGTTCGGTCATGGTTTCCACGGTGGTGAAGTACAGCGGTCCGATCTCGGCCAGCTGGGCAATCAACTGCGCAAACAATGCCTGCTGTTCTTCCTGCGAACGGTTACTGGAGAGGTCGTCGATGGTCTGGGTCAGTTTGTCGTCCACTGCTTCCCACAGGGCCCACTCTTTCTGGAAGCGGTCCCAGAGGATGGCTTCTTCGGGTGTCTGGGGCAGCGGTTCATAGAGGCTGCGCCCGGACTCGATATTGGTCCACGCGGTGGCCTTGGCCGCCAGCACATCACGAAAGCGCTCCTGCGCCTCATAGTTGTTCTCCCAGGTCAGCGCCCAGAGATTGGTGGCACGTACGGAGGTTTGTCCTTCCTTCATTTCCAGCAGCCCGTGCACCGAGGGCAGGCGGACCTCGCCCGTCTCGGTCATCGCCGTGGCGAGCTGGGTGAGCCCGTAGAATGCCGTCGCGGTGATGAGCAGCGCCGAGAGAATGGCTGTGGCAAGCAGCGCGATGAGTTTCGCCTTTACCGTCATATTCGAGATCATGGGAGTAGTGCTCCTTGGTTGTTATTGAGTAGCGATCGTTTAACTGTCAGTGGGTGATAAGCGTGCTTGCCTGGCGAGTAGCCTGTTGCAGAAGCACCGGAACATCGAGCATCAGCGCCACCTCGCCAGAGCCGAGAATGGTGGAGCCCGAGATGCCGCGCAGCTGGTCGAACATGCTGCCCAGCGGTTTGACGACGGCCTGCAGCTCGCCCTTGAGGTCGTCGACGACGAGTCCCGCCTTGCGGCCGCCGTCGTTGACCACCACCACGTTCTGGCGGCGCCGCTGGGCCTCTGGCAGCCCGAAATGTTGACGGACCAGCAGCAAGGGCAATGCCTCGTTGCGCAGGTTGATATAGCCCTGTTGCGCGTCGGCCCCGGCCTGCAGCTCCACGCACTCCACCACCATGTCCAACGGCACCACGTAGTGATCGTCGCCCACCCCCATCAGGAACCCGTCGATGATCGCCAGGGTGAGCGGCAACCGCAGGCGGAAGATCGAACCGACGCCTTGCTGACTGTCGATCTCGACGGTGCCACGCAGCGCCTGGATATTGCGGCGCACCACATCCATGCCGACGCCACGCCCGGAGAGATTCGAGACCTTGTCGCTGGTGGAGAAACCGGCCTCGAAGATGAGGTTGCAGATATCCTTGTCCGAGAGGTGGTCGCCCGGGTTGACCAGCCCTTTTTCGATAGCTTTGGTCAGAATGCGGTCGCGGTCCAGACCACCGCCGTCATCACTGACCTCGATGATGATGTTGCCTGACTCGTGGAAGGCATTCAGGTGCAACTGACCCTGCGCGGGCTTGCCTGCCGCCAGCCGCTCGGCGGCGCTCTCTATGCCGTGGTCGACCGCGTTGCGCACCAAGTGAGTCAGCGGATCGGCGATGCGTTCGACTACGGACTTGTCCAGTTCCGTGTCCGCGCCACTGATGGTGAGAGCGATGTCCTTGCCCAGCTCGCGGGCGACGTCCCGCACCACGCGGCGGAAGCGGTTGAAGGTCTCGCCGATCTCCACCATACGCAGGCGCATGGCTTCATCACGGATGTCCTCGACCAGTCTGGAGACGTCGGAGTGCGCCTCGATCATTCTGGTGTCCTTGCCCTGAGCCGCCAGTAGTCCGACCCCGGCGTTGGCGATGACCAGTTCGCCGACCAGGTTGATCAAGCTGTCGAGCTTGTCGGCGTGCACGCGAATCAGGCGCGATTCCTGATTCTGGCGCTGCCGTACATCCTGCTGACGTGCCACTGCGGCATCCACCAGTTCGGGCTGCACAGCGTGTTGTTCGATGAGGATGGACCCCAGCGGGCCGGTGCCATGCTCGATGGAGACATTGTTCTGTTGTGTGGCGAGACCGCGTTCCAGCTCGCGCTGGGTAATCGCGCCGACTTTGACCAGCAGATCTCCGAGCCGCAGATCTTCCTCCGGCAATTCCTGTATCAGCTGGATGTAGTCAGATACCTTGCTGCCGGGTTGCAGAATGCGCAGTGCACAATCGTCGCGCACGAAATCGAAGATGCCTTCGATGGTGGATTTGGCGACATCGCCACGAAAGCGGATCTCGAAACCCAGATAACAGTGCTCGGGGTTCATCTGCTCCGCCGGTGGCAGGGTATCGAACAGGGTCTCGATCTGCGTTACTTTCCCAAGTGTGTGCAAGTAGCGGATGAACGAGGCGGGGTCCATGCCGTTCTGCAGAACCTCGGCAGCAAAGCGCAGTGAGATGTGCCAGGTGTCGTCGTGTTGTGCGCCGTCCAGTTGAATATCCACTGGCGAGTCGAGCTGCGCCTGTTGCTGACGGGGCTCGTCCGGCTGCAATGCCAAGGTGTGGGAGTCACCGAGATGACGGCGCAGCAGTGCGCTCAGCTGTTCCCCTTCGTGCAGCAACGCACCACCGATCTCGCTTTCGCTGCTGACCAACAGGAGCAGCTCGCCCATATGATCTCTGCAGCGAAACATCACGCCGACCATCTCGCCGCTGAAGGACAATGTCCCTTCTCGGACCCGATCCAGCACGCTCTCGACGTTGTGAGTGAACGCGACAATCTCGTCCAGCCCGAACAGGCCTGCAGAGCCTTTGATGGTGTGGGCCGCACGAAAGACGGCGTTAATGGCTTCTTCGTCTGTCGGGTAGTCTTCGAGACGCAGGAGACCTTCGTCCATCTCCTGCAGCAGACCCAGGCCCTCGGCGAGGAAAGTTTGAAAGGCATCGGCCATAGTGCTTGCAGCGCTCATAATGCTCTGACCTCGCGCGCGGGAATGACTAGCACATCGCCAAACCACGGCGACAGATTGTAGAGTTCCAGCAACTCGATCACCGCCAGACTGTGACGGCTCATGCTGAATGTCTTGCCGCAACGCAACGCCTCGTTCTTGGCCAGCAACAGCAGCTGTACCCCGGCGCTATCAATCTCTGTGATACCGCCAAGATCGATCTGCAGATCATTGCAGGCATTTAGCGCATCGAGCAGGAGCTGTTTGAGCTCTCCAGCTCTGTAGATGGAGAGTTCTCCCTCCAGTCGGACCATCAATCGTCCATCGTCTTGGTCGAGAAATTCGTGTGTCATGGTGTTGGTGCTCGCGTCAGTCAGGCATGGTGTTCAGGGTCTGGGCTCAGGGAAGAATCAATTTCGACACGGCGGCCAGCATTTGCGCTGGCTGAAACGGCTTCACGACCCAGGCACGGGCACCAGCAAGCTGACCCTCCTGCTTCTTGGATTCGCCAGCCTCGGTGGTCAGCATGATCACGGGTGTGAAACGGTAGCTCGGCATGGTCTTCATCTGTTTAACGAAAGAGATGCCATCCATGTTGGGCATGTTGACATCGCAGATGATCAGGTGAACGCGGCGTCCATCCAGTTTGCCGACGGCGTCTCTGCCGTCTACAGCCTCTACGGTGTCATAGCCCGCGTTCTTCAGTGTCAACCCGACGACCTGGCGAATGCTGGCCGAGTCGTCCACGATCATGATGGTCTTGTTCATGCGATCCTCTTAAAGGAATGTCCAGTTAGAAAAAAGTGATGCCTGACGCACTGGCAGCGGAGTCGTTGCGGACTCCCTTGTGATGATCGTGCTGCTCAAGCGTGGTATAGGTTCTGGAAAGCTCCTCAAGCCACCTCTCAGGGTCGATATGGCGCGCCCCGGAATCGACGTACTGCTGCAGGCGTTCGAGATCGGCCGTGACGTGGCTGAGTATCTGGCTGATGCGATCCTGGTATTGCAACCCGACAAGTACGTCGGCAATGGCAGTCTGAATGTTGTGCCCCTCATGCTCGAAGCTGGTGGTGGCCGCATTGAGATGGCCGACCGTTTCGGAAAACACGGCGAGGACAGTCTTGATGGTTTGCTCCGACTCCTGCAGGGCGAGCTCTTCGACACTCGCGTGTTGCTCGGCCGCTTGCACGATTTTCTGGATGGCCTGATCCACGCACAGCACGCGGTCGGCGATCTGCTTTCCTGTGCTGCCGGAGCGGCTGGAGAGCTTTTGTACTTCGTCTGCGACCACGGCAAACCCCCGGCCTGCCTCTCCGGCGCGGGCCGCCTCGATCGCAGCATTGAGGGCCAGCAGGTTGGTCTGAGAGGCGATCGCCGAGACAGCGCCAGCCATGTCTTTCAGTTCATGGGAGAGCTCGGATATCTGTTTGATCCGGAGCGCCATGTCGTTCTTGGCGGCCATGCCGCTGCGCAGATTGCTGAGCATTTCTTCGAGATCACTGCGGCCTTTGTCGATCAGCGCCACGACGCCCTGTGGAGAAGATTTGTCCTTGTTTCCCGGGCTTTTCGTGTGAGCTTTTGAATTGCCGCTGTCGTTGCCACCGTAGTTGTGAAAGTTGCGCAGCACGGCATCAAGCCGACCGTTGATGTCGGAGAAACTACCGGAGAGATGGGTGATGGCGCTTTCGGTCTGACCATTGACGGAGACCAGTTGTCGCGCCCAGATTGGCATCACCCGGGTGCACAGCGTGTCGAGTCCCTCGACGTGGTTGCACGAGGGTTTTTGCGAAGCCAGTGCATCATCGATTGCCGCGCTGATCTGCGCCTGTGCGTCGCGTTTGATGTGCACGTTCAGCCACAATCCTGACACCAGGCCGACCAATATGGGGGTAGTCGTCATTGCAACACTTTCGCTTGCGCCGTAGAAGGAAAGGCCTGCTCCCAACAGTCCAATCGCCGTGGGAATCAGGATTGAATACATGGCAGTGTGTTTCATCATGAGACCTTTGTTGAACCCGATTGATGCAGTGGATCTCCGTCGTCTGGAATCACACTCGCGGCGCTTTTCATTGTTACTGGACATCGACGCGCAAACTGCAAGCTTTAGTGAATTCCCCCAAATTAAGGGATACACTCATGCCGAATTGAGTTGCTGTCGTCAAAGGATTACGCTTGACGGGAATAGCTTTCTTTTTATGTAGGGGTATATCTTTACAGGGTAGGAAATGGATTACTTTTCTATGGAAATTTTCCAGTACTGTGCTGTCGGTCACTTGAAATTCTGACGCTTATTGATTTCGATCATGGTTAATATCAATAATTCCTATTACGATAGCGACCAGAAAGTAGGTCTCTTTCCGGCGTGGTCCTGCCACTCTCTTCGACCCCTGCAATAACAAGCCCCGCACTCCTGTCTCATGTTGGCGAAAGATGAAGGGTCTCGGGGACTCTCAAAAAAGTTAGAACTGCCCGTGAACAATTCATGAGAAAACACACAGACACAAAATTTATCAAGAGCTTTCAAGGAGCACTCCTCAAGCTCCGTGCTGCTCTGCATCCAACCCGTAGCCTATTGCCATTCTTTATGGGCACTCTGGCGCTACTGTTGGCTGTCGGGATCGTCGTGGCCGGTGGTTTCTACTCGCAAGGGCATTCGGCACTGGCTTTGGGTGCGCTTCTGTCCGCAGTAATTCTGAGCTGCGAACTGGGCGGCTATCGCATCGCCAGCGAGATTAATGATTTGCGCAATTCGGGCGCTATGCTTTCACAATGGCGTCAGCTTTTTTTCAATGCACAATGGGGAATTGCTCTGGTCAGCGCTTATGACCGCAAGCTCCTTCTGTTCAATCCGGCCTTCGCCACCATGCATGGCGGCGAGCGGGTGGAGCTATTAGGATGCACTGTCGACACTCTTTACGCCCCTGCATATAAAGATGAATTGGCGTTTAATCTGGTTCAAGTTCTGGAGCGCGGGCATTGTCGCTTCGAGGCCGAGTGTGTAAGCGCCGGTGGCAATCGTATATCGGTGTTGATCGACGGCAGCGCCGTCAAGACGGCACAGGGTTTCACAGGATTTATCGTGCTGAATGTGCTTGATATCAGCGAGCGTCGCCTGGCGGAGCAGAGGCTGCGAGAGAGCGAATTTTTGCTGGCGCAGGCACAAGCTCAGGTACGTCTAGGCAGCTGGCGGCTGGATGTCGCTCAGGATCGTCTGGAGTGGTCCGAGGAATGTCGCCGGATATTTGCGGCACCATCTGACGCACGACTGACCTACCAGAGATTTCTTGACGCAGTACATCCCGATGACCGCAACATGGTGAATCGCAGCTGGCAGGAGGCCCTGCAGGGGATGCCGTATGATATTCAGCATCGCATCGTGGTGGGCGGCGAGACCCTGTGGGTGCGGGAAATCGCCGAGCTGGAATTTTCTGCCGACGGGGAGATCTGCGTCGGCGTTGGCACCGTACAAGACATCACCGACATGAAGCTGAAGGAGCTGGAACTGCTGCGCTCCAGAGCCATGATCAGGGAGCTTGCCGCCCATAACGAAAGAATTCGTGAAGAAGAGCGCCGCAGGATTTCTCGCGAATTGCACGATGAGATGGGGCAGTGGTTGACAGCGCTGCGGCTGGATGCAGCCATGCTGCAGATGCGCATTGCGCCTGATGACCATCAGTTTGACGAGACGCTGTGCGACATGAAAAGCAGCATCGATAACATGATCAAAGTGGTTCGCGACATTGCGTCCAGTGCGCGGCCTGAGGCGCTGGATGCCGGCCTCGTGCCGGCTGCGCAGTGGTTGTTGACGAGTTTTCAGGAGCGCACTGGCGTCAGCTGTACCATTCACTGCGATCCGGAAATGACGGCGGATACGCTTGAGCTGGACGAGCCTCGCACCGTTGCCGCGTTTCGCATATTGCAGGAATCCCTGACCAATGTGGCTCGCCATGCGAGTGCCACCGAGGTCTCTGTGTCCATGGCGAGGGATGACGAGGAGTTCACCATGAGTATTCGCGACAATGGCGTTGGGTTCGATCCAAGAGTGGTGCGAGAGGAAACGGGGTTTGGTTTGATGGGGATGCGCGAGCGGGCATTGATATTCGGCGGAATCAGCTACATTGAAAGCCGACCGCACAAAGGCACCCGGGTGAGCGTGCGCATTCCGCTGCGTACTTCTATCAAAGCATAGGGACAGGAGCATGATTCGCGTACTGGTGGCCGATGACCACATGATTGTGAGGCAGGGGCTGCGACGCGTGCTGGCGATGGCAGACGATATTGAGTTGGCAGCGGAAGTTGCCAACGGACGGGACTTGCTGAAAAAAATCGAGATCGAGCAGTTTGATCTCCTGCTCACCGACATGAACATGCCAGGAATCACCGGCGTCGAGTTGATCCGGCAGGTGCGGGAGCTGCGGCCTGCGTTGCCGATACTGGTTCTGTCGATGCACGCGGAAGCCCAGCTGGTAGGCCGCGCCATCAAGGCTGGCGCTACTGGGTATCTGACCAAGGACAGCGAGCCAGAGATGATTCTGGCGGCCATTCGCAATTGCGCGCGAGGACAGCATTACATTCATCCAGAGCTTGGGGCGCGTTTGTTGTTTGGTGACCCGCATGCTGACGAATCTGAGCAACATGAGCGTTTGTCAGATCGTGAAATGCAGGTGTTTCTGCTGCTGGCCAACGGGCTTGGCATCAACCAGATCAGCGAAAAATTGCATATCTCCGGCAAGACTGTCAGCACCCACAAATTCCGCATCATGCAGAAGATGGCACTTGGTTCGATGAGCGAACTGGTGCGCTATGCGTTGCGCAATCACATGATTGAGCCCTGACAGGCGATGCTCGAATGACAGAGTTGAGAGGAGGTTGACGAATCGAGGCAGAAAATAAATAAGGCTTTCCCTACAGCAATTGCGGAACTTTGCCGATTTCCATAGTGGCAAGCTTGCCGGATTATCGTTATCCCGCTTGGACGCCGGATGGGTCAGGGATCGATGTCATCGAACGGAATCATAGAAAACCAGCGCTGTACTGTATTCCTTAACGACATGGATGCTTGGAACGTATGGAAAATAATAATAAGAATGACAGCATGAATTCGTTACATCCGCTCCGCCTCTGGTTCAGAGGGCTGCTTCTGTTCAATCGCGCAGGGGCCGCACTGATTGTGTTTGCTCTGCCCTTAATGATGGTCTTGTCGTTGTTGGAGGGGATTGAATTGCTGACCCTCCAGCACGCCGTGTGGGTCCATTCGCTGCTGGAAATGTTCTCCATTACGGCGGTAGCCTGTATCTTCGTCGTGGGCTGGCAGCTGCTTGATACTCAGCGCTCCTACACCGCCGTACTGCTGGCCTGCGCCGCGTTGTCTGTCGCTGTGTTGAATGCAGGCCATCTGCTATCCAATGCGGAAATGCCAGAGTTCATCACCACGAACACCCCTCAAAAGGGAATGCTCTATTCCCTCGCGGCGAGGCTGATCGCCGCTGGCGCGCTGCTCGTCTTCGTGTCGATGCCGCTGGAGAAGGGCGAGCAGCGCAGCCCCTCGCTGCAGGCGCGCTTCTGGTTTTTGGGCGTCACCGTCACGCTCCTGATCTTCGTCATTTTCCTCTTCGAATTTCGCTCGGCGTGGATTCCGTTGACTTACTCCGCAGAGACGGCTGGGGACGTTGGCTTTCTACTGGTGCAGGCTCTGACCGTTGGTCTGCATGTGGTGTCGCTGCTGGTCATTCGCAGCCGGGCCGAGCGCATTCAGGTCAACAATCTTACCGCACTCGGAATAGCGGTGAGCCTGCTCGCGCTTGGCGAACTTTTTTCCCTCAACTACAACAGCGTGCAGCGTCCCAGCAACATCGTTGGGCATCTGTACACCATGGCGGCGTATATCTTCCTCTATCGTGCCATCTTCCTGGATGGTGCGGCGCTTCCGCTGGCACGTCTGCGGCGCCTCTACAGTGCCATGGATGTGTTTACACGGCGCCAGGAAGATATTTTCGAGAACGCGCCCGACGGCATCCTAACTGTCGATGATGCAGGGGTCATCATCCGGCTCAACGCGCAGGTGGAAAGCATGTTTGGTTATTCGCGGCAAGAGCTGCGCGGGCAGGCGCTGGA
The DNA here is from genome assembly GCA_030654835.1 of Gammaproteobacteria bacterium. Lineage (GTDB taxonomy): Bacteria > Pseudomonadota > Gammaproteobacteria > Pseudomonadales > Pseudohongiellaceae > UBA5078. The sequence goes on along the minus strand of JAURWS010000004.1, from coordinate 23,936 downwards.
AAAACTGCTGCCCCTGGCCGTGCGGCACCGACACACTGATCTGCGCGCCGCCTATATGCGCATGCCGACCGGGCGAGCAATGGCGGCGACCCGTGGGCTGGTGGGGCGGCGCAAGGACGGCAGCGAGATTCCCCTGGATATTTCTTTAGGCAAGAGCAACGGCTCGACGGGCATCGAGATCACTGCTTTCATTCGCGATGTGTCGGAGCGCCGGGAGATGGAGCTGGCGATGCAGCACCGCGCGACGCATGACTCGCTGACCGGACTGCCTAATCGGGCCTTGCTGCAGGATCGTCTGGATCGCAGCCTGATTCAGGCCACGCGCCAGAAAACCAGCTGTGCGCTGATGATGCTGGACCTGGACAACTTCAAGGACATCAACGATGGCTGGGGCCACAGTGTGGGCGACGAACTGCTGGTGGCCGTGTCGCAACGCATCAGCGCGGCGCTGCGGCAGAGTGACACCGTGGCTCGCTTCGGCGGCGACGAGTTCGTGGTCTTGGTGACCGAGCTGGTTTCGAACGAGGCTGTCGCCGCGATTGCGGAGAAGATCGTCAAGTCGCTGCAACCCGCTTTCAGCATCGGCAAGCACCACTTTCATGTCACCGTCAGCATCGGTCTCGCCAGCTACCCGCAACACGCGCGCGATGCGGAGACGCTGATCTCTCATGCCGACATCGCCATGTATCGCGCCAAGTCGATGGGGCGCCATGCCATCTGCTACTTCGACGAAGGCATTGGCATGGTGCAACAGGAGACTCTGCGGCTGAAGGTGCTGCTGGCCGAGGCTCTGGAGATGGAAGAGTTCGAACTCTACTACCAGCCCCAGTACGGCGTGGCGGATGGGGAAATCTGCGGCTTCGAGGCGCTGCTGCGCTGGCGCGCGCTGGATGGCCGCTGGATATCGCCAGAGATATTCATCCCCGTGGCGGAGACCAGCGGACTAATCATTCCGCTGACAGAATGGGTGTTGTTGCAGGCCTGTCGGCAAATCCGCGCCTGGACCCTGATGGGCTTTCCGCACCGCGTTTCCGTCAACATCTCGGCCCTGCATTTCCGCCAGGAAGGCAGCCTGCTGGCGCTGGTGTGTCAGGTGCTGGCGCAGACGGGTGTCGACCCGCAGCAGCTGGGGCTGGAGCTGACCGAGACGGCGCTGATGGACAATCCCGAGGTCGTCGCCGAGATACTCACCGAACTGGTAGCACTGGGCCTGCATGTGTCGATTGATGATTTTGGCACCGGTTACTCCTCGCTGGCCTCGCTGCAGATGTACCCCCTGCATACCCTCAAGATCGACCGCAGCTTCATGCGCGACGTGGACAGCAACACCAAGAGTGCCGCCATCGTCTGCGGGCTGGTCAGCCTGGCGCGCAGCCTTGGGCTGAAGGTGCTGGCGGAAGGCGTGGAGACAGTCGAACAGCTGGCCGTCCTGCGCCTGTGCCAGTGCGACGCCATCCAGGGCTGGCTCATGCATCCCGCACTTCCCCCCGCTGAATGTGAAAAACTGCTGCGCGCCGCTGCCTGACTCCATCCGCATGGGTTATTATCTGCGCCCTTGGGACCGCAGCCGCAGGTGGCTGCGACAGTCCGTGACCAGATAATCGAGATAACGGTGAACAGAATGAAGAAATGGCAGTGCCTGGTATGTGAGTTTGTCTATGACGAAGCCCTCGGCGTCCCCGATGAGGGCATCCCGGCTGGCACCCGCTGGGAAGACGTGCCCGCAGACTGGTGCTGCCCGGTGTGCGGCGTCGGCAAAGAAGACTTCGAAATGATAGAAATCTAACCCGCTCCCACAGGGGCAGCGTTCAAAGGAATTTGCACACGTGTCATCACAATCCCTCAATCTCGCCCGCAAGCCCCGCCGCATCCTCGTCACCAGCGCGCTGCCCTACGCCAACGGCCCCATCCACCTGGGCCACATCCTGGAAGTGGTGCAGACCGACATCTGGGTACGCTTCCAGCAACTGCGCGGCGAAGACTGCGTGTATGTCTGCGCCGATGACACCCACGGCACCGCGATCATGCTGCGCGCCGAGAGCGAAGGCATCACGCCGGAGGCATTGATTGCCCGCGTGCAGGCGGAGCACGAGCGTGACTACGCCGGTTTCAACATCGGCTTTGACCAGTACCACTCGACCCATTCGCCCGAGAACAAGACCCTGGCGCAGGGGCTGTACCTCAAGCTGAAGGCCAACGGCCACATCAGCCGTCGCAGCATCAGCCAGCTCTTCGATCCCGAGAAGAACCTGTTCCTGGCCGACCGCTTCATCAAGGGCACCTGTCCGAAGTGCAAGACGCCGGATCAGTACGGCGACAACTGCGAAGCCTGCAACGCCACCTATAACCCTGCTGACCTCATCGAGCCACGCTCCACGCTCTCCGGTGCGACACCCGTGTTGCGCGACTCCGAGCATTTCTTCTTCACGCTACCCGTGTTCACCGACATGCTGAAGACATGGACCCGCAGCGGCGCGCTCCAGGAACAGGTCGCCAACAAGCTGAGCGAGTGGCTGGAAGGCGGGCTGCAGGAGTGGGACATCAGTCGCGACGCGCCATACTTCGGCTTCGAGATTCCCGATGAGCCCGGCAAATATTTCTACGTCTGGCTGGATGCCCCGGCCGGCTACATGGCCAGCTTTGAGGTCTTCTGTAAGCGCAGTGGCTACCACTTCGACGACTACTGGAAACCCGGCCACGACACCGAGCTGTACCACTTCATCGGCAAGGACATCGTCAATTTCCACACGTTGTTCTGGCCAGCCATACTCAGCAGCGTGGGTTGCCGCACGCCGACCGGCGTGTTCGTGCACGGCTTCGTCACCATCAACGGCCACAAGATGTCCAAGTCTCGTGGCACCTTCATCAACGCGCGTGACTACCTGGACCACCTCGACCCGGAGTACCTGCGTTACTACTACGCCGCCAAACTCTCGGCGGCGGTGGACGACCTCGACCTGAACTTTGATGACTTCGTGGCGCGGGTGAATTCCGATCTGGTCGGCAAGGTCGTCAATATCGCCAGCCGCTGTGCGGGCTTCATCACCAAGGGCTTCGACGGCATGCTGTCCGCCACCTGCAGCGAACCTGAGCTGGTCGCCGAATTCCAGGCCGCCAAGGACGAGATCGCCGCCCACTACGAGGCGCGTGAATTCAGCAAGGCGCTGCGCCAGATCATGACGCTGGCCGACAAGGCTAACCAGTACATCGCCGACAAGGCGCCGTGGACGCTGGCCAAGACCGACAAGCAATCCCCCGAAGTGCAGGCCATCTGCAGCACCGGACTCAACCTGTTCCGTCTGCTCATCGCCTACCTGAAGCCGGTGCTCCCCACTATGGCGCAAAACGTCGAGCGCTTCCTCGCCATCGAGCCCCTGCGCTTCGACAGCGTTGACACCCTGCTGCTCGGCCACCGCATCGGCACCTTCGAGCCCCTGATCACCCGCGTCGACCCGGCCAGGATCGAAGCCATGATGGCCGCTGTCGCCGCCTCTGCTGCCCCTGTGGGAGCGGGCCTGCCCGCGATAGATAGCCTGCCCGCGATAAACACCCCACTCTCCACCGACCCCATCGCCCCCGAAATCGACTACGCCGCCTTCGCCAAAGTCGACCTGCGCATCGCCCGCATCGTCAACGCCGAGCACGTCGAAGGCGCCGAGAAACTCCTGAAACTCTCCCTCGACCTGGGCCTCGACGCCGATGGCAAACCCGAACTGCGCACCGTCTTCTCCGGCATCAAATCCGCCTACCAGCCCGAAACGCTGGTCGGCCGCCTGACCGTCATGGTCGCCAACCTTGCCCCGCGCAAGATGAAGTTCGGCATGTCAGAAGGCATGGTCCTGGCCGCAGGGCCTGGCGGCAAAGACATCTGGCTGCTGGAGCCGGACAGTGGTGCTCAGCCGGGTATGCGGGTGGTCTGAGCACACGCCTTATTATCAGAACGAAGGAGGAGACAGAACATGACAGCCGCGACCCGTTTGCTACTGACTGTTCTGTTTCTCTCCAGCCCTTCACTTTCTCTGCACGCTCAAGACGCAGCCGCTGTGCTGCGCACTCCCATCACTCCTAACACCGTACATCCGGCCGTCGCGCTGGAGCAGCGCATCATTGGCCACATCGATGCCCTCGGTATCACGGGCGAACAAGAGCCGCCGTTTCGTGTCGCCATGCAGCAGGTCGTTGAGCTTGAGGCGGAGGTTGGCGGCTCGGTCACCACAGAAGAGTTGTTGAATCGAATTGTGGAGATTGTTGCGAAGGTGCTGTACCCGACGCAGGTGGATGGGTTTCGGGAGAGAGAGTTGGAACGGATGATGGGGATGCGGGGGAGGTGAGGGTCTGCCTTTCCGCTCACGAGTGCTTGATATTCTGGATTCTGCACATATAATCACACATATATTTAGGGGGCGAATGTATGGGACAGGTAACGATATATCTCGATGACGAAATTGAGCGAAAAATGAATGAGGCAGTTAAGTCCGCACGGGTATCCAAGAGCAAGTGGATTGCTCAGCTGGTGCAGGAAAAAGTGGCCAATGAATGGCCGCACTCGATTGCTGAAATGGCGGGGAGTTGGAATGATTTTCCATCGCTGGAAGACATCCGTCAGACCCAGATCAGTGATGTCCAGAGAGAGCAGCTTTGATGTATGTACTTGATACAAATATCTTAATTTACTTCTTCAAAGGGGTAGGGAATGTCCCGCAGAAGTTGTTGTCTGTATCGCCCAAGGACATAGGGGTGCCTGCTATTGTCATATACGAACTGGAGTATGGAATCGCAAGATCGAGCTCTCTGACGAAGCGGCAAGAGCAGATGGAAGAGCTTTGTTCGCTCGTGAAGGTATTGCCGTTTGGTCGCGCAGAGGCAAAAGTGACAGCTGATATTCGGGCAAAGCTTGAGAAGAAAGGTACGCCAATCGGCCCTCACGACCTGCTCATTGCGGGCACTGCTATTGCCAATAACGCTGTGCTCGTCACTAACAACATCAAAGAATTTTCCAGAGTTCCAAAGCTGCAGATTGAGAATTGGTTTGGGCAGCGCAAGGAATAGCAAGTGCCTTCAACGTGACGCGCAAGCGCGCACTTGAGGTGAACGTTAGGTCATAGGGGACTTGTGCCAAGGGCCGTAATATTCGATTTAGGCGATACTGTGTTGGAGGAAAAATCCTACAACATAGCTTCTGGTTTCGAAAAAATCTCAGCGTATCTATCCCCGAACATATCCTTGAAGGAACCGACAGAGTCCATTGCTCGCGGTCAAGAAGGGAATAGTGAATTCCAACTTGCACGATGGATCGAGACCAATCTGCGCAGTCAATCAAAGGCAATGAGCGCACATGACATTGAGTTATTGCTTTGGAGTGCAACGGTAGAAGTAGTGCCTAAGCCTGGCATACGGCAGGCTTAGGATTTTCTTGCTGGGAATGGCATCCGGGTCGCTGCCATTAGTAATGCAATTTTCAGTTCATTGTGCATGAGAGTTGAGCTGGCAAAACACAGTTTGGATTCCTGTTTTGAGTTCGTCATATCCAGCGCAGACCACGGCATAAGGAAGCCTGATACAGCGATATTCGGACGGGCATCAAGCGCTTTAGGAGTCGAGTCTTGTGATACGTGGTATATCGGTGATAGATGGGACGCGGATGTCACTGGTGCTGTATCAGCCGGTATGACGGCAATTTGGTTTGGTGGCCAACCTCATGTGTATGATTCCGACATAAGCCATATCAAGCTGAAGAACTGGTCGAACTTCGAGAGTGTGTGGAGAGAACATGCCTGAATGGCGAGCAATCGGTTGGACAACAACAATTCCTACGCCGCGTTGCAGTTCCAAAATTGCGCGTGAACGCGTGCGTTAGAATGTCAAGACCATGATTCATATCGAGTGTTTCAAATCAGGGCTAGAACATCCGCTGTGGGAGGTCCACCGCAGTGCCGTTCGGTTGGGTTGTACGAATGATTATACCGAGCGGCAGCTGAAAGCTTGGGTTCCTGATGAGTACAAACCAGACCTGTGGGGGAATAGAATTCGGGGAATTAATCCTTTCGTGGCCTTTAAGGGCGGGGTCGCCGTGGGTTACGCAGATGTACAGTCCAACGGATACATAGATCACTTCTTTGTCCATGGAAAGCACCAAAATGAGGGTGTGGGTTCAGCGTTGATGGCGAAGATATTCGAAGAGTCCAAAAATCTGGATTTATTGTTCTCTCATGTCAGTGTCACCGCTAAGTCATTCTTCGAAAAAAGTGGTTTTGTGGTCATAAGAGAGCAGCGAGTTGATATTAAAGGCGTTGAGCTAGCCAATTATCTAATGGAGTACCGGAAGTGAAAATGTTAAAAACGGCTCCACGCAGTCTAACTCTACCCCCGGACTTCACCCGGTTCATTTGACACTTGACTAAGTATCCAAATGGATACATCATCGCAAATGTTCACGGTACGCCAAACACAAGAATTCCAAGACTGGCTTGACGCTCTTAAAGATGTAAAGGCGCAGCTTCGTATTGCTGCCAGGGTTCGCCAGGTAGAGGCTGGAAGTCTTGGTGACTGGAAACCTGTCGGAGAAGAAGTCTCAGAGATGCGGGTTGCTTTCGGCCCCGGCTATCGATTGTATTTCACGCGTCGTCAAAACATCATCATCGTCATGCTTGCTGGTGGAGATAAGTCCACTCAGAGCAGAGACATCAAACGAGCACAGAAACTTCTCAAGCAACTGGAGTTGGAGCCATGAGTACATCCAAGAAAAAAGTAAAGCTTCTTCCCTTCGATGCGGCGCGGTATCTGACTGACGATGCAGCGATTGCTGAGTATATGACGGCAGTACTGGAGACAGATGATCCAGATCTTTTGCTACTTGCTCTGGGAGACATTGCCCGCGCAAAGGGGATGGCACAAGTGGCAAAGGACGCTGGCTTGGGCAGGGAAAGTCTCTATAAGGCTCTTGCTCCCGGAGCAAAGCCTCGTTTTGACACAGTTCTGAAGGTGGCTCGGGCGCTTGGGGTCAGGCTTTCGGCGCATTCTGTTTAGTCTCAGCTCTGATTGACGAAGCCAATATAGAGCGCAGACGTCGAAGGCGGAATATCATGACCACGAAATTGAAACCCGTTCATTCTGGAGAAATTCTTCGTGAAGAATTCATGTTGCCGTTTGGCATCTCCAGTAATGCGCTTGCACGTGCTGTGGGTGTTACCCCTACACGCATAAATGAGATTGTTCGCGAGCGGCGTGGTATCACCGCCGATACTGCATTGAGGCTGGCTCGTTTCTTCGGTACTGACGTCCAGAGCTGGATGAATTTGCAGTCTCACTATGACATCGAGTGCGCGCAAGCCGAAGTTGGTCGCTCGCTGACAGGCATTCGGCCATTCCAGCAAGACGTCCGTCAATCTACGGTCTGAGAGTTCGTTCAAACAGGCAGGGGTTTTCCTCAACACCATGAAAATAGACACCGACAAAATCGATGAAGCCGTGCTTGGTCTTCTTTACCTGACCTTGCACGATGAGCGCGGAGCCTGGAAAGGGATCGACTGGGACGCGCTCGACAGACTCTACCGGAAAGGATTCATCGGGGACCCTGCTACAAAAGCAAAGGGAGTAATTTTTTCCGAGGAAGGGGTCCGGAAAGCCAAAGCGGCTTTCGAAAGGCAGTTCATGAAGCCGACCACCACTTCATGGGAATGCCTGCCCAATCACAAGGACACAAAAGTCTGCCCTGCTGAAGGCACCACAGGATTCATCTGCAATAGCGCGGTTGACGGCAAAGCATTTTTTCGTGTCTACGAAAGTGATGGCACCTTCGTCGATTACACATTGGTTCACGACGATTTGGAGGTCACCATTACAAACGAGGCGCAGGCATCGTTCTACCGGAGTCCCAACGAGGATTTTCTTGATCACAGCCCGGAAGTGCTTGGTCTGAAGGTTACGCAGAAGGGACAGAAGTGAAGAACGTCTTTCTAATACTGCTTGTCGTCAGTGGCATCTATTTTGGATTCGGCCAGACACCCGGCGAATCGCCAATTAAAGAAGTCTCGACGTCAGAAACTTTCGGTAGTTCTCAATCTGAGTCCTTACCTGCCGTAGTCAGATTTAATCAGCAAGATGCAGGGCGTCAATTTCAGGGCGAGGGTGTCGTGACGCGAATACTTTCAGATGACAACGACGACGGGCGCCATCAGCGCTTTATTCTGAGTCTGACATCCGGGCAAACAATCCTCATCGCTCATAACATCGATCTCGCGCCGCGAATCAGCGCCATTAGAGTTGGCGACTCCGTGGAGTTTAACGGCGAATATGAATGGAACGACCTTGGTGGTGTGGTGCATTGGACGCATCACGACCCGGTAGGTCGGCATGTTGCGGGTTGGCTTAAACACGGGGGGCGAACTTTTCAGTGACTCTTGGCAGCTCATTGAAAGTCGGCTACCGAGCCCGCAATTTCTGACCTATACTCTTGAGCATGAGCCTCTCGCCGGAGTTGATATGGACATCGTCACAAGGTTTCACTCAAACCGAGCCGAAGAGCTGGCAGAGCTCAATCAGCAACTCATCCTGGACGAAGAGCACAGTAACCCCATGTCTGTCGCCGAGCTGGCTGTGCGAATGCGCGGCTGGCTGGATACGGGCTACGAGTGTTATGGCATTGAACGCGACGGCCAGATCGTCTGCTATAGCCTATGGCGTGACGACACCGAGCATTACTACATGAGGCAGCTTTTCACTGTGGCTGCTTGTCGACGTCAGGGATTGGCCAGGCATCTGCTGTCGTCTTTGCAAGCGGACGTTTATGATGACAAGCCTGTGCGATTGGAAGTGCTTGCCGGTAATCTTGATGCCCAGGCGTTTTACAAAAGCATGGGCTATCAGCTTTACTGCCACACGCTGATCAAGACTTGATCTCCCAATTTTCACTGAAGGAAATTCGCACCATGAACAACCCATCACGCCTCGTCATACTCACCCTGACAGCACTGCTGACCCTGACTCTCACCGGCTGCGCCCCCGAAGTGGGCAGCGAAAAGTGGTGCGCCAATCTTGAAGAAAAGCCGAAAGGGGATTGGAGTCTGAATGAGGCTACGGATTACGCGGCGAACTGTGTGCTCAGGTAGCCGAGGTCCCGCCCCTTGCCTTCCCGCGAAGGGATGTGACATAAAGGCGGTCACCTGCTACACAAGAGCCGATAAGAACAACATTGAAGGATAGCCCATGACGTCTGCCATACCCGCCGCGCACAGCACCTCGAAATTCACCTCAGTCTCCCTCGCAATCACGCTGTTCTGCCTGCTCTTCAGCGCAGGCACACACGCCCAGATCAGTGACGAGATTCGCGCCGTCGAGAGTTCCATCATCAAGATCTACACCACGGCAGCGGCGCCGGATTACTTCACGCCCTGGCGCCTGCTGACGCCGACGCAGAGCAGTGGTTCTGGCTCTGTCATCAGTGGCAATCGCATCCTCACTAATGCGCATGTGGTTGCCAACGCCAGCTATGTGCAGGTGCAGAAGCACAACGATCCCAATCGCTACACGGCGCGGGTGGTGTTCGTCTCCCATGCCTCGGATCTGGCGCTGGTGACGGTGGATGATCCGGCGTTCTTCGCCGATTTGGAGGCGCTCACGCTCGGTCCATTGCCGGACCCGCAGGAAGAGGTGTATGTGTTCGGCTATCCCATGGGTGGCAGAACGATGAGCATCACCAAGGGCATCCTCTCACGTGTCGAGCAGCAGATTTATGCCCACTCCGGTGACTTCCTGCTGGCTGGTCAGATCGATGCGGCGATCAACCCGGGCAACAGCGGCGGGCCGGTGATTGTCGACGGCAAGATCGTCGGCGTGGTGATGCAGGCCAACTCCGGCGGGCGCGCCGAGAACCTCGGTTATTTTGTGCCGCCTGACATCATCAATCATGTGTTGACCGACGCCCAAGACGGAGTCTATGACGGCTTTCCCGATCTGGGTTTCCGCACCCAGGACCTGGAGAGCCCTGCCGCCAAGGAGGCGTATGGCCTGACTGCGGACCAGAGCGGCGTGCTGGTGATCAAGGTGTTCGAGGGCTCGCCAGCGGCGGGCATCCTGCAGGAAAACGACGTAGTGATGAAGATCGCGGGTTTCGCGGTGGCAGGCGACAGCACCATTGCCGTGAATGAATCATTGCAGACCAATTTCAAGTACGCCATTGATCTGCAGCAGATTGGCGACAACATCGAGATTGAATTTGCCCGCAAAGGTCAGGTGATGACCAGCGCGCTGGTGGCCAGCAAGCGCCAGGAGAGCTACGGGCTGGTGAAGCCGGAGGCCTTCGATGAGATTCCCGAGTATTACGTGTACGGCGGCGTGTTGTTCGTGCCGCTGAACATGAACCTGATCATGCGCTGGGGGCCGGACTGGAACCGCACCGCGCCGGTGAACCTGCTGCAGGCGCGTGACGAGTGGGCCTCGCCCGAGCGCCGCGAGCTGGTAGTGGCGCTGCAGGTGATGGCTGCCGACGTCAACCTGGGCTATCACGACCTGCGCAACTGGGTGGTGGACACCGTGAACGGACAGCCCGTGCGTGACTTCAAGCACTTCACGCAGATGGTGCACGACAATGCCAGTCCGCATGTGGTGTTCCGCAACAATAGCGGCTATCAGGTGGTGGTCGATCATCAGGAGGCGCAGGCGAGCGAGCAGGCGATTCTGGAGCAATACCGCATCCCGACGGCGTGGTCTGACGGGCTGTTCGCCGAGTAGTAAAAAGCCGTATCATCGCCACCAAATTCATCCCTGTGGGAGCGAGCCCGCTCGCGATTGAGTCACGCGAAGTCGAAATCGCGAGCGGGCTCGCTCCCACAATCATCATCAGGAACACAGCAGCAATGACCATCAAGTCCGACAAATGGATCAACAAAATGGCCGCCGAGCACGGCATGATCGAACCGTTCGAGCCCAAGCAGGTGCGCTTCGTGAACGGCCAGAAGGTGATCTCTTACGGCACGTCCAGCTATGGCTATGACGTGCGCTGCGCCCGTGAATTCAAGATCTTCACCAACGTGCATACTTCCAGTGTTGTTGACCCGAAGAACTTCAGCGAAACCAGTTTCGTGAGCATCGAGGAAGACTACTGCATCATTCCGCCGAACTCCTTTGCGCTGGCCCGCACTGTCGAGTACTTCCGAATTCCCAGTGACGTGCTGGTGGTGTGCCTCGGCAAATCCACCTATGCGCGCTGTGGTTTGATCGTCAACGTCACGCCGCTGGAACCGGAATGGGAAGGGCACGTGACCTTGGAGTTCTCCAACACTACGCCGCTGCCTGCGAAGATTTACGCGAACGAGGGTGTGGCGCAGATGCTCTTCTATCAGTCTGACGAGCAGTGTGAAGTGACTTACAAGCAGCGCAACGGCAAGTACATGGGCCAGACCGGCGTGACGCCGCCAAGGGCCTGATGCACCCACAAGGTTGAGGCATTATCGCGAGCACACAGGGTCGTCAAAATCTTGACTTTTGTCACTGGCATTTCTGATGTCTGATTTTTAACGTATTGAAAAAAATGGAATAATTTTGCTGGCACAGAGATTGCTCTGCCGTGATCAAAGCGCCACGTTTGTCTGGCGCGGTGACTCAATCACGGAGCCAGCATGTCGGCAGCAGCCCAATCAGTCAGGACAGACCACGACCTTCAAGAGCTGTGGCCCGAGGGCGGTCTCGAGCTCACCAGTCCCGACGCGCTGCAGCTGGCCTTTCGTGCCTTCAGCGAACTCTCTACAGAACTCAGCTCTGCCTATCAGACCCTGCAGGGCCGCGTCGAACAACTGACGCACGAGGTGGAGCTTGCCAACCGCCAGCGTCTGGTCGAAATCTCCGAGAAGGAACGCATCGCCAGCCGTCTGGAGAATCTGCTGCAGCTGCTGCCAGGCGGCGTGGTGGTGTTGAACAGCCACGGGCAGGTGAGCGACTGCAATCCGGCCGCCGTGGAACTGCTTGGCGAACCGCTCAAGAGCCAGTTCTGGCGCGACATCATCCGCGAGCGTTTCGCCCCGCGCATGGATGACGGCCACGAGATTTCCCTGAAGAGCGGCCGCCGCGTCAGCCTCGCCACCCGTTCCCTGAACGACGAGCCCGGCCAGATAATCCTCCTCACCGACCAGACTGAAACGCGCCGCCTGCAGCAGCACCTGAGCCGTCATCAGCGCCTCTCCGCCATGGGCAAGATGGTGTCCTCACTCGCTCACCAGATCCGCACTCCACTCTCCGCCGCCATGCTCTACGCCGGGCAGCTCGACAACCCGCAACTCACCGGCGAGCAGAGTGAGAAATTCCGCAGCAAATTGATGTCGCGCCTCCACAACATGGAGAGGCAGGTGAAGGACATGCTGATCTTCGCGCGCGGTGACACCGTGCTGGACGAGTTGATCAGCGTGCAGACCCTGCTTGAGGAACTCAACATCGCCGCCGAAGTGGTGCTACGCAGCAGCTTCAGCTGTGAGTGGCGCAACGACGCAGGCCCTGTCGCCATTCGCTGCAACCGCGAGTCGCTGATTGGTGCGCTGCTCAACCTGATCGAGAACGCGCTGCAGGCGTGTCAACAGGCAGGTAAGCATGGCGGCGCGCTACAGATTGGCGCCGAGCGCGTCACCGGTCCGCAGGGCGAAGACTTCCTGCGCGTCTATGTGCGCGACAGCGGCCCCGGCATCAGCGCTGCGCTGCTGGAACAGATCGCCGAACCCTTCTTCACGACGCGCCCGCAGGGCACCGGCCTCGGGCTGGCAGTCGCCCAGGTGGTGGCCAAGGCGCATCAGGGGCAGTTTTTCATTGAATCACGGCAGGCGGGCGACGAGGTCGACGCCAGTGACGCACCGAGTGGCACTTGTGCCGGGTTCTTGCTGCCGTGGTTGCCGGACTTGGAGAATGTTCCACCACTGACTTGTGGGAGCGAGCCTGCTCGCGATGGTGTTCCATCGCCTGCAAGGCAGGCTCCCACAGAAATTCAAATCAACGCATAGGACGAGGTCAATATGAGCAAGGCAACAATACTGGTGGCGGAAGACGATTGGGACCTGCGTGAGGCTTTGTGCGACACGTTGGAACTGGGCGGTTTTCGCGTCATTCCGGCCAGTTCTGCCGAGGAGGCTCTGGAGCTGTTCGCGACCCGCGACATCGACATGCTGGTCTCCGACGTCAACATGGGCGGCATGGACGGCCACGAGTTGCTGCAACGCATCCGCGTGCTGGCGCCGATGTTGCCGGTCTTGCTGATCACGGCTTACGGCAGCATCAGCCGCTCCGTGGAGGCCATGCGCAATGGTGCAGTGGACTATCTCGTCAAGCCCTTTGACCCGCAGACTCTGGTGGACGCCGTGCGTCAGTATGTCGCCGCTCCGGTTCGTGGCACCGACGTGGAGCCGATTGCCGAAGAAGCCTCCAGCAAAAACCTGCTCGCCATGGCGCGCAAGGTGGCAGTGTCCGATGCTACCGTGCTGATCTCCGGCGAGAGCGGCACCGGCAAGGAGGTGCTGGCGCGTTATATCCACATGCAGTCGCCCCGTTCTGACAAGCCCTTCGTCGCCATCAACTGTGCGGCGATCCCCGAGAACATGCTGGAGGCCACGCTGTTTGGACACGAGAAGGGCGCCTTCACCGGTGCCTACAACAGCAGCCAGGGCAAGTTCGAACAGGCCGATGGCGGCACCATTCTGCTGGACGAAATCTCCGAGATGGACATCGGTCTGCAGGCCAAGATTCTGCGCGTGCTGCAGGAGCGCGAGGTAGAGCGCGTCGGCGGCCGCAAGACCATCTCTCTGGATGTGCGCGTGATCGCCACCACCAACCGCGACCTGCGTCAGTGTGTGGCCCTGGGCACCTTCCGCGAAGACCTCTATTACCGCCTCAGCGTGTTCCCGCTGCAGTGGCTGCCGCTGCGTGAACGTCGCAAGGACATCGTGCCGCTGGCCCAGCGTCTGCTGCAGCGCCACGGCAAAAAAATGACGCGCGGCTCACTGAGTTTTGACGCCAGTGCGCAGCAACTGCTGGAAACCTATCCCTGGCCGGGCAACGTGCGCGAGCTGGACAACATCATTCAGCGTGCGCTGATCATGCAGGACGGCAACGTGATCACCGCTGCAGGCCTCGCCGTTGATGCTACCGGGGCCCAGAACAATGCGTTTACCAATGGTTTCGCTCATGGCGCAGGAAGTGGCTCGGGACGCGGTGTCGACAACAGCGCGTCGCTGATGCACACGGCTGGCACGGATGCTGCAGTAGACATGCAGGCGCAGGTAGACGACGAATTTGGTGAAGGTGTTCTTGGCAGTGACCTGAAGCAGCGTGAGTTCGAAATCATTCTGCAGACTCTGCGTCAGCAGGGCGGCCGTCGCAAAGAGACAGCCGAGGTGCTGGGGGTCAGCGCCAGAACCCTGCGTTACAAGATGGCCAGGATGCGCGACAGCGGCATCAACATCGATACCATGCTGGGTGTCTATTGAGTGCCCACTGATTGCAGAACAAAAGGAAAAAAGGAGCTGATCGAAAATGAGTGAACCCACCAACCGCGTCGACATCAACCGCGTGCTCATGCAGATGCGCGAGATGCGCGGCCAGATTCAGGGGCCATCTGCGCAGGACCTGGCACCGGGCCAGGTCAACTTCGCCAGCGTTCTCGATGCGGCGCAGCGCTCGGACATGGTCAGTGCGGGTGGCGCAAGCGAGCGCAGCAGCTTCTCCGATCTGCTCAAGCAGGCGGTGGATTCGGTCAACGAGACGCAGACCCGCTCCAGCGAATTGCAGACGGCTTACGAACTGGGTGATCGCAATGTCGACATCACGCAGGTGATGATTCAGATGCAGAAGGCGTCGGTGTCTTTCGAAGCCATGACGCAGGTGCGCAATCGTCTGGTCAGCGCTTATCAGGACATCATGAACATGCCGCTGTAATCAGGCTCATCAAGAACTAATAACGCTATTAAAACCATCAACACCTGAAGCAAGAAGAACACATCATGGCAACGACGACAGGCGACGCAGCGGCAAGATCCTCGGGAGCAGGCGAGGGCGCCCGATCCGGAATGAGTGGTCGGCGTATCACCGACAGTATGAGCAGCGAATTTCTCACCGGCTTCATGCGTCTGGATCTGGTTCGCCAGTTCGGGCTGATGGTGGGGCTCGCCGCCAGTGTCGCGCTCGGGTTCGCTGTCGTTCTATGGTCGCGCGGCGAAGAGTACCAGCCGCTGTATGCCGACATGAATGGCTATGACATGAATCAGCTGGTCGAAGTTCTGGAGACTGGCAGCACCGAATATCGCGTCGATCCCGCCACCGGTGTCATTCTCGTGCCGGCCGCCCAGGTCTCTACTCTGCGTCTGCAGGTGGCGGCAGCGGGCATTACCCGTGAGGCAGGTTATGGCTATGAGGCCCTCGATCTCGAACAGGGTCTGGGCACCAGTCAGTTCATGGAAGCCAATCGCTACAAGCGCAGTCAGGAGGGCGAACTGCAGCGCACGATCATGGGTTTCCGCAATGTGCAGGCCGCGCGCGTGCATCTGGCGACGCCGGAGCGTTCGGTCTTCGTGCGCAGCAGCCGCAAGCCAACCGCGTCGGTATTTCTCACCCTGATGAGTGGCAGTGATTTCAGCGACACGCAGGTCGACGCCATCGCCAATCTGGTTGCCTCCAGCGTGCCGGAGCTGACCCCGGAAAACGTCACCATCGTCGATCAGCGCGGCAACTTGCTTTCGCGCAAGGACGACAAGAGTGATCTGGTCATCGCCGGTGAGCAGTTCGACTACGCGCGCCGCTATGAGGATGCGCTGGTGGAGCGCGTCAGCCGCATGCTGCAGCCACTGGTGGGCGCCGGGCGCTTCACTGCCGAGATCAGCGCCGACATCGACTTTACCCGCACCGAACAGGCGGCCGAGACTTACAACCCCGATGGCATCCTGCGCAGCGAACAGTCGCTGCAGGAGCGTCGCGACGGTGCCGAAGTCAACGGCGGTATTCCCGGTGCACTGAGCAATCAGCCACCAGTAGACGGGCAGGTGCAGGACCCCTTGCTGGCGGATGGCGCACTGCTCGATCCGGCCTCTGCAGCAGGCGCAGGCAACACCCGTGAGCAGGCTACCCGTAATTACGAATTGGACCGCACCATCAGTTACACCAACTACGACCCCGTCTCCGTGCGCCGCCTCAGCGTGGCCGTGATGCTGGATGATCGCCCCGCACTGGCCGCAGCGGCGGGCGAGCCTGCTACCGAAGCGTGGACGCCGGAAGAGCTGGAGCGCATCACCGCCGTAGTGCGCGACGTCGTCGGTTACAGCGCTGAGCGTGGCGACAGCGTCACCGTCATCAACAATCGCTTCGCACCGCTGGTGATCGAAGAAATCGGTGCCGAACCCTTCTGGCAGCAGGACTGGCTGCTCAGCACAGTCAAACAGGTGGGAGGCCTCCTGCTGGTGTTCGTGCTGGTGTTCAGCGTGCTGCGGCCGGTGCTGCGCAATCTCGCGGCGCTGGGCAGCCAGAGCAAGGACATGGCCCGGGTCGCAGGCGGTGGGGAATTCGCTGACCTGGACATCGATGGCAAGCCTGTCGCCAATGACAAGGTGACGCTGTCTGGCGGCGACGACATATTGCTGCCCAGTCCCGACGACGGTTATGAGCGTCAGCTCAACGCCATCAAGGGTCTGGTGGCCCAGGATCCGGGGCGTGTTGCTCAAGTAGTCAAACAATGGATAAACGATGATGCCTGAAGATAATTTTCCTTCCCGTGCCCAAGGGGTTGTCAAGAACGTGACCTCTGTCGATCGTGCCGCCATCCTGTTGATGAGCATGGGCGAAAAAGATGCCGCCGAGGTCCTCAAGCAGATGGGGCCGAAGGAAGTGCAGAAGGTGGGCACTGCCATGTCGGCGCTGCGCTCCGTGAGTCAGGACAGTGTCGGCAACGTGCTGACCCAGTTTCTCACCGAGTGTGGTTCGCAATCCGGCCTTGGCGTGGGCGCCGAGACCTATATCAAGAACATGCTGGTGGAAGCGCTGGGTGAAGACCGCGCGCGCGGCCTGCTCGATCGTATCCTGCTCGGTGGCTCCAGCAGCGGCATCAACAGCCTGAAGTGGATGGACCCGCGCTCGGTGGCCGACGTCATTCGCCACGAGCATCCGCAGATTCAGGCCGTCGTGCTGAGCTATCTCGAAGCGGACCAGTCCGCGAACATCCTGGCCCAGTTTCCCGACAAAGTGCGTCTGGAGATTCTGATGCGCGTCGCCTCGCTGGAGAGTGTGCAGCCCGACGCGTTGAAGGAGCTCAATTCCATTCTCGAAAAGCAGTTCTCCGGCAAGGGCTCCAACCCTTCTACCAGCATCGGTGGCACCAAGACCGCCGCCGAGATCATGAACAACCTTGAAGGCAGCATTGAGGCCGAGTTGATGGAAGCCATCAAGAGCGTCGACGAGGAGTTGGGTCAGCGCATTCAGGATCTTATGTTTGTGTTCGATAACCTGCGTGAGGTGGACGATCGCGGCATTCAGGCGCTGTTGCGTGAAGTCTCCTCCGAGGTGCTCATTCTGGCCCTCAAAGGTGCCGACGAATTCCTCAAGGAGAAGATTTTCGCCAACATGTCCAAGCGCGCCGCCGAGCTGTTGCGTGACGATCTGGAAGCGAAGGGGCCGGTGCGCATCAGCGAAGTCGAAACGGCGCAGAAAGAGATTCTCGGCATCGCCAGACGCATGGCCGATGCCGGCGAGATCCAGCTGGCCGGTGGCGGCGAAGCCATGATCTAACCCCTTTGTGGGAGCGTACCCAAAGGGCATAAAGGCCCGCCCGCGATAAACTCCCCGAACCACAACCGAACACAGGACAAAAAAATGGAAAGACACCTCTTCGACGGCGTTGGCCGCGTGCCACTCAAGGATCTGGCGACTGTCCCCGTCGAGAACTGGATGCCGCCAGTCATCGACAAGGCCGGGCATCTGGTTCAGGCCCATACCCGCGAGGAAAGCGCTCGCCGTGACGCACGCGGCGCGGCAGCTCCGGGTCAGGCTTCCGAAAAGTCCCGCGACGAGCGTGTCGACGAGGGTTATCAGGAAGGTCTGCTGAAAGGGCGTCAGGAAGGCAATGCCGAGGGGCGCAAGAGCGGTTTCGAGCAGGGTCAGAAAGACGGCATCGCGCAGGGTGAGCAGCAAGGCCTGAAGCGCGCCCAGCAACAGATTGACGCCAAGCTGGCCCAGCTCGATGAGCTGATGCTGCATATTTTTCATGCCCTCAACGAAGAGGACTACAAACTGGAGCAGGCGTTGCTCAATCTCGTCACCGGCGTGGCGAGTGCCGTGATCGGGCGCGAGCTGGAGATCAATTCCACGCACATCCTGCAGGTGGTGCGCGAGGCGCTGCTGGCGCTGCCACCGAGCCGCGACAATGTGCGGGTGTTCGTCAATCCTGCTGATGTCGCTCTGCTCGAAGAAGCCCGTGCGCGCAATGGCGACAATTGGCGCGCGCTGCCCGATGCGAGCGTCACCGCTGGCGGCTGCCGTATCGAAACTGAACAGAGTCTGGTGGACTTCACCGTGGAGAGCCGCTTCAAGGCCATGCTCGCGCAGGTGCTGGACAAGCAATTGACCGGCAAACCCGCGCTGCTGGAGGTCGAGCCTATCGAGGTCGCTCCGGAGCCGCTGGTGCCGCGCCTGCAGGATGTCGCGGACAACGACGAAGACCCCGAGTCTGCGGGCGAGCCGGGGCTGATCGATGCCATGGAGTCATTGCGCGCCGGCGTCGTGCCGCCCGAATTGCTCGTTGAGATGAGGGAGGACTGATATGTCGGCATCCGGGCACGTGCGGCAGAGTCTTGCACAGCGCATACGTCACTATCAACCGCGCCAGGCGCCACGTCTGACGCCACTGGTGGAAGGCCGCCTCACCCGCGTGGTCGGACTGACGCTGGAGGCCGTCGGCTGCAACGTCGTGCTCGGCGGGCGCTGTTGCGTCACCGATGGCAGTGGCCGCGAGATTGAGACAGAAGTGGTGGGCTTCGACGGGCCGCGCATCTACCTGATGCCGCTGTTCAGTATCGATGGCCTGCAGCCCGGCGCCAAAGTCATCCCCATTCAGGGCGGGCAGGAATTGACCGTTGGCCCCGAACTGCTGGGCCGCGTCCTCAATGGACTCGGCCTGCCGCTGGACGGCCGTGGTCCGGTCCCCATGCACACGGTGGCCGAGGGCACTTCCACGGCGACACCCACCATCAATCCGCTGCAACGGCAACCCATTCGCAAACCTCTGGATGTCGGCATCGCCGCCATCAACGCATTGCTGACGGTCGGGCGCGGTCAGCGCCTGGGTCTGTTCGCAGGCAGCGGCGTTGGCAAGAGTGTGCTGCTTGGCATGATGACGCAGTTCACCACCGCAGATGTGATCGTCGTTGGCCTGATCGGCGAACGGGGCCGTGAGGTGAAAGAGTTCATCGACGAGATTCTCGGCGAGGCAGGGCTCACGAGAGCGGTGGTCGTGGCCTCGCCAGCGGATGATTCGCCATTGCTGCGCCTGCGCGCGGCAGTGCTGACCACACGCATTGCCGAGGGCTTTCGCGATCAGGGCAAGGATGTGTTGATGCTGATGGATTCGCTGACCCGCTATGCCATGGCGCAGCGCGAGATTGCACTGGCCATCGGCGAGCCACCGGCGACCAAGGGTTATCCGCCCTCGGTGTTTGCCAAGCTGCCAGCGCTGGTGGAGCGGGCGGGCAACGCCGCCGCAGGGCAGGGCTCTATCACCGCGTTCTACACCGTATTGACCGAGGGCGACGACCAGCAGGACCCGGTGGCGGACTCGGCGCGCGCGATCCTCGACGGGCATATCGTGCTGTCCCGGCGCCTCGCCGAAGAGGGGCACTATCCCGCCATCGACATCGAGGCCTCCATCAGTCGAGTCATGCCGTCGGTGGTCACTCAGGATCATTTCGCCAAGATGCAGCTGTTCCGCCGTATCTATTCGCGTTACCAGCAGAACCGCGACCTGATCAGCGTCGGCGCTTATGTGGCTGGTTCGGACAAGGACATCGACTTCGCCATCGAACGGTTTCCCCACCTGCGGCAGTTCATGCAACAGGGCCTGAAGGAGAAAGTCTCCTATGAGGAAGCGCTGGCGAAGCTGGGCAAGGTCGTCATTCCCGCCGTCCGCCCAGGCGCCGCGACTTCTGCCACCGGCAACGTGACCCAGATGCAGGCCCGCACGCTGAGCCACGGCCAGTCCACTCCCACCACACGGCCCACCGGGGCCACAGGCGCTAATTCGTGAAACGCTCCCAGCGGCTGGCCGTGGTGGTCACGCTGGCGCAGCGCAAGGCCGAAGAGAGCGCCAGGGCGCTCGCCTATATCCAGCAACGGCAGCACGCCGATCAAAAGCAATTGGAACAACTGGAAGAATATCTGGTGGAATATCGCACTTCGTTGCAGACTCAGGGGCAACAGGGTGTGAGCGCCCAGCAATTCCGTGTGTTCGTCAGCTTCAGCCAGAACGTCGAGCGCGCCATCGAGCAGCAGAAGCAGCAGGTGGCGACGGTGATTCGCCAGGTCGATCAGGTCCGCCGTCATTGGCAGCGGCTGGACGCCCGCCACAAGGGTCTGGAAAAGTTGCATGCCCGTCTGCTTACGGAAGAAAGCGCCGCACAGGAGCGGCTCGCACAGAAAGAACAGGACGAATTTGCAGGCCGTTGGCGGGGTAATGCCCCCTGGAAGTAGCCTCCGTTGCAATGCAGACGCAAATTTCTGATTGAAAACCCGGCCGGGCTTCACTACT
Organism: Gammaproteobacteria bacterium; assembly: GCA_030654835.1. GTDB lineage: Bacteria > Pseudomonadota > Gammaproteobacteria > Pseudomonadales > Pseudohongiellaceae > UBA5078. Next base: position 3,184 of record JAURWS010000004.1, on the reverse strand, counting down.
CTGGGCGCGCGTTGTTACTCCACACCCCGATTATTGTTACCGAGATACACTTGTCATGTTGGAATACCTGCTTTCGCTTGCCCTGAGTCCTACAGCCTGGATTGCACTCGCCACGCTGATCGCCATGGAGGTTGTACTGGGCATCGACAACCTGATTTTCATCTCCATCCTGACCAATAAACTCCCCGAACATTCACGCCGCAGAACCCGCCGTATCGGCATTTCTGCCGCGCTGGTCATGCGTCTGCTGCTGTTGGGTACAGTCGCTCATGTCGTCCAGCTGACCGAACCTCTCTTCGACATTTTTGATGAACCGATGTCCTGGCGGGACATCATTCTCATCGCCGGTGGCCTGTTCCTTGTGTGGAAGGCCACCCACGAAATTCATCACAGCGTCGACCCCGACCCCATCGACGAAGAAGCCAAGCTGAAGGTCAACGTGGTTGCCGGTGGCGTGGCGGCGGTGTTCCAGATTCTGGTGCTGGATCTGGTGTTCTCCATCGATAGCATCGTGACGGCAGTGGGCATGACCGAGCATCTGCCGATCATGATCATCGCCGTACTGGTGGCCGTTGGTGTGATGATGTTTGCCGCCGATCCGCTGGCTGATTTCATCGCCCGCAACCCCACCATCGTCATGCTGGCGCTGGGCTTTCTGTTGTTGATCGGCACCACGCTGATCGCCGAAGGCTTCGGGGTGCATGTGCCCAAGGGCTACATCTACGCGTCGATGGCGTTCTCGGCGGGTATCGAAATTCTCAACATGTTCCACCGCGAGGGGGTGCGCAAGCGCCACGACAAACGCGAAAAACGCAGGGAATTACTGGCCCAGGCGCAGGAGCTGGAGGCCGCTGTGACCTCCGATGAGGCCAGTGGCAGTAACGAGAAGCCATCTACTTGATGAGCACTGCTCACCTCCGCAACCCCTCGTTGCTGACACAGGACAGATTGGCAGGCTTATTGCTCCAGGCATGGTAAGAATCATGCCTGCACCCGCTCCCGAGGTCAGGCGGCGGAGGAAACAGCATGGCCCAACTCAGTACACTTCTATCCTTGAATACCGCGCCGACATCGCGTTCGGCCTCCTCGAAAACGCCCTCGCTGCAGAGCGACAAGCGCCTTCCAGAAACGCCAGAAACCCTAGAGCCCGCGTCGCCCGTGGCGAAAAGCGCGAACGAGCAGATTCCGGTAAAGGCCGAAAAAACGCGCTTTGAAAAGCTGCTGGATGAGGGCAAGAGGGAACAAACCGGCGAGCAGCCACCCGCCAATGCCAAGGCGACGGAGTCGCAGGCCGCTCCCGCACAAGAGCCAGCCTTCAATGTACTGGGCTTGTTCGGAGGAAATCCTCTGCCGCTCGAAGGTCAGACCTTGCCGCCTGCTGCTGGCACGGCAATTCCTGAAACCGTTGCTGCCGGTGCCGCGACGCAGGCCTCTGTGTTGGCCACTTCGGTCACGCCACTCGAAGAGCAGGCGGCTTCCGGGCTGACTGCAGCAGGGTTGCCGGGGGCTGCGCCAACCTCCTTGCTGGCATCGTCACAGTCGCTGCCTACACTCCTCCGTCCAGACGGGCCGGCCTCCAGTCTGTTCGCCGATCAGCCCCTGGCTGGCGCGCCTCTGCAGACCTCTTCAGCACAACCCGTCGCCTCGCTCTTCGCCGCTCCCGCCGCAGCATCAATGCTTGCCGCCAACGACGCGACGTCCCCCAATGGCCTGCCGCAGACGCAACCAGCAGCAGACGGCGCCGTGGTGCCGGGCGGTCTGCAGGAGATTATGGGTAGCGCTCAGAAGGAACTCACTACTGGGTTGACAGGGGGGCGGACCAGCGCGGTCACTCACTCAACGCCACAACCGGGCACACAGCCAGCCTTGCCGGAGGGCGCGACCGGAGTCATCCCGCCAGCGCCGTCAGCTACTGCAGGTTCCGGCGTTGATGCATTGCCAACGCCTGCTCAGCCTGGCTTTCTGGACTCTCCGGATCAGCCTGCTGCCCGGTTTGAGATATCCTCGGACAAGGTTTCCACCACTCTTGTTGAGGCTGCCGGTACCGAAGTGACAGCCGCCAGCGCTGTGCTGCCCGAGGCGATTGCCAGCGAGGCAGCGGCGACCGCTCAAGCTGTCACGGAGACAGCGAACGCACAGGGACAGGTTGCCGAGAGCGCCTGGCAGCCGGATGCAGCAGAGCGCGCGCGCGCCTGGCGTGGCATCTCGACGCTCGATCCCGCCAGCGGTCTGGTTCAGGGTTCAGGGCAAGGCCTTGCACAGGCAGGACGTCACGAGTTTTCCGTCAATTACACGTCGGCGGCCAGCCAGCTCCAGCAGTTTGCCGAAGCGCTACGGCAGGCGGGCAGCGGAGCGGAGGCCGGGCTCACTTCGGCCGGCTCGCAATCCAGCTTGCAGACTGCTCCACAATCCGCTGCCACCTCCACGACACCGCAGGCCACTGATCGTGGCACCAGCGCATTCAATACCAGTGCGCCCGGGCCTGAGTCGCAACAGGCCTGGCGTATGGACTCCATCGCCACAGGCGTAGCTGCTTCGGGAAGCAGGGGAGCGGCAGGCACCTTGAGTTTTACTCAGGGCATGCAGGCATCATCCTTCGGCCAGCCGCTTGGGCAGTCTTTCGGTGACAGCGAGTGGGCGGAGAGCGTCACCAAGCGTGTGGCACTGATGGCAGGGCAGAAGGTCAGCTCCGCGCAGATCGAACTGGACCCGCCTGAGCTGGGCGCGATGACTGTGCGAATCAGCGTCAGCGGGGATCAGGCGAATGTGATGTTCACCAGTGCGCATGCGCAGGTGAGGGAGGCGTTGGAACAGACTTTCCCGCAGCTGCAGGACATGCTGGGTCAACAAGGGCTGCAGCTGGCAGATGCGCAAGTGTCGGATCAGTCTGCGGCTCGGCAGCAGCAAGGTGAGGGGCGGGGCGGGCAGGGCAATGGTGGCATGTTTGCCGATGAAGGCGACGCCGGGCCGGTGACGATGCAGTCGCTGAAAGTCCCGAAAGGCCTGGTCGACTACTACGCATGATGATGTGAGACGCGCTGGCGTCAGTTATTTGTCGCCTGCTGTGGCGTTGGTGCCGAGCGCGGTGGGCGGGGCGGCTCATGCGGGACACGCCCGTGAACCCGTCCATGGGGGGCTCGATCGCGCCATCCATGGATGGGTTCACGGGCGTGTCCTGAACGGG
>JAURWS010000031.1 GCA_030654835.1 Gammaproteobacteria bacterium | reverse complement strand
AAATATCCACCTATATTTTCACGAATAAATATTAATCCAGCGTAACCACCATCCACAATTCTGGCCAGAGCACTCTCAATCCGCAGATCATAAAAAGTGATGCGTTCAAAAATATCAGTGATGAGAGATTAGTGCTCATCGCCCGCTGCCACGGCGCGCAATGCGTTGACGAGTGCGTTCAATTTAAGGCATCGCGTTTCAAATCGACACCAAATGAAGTTGGCTGAAAAGCTGCGTCATAACTGGGCTTTAGCATCTGCATAATCCCCTTTCAGTTTTCTTGTATATGTCAATCCATACTAATGCTTCGTAAAGTTCAACATTCAAATACCCAACAGCATTTTCCTCAATTTCATTTCGAAGCAACAATATTTCCTCTACCCCGCCTCCTTCCAAGTCCTTGATTTCGGTATCTCGCAGTGGCACTCCATCGTGAGTAGGACTTTCGCTTAACAGGAAAGAAATAACCTCATCGGCAACCAGATTTTCTCCCACAGCTGGGAATGAAATGAGAAAGAGCAGTGTGCGGATATATTGCATAGATTTAGTGTTAATAGCGTTCGAATGAGTTGTGCTTCGAAGCCGCGTCAATCTGTTAGGGGGTTGTGTGATCCCCGGCGCCGCTGATCTCTGAGCTACCGCATGCTACACCGATAAAATCCGAAATTTCATCCCGGAAACTTCCTCTCCCTTTCATGAGCTTGTGCCGCCGTGGATCACAGCTGCTGGACACCGTGCGAGTTGTGTATTCGCTCCTGCTGATCTACTCTCTGCACGTATCAACCGGTCAACAACCAACCGTCAGCTAGTCGCCAGCCGCACCAACCTGCCATCACAACAAGAACAATCTTTCAGGAGATGTCCCATGCACCCTGTCCGCTCGCTCTTCCTTTTCCTCTGCGTCTGCCTCGCTGGAATTCCGGCCGCCTATACACAGACCTCATCTGCTCAGACTGATGCTGCAAATGCCACTGCGCCAGAACCCGACTTCGAGTTCTTCCGCACTGAGGTGCAGCCGATCTTCCTGGCCAAACGCGGCAGCAGTGTCCGCTGTATCCAGTGCCACACTCGCAGCAGTGGATTTCGTCTGCAGCCACTGGACGAGGGGGCGCATTTCTGGACGTTGGAACAGTCGAGGCTGAACTATGCTTCCGCGAGGGCCTTCGTGGTGCCCGGAGCTGATCCGTTGCAGAGTCGCTTTCTCACGCATCCGCTGGCCGCTTCTGCAGGAGGTGATGCGTTTCATGGAGGTGGCAAGCACTTCGCCAACCGCAGCGATCCGGAGTGGCGCATCATGGCGGCCTGGGCCGCTGGTGCGGTGTCCCGTCCGCCCGCGACAGACACCGTGGTGCGTATCATCCAAACCAACGCCGCAGGCGACAATTCACACATCATCGACCCGGCTACCAACACCGTGGTGGGCGTGATCGAGGACGTGGAGATTCCGCATGGCGTGACCTCCGCGCCGGACGGCAGCGCCATCTACATTTCCAATGAGTCGATGCACAGTCTCGATATCATCGACTCTAGAACGCTGCGCGTGAAACGCCGCGTCGCCCTGAGCGGACGCCCCAACAATGTCGCGATCAGCAAGGACGGCAGCAAGGTCTATGTGGGCATCATGGAGATGCCTGGCGCCGTCGACATCATCGACACGTTGGCCATGGAGAAGATCAAGACTCTGCCGGTGGAAGGCGCTATCCACAACGTATACGTTACCCCCGACGGGCGTTATGCGGTGGCCGGTTCCATCCAGACCCGCAAGATCAATGTCATCGACACCAGCACCGACGAACTGGCCTGGACGCTGGAAATGGACGCCGGGATTCGGCCGATGATCTTTGATACGCATGCCGACGGTTCCACTCGCAACATCTACGTGCAGCTGTCCGACTTTCATGGCTTTGTCGTCGTGGATTTCAATACGCGCAAGGAAGTGACCCGCATCGAACATCCGGAAGTGCCGGGCGAGCACGCTCATCTCGACGGATTGCAGTCCGCGCCAGCGCATGGCCTCGGCATAAGCCCCGATGGCAAGACCCTGTGGTCGACCAGCAAGATTTACAGTCACGCCTATGTGCATTCGCTGCCGGATCTGAAGGTGATCGGCCGCGTCTTCGTGGGGCAGCACCCCGAATGGATCACCTTCACACCCGACGGCAAAACGGCCTACATCGGCGCGGCGGGGGACAACGCGACCTATGCAGTGGATACCGCCACGCTCACGGTCGTGGCGAAGATTGCAGTGGGCCAGACGCCCAAGCGCAACGGCACTGTGCTTATGCAGGTCGATTGATGCCCGCAAGCATCAGGGCAACGCAGGCCGTGAGTCGTCCCAGAGGACATCGCAGCAGACGATGAACTGCCCGCCATCGATCTCCGTCAGCACGGAAAGGGTGATGCAGAGTGCGCCATCGGAGATGGAAAAATAAGGTTTTGTCACCTGGATCAGGCCAGGATTTCGGGTCGCGTTAAAGAAGTAGTCACGGCGCTTCCAGCTGGCGCCCTGAGTGTCGGCCAACGCGCGCAGGCGATCACGGGTCTTGGTTTCGATGCTGGGAGAGTTGATGTTGGAGTAGCACTGGCTGCCATCGAGGGCGAGTTGATAGAGACGAATCGTGTCCGGCATCTGCAGCAAGCTTTGCGAAATGTCGTGCATCGTGTGGCAGCGTTCCTCCCCCGTGGTGGCGTTCGTGAACAGATCGATATAGGGAGTCAGCACGTCCTGATATTGTTGCTGTGAGCGCTGCGTCAGCAGATCGAAACTATTGTAGAGATCCTTCCACAGGCCGCTCTTGGTCTTGATGGATTCCGACAATAGAAATGGATGAGCAAAATAGAATCCCTGTACCAGATCAACACCGCCCTCCATCGCTGCGATGGCTTCGGCCTCCGTCTCGACGCCTTCGGCCAGCACGATGCACTTGCAGTTGTGCAGCATACTGGTGATGCCCTTGATCAAACTCTTGACGCTGGGATCGGTGCCCGCCTTCTTCACCATGCTCCTGTCCAGCTTGACGATATCCGGCTTGATGCGCCAGATGCGCTCGAAGTTGGATTGCCCAGCACCGAAATCATCAATGGCGATCAGGAAGCCCAGCTTCTTGAACTCCTGGATATGGCTTTCCAACTCCGCCTCGTCATCGATGTTGGACTCCAGCACCTCGATCACAAAGCGGTTGACGGGGTAGTTCTTCTCGCGCAGCAGGCAGGACAAAAAGCTGATGTAGCTGTCCTTCTTCGCCAGTGTCTGCGGGTCGACGTTGAGGAACAACCACGCGTTTGGTGGGTCGAGTGCATAGAAATTTTCGATGTGCACCAGCTGACAAATCTGATCGAGGTTGATGATCTCTTCGCTCTTGGTGCTGCTGAAAAGCTGGTACGGCGGAATGATTCTGCCCTGGCAGTCGATCCCTCTGGCAAGCCCCTCAAGACCCACGATGCGGCGGTGCGCGATGCTGTAGATGGGTTGAAATGCGGAGATGATCCGGCAATTCAGATAGTCGGCGTAGCGGTTGCCATTGAAGTATCCGAGCGTGGGTGATGGGTCTGCGCCGACGGCAATGCCGTGTATGTCGATATCGTGATACATCTGCAACCAGTGTTGTGCCCGTGTTTTGTCAATGTGTGAAGTGAGCCTGCGATTCTACCTGAGTAAGTTCATTTATCAATTGTCGGCAGGATGGCAACTTTGATGACAATCTCTTTAAACAAAACCCAACTCCTCGGTGAAATCCCAGAAGAGTTCCGGGTTGTAGTTGTGCTCCTTGAATGGTGCCGAGGATTCCGCGATGTCCCACCACAAACGCTGCGAGTAGCCCACTTTCAATGGTGCGAGCGCCGTAAAGCTGTCGATCTCGGGAAAGAGGGTGAACTGCATGCCCTCGGGTACGCTCCCACATGTGCCGGAGCAAATACGATTGTGGGAGCTTGCCTGCAAGCGACTGTGCCCGCTCCCACATTTGGGTGGTTTTGCCGAGGGCTGATTGAGGAGCTTGCGGGACTGTGTTTATATAGCCACGCGCATCGCCCGAAGCCGCGCTTATGTTCACCACAGGGGGCTCCCTTGCTACTCTTCAGCGCCCAAATCATCGCCATCTTGTCAGTGCTGCTGCTGGCCTTCGGGTATCTGCGCAACGAACCCCATGATGTCAGTGCCCGGTTGTTTTTCGTGATCGCACTCGGCATCGTCTGCTATCTCATCAATGGCATGTCGATGGCCCACGTCGAGCCCGCACTGCGCATCGATGTGAGTGGCTGGGGTGCGGTGCTGAACCTGGGCATCAACGCCATTCCCGGTCTCTTCATGCTCTACTGCCATCGTGTCTTTCAAGATGGACGCCGCGCACCCTGGCCACTGTTCGCGCTGCTGGCGTTGCAGCTGCTGCTGGATCACCTCAACTTCCGTTCTTACAGGCCGTCGCCCTTCCTGTCCGTGCAGGCAGACAGTTCGCTGATGCAGTTCCTGCTCGGCCCGATTCCGGACTTCATTCAGTTGTCTTTTGCCGTGCTGGCTCTGTACTGGAGCGTGCGCGGCTGGAGCAGTGACCTGGTGGAGAGCAGGCGTCTGCTGCGATGGCTGGTGGTGACGGTGCAGGGCGGACTGATCCTGCTGGTAGTGTTCCTGGAGAACTATCTGCTGAGCAGCGCCTCGGCGAGTTACGGGCACGTGCAGAAGGCGATCGTGTATGTAATCTCCGCCTCGTCGGTGTTGACGCTCCTGATGCTGATGAAGTTCGACTATGTCGCCGTCGGCAAAGTGATTCGCAAGGTCACGCCCTTTGCACCGAACGAGCACGCCGAAGACGCCATGCACTCTGAGGTCAAACGCTTCAACAAGGTCTTCACGGAAGACTGCGTCTATCGCGAGCACGGCCTGACTATCGCCAATCTGGCACTCAAGGTGGATCTGCCTGAGTACCGGCTGCGCGCGCTGATCAACAAGCATCTGGGCTATCGCAACTTCAACGCCCTGCTGCACGAATACCGCATCGAGGATGCCAGCCAGATGCTCGCCGATCGCAACCAGCGCCACCTGCCCGTGCTCACCATCGCACTGACGGTGGGCTATCAGTCGATCACGCCCTTCAACAACGCCTTTCGCCAAATGAAGGGAGTGACGCCCACCGAGTTTCGCAAGCGGGCGCTGCAGGAATCTGCACCCGCGCAAGCGCCTGCAGGCGCAGCGCCGCAACGTCATTGAGGCAGCGGGTGCGCGTCATCTGGATGCGCTCAGGCAAGCGATCAGCATGTTCGCCAGCGTGCGTGTGGCGGGGCCGGCTCCTTCCTTGGAGGAGAGCATCAGATAGAGCTGGATGATGCGCTCCGTGCCTTCGACCAGCGGCAACCTTCGCAATCTGCCCTCACGCAGATCCTCCGCCACCCAGTCCTCCGGCAGAAACGCAAACGCCAGCCCCGAGCGCAGGATCTTGAGGCTGCTGGCGAAATGACTCACGGTCCAGCGCTGTTCCGAGCCGAGCCAGCCGGCGTCCTGTTCGCGGCGCTGTCCGGTGTCGCGCAGAACGATCTGGCGCCAGGACTTCAGCTCCCAGTCGGTGATGCACTCTTGACCAACACCCTGATCAGAACCCTGGCCAGCCCGTTGAAAAAGTGGATGGTCGGGATGCGCCACAGCGATCATGCGCGCCTGCCTGACCGGCGTTCCCGCGAAACCCACGGGCACCTTGCCCCCGATCACGATGTCGGCCTTCTTCTCCAGCAGCGCCTCTTCGGTGCCGGAGAGCGAGGTCTCCAGAATGCGGATGCGGGTGAAGGGGTACTGCGCGGAGAACTGGTCCAGCGCCGGGATGATAGCGTGCAGGTCCAGCAGATTATCCAGCGCCAGCGTGACTTCGCTCTCCACACCCGCGCTCAGCATATGCGCGAATTCCTCCGTCTCCTCAGCATGCTGCAGCAGCTGTGAGGCACGCCGGTACAGGGCTTTGCCCTCCTCCGTCAGCACCGCCCGCCGTCCTTCCAGTTGCAGCACCGGCTGCGGCAACTGCTCGTTTAATCGTGCGATGGCGTAACTGATGCTGGACTGGCTCTTGTTCAGCTGCTCCGCCGCCATGGCGAACGAGCCCGCGTCCACCACGGCCTTGAAGGTGGCCCATTGCTCCAGCGATACCCTCGGTGTCTTCATCCCGTTCCCCTTGAAATGCTCAATACATCTAATTATTAGATTTTATGAAGCTGATAATCCCATAAATTGATCGGATATCAAGGTTTAAGATGCGCCATCTGTCTAACAATCCCAGAGGAGCATAAACATGAACATCGTCAAACCAGCCACTAAAATATTGCAGTTGAAATCCAGCATCTTCGACAGCGCCACCGCGCAGGGGGTCTCCAGCCAGCTCAGTGGCGAGCTGATCGAGGGGCTTGCAGATGGCCTGCGAGCGGTAGACGCGGAAGTCCAGGTGACAACCCGGGATTTCTCCACCGCGCCGGTTCCCTACCTCGACGCGGCGTGGCTGCAGGCACTTTCCACGCCTGTCGCCGAGCGCACGCAGGCGCAGAGTGAGAAGGTGGCGTACTCCGACAGCCTGATCACCGAACTGCAGGCTGCCGACGTGGTGGTGATCGGCGTGCCGATGTACAACTTCGCGATTCCCGCGATGCTGAAGTCCTGGACCGATCACGTCGCCCGGGCCGGTATCACTTTCAAATACACTGACAAGGACGCGGTGGGATTGCTGGGAGGCAAGAAGGTGTATCTTGTGACGTCGACAGGAGGCCGACATGTGGAGGGCGTAACGGACTTCATCAGGCCATATCTGCGGACCCTTCTGGGCTTCATCGGCCTGACCGACATCGATATCATAGTGGCCGACGGCCTCAACATGGGCGAGATGCCCCGTGCCGAGGGTCTGCAGCAGGCAAGGGAACAGATCAGACAGGCGCTCGCCAGTGCGGAGCGCCGAGGCGAGCTTAACGGTGAGATTATCGGCGAGACCATCATTCAAACGGGAGAGGCAGCATGAGTGCGAGCAAGGACATGAGACGAGTGGAAGAGATGCTGGTGGCAACGCCGACCTCGGACGGCGATGGCGTGCGCCTGATGCGGGTGTTTGGCGGCGGCGATCTGTCGCGCTTCGATCCCTTCCTGATGCTTGACGAGTTCGGCTCCGAGGAAGCCAATGACTACATCGGCGGCTTCCCCTCGCATCCACATCGCGGCTTCGAGACGGTGACCTATATGCTGGATGGGCACATGCAACACAAGGATCACATGGGCAACGTCGGCGAGCTGAAGAATGGCGACGTGCAGTGGATGACGGCCGGAGCGGGCATCATCCACTCCGAGATGCCGCAGCAGAAGCACGGCCGCATGCGCGGATTCCAGCTGTGGTTGAACCTCGCCGCGAAGGACAAGATGCAGCCCCCTTCCTACAGCGATGTTCCCGCCTCGGCGATTCCCGTGTACCCGCGAGAGGGCGGCAGCATCAAAGCAATTGCGGGTTCGTTGACGGGTTTGCAGGGACACATCAGCAGGCCGGTCACCGAACCGATCTATCTCGACATCGTGGTTGAGAAGGGCATGTATTCGGAAAGCTTCGCGGTGCCCGGCGGCTACACAGCGCTGGTCTATGTCTATGAAGGTCGTGCAGAGGTTGGTGGCACCGTGGTCGGCAAGTCGCGGCTGGTACGTCTGAGCAAGCAGGGCACTGTGGAGATCACGGCCACCGGCCCGGCAAGATTGCTGCTCATCGCAGGCAAGCCGATTGGTGAGCCAATTGTGCAGTACGGCCCCTTCGTGATGAACACGCGGGAACAGATCGATCAGGCGCTGCAGGACTATCGCAATGGCACGCTGACGCGGCAGCGGGGGTGAGACCTCCGCTTAGCGTCACTCCAACACCAAAAGCTACTCCGCCTTCTTGATCGAGTAATTGACGCGCGGAAAGTGCACCGCCACTTTCCCCGCGCGCTCATCCTCGCGGGTGAGCACCACCTCCACTTCATTGCTGTAAGCCAGTTGGCCCTGCACCGGGTCCATGCCGTAATCGGTCGGTGCCACGACGATGGTGTCGCCGGGTTGCAGATTCGGCAATACCGAACCCTCCCCCTCCAGCACGATTTCCGCATTGCGGGCGATGGCAATCGCCTCGGAGCTATTGATCTCCGTGCTGTTGCCGTGACCCAGTGCCTGGATGCTGTCCATCCAGCGGCGCACGTGCGGATAGTTCTTGAACAAGTCACCCACCACCGGCTTGGTCGCGACAAACCATAATGGGTGATACACGGCGAAATCGGCGATGGTGGGCGAGTTGCCAAACAGATAAGTGGTGCCTATCGCCAGCTCTTTCTCCAGCTTGCCCAGGCTCAGCATGAAATTGTTGCGGGCCTCGTGCGCAGGCAGGCGCGGCAACGACGAATCCTTGCGCATGGCAGCGCGGTCGGTGACGAGTGCCTGCATCTCCGCCTCGCGGCCGGCAAAGGTTTGTGCCAGCACCTCGGGGAGAAACGCCAGCGGAACCGCCGAGTTGAACAACGCTGAATCGGCCCAGGCGGCGACTGCCGGAGCGCTCATGGCGGCATGTGCCGGATAGAGGTCCGGCATCGGCGCCAGTGCATTGAGCTTGCGGGCGATGAGCGCCGTATCACAGATGATATTGGCCCCCAGCTGCAGGATCGGCGTCTTGCGGTAACCGCCGGTCAGCGCCACGACATCGGGTTTCGGCATGACGCGCGGGATGATCACTGATTTCCAGGTGAGCTGCTTGGCGCCGAGAATGGTGCGGATTTTCTCGGCGAAAGGAGACACCGGGTAGTGGTGCAGGATGATGTCGGTTGCAGGTTTCATTCTCCACCCAGCTCCGCATACGTCGCGCGCAGGAAGCGCTCGGGGTCGCCCAGCTTGTCGTCCCAGGCGGCCGTCGGGTCGGCTGCGGCGATCTGCTCGTAGGTCTTCCCGCCTTCCACCATCGGCCTGACCGTGTCAACGACTTGCAGGATCATGTCGCGGAAGGCCATGACGTCCTCACGGGTGGAGGCAACTCCGTGCCCGGGAATGATGATGGTGTCCGGCCCGGACATGCCGATAACCATCGCCAGCGCCTCGATGGTGCCCTGCAGCGAACCGCCATTGGCGAGGTCGATGTAGGGATAGCCAACGGTGCGGAAGAAGTCGCCCGCGTGGATGACATCGGAGGTCGTGAAATAGATGAGACTGTCGCCATCGGTGTGGGCTGGCGGAACGGGCATGACCATCACTTCCTCGCCATTGAGGTGAATGGTGATGTCATCGGCGAAGGTCAGCACCGGCAGCGCCAGCGCGGGCTGCGTGGCACTCATGCGGACACGCACCTCGTCCCTGGCCAGGATCACAATGCCCTGCCGGCCCAGATTCTCGTTGCCGCCCGTGTGGTCACCGTGCATGTGGGTATTGATCAGGAAGCGAATCTCGCCGTCGTTCAGCGCGCGGATGGCGGCGAGGATCTTGTCGGTGAGCGGGGCGAACTGGTCATCGATCATCACCACACCATCATCCCCGACGGAGAGGCCGATATTGCCGCCCGCTCCCTCCAGGTAGTGAACGGTGCCTCGGACTGCATGCGGCACAATCTGTACTGTGCTGTAGTCGGTCTGGGCGCTGGCGAGACTGCACAAACCTGCGCCAGCCAGCAAGAGGGCGGCTTTGAGCGTATTGGAACCGGACTTTCGTGCTGCGGCTGAGTGGCGCATGGGAATCTCCTGTTGGGCGGATTGGAATAGCGTCTTCGGTGACATGGCAGAGAATAAGAGCCGATTGCGGCGTTGTCTATTGCAGACGTTGTCGATGATGGCGACGCAGCACAATAAGCTAAAAACAGTGCAACACAATAAGCTAAAAACAATGCAGCACAATAAGCTAATTATGGTACAGTCAGATCTTCAGCCAGACACAAGGCTGAGGAGGTCATGGCATGGCTACCCCATCAGAGAAGCTGGCAGAGTCGCTGGAGGAATTGCGCGTCCTTCAGGAAGGCGGGCATATCGCCATTCAGGCCTTTGAGTTGAGCCGCACACACCGAGAACGGCTGGTGTTGCATGGTTTCCTTCAGGAGATCATGAAGGGGTGGTATATCCCTGTGCGACCCGATGAAACTGCTGGCGAAAGCACGACGTGGTATGCCTCCTACTGGAAATTCTGCGCCGCCTATCTCGATCACCGCTACGAAGACTGGAGCCTGTCCCCGGAGCAATCAATAGCTCTCCATGCTGAAAACTGGACGGTGCCAAAGCAGATGCTGGTGAGGGCGGACGGTGGCCGCAACCAACTGACACAGCTCCCCTTCGGGACATCGCTGCTGGAAGTTCGAGCGGCGCTACCTGAAAAACCCGATAAAACCAGCAAAGACGGCCTGCGAATGTTTGCTCTTCCCGCCGCCCTGATCACCGCTTCGCCGACCTGCTTCGTCAGCCACTCGGCCGACATGCGTGCCGCGCTGGCCACCCTGCGTGACTCCTCGGAAGTGCTCGCCAAACTTCTGGAAGGCGGACGCAGTGTTGTCGCCGGTCGTCTCGCTGGGGCCTTCCGCAACATCGGCCGCAGCACTGTTGCCGATGAAATCATGCAGACCATGAAGGCTGCCGGTTATGCCGTGCGCGAGACCGACCCCTTCGCCGCGCCATCACCGATTCTGTTCAACAAGCTTGAGCCATCGCCTTACGTCAACCGCCTGCGGCTGATGTGGCTGGAAATGCGCGAGCCGATACTCGCCCGCTTTCCGCAAGCGCCCGGGCTGCACGCGATCAAGGATGCGCAGACCTACCTGCAGCAGGTAGAAGACCTTTACGTCTCCGACGCCTATCACTCACTATCCATCGAAGGCTATCGCGTGACGCCCGATCTGATCGAGCGTGTGCGAACCGGCGCCTGGAATCCCGACCGCAACAGCGGTGACAGAGCGCAAGTCGACGCGCTGGCGGCTCGCGGTTATTGGCAGGCGTTCCAAAAAGCCAAGAGCAGCGTCGAAAAAGTGCTGGCTGGTGCCAACGTCGGCACCGTCGTCGCCACCGATCATCGCGAGTGGTACCGCGAAATGTTCACTCCGAGCGTCGTCGCGGGTTTGCTGAAACCGGGTGATCTTGCCGGATACCGCAGCAGCGACGTCTTTATTCGCCGCTCCATGCACGTGCCTCCTCACCCGGAATTGGTGAGAGATGCCATGCCGGTTCTGTTCGAGTTGCTGGCCGAAGAACCGGAACCGGCCGTGCGCGTCGTGCTGGGTCATTTTCTGTTTGTGTACATACACCCCTATTCTGATGGCAATGGCCGCATCGGTCGCTTGCTCATGAACACAATGATGGCCGCCGGCGGTTATCCCTGGCTGGTGATTCCCGTGGAGGAAAGGGAGGCGTATATGGCGGCGCTGGAGGCGGCGAGTGTGGAGAGAAATATCGAGCCGTTTGTGGAGTTTCTCGGGAAGTTGATGAAAGGGTGAAATTCACTGTGTGACTCCCGGGGTATTGCCCGTGCTCATCAGCGACGGTCCTGCGCCGCTCCGCGGTGCCCTTACGCAGCAAAAAGCCCAAGGTCTTTTTGCTGCGTTCGGCGCTGGCCCCGATTGTCGCTGATGAGCACGGGCAATACCCCCTGGCATACTGCAAAAGCAACGCACAGTTCGAAAACCAATCCACAGGTTCAACTGGTTTACGAATGGCGTCAGTTGCTGGGAGGTACTATTTGTTGGCCAGGCGCTGGTCTGCCGGTATAGGAATCCGGCCACGCCTGACCTTCTGGTGGGGCCGTGAGTTGATACTTGAATACATACTGGACTCTTTTTACTTCCACCGCTTCTCCATTGACCAGCCGTGGCGAAAATGTGAAGCCTGGCGTTGCCTTCAAAGCAGAATTATCGAACACCCCCGCCGGTTCAGAATCCACCACCACGATCGAATCGACATCCACAGTTCCTTGCGGCGTGACGTCAAAGTGGACCTGCACCCACCCCTCGATCTTCGCCTCTGCCGCACGTCTTGGATAGAGGGGTACACTTTGATTCAGCGGGAGCATCTCCTGATCGGATGCCTGCGCCTGCACGTCAAGCAACTGCACATTGCCAAGACCCCCCAGTAACGTTGCTGCCACCGCAACGCTCAGTGCAATCATTTTTCTGCTTATGGTTTTCATCATGGGGTTCTCCAGTATTGTCGTTATGCGATTGGAAAGTAGTTTTCTGTCCACCATCATTTGTGCCAGCAGTCTTCTCTGATCCCTGCATTCCCTGGCTACCAACAGCAAATTCTCCGCGTACTCGGTGTTGCTCTTGCCGCAGCGGATGACCGCTGCATCACAGCTGTTCTCCGCCTCCTCATCCACCTTTCTGACTGCGAGCCAGACGAGTGGGTTGAACCAGTAGACGCACAGGACGCCCTGACACAGCAGCATGGACACCCAGTCCAATCTCCTGATATGACTCAGCTCGTGTACCAGCACATCCTCCAGAACTGAGTCACTCCACTGCGAATACGTTGTTGGCAGAATGACGCAGGGATGCAGAAGACCAAATGAAAATGGCGAGGAGATTGCTGAGCTTTCTCTGATGGAAACCTCTCGGGAAATCTGCAGCACTTGCCGAATCCGCCGTACCGATGTCTTGATTTTTTTGTCGTCAATAAGTTCGGCGCGCCTGCTGATGCGCAGCACCTTTTGCAAGGACAGGCACACACGGACAAACAGAAAGATCGTGGGCATTGTCAGTATCAGCAGCAACAGGAATCCATGCTGAGTAGCATTGAGTGCTGTAGAGAGTTGCGCCGCATCGGCAAACACGCTGATGCTGAAGATTTTCACCGCTTCGTCGGTTGCGCCCGGCACTACCTCCTGCAGTAATGGGATCAGCGGCAACAAAGCCAGACAGAGAACGCCACTGACCCACAGCAGATGCTTGTGACTGCTGCTGGATCGTTTGGTGATTACCCGAATGACCAGCAGATTCAACCCGATCACCAACGTGGATTTGAAGAACATATCCAGCAACATCAACAGCAGCGAATTTTGTGCAATGTCCATGTTCCTCTCCTTATTTTTTCTTGTTGTCTTTCTTCTTTGCCTGAATGAGTTTATTCAGGCGTTCCAGTTCCTCGTCGGAGATATCGCCATCAGACATATCCAGAAGAGAGTTGACAGCGAGAAACGTGGAATCACTGAAGAATGTTTTCACGACATTGGAAAGCGCACTCACGGAAGCCGTTTGCCGTTCCACCAGGGGGTAATAGACATATTTAAGTCCGCTTTCCCGATGGGCGATGTGCCCCTTCTCCACGAGCTTGCCAAGCAAGGTACGTACAGAGGAATAACTGGGCGCGTCTTCCAGTGCCTCCATTACTTCCTTGGCGGTGGCCTCGTTCATGCGATAGATGATGTCCATGATTTGCCGTTCGCGGCGGCTCAACTCTCGGGTGCTGGTCATTTTTTCCTCTTCTCTTTCAGATGTCGTACGGTGCTATGTGTTAATTTATTAGCATTGTGTTAAAAATTTAGCACAAGGAGGATTGAAGTCAACATAAATTTTAAACATGCTGTCGATTGATGTTGCGGGGGTGTTAAGCAGAAATACGATACGGGGTGTTTTATTCAGGCAGGCAGACCTTGCCAATCGCCGGAGAGCGCATAAGGGTTCAAAAACTGTCTCTCCTTCAGCATGGCTTTGTCGACCTGACTCAGTTGCGCCTCGTCACACACAGTATCCAAGTTTGCCTGAATACTGGCGATCAACCGGGCAATGATGGCTCGGGCTTCTTCGGTGCTCAGCAGGAATCGGGAGGCGGCCGAGACGCACACCTCCAAACGGCTCATGTTGTTGGTGCCCATGATCAACATCGCCTGCGAGGCCTCATTGCCTGTCCTGCTTTGCGGACAGATATCGTAGGCGGGAGTGAGCGTCAGCTGCCTGCCATTCCAGAATGCGGCGTGATTGCGGGCATGATCATCGGTATTACCGCAGAGGATGTTGAAGGCGAGCCGGGAAAACAGTTCACGCAATGTCTCGGCAGGCTCCACAAAACGATGACGAATGATCTCCGCCAGATCTTCGTAGCTGGCGTAGCGCGCCATCAACTCGTCCAGACCGAACAGCGTCAGGGCCGACACCATGGCCTTGCGCTGCCAGCCTGTCTCCACCTTGATGCGATCGAAACGCTCCACCAGCAATACATCCTTGCCACTGGCGCGCACCAACTGTACGGGTGCTACCTGCAATCCTGCCAGAGCCGCCAACCGCATCGCGACGAATTCCGCTTTCACCACGGAGTAAACGTCCGTGCTGCCGGAGAACTTGGCGATGTATTTCTTCTCATCGGTATCGATCATGGCTTTCGGGCGCGCGCCGCCGATAGAGCTGCCGTGACGCAGCGCCTGATCCAGCTCCGGCGACAATGGAATGCCCTGCTCTACCCGTTCGGCGGATGCCAGCAGTTCTTCAAGCGTGGCCTGACGTGCCTGCCGGGGAACATATTCGGTGGGGGAAAGCTGAAAATCCAGCGCGCCAATACGGTCAGATCCTGATTCCAGCAGGTAGGTCAGCTCGTCCAGCAGCTCTGTGTCCTGATGGCCTGCCTGCCCGCTGTGCAGACGGTTGAGGATGACGCGCCGCCCCCAGGCATCGGGTGCGGCATCGCGCAGACAGCCGGGCATATTCAGCTCGTTCGGCAATGGCAGCAGACCCTGCCGCAGTGGCAGCTCGGGGCTATAGATCGGGATGGCATTGGGACGATCGAGGTAGCTCTTGCCGTAGTTGAACAGCAGCTTGCCGCCGACCTCGGCCAGTCGACCAGCGACCACGGGGGTGGTTGCCTCCGGCAGCCATATCCAGACGAAGGCTTCACGGGGCGTATGGCTAGAAATCATCGTTCACCACCGGGTCCGGTTTTCGCACCGATTTCGGCAACAGCGCCAACATGTCGTCTGCCCTCTGCCTCTGTGCGCTCAACCCTGCCAGATCGCTGTCAAAGAGCCGCAGGCCGAGAATGGCCACGACCTCGAACGTCGCGCCGAGCTGACAGCCGGGATCTCCCTTTTCCATGCGCGCCAGCAGACTGCGGGAAATGCCGGCGCGCTCTGCCAGCTCCTGGGCCGTCATCTTTTTCTCGGTACGAGCGAGTCTGATCAATGTGCCCAGCAGACTGAGTGCTTCCAGCGTGTAGCGGGAGAAGGTGCGAGCAAGGGGTTTGGTCATGAGTGTTTTGATTCATTAATAGCGCATAATTGATTATTATGACTTATTAATGGTGCAAATCATACCTTATAATCCATGAATTGCTTTGGTGAACTCTTGGCTGGACTTCTGGTTGGACTTCCGGGGCATGGCCCCTGGCACTCTGCAAAAGCACAGCAAAGATCGAAAACCAACCGAGCATTCTGCAGAATTTGTTGTTTAGTCGTATGGCAGTCAACAGGCCGCACAATATCCCGAATTGACACTGTTAGCTATTTTAGCTAATTTTCTTCTCACGCTAATCTTAGCAATCTATTGGAGGAGATTCCCCATGAAAACCATGCAAGCCACCGATGCCAAGAATCGCTTTGGCGAACTGCTTGATGAGGCCGCTAGCGGCCCGGTGCGTATTCAGAAGAACGGTCGCGACGTGGCGATCGTGATGTCCAGCGCGGAGTACGACAGGCTCTTTCTGACTGCCTCCAAGAAGGAGTTGATCCAGCGCTACCATGAGGAAAGTATCGAACGCTTCGGCCCGCTTTACGAAGCGCTGGCCAAGTAGGGCTGCCGATGGACGCCCACTACTATCTCGACATGGAAGACGTGCTAACGCTGCACCGGACTCAGCTTGAACGCTTCGGGGGAGCGCCAGGTGTTCGCGATGCCGGGCTGATCGAAGCCGCACTGGCCAGAGCGCAGTCCGGCTACTACCGCGATCTGATCGAAGAGGCGGCGGCACTCTGGGAAAGTCTCACCCTGAATCAAGGCTTCATTGACGGCAACAAGCGCGTCGGCTTCGCGGCAACCTATGTGTTCCTGCGCATCAACGGCCTGATCATTCAAGCCTCCGTCGAATCTACCCTAGAATTCGTAATTGGCGCGCTGGAGACAGGCACTTTCGAAAAGAATGCACTGGATGTCTGGCTCCGCGAGCACACCGGCGCAGAGTGAATCGAAGCCGCTAATAAGCTTCAAATTGCGGGATCACCCGCCGCATGAATTCATCAAATAAAGGAACAGTGAAAGCCATATCTCCATGCGAAGGACTGTAAACCATTCCTTTCTTGATCAGGCCTGCTCTAATCGGGCCAAGCGTTGTAATTTTGACCCCTAATTGATCTGCAATATCGGCCGTACGAAATGGTCCAGGCCCAAGTTCTGCCATCGCACGCAAGTATTGCTTTTCTCTAGGAGTTAATCGGTCAAAACGCACACGGAAAAAATTTTCGTCGAGCCGTTGCGTGACTAGAGCTGTGGTTTGCTCCACCACCTGCACGGAAATCGGTGATTCGCTAGCATGATTCCATGCCTGATAGCCCCACTCCTGGAGAAAGTACGGATAACCCTTGGTCAGGCGAAAAATCTCATCCAGCGCCTGCGGTTGAATCGATTCACCACAGTTCTCAATCGGCTCACGCACGGCCTTGATGGCATCAGCTTCAGACAACGGGCCGATGTCAGGAAAGCTGAACAGGCGTTCCGCATAAGATTTCGATTCACCGGCGAGCCCTGGCAGGATTGGCAGACCAGCCCCAATCAGGACGAACGGCAATTGTCGCTGCTGCATCTTGTGCATGGCCATGATGAGAGCGCTCAGTTCAGTGGTTCCGAAGTATTGAACTTCATCGATCAGAATAGCTACGGCAACACCACGTTCCTGAGCGGCCTCCGCCACAACGGTGAAAAGGCTGGGTAAATCCACTTCCAGATCACCGCTATCCGCTGTGCCAGCCTCTGGGTCGATGTCAATGCCAATGTAAATCCCCGACTTTCATTTTGATCGCACCGATAAAACTCTTCAGCACAGCCAAACCACGGCGAGCTTTGTCACCAACACCGGCAATCCTGTCTAGACCATACAACAATCGACGAAGATGTGGCGCGAGCAGCACGGCAAGAGACTTACCCTCGTGCGCTTCAACCAAGATGGTACGAAAGCCACTGTCCTGGGCAATCCGTTCGATCTCGTTCAGGAGCACTGTCTTTCCTACCCCGCGTAATCCTGTCAGTAGCAGACTCTTTTCCGGCCGCCCGGCTTTAGTGCGCCCCAGCAATACACGAGCCTGCTCAAGGACATTTTCTCGTCCCGCGAGTTCAGGAGGAGGCGAGCCAGCACCCGGGGAAAAAGGGTTTTTTATCTTGTCCATGGAGCTGTGACCCTTTTGAAATTCGGCAGATCTATAGCTAATGATATTTATTTATAGGCATGTATATATAAAAATCCCTATAAATACAAATAAATTGCTATAAATCCAGTGCTATTGGCAGGCTGTTGAAAAACCCGGTTTGTGGGAACGTGGCGCCATCACATTGAATGGAACAATGCCATGCGCGGTGAGGTCAACAGGAATTTCAATCCCGTTGAGTTTGCCTGCCAGGAGAGCGGCGGAGATGGCAGCGTAGACGTACTCTGCTTGTCTGCAGCGTCAGTTAATGTTCTGGTGGTTGATGGTTTGCACCACGAGTTTGACGCCGAGTGCGGTGCAGACTCGATTGATCGTTTCAAAGCGTGGGTGCGCGTCCGGGCGAAGCGCTTTATAGAGCGCTTCGCGGGTCATTCCTGAAGCGCGAGCGATTTCGCTCATGCCTCGGGCTCTGGCAATATCACCCAAGGCGCTCGCCAGTAATGCCGGATCATTCTCTTCGAGAACGGCAGTGAGGTATTCAGCGATTGCGTCTTCACTGTTGAGATGTTCCGCAAAATCAAACTCGGGAATATCGCTGATAGAGATTAGGTGCGTCATGCTCTAGTCCTTGAGGCTATGCAGCCAGTTATAAAAAGCATCCGTGCGTTTGATTGTGTACATGTTTTGAGTGTAGTAGATCGATTACAGACTGGCAATCAAATCAACCCGAAATCGCAATCACCACACTGGACTCCTCGATAGACGCCATCGCGGCATCTCCTTCGGCTAATTGCGCGCCCTGTTCTGCGAAACCGGTAAGTCGCAATTCCGGGGATAACGCCAGCCCGATTTCGAGATCATCAGCAAAGGCGGCGACTTGCGACACCTGGCCGGGCAACAGGTTGTAGCCATCTCGCGCGGGAATTTCTGCAGCCACTTTCACGCCGGTGGCTTTGAAAAGGGCGAGCACGGCTGTTCCCGGCTTAATGCCCAGCAGCTCGGCACTCTCTCGCGTAATCCTGGAGTAAATCACCGCACCACTCGCCAGCTCCAGCCCGACTCTCACGGAGGCGCCATGCTCACTGACAGAGTCGACAGTGCAGGGAAACTGGTTGCGCATGCTGGTCACGAAACCAAGACCTGCGATCCCGGGCACGGGATTGCCCTCAGCATCCAGTCCAGACAACACGGATTTTCTGGCGGCATGCATCAGCTGCGCGGCACGCAGCAGGCGTTGACCGGTGTTGGTGAGTTGCGCCCCGCCGCCGCCAACACCGCCGACGACTTTCTCCACCAGGGGTGCCCCGGCAAGGTTGCTCAGCGCCTCGATGGCCTGCCAGGCGCCTTTGTAGCTCATCCCCGCGCCGCGTGCGGCCTCGGAGATCGAGCCGACCTCACCAATACGTCTGAGGATGTCGATGCGCCTGTCTGAGGTTTCGTACCCGAGCGCGTCGCTCAGTTGGATATCGTTTGTGCTCATGAGGGGATTTCTGTTGAGGTCAAGAGTCTAGTCACCGCCCGCTACCGCCGCGAAGACGCGTAAATAGTGCCGATCTCCATGTCGATCATCGGCGGCAATGCGCTGGATGCCAACCATACTATCAGCCTGTCACGGCTGACGGAACTGGTGCCAACCCTGAACAATTCGTTTCCCAATCCGCCGAATATGGCGCTGACCATCCGGGTTATGTGCAGCAGTGCGGGCGAGGTCGCACAGGCCAATGACGTTCTGACGGGCGATAAATGTCTGTCTGACTGTCTAAAATTCGTAGCTTTTGCTACATCGAGCAGTATTCTCTACAAAATATTGTCGCTCCGATGCAAGGCGCGTCCCAATGGAGAGAAGCAAAGTCATGTTCAGCAAACGTTTTCTGGTCGTTTTAGCGGTGTCAGCTTTAACTCTGCTGGTATTGGGTGGCGTGTTTTACACGCAAATCCTACCCGGTCTTTCTGTTGCCCGAGCCGAGCCTCCGGCCTTGGAAGTTAACATCGCTCAGTGGCTGTTGCGCGCGAGTGTGCCGGAAGAGGCGCGCAATGCAGAGAACCCGTTGAGCGATGACCCGGCAGCAGCGGCAGCCGGGCAGATCGTGTATCAGGAGAAGTGTGAAACCTGCCATGCTTACGACGGCAGTGGCAGGATGGAGATCGGTGCAGGTCTGTTTCCCAGACCGCCAGCCTTGCGAGACTCGGTGCAGTCACTTTCCGATGGAGAAATTTTCTACCACATTCGCAACGGTATTCGGAACACCGGGATGCCGGCCTGGGATATGCCGGACGACGAACTGTGGCAGTTGGTGGCCTATATTCGCGAGTTGCCGGAAACCGCCGTTCTGGCATCCGCGCCGGGCGAAACGACGCGGCTTGGCCCGGTGCCGAACTCGCATTATGTCGGTTCGGCTGCTTGCCAGGATTGTCACGAGGGAGTGTATGAACGGTGGAGCAAGTCCCTGATGGCCAATGTCGTCCGCGATCCGCGCGAACATCCCGATGCCATCCTCCCCGACCTGTCGGTGCCAAACCCTCTGCTGACTTTTACCTTGGACGACATTGCACTGGTCTACGGCAGCAAATGGAAGCAGCGCTATTTCACCAAAGTGGGCGACGATTATTATCCGCAGCCCGCCCAGTGGGATGTCACCAATGAACAATGGCGCCCTTATAACGTTGCCGTTGGTACCGATTGGTGGACCGCACATTACCCGACAGACAACTTCAGTCGGCCGACCGGTGCGTTGTGTGATGGCTGTCATTCCGTGAACTACAACATCGCCGACAAATCTGTCACCGAGTGGAATGTGGGCTGCGAGAAATGCCATGGAGCGGGCAGTGAGCATGTGAGTGACAAGAGTCGTCTCTCCATTCTCAACCCCGCCCGCATGGATTACGTGCAGGCCAATGATGTGTGCATTCAGTGTCACGCGCAGGGTCAACCCCTGAACAACCCGATTGCTGGGACGTATTACGACTGGCCAGTGGGCTTTCATGTGGGTCTGGAGCTGAGCGATTTCTGGAAGATGGAGGAACACACTCTGGGAGAGCAGACATTCACGCATTACGCCGAGGGCACCGGACACAAGAATCGGATGCAGGGCAACGATTACGTGCGCAGTCAGATGTACAACCATGGCGTGACCTGCTTCAGCTGCCATGACTCTCATGGCAGTGACAATACTGCGAGTCTGATTTCACCAGTGAATGAGGTGTGCACGAGCTGCCACAGCCCTGCGTCGCCGAGTGGCCCGCGTGCGCCGAGCATCGCTGAGCACACTCATCACCTGCCGGACAGTGTCGGCAGTCAGTGTGTCTCTTGCCATATGCCGAAAATCGAACAGACCATCGCCAACGTCAATGTCAGCAACCACACCTTCGTCTTCGCAACTCCTGCACAGACTGACGCGCTCGGCATCCCCAATGCCTGCAATGTGTGTCATACCGACAAGGATACGGCGTGGACCAGCGCGGCACTCAAGACCTGGACGGAGCGTTCACCCTGGCGCATGGAGCAGTGATGAAGCCGAGGCGACCGGACAATACACCGCTCAAAATGGTGGGCCCGAGGTCGTTGCTCTTCTTGATCCCGCTGCTGTTGGCGGGATGGTCGCCGACCACCTTCGCTTATCGTCCTTTCGATTCCACCGACGCCGACGTGGTTGAGCCAGGTGAAGTCGAGATTGAACTCAGCCCGTTCAGTTATCGTCGCGGTAACGACGGAAACACGCTTATCGCTCCTGCGGTTGTGGTCAATTACGGATTCGCGCCGCGCTGGGAGGTGATCGTCGAAGGTGAGAGTGAACATCCTCGCGGACGCGGACGGAACACCATGGTCGGCAATGCGCTGTTGCTCAAACACGTGGTGCGTGACGGCAGTCTGCAGGGACAATCCGGGCTGAGTGTCGCCACCGAATTCGGATTCGAACTCCCCGGCATCAACGCCGAATCGGGAACCGGCGCCATCCTCGCCGGGATTGTCAGTCAAGAGGCTCAGTGGGGTGCGCTACACTTCACTGCGGAGGCCGTCCACACCCGTGACAGCGCCACTGAGCTGGCTTTCGGGACCATTCTGGAAGGCCCGGGTGATTGGGCTGTGCGCCCTGTCGCCGAGGTCTTCTATGCCCATGAGCTGGGAGAGGCAGAAGAGGCGGCAGTGTTGGTCGGCGCCATCTGGAATTTCAGTGACAATCTCGTGTTCGACGCGGGAGTTCGTCGCAGTGTGTTGGGAGAGGAACGTGATACAGAGCTGCGCCTTGGGTTTTCGTTCGCGTTTTCCGTGCGTTGAAGATGCGTTGAATCAATGGCGATGGAAGATACGTCGATGGCGGGTGCAGCGGGCGCTGACAACAAGTAGTATTGCCGGGAAATTGGAGGAGGTCGGTATCGCACTGCAGTGGCGTTCCGACCTCGAATATCAATCGTCCCGGAGAGTCACAATGCGGCACAGGTTTTCAGCCTTTCTACTTTTAATCCCGTTCGCTCTTCCAAGCTTCGCTCAAGATTCACAACCCTGGCGCCTCATTGAATCCACCGACAATACCCGTGTGGTGTTCACCCATCAGCTGCGCTTTGAAAATCTCGATGGTCAGTTCCGGGCTGGGCGGCTGGGCAGCAGTGATCAGGTGTTGCTTTCGCGCACGACGGTGACCGGAGAGTATCGCAAGGAGAATTCCAGCGTTGTGCTCGAAGTCCTCGATGCGCGGCAGGCCCTTGCCGATTCCGGCAGCTCGCTGACGAGCAAAGTGGTGAATACTGCAAACCTGCAACAACTCTATGCCACCGTGAACGTCAGCGATTTCCTGCAGCAGAAAACGACGCTCGACGTGAA
Source organism: Gammaproteobacteria bacterium (assembly GCA_030654835.1). GTDB lineage: Bacteria > Pseudomonadota > Gammaproteobacteria > Pseudomonadales > Pseudohongiellaceae > UBA5078. The sequence goes on along the minus strand of JAURWS010000031.1, from coordinate 58,973 downwards.
GCTCGGCAGGCAGACCGTTGATCTTGGCAGCCGTCGCGTCATTGCCCGCAGCACTTTCAGCACGGTGCCCACGAGTTTTGACGGACTGAATTCCGCGCTGACACTGGAAAATGGCTCGCGTCTGCAGTTGTTCTATCTGCAACCGGTTCCCGGCATTCCCAATAATCTCAACGACCTCCTGGCGAATCGCACCGTGCGGGATCGGCGCAGTGACGCTATCGAACTGTGGGGAGCATTCAGCGAACTGCCTGCACTGACTGAGTGGCTGCGAGGCGATTTTTACTACATCCGGTTGAACGAAAAGGACACCCGCAGTCAAACAGGGACGAATCGCCGACTGAACCACTACGGCGTCCGGCTGTTCCATCCGACGGCAGCGAAGCAGATGGATTTCGACATTGAAACCGTGCTGCAAAGGGGCAGCTCGCATGCCACAGCGGCCAGCACCGATGTGCGCACTCTGGATCATGAAGCATATTTTCTGCACGCTGAAGTTGGTTACAGCTTCGCCGCCGCCTGGAATCCCAGGGTACAGGCGCTCTTCGATTATGCGTCAGGCGATGAGAATCCGCTCGATGGCAGTATGGAGCGCATTGGTGATGTCTACGGCGAACGCCGTTTTGATTTCGGTCCTACCAGCCTCTATGGTCCTTTCGCACGAACCAATCTTGTGTCTGCCGGATACCGCATCAACGCAACGCCTGCAGCGGGTATGCGTCTGATGGTGACCCATCGGGAGTTTCGTCTGGCGGAGTCACGCGATACCTGGTCAGGGACAGGGCTGCGTGACAGTCGTGGCAGCTCGGGACGTGGTCTTGGTCAGCAGTTGGAAGCGCGTCTGCAATGGGACGTCATCCCGGGCAACCTGACGCTGGAGAGTGGTTTTGCGTGGGTCGACTGGTCAGATTTCGCGGAGCGGGTGGGCGGCGCGAAGATGGCGTCGCAGACCCATTACTTCTATCTACAGAGTCAGCTGACGTTCTGAGTCTCTCTAATCAACGTCGTCAGCTGCGCGCGATTCTTGACGAAGGCTTTCTGATAGATCCGTGACGAATGGTCCTTCACGGTCTGCAGGGTGATGAACAACTGGTTGGCGATTTCCTGATTGGTCTTGCCTGCGTAGATGCCGTGCACGATGTCGGCCTCCCGCTTGCTGATGCCATAGCGTGCAAGGAAGTCATCGAGAGTCAGTCTGGGCTGCGGTTGCACTTCATCATCCACCGCCTGATAGGTGTAGAACACCACCAGCGCGGTGTTGAAGAGGTAGAACAGCACCACGAAAATTGTCTCGTAGTGCGCTTCCTGTACCAGCGGCGTAAACGCACCCAGATGAATCAGGCCCGTTCCTGCCGCCAGCGCGGTGAGCGCATTTCTGGCTTCGGGCCTGACGACTGCTTTGCTACCCGAGACGAGAGTGGCCACCACCGCCAGTGATGTCACCAACCCGGCCACCGAGCAGACCGTGCGCACCGGATCGTCCCCACCCCATGGCTGCGCGAGCAACACCCCCACCAAGCTGATGATCATGACGAGTGCGATAGTCAGCGTCGACGTCAGTGCCACGATCCACCCCGCCGGACGTTCTTGAGCCCGGGCGACCCAGATCAGCAACATCACCAGAGCGCAGAGATAAAACGGAGCGCCCAGCCGCGACACGAGCGTCGCCACGGCTTCCACGTTCTCCAGATTCGTCAACTCCGCCACGAGAATCCCGCTCCACAACCCATAGAAGCCGAAGACATAAAGCAGTATCAGAAAATACTGCAGGAAATTGAACGCAGCCTTCCTGACGCCCTGGCGATGGCGGAACAGAACGAGGATGCCGCCCGCCGTCATAGAGAGGCAGAGTGTAAAGCTAAGCCAGAGAAGAAGAGTGTTGTAGTCAATCATGCCGCGAATATAGCACCGGGCAACACGACTGCATCACTACCAAAGTAGGAATTTGCAAATCACTACTTTGGTAGTTTGGCAGCGGTGCGGAATGCGCTTAATTTTGCCACCAGCCAACAACCTCAACTCATAGCAAGGAGATCGTCATGGAGAACGAAGAAACCAATCTGCTGCCGGATGCAGATGGGGCCCCAGGCCCGACCAGTCATTCTGCGACCACCTACCCGGAGCCACGCGTCGGCAGTGCCCTCGGCAGTGGCTGGCGCAAGATGCAGGACAATTTTCTGGTGTTCTTCCTGCCCGTGCTCGTCTTGGTCGTGATGGAGATTCCGTTTCAGGGCGCGAGCATGGAAGGTTCTGGTGATGACAGCGTGTCGCCTTTCTTCGGCCTGCTGGGGTTCGCCTACCGGTTGTTGTTCATGCCGGTGGTCAACTACGGCATCGACCTGGTGTTCCTGCGCGGCGTGCGCGGTGATCCGGTTGAAATGAAGAGCATGTTCGACGGCTTTCAGAACTACATCAATGTGGTGCTCACGGCGCTGCTGGTGTTCGGGCTGGTCGGCATCGGCTTCATTGCACTGGTGATTCCGGGAATCTATGTGGCCTGCCGTCTGGTGTTCGCGTCTTATCTGGTGATGGATGAGGGCATGGAGCCAATCGCGGCTGTCGAGGCGAGCTGGCGGATCACCCGGGGTCACACCTGGACAATCTTCCTGCTGGGGCTGACCTCGTTCTTCCTGTTTGTATTGGGGATGGCATTACTGCTGGTCGGCATCTTCCCGGCGATCATGTGGATCAAGGCTTCGTTTGCCTCGCTGTATCTGTCGATCACCCGTGCCGATACGACTGTGTAAGGCGCTCATCTCATAAGCCGGTCGCCTGCCCCTCTCTCATGGCGGGGGCTGGCAATCCGGGATAATATCCTCCGCGCGTGCAAGTCTTCGAAAATCTGCCTCAGTCAATCAATCACAGGGAAGGAGTGGCCATGTCACAGCAACGTGTTATTGCAGTTATGCCTGTCTATAAAACCGTCATTGCGTTGGTCCTTGCGACTGCTCTCGTCTCTCCTCTTGCGGGCTGTGCCAGCGCTGGCACATCTGGACGTCCGTTGCTGCAGCCACCGGGTTACGCCAGTGTCTTCGAGGACAACAACTTTCTGGTGCGTTGTGGCACCAAGTGGGTGTCCCTGCCACGCCAATCCATCGATCATTTCTTCAAGGAGGACGGAGCAGAGAAGACTCTTCGGGAATTCTGCGGGGAGTACCGCAGCGGGACGCTCTTCAGAAGGTGAGGCGCGCCTGCACCGGGGAAGCGGTGTTATGATCCGGATCGCTACGCTGCCGTATCAAGTCAAACCCTCTACCGTTACAGATCACCGCCAGAAAAGGAGTTGTCATGTCGTCACGACGTGCCTTTGCAGTAATGTCAGTATGTATGTCCGTGTTTGTCTCATGCGCGAGCGATGGTGGACAGTCGCAGCAGCCAATGGTCCTGCCTCCTGGCTACGCGATTATTGAGGATGGCAACTTCCGGATCCGCTGTGGCATGACCAACGTGTTCCTCGCAGGAGCCGAGTTCTGGAGCTTCTTCAAGCCGGACGGCACAGAAAAGACCCGCAGAGAATTCTGCGCCGATCACCGCAGCGACACTCGCATCAGTCGCTGAAGTCTCGGCGCATCGCGTTGCAAACCGGTTGCCGCAAGCTCAGGGCAACCGGTATGCCACCACCTCATCCGTCGCTACAATCACCACATACTGCCTGCCTTCGGCGTCCGCATAGGTCATCGGATTGGCGTTGCCGCGTCTGGGCAGCGTCGTCTCCCACAACTGTGTGCCGGAGCGGGCGTCCAGAGCGCGGAAACGATTGTCGTCGGTAGAGGCCATGAACAGCAGGCCGCTGGCGGTGGCAATCGCGGCGGCGCGGCCGGGTCGGCCGGTCTGCTGACGCTCAGCGGGCAGGCCCTCGGTAATGCCGACGGGCTGCTGCCAGACGATGTCTCCGCTTCTGCTGTCCACGGCAGTCAGGCGCCCCCAGGGCGGTGACTGGCAGGGCCAGCGCGAATCTCCGATCTGCACATCAAAGTTGGCCGGTCGCGGGCTGCGTCTCTCGAAGGGGAACGCCGCACCTGGCTCGGCCGCCTGCATCCAGCCGAAGCTGCCGATATCCTGCGAGAACACGAAGAGGTAACCCGAGGCTGGATCGAACGATGCGCCGCCCCAGTTGGGGCCGCCTACCAGGCCGGGGAAGAGCAGCGTCGTGCGGGTGCTGGTCTCGTCCGGACGATAGGCCCAGGGCGTGAAGGCCCCCTCGTTGTGGATAGCGCCGACACTGGCCGCCAGCTCCGCACATGCCTGCGCGTGCTCGGCCGAGGTCTGTTCGGCACGTACCAGATCGCGCGGGGCGTAACTGACGCGGGCCAGTGCCGGTGGGTTCACCGGGATCGGCTGGGTCGGGAAGGCGTGCTCACCGGGCACGTCACTGGGTGGCACTGCCCGCTCCTCGATCCCGTAGATGGCCTCGCCCGTAGTGCGATCGAGAATGTACAGATACCCGGATTTGGTGGTCACGCCCAAGGCAGGAATGCTGGCGCCGTCGCGCTCGATGTCGAACAGTGCGGGGGCAGCGGGTGGATCGTGATCCCAGAGGTCGTGATGAATGGTTTGAAAGTGCCAGGCGTATTCGCCGCTGCGGATGTTCACCGCCACTATCGAGTTGGCGAACAGGTTGGCCCCCTCGCGGTCGCCCCCGTAAGCGAAGGGGATGGGCGAGGCCAGCGGCAAGTACAGCAATTCGCGCTCGGCATCCACGGTGAAATAGAAGGGCCAGGCATTGGCGCCGAGGCGGCCCTGCCAGCTGTCGCCTTCCCAGGTGTCGTGACCGAGCTGGCCCGGCTGCGGCACCGAGCTGAACTCCCAGAGCTTTTCGCCCGTACGCAGATCATAGGCGCGGGCATTGCCGATGCCGCCAGCGGCGCCACGCGGGGTGTTGGCGCCCACCACGACGATGTTGTCGTAGACCAGAGGAACGGAGTTGTAAGGAGTCACCAGATCGATGTTGCCCTGCGCACCGAAGGCGACGGCCGGAACTCCGGTGGCCGCGTCGAGTGCCATCAACTGCGTGCCGGCGGTGAAGAGGATGCGGGCGGCGCTGTCGCTGCTGCCAGCCCAGTAGGCGACGCCACGGCGTGAGGGCGTGTCTCCGCTGACGGTGTGCTTCCATATTTCGGTGCCGGTGGTCGGATCGAGCGCCACGATAGCGTCGGCGCCGGGCACGTACATGACGCCATCGACGACGATCGGGGTGGCCTGCGAGTTGGGTCCGTTCTCACTGGTGTCGCCAGCGCTGCGCAGTGAGTAGCGCCAGCCTGGGGTCAGCGAGCTGACATTGCTCGCGTCGATCTGCGTCAGTGGCGAGTAGCCGGTGCCTGCAAGATCGCCACGGTATTGTGGCCAGTCGACAGCGGGACCGTCTGCCGCGCTCGCGGCCTGGACTCTGAGACCGGCGCTGAGGCAGGCGCCCAGCACGGCTGTGGCGAGCACCAGGCTGCGCTTCCGGTGCCATCCGTTGTTGTTCATGATGTCTCCCTTATGCTGTTGTTCTTGATCGGCCTCACGCTAACACAATTCCAGAGGTAAGCGCGATGGCTGGCCATTCAGCGCAAGCCCCCTCTTTCCGTCGCTTTTTTTCAGGACCGGGCCACGCCGTCCTTGACAGCGCGGCGCAGTACGAGGACAGTTTCCGCGCACTCAATAATAATAACTGGAGGCTCCCCCGTGAAACTGAACAATCGCTGGCCCCTGCTGCCGCTTGTGGCTGCTGTCATGCTGACGTGGACTGGTCCGCTCGCCGCTCAGGCGCTGGCCAAAAACGTTCCCACCATCCCTCACGAACCTGTGGAAGGATTCATCAAACTGCCCGAAGGATTGTATTTCGGCGAAGTGCTGGGAGTGGCAACCAACTCTCAAGGGCACATCTTCATCTACACTCGCAGCGGCGACACGCGCCTGTTCGAATTTGACCAGAATGGCAATTACGTTCGCGAGATCGGCGCCGGACTGTACGGTCTGGAATTCGCTCACAAGGTGCGCGTGGACCGCGACGACAACATCTGGGCAGTCGACGAAGGCTCCAATCAGGTGATGAAGTTCAACCCGGAAGGCCGGGTCGTGATGGTGCTGGGGTACCGCCCCGAAGCCGTCAAGGGTGCGATCGAGCTGCCCGGGGGGGCGGGGCCGGATGAGCGCTACCTGTTCGGACGACCGACAGACGTCACCTGGGATACCGAAGGCAATATCTTCGTCTCGGACGGCTACATCAATCACCGCGTCGTGAAATTCACCCCGGATGGCCACTATGTCGGCCAGGTGGGCACCGGTCAGCGTGGCGAGGCCATCGACCAGTTCGATACGCCGCACACCATCGCCTCGGACAATCTGGGCAATATCTATGTAGGCGACCGTGGCAATGCCCGCGTCAAGGTCTACAGCAGCGATCTGGAATTACTGGATATGTATGAAGAGACCGGTGACCCGTGGGAGATCTGTATCTCTGAGGGCGAGCACCAGTATCTGTTCGTGTCCAATTCCAACTCCGACAGCAATCCGGCGGCGTCCTGGGCGACCAGCGGCGAGGTCTACAAGATGGAGCTGGACGGCACGATCATCGGCAGGTTTGGCGAGGCTGGCAAGGCGGCCGGTCAGTTCCAGACCATTCATGGCATGGACTGTCGCGATCCCAGCGAGCTGCTGGTGGCAGAGATTTCTGCCTGGCGGGTACAGAAGATTCTTCTCGGCGAAGATCCCAGACCATAACCATTCAACACCGCCCGCTCAGAAGCGGGTGAGGAGTGAAACATGAAAAGTTCGATGCAATTAATGGTGCTGGCAGCCGCAGTCACGCTGGGGATGCAGACACATGCTCAAACACCGGTTACTGAGATAGCGTTTACGGCGGAGGATGCACTCAGCGGCTTCCCTGACGATATCCACATGGGCGAGGCCGCCGGGGTGGCGCGCAATTCCGATGGCGAAATCTTCGTCTACACCCGCACCGGCAACCCCACCATCACCCTGGGCGCTTCCCGCTATGTTTCCCACGGCGGCGCACGGTTGTTCAAGTTCAACGCCGACGGGGAGTATCAGCGCGAGATGGGGCAGGGGAGCTACGGCGCCCTCTATGCTCAGCAGGTGCGCGTGGATGGCGATGATTACATCTGGTCGGTGGATCAGATGTCCGGTCAGGTGGTCAAGTTTGACCAGGATGGTCGTATCGTCATGGTGATGAGCCGCAAGCCCGAGGCGATGCGTCTGCCAGCGCCATTGTTCGAGCAACCAGCCCGTGAAGGGGTGGGGGTCGAAGGAGAATCCTTCCAGGGGCCGACCGACGTGGCGTGGGATTCGCAAGGCAACTTCTATGTCGCCGACGGCATGCGCAACGCGCGCATCGCCAAATATGAACCCTCCGGGCGCTGGATCAAGAACTGGGGCAGCTATGGCGCCGCTGCGGGGCAATTCAACGTGGTGCATGGCATCGCCATCGACGCCGCCGACAATATCTACGTGGCCGACTACAACAACCAGCGCATTCAGGTGTTCGACACGGAAGGCAACGTGCTGCGCGAGATGAAGGGCTTCGGCTCACCCATGGCGATGTGCATCACCCCGGGACCGGAGCAGGTGATGTATGTCTCCAACTCCAACCCGCCGGATAATCTCGACGTGGCTGGCGAGATCTACAAGATGCGCCTGGACGGCACCATCATCGGCAAGTTCGGCAAGGCCGGGAAGAACATCGGCGAGTTCGGCACGGTGAATGCCATTGACTGTCAGGAGGAGAACAACCTGCTGGTAGGTGAAACGGGTAACTGGCGTGTGCAGAGAGTGACACTGCAGCCCTGATCGGTTCTGTGTAAATTTGGGGTCAGAGTAAAAATACAGCGCTGTATTTTTACTCTGACCCCAAATTTATCGCGGGCAGGCCCGCTCCCACAGAAAGCTTAAATCAATCTTCGAGACTGAAGACGTACACGGCGTTCCCGCTGCCGGGGTGACGGATCTCTGGAGTCACGATTGCCGGAACCTGACGCGGGCTGGTGCCGCCAACGGCCGCAGTCACAGCGATGTATTGCTTGCCATCAATGGCGAAAGTCAGCGGATGTCCCTGCACGGAAGTGCCCAGGCGGGTCTCCCACAGAATCTCTCCCGTTTCCACGTCGAAGGCGCGGAAGCGACGGTCCAGGTCGCCGACGAACAGGATGTCGCCCGCAGTCGAGAGCACGCCGGTCAGGAAGGACGCGCGCTGTTCATAGCTCCACTTCTCCTCCAGAGTTCTGACATCGTAAGCGGCCAGCTTGCCGACATTGCCATCGGAACCCGGCATCTCGAAGAAGCGTCGGCTTGCCGCCACGCCACCTGAACCCGGCACCAGCTCGACTGCACGCGCCGCGTTCTCCAGACAGGTCTGGCTCATCGGGGCAATCAGCACACCGCTGGGCTCGTGATAGCTCATGGAGTGCCAGTCTTTGCCGCCAGTGCTACTCGGACAGGCCGAGGTCCACTCGTCCAGTTGCGCATTGATGATGTCATCGCGATACGTGACCGCACCGGTTTCGTAATCGATGTGGCTGAAGGCATTCTGGAATATCGTCTCGGTGAGGCCGATGAACTCGCCGGACACGCGGTCATTTTTCCAGAGGATGCCGTGCTTGCCGAGTGAGAACACGGTCTTGCGGCCGTCGATGTCGATCAGGATGCGCTCGAACACCTCGTCCAGGTCCAGCGCCTCACCAGGCACGTGTTGGAAATGCCAGTTCAGTTCGCCAGTGTCCACGTTCAGGGCGATAGTGGAGTTCGTGTACAGGCCCGCATCGTGAATGGACATGTGTCGGCTGACGGGCACCCAGGGCTTGGCCTGCGCCGTGCCCCAATAGGTCAGCTTCAAGTCCGGATCATAGCTGCCGGTAATCCAGGTCTCACCACCCTTGCGGTAGATATTGTCCAGTCCGCCCCAGGTCTCGCCACCCGGATACTCGGAGTGCGCCACCGGGTTGAACTCCCACAGCCGCTCGCCGGTATTCACGTCGTGCGCAGTCATGAAGCACTGCTCTTCGATATAAGTGGCACAGCCCGCGAGGCCCAGAATGATCTTGCCATCGGCAACGATCGGGCCACTGGAATTCGCGAACCCTTTGCTGTTGTCCGCCACGACCGTTTCCCAGATCTTCTCGCCGGTGCGGGCATCCAGTGCCAGCAGGCGAGCGTCGGTGGTGGCGTGAATCACCTTGTTGTCATAGAGGGCGATGTTACGCATGTCCTCGCGGGTGGCGGGCCCGGCGCGGTGTTCCCAGATCAGCTCGCCTGTAGCAGCGTTGAGCGCCTGAATGATATTGCTGGTGTTGATCAGGTACATGACGCCGTCATAGACCAGCGGCGCGGGCTCGGAAGCCCCCTCGTGCATGTTCCACACCCACTCCAGCTTCAGGTCTCCGACGTTGCGACGGTTGATCTGATCCAGTTCGCTGAAGCTCCAGGCCTGATAGTTGCCGCGCATCATCAACCAATCCGAGGGATCGGGATTGCGCATCATCGCGTCGGTGATCGGAACGAAATTTTCTACGGTACCGGCCACGGTGACACCGAGAGGCTCCGGAGCCGCTGCGGGGCGTTGTGGTGCACCTCCGGCCGCTGCCGCTTGAATGCCACTGCCGACCTGCGCGGTGGTATTGGCACTCAGTGCCGCAGTACCTGCTGTAGCGCCGTTCACCTGCATGATGTACGCAACGATGTTGCCGACCGTCTCATCGGACAACGGTGTCGTGCTGCCGGGAGGCATGGAGGATTTTACCTGGCGGAACAGATCACCCGCCGCGCGGGTGCCCCAGCGTGCGAGGAAGGGCGTGCCGGCCAGTAGTGGTGCCGTCGGGGTTCCCTGCAATTGTGCGCCGTGACAGGCGGCACAGGTGCTCTGGAACAGCGCCGCGCCCGCACTGGCTTGTTGGGCTGTGAAAGCGCCGGTGGCTGCGCCTGCCTGAGCACTCGCCTGGCCAGCGTAGCCGGCGAGCAGCACGCTGAGCACAGCGGTGCCGAGTTGTCCCTGCAATCGGTTCGGTCGAGAGAAGATCATGGGATGCCTCTGTTCTTGTTGTTGGCGTGTTTGTTGCCGTGTTTGTTGAAAAGGTTTGGGGGCAGCGCGCTCAGTGCATGAGCCAGCCGCGGATCTCGCCCGTGGGATTGGTTTCACTGTGAATCTGCACATACAGGCTTTCCGCGTGCAGTGCGGCAATCAGCTCTGGAGTCAACGTCAGCGTGCCGCTGATAGTGCCACTGGTTGCACGCGTGGCATCGATCGTCAGCACCACGGGACCGGGCTGGGCCTTGGGACCCTGATGAATGTGCGCGGTAGTCACGGGGGAGCTCAGGCCTGCGAATTCGCCGCTGATCGTCAGCATGTTGCCGCTCAGCTCGGCCCGCACCTCACCCTCACCGGTGATGGTGGCGACGGTCTGTGCTGTGCGAGGCATTGGCGAGAGTCTGCCGCGCAAGTTATTGCCCATGTTCTGAGAGTAGGAGGTGGTGCTGAGAAGGGCGATGCACAGACCCAGCAGCAGGACAGACAAAGTGCCACCGTGGCGGCGAGAGAGGGTACAAGAGAGAGTAGAGATGTGGTTCATGACAGACCTCGATTATTGTTTTGCGGCATTATACTCACGTTCTGCAGCGAGCTGCGAGCCCGAGATTTTGCGCGTCTCCCGGCGCTACTGGCGCTCCACGGCTCGTCATCTTCACGGCATGATTGACTCGCGTGGCGCCTTGTCCAACTCTTTGATGAAGTAGGCCAGGAAGCGTGCCATGCGCTCCAGCCCGGGCACAGAGATCGCCTCCAGAACTTCGCCACTGGTGTGATACAGCGGCGGCGCCTGCATGGTAGTGACAATTGGCGCGCTCAAATCGCGATAACCGCCCCCTTCACCACTGGCCATCGTCGAAGTGCCGGACACGAAATTGGTGCCGTAGCGCTGCACGCCCTCGACAAACAGTCCTTCGATGAAGGGCGCGCTATTGGTGATACCCGCTACGATCGGCGCCTCGCCCACATCCGCGATGTACTCGCGATAGCCATCCTCGAACTGGCTGCGTGCCGGTGAGAAATTACGTTGTGCCACGTGTTCGATATTCAGCGCCACGACGGTATTGGCGGCAAGCTCGGGATTCAGACTGACGAAATTGCTCGGCCCGTTCAGCCCGGAACTGTGGTGTCCCGCGCTGGCAACAAATACAAACGTGCGTGAAGGTTGGTTCTCTGGTTTCGCAAAATGGCGGGCCAGTGCGATCTGTACCGCCACGCCGTCACCGTTGTCGCCCGCGCCATCAAACCAGGCGTCGACGTGGGCGTTGATGACAATGACTTCCTCGCTGTCTCTCCCCGGAATCACCGCGATGCCGTTGGTTGCGCTCAGATTGGTGAAGGACTCAGTCTCCAGCGTCAATTCCGCCTGCATGACATCGAGCGCCCCCGCCTCGGCTGCTTTATTCAACGCCGCCTCCAGGAAAGTGCCATCACGGCCGCCGACATTGAAGCAAGGGCCACCGCAGTTGTTGAAGTCCTTGGCCATTTCATTGCCGGGTTGGTCCATGATGTTGATCACGGCGATGGCGCCGCGTTTGAACATGTCCTGCGCGCGCGGCACGGTGGTTTCACGCTCAAACACCATATGGGCCTGCGGAGTGACCTGTTGCACCGCGATCTTGCCGCGCACGTCGATGTGCGCCAGTTCTGCCGGGCTGCCCTCACCGACATACACCAGCGTCCCGCTCAGGCGGCCATTGGGCAGCTGCGAGGGTGACAAGGGCATCGCTGTTTCCAGCACAACATCCTGACTGCCAGGGCCGAAGGCGGCATTGCCTTTGATGCGCAACTCCCATGACAGGGGCATCCAGAAGGAGGCATTCGGGCTCTGCTTGAAGGTTTGAATTCTGGTATCGGCGATGCCAGCGGCCTTGAATTGTTCGACGACCCACTCGACGGTGCGTGTGCTGGACGGAAAGCCGGAGATGCGGCCCCACAGCTGACCACTGCCGATTTCACGCTCGGTGCGGCTCTGTTTGGAAAATTCCACGACACTCACCAGATCTTCCCAGATGGCCTCGCCTTCCAGTTCGGTAAAGCGCTCCTCTCCCACTGGCACCATCGCCGGCGTAGGGCCGCGATCGCCGACGATGGCGGGCAGCATGTGCGGTTGAAAGGGTGGTGGCAACATCAGGCCGAACCAGGGGGCGTTGTCGGTGGAGACGCTGGCCTGTGACTGCGCTTGTAGTGGTAGGGTGGGGATGCTAAGTGCACCCAGACACAACAGTGCCGTGGACAGAAAATGGGCGACGCGACGACGATGGATATTGCAGGCATCGGTGTGCATACAGAAGTCTCCGTGATGTTCTTATGGTTTTTGTTTTTACGCAGGGCCCGGATTATGTAGGGTTTGCCATATGATGACCAGAAGTGGCAAAAAACGGCCCGCTACAAGGAGCTGTTTTCCAGACAGTGCGTTGTCCCGCGCAAAGTGTCGCGGCTTGCGGTGATTGAACGGGCAAATCAAACCTTATATGATCCATCCCGTTCATACGCGCGGCGTACCTGCCGATTCAGCACGTGCGCATCCTGTCCCGGCCACCGGCAAGACTGCGGAGCCAATCCGAAAAGACCATCATCATGGCTCGTTCTCATCGTCAAATTTCGACACTCGCTCGCCGACTTCTATGGCTGGGCCTGCTGGTTCTGACCCTTGCTGCGCGTGTGGGCCATGCGGTCACCCTTGATGAAAACACTGGGGAGATTCTGCCGGGCGATGCCATGACTCTGGTCGAAGATGTCTCCGGCAACTGGGCGCTCGAAGACGCGATTGCAGCACTGCAGAGCCTGGGTGAAGTATGGAACGGGCCGGGGTTTCCCGTACTGGGATTTACGAGCTCTGCCTACTGGGCATCAGTGACCATCGACAACGCTTTCGCCAGCGATCAGGAATGGCTGGCGAAGATGAAGTTTGCGACGATCGACAGGTTCGAACTGTACTATCAGCTGCCCGATGGCACCTGGGTCCACAAAGCCGCTGGTGATACGTTACCGCTGGCCAATCGCGACATTGATCATCACTCGATCATCTTTACCGTGCCGATATTTGCGGGGCAGACGCAAACTCTTTATTTCCGCGTCCAGAGTGCCGGCTCGGTGCAATTGCCTGTCTCGCTGATGAGTCTGGAAGAGTTTCAATTGCAGTCCAAAACTGAATTCTTCTGGGCCGGTGTTTATTACGGTCTGGTCCTGATCATCGCGCTGTACAGTTTCTTCATCTGGGTCTCGACGAAGGATCGCAGTTATCTGTATTACGTCCTGTTCCTGATTTCCGGCGGTCTCTACTCGTTCTCCTTTCAGGGCTTCGCCTATCAATTTCTGTGGCCGGACAATCCTTTCTGGGCCAATCGCAGCATCCTCCTGTTGTGTGGACTAGCCACCGCATCGGGGCTGATGTTTATCCGCTACTTCATTGAAGTGGGAAAGGTGAATCAGGCGCTCGACAAGCTGATGCACTGGATGGCCCTGGTGTCGCTTGCTTATACAGTGCTTTGCATCATTCTCCCCTACTTCGTGCTGAGTCGTTTCCTGGTTGTCATGACGCTGACGAATCTGGTTCTGATCACCTATGTGGCATGGAAGATAATGAAACGCGGGTCGCGCTCGGCCGCATTTTTCGTGGGCGCGTGGTCCTTCCTGATGGTCAGTATTTTCATCGAAGTTGTGCAGCGCATCGGCGTCAACTTGCCTCCTCTGCTGGGTTTCCACAGTCTGCAATTCGGTATCTCGATCAGCGTGGTGTTGTTGTCCCTCGGGCTGGGCGATCGCATCAATTCGCTGATCAAGGAATACAGCTCAGTACAGAATGACATGCTCAAGGCGAATCAACTGAAGATCGAGGCGCTGCAGAAGGCCGACGATGTGAAGGAAGAATTCATCGCGAATGTCTCTCATGAATTGCGCACGCCACTGACCGGCATCATCGGGCTCTCGGAAATTATTCTCGAAAACAAATCCGGAGCGCTGGAAGAAAGCGTTCGCGAGAATCTCAACCTGATCAAGATCAGCGGGCAGCGGCTGGCCAATCTGGTGAATGACGTCATCGATTTTTCCGCCATCAAGAACGGCCATCTGGAGCTGAACAAACGCGCCGTTGATCTGAAGAGCATCTGCATCCTAGTCAACAAGATGTGTCGTCCGCTGATTGGCAACAAACCTATTCAACTGGCCGAGAGCTATCCGGACGACCCTGTCATCGTGCTGGGTGACGAGGATCGCCTGCAACAGATTCTCTTCAATCTGGTCTCCAATGCCATCAAGTTTACGCAGCGCGGCTGGGTAGCGGTATCGATCGAGATTATCGATATCGATGCCCGGGTCATGGTGAAGGATACCGGCATCGGCATTTCCAAGGATCAGCAGTCGCGCATTTTCAATCGCTTCTATCAGATCGACTCTGCCGCCAGCAGGGAAGAAGGCGGCACAGGATTGGGGCTGGCCATTTCACAAAAGCTGGTGGAGCTGCACGGCACAGAAATCATCCTGCGCAGCAGCCCGGGAGAGGGCTCCACGTTCTACTTCGATCTGCCCTTGTTGAGCGACAAGGACAAGGTGGAGCTTGGCAAGAACAAGGCCCAGAAGAAACTCGCCAGTGAAGGCTCGGAACGTTTCAACGGTTTTGTACAAAGTGCGCCGCCAATTGTGGATCGTCGCACTCGCCGTGCGGATACTGACGTTGGTATCGATGTCGGTGTCGGTATTGGTGTCGGTGTTGGTGAAGGAACCGCCGTTGCACTGCCGGGACGAAGACGCAAAATCCTGGTGGTGGACGATGAATATCTGAACGTACGCATCGTCCAGGATCACTTGTCGGGTTCTTACGACATTGTCAGCGCACTCAATGGCCACGATGCGCTGGAAATTCTCGCCGTAGAGCGACCGGATCTTGTGGTACTCGATCTGATGATGCCGATCATGACAGGCTTCGAACTCTGCCAACGCATTCGCGAACGCTACAGTATGGATGAACTGCCGATTGTGATTCTAACGGCGAAAAATCGCGTCGAGGATCTGGTGAAGGGCCTGAACCTGGGTGCCAACGATTACATCAGCAAGCCGTTCAGCAAAGAAGAGCTCAAGGTGCGCATCGGCAAGCAATTTGAAATGCTCAACCTGCTGGAGATGCGTCAGGAGAACCAGCGGCTCAACTGGCAGTTGCAGAAATATCAGGATAACGAGAAAAAACTGCGCGACCGTGAGACACGCTTGGCGAAGATGCTGGATGTGACGGGTGACGCGCTGGTCTCCCTCGATGAGAGTGGCATCGTGGTGTACGTCAACAAGCCTGCGGAAAAATTACTGGACGTGAGTGCTGCCGAGTATCAGAACGAGCCACTCAGCCACCTGATCGACTCACTCTCACAGCGCTGCGCGGATGTCGCCGAGATACTGAATTTCCCGTTTCGCGAGACCGTGATTTCTGCTGCCGACACACCTACGTATTTCAGAATGACGCTGCAGCATCCTGCAGAAAATGGCGCCGCTGCCAGGCAGGAGGAGATTCGCGTCTGCGTATTGCCACTCAGCCTCGATCAAGAGTTTTATCTGCTGATGTTCCAGCGCGTCGATGTGGCGGGCGCGGTGGTCGATGACGAAGAGGCAGTGCAGGGCTCATTGCCGGCGTTGATTACCCAGATCAATCGCAACGTGGAACGAACCCAGGAACTGACCCAGTATCTGGCGCGCATCACGCCCGAAGACCTGCAGACACACCGTCATCTGTTCAGCGATCTGGAGAGTGTGGATCGCATCATTCAGAGTCTTTCCGGCACCCTGCCCGAGCAGGGCGATGACGAGCAGCAGTATCGCGAGGCGCTCGTGAAGTTGATGCAGGATTGCCATTACTACTGGCAGAAGGTCACCGGTGAGTCGATCATCGAGCTGGCCGAGAAGAGCCGCATCTGGAGCGTCAGCATCGACAACGGCCGTCTGCGCACGCGCTCAATGAACCGCTACCTGTCTATCGACAAACTGCCGAGCAACCCACGCTGGCGCCAAGTCGCCCGAACAGCCTACTTCGTGCTGTCCAAGGTCGCGCACGATCCGGAGGCCAAGAGCGCGCTGGAAAAATCTGTGACGCGGCTGCAGGACATTGTGGAGGCAAAGGCGCTGACTTAGAGATGGGCTATCGCGGGCATGGCCCGCTCCCACAAAGGGATTATCATGCTCCTTGCACACCCCCTCACCACCTCCCGCTGCTTCGATGGCGAACAGCGCCGCTATCAGCACGACTCGGCGGTGCTCAACTGCGCCATGAAGTTCTCCATATTTCTGCCGCCCCAGGCGCTGCTCGAAAAGCCGCAGCGCGTCCCGGTGCTGTACTGGCTCTCCGGCCTCACCTGTAGCGACGAGAATTTTGTACACAAGGCCGGGGCTCAGCGCCTCGCTGCGGCATTGGGCATGGCGATCGTGACCCCTGACACCAGCCCGCGCGGTGACGATGTGCCAGGAGCTCCAGACAAGTCATGGGATCTGGGGCTGGGCGCCGGCTTCTATGTCAACGCCGAGCAGCAGCCCTGGGACAGGCACTTCCAGATGTACGATTACGTGGTGAATGAACTGCCGACACTGGTGGAAGCGAATCTGCCTCTCGATGCCGATCGCCGCGCGATCTCCGGGCACTCCATGGGCGGTCACGGCGCGCTGGTCGTCGCCTTGCGCAACCCCGGTCGCTATCGATCGGTGTCCGCGTTTGCCCCCATCGTGGCGCCTTCGCAGTGTCCATGGGGACGCAAAGCCTTTGGCAATTATCTCGGTGATGACGAGCGCGCATGGGCGCAATACGATGCGACGGCTCTGCTGCGAGGGGCGCAGCAACGTCTACCGATGCTCATCGATCAAGGGGAAGCAGATGCGTTTCTGCAGGAGCAACTGAAGCCCGAGCTGCTGCTGCAGGCAGCCAGGGATTGTGACTATTCGATCCAGTACCGAAGCCGTCCTGGCTACGATCACAGCTATTACTTCATCGCGACCTTCATCGAAGAGCATCTGCGTTTTCACGCAGCGCATCTTGGTGTGACCGCGCCGTGAATCATTTGCGCTGCCGTTCGAGAATATGCGTGGGCACACCATCCATGCTGACCTGATTCTTGTCCGCCCAGTATTGCTGCAGACCAGCATCGCCCTTCTTCGCTGCCCACTCGGTCAGCAGCTCTCTGTCGGCGACATAGTCGAAAGTGGGAACGGCCATGCCGCAGGAGCTTTGCACAAGATTGATGCTGACATCGAAAATCTGGCGGGCACCGGGATTGGGTTTGAACAGCGCATAGAGCGCATTCCAGTCGGCGTCGCCCTGGTGAACGACCCGCGCAGTCCCATACAGACGCAGGATCAGCGGCGCACCTTCAAAGGAGCAGAACATGATAGTCATGCGCGGAAGCTGCTGGACGTGAGCGGATGATTCATTGCCACTGCCCGTGACGTTCAACCACACAACACGCTTGCTGTCGATTACCCGTAGCGCATCCATCCCTTTCGGAGAGACGTTGACGCGGCTGTCTGCCGTCGCGGTGCCAATGAAGAATATCTTCTGGTCTGCGATGAACTGTCGGTGTTTGTCGGAAATTTCCTGATACTGTTGCGCCATGTCGGTCTCCTGCCTTTTTACAAAACTCTTGTTATAAAACAAGCGCCCGCCAATCAAGGTTGGCCAGCCACAGCATCGCACCACACACCAATGTCACCAGCTGACTGACACGATCCTTGAGCGCGAAGACGATGGGGTCTTCATGAATCTGCCCGCGCGCCGTCAGCAGCCAGATGCGCGTGATCATGTACAGCAGCAGCGGGCAGATCAGCCAGAGAATCTCTGGCGTCAGATATTGTTCCCGCGTGTCGTCGTTGTTGATGTAGAGCGCGAATACCATCACCGACATGAACGCGCTGGCGCTGCCGAACATCGCCATCATGCTCAAGTCCTGCGCGTAGTAGCCGCGCCCCTCGGACTGGGCGATGCCCGCCTCACGCAGATAATCCAGCTCCGTGTAGCGTTTCACCACCGCCAGGCTGAAGAACAGGAACATCGAGAACGCCAGCAGCCAGAACGATGGCACCACCGAGATGGCCGCTGCGCCGGAGATGATGCGCAACGTGTACAGCGCCGCCAGCATGATCACATCCACCAACATCATGCGTTTGAGCACGAAGCTGTAAAGGCCGGTGCAGAAGTAATACAGCGCGAGGATGACGATGAACGCGCGCGGCAGAGGCATCGCCACGGCGAAGGCGAGCACGAGCAGCACGGGGCTCAGCAATAGTCCGCTGAGCAGGGGAATGTCACCGGCAGCAAAGGGGCGGCGGCACTTGTTGCGGTGCTGCCGGTCACTGGCTAGATCGAGGAGGTCGTTGAGCACGTAGACACTGGAGGCGCAGAGACCGAAGCTGAGAAACGCCAGCGTCGCCTGCCAGACCAGCTCCGGGTTGTTGATCTGATGAGCCAGTGCCAGCGGCAGGAAGACCAGTGTGTTCTTCAACCATTGATGCAGACGCAATGCGCGGCGGTAGGGGCGCAGCCCGTGTCGTGGTCGGTCGAATTCGCGCTCGATGCGGGTCAGTGCCGCAGCTTCGCGCTTGAGGGCGGCATTGGCATCGACCAGGATCGCCGCGCTCGCGCCCTTCCACACCTGCAGATCAACGTGGCCGTCACCGGCGTAGCAGAATGCTTTGTCTCTTTCGAGGATTCTGGCGAGCTTGCGCGTGCCGGAGCAGTTCACAACGCCATCGCTGCCGATGGCTTCATCGAAGAGATCGAGATGCGCGGCGACGGCCTGCACCAGGCTGTCGTCGGAAGCAGAGATGAGAACCAGACGGCGCCCGGATTGTTTTTGTTCGCGCAGAAAGTCGAGGAATGGCTTGTTGTAGGGCAGCAGGTCGACGCGCAGTTGCACGCGACAGGCGATCTCGCGCTTCAGGAAAGCCTTGCCACGCAGCATCCAGAACGGCACCAGAAACACCAGCAGAAGGTTGTGGCGAATCAGCTCCAGAAACGATTCCAGCAGCAGGTCGCTGTGAATCAGCGTGCCGTCCAGATCGACGTAGAGGGGAAGCCTGTCCTGCACTGATGTTGTCATTATGGGGTCCTTGGCCGGGCGCTCATCATGCCAGTTTAGCCGCGCGGATTACAGCTTCAGGCGCTTGAAGAGCACTTCGGGAATGCTGCAGACCACCAGCATGATCAGGCGCCAGTAGCCGGGGGCGTAGATCGTGTGTTTGCGCTTGCGGATGCCGTCGACAATGCACTGCGCGACCTTCTCGGGCGAGCTCCACAACGGGCCGCCTTTCTTGATGGCATGCGTCATCGGTGTGTCCACGAAGCCGGGCCGGATGTCGATGACATCCACCTGGCTCTTGAAGAGGCGGCCGCGCAGCCCCTGCAGATAAGTCGACACCATCGCCTTGGCCGAGCCATACACATAATTGGACTGGCGCCCGCGATCACCAGCAACCGAGGTGATGACGGCGATGCAGCCGCTGCGCTGGATACTCATGTGGCGAGCCAGGCAGGTCAGCAACGAGATCACGCTGAGCGCGTTGGTGTGGAACTCCTGCAGCGCGCTGTCGAAGTGCTCCTCGCACTGCGCCTGATTAGAGAGGCTGCCGTGGCAGATAAACGCCAGGTCGATACTGCCGAAACGATCCAACACCTGATCGATGACGGCCTCGTGCACACTGAAGTTGTTGGCATCGAAGACGCTGCAATCGACCTCAGTGGCGCCGCGAATCTGCAGATCCTGCTTCTGCAGGGCGAGCTGTTCGGCATCGCGCGACAGCAGGAACAGGCGACAATGTTCCTCGGCGTAGAGCCTGGAGACAGCACGGGCGATGGCAGAGTTGGCGCCGATCACGAGTATGTTTTTCAATCGATAGTCCTCTTGGTCTTTTCAGAAGTTCTTGTGAGCAGTGCACGCTGCCCTAAAGGCCGAGCCTGCGCGATTGCAGTGAATTGAACATGCGGTCCGCCCCGCTGGCCGCGCGCAGCTGCGCCAGCTCCTCCCAGCGCGGATAACTGCGCTTGAAGGTGGCCTCGCTCATGCGGGCGTCTTTGGCCAGGTAGAGACGGCCGCCGTGGTCGAGCACGATGCTGTCGAGCTCATCGAGCAGCGGCAGCAGATTGTTCTCGAACTTGAAGTCCATGGCCAGCGTGTAGCCCTGCAGAGGGAAGGACAGCAGGTTGTCGTTGCCCGACCCGAACTTCTTCAGCACGGACAGGAACGAGCCCTTGCCTGCGGCACTGCTGCGCTGCAGCACCAATGAGATCGCGGCCAGCGCTGCGGCATCCGGCACCACGAACTGGTACTGCAGGAAACCCTTGCGGCCATACAAACGATTCCAGTGCGCGATGCTGTCGAGTGGGAAGAAATACTGACCGGCCTCGATGCGCTGTTCGGTCTGGCTGTTCACGGGGCGGTTGTAATAAAGCGTGTTGAACAGGCTCATGCTGTAGCGATTGAGCAGGAACGCTGGCGAGTTGAAGGGCACACCGAGTCCGCCGCGCTGCGGTGCTTTGAATTGTCCGTCAGTCGCGTGCTCGCCGAGGAACAGCAGCGAGCGTCCCAGCGCAGAGCCTCTGGCGAGGCAATCCAGCCAGGCCACCGAATAGGTGCTGGCGGCGCTGGCCTCGAAGCGCTCCATCACTTCCTGCAAGTGCGGTGTCCGCAGCGTGCGCTGGTGGATAGCCGAGCCGGGGATGCGCCGCAGGTTGATGGTGGCATCGACGATGATACCAGTCAGGCCCATGCCGCCGCAGGTAGCGTGGAACAGCGCGCTGTTCTCGGTACTCGAACAGTTCAGCACCTCGCCGTCGGGCTGCAGCAGGCGCAAAGAGTGCACATGCTGACCGAAGGTGCCATCGAGATGATGGTTCTTGCCGTGCACATCGCTGGCTATGGCGCCGCCCACGCTGACGAAGCGGGTGCCTGGCACGACGGGCAGGAACCAGCCACGGGGCGTGAAGCAATGCAGGATGGTGTCGAGGCTGACACCGGCGGCGCAGGTCAGCAGGCCGGTGTCGGCGTCGAAGGCGAGCAGCTGATCCAGCTCGCGGGTCTGCACGATGGTGCCGGCCAGCGCGCTGTCGCCGTAGCTGCGTCCGAGCCCGCGCGCGATGCCGTCGAAGGCGGTCGTTGCGCCGGAGTCAGTCGGTTGAGTGTCGAGCAGGAGTCGCCGCAGCGCCGACGGGGAACGTGGAGAGTGCAGCGTGGCGTCGGTGGTGGGGTAGCGTCCCCAGGAGTGGATCTGCATCAGACGCTGCTCCCGGTGGTGCCATTAGTGGTGAAAACAAAGCGGCGATCCAGCAGGTATTTGATGACATAGCCAATGCTCAGACCCAGCACCGCCCCCGTGTAGCGTGCGGCGCGGTTCTCGAAGAGCAGGTCGAAGGCGATCTCGGTGCCCCAGAACAGCAACGTGGTCAGCACGCCGGTGCTGCCATAGGCGATGAACTGGCCGAGGTCGCGATGCAGAGGGCGGGCGCTGGCCTGGAAGATGTAGTGACGATCCAGCAGATATTTCACCACCAGCCCCACAGCCGTGCCGCTCAGAATCGCGAAAGCCATCGCATAGGCGGCACCATAGACCAACAGCGCGGCTTCCTGCGCGAGGATGTTGGCCGCCATGGCGAGCACGGCGAACAGGCTGTAGAGCAAAACCAGCTTCATGAAGAGTGCGTTTCCTGCAATACGGATTGGATCGAAGGTTGGATCGTGTTGGTGCGGCCCGCCACCAAGGGCTGCTGAGCGCGACGCGGGTGCGATGATGGCACACCCGGCGGGCGCCGTGAACTAACTGCTATACTCTCGACCAAGTTCGCCACAAAATTCGCCGCCAAGATCGCCACAACGGAACCTATCACCGATGCATCACGATATCCCCGAATTCACTCGCAACCTCGCCCGCGCTGCAGGCGCCCTGATCCGTACGGAGCACGCCGCTCTGGAAGGGCTCACCACGTCGTTCAAGGGCGGGACGGAGCTGGTGACCAATGCCGATATCAAGGCTGACCAGTTCATCTGCGATGCGATCCGCGCGCGTTTTCCGGAGCATCGCATCCTCGCGGAAGAGTCGGCCCCGGAGTTGCTGGTGGCCGGTTACGACGCCCCTCTGTGGATCATCGATCCCATCGACGGGACGGTGAATTTCGCGCACGACCATGACCAGAGCGCGGTCTCCATCGCCTATGCAGAAAATGGCCGCATCGAGTGCGGCGTGGTGTTCAATCCCTTTGTCGACGAGATGTTCCATGCGACGCGCGGTCAGGGCGCCTGGCTGAACGAGCGGCGCATTCAGGTGGCGCAGAAGGATTCACTCCGGCGCGCGCTGGTGGCCACGGGTTTCCCCTATATCAAGAGCCGCGAGATTCTGGCTCCGATCGTGAAGCGTCTGGCGCTGGTGCTGGAAGAGTGCGGGGACATCCGTCGTCTGGGTTCCGCCGCGCTGGATATCTGCTGGGTGGCGATGGGGCGTCTGGATGGTTACTACGAAAGCCTGAGCGTCTGGGACTTCGCGGCCGCGCAGTTGATTGCCAAGGAGGCCGGTGCACACTACGGGCACTTCAAGCCGGTGCCCGCAGGTGTCAGCGAAGTCTTCCACAACGAACACATCCTGGTGGCCAACCCAACCCTCTACCCCCAGCTGCTGGACCTGCTGCAACGAGCAGAATCCGCCCCCTGACCGTGGGAGCGTGCCTGCACGCGATTTGCATATTCAGTGGAAAGAGCGGCGTGGCGCTACGGGTAGCAGCGACACGCCGTGAACCCATCCGTGGGGGCTCGCTTTCGCCATCCGACCGCCATGGATGGCGGAAGTGCAGAAAATGCAGGAGCATTTTTCTGCCATGGCTCAAGACGGTCGCCGCTGCCCATAGCGCCACCCCGCTTTGCAAGTTTGTGCCACGTCATCGCGAGCAGGCACGCTCCCACGGTCAGGGCGCATATTCAGCGCAATGCTCTGATCAACGCTTTCGCCAACAATGATTACAGCGCCGAAGTCTCACGCATGGTCGAACTCTAGGTTGACCGCACTTTCAGCGCCATGACAGCAGTGCTTTCCAGATCAATGAGCACTTTTTGAGATCAGGTTTTCTGTAAACCAGGAAGCCCTCGGCGAAACTGAACCGGAAGCGTCAGGGGATCAAGTAGGGGATCAAGTAGGGGGGCAAGTAAAGGATCAAGTAAGAGGACTCTTGGCGGTCATGGATGGCGGGTAGATGTTCATCTCAACCGAATGTGCTCTGACTGTGGGAGCGTGCCTGCACGCGACGATGTGGCACAAGCCTGCAAAGCGGGGTGGCGCTACGGGCAGCGGCGACCGTCTTGAGCCATGGATGGCGAAAGCGAGCCCCCAAGGATGGGTTCACGGCGTGTCGCTGCTGCCCGTAGCGCCGCCCCGCTCTAACCACTGAATATGCAAATCGCGTGCAGGCACGCTCCCACAGGCAGAGCACAGTCAGGGAGCAGACTCAGCGCACAGCGTCAGCCAGCTTTGGATGCCGGCGCTGCGGTACTTCTGGCGGTGCAGGATGAAGTAGAACTTGCGGGTCCAGTCCCGCTGCGGCGCCTCCAGACGGATCAGGCTGCCACGCGCGAAGGCATCCCGCAGCGCGATGGCCGACAGACAGCCAATCCCCAGCCCGGCCTCCACCGCTCGCTTGATCGCCTCGGTATGTTGCAGATTCAGCCGCAGATCGAGGTCCGGCAGCAGGCCGTGCATGGCGCGATCGAAGGCCTGGCGCGTACCCGAACCCGCCTCGCGCACCACCCACCGGGCTGCCAGCAGGTCGGCGTCGCTCAGTGTGCGCTGGCTGGCCAGCGGATGCCCGGGCGCGCAGAACAGCGCCAGCTCATCGTCGCGCCAGGGGATCACTTCCAGCACCGGGTCCTGCAGCTCGCCCTCAATCAGGCCGATGTCCAGTTCGAAGTTGCGGACCCGGCTGGCGATAGCAGCGGTATTCTCCACTGTCAGGCTCACGCGGGCGTCTGGATGGAGATTCATGAACTCCGCCATGATCGGCACCGCCAGATAGTTGCCGATGGTCAGTGTGGCGCCGACCTTGAGCTCCGCCACATCGGTGCGCTGCGTCAGGCTGTGCTCGAATTCGCGCGCCTGTGCCAGCAGGGCCTCCGCTCTGGGTCGCAGCGCCTTGCCCAGCTCGCTCAGTTGCACACGCTTGCCGGCACGGTCGAAGAGCTGAATGTCGAAGCGTTGCTCCAGGTCCTGCAAGGCTGAACTGGCAGCCGATTGGGACATCGCGAGGCTGCTTGCCGCCTGGGTGACATTCTCGTAGTGCGCGGTAGCGAGGAACACTTCGATCTGTCGCAAGGTGTAATACATGCCCTATTCCTCTTTCGGCCCTGATCTTGAATTTGCGTGTCTGCCGCTGTATCGTCGCGTTCCGATTGGATCAGCACGACACGTTGCCCATTGGGCAGTCTCTCATATATCTGATAAACCGATTAGATATATGCTGATTATCTGTTTTACAGATAGCTTAGAGAGCGCCTAGAATTCGCGCAAGTCGGGCCGGAGCCCCTGATCCCAGCCTCCATCCACCGTCATCAACAGGAATCCAGCATGGCAGCAGTGTCCAAACAAAGCGTCACCAGCGTTCACCACTGGAACGAGACCTTGTTCAGCTTTACCACCACCCGCGACAAATCGCTGCGTTTTGAGAATGGCCATTTCGTGATGGTCGGGATGGAGGTGGAGGGACGCCCGCTGATGCGCGCTTATAGTATTGCGAGCGCCAACTATGAGGAAGAGCTGGAGTTCTTCAGCATCAAGGTGCAGGACGGCCCGCTGACCTCCCGTCTGCAGAATATCCGCATCGGCGACGAACTGCTGATCAGCAGCAAGCCAACCGGCACACTGGTCGCCGACCACCTGCTGCCTGGCCGCAATCTCTACCTGCTGTCTACGGGCACGGGACTGGCGCCGTTCATGAGCATCATTCGTGATCCGGACATCTACGAGCGCTTCGAGAAGGTCATTCTGGTGCACGGCGTGCGCCGCATCGTCGATCTTGCTTACCACGAGATGATCACCAACGAGCTGCCGCAGAACGAGTTCTTCGGCGAGCAGGTGAAGAATCAGCTGATTTACTACCCCACCGTGACCCGCGAGGATTTCATCCACAAAGGACGCATTACCGACCTGATGCTCAACGGCAAGTTGTTCAGCGACATCGGCCTGCCGGTGCCGAACCACGACGACGACCGCTTCATGCTTTGCGGCAGCACCGCGATGCTCAAAGATACCTGCAAGGTACTGGATGGCTGGGAATTCAAGGAATCACGCCACGGTATCAAGGGACACTACGTGATCGAGCGCGCATTTGTAGACTGATTCTCGATGCCTCAGAGCGCAGAAACGAAAAGGGGCGGTTGCCATCAGCAACCGCCCCTTTTTTCCATCCTTCCGTTCTGGTTACAGGCCAGTCACAGCTGGGTGAAAATAACCTACCAGGCAACCCTTGGAGTCAGGGATGTCGTCCATGTCCACACGGCCACCGGCCAGAATGGTGTCGAGCGCGCCGACCAGGTAGTGGTTCTCGGCATTGGCACGTTGGGTTTCATAGCCCAGTGAATCATTGATCGGGCCACGGAACAGCACTTCCTTGGTTCTCGGATCGATAATGAACACTTCTGCCGTTCTCTCGACCCCCAGAGACTTGGCGACTGTCTGGTCTTCGTCTTTCAGGATCGGGAAGGTGATCTTGAATTCTGCCGCTTCCATTTCGATGCGCTTCAGGTCGTCCTGGATAAAGGAGTTGAGCATCAGGAAGGCAATATTCTTCTCGCGGTACTTGTCGGCAATTTCCTTGTAGGCCGGCACAGAGAGTCGCGCAATCGGGCAGCCCGAGCCGTGGATGTACATGACGATGTAGTCACGATCCGTGTACTCGTCCAGCGTGTGGTTATTGTGCAGCTGGTCCAGCAGGCTGAAGTCCTTGATGGACTTGAGAAATTCGTCTGCATGCCCGGCGACTGAGGAAAGCATCAGCGTGGCGGCCAGCAACACTCCGGAAAGCTTGTTCATTACAACACTCCTCTCAAGGTCTATCTGTGAGCGATTCTTTTTGTGAAATTCTTTGTAAAGTTCTCTCTAAAGCTCTGCGGGGGTAGAGACCGTCTCCGTGCGGCGTTCATTCCCGACCTTTAATGTCCGATCTTGACTGCTGTCAGTCTGGCCTCTATGGCCTTAATGCCAGCTTAAGTCTGCGGGCGATAGCATGTCCTTGATACAAATCAACTTCAAGCCGTACTTTGTGACTATTTGTGAATCCAGCCCGCAGATCCGGCCTATCTTGTGCGCCGGGCCGTGGGTGCAAGAGCGCAGCTGAACAGGTATAGTTGGCCGAGTTCGATATTTCTTCAAGGATTGTCATGTCAGCCGGTTTTTCCCACTCCCCTTTGTCTCGGTTTTACAGCGCCATGGTGTTTGGCCGACCCTGGCTCGTTCTCGCACTGCTGGGTGTGTTGACCGTCAGCCTTGGCTGGTACGCGCAGAATTTCAAACTGGATGCCTCGGCCGACTCCCTGCTCATGGAAGGCGATCAGGAACTGGAATATTCCCGCCAGATCAACAATCGCTACGGCACCCGCGACACCGTCACCATCGCCTATACCCCTGCTACAGAGCTCTTCAGTGCCGACACCTTCGCGCAACTTGGCGCCCTGCGTGACGAGCTGCTCGGCCTCGAACGCGTGGAGTCGGTCGACAGCCTGCTCAATGTGCCGATATTCGGTGATACCGCGCTGCTGAGTCTCTCCGAGGATTACGACACCGTGCTGACGCCGGGCATTGATCTTGCCGCCGCGCGGCAGGAGCTGATGGACAGCCCCGTCTTCAGCAACGCCATCGTCAGTCCGGATGGACAGACGGCCGCCATGCTGGTCAGCTTCGCCCGCGACGAGCGTTATCACGCACTGGTGGACAGTCGGGAAAGCCTGCGCAGCAAGCGCGACGGCGAAGGCCTGACTGCCGATGAGGCCGCCACACTGGCGCAGGTCAGTGCCGATTTCGATGCCTACAGCAATCTCACGTCCGAGCAACGCCACGAAGACATTGCCAGCATCCGCGAGATACTCACTCACTATCAGGACAACGCCACGCTGTATCTCGGCGGCGCACCAATGATTGCCGACGATATGGTCACCTTCGTGCGCAACGATCTGGCTTCCTTCAGCATCGGGGTGTTTGCCTTTATCGTGATCGCCCTCGGCCTGATCTTCCGCCGGGTGCGCTGGATACTGTTGCCGCTGGTCTGCTGTGCAGCAGCAGGCGTCATTGTCGTCGGCGTGCTGGGAATGATGGACTGGCGTGTGACGGTGGTGTCGTCCAACTTCATGTCGCTGCTGCTGATCACCACCATTTCACTGACAGTGCACCTGACCGTGCGTTTCCGGCAGCTGCGTGCCACCCGGCACTTTACCGATCACGACAGACTATTGCGTCACACGGTGCTGTCGATGTGGAGGCCGTGTCTCTATACCGCGCTGACCACGATTGTGGCGTTTGCGTCGCTGATCAGCAGCGGCATTTCGCCGATCATCTCCTTCGGCTGGATCATGGTGATTGGCGTGACCACTGCGCTGCTAGTGGTGTTTCTAGTCTTCCCCTCTGTCATGTCTCTGCTGCAAAACGATGAAGAGCAGCTGAGCAACAAGACCACGATGGCACTGACCTCGGCACTCGCCCGTGCGACCGACAAGCTGGGCAGCAAGGTGTTGATCATCGCTGCGCTGCTGCTGGTGTTCAGCGTGGTCGGGCTGATGCGCCTGAAGGTGGAGAACAGCTTCATCGATTACTTCAGCGAAGACACCGAGATATTCAAGGGCATGACACTGTTCGACGAAAAGCTCGGCGGGACTTTGTCGCTCGATGTGGTAGTGAATCTGCCGGAGGCGGAGGTCCTGGACGATGGTTTCGACGACGGTTTTGATGACGGCGCCGTGGAGGAAGACAACGACGCCTACTGGTTCACTGGCGACAAGATGGACGAGATCAAACGCATCCACAATTATCTCGACGCACTGCCGAATACCGGCAAGGTGCTTTCGTTCGGCTCAGTGATTCAACTGGCGGAGCAACTCAATGGCAGCGCGCCCGTAGACAGTTTTGTGTGGGCGCTGCTGTACTCACGTCTGCCGGCAACACTGAAGGAGTCAGTGCTCACACCTTTCGTATCAGTGGCCGACAATCAGGTGCGCTTCAATGTGCGGGTGATCGAGTCCGCCGCAGACCTCAACCGCAACGATCTCATTACAGGCATTGAGCAGGGGTTGCAGGACGAGTTCGGCTACACTGCCGAGCAGGTCGACACCACTGGCATTCTGGTGCTCTACAACAACGTGCTGCAGAGTCTTTACCAGTCACAAATCCAAACACTGGGCCTTGTGCTGTTCGCGATCATGCTGATGTTCATCGTGCTGTTTCGCTCCACCTATCTGGCCTTCCTGTGCATCATCCCGAATATTCTCGCGGCACTTTTTGTGTTGGGATTGATGGGCTGGCTGGGCATACCACTGGATATCATGACGATCACCATCGCGGCTATTGCAGTGGGCATGGGGGTCGATAACACCATTCACTACATGCACCGTTTCAAGCACGAGTTCCATCGCTTGGGCAATTACAGGGAGACGATGTATCTGTGTCATAACAGCATTGCCAGGGCCATGTACTTCACAACCATGATCGTGGTGGCAGGATTCTCGATTCTTGTTTTGTCGAATTTCATCCCCACTATCGTCTTCGGCTTGCTGACCAGTATCGCGATGATGGTGGCACTACTGGGCGCCCTGACGCTGTTGCCGCAGTTGATGATCAGCTTTCAGCCGCTGGGCAAAGAAACACACCCGTCGCCTTGAGGCGCGGTATTAAATTGATTCAAACACTGGAGAAGTACGATGCAAAACGAATCCCCTGAGCAGCCCGCTCCCGAGGCGCCACCGAGCCGATTTCTGGACGAGAAACTGTTCAAGTCCCGCTCCATCACCATCTTCGGGGAAATCGACGAGAAGATCGCGCGGGCGGTGACCGAAAAGCTGCTGGCCCTGGCAGCGGACGGCGATGATCCAATCAATATCTACATCAGCTCACCGGGCGGGCACGTGGAATCTGGCGACGTCGTTTATGACATGATCAAATTCATCAAGCCGGAAGTGCGCGTCATTGGTACCGGGTGGGTGGCCAGTTCGGCAACCACGATTTATCTGGCGGCGAAGAAAGAGAATCGCTTCAGTCTGCCCAATACCCGCTTCCTGGTGCATCAGCCTTCAGGTGGATCACGCGGGCGCGCTTCCGACATCAAGATTCAGGCGGAGCAGATCATCAAGATGCGCGAGCGCATCAACAAGCTGATTGCCGACGAGACGGGGCAGCCGCTGGAGCGCGTGGCGAAGGATACCGATAGAGATTATTGGATGACGGTGGCAGAGGCGATTGACTACGGCATCGTCGGCAAGCAGATCACCTCGATTGCCGAGCTGAAGTGATCTCAAGGAAGTCACCGCACCGCAGCAAGAGTTTTATTGCATCTTCACAAAACGCGCCTGCTGGTTTTGCACCAGGGCGCAGACGACATGAAAGTCAGGCTGACAGTTCACGGGCCTGACTGTCGCCGTTCCTTCCTCGCCCAATTGCACGAGCAGCGTACCCTTCACGCCCTGATAATCGACGTCGACTGTCGCGCTCTGGTCCTCGCCATCGCGGTGAATGCGGCCCAGGCCGTTGCTCCATACGAAGCCCAGCGTCTCCAATGGTTCGATCAGCAGTTGGTCGTTCATCTGCGTGATGCGTAGCGAGAACAATGTGCCCTCGGCATTCCAGATGCCTGACCAGTCGTTGTCGACCTGTGCCTGAGTGGGGTAAGTGGCAGCCAGAAGGAGCGCCATTGCGGTGTATGCGGTGTATGCGGTGCGCCGAACGAGTCGCGGGGTGAAGCTGAAGCGGGTACGCATAGTAATTCCTCTGCCGGTGCAGACGCTCCTCAGACGGGAGCGATCAAGGCCAGGCCGAACATTTGCCCATGAAACACCAAAAACACGGCATAGGCAATCACGCCCAACACGATGGCGGCGGCATCCCACTGCAACGCCGGACGCAAGGCAGGTGGGGACACCGGCTGCCCGGCCGCCATCTTTGTGCGCTGCCGAACACGTTCGAGGCTGACGATCTTCACGATTGCCCACAAGGGCAGCACGCCAAACAGCAGCACCGAGGCAAGATCGCCGTTGCTGATCACGTGCGCAACTCCCCAGAGAATCACGCCGATCAGCATGGGGTGAATGACCAGTTCGCGGGTGAAGGAGTGAGGGAGACTGCCGACAATGAACAGCATGGTGGCAGAGATCATGATCAGGTGCGTCAACGAGCGCAGATTGAACGGCGGCACCCAGAGCTGAATGAAAGGCGCACCCGCTTTGCCTTGCACGATCAGCACCAGACTAATGAGAATTGCAACGCTGAAGAGCAGGCGATAGGGTCCTGTGCCGAGGCGCGTTTGCAGGCGTTCCCGCAAGCCGAATTCGCGCATCAGGTGCAGCCCCATGAACAGCAGCAGGCCCGGAATCAGCAGCAGAACCAACGCCGGTGTTGAAGCGTTCACGTCGATTTTCCTCTGCCTTTGCCAGCGCACCAGCCCCTGTTTGCGGAGGCGCAAAGATACCTCGACAGTGTCAGGTGACACAAGGCGTGCGACGGCGACGCGGGCGCCCGCGCGATTCGCAAAAGGTGCCTGTGGTATCGTGTTGCTGTTCCTGCGAAAAAAATAATGAGAGGAGTTTTGCCAGTCATCATGTCCAATCAGAATCATTACTATGCCGTGATTTTCACGGAAACCAGTTCTGGAAGTGAGGAGGGATTACCAGTGGGAGTTGCATCCACAAAATGGATTGAAGCTATTGCCATGATACGGAAAGCTAATTAGCCTTGGCGCATCGTTCATACATTGGATCGATCAGCCGGGGGATGCATGCACCATTTACCAACTACCAAGCAACTGCGGTATTTTGTGGCGCTCGAACAAATCGGGCATTTCGGCAAGGCTGCCGAGGCCTGCTTCGTTTCCCAGCCTGCATTCAGCGTGGCGATTCGCGAACTCGAAAGCACGCTCAACATTCAACTGGTGGACAGAACCAACAAGAACGTCACCGTGACCAGTCTTGGCCGCGACATTGCCGCGCAGGCGCGGCAGGTGCTGCGCGATCTCGAAGAGCTGGTGGATATTGCGCAAGGCAATCAGCAACCATTGACCGGTCCGCTCAAACTGGGGGTCATCCCCACCATTGCACCATTTCTGCTGCCACGCCTGCTGCCTGCGCTGCGCAAGGCCTATCCGGATCTGAAGCTGTATCTGAAGGAAGACCTGACGGAGCGCGTCTACAGTCGTCTGATGGATGGCGAGCTGGACATTATTCTGATCGCGCTGCCTTATGAATTGCGCAACGTCACTGAGATGTCGTTGTTCAAGGATCGCTTCTATCTCGCCCACCAGGCCAAGACCACGCTCATTGATCCGGCTCACTATCAGGTGAGCGAGCTGCCACAGGACAGCATCCTGTTGCTGGAAGACGGGCACTGCATGCGCGATCACGCCCTCACCGCTTGCAGCATCAAGAACGCCGACAAGGTCAGCAACATCACCGCCACCAGCCTGCTGACGCTGGTGCAGATGGTCGATGCGGATCTGGGGGTGACGTATTTGCCGGAGATGGCGATCGGGTCGTCGCTGCTGAAGAACACCCGCATCAAGACCACGGCATTGGACAAGGACAGCTTCCGCGAGATCGGGCTGGCGTGGCGCAAGGCCAGCACGCGCGGCGATGAATTCGAACTGCTCGGCCGCTTCATCAAAGAAAACTACCAATCCGGCAAGTAACTCTGTGGGAGCGGGCCTGCCCGCGATAGAAATTTGGGGTCAGAGTAAAAATACAGCCTGTATTTTTACTCTGACCCCAAATTTGCACAGATCAGGCCACTCGTTCCACCGGCGCGGCAGTGAAGCGGTAGTTCTTCAGCGGCAGCTCGCGCACGCGCTGGCCCGTCAGGATGTACACAGCATTAGCAACGGCGGCGGCGACCGGCGGAGTCGCAGGCTCACCGAGCCCCCCAAGCGCCGCGCCTGATTCAATCGTCACCACGTCAATCTCTGGCGAATCACTCAACCGCAACATCTCGTAGTCGTTGAAGTTGGTCTGCTCGACGCGGCCATTGGCAATGGTGATCTCGCCATACAGCGCCGCCGTCAACCCGTAGATGATGCCGCTCTCTGCTTGCGAAGCCACGGTGTCCGGATTCACGGAACGCCCGCAGTCCAGTGCACAGGTCACGCGATGCACGCGCACACTGCCATCGCTGTTGATCGACACTTCCGCCACCTGCGCCACGATACTGCCAAAACTCTCCTGCAGCGCGATCCCCATCGCATGTCCCTCCGGCAGATTGCGCTCCCAGCCTGCACGCTCCGCCGCCGTCTTCAGCACTGCCGCATGACGCGGTTTGTCCCTGAGCATATCGAGGCGGAACTGATAAGGATTCTTGCCCGCCTTGTGCGCCAGTTCATCCACGAAAGATTCCAGAAAGAAGGTGTGCTGCGAGTGCGCGACGCTGCGCCAGGCACCGGTCGGCACATGCGTGGAGCTGTCGGCATAGGCGATGGACTTGTTCGGAATCGAGTAGGGCGGATGTGCCGCCTCGGCCGGTTCGTTCTTGGTGGTGTAGTGGTTCTCCCACGCGATCAGGTTGTTGCTGGCATCGAAGCCCGCACGGAAGGCGCTGGTGACGGCGGGACGATAATAATCCTGCTGCATGTCCTCTTCGCGGCTCCAAATGGTCTGCACCGGCACGTCGAATTGCTGCGCGATGCGCGTCGCCTGATCGATGGTGTTGGTGGTGTTCGGCAGACGGCGGCCGAAGCCCCCGCCCAGATAGAACATATGCATGGTCACGTCGTTCTCATCCAGCCCGGACACCGAGGCGACGCGGCCACGAATGCCCAGGTTGTCCTGAGTGCCGGTCCAGACATCGGCCTTGCTATCGTGGAAGTGCACCGTGCAGTTCATCGGTTCCATCGCGGCGTGCGCCAGATACGGCACACGATAAGTGGCGTCGATGGTGGTCGCGGCGCCTGCCAGTGCTGTCGGCGTATCGCCTTCTTCCACATCCTCGCTCAGTTCGCCCTGCAGTGCGGTGTCAAATTGGGCATAGATGGACTGTGTGGAGACTTGATCATTCGCCGTTGCCTCGAACTGAATATCGAGTGCCGCCAGCGCCTGTTTCGCGCGCCAGTAATTGTCGGCGACAACTGCCACGGCGTCATCGAGTTCCACTACCCGCACCACACCACGACGCTGCAGCGCGACATCGCTGTTCACCGACACCAGCTTGTTGCCGAACACGGGCGAAGTCTTCACCGCCGCGTAGAGCATGCCGGGCAGGCGCGCATCCATGCCGAATGCGGCAGTGCCGTCGACCTTGGCGGGGATGTCGATACGTGGAATGGGTTTGCCCATCAGCGTGAATTCATGCGGCTCCTTGAGGCGCGGAGTCGGCGACGGCTCGAAACGCGCCGCATCGGAGGCCAGTTCGCCATAGGTTGCAGTGCGTCCGCTGGCCTCGTGGTGGACATGACTCAGGCGGGCCGTCAGTTCGCTCTCCGGGACTTCCCAGCGCGCGGCGGCAGTCTTGATCAACATCTCACGCGCGGCCGCTCCAGCCACCCGCATGCCGTTCTCACCCGTGAAGCGCACAGAGCTGCTGCCGCCGGTGATCTGGATATTCATGATCTCGGAGACCTTGTTGATCGCCCCGTCCAGGAAACCCGGCACGCTCACGCCCAGGGATTGCGCGAAACCTTTGACCAGCACGCCATTGGCGAACAGATCGGTGGCAGGTGCCTGCTCCACGCGCACCAGATCCCAGTCCGCATCCAGCTCATCAGCTGCCATCATCGGCAGCGAGGTGAGCACTCCCTGTCCCATTTCGGAGTGTGGCACCAGCACGGTCACAGTGTTGTCCGGGTCGATGCGCAACCAGGTGGTCAAGAAACTCTGACCATTCTCCGCGAGAGTGTCATTGGCAACAGAATGTTTACTGGGGCGAGTGGTGGCATAGCCGATCAGCAGACCACCGCCGACCACCGTTGTACCAAGCAGAAAACGACGTCGATTGATTTTCATGTGTGCTCTCCCTGGACCTATGCGGTGGTCGCTGCTGTCAGCGAACGAATGGCCTTGCGGACCCGTGGATAAGTGCCGCAGCGACAGATGTTGGTGATTGCACCATCGATCTCGTCATCGCTGGGATTGGGGTTGGCGGTCAGCAGTGCCGACACCGCCATGATCATGCCGGACTGGCAGTAACCACACTGCGGCACCTGATGGTCGATCCAGGCCTGCTGCACCGGGGAGAGAGCAGCGGCAGCATTCACCGCCAGACCCTCGATCGTAGTGATGTCGGTGCCTTCAACCGCGCTGACCGGAGTCACGCAACTGCGCACCGGATTGCCGTTGACCTGCACGGTGCAAGCCCCGCACGCGGCGACTCCGCAACCGAACTTGGTGCCGGTCAATCCCAGTTCATCGCGAAGCGCCCACAGCAGCGGCATCTCCGGCTCAATATCCAATTCCTGCGCTACTCCGTTGACTCGAAAGCGTGCCATGACGTACCCCCTGATTCTATAAAGTGCGTGTGTACTTCTGCCGGTATGAGTTGCCTGCGGCGAGCATATAGCAGTTCCTATAGTGCTTCAAACACGCTCACCTCATCTGAATGGCGCGCCATCACCGAATCCTTGAATTTTCAATAATCAGTCAGAATTAACACAAAAATATCGCGGGAGCTGCATAGAATGTCGTTGACTCGCCCCTGATTCAGGCGAAAATAGCCCGGCGTCACCAGCTCGCTGGGTATGTCTGCAAACACTCGTTTACAAAATACAATCCGCTACCAGGCGGACATGAAGATTAAGGGGAAATCATGAAAAGATTATTGAAGGGCTCGCTGTTGTTGGTTGCTGCCCTGTTACTTGCTGCCTGCGCCTCTACACAAAATCCAGCGGTCGGCATCTGGGATGTCAACATCGAGACCCCGGTCGGCGCGATGGTCGTGATTTTGGATATCCAACCTGATCTGAGTGGCACCTTGTCTTCAGGTGACCTCGGCTCTGCGGCGCTGAATGGAGTCACGGTGGAAGGCAATGCCGTGAACTTCGAGACCACTGTTGATGCACAGGGCCAAACACTGACTCTGCGCTTCGCGGGCACCATTGACGGCGACAACCTGGCTGGCAATTTCGACACCGATTTCGGTGCGATTCCTGTTGCTGGTGTACGTCGCTAGTTCTGACTGAGCTTTGAGCGAGGTCAGCCTGTTCGGGCTGGCCTCTCTCTTCTTGAACAAGTGTGGTAACGCAGTGCTGTCGTTTATGCGTGAAAGCTGTCTTCGAAAAATTCTTCTGCTGTCGCTGCTGGTGCTGGGCGGTTGCGCAGAAACCATCCCCACAACATTCCCGTTCGAAACCTTCCTCACTCTCACAAACTCCACCTATCTGACGCGCTCTGAAGCAATCGTGAGAGTGGCGGGTGCCGACTGCGGAGAAATGGGGGCACTGGTCGTACTCGGCGATGCGGGCGACTCAGCAACCCAGGCCATGAACAATGCCGCACTGAAGCTGGATGCGGAGCTGTTCAGAACCGGAGCCAATGCCTATGTCATTGATGGTTATCGATGGATTGAATCGCCGACGCGGCCGACAGCTACGCAACTGGAAGTGAGTGTTCGAAGTCTTATTTGTTCAGCATAGAGTCTGACTTCTCATACAAATATTTCATCATTCAAAACCAATCAGAGAACGCGGCAGTAAAAATGACTCGGAATTTGATGCGTAAATTTTCGCCATTCACGGTATCTGGGCGCTGGTTGCAGTGGCTACATTTACGCAGCCGCTCCAGATTTTGAATTGGTGCTCGACAGCCAAACTGCTCTTATCGGCATATTTGTCTCCGCGAGCATTGATACGACACTGGTGATCAACGACCCCAATGGCAAATGGATTTGTAACGATGACAACGCCGAAGCAGGTGGATCAAACCCGGGAATCTCTCTGAAAAATCCTGCGCAAGGGACGTATGACATCTGGGTGGGCACGTATGAAAAAGCCGCCACTGGAGCAACAGGCAACCTGATTATTACAGAGTATGCGGCATCGCTATGGGCGGGGCTGGAAATCAATGGCGTCACCAATGCTGCATCCGTAGACACGTACACGGACACAAGCGATAGCAATACCTACGAGGAAACCGCATCAGCGGAAGAGGTTGAGTGTCTTGATGACTTCAATCAGTATATGGACGACCTCAGCGAATTCCAGTCCACCGTTTATGAGGCCGATATAAACTTCGTCTGTGGTGACGGTGATGTGTGCCGCGCTGGAGCACATAGTTCCGGCTATTACTACGCGTTGGGTGAGGCCTGCGATCTTCTTCTCGGCCCCTTTGAAAACGCCAAGCAAGCGTGTCTGAACTTTCCGGACATGGACAGCCTCTTTTACCCAGAGATGTGTCGCTGACAATCCGGAATATTCAGACTTTTCGATTATGAACCGCCCTGTTGCCGCAGAATCTTTTCCATCGCCCGGCCTTTTGCAAGCTCATCAATCAGCTTGTCCAGGTAGCGAATTTTTTTCATCAGCGGGTCCTCGATATCTTCTATGCGAACACCGCACACGACACCCTTGATCAGCGCAATATTCGGATGCATGCCCGGCGCTTGCGCAAAGAAGATTTCGAAATTGTTTGCCTGATCGATCTGCTGCTGCAGACCCGCCTGGTCATAGCCCGTCAGCCAGCAGATGATCTGATCAACCTCTTCCCTGGAACGATTTTTACGCTCCGCTTTCTGAACGTACATCGGATACACCTTCGCAAAGGCGGTGGCGAAGATATTATGTTTGGGCATCGTCTCTTCTCCGCCTTGCGCGGTCATAACGATGCTTAGTTGGCAATCGCCGCTGCACCTGCGAGTGACACCTGTTCGTCCTCGACGCCTCTCGCACCACTGGCGGTGACCGCGCCAATCCTTTCACCGTTGAGCATGACCGGCACACCACCCGGGAAAGTGACGCCATTCGACACTTCCGCAATTTCCCCCGCCTGCAGCTTGCGACCGTATTCGCCGGACGACAGGCCTGTCGTGGTGACTACCAGCGCTTTGGCCAGTGCGATCTCGTATGACCGGGCAGAGGCCCCGTCCATGCGATGAATCATCACGGGCAGCCCCGCTGCATCTGCGACCACGATGGTGAGGTTCCAGCTATTGGCCCGGGCTTCCGCCAGCGCTGCGGTCATTGCCCGCTCTGCCATGTCATAGGTTAGCGCTGCGGGGGCCGTGGCTTCCTGCGCCATGCCGAGGGATGAGAGGGCAACGCTGCACAGTAGTGCCATGCCGGACAAAAATTTCTTCATCATTCGAATTACTCCTGTTATTGGTTTTGTGTCGGGTCGGGTCCAACATCGAAAGTATAGACCAGCGAGTCTATCCGATTAGTTCGGCGGATGAGTCTGTGTGCTGCCCAACAGCCACTCACGCGATACTTCCTTACAGTCTAACCGACCAGCCTATCCGAGTGCTGAGGGAGCGTGCGCATGAGCTACATCACCACCAAAGACAAGACATCTCTTTACATGAAAGACTGGGGCAATGGTCAGCCTGTGATCCTGTTGCATGGCTGGCCGCTTTCCGCCGACAGCTGGGAAGATCAGGCGATGGCGATTGCCGATGCGGGCTATCGCGCCATTGCTTATGATCGCCGAGGCTTTGGCCGTTCGTCGCAACCCTGGAGTGGCTACGACTATGACACGCTGAGCGATGACCTCGCCGCCGTCATCGAACACACGGGCGCGAAGAACACTATCATCGTCGGCTTCTCGATGGGCGGCGGCGAGGTGGCACGCTACATGTCGCGGCACCACGGCAAGTCAGTGGCAAAGGCCGGACTCATCGCCTCCGTTGTGCCCTTTCGCCTGAAGACCAAAGACAATCCGCTGGGCACCGAGCAGGAAGCGTTCGATAAAACAGCCCAGGCAATCAATGCCGACCGCGCAAAATTCCTCACTGAATTTTTCAAGAGCTTTTTCGGCGTTGGAACCCCCGGCAATACGATCAGCGACGAACTGCTGCGCGCCATGCACAACATCGCCATGCAGGGTAGCCTGAGGGCAACGCTGGAATGTCTGAAATCATTTTCGACGACAGATTTTCGAGGCGACCTGGCGCATTTCAAAGTGCCGACGCTGCTCATCCATGGCACAGAAGACAAGACAGTGCCCATTGATGCATCGTCCAGGCTTGCCGCGAAAGCCATCAGTCAGTCAACGCTGGTCGAATACAAGGGTGCACCACACGGACTGTTCGCGACTCATAAAGAGAAACTGACCAAGGACCTGCTGGCATTTATTCGCAAGAAGTAGGGATGTCTGCCGGGCTATTCGCCGGTGTTAATCAAAGCACCGCATCCAACCTCTGAATATCGGACTCCTGCCGGATGAGCTGCCACAGCACCTCCGCCTCGGGGTGACGCTGGCGCAGATAGTTGACCCACTGGCGAATGCGCCCGATGCGATCACGCGGTGAGAGCACCGCGCTGAGCTGCCGCCAGAAGTCGTTCAGCAAAGGTTCGATGCTTACCCACGGGGAGTCCTGAGGACAGTTGTCGCGAATCTGCCGCGCCAGCGACGGCATGCGCACAGCGCCACGTCCCAGCATCACATCGACAGTGCCCGTCGCCGCCACGCAGCGGTGATAGTCCTCCACCGAGCAGATGTCGCCATTGGCAATCAGCGGAATGCGGATGTGCTCGCGAATGCGTGCCAGTTCGTGCCAATGCGCGGGGGGTGCGTAGCCCTGGCGACGCGTGCGGGCATGCACCGTCAGCTCGGTCGCCCCTGCAGCTTCGATGGCGGCAGCGTTCTCCAGCATCAGCGACGTATCATCAAACCCCAGCCGCATCTTCGCTGAGACCACCACACTCGTCGGCAGCGCCGCACGCACGGCACTCACCACGCGATACAGACTCTCTGGCTCCTGCAGCATGATCGCCCCGCCGTTGCGGCGATTGACCGTTTTGCTCGGGCAGCCAAAGTTGATGTCGATACCGTAGGAGCCCAGCTCGACGGCGCGCAACGCATTGGCCGCCATCGCCTCGGCATCGCTGCCCAGCAGCTGCACGCGCACAGGAGTGCCGGAGTCCGTGCGCCCGCCGTTCATCAGCTCCGGGCACATGCCGTAGAGCACCCTGTCGGGATAAGGTCGATCCACCACCCGCACGAACTCCGACACGCTCCAGTCGAAGCCGCCCTGAGCGGTGATCAGGCGCCGCAGATGTACATCGGCGAGGCCTTCCATGGGGGCGAGAATGATGCGCATGAATGAGTGCTGTCTATTTGAAATGCGAGGGTGAAAGAAGCGCGCAAAGTAGTGCTCAAAGAAATGCGCGGAGTATAGCCAGATATCGACGAGACTAGTAAGTGTGCAACGCCTTCTCCAGCGCCGCATTCATTTCGTACACGCCGTTGTCATACCCTGCGTCGGTGAAGGCCTGCCGATATCCCTTCAAATGCGCCTCGCCGGTATAAAGCAGCTCGGGCACCAATGTGCTCGGAATCTTCAGGTTCGTCGGTTCATCCCAGGCCTGCTTGCACCCGGAGACATCCTTCGCATGGAAGGTCCTGCAACGCGCCGGCCGCACCGCGTAAATGGAGCACTTGCCATCATCCAGAAACGCGCACTTGCGGTTCGCGGTCAGTTGCTCCTCGCGCGGCAGACCACGCAGGGCGCCGGCGTTTTCCGCAACGTCGTCCTGCAGTCGCTTCGCCCGCTCGGGACTGAAATTCTCGCGGACAAATTTCACAATCTGCAGCGCTTCCTCAGAGCGCACTTCCACTTTGAAATAGCAGCAGTACCAGCATCCGGCCTGGCAAGCGATGGCAGCCGAGGCCGTTGACGTAATCAACCTCGCCATATGGTCCTGCCGCTGCTGGCTCGCGGACAACGCCTGCTGCCATCCCAGTGTCTTGATGTCTGCGGACGTCAGCGCGTGTTCTCGTCGGGTGATTTCTTCGAAAAGTTTCTGAGGGATTGTGAGGGGCAAGTGGGGCTCCGTGTGGCGGTGGTTCAAGTTCTGAAGTGAGGCAGATGCATCGCACCCAGTCAGTAATACTGGACCCGTAACGCTCTCAGCATGGTTTCAGTATAGGCACTGACCACATCGGTTTGATTGGTGTTCAAAAAAAATTGCCTGGCACCGACTCTTTCACCCATTTAACAAGATTGTCATTCACGTACACGGTCAAGACAGCTCCATTCCCAGACGACGGGCATACTCTTGAAATGCGCCACCATTCAATCCCGTCAACTCATAGGCTTGTTTGAATCCTATGCGCCTCTCTCTGGCAGCGCGGATTACCTGCACCGCAAACAAGCTGCCAACACGTGTATTCTGGTTGTTATAGAAATCACCACCGCTGGCAGTCGCTTGCTTGCCATTACGCTCCTGGCGGATATAAACCTCATAAAAATCGAAGAAGTACTGACGCTCTATCAAACGCAAATCCAAAGCGCGACGGCCAACAACGATGGGGCTTACCTTGAACCGGCGCGCCAGTAGTTCGAAAGGCGCTTCCTCGCGGCTCACGTCAGACCAAGCGGCACGCAGCTCCGCCTCCGGCACTAGAAATTCAGCGGCTGCTTGATCACAAAATATCTCTACGGGGGCACCATCCGGAAAAATGCCGGAGAAGCCAGACAATCCAGAACCTTCGGCGCCCAGCCAGAGATGGGCCAGCTCATGGGCCAGCGTGAACATCTGTGCAGACTTGGCGTCCGCACCGTTAACGAAGATCAGCGGCGCATACTCATCGCTGAGCGCAAAGCCGCGAAACTCCTCCACATTGAGTGCGCGATGGGTATTGTTGCCCACCACGCCATTGATGACCGCCATCACCCCCAATGCTTCAATGGCGATGCGCAAGGCACTGACAGCGTCCTGCCAGGTACGCACATTGGCCGCCCAGCCGTGCTCCAGGTCCAACAACCGCCGCATTTCACGACCAATTGCCGCCGGGTCATCCGTGAGGCTTGCGCTGCCAACAAACTCACGAGAAAGCGCGTCGCACTCCGCACGGGTTTCCCGAAGCCAGGACTGTCGCCCCTGCATGGCATAAATCGTATCCAGCAGATCGGGGCTGGCAGTGCGAAGTTGCTGGTTTTGCAGCGTGCGAAAGTCCGGTATCGGCATGGGAATTTGCGGAGGCTCTGGCAGGAACAGATAACCAAAAGGCACGTGGGTCGCGTTGGCAAAGCTTTCCAGTTGCTTGAATGTCGGCAGCACCTCACACCTCTCCCATTGGGAGAGTTTCGGGAATTTGGGTTCAAGCGTTTCCACATCCAGATGGGCGCGCTCGCGGGCCCACTGGACAAGCTCGGGACTGACGGCAACTCGGTTCATGTTTGTACCTCTCCGAGAATTATAGCTGCCTTGGCGAATTTGGTGAGGTTAACTTGCAGAAGCCTGATCGGAAACGGCAAACGAGCTGAATCGAGCTCCAACTGGTAGGTGAACTGCTTACCCAAAATGGGCATCTCGCCGACCCAGTCCATCACAGGCTGTTCCATGCGCTTGCCCTCATGCCTGAATGTATAGGCGGCATAGCGGTATACGCCGCCCCGCACCTCCATGTACGGCGTGGTGCTCCCCGGTGCTATATCTCTCCAAAAGAGACGATACGAGTCGGGAACCGAACCCGGTGTCAGCGCCGCCGCCAGCGGCAACTGGAGCACCGTCGATACCATCGCCGGACTGGGGTGGGTCAGAGACAACATCAGCGTGTTCGGCGGCGATCCGAGCAACGTCACGATCTTCGGCGAGTCCGCCGGTGGCGGCAACGTGGTGAGCCTGGTGACCTCACCGATGGCCGACGGCGTGGTGTTTGTCGAGGGCGATCCGTTCGAGCACCTGGCCTCTGGGGCAACTTCGCTCACACGGGTAATCCGAGCTCTGGACGCTAGGGTGAGTTGCCGCAGTGGCAAGCGTGGCAAAACGGAGACGCTAACCCCAAGATGATCGTGCTGGATTCGGAGAGCGACGGTGGTGTGCGGATGTCTTCAGAAGAGGTGACGCTGGAGAGCATCAAGGCAGAGTTTCTGGAAGCGGAGTTCTAGAATCCGGAAAACCGCTGCTCTACTTATCTGGATGCGTTTGGAGGGACGGCGGCGTTTGATGCGGAGGAGTTTGAAGGGTTGGTGGAGGGGGGTTGTGAGCGATAGGCACCTTTTCGAATTGTAGTTAAAATTGCAAAATCCAATCCAAGAAGTTGCTGCTACAGCCTAATCTATTGATGAAGGAATTCGAAACCGGGCGATTGCGCCTCGTCCATCGGGACGGTTCTCCAGAATAATCTGTCCACCATGCCTTGCGGCGATCTGCCGGGAAAGAGTAAGGCCAATGCCCGCCCCCTTCTCTTTGGTAGTGTAGAAAGGCACGAACAGGTTGGCGGGGTTGCTGATGCCGCGCCCTTCATCCTGCACAGAAAATTCGACAACCCCATCCCTTTTGCAGACGGTGAGTTCGACTTTACTATGCTCCTCATTGCTGGCCTCAAGAGCATTCTTGATCAAGTTGATCAGAACCTGTTCGATGTGCACCGGGTCACCGAAGAGGAATATGTCCACATCCGCACTCGCCAGTTCAACTGACACGGGCTGGTTAACGAAGAATCTGCTTACCTTCTGCAGGAGATCCGACACCGAGAACCTGATCCTTTGTGGTTCGGGTAACTTCGCGATTCGCGCATACACGGCAATGAAATCCCGAAGTCCTCTGGAGCGCTCCTTGATGACTGACAGGCCTTCCTTGAGCCCTCGGCCCTTCTCCTCGGGAATGTCAGCCAAATGACTCTCCAGCGTCTGGCATATTGAGCTTATCGGGGTAAGGGAGTTGTTGACCTCGTGCGTGATCACGCGAATAAGTCGTTGCCAGGCACTGATCTCCTCCTCGCTGAGCACCTGCTTCAAGTCGGTGATGAAAATGATGCGTCCCGGTTTGCCCTGGTGTCGATAATGCTGCTCATTGATTTGCCAACGTCCGCTGGCGCCGGGGAATTCATAATCCACCAGCCTCGAACCTTTCTCATTCAAAATTCCGACCAACGCGGTTCTGGAAATGGGAAGACCAATCAGTTCATCAGACGACATGTTGAGTAACTTGCATACCAGGCGGTTAGCCAGATGTATGTTGTCGTTGCTGTCGCAAGCGACGATCGCCACGTTGATCTTATTGACGATCCGCTCCAGCAGATTGCTGACCTCAATCTCCTCCTGACGAACGATGCTCAGCTGTTCAGTCAGTGCATCAATCTGCTGATACAACTCAGCCAGCTCTCCCGGGTCCCGGACCCTGCTGCTGCGCATGCTGTAGTCTTCAGTCCGAATCGCCTCGATGAGATTACTGATGGTTCTGAGGTGATAGACGAACATGTCATGAATGCTTGCTGCAACGGCTAACAGCCATAGCAGACACAGCCCCACAACAATGATTTTATCCGACAGGGAAATACTCTGGTCGGTCAAGAAAATATAGGCCAGCAGCAGAACCACGGGAACTGCACTCAGCAACGCCGTATAGAACAACTTGTGTTCTGCTGGAACTCGTCGAACGGGAGGCTTACGAGAGGGATAGCGCAATAGTGGCCTCTACTTTTTTTCAAGACGCCGGTACAGCGCAGAGCGGCTGATACCCAGAGACTCGGCAGCTTTGGTGGAGTTGCCTTGATGCGTCTCGATCACTTTCTGAATGTACCAAACCTGCGCTTCGTCCAGGGACATCCTGAAAAACTCTTCCGGGATTTCCAGCCCGA
Organism: Gammaproteobacteria bacterium; assembly: GCA_030654835.1. GTDB lineage: Bacteria > Pseudomonadota > Gammaproteobacteria > Pseudomonadales > Pseudohongiellaceae > UBA5078. The sequence continues at coordinate 15,053 of JAURWS010000031.1, read as the reverse complement.
CCTGCTTGGCCGAATTGGATAACTGAAGATCTTTCTCTCCAATCTCCTTATTGACACTCAGAAGCACTGCGCGCTCAACAACATGTTGCAACTCCCGCACATTCCCAGGCCAGGAGTAACTTGTGAGCTGTAGCAGTGCAGCCTTTGAAAAGCGCGTTGCTGGTGAATCGTAGTGGTTAAGGGCTTGCCTGAGGAATCGCTCGGCTAACGGAATGATATCTTCAGTGCGCTCGCGCAACGGCGGTAAATTCAGCGTAATTCCGTTCAGGCGGTATAAGAGATCCTGGCGAAAGCCCTGCTCCTGGATCAGCAGTTCGATATTGGCATTGGTGGCCGATATGACACGAACTGAAGCCTTTCTTGTTTGTGAACTTCCCAGGCGCTCATACTTGAATTCTTCGAGCAACTTGAGAATTTTCGGTTGTTGCGAACGCGGCATATTGGCGATTTCATCCATGAATAGCGTTCCACCCTCGGCGAGCTCCACCCTTCCTATCCGGTCTGACGTGGCATCGGTAAACGCGCCTTTGATATGCCCAAACATTTCGCTTTCAAAAATGGATTCCGATATTCCGCCCATGTTGACGGACACAAACGGTCCCGCGCCGCGCAAGGATTTTTCGTGAATGCATTTTGCCAACAGGCTCTTGCCCGTTCCGTTCTCCCCTGTAATCAGTATGGGTATATTGCTCTGCGCCACTTTCTCGACTGTTTGCATGAGCCGTTTCATGACGGGCGACTCACATACCATCTGATTGGTATCTTCTCTTTCTTTTTTGAGTATTTGATTTTCAGTGCGAAGCCTGATCTCGCTCCGAGCAATTTCCCCCATATGAATCTGATTGCGGATCGCAGTCACAAGACGGTTGTTATCGTCCCAGGGCTTTTCCACAAAATCCGTGGCTCCACGCTTCATGGCTTCCACAGCGATACTTACGGTTCCCCAGCCGGTCATAACAATGATTGGCAGGTTGGCATCGATTTCCCGAATAGCGATAATCAGCTTGAGTCCTTCCTGGCCGGACGTGGTGTCTTCCTGGTAATTCAGGTCGATCAGCGCCAATTGAAAGGAGTGGTTCCTGATCTGTTCCAACGCATCGCCGGGCGTGCTGCACAATATTGCATCCAGATTCTCGCTGCTCAGGAGCAGTTTCAACGCAGTTAGTATGCTTTTATCATCGTCTGCAACAAGTACCGTCACGTGCGCTCCAGGTGGAAACTCTTCGTTGGTAGTATCCAGCGATTACTCCACAGTGTAAATGCTGAGACCGGTACATCGCGGTGGGCACGCGAAGCCATCCTCGATACCTCGCTCCTGCTATTTACAGTGGAGTGCGTCACCTGGCTCCATGGCCAATACTCTTCTAACCGGCACATAGGAGGCCATGCAAACAAGCGCGATTACTGTCAACGACACGGCTGAGAAGACAACGCTGACCGTACTGATAAAATTGAATGATGAAATGCTTGATAAAGCAGATTGCAAAATACTGATGACCAGGACGCCTACACCACCCCCAATCACAAAAGCGGAGATCAAGTAACCCAAGCCTTGCGAAAGGAAAAGTTTGACGATTCTCGAATCGGAAGATCCCAGGGCGCGTCGTACACCTATTTCATTGGCTCTTGAAAAAACGGCTCTGGCAATCAACCCATAAATGCTGATGACGGCCAACGCCAGCGCCCCCAATGCCGCTGCGCTGAACATTGTCAGTATCATGAGAAAAATCGCGCGGGGTGCTTCGAGGCTCGAAGAGAGCAGTCCAATCGCGTACACAGGAACATCTCGATCGACTGCACCGACCGCGTCGCGAATGATGGTCTCGATTTCACTCATCGTTAAAGTCAGACTACTGTCAGTGCGCGCAATGGAAAATAGTCGGGGGGCACCTGAGTACTGGGCAAGAGGCCGGTATATCAGAGAGATCAGATTGGGGGCAATTTCCGAGGTCCTGTTCGATTGGGGAACTACGCCCACAATAGTGGCCTGGACCGTCGAATTACCGTTAGCATCTCTCAATTGGATGGTATGACCCACGGGTGATTCATTCATGCCCATTTTAGTTGTAAATGTTGTATCCACGAGCACTACGGGCAAGGACTGAAAGTTATCAGTCTCGTCAAAAATACGGCCTTCCAGCAAAGGAAATTCGATAGTCTGGAAATAATTTGCGCTTATCCAGCTTTCTCCAAACCCTGGCACTTCCTGCTCGTTATCAATACTTTCTTCTAAGGTAACTTGCACGGCGGAACTGGCGCCAGCAAGGTGGGCAGTCCCGAATGCGACGTTCTCAAATTCGTTTCTCTGGCGCAGAACTCTCGCCAATTGCTCAATGAAACGTTGCGCCTGCGCGGTCTCTGCATAGGCCGGGGCACTCATATCTACAGTGGCTACGACATACTGATCGCCGTTCGCGACCACCCCATCCGTATTCATAGCCTGAAAACTGAATACAAATACCCCACTGACCAGTAGCAGAAAGAATGAAATAGTCATTTGCAGATGAACAATGAAACGCGTGATCTTTCCAGCTCTCATACCGACCACCGCGCGAGAGTCGCCACCCAATGTCGAGGTCAGATCACCTTTCGAGGCATGCCACGCCGCAAAGACTCCAGAAAGCAACCAGAGTGCAATCAGCATGAGAATCGACAGGATGAGCACATCTTCATTGAATGTGAAGTCAAACCAGAAAGGCGTCTGCACGTTGCTGCTGACCTGATTCTCGAAAACCAACTGCATTCCTTGTAACAACCAGTTTGATGCCAGTATTCCCAGAATGGCTCCACTACAGCACACAATGAAGGATTCCAACAGCACGTGTCCTATCAAGCCGATTCTGCGAGCTCCTACGGCAGAGCGAATTGCCAATTCATTCACCCGCTCGCTCGCCCTGATCACCAAAAGATTGCTGACATTCAGACAAATCAGCAGAAAAAGCGAGATTGCCGCTACGCCTACTGAATCCATGATGAAAACGCCGCTATTGAGCCAGCCCTGGGTAAATGGCTGAACTATTGCAGATTGATTTCTGTAATGGTCAGTATGCTCTGAAGACAGCTCACCTAATATCATCTGAATTTCTTGTGTGGCAACTTCCCGACTCGCACCGTCTTTCAACGCACCCACTATAGTGACACTGGGACCTTCACCGGGTTCTGTAGAGTTTGAAAGCATTAACGGTTGCCAGATATCTTCATCATAGGGATAACGAAAACCCTCTGGCATCACCCCGACTATTGTTGTTGCTTCGCCATTCACCCTGGCTATGCGTCCTATTATTTCCGGATCACCAAAATAATAGCTCTGCCATACTTGATGACTGATTAACGTGACCGGATCAGCGCCAACCTGTTCATCAGAATATTGAAGAGAGCGTCCAAGAACAGGATTGGTCGCGGCAAACCCAAGTGCGTCAGCGGTTATATGACTGCCGCTGAAGGGCAACGCGAAATCGCCATCGCTCAGGTTTGCAACAATGGGGCGATAAGCGCCAAGCTTCTCAAAAGCAGTGCTTCTCCCTTGAATGGCATTGAACTGAAAGAAATCGAAATTTTCAGTGGCCTGCTCCGAGCCGGACGGGGTTTCGACAGGCATGATGACAACAAGGCGATCCCCATCAGGGTAGGGTAATGTGGTATACGCGAAGTTTTTAACGAATGAATAGACCGGTAGGGTGATGAGATATCCAAGAGCAATCACGATAATGCATAGAAAATTGAAGCCCAGTTTTCTTCGTATCAGCCTTAGTGTGTAATGCAGTTCATAGCCTAAATTCATGATCAAATCCGCCTTTAAGATTCTGTCCCTACACGAAAATTAGCTGTCGGCTGATCGTCGACAATCTTGCCATCAAACAATGTGACCTGTCGTTTTGCTCGCAAGGCATAGCGAGGATCGTGAGTCACCATACAGATGGTGCCTCCCTGGGCGTGTAGTTCCGACAGCAAGTCCATCACTATCTCCGCGTTTTTTGAATCCAGGTTTCCCGTCGGTTCGTCTGCCAGCAGCACCTTGGGATCGCCAGCCAGTGCCCGAGCTATGGCTACTCGCTGCTGTTGTCCTCCGGAGAGTTGCGATGGAAAATGTTTCATACGATGGGCCATATCTACTTTCTCCAAAGCCTGTCGCACTTTTTCCTTCCGCTCTTTGCGGCTCAGTTCTTTGCGATAGGTCAGTGGCAGCTCGACGTTCTCGAAAACATTCATGTCGCTGACCAGATTGAATGCCTGAAATATGAATCCAATTTGCCGGTTCCGCACTTCCGCCTGCCGCGCGGAATTCAGCGAGACCACATCTTGTCCTTCGAGAAAGTACTGACCTTCCGTTGAAGAGTTGAGCAGACCCATCACCGAGAGCAGCGTGGACTTCCCGCATCCGGAAGGGCCGGCAACTGAAACGTATTCACCTACCTTGATTTCCAGGTGAATGTTGTTAAGCGCCAGGGTTTCTATTTCGTCGGTGTAGAAAACTTTCTGGATATCGTTCAGCTTGATCAGCGCGGCACTCATATAACTCTCCTTAAAGGTACAATTTTTTATTGTCTCTGTTTCCCATACTTCGTCAATTCAGCAGAATACGCTGCTGATCCTGCCAACCACTGCTGTCTGAAAGAATCACTCTGTCGCCCGGCTCAAGGCCTTCCAGAATCTCCACCTCGATTACCGACGCTCTGCCCATACGCACATTCACCCGCTCCGCATAACCACCTTCGTCGACGAGTTTATAGAGGGAGACGTCGGCATCGGTTCTGATCAAGGCGGGTCGCCCCACATGAAGCGCATCCGCAATCTGCGCCACATAGATAATCCCCTCGATCTGAAGTTGCGGGCGCGCGCCTCTCGGCAGGAGGTCATGTATCTCCACATCCACAATGACAGTGCCCTCAATCACACCCGGGTCGATCCGTGATACAGAACCGTTGACCGTGCCGTTACGCGTGTCGATCATCACTTCCTGTCCGACGACGACGTCACCGGCCTGACGCGCCGGCACCCTGAGTTCGGCGTAGAGTAGTTCCTGTCTCGCCAGACGGCCCACCGGGCTACCCGGCATCAGTTGTTGTCCCAGCTCCAGATCAAGTTCCTGAACCATGGCGTCGATACCGGCCACCAACTCCAGGCTGTTGACGCGATCATTGGCGCGATCTAACGCACGAGCGAGTTGAGTCACTTTAGACTGTCGAACAGACAATAGTGTTTCCGTATTGTCTTTGCTTTGTCGAAACCGCTTTTGTTCAATGGCAACCGTCTGTTCGAGTTGCTCAACGTCCAGGGAAACTTGCAGAAATTCAATTTCGGCAATGCCCCCTTCTTCCCGGAGCCTCTGCTTGGCTTCCAACTCCAGCCTGACCCTCTCCAGCGCAAACTGGCTTTGCAACAGCGAAGATTCCTGGTTGAGGAGCTGATTCTGCAGCTCCACCTCAAATCCCTTGATATCGGCTACCGAACCTTCCCATTCGGAATGGGCCTCTTCAGCGGCAGTGACCAATTGCGGGTTGGTCAACTCCGCCAGTACCTGGCCAGTGACAACCTCGTCCCCCGGCGCGACATGTACCCGGGCCACCCGGCCTTCGACCTGCGCCGAGATCAGCTCCAGATCCCGAGGCAACAACACACCATTGGCACTGATGCGAATATCCAAATCGCCGCGCTCTACGGTGCCGATCAGCAAACTGTCCCTGTCGACCCGTCGGCTCTTGAAGTCGATATTGGCAACTGATACCGCGCCGTAGAACAACAATGCGACCGAGGCCGACGCAAATGTAATTTGCTTCACCAACTTGGCTCTCGATTTCTTACGGATTTTGTCCAATTGGCTTCTCTCACTTTAGCCTGGCCAGTACGATCAGATAGCAAGCCCTGTACCAACAGTTAACTTATTGATATGGCGAATCATTTCGTCGACTGGAGATCGGCGCCCCAGTTTATTCGCAAAAACGCGACAGTGGACTGTCGCGAATTCGGGACAGTTCTCACTGATTGGAGAGCAGCGTGATGATCAACTAACGCTAAAGGAGGAAGGGGTTTTGATTCGTTGGATAAGGTTGCTTCTTTGTCTGGTAATGCGATGAGTGCGCTTAAGTTCAGTTTTAATGCTTCAGGTTTGCGCTAAATTTCCAATTGTAGACATCAGTACTCAATCCAACCAGCTGGCAAAAACCCCGCACCACCCTCCAGCACATACCAACCCAACACTGCGCAATTGACCACCACACTCAACCAGAACATCACGAGGAATTCCATCTTCGCCGACTTGTGACGAAACAGTCGCTGCGCGATCAGTGCCCCTGGCCAGCCACCGAGCAGGCTCATGAAGTGCAGAGTGCTTTCCTGTGTCCGCCAGCGACGATTGCGCGCAGAAGACTTGTCGTAGGCATAAGCGATGAAAGTGACAAGACTCATCAATGTGTAAATGATTAGAACCTGCAGAGGTATCTGCCCAAGCACAGTGAGAACCCCAACAATCACCAGAAACACTGTCGCCACGATGAAGCCTGCGAGCAGACCGGAGGTCCCTGCAATCCGCAGCTTCCCGCCTACGTTCAAGGGAGCACATCGCCATCGTCGACTATCAACGCTGCTTCGGATGCGCCAGTAACCACTCGACGAGTTGCGCCCCATAGGTCTCGGACACGACAGGTACGTGCGTGCCACCTGAGATGGTCCACAGCTCCGCCGAACCGCCGCGCTTGCACCCCGCTGCAAACTTCAGCACGCCAGTCTCGTAGCCTGGCAGGCTGGCTTCCAGGTCGCGCATCTCCCGCGACACACCCGGTCGTCGGCAACCGTTGTAATCGGCCCAGCGCTCCACGGTGCCGCGCGCGCTCGGATAGCGCACCTCCTGAATCGCGTCGCCCTGGAAGGCGATGGTCTCATCGTTGGTACCGTGAATCTGCAGCACGTGCACCGGGAAGGGCGGCGGGTCGCGCTGCTCCAGATGATTGGCACCTGCCATGCTGATCACCGCTGCGATCACATCGGAGTGCTCATAGGCCATGCGCAGCGACATGAAACCACCATTGGAATGGCCGATAACGTAGACACGATCAGGGTCAATGGGATAGCTCGCCTTGATCTCATCAATGATGTGGAGAATGTACTCGCTGTCATTCACCGGATTGTTCTCGAAGTTGCAGCACGCGTCGGTGGCGTTCCAGAACGGGCTCTGATTACCGCCCGCCTCGCGCGTGCCATCCGGCGACGCCAGCACAAAGCCATAGTCCTCCACCAGACGGCCCAGCCCCCAGTAATTGGTGATGCTTTGTCCACTCGAAGTGTAGCCGTGCAGCAGCACAATGAGCGGCAGATCAGTGGCGTTGCGGTAATTCTCAGGCGCAGTGACCAGCACGGGCCCTCTGCCAAAGTCTACGGTTTGAGCCGCGCTCCAGGTGGCGGGCAGCAGCGTGCACAGCAACAGTATGAGCTGGTTGATTCTGTTCATGTTGATTCTCCGTGAGGATTATTATTTTTGTTCAATCTTGATGATTCGCCAAGGGTCACTCAATCGTAAAATTCACCTCTCTGCCTATCCTGCTGAGCATTCCGACCAGCGTATCAATCGTGAACAGATGAGTCTTCCTGTTCACCAGATCGGACACGCGCGGACGTGACACCATCAATATCTCGGCGGCCTCAGCCTGCTTGAGCTGCTTCTCCTCAATCCAGTCGGCCAGCGCCTTCATCAACTGTTCCTTCAGCGCAAGAGAGATTCTGATCTCACGCTGCGCGGCGGCATGCAGTTGTTTGGCCTCCTTTGGGGCGAAGCCGAGGTCCAGAAATATGTTCGATCCGGCAGGGGTGACATGGCGGACTTCTGTGTCTGTTTTCATGATGGCTCCGTTCTGTCGTGTGTGATTGCGCGAAAGCGAATCGCGGCAATCTCTTTATCGCGTTGGGTAGTAACCTGTGTGGTCTTTCTGAAACAGTGCATCACATACACCGAGTCGTCGAATCGATCCGTGTAAATGACTCGAAATGCGCCTTCTCGAACGTTGATCCGCAACTCTTTCACACCTATGCCGATCTGACTAAAGGGTTTCCAATGGCGAGGCTCTAAACCTGCCTGCACCATGCCGAGCTGAAAGCCCGCCTGTCGCTTGGGCTCCTCTGGGAACTCAAGCAGATCGGCATAGGCAGAACCCATCCATCGAATTTCCTTTTCGATTTCCATGAGCACATCCTTATGATTGTACAAGTACTTATACGTGTCAAGCTGGTAGTGGTTTCAATACAAGTGTAGATCAGAAATTTGAAAGAGCACCGGGCTCAGCTGCCATACGAATTATTCAACGGCCAGGCATGCCACTACGCGTTACGGCATCAGGATCTATACTCAGAGACGAGCCCGGTTGACCCGCCAATTGCCGAGCGTTACCCCGCCTCTGTCTTGATCACTTTTGACGTTCACTTTGAACCTCTCCCGTTCAAATTGTTTGAACATCGATTCGGTCGTACTGTTCGTGCGTGCCTACATAACGGATGTACACAACTCGGTACGTACAATTGATCCAAACTACCATGCAGGTGGTGAAGAATGAGCAGCCTAGCCGATACGTTGAGTATCGTTAGTTTCGCCATGGTAGGCGTCAACCAACTGACCGATGACAACATCTGAAGTGATGCCACTTGATTCAAGCCAATTCTTAACCGCTTCTCGATCTTCGTCGAGCACCGAGCTGTACCGACGCGTGGAACAAATGAATGCGCTAAATGATTTAGCATCTCCACGACCTCCCATGCACAAATTACGGCTTTCGATAAACGCGATAAACTGATAAAGCCATGAGTCATAGTCATCTTCCGTTTCGAGATTCAGGTTACCTGAAAGCTCGAATCCAAAAACCGCAAACTCACCCAAATATAACTTTTTACGTAACCTTCGTTTCTTAGTGCTTTTCATACTGCTCCTTTGATAATCCACGGCAATGCTCAATCCTTAGGTAAATGCTGGTTTTCCAGATTTCTACCACCCACCGATCGCAAACACTTTTTCCCCCACTTTCCATACCTGCGATTCGCCCCACTGCACGACAAATGATGTCGCCGGAAGAGACCGGCAAAAGTCATTGAATTCTTCGTAGTTCACTGAGGTTCCTTGTGTCTCCTGGCGGGCCGCACCGCATATTATTCCACCATCGAGAAGGTGTCACATTTTGGCCGACCAAACGGCTGACTTGCTAGCCCTTCTGCACAACGACCCGCACTGGGTAGCTCCATTGCTGTGGCGCAGCGTGCGGTAATCGAGCTGACCACCTCTCTATAGCTGACCCACTTCCTCAGCAAAATTTCCGTTAGCCGCTAGAATTGATTCATCCATCACCCCATTGGCGAACCAACGCTGACTGCATCGAATTCAGAACTTGGTCGTCAGCAAACACAGAGGCTAGAATGATGACATTTACCAGCGGAGGCTTTATGGCCACTGACACTCTGGAGCAACTGCGCTCCCAGGTTCTGCAACTCCCGGAACAAGAGCGTGCCGAACTGGCGCACGCGCTAGTGCAAAGTCTTGACTCGCCCATCGACGACGCTGTCGAAGAAGCATGGGACAACGAGATCGCGAAGCGCATAGCAGAGATTGACCGCGGTCAAGCGAAGCTTCTCAGTCGAGAAGAGTTTCGCAGGAAGATCCAGGCACGTATCGGTACCCTGTAATGCGCTCGGTACGGATAACCGATGACGCCGCACAGGAAGCGGCAGAAGCCATGGCGTGGTACGAAGGCAAATGGCCCGGTTTTGGCACCGATTTTTCTCAAGCAGTGGAAAGGGCCCTGGACGTTCTCGAAGAGAATATTGTTCCTCTCCAGCCGCTGCGCGGAAAGTCAGGAGCACAAGGAGCGAAGAGACTCATCCTCAAGCGATTTCCCTATGACATCGTAGCTGTCGAGAGAAATGGAGAAGTGGTTGTGGTGGCAGTTGCACATCACTCGCGGAAACCGGGGTATTGGCGGAAGCGTTTAGGGTAAGGCCTACTCGGCGGATTCAGGCTTGCCCCACCCGCTCCAACAACATTGGGGGGAGCGGGTGCGCTGGGCGGCACGAATCTCGTGCGGCCGCGCGGCATTGCCCTCTATCAGGTTGGAATAATAGGAATTGATGACCGCCATGTGGCGCTCAAGCGTGGCCAGGGTCAGCGGGGATGAAGGGCGCTAGATCGAGAATCGACGTTGACATAGCAGGTGCTCAAGATGCTGAAAGAGCGCGATATTTTGGCCAGTTATCTGGCCGGATTAAAAGATAACTATCTTTATGATCGTAATGCCTTTTAATTTTACATAAGGCAACCAATTAATCCGATATGGCCGGTTACGTGGCCGGTTGCTCTTCAATCGTCGCTCTCCGCCACCTCAAGGTCATCCCGTCGTAAACAATCGACTCTTGAAGGACCTGGCAGGTCAGTTTGCACGTGATCCCAGATGTACTCGAAGGTTTGTTGAATGGCTTTACGTTGCTTCTGCCTGAGAATGCAACCGAACAACCACAGCGTAATCCATTTTGGGCACCTGTTTCAGAAACAGGTGCCATAGCCAAATTTCTGGTTGGTGCCGAGGCTCGATTAGACTCTGCCTAAAAGAACCAGGATAAGCAGAATTATCACAACCAGACCAAGCCCCCCGCTCGGATAATAGCCCCAACTCCGGCTGTGAGGCCATGTGGGCAATGCGCCGATGAGGATCAGTATCAGAATAACGAGCAGAATTGTCCCGAGCATGCTATATCTCCATAAGTCAGACTTCGTAGCTTATTTGACGATCATCTCGTTTTTGACGTCATTTACCCCATTCGTGTCACTGACCAGTTTGGTGACCAGGCTGATTTCGGCATCGTTCTTCGCTTCGCCACTCAGGGTAACAACTCCATCCTTTGTGACTACCTTGGTATGGACAGCACTGGTTGAGCGGTGGCTCAGCAACACCATCTTTACTGCAGCGGTAATGGAGGCGTCATCGATTTTATCACCCAGGGTTCGGGTGTTTTCTGGCGATGCGGCTACTGTCATGTTGTTCTCTACTTCCGTGACGCCCTCAACATCCGAGGCATATTCGGTGGTCAGTTCGATTTGTGCCTGATTGTCCGCTTTGCCGCTCAGCGTGACTATGCCGTCCTTGGAGGATACTTCAGTCAAAGCGCTCACGTTTTTATGGAACAGGAGCGTGGTTTTTACTTTCGCCACGAGCCATTCATCGGATTTCTCTGCTGGACCCTCACCTTCAATGTCCAGTTTGTTATCCACGCTGGTAACGCCTGGCAGGCTTGCCACGGTCTCCTGGGCCAATGATTTGTGGGAATCTTCGTGAACTGTACCCGACAGGGTGGCCACACCATCCTCGACTTCGACTTTGACGTCATCATCCTTGAGGTAGGTTTTGAATACATGCGAATTTTTCGCCGCTGCTTCAATGTCATCATCCATCTTGTCCGCCAGTACCGGGGTACTCATCATGACCAGTGCTATGGCTGCGGCTAATACATTTACCGGGTAAAAAATTTTCATGGCTTCTTCCTTTTATTCTCCGAGCAACTATTTTTCGAGAACTTTCTCGATCTGGCCCACTTTGTTTTGGATCTTGCCCATGATTTTTTCGTTATGGCCTTCGATTTCCAGTTTTGGTTTATCCAGTACCACTCCTGTAGCCTCTTTGATCTTGCCTTTCACTTCGTGAAGCTTGCCCATTGTCTGGTCTTTAGTTGAATTACTCATATTGCGCTCCCTTGATTCTGCTCTGCGTTGCGCCATTGATGATGGCGAGGAAAAATCTTTTAAACAGGGTATATGTTCGGGACTACCCTTATTGCGCCATTTGGATAGTGTGAACTGACAGAACTGGCATGAGCGCCAAGGTTGGACTAATCCGAACAGTTGAGGGGCAATGTAAATAAGGTGAGCAGAAATATATGTACGCTAAACAACACTACGCTGCGTAAATACGTTACCAGCCACGCGAACGGTATATTCAGGGCAAAAGCCATGATTGAAATCGCGTGTTGATTTCTCTTTCCAGTTCGCCCAGTGCCTGCAGTATCGAGTTGAACTCTGGTACGTCACCGAAGAACATACTACGCATCTGCCGGTAGTCAGCTTCAACCGCAGCCAGCACATGCGCGCTTGGCATCAGTCGAAACGTGCCGCGTTTTGCCTGATCGTAACGTGCCCAACCGGGAGGATAGAAGCGCTGTTTGAATTCAACGACACTCGCCAATAATTCCGTGTCTGCCAATGCTTCATCGGGTTCTGCGCCATTGGGAGCAGGGGCTGCGCACACCGAGGGGGACAGCGCGAGTGTTGCTGAAAATTGTGGACAGCAATCCGAAGGCGGTGATCAAGGCCATTCAGGCGGAGGAATGATTGAGGGCTCTATCTTGGCCTGGATGCGTGCTGACTCCGAGATGAGTGGCGACTCATTTTGAGGTCGGTTACTTGGCAGTACTTGCATGCAGCTTGAGCCCGAGCGCCTCGACCACTCTCATGATCGTTGCCAGCTCGGGATTACCAGTAGGGGACAATGCTTTGTAAAGACTTTCACGCGCCAACCCGGTATCACGGGCCAGGGCCGTCATACCTTTCGCACGCGCAATATCACCAAGCGCTGCAGCCACCAAAGCAGGGTCACCCTCCTCTAATGCGGCCTCAAGGTAGGCCGCCATATCTGTTTCGGATTTAAGGTGCTCCGCGGGATCCCACGGTAAGGTTTTTGTCTTTGCCATATACGCCTCCTACAATTCACGAGCCAACGCTTTTGCGTTGGCTATATCGTCATCCTGCGATGACTTGTCACCACCAATCAGAAGATGGCGAGGCCCCCCAACCTAATAAATATCGATGAACACTTCCGGGTGTTGTTCAGCAATTCGCAGCAAGGCCACAGCGGGCCCCTGTGGATCTCGCCGCCCCTGTTCCCAATCTTGGAGCGTGCGAACACTGACGTCCATCAACCCGGCAAATGCAGACTGAGATAAATTCAGCTTCAACCGAATCTGTTGCGGGGGTGATGGCGCCGACAGCTCGGAGGATCTCAATCCAAAATGTCCTTTTTTGAACTGCTTGATTTCAGCAATCCCCTCGAGAATCTCTGCCCCTATTTCTCTTCTACTCATTTCTAATCGCCTCGGCTATCTGCTTGAGCATGTGACCTGGAATCGTCGATTGCTCAGATTTACTGTACAGAGTCAGCATCCATATCTCGTGGCTGGCATTCTTCCAGTAATAAATGACTCTGAGACCGCCACGCTTCCCTGAGCCAGTCGATGCCCATCGAACTTTACGAACCCCGCCAGAGCCTTTGATAATCTCGCCTGCATCCGGAGATTCAAGTCGCACCAGTGGTGAGACAATTGGGTCACATTGATACGCCTCATAAAACTGGCGCATGCAAAACACATTGGCTTGTCACCGGCAATGTAAAGCTGACCCACTAACGTCAATTTAAAATTGACCCACCTGATGCAGAATTGCCGCCTTGATCAACCAGACCAAGTATATGCTTTGGCTACACCGTCATCTCGTTACAATGATAAAAAAGTGATTGCCCTGATCGCCAGAAAGGCGAATAATGCCCTCGAACCACTGAACCCGCGAATGCGATGTAGGGGTGTTCAAATTCCAAAGGGTGGCTCAGGCCACCCTTTTTATTTTCGGATGTATCTTTATGCCGTACGGATTATCTGCAGCGGCTTTGAGATTGAAACTGGGCTTAAGCAAGTCCAGCCAGTCTTTCAACTGTTGATCTGACAGATAGCTCTTAAGTCTGTTGGGGAACTCTCCAATTTTCAACTCTCTCATCCCGTACAAATACACAAGATACGCAACCAGATCAGCCATTTGAATGAAATATGATTCCTTCGAATCCTTCGGCAGTGGATCTTCAATCAAAGATTGGATTTCGCGCCGGATTGCGCCCCCACCATACTGGGAAGGAATATAGTTGATTCGTTGAATAGCACGCGTGGTATCCCGCATTTTCCCAACACGCCCTTCATCAGTAATGATCAAGAACCTGACATCAGGGTTCTTGCTTGGGTTTAAATCATTTTCGACGCGTTGTATGGAGTAAGTCAGTGCTGTGTTGAGAACATCGTAGGCTGAGTGGTTGATGGCAACCTTATTGATCAGGATGTTGATAATTTTCAAGTCTTGGGAGCCGATGAAAGCACATATCGTGGAAACGATGTCGATCTTCTGTTGCTGCGAAAATCCGAGATTTCTGTAGGGATCTTTATCTAGCAGAAACTGCTTACTATGCAGCTCCATCTTCACAGGAAAATCGAATTTTTCCTTCAGATCTCTGCGTAGCTCTACGACGCTCTTATGAATTGCTTTCCAGGCAAGATGGTCAAAATAGATGCCAGTCAGAACAAATAAGGGGGACGAGTACAGTGGATAACCATCGTCTCCAGATTCATCGTAGTAACAGAATTTCATGTGCGATCCTTTGCTTCCTAATGCCTATCAGTGACTGGGTCAGTTGCCAGCCTGATCAAGTATAGACCTCATCCCTCACTCCGCCAGTTTCTGTTGATCCACCTCCACCCGCTCCAACAACTCCTCCGAATCATTGCGCACATTGTTCACCTTCGTGCTCACGCGGTAGCCCTCGAAATCCTGTCGGCAGTTCGCGATCATCGCTGCCACTTCCTGTGCGGAGGTCGACGACGACAGCCATGCGGCGTAGTGCTCCGGGCGCAGCACCACCGGCATACGGTGATGAATGGCCGCGATGCTCGGCGCGGCTTGGCGGGAGAGCAATGCGCACGAGATGATGGGCGACGCGCCCGGCCGCTCCCAGACGGACCACAGCCCGGCAAAGGCGATCACCTCGTCCGTAAGGCTGAACAGGAAATAGGGCTGATGCGCCGTGCGGCCCGACTCGCTGCGCACCGGCTCCTTCTCGTTCCACTCGTACCAGCCCCGCGCGGGCATCAGGCAACGCATGGAGCGCATGCTCTGCCGCCAGGTCGGCTTGCCCGCCGCCTCTTCGGAGCGCGCGTTGAACGTGAGCGATGGCGCCTTGTCATCCTTCCACCACGCGGGAATCAGCCCCCAGCGCGCGCCG
>JAURWS010000029.1 GCA_030654835.1 Gammaproteobacteria bacterium | reverse complement strand
AGCAAGAGCAGGCACTGCATGAAATTCTTGCTATTGATAATTCATTTGCGCACTCAATTAATTGAGACGCTGCGTCATAATGAATTAGCCAAAATTTATCTCAATGCAATATTCAGCTGTTGAATCAAAAAGCATTTCCGACATGGGAGCATACAAAAGGTACATGTGGTTACGTAATCCCTTAGTGCCGATTTCCATCACGTTTCTTTTGCTGATCTCACTGTATGGCTTGCTACGGTTGCCAGAGGTTGCTGACCTCACGATCCCGGAGGGAAGTGAGGCAGTTCAGCGTGGTGAATATCTAGTTAATGCCGGCGGTTGCATTAGTTGTCATCAAAATACTACTGCTGACACTTTGCAGCTCTCAGGCGGTATGGAGCTTGAATCAGAATTTGGTGTTTTTTACGTCCCCAATATAACCCCTGACGTCGACACTGGAATTGGAGGCTGGTCAGGCAGAGATTTTCTGCTGGCAATGAAGCACGGAAGATCGCCTGAAGGGGGATTTTACTTTCCCGTGTTTCCATATCGTTCCTATGCGGGGATGGCGGATTCGGATGTTCTTGATATCGCGGCATATTTGCTAAGCATGCCTGCGGTGGATTCTGTTGTTCCTGCTCATGAGAAACCATCTTGGTTGTTTGGCTGGATGATGACGGGGTGGAATATTCTGGCTGATTTGCGAGAGCCATCTTCGGAAACTTTCGAAGAACCACAGCTGCAGCGTGGAGCGTATCTCGCTCGCAACCTGGGCCATTGTGGTGAGTGCCATACCCCGCGAAATGTGCTGGGAATTCCGGATTGGAGTAGGGAGTTTGTCGGCGCAGAGCTAGGGGATGGCCATGTAGAGGCAATTGATACTATTGCGCTTGTAGATTGGTCAGAAGAGGATTTTGCGTTTTTCCTGTTTCTAGGAATGAAACCGGATGGCGAGTACGTTGGCGGTGAGATGGAGCCAGTAATTGAGCATAATACAAGCAGGTTGACAGAAGAAGATCGCCAAGCGCTAGCTGCGTTTTTCAAACGCGATCCCAACTCGAATAACTGAAATTGCTCATCAGTGCGCAACGTTTCATACTTTCGCTACGCACTGACAATACACAATAAGTCTCATTCAGAGATCAGTGGTCTTCCCTGAAAGTTTCGTGGCAATTACCGCAAGCGCCGCCAAATGCGCGCACCGCCGCGACAGTCGCATTTTTATCCCCTGAACGTGCAATTTCTGCAAAGGTATTGGCTGCTGCAACTAGATTGGTCGCTTTCTCCTTGAATTCATCTATACGGTCCCAGATTATTGGGAGGGCTTCTGTTTCAACAGTAAACTCTCGAGTGTCTCTGGCAGCAAAAAGCTCAGGGATCATAGGTGCCAATTCAGCTATTCGATTCGCGTTGCGTTCCGCTATGGTGGCATCGAATTCCACGGTGCCTCTAGCCATTGCGCTGATCGTGCCCATGTTGAAGGAGAGTAATTTAAACACCGCTTGTCTGGTCTCTGTTGCACTGGTTGCGAGCTGTTCCGGTGTTGGGGTTTCTTGTTGTGCGGTCGCTGTAAATACAAAGATAGTGGCTGCCAGCAGACATGCTGACCCGAGAATGCGTTTGATCATCTAGTTATACTCCTTCAATTGTTGTGAATATTATTGTGAGCGGTTTAACAGAGTTGTCAGACGAGTAAGCATGACATGTACACAAGAACCAAGAAAGCCCGATTTAGTTTCAGTTTAATGCTGTCAGGCTTAAAATTTGTAAAATTGTGTAGAGTGACGCCTCGGACTGAAGCTGCTTTTTCTTGATCTCGACCAGCACATAAACGCTGATAGCCAGATTTGTGTCTTAACCGCATTCTCAGTGGTGCCGTAAAACCTCTTGATCCGAAGATGCTCTTTGATCCATTTGAAGAATAATTCGACCTGCGAGCGGCAACGATAAAGCGTTGCGATGGTCACTGCGGGTAGCTCGAAGTTGTTGGTTAAAAATACCAGATACTTGCTGTGTTCGGCATCGTAGAACTTGATGCGTCGCAAATGCTGTGGATAGTCGTTGCGCGCCTTGGCAACGATTAACTCAATGGTCTGATCGCACCGTAGTCCTGTGGATTTGTCCACCTCGCGAGAGTAAATGCGACGGAACTGCAGATTGGATTTTCCATGGATGACGAAGAACGCTTGCGCTTGGTGCAGCGTAAACCAGCGAGCGAAGTCAGTGAAGCCACGGTCCATGATGTAAAAGCTTCCTGCTTCAGGGATCAGGATGTCGAATACATTGACCTCGTGCATCTTGCCGCCGCTGATGTGGATAAAAGTCGGGATATTGCCGCGCAGATCGAGCAGCGTATGCATCTTCACCCCCGCTTTGGTTTGACGAAATTGCGCCCACGGGAAGACGCTTAAGCGCAGATCAATCGTGGTTGTGTCGAGTGCGGTGCATAAACCGTCTGTTCCAGCTCCACCGCAAAGCTGTCGCTGGCGTATAGCTTTCTGGCGATCCGAATCAAGCTCATCGCGAAGTTCGCGTAAATGCAGCAGTCGCGCTGCTCGTTAGCATCGGCCAATGTGCTCTTGGCAACGTTGACACGGATGCCCAGGTGGTAAAGCTTGGTTTGGTAGGCGCGCAGGCAGGTCTCGATGTCACGTAGACTTTCTCGGTAGGTCAATTGAGCAAAGGCCATGCAGAGAAATTGATCCAGATGTGAGAAAGTTTTGGTGGGATATTTGGATGGGTAACGCTGTACGCAATGGCGGAATGTGTGGAGGGGTAAATATTCCATGAGTTGTGCGAACACCAATTTGCCTGAATGCATGATGAAACTGCTCTGGGAAAAACCCGCGGTTTCTCAGAAATTCACGTTCAAATCGGTGACACCCCTAAATACATGATTTCCTATTAAATATCATGGTGTTATTACGCTGCCTTGGTGAAATTGCCGGACAGCACCGCTGGTATTTACATGAATTGCGAGTTGTACTCGAAAAATTAATCAAATTGAATTGGAAAAGAGGCTGGTTTATTATCCAGCCTCTCACCGCAGTCTAAGAAGAGCAAATTCAATGCTATCGCTACCGGCTAAAATACGCTCAAAAGAACAATCTAGAAAGAAAGGTGCCGCCGACAAGCTGTCTCCTCAGGAGGAGGTTCGTACACTCACCGGCCAAAGTTTGTTTCTTGTTCCCGCAGCATTTACGTTTGTTTTCTTTCTAATTTCTTTTCTGCCACGTGTGCAGAGCAACGACGTAATTGTTCTGTCTTTCTGGCTGGCAACATCTGTGTTGGCGTTGTGGTTGGTTGTGTTGTTCATGCGGTCAAAACGGACGGGTGCAGCAAAGATATTTATTCTGGCCAAGCCCCGGCCACAACATTATCTCCAGGCAATGGTGCATCTCTCTGTATATACCTATTGGGGGTGGTACTGGCCCCCAGTGCAGGAACATGCATTGTTGCTGATTGCACAGATATTCTTTGCCTACGCGTTCGATATTCTATTGGCTTGGACTAGGCGTGAGAACTATCTGCTCGGATTTGGCCCGTTCCCAATTATTTTCAGCACCAATTTGTTCATGTGGTTCCGTGACGACTGGTTCTATCTGCAGTTTCTAATGATTGCAGTAGGATTCATGGGAAAGGAATTCGTTCGCTGGAATCGTGATGGGAAAAGCACTCACATCTTTAATCCGTCTGCATTCACCTTGGGGCTTTTCTCACTCCTTCTGATCCTGACCAATAGCACGGATATTACATGGGGCCCTCAAATCGCTTCTACACTGAGTTTGGCGCCAGGTATCTATACCTACCTGTTTCTGGCTGGGCTGGTGGTGATGTATTTTTTTTCTATCACTCTAGTTTCGGCGTCTGCGGCGGCAGTGCTATTTGGCTTAAGCGCGCTCTATTATTCACTGACAGGAGTGCCCTATTTTCTTGATTCTGAAATTCCTACAGCGGTATTTCTAGGCTTGCATCTATTGGTGACGGATCCTTCTACTTCACCCCGAACGCCGCCCGGAAAATTGATATTCGGAATACTGTATGGCCTCGGCGTGTTTGCCCTCTACACTATTCTTAGTTCATTTGGCGCTCCTACGTTTTATGACAAATTGCTGTGCGTTCCGTTGCTGAATCTGAGTGTGCAATGGATCGATCGTGCAGTGCAGTCACTGCGCGACAAGCCAGCCTTGGAGCGAATTGGTCTTGGAGTTGTTCCAAGTAGAAGGGCCAACCTTGGTCACATGGCTGTGTGGATCGTGTTCTTCGCTACGATGACGTTGATCGGCAAGACGGATGGCCGTCATGTTGGAGACAGTCTGCCATTCTGGGAAAATGCGTGCGCAGAAGATCGCATTCACGGCTGTGATCGATTGCTCCTGCTGGAGTCAACCTATTGTAGCGATAACTCTGGATGGGCCTGCAACGAGTTGGGGGCTCACTATGCTGAAGGCAGAATTATTTCAGCCGATCCTGATCGTGCATCGACTTACTTCGCACGTGCCTGTGAACTTCGAATTCAAGCAGGTTGTTTGAATCTTCTGGACCCCTCTACAGTGAGCCATACTGACCCCAGGTCTTTCGATTTGCGCTTGTTATTAAGGCAAGGCGGGCAAAACCTAATGGACCTGCCTGAGGATGAATTGTATCAACGAGCTTGCGAGCATGGTTGGCAATTTGCCTGCCACAATACAGTCAGTGCGCTGTAACAGAGTACTGACGAGTGAGGTTGGTGGGTATCAGTCCAAAACAGTTGGCAACAGAGGTCTGACATTTCGATGGGTTATTTTTCAGTAATAAAAGTCGGCCTTACAGCACTGCGAGCTGCATCAGTCTTTGCATCTGTTGGCATAGCGTGTGTAGTCGCGTTGGAAGTGCTGATTACCTCAGCGCTGGCGCAGCAACCTGATTCAACAGCTAGCATTTCATCAGGAAAATCAGTCGGTTTTCTCGCGGACAACTTCTATCTACCCAATGACAGTATGCTTGGATTCGTTGAGGTGCCAGCTGGAACCTTTCAAATGGGCAGCAATCCTCTGATCGATCCAATGGCATTTGAGAATGAACGCTGGTCAGAGGCACGTCGACAGGGAGCTGTAGATCTGCCGCCTTTCTATATATCTCGTTATGAAGTGACTGTTGCTCAATTCAGTGCATTTGTAGAAGCCACAGGTTATAGAGCTGACCCTATGTCGATACAGGGGGCCCCGGATCACCCGGTAAGCTATGTTTCATGGACTGACGCCTTGGCTTATGCTCGCTGGCTGGAGTTACAGCTCAAGGAGTCCGTGCAAGCGCCGACTGTCATGAGGGAATTATTGCAGGGTGGATGGAGGCTCACATTGCCCGACGAAGCTCAGTGGGAAAAAGCGGCGAGAGGAACAGACGGTCGCATCTATCCATGGGGCAATCAGCCTCGTAAGGATCGGGCAAATTATTCTGGGGCAACGACGACGGCGGTTGGAAGCTTCAACTGCCCGGAGTGTGTCTATGGACTTAGTGATATGAGCGGGAATGTCTGGGAGTGGACTCGCAGCCCATATCAATCATTGCCGTTTGATCCCAACGATGATCGCGAAAGCTTATCCGAAGAAGCTCTCTGGGTGATGCGTGGTGGCGCTTTCAGTGATGCAGAAAACAATGCGCGATCAGCAGTACGTGGGGCGGCTGACCCCGGTGCACGCAGGCCATTCATTGGTTTTCGTCTGGTAATCTCTCGGCAATGAATTGTCCAGGGATTTTCAAACTTTGACATTGAAATTCAGGATTGCCGACGCTCAATGAAGAGGCTGTTACCTAAAATATTTTTTGCGTTGTGTTTCGCCTGACTGGCCATGGTGGCGATGTCACGGTGCGAAATGAATTGGCTGGTGTTGGGTGTTACCACTCCGATAGAGAGAGTCATGATTGGAAAGAAGCGCTCATCACCGTCACGTGAGATCGAGAATATCCCACCGCGACTTTGGTCTTCATCCGTGTAAACGTCGTGCATCTGTGCGCTGAAGGAGTTGAGAATTCTGTTGCAGCGCTCAGTCCAGTCCGCGCTGGAGAATATGATGATGAAATCGTCACCGCCAACGTGTCCGACAAAATCCTCTCCGGCATCTGCTTCGTTACGCAATATGTCAGCAATTAATTTGATGACCTTGTCTCCCTCCCCATAACCATATACGTCGTTGTAGGGTTTGAAATTGTCGATGTCACAATAGGCGACCGAAAAATTCTTCTGCTCACTGATGAGTTGGTCAAGACACTCATAGATCGGAACGTTGCCTGGAAGCAATGTCAGAGGATTTGCATAGCGGGCATTGCGAATCTGCAATTCGGTAATTTTCTTCAACAGTCCGAGTACTTTGCCGACACCGGTGTACTTTCCTCGTTCGACAATGATGAAGTCAGCTTCGATCTGAAACTTCATATTGTCAGTGACCAAGTTGCTGACTTGCTCAATATTCCAGTCTTTTTCGACCACAACAATGCTGCTATCCATGAAAGTTTGTACGGATTTTGTACCGTGCAAGGATCTACCAAATTGTGTCGAGAATGTGGAGAAGAGTTTACTCCTTCGAATAAGTCCGACGGGGCTTAACTGGCTGTCTACGATAGCAATGGCTGTGATGGTTTCATCTTTGACAAACAGTTGGTAGGCGTCCTCAAGTGCATGATAAGGGTTGAGATAGGGAGCGGTAACGAGAAGGTCTGCTATTCCTTCGCGATTTTGTTGAAATTGATGCCTAATTATTTTTCTGTCGGAGTGTCGAAAGAGGGCTTCTGGTAATGTATAGGGAGGAGATGCCTCAGGTCTCGCGAAGAAATAGCCTTGACCGTAAATAATACCCATTTCCATGAGTATCTGACATTCCTCTCTGCCTTCTATACCTTCGGCGATAACCTTGCAGTTCAGTTCTTTGGCGATATCGACGATGGAGCGAACAAATGATTGCTTTACAGAATCGCTGTGAATGTTCTGAATAAAGTGTCTGTCTATCTTGACGTACTCCGGGCGTAGCTCCGACCAGCGACGCAGCCCCGAGTAGCCCGCCCCGAGGTCATCTATGGCAATCTCGAATCCCATCTCGCGATAGTGACTCAGCGCTTTTCCCATGATCCTCAGATCGTTCATCGGATATTGTTCGGTGAGTTCTATTACAACGTGTTCAGGGCGTAGACCAATTTCCTGCAGGAATTCCAGCGTAAGTCCGGTTTTGTAGCCGGGTTCGAACAGACCCTGTGGTGTGGTATTCAAGAAAAGCTTTCCAGAAAGACGCTTTTCCTTGAATCCTTTGATGCCGGTTCGGCGGCAGAGCAGGTCGAGGTCGGTAAGCCGACCTTCGCGCCTGGCAACGTCGAAGAGCATCATTGGATTATGCAAGGGGCTGTCGGAAGGTCCGCGAATGAGCGACTCATAGCCTAAGATCGACTGCTTGTTGAAGTCGACTATGGGTTGGAACAGCGCGGTCACCGAATTGTTGTGAAGAATGTTCAGAAAAAGGGGCGTCAGCTCTGCGGATGGCAAGATATTGTCGTCGGGTAGCAAGTTCCGGAGTCTAATTAAATTGTCGCCCATGATCTGTGTCCGGTGGTTGATCCGTGCACAGTATCGCTGTCGAGTATGACGAATCTATGACAACTCTGGCTAGTCGTGACCGTTCGCCGACTGGTCGTTGAAGACGTTCTGATCCATTGTGCGTGCGGGATCGGAGCAGGGTTTCCCCACTTTGCGGGCTGGCACTCCGACAACGGTTGTGCACGGGGGAACGTCATTGAGTACAACGCTGCCCGCTCCAACCTTCGCGCCAGCTCCAATTTCGATGTTGCCCAACACTTTCGCCCCAGAGGAAATGAGTACCCCTGAACGAATTTTGGGGTGTCTGTCACCTTGTTCGTTCCCGGTGCCCCCCAATGTGACAGACTGCATGATGGAGACATCATCCTCTATGACAGTGGTCTCGCCGATGACAATGCCGGTAGCATGGTCGAACATAATACCTTTGCCCATGACACACGCCGGATGTATGTCCACGCCAAACACTTCAGAGTTGCGACTTTGCATGAACAGGGCGAGATCTTTGCGATCCCGCTTCCAGAGGAAATGCGCAAGGCGATGCACCTGGATCGACTGGTAGCCTTTCAGGAACAGAATGATCGGCAGGAATGAGTTGGTGGCAGCGTCTCTATCATAGACTGCCTGAATGTCATAAATTGCATTGACGATGATTTCCGGTGACTCCCTGTAAGCAGCATCAAAGAGTTCCCGCACTGCAATGGCCGGCATGACGTCATCAGACAGTTTGTTGGCCAGCAGAAAGCTCAACGCCGAACCCAGACTATTGTGATTCAGAATGCACGCATAAACGTAGCTGGCAAGCAGCGGTTCGCGCTGTACAAGTGTTCTGGCTTCTTCGTTGAGTTTGACCCAGATATCGTCCGGCATGTGGTTTGTCCTTGGTATTTGCTGGTGACACCGGCGCTTTTGCCCGGCTTCGACACCGTGGTCGGGGCCTGATTATATCGGAGCAACGGAGCGATACAACATCACAAGTTTTTCAGTGTTGGTCACCACACGACTCCGTTGCTCGAAATGTCAGTCGTCCGGGGCTATGTTGCAGAGGAACTACTGACAATCGCCTTCATGCGATTAAGCCAACTGTCTTTGGAGTGTTTTGAGTAGTGCTTTGCGGAGTGATTGGCTGAAACTGTGTCTTTGATTGCGGCATTCATATGCCCGTCGTCGACAAAATCGACTCCTTCTGCGAAGGCCAGCATCATCCCCTTGTGGGCCAGGAGATTAATCAGGCGTGGTACGCCTCCGCTGGCCCTGGCAAGCAAGGTGATGGCTTTTTCTGAAAACAGTGATTCACCTTGTCGATCGCATTTCTGCAGACGCAAGTTGACGTATTGCAGTATTTTTTCTTCATCGATTGGATGCAGCACGTGGGTTGCCGTCATGCGCTCTCGCAGAAAGTGGAGGCGCGGTCTGGCAAGCAACGAATTCAATTCCTGCTGCGCAAAAAGAGTTATCTGCAGCAGGTTACGGCCCTGATACCTGTGCTCTGAAAGCGAGTGCAGCGCTCCTAGAGCCTTCTCTGGCATGGCTTGCGCTTCATCAATTAACAGCACAACACGCTTGTCGTTGGCGGCCAGACATTCCAATGCTTTTATAACCCGGTCTCTAAACGTAGCGGAGGGCTTCCTTTGGACGGCAAGCGCCTGGCCAATGGCGGCATACAAAATAGATTCGTTGAGAGGGGGATGGGCCAGCCCCAGCACTGCATAACGGCTCTTGTGGCACTGGAGTGCCTTCAGCAATTTCCTGTAGAGGGTTGATTTTCCTATTCCAGGTTCGCCTATAACAGCAACAAAGCTATCGCTTTGATTGACGGTCTGGATTAACTCTCTGAACAAAAATCCGGCATTATTCAGCTCCAGAAAAAACTGGGTGTCGGGTGTCGCAGAGAAAGGCGATTGGGATAAGCCGAAATGCCGCAGATACATCGATAGGTCCTTATTCTGGGGATGTCGACTTTCGTGCGCTGAGCGCAGGCGGAAAGGCTAAGGGGCGGGTTCCGGAAGTGCCGACATGTTCATGTTACTGTCATCATTAAACATATGTCACTTCACAATCAGGGTGGATTGAGGGCTAGTTTATGGCAGCTGCGTGCAGTAGCGCCTTGGTTTTGTTGAGTTCAGACTCCAGAAATTTGCGAGCCTCCGGCTCGATATCTGGATTGGCGAGCACGAAATAGGTTGTTCGCACCACCTCTCGCCAGCGCGGTATACGTGGCAGTAATTCCAGGCGGAGATAGCGATCAAAGGTTCGGGTCCTCAAGCGCCCCTCGTCGATGCTGACCACCCAGATATTACTGTCCTCGGCCAGTTCGATCTTGGTCTTGTTGGTGGTGGCTTCCCAGGTACGTAGAGTCAGCTGCATCAGCGTAACCAGCTGTTGGCGAACGTCGTCTTGCACTGATACGGATGGCAGCTCTTTGTCCAGCAGGTCCAGGGTCGCGTTTAGACCACTCAACCTCTCAAACAGCTCGGGTAGCTCCTGCAGTTCGTGAGGCGTCAGCACTTTCAAGCGTGAGCTCAGATTGCGTACATGCCTTTGAGCCATTTCCAGCACTTGCAATATATCAATATCGTCTTTGTGCGCCGCTGCTTCAGCCGTGCCAGTGATTATGGGTTCCAGAATGAGGGCGCCAGTACTGTCGTCGTCACTCAGCAGTGAGAATCGAGCTTTCAACTTTGGGTTGGCATCTCGGGCCACTTGTTCCGGGAGGCAAATTTCAATGTCGAGAGATTGTCCGCCGTCCGCAATCGGGTCGCCTGCTTCCCACGCTGACAGTATCTTCAGCACGGGTTCATTGGCTTTGCCAGCAGGCAATATCCTGGTAAGCAATTGCCCCCGCAGTCCATCTGTCGGACCACCAAGGTATTGTGCGGCGCGTTGATTCAGGTAGGTGATCACACCTGGGTATGTAAAGGCGATAATGCCTGCCGAGATGCCTTCCAGCAGTTGTTGCATTTGCTGCGTAGCGGCACGCAGTTGCTGGTCCGCTTCGACATAGCCCGCTATCTGATCTTTCAGCCTAGCGTTGTCGAGATCGACGCGCTGCAATTCCACCAGTTTCAACTGGTTCGAGACCCGCGCGATTAGCTCCTCTGCGTAGAATGGCTTGGATAGAAAATCGTTGGCGCCAGTCTGAAAACCATGTGTGAGGTCTTCAAGGTGATTTCGTGCCGTTACGATGACAATTGGCAATTCTGCCGGGCTGTAGAGTTTGCGTATGGTTTGGCAGGTCTCATAGCCATTCATGCCGGGCATCATCAGATCCAGCAGGATCATATCGGGCTTCTGCCTGTGTATGGCGGCGATCGCCTCTGGGCCACTGCTGGCCTGCTCCACTGTGTAACTTTCCAGTTGCTGAGTCATCAGTATCCGATTGGTGGATTCGTCGTCCACAATCAGGATTCGGGCCTTGTACTTTCCAGACTTATCCATTGCGCTTTGCGAAGCAGCGATTTCGATTGGGCCATCCGGCATCGGTGCGAGTGAAGAATCAGAGCGCCTGATCAGCAGATGGTTGGCCGTCGGGCTCAGTTTATGTCGTGATACCTCTGCTGTGGGCAGCACAAAACTGAAGTGTGAGCCCTTGCCGGGCTCACTGTGAACGGTCAGATCACTCCCGTGTAATTTCACAAGGCTTCTTGATATAGCGAGACCCAGACCAATGCCGCCACGTCCGTCCGATGTGCCAGCTCCCTTTTCAAAAGCATTGAATATGACGTTCTGATCCGCCCTAGAAATACCCCGGCCCGTGTCGCTAACGGTAATGCGTATGCTGTCGGGCTGCACAAGGCTGGCAGAGATTCGAACTTCTCCGGAATCGGTGAACTTGGTCGCATTGGAAACAAGATTCAACAGCACTTGATGGAGGCGATCCTCGTCAGCCAACACCGGAGGCAGGTCCGAGGGAATGTTGTTGATGACGTTGAGAGATTTCTCCGCTGCCATCGGCGCGTTGATGGCCATAACGAGGCTGACAAGACTGCGCAGATCGACCGCCTTCAAATTGAGTGGCAAGGCGTTGTGACGAACTGCCGAAAAATCCAGCAGGTTGTCTATCAGACCGATAAGTCTGGCACCGCTTGAGCTGATCAATTCGAGGTTGTGTTTGACGGTTCGTGCAGCATTGCCATCTGCGTTGTTCGCGCTGCGCAGTGCCATCTCAGCCAGTCCGTTGATGCCGTACACGGGGGTTCTTAACTCGTGTGAGATGTTGGCGAGAAGCTCATCTTTGATGCGATCCGATTTGCGAAGATTTTCGATGGCCAGCCACTGAGCATGTTCCTTTTCCTTGCGGAGCATGTTGTAGCGGAACGCGAGCCCGAAGGAAAGCAGCAGGGTATGGACGAGCAGGCTGATCTTGTAAGCATTTGCCGTGATCCAAAGGCTCGGCAGCAGATTCCATACCTGATAGGACATCTGCACGCTGGCACCCAAAAGCGCGATGGAAGTCGCGATCAGATGCACCTTTGCGGTCTCAATGCCACGTCGGATCCCATCGATATTGGTAAATATCACCAACAGAATCGCCGCAATAATCAACGTCAGATAGAGACTTTGAAACACCTTTTCGTCGTTGAGCAGAGAAACGGGAAGTATGAGCACGAATGCAGCCATCAACCCTCTGATCAACCGATCCAGCGAGGGATTATAAGTCCAGACCTGCAGTAAACAGCGATGGAACTGCAGAGTTGTTATTCCAAGGAATATATAGATATCTCTTTCGGCCATATTGATCAGCCAAGGGTTGATCCACAGCGAATCGTTGATGTAGCGCGCGTGTTTGGAGTCCAGAAACAGAAACGCAAGCTGGCAAACAATGGCAAGCACATAATAGAAATAGGAACTTTCTCGGATCGAAAAAAACAGGAACAGATTGTAAAAGATCATCGCCAGCAGTATGCCGTAGGAGATTCCCAGTGCGAGGTTGGCAATTAGCTCGCTCTCGCGGAACGCGCTTTGCTGCCAGAGAGTGATGGGGACACGCAAGTCCCGTGCAGTCTCTATCCGCAGGTACACCTGCCGGTCCGTCG
The DNA here is from genome assembly GCA_030654835.1 of Gammaproteobacteria bacterium. Lineage (GTDB taxonomy): Bacteria > Pseudomonadota > Gammaproteobacteria > Pseudomonadales > Pseudohongiellaceae > UBA5078. The sequence goes on along the minus strand of JAURWS010000029.1, from coordinate 77,128 downwards.
CAGGGTTCAAATTTAAGGCGAAGCCACCCGTGAGAGTCTTGAGTTCTCGCGGATTGTCGTAACTGCCAAAACGCTGGCGGACTATATGGTTGCCAGTGGCATCAAGTACGAAGACGTCCGCGCCGCTGCGGGCAATTCCCTCGACATGCTTGGGTGGACCGACCTCCAGAACCCATATGTTCTCAAGTGCCGACGTATTCCAGTCGATATTGAATCGTATCCAATATGTCGAACGGGTGAGACCGAAATGTAAATCGTCAGTGACATTTCCGATGAAATTGACGTTGAATTCGGGGGAGGCAACATCTTCGATTGTGAGTCGACCAGTGGGATCCTCGTAATACTCAGTGAATGGGGCGACAGGCTGCCGGGCAACCTCGGCGCGCACACTCACAGGCTGGGCGAGCGCTCCTGAGCAGGCGCACAGGAGGAGCAGGCAGAGCATTCTTGGAAGTATCAGGGATCGCAATTTCGGATACCGGCGTGGCAGAGATCACGCCTGGAGCTTAGTTTACTTTTGCTTTTAATTCAAGGAGTTGTGGGGGTGTGGCAGGGCAGGTTTGAGGCGGTGTGGAAAAAGCATGTGTGGGCGGCTAATGAATTCGAGGACATGGTCGCTATTTAATCGTAATACTGAAATCTATGCAGTGCTTATTGCCCATTACAAGAAGTCAGCTGGAGACTCCCATGTTAAAAAATCTGACTATTCGCTTAAAAATCTGGATCATAGTCATGCTCAGCGTGTTGGCAATCCTTGGCTTGAGTGCCACATTGCTGTTGCAGGCGCGGATCAAGTTCATTGAGCAGCTTGAACAGGGCAGTGTCAACGAGGTCAAGACAGTTCACCATTACCTCGCTGGCCTCTATGAAAAAGTGCAGGCCGGTGAGCTTGATGAGGTTGAAGCCAAGCGTCTCGGCAGGGAGATGGTCAATAAGTCTGCGGTTGATGAGCGAAACTATATCCTTGTCTATCATCAAGAGGGGCAATTGGTTGCCCACCCGATTCTGGGCAGCGACGTTTATACAGGCACTGATGAGGAAGTCAGGGCACGTATGCAACAGGCGGCGATTACCCAGGAGCAACGGATGGAGCAAAGCGGCTATCGTGACGCCTCTCCAGCCATGCCCGATATCATTCATCGCTATACAGGCGATCGTTACACTGGATTTTCTGAGTATCTCTACGCAACTGAAGCTGAATTCGGCTATCACTCATTGACCTTCGTAGATCACCCTTTAGCCAACCCTAACGCCGAATTGAAGCGTGTTTACTCCGAGCTCTTCGAACCTTGGGGATGGGTTATCATCAACGGCATTTATCTCAATGACGTGACGGCCGACTTTATTGCCTGGGCTCTGCAGTCTGCGTTGGTAATCGTGTTCATATTGGCGGCATTGAGCATCTGTGCACTGATGATCTCCAGATCCATCACCCAACCACTGCAGCAGGCCAACCTGTACATGAAAGACATTGCGGAGGGTTCTGGCGATCTATCTCGACGCCTTAGCGATTCCGGCCAGGATGAGCTTTCAGAACTGGGTAGAGGCTTCAACACTTTCGTTGGCAAGCTCAGTTCCATTATTCGTCAGGTTCTGGAGACCAATCAGGAGGTCACCCTGAAGTCCGGACAGTTCTCGGTGATGATTGAGCGCACCGCGCATCGTTCTGCAGCACAACTGACCGAAACAGAAATGCTGGCTTCCTCTACGACAGAGCTATCATCTTCGCTGGCCGATGTGGCCGATGTGGCTGATGGTGCGCAGGCTAGCGTCGAGGCCGCCACAGAAGCCAACGGAGCCACTCAGAAGGCGACTATGGCGGTATCAAAGACGCGCACGTCGGTCGAGAAACTGTCTGGTTCACTGTCCTCTATCCAGCAGAAAGTACATGACATGCGAAATCACAATGAAAAAGTCAATTCCGTACTGGAAGTCATCAAAGGCATTGCGGAGCAGACCAACCTGCTGGCATTGAATGCCGCGATCGAAGCGGCCCGGGCGGGTGAGCAGGGGCGTGGATTTGCTGTCGTGGCAGATGAAGTTCGCAGTCTGGCGCAGAAGACCCAGTCATCCACTCAGGAGATAAATATTATTATCGAGAATCTGCAGGCCAATACCTCAGAAATTGTCTCGGCCATGGACAACGGTGTGAGCCTCTCCAGGGACTGCGTGGGTGCAGCCAATTCGGCGAATGAGTTACTCGGCTCAGTGTTGGAATCGGTGGAACTGATCGCCAACCGCAATCGTGATATTGCAGCAGCAGTCAAGCAACAGTCAGATGTCACTGATGAAATTGCCAAGAGCAGTGTCAAGATTGCAGGCGATGGCAAGCTCAATGCAGATGACTACAAAGAGTGCCAGAATTACCACCGTGACGTGAATGAGTTGCTGGTGTCACTCAATGAACTGGTGGGTCAGTTCCGCCTTGGTGATGATCTGTCTGGTCATAATCGCCGCTTCAAATGATTGCTGGCGCAGGTGCGCCGAGCAATGCGTCGCCTGGACCTGATGCCGGGCTGCTCGTGTCTCTTTTTCAGAGACTGCGGGCGGTAATATTTCCGGCAACGACTGTACCTGCTTAATTTAATGGTACATACTTCAGTCCCAAACTGGTGCGAAACCAGAGCGATCTAAAAGTGGTGTAACCATGAAATCGTTACAAGTTGCACTTCTGGCGTCCCTCGCCTTTGTTGCTACAGCTCCTGTAGTAGCGCAAGTTCCTGCACAGATCGGTGCACGCGAAGTTGTGCTGGCAGACGAGCCGGCGACGATTTGGCGGAGCCTCATAGAGACTGATAGCAAGCTCGCTGAACGTTCAAGAATTCAGGGTTTCAATCAGGCATTTCTGAACGCATTTGGTGAGGGCGCCGTTGTCTTTCGACGTGGCCCCGTCGGAGCAGAGGGAACCTACCAGGCTGTTGATCCTAGTCGCGGGAGCGCTACGCTCGAATCGCGCGCTAACTACATTGAATTTTCACGTGCGGGAGACCTCGGTCTGACCACAGGTCCCTACCGCTACACCATGGAGTCTGATGGTGAGCTGCGGCGCGTTCACGGGCACTTCGTCACCATCTGGCGCAAGTTCGACAGTGAATGGCGCATGGTAGCGGATATCACAGTTCGGGTCCCCGGCGTGCTGAGTCTTGATGTTGAGGCCAATTTAAGGGAGTCTGAACAGGCACTGGCGGAATCCGCTTCCGACACACTGACTGCAGACAATACCTTGGAGTCTCTGGTAGCGGCCGAAGATCTTTTCGTCAGAGCTATCAACTTCAGGGGAGGCCGTCGTGCGATGTTGCGCTATGGGCTCGACAACCAGCGCGTTTATGTTCCCGGAATGGCGCCAGGCATTGGCAGCGAAGCGGGTGGCATGGTGTATGGGGCATTCATGGACGAGCGAGCGTCCATGTCCTTGGTTTCGCATCAACCAGGCGGTGTATATATGGCAGAGTCGGGCGATGTTGGATACACGTATGGCACGATGACCGCTGATGGCTCTGATTTTGCTGTCAATTACCTGCGGTTCTGGCGATTCACGGAATCAGGTGAATGGAAGATCGCCGTAGAAGTCGTAAATCCCTTCTGATAGACGTCTGCCATCAGGCATTGAATCTCTTTGCTTTCTTAGCGCCTTATCATTATTTGCCGGACTCCAAATGTCTGGATTTCTCCGGAATTCCCCGTTACCCGTATAGTCAACTCGGCGTTTCCTTCGAGTATTGAGGGTAATGCCAAGGTTCCATCAAAACCCACGTCAGGCGCGTTCGGGTCTGTCTTCACCGCCATCGCTTCCACCACGTCGGCTCGGGGAATGCCGTAGTTGGCCATTCCGACTACCTGGTCGTTGATCAGTACTTCGACACTGCGGACTCCCAGCCCTTCATTGATGACCCAGCCGGAAACCATCAACGTGCCGGATACTTTCTGCTTGGGCTGGGGCAAATCCAGCCAGCCCAGTGAGGGCAGAGGGCAGGCGCCGGTCGAGGCGCCACCTATCTGTTGTCCACGATAGAAGCTGAATGACTTCTCTCCCTCGAAAAGCATTAGTTGCTCGATAAACTCCAGGCTGGCGAACTGGCTGCAGGCGCGCGCAAGGGTTGCAATCTTGTCTGGCATTGTCAGGGTGCTGTCCTCGTTGATAAAGAGAGCATCCTTGCCCGCTTCACTCGCCAGTCCTGTCGCATTGTTACCCCAGAGTTCGTACTGCACAGCCCTGCCATCACGGATCGCCTTGTCGGTATCTATGTTGTAGACGGAGTGTGTGGTCTCCAGCCCCAGTTCAATCTGAGCACCCGTGTAGTAATTATCCGTAACGACGATCAGTTCGGTGCCTCCGGCTTCTCGCTCGATCAGTTCGTTGACGTGTTCGCTCAGCTCTCGCCAGCCCGCCATCTTGTTGGAGAGTACACCCTTGCCTAGAATCGGGCGCAGTTGCTCGTGCATGCTCTGCGATCCGACCCCCAACAGAGCCACCACGGAACCGGTGAACCCCAGTGCGATGGTGATGGTGATCACTCGGCTGGCTCTTTGCAGACCGATGCGTGCGGCGAGTTTTTGATGGATTTCCCGCAGAGCTTCCGGGAGAAAAATCAGCAACGGCAGATATCCGGACAGCGGCCAGTGAATAGAGGTACGTGTGTTGTCGGCCCAGGGCGCGAGAACCAGATAGACACCCAGATTGACCAGGGCAAATATGGCAAAGAGTCCGTGACGCGAGTCGCCACGTCGAGCTTTTTTAAGGAGCGTGAACAAGGTGTAGAGCAGGGCGCCATACAGCAAAGGGGTGACCAGCACGGCCTGCTTGAATGGGTGCAAGAGTCCCTCTGTCTGAAACTCCCACGGGTGCCGCTCCAGCAAATGGTAATCGATACCACTGAGTTGATTGTTCAAGTTGAACATCACGCTTGGATAGAGGCCGGGCAACAACAGGATGAGGGCGATCCAGAGGCCAGGACTTTTCCAGTGCCGGTGCTGATTGCGAAAACTTACCAGAAAGATCAGGGCAGCCAGAATATAGAGGGTGAAGCGGTAATGGGTGCTGACGCCCAGCGCAGCGGCCAGCCCCGTGGCGATCCAGAACGGAATGGAATCGAGACGCGTGGCACGTTCCAGGCTACCTATCAGCAAAAGTCCAAAGAACAGCAGAGGCACGTCGGGTACCGCCAGCAGGCCAAGAAAAGCACCGAGTGGCAGGCACAGGCTCAGAGTCGCTGCCTCCTGTGCCTGACGGCGAGGCATCAATGGACTCGCCACCCAATAGATCAGCAGGGGGATCGAGGATCCCAGCAGCAGGAAGAACGCGCGTACCGCGAGAGCGGAGTTCCCGAACAGAGCCGTGCCGAGGCCAGAGAGCAGGGCAGACATGAAGGGGAGATCACTGTAGGCCAATGCTGGCCGGGTTGACGCCTGCCAGTAAAAGATTTCGTCGCTGTACAGGTCGAGCACTGTCGCCAGCGTAATCTTCAATGCTGCAATCAGGAGCAACCCAACGAGCAGGTAGCGGCCAATCGGCAAATGGCCTTTCTTCAGTTTGTGGTTATTCAATCCTGTAGCCTTGAGTGCAGTGTCGTTGAGGTGTTATTGGCGGTGGCATCTTAGCATGAAGAGTTGGCATCTGAGGGAGCCAAAATGCCCTCATGGATACGGTTAATAATCATTACTCTCGGCGTTGCCTCCGACTGCGGCAAATATGGCAATCACAACCGGTAATAAGTTTGTTTATCATTATTTTCAATATGTTACGAAAGTCTGTTGGCTTGACAAATGCGGCCTGAAGGCTCACTCTAACCGTTGAATCGAGAGTCAAGGAATCTATCGACAAGATCGGTATTGAGAACTACCAGCAGTCGATGATTTGATGCATGAAATGGGTCTCGCAGTGGAGACCGCTTGATGTTGCAGCGCTGAGTCGCGTGTAATGGCGCTGACATGTACCGGCTGTATGCTGTCGGCGTATTGTTATCAGTATTCTCATTTACCCGCACAACGACCATGTGCATTCACGCCAGGCTTCAGTTCGGCATGTCCCTTCCAGGCGGGCGAAATTCACTATGTATGCATGCATCGATCTGGGCTCCAACAGCTTCCACCTCCTGATTGCGGAGTGGCAGGATGGCCGGACTCAGATCGTCGAACGTTTCAGTAGTATTGTGCAACTGGGAGAGGGCGTGCCCCTCACTGGCGAAATCTCGCCTGCGGCCTTTACCCGTGGTATCGATTGTTTGCGTGAATTCGCCGCCGCTATGGCACGCCACCCGGTGCGCCGCTACTGGGCGCTCGGGACCAACGCTCTCAGGCTTGCCCGCAACGCGCCGGAATTCCTGGCCAGGGCAAAGGAGCTGGGAATAGAAGTCTCTGTCATCTCCGGTCAGCAGGAGGCCATTCTGGTGTACGCCGGGGTGCTCACGGGGCTGCCGACAAGCGACGTAACTCGCATGGTTATCGACGTTGGGGGTGGGAGTACGGAGGTCATTGTCGGTCGTGGCGAAGTTCGGCTTGTCACGCATAGTCTCCTCATTGGTTGCGTCAGCTGGCGTGACCGATTTTTCAAAGTATTGCCATCGGACCCTGCGGCGCTCGAGTGCCTGCTGGAGTCAGCGACGGTGGAGGCGGAAAAGGTTTTCGCCATGGTCCGTGACGATGTATTGCGATATCCGAATGCGGAAATCTATGCGTCCTCGGGAACGGCAAAGATGCTCAGTCTCGTGTGTCAGCAATGTGGATACAGTGACGGTGATATCTCGCGCCGCGCTCTGCAAAAACTGAAGGCAGATGTCCTCGCCTGTGCCGCCGACCCGGAACGGTTGTTGCCTGGCTTGAAGGATCGTCGCAAGGATTTGTTGATGCCGGGCTGGGCGGTGTTGACCGGGCTGGTGCGGACTTTTGGTCTGGAGCAGATCACCTTCAGTCCTACAGCCCTGCGCGAGGGCATGCTGGATTTCATGATGCGCAAGGGCACCGACACGGCACTGCTGGACGGTGATTCGCTTCCACGCATCAGTCGTCAACCAACGCTGTAACGCACCGTTGCCAGTTGTTTGAGCAAACGCATCTGCACCGGTTCGCGAGTGCTGTTGTCGTTTGATTCAAGCCTCACATAGCGGCCATCGGATTGCAGCTCCCAGCTCTGGCAGCGGTCTGCCAGATACATTTGCAGCTCCTCAAGGATGCGATTGGCAAGCTTCTTCCTCTGAATCGGGAAGGCAACCTCGATGCGGTGCATGAGATTTCTCTCCATCCAGTCGGCGCTTGAGCAATACACCTGCTGCAGATTGTTCTCGAAATAGAACACCCGGGAATGCTCCAGGAAGCGTCCTATGATCGAAACAACTCTTATATTTTCGGAAACATTGGCCAGGCCCGGCTTCAGGCAGCAGATACCTCGGATGATGAGGTCGATCTTGACGCCGACGCGTGAAGCGGCATAGAGCTCGCGGATGATGTCGGGATCAGTCAGCGAGTTCATCTTCGCAATGATGCGCGCTGGCTTGCCTTCAGCCGCCAAATTCCTCTCGTGCTGAATCATGCGGATCAGTGACTTCTTGAGTCGGAACGGCGCATGAATCATCACATCGGGGATGATGCGCTTGCCCATGCCAGTGATTTGCTGGAAGACCTTGTGTACGTCTGCACAGAGAACCTCGTCGCAGGTCATCAAACCATAGTCGGTGTAGACCAGTGAGGTCTTGCGGTGATAGTTGCCGGTGCCCAGATGCGCGTAGCGTTTGAGCTTGCCACCTTCGCGGCGCACGATTAGCAGCATTTTGGCGTGAGTCTTGTAGCCCATCACACCATATACCACTACAGCGCCAGCTTCCTGCAGCCTGCTGGCGAACTGGATATTTTCCTTCTCGTCGAAACGGGCTCGCAGTTCGATGACGACCGTCACCTCCTTGCCATTGCGGGCCGCTTCTGAGAGCGCCTCCACCAATTCGGAAGATTCATTGGTGCGATAGAGGGTCTGTTTGATGGAGAGCACCGCCGGATCTTTGGCCGCCTGTCGAACCCAGTCGATGATGGGCAGGAAGGACTGGAAAGGGTGCATAAGCAGCTGATCTTCACGAGTCACGGCAGTAAAGATGCAGTTGCCTTCCTCCAGCGCCAGGGGCGTGCCGGGCGTGAAAGTCGGGAAGCATAGGTCCGGGCGATTCACCATGCTAGTCAGCGTCATCAGCCTCTGCATGTTGACTGGGCCGTCCAGTCTGAACAGCTCTTCCTCCGTCAGGTTGAAGCGTTGCAGCAGGAAATCGGTGAGTTCCTGTGGGCAGGCCGCTCCTACCTCCAACTTGGCCGCAGTACCGAAGCGGCGCAGGTGCAGCTCACCCTGCAGGGCGCTGGCGACATCCTCCACCTCGACATTGGACATCTCCAGGTCCGAGTTGCGCGTCACGCGGAACTGGTGACACTCCTTCACGGTCATGCCCGGGAAGAATTCACCCACGTGCGCATGGATGATGGAGGACAGAAAGATAAAGTTGTCGCCCTTGGGAATGATGCTTGCCGGTACCTTGATTAGGCGTGGCAGCGACCGGGGTGCCGGTACGATGGCCAGTCCGCTGTCGCGACCAAACGCGTCCTTTCCTTCGAGAGACAGGATGAAGTTGAGGCTCTTGTTGACCAGACGCGGAAAGGGGTGTGCGGGATCCAGCCCAAGGGGGCTGATGACCGGCAACACCTCATCACGAAAATAGTCTCTGACCCACAGGGAGAGCTTCTTGCTCCATTCGTGGCGATAGAGAAAACGGATATTTTTCTCTGCCAGAGACGGAAACAGATCTTCATTGAGGATGCGGTACTGTTGCTGAAGAGCCACGCGCACCTGCTGGTGGATCTCCTTCAGTATCTCGTCCGGGTACTTGCCATCGGGTCCAGGGCGCTGGCGCCCGAACTCCATCTGCTTTTTCAAGCCGGAGATTCTAATTTCGTAGAACTCATCCAGATTGGAACTGAATATGAGCAAAAACATCAGGCGTTCGAGCAGCGGGTGTTTGGGGTCGCGGGCCTGTTCCAGCACGCGCAGGTTGAATTGGAAGTAACTGAGCTCCCTGTTCAGGTACAGGTCGGCGCCGTTGAGGTCTATGTGTGGGCCGTGGGTGGTCCGACTCACTGGTTTCAGGTCCTCGGAATCGTTCGCAGGTCTGGTCTCGATTGCAGTTCCGTTTTCGATCCTGTTTTCAACATCAAGCTCGGTCTCTATCTCGGGAATGGCCCCGTCCAACGTGGCGATCGGCTCAACTGCAATCGCTGGATCGGCGGCTGGCTCAACGACAGTTGATACGACGAGCGCCTGTTCCATAGGGGGTGTGACTTTTCGAGTGCTCATGCTTGCTCTGGTTTCGGTTTCTGAGGCTGGGTGTGACACTTGAGGGCATTCTACATGAGAGACTATCAGTTTAAAGTGACAGTTCTGCAACGGCAGCGTTTTCAGCGAGTACTGGCCGCTTTGACGACGAATTGCTCTGTCATACTACTGTCACATAATCGCCATATAGTGGCGCCAGTAACGACAACCACGCTGAATCCATCTACGCGGAGAATCGCGATGAAACTGAATAAATCGATTAGACCACTTGCACTGCTTCTTGGTGGGCTGTGCAGTACCGCAACTCTGGCAGCCGATGTAGACGCCGGATTGCCCGAATATACCGTCGCCAGCGGTGTGTCAGGCAACTTCTCCAGTGTCGGTTCGGACACACTGGCAAATCTCATGACTCTATGGGCAGAAGAGTTCAAGCGCTTCTATCCCAACGTCAATATCCAGATCCAGGCTGCTGGTTCTTCCACTGCGCCACCCGCGTTGACTGAAGGCACCGCGAACATGGGGCCGATGAGCCGTGAGATGAAGGACAATGAGATCGAGGCCTTCGAGAACAAGTACGGCTACAAGCCCACGGCCATCCCGGTAGCGATCGACGCTCTGGCGGTGTTTGTGCACAAGGACAATCCTCTGGAAGGCTTGACGATTCCGCAGGTGGACGCCGTGTTTTCCTCGACCCTGAAGTGCGGCTACGACGAAGTTGTAGACACCTGGGGGCAGTTGGGACTGGCTGGCGCGTGGGAGCGTCGTGATGTCCAGATCTTCGGACGCAACTCCGTGTCTGGTACCTACGGTTACTTCAAGGAAACCGCGCTGTGTACCGGCGACTTCAAGAACTCTGTCAATGAACAGCCAGGTTCCGCATCCGTGGTGCAGTCGGTCAGTACCTCTGTGAATGGCATCGGCTACTCAGGGCTGGGCTATACAACTTCCAGCGTGAAGGCGTTGCCGATCGCCCAGGAAGACGGCGGCGAGTTCTATGCGGCAAATGCTGAGAATGCCATCGCTGGCAACTACCCGCTGGCGCGTTTCCTCTTCGTCTACGTGAACAAGGAGCCGAACAAGCCGTTGGCACCGCTGGAGAGAGAGTTCATCAAGCTGGTATTGTCAAAGACTGGCCAGGGCGTGGTACTCAAGGATGGCTACATCCCACTGCCCGTCAATGTCGTTGAACAAACGATGGGTGCTCTGGGGCTGTAAAGACATACGTGTTGACTCCGGACTTTCCAACAGAGGAGAGTCCGGAGATTTTTTTTTTGCGCGATGGGCATAAGGCAAGTAGTAATCTGTCTGGTGTGGTCAATGCGATGGCGCCGGAACTGTTTGTCATGAAAATGTAATATTTCGGTAATATACTGCGACCCCATGACTGAGCTCCCTCTTAAGAATACCCCGGCACATCCCGCACCAGTGGCGGGTTCTGCATTTCCTGCGTCCGCCGCTACGTTATCGCGGCGCCGTTTCCGTCATTTCAAAGATAAGCTTGCCGCTGTCAGCATTGCGATTGGTGGCATGAGCGTCATTGCAGCCGTCCTGCTGATTTTCCTGTATCTGGTTTATGAGGTGATGCCGCTGTTCAAGGGCGCCGTCATCCAGCCGATCAGTGAGTTCCGTCTGGAAGGGCAGGCCCCCGTCCTGCACCTGGCGCTCGAAGAGCGTCTGGAAGTGGGTGTGCGTCTGGGTGCCGATGGCCAGGCTGTCTATTTTGATACTGCTGATGGCGAAGTGGTCAGTAGCATTGCCCTGCAGATTCCCGCCGGGCAGACAATCGCCAGTTTTGCACTGGATACCGATGTCAGTGGCATTTTCGCTCTGGGGTTGTCTGGCGGCGATGTGCTGATTGCCCAGTACGCTTACGACGTGAGTTTTGGTGAAAATAACGCGCGTCAAGTATTGCCCGTCGTGCGCTATCCGTTCGGCGAAAGTGTCTTCAACCTCTTCGATCAGCAGTCAGTCACGAAGCTGAGCGTGCGTTCCGGGACTGGCGAGCTGATGCTGGCAGGGACCAATGAACAGGGGGCGGTTGCGCTGCTCAAGGCCAGCAAGGAGACCAACCTGTTCTCTGCCTTCAGCGGTGGCAGTGCCGATGCGGGCTGGGAGACAGAGGTCGCGACCATCAGTGGTGCGCTGCCGGATGTGGATCAGCTCTATCTCGATGTCGATCGCCGCTGGTTGTTTGCCATCGGTACAACCGGTCAACTGAGTCTTGTCGACGTTCGCCCCGCCTTTAGTGGCGGCACGGCGGTGATCGAGGATGAAGTGGCGCTCGTGGAAGCCGGTCGTCAGATTACGGCTGTGGATTTCCTGCTGGGCGGGATTTCGCTATTGGTCGGCGACAGCGAGGGTAGCGTGGCGCAGTGGTTCATCGTGCGCCGTGACGGCAACTTTGCCATCGAGAAAGTCCGGGATTTCGATGCCGGCGCAGAAGACGGCAACCGGGTGCTGGATCTGAGTTCCGAGCAGCGCCGCAAGAATTTCGTGACGATCAACGATCAGGGTTATGTTGGCATCTATAACTCGACAGCCCACCGTCGAGTCGCGTTTGAGCGTTTGAGCAGCGGAGTTCCGATTGCGCTTGCCGTGTCAGCCCGGGGAGATGGCGTGCTCATCGAGAATGAGGATGGCAGCTTTGCCTTCTGGAGCGTCGAGAACGAGCATCCGGAAGTTTCCTGGGAAGCCTTGTGGGAGAAGGTTTGGTACGAAAATTACCAGGAACCGGAATATATCTGGCAGTCCTCGGCAGCCAACAACGATTTTGAGCCCAAATACAGCCTTGCACCTTTGGCATTCGGTACGCTGAAGGCGGCCTTCTATGCCCTGCTGCTGGCGGCCCCTCTGGCGGTGTGCGGGGCGATCTTCACCGGTTATTTCATGGCGCCGGCCATGCGCCGCAACGTCAAGCCGCTGGTTGAGCTGATGGGCGCCATGCCAACGGTGGTGCTGGGTTTCCTCGCCGGTCTCTGGCTGGCCCCGTTCCTCGAAAATAATCTGCTCAGCGTTCTGAGTACTTTGGTGCTCGTCCCTCTGAGTGTAGTTCTGGCAGCATTCGCCTGGACTCGCCTGCCGGACTCCGTGCGCTTCCGTATTCCAGATGGCTGGGAGGCAGGACTGCTAGTGCCAGTTATAGTGCTCGTCTGCTTGCTGGCGCCGGTAATCGCCGGGCCTATTGAAGTGGTTTTTTTTGCAGGTGATATGCGCAGCTGGCTGACCAACGAGCTGGGTATTCCCTATGACCAGCGCAATGCCATGGTCGTGGGACTGGCGATGGGGTTTGCCGTGATTCCGACGATTTTCTCGATTGCCGAAGATGCGGTGTTCACGGTCCCCAAGCAATTGACCTATGGCTCTCTGGCGCTAGGCGCAACCCCCTGGCAGACACTTCGTCGCGTGGTGTTGCCCACTGCAAGTCCCGGTATCTTCTCTGCGCTGATGATCGGCATGGGTCGCGCCGTCGGTGAAACCATGATCGTGCTGATGGCAACTGGCAACACCCCAATCATGGATGCCAACGTCTTTGAGGGAATGCGCACACTTGCAGCCAACATCGCCGTGGAGATTCCTGAGTCGGAAGTGGCCAGTACGCATTACCGCATTCTGTTCCTCGCCGCGCTGGTGCTTTTCATGTTCACTTTCGTCGTCAACACCCTGGCAGAAATCATCAGACAACGTCTACGACGTAAGTACAGCACTATATGACAGCGCTCAAGAAATTCTTTGCGGGCGGCACGCCCTGGATATGGATCAACGCTGGCGCCGTTGCCATCAGCATCATCATGACGGTGGGGCTGTTGCTGCTGCTGGCCTATAACGGTCTGGGTCATTTCTGGCCGAAGGATCTGATGCTGGCGCAGTATTCACAGCCTGTCGAGAGTGGTGAACCGCTGGTACGAGAAATCATCGGTGAACGCGTCGGCAATGAGAAAGTCACTGCCGAACGTATTATCTCTTCGGGAATTCCAGTCACGGGCGATCGCCTCATGTACGAGCGTGAACTCGTCAAAATCGGGAACCGCGACCTGAATGGCAGCGACTTCACCTGGCTGCTGACTGATTATCTCGACAACATTCGTTTCCCGGAAAACCTCACCGCATTCGAGCGTTGGGAGTGGGGTAATTTCTATGGCTATGTGCGTGAAGTTCGCGAGGTCGGCGCCACTGTTGCTGTCAGTGACCCAGCCAATTCTGCAGATACCGCGGCCTGGGATGCGTTGACTGAGCGAGTGGCCAGAGCTGTAGCCATTCACGATGAGATAGCGGAGCTCGAAAAAGGAGCGATCGGCGAGGTCAACTATGCGCTGGAGAGATTGCGCCTGCGTCAGCGCGGGTTGGAATTGCGGGATGCCGATACCCCGGAAGCACTGGCCACTATCGAAAGCGAACGTGCGGAGTGGGATAGCCGCTATGCAGTGCTGCAGGAGCAACTGCAGGAGCTGTACGCTCAGATTGAGCGCGACACCGTAGTCATGATCGCGATGAACGGTCAGGAGACAGAAATTGAGGTCTCGGAAATCGTGCGAGCCTATCAGCCCAATGGCATGCATGTCGGTAGCAAACTGATCGTCTATGCTCAGAAGCTCTGGGAATTCCTTTCTGACGATCCGCGGGAAGCCAACACCGAGGGCGGTATTTTCCCCGCTATTTTCGGCACGGTCATCATGGTGTTGCTGATGTCCGTACTGGTTACGCCTTTCGGCGTGATTGCCGCCGTTTATCTGCGCGAATATGCCCGTCAAGGCGTCATTACCCGCATCATTCGCATAGCGGTCAACAATCTGGCTGGTGTGCCGTCAATTGTCTACGGGGTGTTCGGCCTTGGTTTCTTCATCTATTTCATAGGCGCAGAAGTCGACCAGGCTTTTTATGCGGAGGCCTTGCCGGCCCCGACATTCGGGACTCCAGGAATGCTGTGGGCTGCACTGACGCTCGCGCTGTTGACGGTGCCCGTGGTGATTGTTTCCACTGAAGAAGGTTTGTCGCGAATCCCGCGCAGTCTTCGCGAGGGGAGTCTTGCGCTCGGAGCCACCAAGTTCGAGACCATCTGGCGTGTGGTACTGCCAATGGCGAGTCCGGCCATCATGACCGGCATGATTCTGGCTGTCGCCAGGGCTGCGGGTGAAGTGGCGCCTCTGATGCTGGTGGGTGTCGTCAAATTGGCCCCGGCTTTACCACTGGATGGCAACTACCCATACTTCCATCTCGATCAGAAGTTTATGCACCTGGGTTTCCACATCTACGATGTGGGCTTCCAGAGCCCGAACGTTGAGGCGGCGCGGCCATTGGTATTTGCCACGGCGTTTTTGCTGGTGATGATTACCGCAGTGCTGAATCAGGTAGCGGTTTCCATTCGCAATCGGCTGCGGGAAAAGTACAAGTCTCTCGATATGTAAAACTCGATACGTAAAAACAGCACACAGATCACTTTACCAACGGATGTTGTCGCAATGACAGAATCGAATACTGAATACGCACCGGCCAATCGCTCGAAGTTCAAGAAGATTGACATGTCGAAGGTTGGCGGCAGTGATCACGGTCAATCGGCCGAAGACCTGCCGAGCTGTCTGCAGGTAAGCAACCTCAACTTGTATTACGGTGCAGCGCACTCGCTGACTGATGTCAACCTGAGCATTCCGAGTCAGCGCGTGACGGCGTTCATTGGTCCCAGTGGCTGCGGAAAATCCAGCCTGTTGCGCTGTTTCAATCGTATGAATGATCTGGTGGAGAACTGTTCGATCAAGGGCAGCATTACCCTTGATGGTGAGGATATCTATCATCGCTCCGTGGATGTGGCGGATTTGCGTCGCCGCGTCGGCATGGTGTTCCAGAAACCGAATCCGTTTCCGAAATCCATTTATGAAAATGTCGCCTACGGCCTACGCATTCAGGGCGTGAACAAGAAGCGTGTGCTGGACGAGAGCGTGGAAAAGTCACTGAAGGCAGCCGCGCTGTGGGAAGAAGTGAAGGACCGCCTGCATGAGAGCGCGCTGGGTTTGTCCGGTGGTCAACAACAGCGTCTGGTTATTGCCAGAACGGTGGCAGTGGAGCCGGAAGTCCTTCTGCTTGACGAGCCGGCTTCTGCGCTCGATCCGATTTCGACTCTCAAAATCGAAGAGCTGATCAATGAGCTGAAAGATCGTTACACGATTATTATCGTGACGCACAACATGCAGCAGGCTGCCAGGGTGTCGGATTTCACTGCCTTCATGTACATGGGCAAACTGATCGAGTTCGATACTGCGGATAACATTTTTACCAATCCGGCTCAAAAGCAGACGGAAGATTACATAACTGGTCGTTACGGCTGAATTTTACACAGTCGCGCAGGCATTCCCATATAGTGATTGTTCCGAGGCAGGAACCCGATTATGAAACAAGACGCAACGCTCCACAGTCATCACATCTCCAGGCAGTTCAATTCCGATCTTGAAGAGATCAAGAACAACATGCTGGAGATGGGCGGCATGGTCGAGAAGCAACTCACCGATGCCATCGAAGCCATCATCAGTGCCGACAGCGGTCTTGGGCAGCTGGTAGGCGAGGACGACGCCTCCATCAACGCCATGGAGGTCAAGATTGACGAAGAGTGCAACCGCATTCTGGTGCGTCGACAGCCAGCGGCCAGCGATCTGCGTCTGGTGCTGTCCATCATCAAGACGGTCAACGATCTGGAACGCATTGGTGATGAATCGGCGAAGATCGCCAGACTCGCCATCGAGCTGACGGAGCAGGGAGATTCCTCCAAAGGTTACGTTGAAATACGCCATATCGGGGAGCGCGTGCGCAAGATGGTGCATATGGCTCTGGATGCATTTGCCCGTTACGACGTCGATGCCGCGCTCGCTGTGGCGAGAGAGGATGTCAGCGTCGACATGGAATACAGCAGTGCGATGCGTGAGATGATCACTTACATGATCGAAGACCCGCGCAGCATAACGCGCGTGCTCAATGTTGTGTGGGCATTGCGCTCACTGGAGCGTGTCGGCGATCACGCGAAGAATATCGCCGAGCACGTCATCTATCTGGTCAAGGGCACCGACGTTCGCCATCTGGGATTGTCCGGTCTCGAAGAACAAGTCAAGAGCGAATAAGCTCGACTCCGGGGCGCCAGTCAGTTGGACGGCGCTTCTGTAATAAAAAGTTCTCATTACTGTCACAATGTCATTGAATTGTCACAAATGAGTAATATGCTCTCTCCATCAAAACCGGCACCACACGGGTGCTCGTTATAGCAGGCCAATTGGTACTGATGGGAAGTCCTGATGGGCGAACCAGCGGCCCTTCACAACGGAGAGTATAGAATGAATGTGACAAAAGCATTGCCCCTCTGCGCACTCGCAGCCCTCAGCTGTAGCCTCCCTGCCTTTGCCCAGGACACTAGCCTGCTGCCGAGTTTTTACGGTCGCATCAACGTTACTGCTGTCCATAATCAACCCAAAGGACGTGGCTCAGATTCGGAGTTTGTCAGCAATGCGTCGCGTATCGGCCTGGAAGGCTCTCTGCCGGTGTCCGAGGGCCTGAAGGTGATCTATCAGGCGGAATATCAGATGAATCCTGATAATCGTCCTTTCGACAACAAAACCCTCACGCAACGCAATTCGTACCTGGGCGTTGAAGGTGGATTCGGAACACTGCTGGTGGGTCGCAACGACACACCGACCAAACAACTGCAGAATCGTATCGATCTGTTCAACGACCTGGATGGCGACATTCGCACGCTCGTCGTGGGTGAGAATCGACCGAACGATGTGGCGCACTATATCAGTCCGGAGATCGGCGGATTTGTGTTCTCCTATGCTGCGCTGCTGGATGGCAAGAATGGTCTGCGAGATCGTCTGAGCAAGAGTACTTCTGCAAGCCTGACATATACCCAGGGTAGTTTCTATGGCGGCGTCAGCGCCGACAACAATCTGAACGACAACGATGTGCTGCGTCTGGTTACTCAGTATCGCATGGGCGATCTGCAGTTGGGCGCGCTCTATGAGCGTTCAGAGAACAGCAAAAATACACGTGGCACCGAACATGGTGTGTTCATCAGCGCAGCATATACCATGGACAAATATGTGCTGAAGGCCCAGAGCGGCATTTCCGAGCAGCGCAGAGATGGCGGTCGTCAGACCTCATTTGGTGTGGACTACAATCTTACGGACGATTCCAAGGTGTTTGGGTTGATGACCCTGACACGTTCGGACAATCACGCGATCGACAATGATCAGGTTGGCGTAGGGTTCGAATACCGCTTCTAAGCGTCAACTGGCAGCAGTCGCTCTGCAGAGAAGTGACAGATGAAGCGACTGCCTTTGCCAGGCTGACTGAGAATTTCCAGTTTCGCTCCGTGCCGTACCAGCACATGTTTGACGATGGCGAGTCCGAGACCGGTGCCACCGGTCTCCGTCGAGCGACTCTCGTCGACACGGTAGAAGCGTTCGGTCAGGCGGGGAATGTGCTGCTCCTCGATTCCCACCCCGTTGTCCGCAATCTCAATGTCCAGGCCGTTTGGCGCCAGGGTTGCCTTGAGCGTGATCTTGCCATGTTCAGGGGTGTACTTGGCCGCATTGAAGGTCAGATTGGAGACAGCGCTGTAGAGCTCGCTCAGGCTACCTTGCAGCAGATACTGCCCGTCCAGTTCCACGACATATTCATGGCTCTTGTCCGCGAACACCTGTCCGGCTTCGTTGCCGATTTCCCGTAGCAGACCACCGACATCGACTCTGTCCAACTGCTTTGGCAGCGACTGGGTTTCCAGGCGTGTCAGTGTCAGCAGGTCGCGCACGATATTCTCCATGCGCTGCCCCTGCTGGGACATCTGCTCCAGCGGCTTGGCCCAGCGCGGCGGAAAACTGTCCTTGTGATCCAGGAGCGCCTCCAGATAGCCGTTGATCACGGTTATTGGAGTCCGCAGTTCGTGGGAGACATTGCCGATAAAGTCTTTGCGCATCAATTCCAGCTTGTGCATCTGCGTGATATCACGCACCAGCATCAGTCGATCGCCTTCCCCAAACAAGGTGATCTGGAACTCCAGCACGACATTCTTGTTGACCGGTGAGGGGAGATTCAACGGTTCGTTGTAGCGTCCGCCATCGAAGTATTCAAAAAAGCGCGGCTCCCGCAGTAGATTGGTGACAGGCTGCTGGCGGTCGTCGCCAGCGCGAAAGCCCAGCAGTTTTTCGGCGGCCCGGTTCCACCACTCGAGATTGCCCTTGTGATTGACCATCACCACGGCCATTTCCAGCGCCGCAGAGGATTCCTGAGCCTTGTTGAGGATGTTCTTCAGATAGTTCGCGGCATCGCGTTCACGGCGCTGCAGACGGTAGATGCCATCGAAGATATTGCCCCAGATGCCGGTGGCCTCTGGCAGCTCACTCTGAGTTGCTTCGGAAAGATGATAGAGCCAGGAATAGAGACGATACAGCTGATAGAAGGTATGGGTCAGGTAGCCAGAAACTGCCAGCAAAAGCAGCAGTGTCAGCTTGCCTGCCAGCAATCCGATCACAGCGGCTACTGCGATCAGGATCAGAAAGCGGTTCAATTCAGAGCGCCAATCACGTAGCAAAGCGCATATCCTTCAGGTGAGGGCGAGTGCGCGGCACTATAACGAATAAGGCCGGTAAAATAAACGTCAGCAGGGTTTGACTGAGAATCGGTAACCCGCGCCCCGCACCGTCTGTACCAGGCTGGAGTAGTCGATGCTGGCCATCTCCACCGAGCTTAACGCCTTGCGCAGTCGACGTATGTGCACATCGACCGTGCGCTCTTCCAGGTAGACATTGCTGCCCCAGACCTGATCCTGAATGTGATCGCGACTGAACACTTTCTCCTGATGCGTCATGAAGAAGCGCAATAGTTTGAACTCGGTGGGGCCCATGTCGACCGATCTGTCCTCGATCGTGATGCGGTGACTGGAGGGGTCCAGCTGCAGGTCGAACACCCGCAGCACCTTGTCCTGTTGATTGCCTGTCGTCCTGCGCAATACAGCGCGGATGCGGGCTACCAGTTCGCGCGGCGAGAAGGGCTTGGTGACATAGTCATCGACCCCTACGTCCAACCCCTGCACCTTGTTGTCTTCGCTGGTCTTGGCGGTGAGCATGATGATGGGCAGATCGGCCGTCAGCTCGTCGCGTTTGAGGCGTCTGGCGAGCTCTATGCCGCTGCCCCCGGGCAGCATCCAGTCCAGCAGTATCAGGTCCGGGCGGTTGTCCACTATGTCCACGTAGGCCTGCTGTGCCGTTTCCGCCGCTGTGCTCTTGAAGCCGGCCAGATCGAGCGTAATACCGATCATGTCACGGATTGCAGGTTCGTCATCAACGATAAGAATTTTGGGTTCAGTCATGGTCTCATACTGTTGTTTGCATATAATTGATTGTAATTTCTACAAGACTATTAGATAACATTGATATTACAACCGTGTGACAATGGCTTGTAACAGGCTTTTTCGCCCGCCTCCAGATCAGAAACGATACTCCATTTTCAGGCTCGCTGTACGCCCTTCAGAGTAGCCGGTTGCGACCAGTCCGCCCTGCGTGATTTCCTTGCGTTCATCAAACAGATTCTGCGCCTTTATGTTGAGTTTCCAGTGTTCACCAAACTCCTTGATCAGGACCAGATCCAGCTCGCCGCGTGGTTGCTCGATCAGGTCCGGTGCCCCCAGGATGCCCACTTCATAGATGCGGGCGCCCACGTAGTTGTACAGCAACGTCGCCGTAAGACCGTTGAAGTCGTCGTAACCCAGTTGACCATTGAACAGCCAATCCGATTGCCCCTGCAGGGGGCGTGAGCTATTGGTCACAATGTTATTTCCGGCGGCACCGATGGTAACCTCGGACTCTATGTAGGAGATGTTGCTGGAGGCGTAGAAGTTTTCCCAGCGCTCGCCCAGGAAGTCAAACTGCTTGCGGAACTCGAACTCGATGCCCTGATTTTCGGCGGACTCGGCATTGACATAGCTGCGGGCACTGTTGGCGCCTGGCTGGACGACAGACTCGATCGGCGAGTCAAAGTCTTTCATGAACAGGCCTACAGACATGCTGTCGCTGCCTGAGAAATACCATTCCCAGCGCATGTCGTAGTTCTTGATGTGGGCGATGCGCAGATCGGGATTGCCGACCATCTCGTAGCCTGTCACGGGGTTGGTGAAGCCGGCCGGAGAGAGTTCGCGGAAGTCCGGACGGGACGTCGTTTCGCTGTAACCAATCCGGAACTGATGATTGTCCAGGATATAGGTGGCGGTAACCCCCGGCAGCACATCGCTGCTGATCAGCTCTGCGCCTACTTTGTTGTCCGGGCGGAACAGGTCAAAGGTGCTGACGTTCTGCTGATAGTCTTCCTGCCGCACGCCGGCCAGCAGTTGAATGCGGTCGGAAAAATTCAATTCTGCCTGTGCGTACCAGGACTCCAATGCCCGCATGGCGTCGTAGGCATCGGTCGGGCGTGTTGTTTCACGCATCTCGAAACCATCGCTGCTGATATTTTGCGGAGCGAGTATCTTTGAGAGTGGCTGATTGAGGAACCCTGGCTGGTTGACCACATCGCCCAGCTCGAAGAACGTGAAGCGTCGAATTGCGTAGTCGCGCTCGCTGTCCTGCTTCGCGTAGCCGCCGGACATCATGATGGTGGACTCCAGCGGGCCGTAGAACACCATGCTGGAATCGACGGCATATTCGGTGTTGAGATCACTCAGTTCGCTGTAACGGCGCACGTTGCCGTCGGAGCGCAGGTTAAAGCGATAGTCGTCGTCGATCAGGTCGTAGCGGTACTCACGTGTGTCCGGCGCATTGCGATCGGCCGTGGAGCGATTGTAGCGCCAGTTGATGGTCAGCTCGTTCGCATCGGGAAAATAGTGATCACCCTGCAGTTGGTTTGAAATCAGTTCGCGCTCGATGAACTCGATCTCCGTGATCTTGCTGTCCAGTCCCTCGTCGCCAAAGTAGCCGATCTGCTCACCGGCAATATTGTCGGACTGTCGCAGGACGATGCTGGTGGTGCTGAGATTGTGATTGTCGGAAAGCGCGAGACCAGTCGAAAATATTGAGCTGATGTCGACGTTGTTCTCGGTACCGAAATAGGTAAAGGCATTCTCGCGAACCAGTTCATCCACACCACTGACTTTGTAGGAGTTGCGCTCTATTTCGTGATTGTCCCAGCTGTTCTTGTAGTCGATTGCGGCCAGGTAATTGAATCGATATTCACCAATGTCGTGAAAATTTCCGAGCGAAACGGTCGCGCCTGCATCGACGGGCAAGGTCTTGCTGCTGATGTCATAATCGGTGTTGAGGCTTTGACCAATAGCCTCCAGTTCTGCAGTCGTGTAGCCGCCGGTGTCCAGGTAGGGATTGCGACGCTGCAGGCGCTGGCCATTCGCGGTGGCCTGTTTCAGAAGCGCTGGAATTTCGCGAGCGCCGTCATCATAACCCAGCCAGTCCTTGCCGCCGGATTGCGCTTTGCGTCCCTTGTCGAAGGTCGCGCCATCGGTCATGCCGACAGAGCTGCTCAAGTTGAAGAAGAATTCGTCGCTGCTTGTTTTGGTCTTCATCTGCAGAACGCCGCCGCCGAATTCACTGGGAAATTGAGCAGAATAGGTCTTCTGAACGACGACACTGTCCATGAGCGCATTGGGAAACAGATCGAGTGGAACGACACGGTTGAGTGGTTCCGGGCTCGGCATGCTGGAGCCGTTCAGGAGTGCCGAGGAGTAGCGCTCTCCGAGGCCGCGCACGTAGACATACTTGCCGCCAACGAGGCTGATGCCTGCCACGCGCTTCAAACCCTCCGCGATATTGGTGTCACCTGAGCGTGAAAATTCTTCATTGCTCAACACGCTGGAGAGTGCCGATGTGCTGCGTTTCTCATCGGGAACATAGCGGCCGATGACTGCGATCTCCTCAATCTGCGAGGTGCTTGCCACAATGGGAGAAGACAGCTGGGCGGTATCCAACTCCTGGGCCACGACTGTCATGTTGCCGAGTGCAATTGCGATTGCTGCTGGAAGTGCGCGTTTGATCATCTTGGTATGTCCGTAGAGTTGGTTTGAATCAGAAGTTGCGCTAATTGTAATGAGGGGATATGACAGAAATATTGCAGAGTGGTGAATTGGGGCGATATTGTTTCAGTATTGTGGAATTTATATTTCAGTGAAAAGAAAAAGGGGGCGCAGTGGCCCCCTTCTTTACCCCTGATTCAAGTGCTGAATCAGTTACCGAACATCCAGCCGGACGTCCAGTTGGTGGCGGCATCCTTTACCGCGCCAATGTGTGTCACGTTATCGAAGAAGCTGTCGCTCAGCGTGGCAGCTGTCAACGCATTCACGGTCGGGCCGTTGACAACTCCTGAGAGGTCGACAGCGCCAGTGCTGTTGCCTGCCTGGCCATTGAACCAGGCAGAAATCGCCCATGGATCGGTGCTTGATTCAGAGAAGTTGTTGGCGCACGCGAGGCGCGTGTTGGTCATGGTCAGCTGTCCTGTCAGCGCGGTGGCGCTCGAACCGCCATTCAGGAACGTGGCGCTATCGTTGATATCCAGGCAGTAGGTATCGAAACCAGTCACCACGGTGTTGTAAATGTTGGCGCCGGTGCCACGGCGCAGTTCCATACCACGTCCACCAGAACCTTTGCCGATGAAAGTGAAGTTGGCCAGCGTCGGCTTGGAGCGGGGCAGTGAATCGAAGGCGAATTCATTGTTGTCCGCTTCGATGCCACGGTCGCCGTTGCCAGTGCGTTGCTTGAGCACAGCGTGCTGCACCTTGCCGTTCCAACCGAAGGTCCAGTCGAACGAGTCGTCTTCGTTGCTGGTCAGGATCATGTGCTTGGCATTCACGGAGCCGCCGAAGAACTCGACGCCGTCATCGGAGCTGCCGTGTACCTGTACGTAATCGACTACTGTGCCGCTGCCCACGCCCTGGAAGGCAATGCCGTTCAGCTCGTTGGTCGGGGTAATGTTCTGGCCGGGGTATTTGACAACGACGTAGTTCAACACACCGCTGCTGTCTGCGGCATTGTTGCCGCCGTATTTGCCGGTTGAACCCTCACCTTCCAGTTCGCACACTGGCGTACCGGTGGCGCAGCCATTGACCGGTGCGTTGCCGTTGATGATCAGGCCGCCCCAGCGGCCAGTAGTGCTCGCAGTGGCATTGGCTTCATCGTCGTAAGTGAAGGTGATGGGCGCTGCTGCGCTGCCGTTCGCCATGATCTTGGAGCCGCGGCTGACGACCAGGAAGTTCAGTCCTACCGGGCTGATGACCTTGGTGCCTGCATCAATGGTCAGCGTTGCCGGGGTGGTGTTGTCGCCGCCGACAAATACGGCGCCGTCCAGCAGGTAGACGTTGTTTGCGTTCAGGTGGGTGTTGCTGGTGAGTCTGCCGGAGAGGATGCAAACCGGCTTGCCGTCATGTGCGGCGCCAGTAGAGGCTCTGGTATTGGTCGGGCAGCCGGCAGCAGGAGTGGCTGCAATCGAGAAGCTCACTGGGGTGCTGGTGTATGCCAGGGTATTGATGTTGCTGGCGGTGTAGTAGCCAAAATAAACCTGGAAGTCCAGGCCTGCCAGATTGGAGTCGGCGCCGATCAGATCGTCCATCACCGTGATGTGTTCCTGGGCGGAGAGCTTCTTGACGGCAAACGGGGAGAGCCCGCTGACTTGACCGTTCCAAGGCAGGAAGAGTCCGCCAGAGACCATCTTGAAGGCGCCCACTCCGGGTATTTGCACCAGAGCAATCAGTGCGCCGGTCTTGCCGACATCGGCTGCTGCGACGTTTATGGTGCCGGTGACATCGACTCCGGCACTGCTGGCGACTGATCCGCTGTAGCTGGAACCACTATTGATGGTTGCCCCGCCGGTAAAGGTAGCGGTAGTGGCGCCGCCGCTGGCAGTCGCTGCAGTGAGAGTTGGTTCTGCGGCTTGTACCGACAGAGCAGAGAATCCGAGACTCGCCGCAGCGATTGCAGTGACAAGCGTTTTGCGATTTAAAATCATGATGGCTCCTGGGGTCTGGTCCTGAGCGGACAATGGCTGGGTAGATTTGCTCAGGGGTCATCCTAGTGACTTGATGTTGCAGTTGTGCGACATGTAAGTGACAGTTTTATTGCAGTACGCTGACAGTGCGGCGGTGTTGATTGAAGGTGGTAGGAAGGGTGTTCGAGCCGATCTGGCAAGGTGCTCAATTGGAAATCGCCAAGCAGATCACAAAATTGCTGATCGACCGCAAAGTCGGGGAATTAATTACGCTTTCTGTTGTCGCGTGGGCTATAATTGCGGCGTTTTTACACTTGGATACACCAAAGGAGAGGCCATGAAAAAAACTTACCTGACAGCACTGAGTCTGATGTTCGCCGCAGGCGCCATCGTTGCCGCACCGAATGCGGCCGTAGCGGACGCCGGGCAATTTTATATCGCCCCTGGTCTGCAGTGGATTGACTATGACAAAGACCGACTGTTGGACAATGAAACCGGATTCACACTGGGCCTTGGTTACGATTTCACCAATAAATTGAGTGGCGAGATCAACGTTTTTGATATGGATCTGGATGGTGCCGGTCCCGATGAAGATGTGTTCCATTCACGCTTCGACCTTCTTTACACCCTGGACAACAAGATTGGCCAGTTGACTCCTTTCGTAGTCGGCGGTGTTGGTCACAACCGCTTCAGTCAGAATGAAGAAACCGTGTTTGATGCTGGTGCCGGTGTGAAATATCAGATCAACGACAACCTGGTCTGGAGAACAGCGGTCAGAAAATTCTGGGGCATGGATGAGCATTTCCATGACTACGGTATCGATACATCACTGGTATTCAGCTTCGGTGGCAGCAGCTCAGCGCCTCCCGCTCCAGCCTCGGCACCGGTACGTGCCGCAGCAGCGCCTGCCGCTCCAGCCGCACCTGCAGCGCCTGATCAGGACGGCGATGGGGTGCCCGACAGCCGTGATGCGTGTGCCGATACCCCCCGTACTCACCGTGTGGACAACACCGGTTGTTCAATCGTGACTGAAGAAGTCGCCCGCATTGACCTGAATGTTCAGTTCGATTTCGACCAGTCGGTTGTCAAGCCGGAATACAACGACGAGATCAAGCGCGTCGCGGATTTCCTCAATGCCAATCCGAGCACCATTGCAGACCTGGAAGGTCACACCGACTCTCAAGGCACAACCGAATACAACCAGAGTCTGTCCGAGCGTCGTGTCAACGCCGTGCGTCAGGTGCTGATTAACCAGTTCGGCATCGCTCCGGGCAAAGTGCGTGCGCAGGGCCTCGGCGAATCTCGTCCGGTGGCCAGCAATGACACAGCCCAAGGCCGTGCACAGAACCGTCGCGTACAGAGCGTGATGTCAGCGACTCTGCAGCGTTTTGAATCACGCTGATCCCTGTTGCCAGCAATGGTGAAGTCATCGAACCCCTGTCGCATGCAAGTGCGGCAGGGGTTTTTATATTGATGGAGTCGCAAGCGCAGTGAATGATGTGAACTCTCAGGAAAATTCAGCTCTCAGTCTGGCAAACCGCGAGTTACTCTGGCGTCCCTCCAGTCAGGTATTGCCGCGTCCCGATCCGGGCTGGCAGTCCTGGTTGCTGGACCCCGGCTCTCTGACGCAACGACTCAAGGAGCGCTGTGCCGACACAGCGGGCGTTGGGCAGTTCAGAGTGCGCGTACTGGAGGAAGGCTGGGTCAAGCAGCAGTCTCCAGGCTTGCTGCAGTGTTTCCCGTCGCATGTGGTGCGCGAACGCATGTGGTCGCGCAGAGTGCTTTTGCAGTATGGCGATGTCCCGTGGGTAGCGGCACACTCGTTGATTCCCGTCAGCAGCATGCAGGGGCCTCTCAAGCGCTTGCGTACACTCAATGAAAGACCACTGGGCGAGTTCCTGTTTCGTCATCCTCTGTTGCGTCGCGACCAACTGGAGTTGACGCATACCGGGACAGTTTGGGGCAGGCGCTCGCTCTTTCATCTCTATGACCGGCCGCTTTTGGTAGCGGAATTTTTCCTACCGGCCTTGCTGGAGGCTGACGGACAGCGCTGATGGTCGTCGTCCGTGTGTTGAAAACCCCCAGTCCCTGAATTACCCTCACAGCGCCCATTCCTTCCGGAACACCTGCCATGGACAAGCCCGCGCAAGCAGCCAGTGCCCTCACCGGTAAACGCATCATCGATCTTTCCCGTGTGTTGGGTGGCCCCTACTGCACGCAGGTGCTGGCAGATCATGGTGCCGAGGTCATCAAGATCGAGCCCCCGCAGGGGGATGAGACGCGCGACTGGGGGCCGCCTTTCCATGAGGGGGACGCGGCCTACTATATCGGTGTGAATCGCAACAAACGCTCCATGGGGCTTGATCTCACACAGCCTGCGGGTCGCGACCTTCTGCTGCAGTTGTTGGATGGCGCCGACATCCTGCTGGAGAATTACAAGCCGGGCACCATGGAGAAATGGGGGTTGGGCTACGAGGCGGTATTGCGCGAGCGCTTTCCACGGTTGATTCATTGCCGTGTCAGCGGTTTTGGCGCTGATGGTCCGTTGGGTGGCTTCCCGGGCTACGATGCGATCGTGCAGGCCATGGCTGGCTGGTTCAGTGTCAATGGCGAAAAAGGCAGTCAGCCGACGCGCCTTGGTATCGCCATGGTCGATATGGGCACGGGGCTGTACACGGCCGTTGCACTGCTCATGGCCCTGGCGGAGCGTGAGCGTTCGGGGCTCGGACAGTACATCGACATGACGCTTTACGATTGCGCGGTCTCGCTGATGCATCCGCACATCGTCAATTACAAATATTCCGGCAAAATTCCCGTGGCGACCGGGAATGCGCACCCCAACATCAGCCCCTACGATACCTTTCGCACGCGCACGGTGGACATCTTCATCGGAGCTGGCAACAACGGCGCGTTTGCAAAGCTTTGCGAGGAGCTGGGTTGCAGGGAGCTCACGGAAGATTCCCGTTTCACCCATAACATTGATCGCGTGAACAACCGGGCGGATCTCAAGGCCGAGCTGGAATCACGCCTGATGAAGATCGATGGTTCTGAGCTTTGCCAGAGACTGCTGCAAGCGGGGCTGCCGGCCGGGCCGATTCATGACACCGCGCAGGTGGTGGCGCATCCGCATACGCAGCATCGAGGCATGAATGTCGAGCAGGACTGGTATCGGATGACGGGCACACCAATAAAGTTTTCACGAACCCCTGGCACGCTGCGCTATCTGCCGCCGAAATTCGGTCAACACACGCGGGAAATCCTCGTGGAGTATGGATTGACGGTGGAGGAGGTTGACGCCCTGCTGGGCGCCGGGGTGGTGTTGGAGAAGCGGCGCTGACAGCAGCCTATGCTTTTATTGCTGTGCGGCAGGCATTCTGACACGCAGCAGCACATTCTCAGTCCGGCTGGAAATGCCGCTGGCCAGTGTCGGCCGGAACTGCATGATCTCCGTGAGTTTGCGGGCACGCACGCGGTTGGCCGTGTTGTCCGGCTCGATCTGTGTGATTTCAGCGCTGGAGATCTGGCCATTGGAGCGCACCGCAAACAGCAATACTGCCTCCATCTGTCCGTCGGAAGGTTTGGTGGACTCTTCCAGCCCCGGAATCAGCGTCGACATCACATCGTAGTCTCCAAGATCGTACAGTGGCGGCTCTGCTTGATGTCGGCAATCCGGCTTGGCTTCCTGCAGCGTCTCGCGGAAGGCAGTCACCGGCAGCAGCACCGGGCAGCGCGTCAATGCCTCCAGCAGCTCAGGAGAGACACCCGCTTCTTCGAACAAGGCCAGTGCCTCCCTGTAGTATTCCAGGGCTGGCCCCGGCGCGGAGCTGCCTCTGCGTACACCGGCGAAATGACCGGGTTGGTTTTCGTATTGCTGCCGCATCAGGGTCGCGTCTCCCATGGCAATCAGGGCGAGGCCCTCTGCCTCCAGGTTGCCATTGGCCGCGTACAGCTCGCGGATCCGCTTCAGTTTCTGCAGGCTTGTTGCCATATTGTTCTTGAAAGAGCGCTCAATGACAGTGCTGGCTCGCGATCCGTACTGTGCCTCGATTTCGATTTCGGTCAGACCTCTGGCGATTGGCACGGCGTTGCCCGATACCGGTCGGTTTCTGATGCCTTCGGTGAGCAGCATGAGATCCTGCGACGTTTCGCTGGTCATCATGATGGCCAGCCCGATGTAGGCCGCTGCCAGTGCTTCGTCATAAAGGTAGGGCGCCAGTTCTACACTGTCGGCGCCATAGTGCATTTCGGCAATGCTGGTGGCCCTCTCCTCCATCTTGCTGAGTTGTGTGAGATGGAAGGCTTCCCTGTCGCGGCTGTCATGCCCCAGCGCTCGCATATGCCAGTCGCCCAATTGTTTGAGGCCCGCCAGCTGTTCCAGCGGGGGCAGCGTGTCATCGCGTTGATACACCCACGCCAGATACTGCAGGGTGTCGGTCACGCTGTCCCACTGGCCAGCCGCCGAACGCAGGCGCAGCAGTGTCTGAATGACGGGAATCTGCTCAGTCGTGTACAAACCATTGCCGATGCGATGAATCTGCAGTTGCTGATCCAGCAGCGGCAGGGCAGCGTCGTGGTCGCCAGCTTCGATCAGGACTTGGCTCATGCCTGCAAGCGGCTCGATCAGGCGCTTATCGTAGGGACCGAATTCGCTCTGCAGCCGGTCGATGGTCTGCTGATATTCCGCCAGACTGTTGGCGTGGTCGATGGAGCGTTGCGTGTCAACGCCATTCTGCAGGGGTGGGCTGTCTTGCTGCGCCAATAGAATGCCATTGCTGGCGCACGCCAGGGTCAGCGCCAGCAGCGAGCAACGCAAGAGGGAAGGGGTCAGTAATCTGTTCCTGCCGTGAAGGGCTGTCATCTGCAGATTCTCTGATGCCGCAGCCTGTCGGCCGCGTTATGGTTTTCGGGCATTCTTGTTTTTCAAGGCATTCTAGCCCAGTCTTTTCATCTAAGCACGGGTTGACAGTCCCGAGAAGTTCAAATACATTCGCCCGCCTCGCGCCTGCATCCGTTTGCAGATGCCACACTCAAGATCAACCTCAGGACCGATGATGTCAGTTCGATCGTTCAGCAAAGTGCCTGGCACACAACTTCGCCCCATGGCTGCTGCCATGCAGGCCGCGTGGGCTGCTGCAAATAGTGCTGCGAACTCTACTGCGAATGCTGCCGCAGCCCGCCGTCGTGCGCGCGCGACCAGCGCCTATCATCCGGAGATGCCTGAGACTCTCTAAAGCCATATAGAACCACCGAACCAAAAAACCTCCAGGCGTCCCGACTCCTGGAGGTTTTTTTTTTACCCGCGAAAAACTGGAGGCAACATGAACAGCATAGAAATTGAAGACAGTCTTGGCCTGACCA
Organism: Gammaproteobacteria bacterium; assembly: GCA_030654835.1. GTDB lineage: Bacteria > Pseudomonadota > Gammaproteobacteria > Pseudomonadales > Pseudohongiellaceae > UBA5078. The sequence continues at coordinate 47,520 of JAURWS010000029.1, read as the reverse complement.
TCTGCATGAAACAGCCCGTCGCCATCGAGCGCGGACTGGGCAGTCATGTGTGGGACGACAAGGGCATGCAGTACCTGGACTTTACGGCGGGGTGGGGGGTGACCAGTCTCGGTCACAGTCATCCTGTGCTGGTCGCCGCTATTCAGGAGCAGGCGGGCAAGCTTATGCAGAACCCCAATTCCGGCTTCACTTATTCCCCGATCCGCGCGCGTTTGCTGACGTTGCTGCAGCAGGTATTGCCAGCGGGGCTGACACGGGTGTTCTTCGCCAACAGTGGTGCCGAGGCTAACGATGCCGCAGTCAAGCTGGCGAGAAAGGTGACCGGCAGGCCGGACGTGATCGCCGTGGCGGGGTCGTTTCACGGTCGCACGCTGAGTACGCTGTCACTGTCCGGCGGGAGCGACAACGCTGCGAAATATCTGCCTCTGGTGCCCGGCAATCAGTTCGTCCCATTCGGCGATATCGATGCACTGGCGGACGCTCTGAATGACAGGGTTGCAGCGGTGATTGTGGAGCCTGTGCAGGGCGAGGGTGGTGTCAGGGTGCCGCCGCCGGGCTATCTGCAGGCGCTGGCACAATTGTGTCGAGCGAATGGGACGTTGCTGATTGCCGATGAAGTGCAGACTGGCTTCTGTCGCACCGGGACCTTCTTTGCGGTGGATGCGCAGAATGTGCAACCTGACATCCTGACCATGGGCAAGGGTATTGCCGGCGGCTTTCCGTTTGCGGCATTTGCCATGACCGAAGCGGTGGCTGCCGGTGTCAACAGGGGCGATCACGGTGGCACCTACTGCGGTAATCCACTCGGCTGCGCGGCAGCGTTCGCCGTGGTCACTCATCTTCTGGAACGGGATGTCGCCGGGCGCGTGGCCGACATGGGGAAACTGGCGATGGTGCAACTGCAGGTGCTGGCGCAGAAGTATCCCGAATTTGTGGCCGAGGTGCGTGGCCGGGGATTGTTGATCGGAATCCAGATGCACAATGACGCTCAGGTTGGTGAGTTGACCCAGGGCTGCCTCGCGCTCGGATTGATGGTGACGCCGACCCGCAATGCCGTGCTCAGGATCATCCCGAGTCTGCTGATTACCGAAGCGGAGCTACTGAGCGGGTTGGCGCTGCTGGAGACCACACTCGATGTCATGCGTTCAAGCACAGTCGAGCCCTTACAGGCGCGTTGTGCATGAATAGGATTTGCCATAAGCATCCGCTAGTATGGCCGGCAGTCATGACGTGATCATTCAATAAAGACAGCCAAGCGCTGGTTGACGAGGAGGGGGAGTAATGAAAAACACCAGGGTACTGCTGGCGAAGAGGCCGGTCGGCGAACCAGATGACAGCTGTTTTGAAATCGTGCAGACGGAGGTGCCGCCATTGCTGCCAGGACAGCTGCTGATAAAGGTGCTGTGGTTGTCGCTGGACCCTTACATGCGGGGCCGCATGAACGATGTGAAGTCCTATGCCAAGCCCGTCGGTCTCGGTGAAATCATGGTGGGTGAGTCAGCGGGAGTCGTGATCGATTCGCGCTCAGACAAGTTCCAGGTCGGGGATTACGTCACCGCCCACATGGGTTGGCAGAGTCTGATCGTGGTCGATGACAACGCACCCCGGTTGATGAAGGTGGATCTCGACAATGGGTCTCTGTCTTCACATCTGGGAGTAGTCGGCATGCCCGGCCGCACCGCTTATTTCGGTTTGTTGGAAGTCGGCAAGCCGGTGGCCGGTGAGACCTTGGTCGTCTCTGCCGCCTCTGGTGCCGTGGGTTCGGTGGTGGGGCAGCTCGGCAAGATCCTCGGGCTGCGGGTCGTCGGCATTGCGGGCGGACCGGACAAGTGTCGCTATGTCACCGAGGAATTGGGTTTCGATGTCTGCATCGACTACAAGGTCGGCAATCTCGCTGCAGAGCTGGCACAGGCCTGTCCGCACGGCATCGACATTTATTTCGAGAATGTCGGTGGTGACGTTACCCGAGCCGTCGCGCCGCTGCTGAACAAGGGTGCCAGAGTCCCGGTTTGCGGGTATGTCTCCAGCTATAACGATGCTGACATCACCAAAGCGGTGACGCCATTCGACATTCTCAAGGATGCCCCGAACGTCCCCGAGCATCGCTTCATTCTGGTGTCAGAATGGATGGAGCGCTGGTCTGATGCCACCGTGCAGCTGGGGCGCTGGGTCAAAGAAGGCCGGATCAAGCATCGTGAAAGCATTGGCACCGGGCTGGAGAATGCGCCGGAGCAGTTCCGGGGATTGCTGCGCGGCAGGAACTTTGGCAAGCAGTTGGTGAAGGTTGCCGAAGAGTGAGCCTTATGACGAAGCGCGACAGGACACTGGGTAGCGAGCGGCTCTTTTCCCTGCAGGGCAAGTCGGCCCTAGTGACCGGTGGTTCCAGCGGTCTTGGATTCATGATGGCTGAGGCGCTGTTGCGCAACGGCGTGCGTGTCTACATCGCTTCACGCAGCACAGAACGATGTCGAGCGGCGGCTCAGAGCCTTGCGGCTGCGGGTGACTGTGTGGCGATTGCGGCCGATGTCAACGATGCGCAGCAGCGGCAGGCACTAGTGACGGAACTGACGAGTCGAGAACCGGGCGGGCTCTCGATTCTGGTCAACAATGCTGGCAGCAACTGGGGGGCGGCGCTCGCCGATTACCCGGATGCCGCCTTCGACAAGGTCATGCGCACCAACGTCAGCAGCGTGTTCGCGCTGACCCGGGACCTCATCCCTCTGCTGCAGCGTGCGGCGCGGCCGGATGATCCCGCCCGCATCATCAATATCGGCTCGATGGATGGCTTGCAAGTGCCTGTCGTGCAGCGCGTGCCGACTTTCGCCTATTCCGCCAGTAAGGCGGCGCTGCATCACCTCACCCGCACCCTCGCCGTCGAGCTGGGTCCGCAGCACATCACCGTCAATGCCATCGCGCCGGGCTTCTTCGAATCGAAGATGACCGATCATGTGCTTGCACATTACCGCCAGGATATTGAGGACGATTGTCCGCTCGGGCGCATCGGTAGTGCGGAAGACATCGCAGGCGTGCTCATCTACCTGGCCTCGCGCGCTGGTGCCTATGTCAATGGAACAGTTATTCCGGTGGACGGCGGAACCAGTATCGGCAAAGGCAAAAGAGACAGGTCTGCGCCATAAAAAACTTGTCCCTTTCTGCGCCTCTTGCTAGTTTATGATAATACTGCAAAGTGTTATTTTTACTGGTGATAACACCTATTTGAACGCGTGATTGTTGGAAGGGGGGGGGGGGACGAGGTGAGCTTATTCAATCTGGCAGGGAAAGTGGCATTGATAACGGGCTCAACCAAGGGCATTGGTCTGGCAATTGCCAGGCGCATGGCGCAAGTCGGCGCACACGTGGTTATCTCCAGCAGGAATCAGCAGGCCTGCGAAGAGGTGGCTGATCTTATCAATGCAGAAGGAGGCGTGGCGGTCGCGATCGCCTGCAATATCAATTACAAGGAGCAGTTGCGGATGCTGGTCGAGAAGACCACGGCGCATTTCGGCGGCATTGATATTCTGGTGTGTAATGCGGCGTTGAATCCGTATTACGGTTCTTCGCAGGACATTCCCGATGAGGCATTCGACAAGATCATGAATGCCAACATCGGGAGTGCTCACCGTCTCTGCCAGTTGGTTCTGCCAGGCATGGCGGCCAGGGGAGGAGGGGCGGTAATCATCGTATCCTCCATCGCCGGGCTCAAAGGCAGCACAGTCCTCGGTGCCTATGGCATTTCCAAAGCGGCGGATATGCAGATGGCCCGCAACCTCGCCGTCGAGTGGGGACCAAAGAATATCCGCGTCAACTGCATCGCGCCGGGGCTGGTACGCACCGACTTTGCCCGCGCCCTCTGGGAGAATCCCGAAACCTATGCCGCCACCGTCGCAAAGTATCCGTTGCGCCGCATCGGCGAGCCCGATGAGATCGCTGGCGCCGCTATCTTTCTGGCGTCCGAGGCGGGCAGTTTTACCACCGGGCAGACGCTGGTCATCGATGGCGGCGGGACTATTGCCGGTTAATGCATCACATTGAAGCTGTCACTTTGAACATGGTTGGAGACTGAGAACATGATGGACCTGGGCCTGTCGGCAGAGATGGTCGAGATTCGCGAGAAGATTCGTCGCTTCGTGGAAGTGGACGTGGCCGCCGTCGAGCATGATTACCATGCTGATATCGCCGTCGGGGACCGCTGGTCGCACACCCCGCGCCAGGAAGAGATCATGGAAGGGCTGAAGCAGAAAGCGCGGGCACTGGGGCTGTGGAATTTCTTCCTGCCCAGAAGCCAGGGCGGCGCTGGCATCACCAACCTTGAGTATGCCCACTTGGCCGAGATCATGGGGCGCAGCCGTCTGGCTTCCGAAGCGTTCAATTGCAGCGCACCTGACACCGGCAACATGGAAGTATTGGAGCGCTACGGTTCCGAGGAACAGAAGGAGCAGTGGCTGAAGCCGCTGCTGGCCGGCACGATCCGTTCGGCCTTCGCCATGAGCGAGCCGGATGTTGCCTCGTCCGACGCGACCAATATCGCCACCACGGCGGTGCTCGACTGCGACGACTGGGTCATCAACGGAGAGAAATTCTATATTTCCGGCGCGGGTGACAAGCGCTGCAAGATCATGATCGTCATGGTGGTCACGGACCCGGACGCTCCGAAATACAACCGGCAGTCGCAAATTCTGGTTCCCATGGACACGCTCGGTGTAGGGGTTGTCAGGGCGATGGAAGTGTTCGGGCGCGATGATGCCCCGCACGGCCACATGCACATTCGCTATGACAATGTCCGTGTGCCGAAGAAGAACATCATCCTCGGCCGTGGTCGCGGCTTCGAGATTTCTCAGGGGCGTCTCGGGCCAGGCCGCATCCACCATTGCATGCGGTCCATCGGAGCGGCGGAGAAGGCGCTGCAACTGATGTGTGAACGTTCCCTTAGCCGTCAGGCTTTCGGCAAACCGCTGGCCGAACTCGGTGGCAACTATGACGCCATCGCCGACAGCCGCATCGAGATCGAGATGTGTCGCCTGCTGGTTTTCAAAGCGGCATACCTGATGGACACCATCGGCAACAAGGCTGCCCGCGACGCGATTTCGCAGATCAAGGTGGCGGTGCCGAACATGGCTCTGCGTGTAATAGATCGTGCCATTCAGATGCATGGCGCTGCAGGAGTGTCTCAGGACTTCCCGCTGGCGGCGTTGTGGACCAGTCAGCGTACGCTGCGACTGGCGGATGGTCCCGACGAGGTGCATCGCCGCGTCGTGGCCCGGGCCGAATTGGCCAGATACGAGAAGTAACAAGAGGGCATTCAATCCGACCCGACCTGACCGGACACTGATCCGGGCGGCGCCGTTGATTGGGATTGATCAGGACAGCCAGTCCAGCGAGCGCGCCAGTGCCGTCAGCTTGAAGCCGCGCGCGGCGTCGTTGTGATTGACGTCGTCGGCGGGAGTGGTGGTATTGCCTTCACGTTCGGCGCTGTGACTGCCTGGCCCGAAGAGCACGCGTGTCGTAAAACTGTCCAGATCGAAGAGCACCAGACTGGCCTGTTCGTCGAGCGGCAGCATGGCTGAGGTGGTGATAGTGGTGATGCGCGGGCTCTGGGCAAACAGCAGGGCGCGTTCGATAGGTGACCACTGCAGGTTGTAGATGGCATCTTCTGTGGTGAACACGGTGATTGGCGAACTGGGCAGTTGCGTGGAGCCGAGGATCAGGCTGGAACCCTGATCGTGATGCCGGATATAGGCAAACAGACCGCCGTCTCTGGAGACCACCGGCTGCGTGGCATCCAGCTTTTCGATCTCCACGAGCATCTCACCATTCTGACTGCTGCTCTGGGCGGCAACCGTCTCCAGGCGTCCGTCGAGAAGTGCATCGAAAGCGGCCTGACTGCTGACGTGGATGTCGGCCAGCGCAATCGCACCTTCGCTGGCATCCGGATTGGAGAAGGGCAGTTGCAGGCTGCTCAGCAGCACGGCGGTGACAGCGAACGTCGCAGCCAGTGCGACGCCTCTGGCAGAAGTCATGAATGTCGGCCAGCGGCCTGCAGCTGCGCTGACAGGTTGGCAGACAGGCTCGACATATTCCCGCACCTTGCAGTCAGCGGACAGGCGGTAGCCGGTCTTGGGAATGGTATCGATGAAGCGGGTGGTGCTGCCCGGCAGCGCAAGCTGTTTACGCAGCTCGGAAACTGCTCGCGTCAGAGAGTTCTCGTTGACGATGACCCGTGGCCACAGGTGACTCATGAGTTCTTCGCGGCTGAATACCCGCTGCGGGGCGGCGGCGAGCAGGCTCAGCAGATGCATCAGGCGCGGCTCCAGCGAACGGCGCTGCTGATTGCCAGAGCTCTGACTGCCCAGGTCGATCAGTTCATTGCTGTCAGGCTTGACCAGCCAGCCATCCAGACAAAAAGCCAGCGCCCGTGCAGCCGGACATCCGCCCGCATTCAGCGCGGAGTGTTGCGCTACCGGTTCTGCAGTTTTTTCAGCACCCTTGCTGTTCATGATTTACCCCTGTCCTGCCTGACTCTTGTACGTGTTTGGAAACCCTTATCCGCTTGGACATCTATAAGGTCGCTTGTGTTCAAATTCAAGCGACATTTTGTATACCTCTGTTTGTACGCACGTTTAACGGAACTCCTGTCGCGATTTTAGACGAATTTCCAGGAGGCGCGCTGCCCCCGGCGTATTCTTCACCTTTTCTGGATATTAAATTCACGCCTTCCTCAGGTTTTTTTCTCGCTCTCTCCCTAGATTGGCCTCATGCAAGGTGCGGCGGACGCCGTCACCGCTTAAACAGGAGGACTCGAAGATGAAGAAGTTGCTGGCAGTCAGTTTGATTCTGGTGTCCATGACGGGCTTGGGTGTTGCCGACCTGGGTGTTTCGAAAGTCCAGGCATTGAGTGAAGAGGCGAGCAATGGCGGTGTGCCGTCATTGGCCCCCATGCTGGAGAACGTCACTCCCGCTGTGGTGATTGTCTCTACCTCACAGCAGGCAGCGGCGCCGGAGCAACTGCGCTATTTCAACGAGGAGGAGTTGCGTCGCTTCTTCAATAATCCGGACGGACAGGTGCCGCCCGATCTGCCGCGAGGCAACGGTCGCGGGGGCAATGAGTCTGGCGGCAATAGTCCTGGCGGAGAGGTCAGAGGCACGGGGTCAGGAGTGATCGTTGACGCCGCCAAGGGCTATATCGTGACCAACCACCACGTCATCGACAACGCCGACGAAATCACTGTCGCGCTGCAGGATGGCCGGGAATATCAGGCCAAGCTGATCGGCAGTGACGCCAGTACGGATGTCGCCCTGCTGCAGATCGAGGCTGATGGGCTGCAGGCATTGAACTTTGCCAATATCGACAATCTGCGCGTCGGCGATTACGTCGTGGCTATCGGCAACCCCTTCGGCATTGGTCAGACTGTCACTTCTGGCATCGTCAGCGCACTGGGACGCGGCGGGCTGAACAATGAGAACTACGAAGACTTCATTCAGACTGATGCCGCCATCAACGTTGGCAACTCTGGCGGTGCGCTGGTCGATCTTGAAGGACGGTTGATCGGCATCAACACCGCCATCATCAGCGGCAGTGGCTCCAGCGCGGGGATCGCGTTTGCCGTGCCGGTGGACATGATTGCCGCTGTAATGACACATTTGGAGCGCGACGGTGAAGTGCGTCGCGGCCAACTCGGGGTGCAGATTCAGGACCTGACCAGTGCCATGGAATCTACCCTCAAGACCGGTGCCGGCAAGGGCGCCCTGGTCACCAGCGTGGTCCCTGGCAGTGCGGCAGAGGCGGCCGGTATCCAGGTGTCCGATGTGATCGTCGAGATCGCGGGCCGCAAGGTCGAGAGCGGTCGCGAGTTGCGCAACATCGTCGGTCTGCTGCGTCGCAGTGAAGAAGTAGGTCTGGTGCTGTTCCGCGACGGCAACAGAGAGCAGATCAAGGCCGTGATTGGCGGCGAGGATCGCAGCGTGGCTGCCGCGCAGACCGATGCCGAGGAGGGCAGAGGGCTTAATGAGCCGGATTTCCAGGGGGCCCGGCTGAGTACACTGGATCCTTCCGGCACCATCGCCAGAGCCACCGGCGTGAGTGCCGGGGTCGAGGTGCTGGAGGTCGACGAACAAAGTCCGGCGTTTCGTGCTGGTCTGCGTCCTGGCGACATCATCCAGGAGATCAATCGCAATGCGGTGACCACGCTCGGTGAGTTCAATGCCCTGATCTCCGAGGATTCGCAGGTCACCGTGCTGGGTGTGTTGCGCGAGAATCGGCAGCTGCTGGTCATCCTCTCCTGATCCACACACAGGCGTGATTCGTAGCAACCAGCAGACGCAGTTCAAGTACGACGGTTTTAGAGAGTTTGAAGCAGGAAGGTTTTGCAAGACGGTGCCTACCTTTGGCCGATCGCGGGGAAACTCCGATCGGCTTTTTTTTTGTTTTTGCAATTGCTCGCCAACATGCTATTTTCCAGCGCCAACCGATTTTCACCAACCCGCATCGCCAATCTCGCTGATTCCCGGGGAGCACTCTTGGTTTCCATGACCCTACTGACCTGCCGCCTGACCCTGCTCTTGACGACAGTCCTTTCGCTGACTTTCGTTTCCCCGATTCCCCTGATCGCCCAGGAGCAGACGTCTCCCGGCACCGACTTTGGCACTTTCGAACAGTGGTTGGAGGGCGAGATCAGCACTCGTGGAATTCCCGGCGTCGCCATGGGCATCGTGACAGCGGACAAGGTGCTGGATGTGCAGACGTGGGGTGTGAGATCGAGGGATAGCGTGGCGCCTGTCAATGCGCAGACGGTGTTTCGCATTGCCTCAGTCTCCAAGACCTTCGCCGGTGCGGTGGCGGCGCTGCTGGTGCATGACCACAAGCAGCAATGGGATACGCCGTTGATCACCTTGCTGCCGCAGTATCACATCGGCACCGAACCGACCAGCAAGGACATGACGCTGCGCCATGTGCTGAGTCATACCACCGGCTTGATGCCCCATGCCTACTCGAACATGCTGGACGCCGGGGTGGCCTATGACAAGATTCAGGAGAAGTTTCAGGAAATCCCCACCGTGTGCCCGCCCGGTAGTTGCTATGGCTATCAGAATGTAGTGTTCTCGCTGGTCTCCGATGTGGTGGAGGCTTCCGAGCACCAGACTTATGAGGAGTTCGTGCAGACGCGAATTCTTACGCCGTTAGGTATGAAGAACGCCTCTCTTGGCCTGGAAGGATATGCGGGCCACGACAATGTCAGCGCGCCGCATCAATTCGGAGGCGAGCACTGGCGGGTCGCCACCACCAATGCCGCATATTACACCGTCGGCCCTGCGGCGGGCGTCAACGCCAGTGTCGAGGACATGATGCTGTGGGCGCAGGCCAATCTCGGTGCCTTTCCCGCAGTGTTGCCACCCGAGGTACTCAAAGAACAGCACGCGCCGGTCGTCGAGACGCCCAGCGGCAACTATTTCAATCGCTGGCCCCGACTGGAGAAAGCCTGGTATGGACTGGGCTGGAGGGTCTTTGATTACGGCGGTCGCCGCGTGATTCACCACGGCGGTGGCGTGCGCGGCTTTCGTTCCGAGGTAGTCCTGGTGCCGGAGCTGGATATCGCCATGGTGGTGCTGTTCAATGCCGAGACCCCGGTCGCCAACGACGTCGTGCCCATGTTTCTCGATACGGTCATGCCCACAGATGCGGAGGACGCCCCATGAATCCAGTGCTCGATCTCCTGATGTCTCATCGCAGCATTCGCAAGTACACCACGCAGCCCATCGCGCCGGAGTTGCTGGAGCAGTTGCTGCGTGCCGGGCAGGCGGCCGCCACGTCCAGCTTCCTGCAGGGCGCCACCATCATCCGTGTGCGCAATCCGGAGAGCCGCCGCAAGCTGGCGGTGTACGCCGGTAATCAGGCCTATGTGGAAACGGCGGCAGAATTTCTGGTGTTCTGTGCAGACCTGCAACGGCCCGGCAACGCCTGCCGTCAATACGACAAACCCTTTGCTGGCGACTTCACCGAACACTTCATCATCGCCACCGTCGATGTCGCGCTGATGGCGCAGAACATCGTGGTGGCGGCAGAGTCCGCAGGGCTTGGCATCTGCTACATCGGCGGCATCCGCAACAATCCTCGCGAGGTCTCTGATCTCTTGCAATTGCCCCAAGGCGTGTACCCTGTGTTCGGGTTGTGTCTTGGTTATCCCGACCAGAACCCCGAGATCAAACCGCGTTTGCCGCTGCAGGTCATACTCAAGGAGGATGTCTATGGCGAGGAGGGCGATGCGGAGCAGATCGCGGTCTATGACGAACAGGTGCGGGAGTATTACCGGCAACGCACCGGCGGCGGCCACGGCATCTGCTGGAGCGAACAGGTGGCCTCATTGCTGAGTGAGAAGGCGCGTCCGCACATGCGGCAGTTTCTCGCCGAGCAGGGTTTCACGATGCGTTGATCGGTTCGTTAATCGACCTGCACAACAGGTCGATCAGACGACTCTGGCGCTGCGCAGCGCCGTGATCTCTTCCGCCGAGTAACCCAGCTCCCCCAGAATCTGGTCGGTATGCTCGCCCAGCGTCGGTGCTCGATGACGGATCGAGGCTGGCGTCAGCGACAAGCTCACTGGCGGTTTCATCACCGGCGCCGGGTGGGGTAGACCGGGATAATCGATGCGCTGCAGCATTGCGGCGGCCGCCACGTGCGGATCATCGAGCACATTCTGGGGAGACATCACTGGTCCTGCTGGCAATCTTGCCTCTTCCATCTCTGCCAGCACCTCGGCGCTGCTGCGCTCCGCACACCAGCGGGCGAGCCGCTCGCTGATGATGGTGCCGTTGTCACCACGACTGATGTCATCCTTGAAGCGTGGATCGTCCAGCCAGTGCGGTTCGCCCATCAAGGCCACCCAGCGTTCGAACAACGGACCACCGACGCTCTGCACCAGCACCCAGCCGTCGCGGGTTTTGAAAGTATCGGAAGGCGCTGAGGTCTGCGAGCGGTTGAGCGTTGCCGTGCGATTCACCGCGATGGCGTCCTGCTCAATGAGCGTCCCGTTCATGAAGGTCAGCGCAGTGTTGAGCAACGCTGCCTCGACGACTTGACCGCGTCCGGTTTTCTGGCGCTCCAGCAGGGCCGCCATGGTCCCGAAGGCGCTGAGGCTGGCAGTGCCATAGTCGACGAACGGGGTGTAGGACTTGGCGGGTTGTTCCGGCGTTCCCGACATGTACATGGCGCCGGACATCGCCTGCCCAAGGCCATCGAAACCGACGCGATTGCTGTAAGGTCCGCCACTGCCGAACGCGGAGATCATGGTGAGGATGATGTCCGGGCGGATGGCCTTGAGACTGTCGTAGTCCAGGCCCATGGCCTGCAGGGTGTCCGGCGGCAGATTGGCGACGACGACATCGGCGGTGGCGACGAGACGGCGCACAATCTCCTGTCCCTGCGGCTTCATGGGGTTGAGGGTCATCCCCAGCTTGTTGCGGCCCATCTGCATGAACAGCGCCCCGTCGCCCTGTGGTGTGATGGGGGAGAGAAAGCGATCTTCGCTGCCTTGCACCTTCTCGATGCGGATGACTTCAGCGCCCAGATCCGCCAGCAGACTGGCGCAAAACGGGCCGGCAATATAGCGCCCGAAGTCGAGCACCCTGATTCCATCGAGAACCCTGTTCATTCGCGCAAATCCCCATGCAATTGTATTTTTGAAATTGTGAACATGTTAACAACAGCTGCCCGAGAAGCGCGACATAATGCAGTCGTCAATGAGTTCGTCGGAAGAGGAGTCGCGCCATGATCATTGCGGATAGACAACTGACAGTGAATGCCCAAGGCCGCAATGCGCAGGCTTACAGAGAGCTGCTGGCCATTTTGAAGAAGCCTTATCAGGATGTCTGTCGCAGTTGTGAAGGAACCGGCAAGGCGTCGCCGATACAAGCCTGCCAGGTCTGTCGCGGCACGGGCAATCGTTGGCTCCGCTTGATTTGATCCCCCTTCAACGATAGACAACCCCGCCATGAAATTCCGCACGCCGGGTCGACAACCGGTTCAGTGTGCCGAACCCCGCCCTAGGCCCTTCTCAACGGCAATGGCCGTCGGGTCTGCGCCTCGCTTTGCGCTTTGAATGCTGATTGAGCATAATGCCGCGTGCCGTCGCCGCGAGCGCACGGCTGAATTTTTCATCAGACATTTTAGGTCCCTGGTTCAGCCAGATAGAGGCGCCAGGGGGAGTGAGAGAGTATGCAACGCGAGTCCATGGAAGTTGATGTTGTCATCGTCGGTGCGGGGCCCGCAGGCCTTTCCACCGCTTGCCGTCTGTTGCAGCTGGCGAAAGAATCCGACACCGAAATCAGCGTCTGTGTGCTCGAAAAAGGCTCCGAGATCGGAGCCCATATCCTCTCCGGTGCGGTCTTCGAGACCACGGCGCTAGACGAGCTGTTCCCCGATTGGAAGGATCGTGGCGCCCCGCTGAACACCGCAGTGACAGGTGACGATGTCTATTATCTCGCCGGTCCCGAGAAGGCCTTCAAGTTTCCCGGCATGTTCGTTCCCACCCCGATGCACAACGACGGCAATTACATCATCTCTCTGGGGAATCTGTGCCGCTGGCTCGCTGAGCAGGCGACTGAATTGGGTGCCGAGGTGTTTCCGGGCTTCGCTGCCGCCGAGATCCTCTATCACGAGGATGGCAGTGTCAAAGGCGTCGCCACTGGCGACATGGGCGTGGATGCCGAAGGTAAACACAAAGACACTTTTGAACCCGGCTTCGAATTCCATGCGAAATACACCGTGTTCGCCGAAGGTTGTCGTGGGCATCTGGGTAAGGAGTTGATCGCCCGCTTCGGTCTGGACAAAGACTCCGACCCGCAGCATTACGGCCTCGGGCTCAAGGAAATCTGGGAAATCCCCGCCGAGCAACACAAGGAAGGGTTGGTGGTGCATACCGCTGGCTATCCGATGATCGGCGCCAGCTATGCCGGTTCCAGCGGTGGGTTCCTGTATCACAGCGAGAACAACCAGGTGTCGCTGGGTCTGATCGTGGATCTCGGCTATCGCAACCCGCACATCAGCCCCTTCGACGAGTTTCAGAAGTTCAAACAGCACCCGGTAATCCGCCAATACATCCAGGGCGGCAAGCGACTCAGCTATGGCGCGCGTGCTCTCATCAAGGGCGGCTTGAACTCGTTGCCGAAGATGACTTTCCCGGGTGGCCTGCTGATCGGCTGCGATGCTGGAACACTCAACGCAGCCAAGATCAAGGGCAGCCACACGGCCATGAAGTCCGGCATGCTGGCGGCCGAAACGCTGATCGCCGCCCTGCGTGCGCCCGAGCAAGCCCCGGTGAATCGTGAACTGAGCGGGTACGCCACGCGTTTCAAGGCCTCCGGTCTGTACACGGAGCTGCACAAGACCCGCAACTTCAGCGCCGGTTTTCACAAGCTCGGTTTCTGGCTGGGCAGCGCGCTGGTGTTTATTGAACACAATATCTTCGGCGGTAAATTCCCGCTGACATTCCATGACAGAACGCCGGATCACGCGCAGCTCAAACCCGCCGCGCAGTCACCGCGCATCGAGTATGCGAAACCGGACGGCAAGATTTCCTTCGACAAACTGTCGTCGGTGTTCCTCTCCAACACCAACCACGCAGAGGACCAACCGTGTCATTTGCGGCTGCTGGACCCGACCATTCCGATCGGCCGCAACCTGCCGCTCTACGATGAACCCGCGCAGCGTTATTGCCCGGCTGGTGTGTATGAGGTGGTAGAGGAGAGCGACGGCAGCAAGCGCTTCCAGATCAATTCGCAGAATTGTGTGCACTGCAAGACCTGCGATATCAAGGACCCGTCCCAGAATATTCAGTGGGTGTCGCCAGAAGGCGGTGGCGGCCCGAACTATCCTAATATGTAAACCTTGCCGTTGACTGGACGGTCATCGAAAGTGGCGCTCTTGCCAGGCTCTGTGAGGCGGTAGTACGCTCTGCGTGTCCCCGCCCTCGGAGCCAGTCCATGATGCGCACGCTGATCGCCCTGATTCCAATGCTCGCCGTGCTGCAGAGCGCTGTTGCGCAGCAGGCCCCCTCTGAAGAATCTCTTGCCGCGCAGGCACTTTTGCAGGAACGCTGGTTCGAAGTCAGCACCGGCAACTTCCACGTCATCAGCCAGCTATCCAGGGGGGAGTCCGAGCGCATTGCCCGGGATCTGGAACAGTGGCGCGAGGCCGCCATTACTCTGCTGGGGCTGCAAGCCGCTGCAGCACATGATCCGCTCACCACTAATGTCTATGTGTTCGAGACCGAGCAGGCGCTGCGTGTCTTCACCGATGGACCAGAGAACGCCTATTACACCTCCTCTCCGCGCGCCGCCTATCTGGCAATGACCGAGTCCGATGCCGCCATGGATCTGGCTCAGCATCACATGGCCCATTATCTGATCAACAACCAGCCGATTGGCATGCCGCGCTGGTACGAAGAGGGCATGGCGCACTATCTCAGTCGTCTGAGCGTACAGTCTGATGTGGCCGAATTGCGTGAGTTGTCTACTGAAGATATGGACCGCGCCATTACCTTCAATGACATGCTGGGGCTGGAGGCTCTGCTCTATGACGACAGCGCGCTTTCCTCGCCCAGAGTCATCCAGATCGCCAATTACAAGGCGGGGCTGTTCATGCAGTTTCTGCTGCATGCCCATGAGGTGGAAGGCTTCACCGATCGTCGCGAGCAGTTGCGCAATTATGTGGCCCTCTTGCAACAGGGGCGCACGGAACGCTTCGCTTTCGATCAGGCCTTCGATGCGTCTCCCAATCGACTTGCTGGAGAGTATTTGCGCTATCTGCAGGCAGTGCTGGAAGCAGGCGATCCGGAGCGTACAGTGGTTGCGCTCAGTCCTCTTGATGAACTCGACGCGGAAGAAGTCAATGCGGAGGCGCTGACTCTGGCCTTCGGAGAGCTGGCGCTGTACGCGGGTCGGTTGGGGCAGTCACAATCGCTGTTTGGCTCGTTGACGCAAGCGCAGACGTCCATTGGCCGGGCCTATTCCGGACTTGCCGACGCCATTCGCATGCAGGCTTTCGATAGCTCCGCATCTGATCCCGACACCGTGGCAACGGATCTGCGCGCCCTGTATGTGCGGGCACTGACCACGCAGGAGAGTGATCCGCAGTTGCTGCTCGACTATGGACAGTATCTGGACACCGAACTCGGCAACTGCGAGCGCGGCTATACGGAGGCAGAACGGCGGGAGATGGAGGATGCCATGCGTAATGCCTTCACAACTGTGCTGAGTCGACAGCCGGATTCTGCGGAGGTCAATCTTTCTTACGCGCGGCTGTTTCTGTTGCCAGGACAGAGCTGGCAGGAGGGTGAGGTCTATCAGCGCAAGGCCTTCGCGCGGCTGGCCGCCGACACCTATGTCATGGAACAGGCGATAGACTACGCGATCGCGGCAGGCCGCTTCGATACGGCACGTGGATATATCGTGAGGCTGGCCCGGCCGATGCATTTCTGGGGAGTCCCTGAATGGGTGACTGCCCTGAGCACCAAACTGAGCAGCGCCGAGCAGGGACTGATTTTCGATCCCTGCGCGTCGACGACACCATGATTCCCATCAACCATATGGTTATTCCCAGGAGGCACCGACATGCGCCGTATGTGGTTGCTGATATCGCTCGGCCTGCTTCTGGCGACCGGGTTTTCCCGGGCTGACGTGCTCGATGCGGACAGCCCTGTTAACCCCTTGCTGGAGAGCGTGAGCACGGCGTTGCATGACGCCGGTTTCGATGTCGCTTATAACCTGAACGTTCCGAAAGTGGCCAACACCGAGCCGCGTCGTCCCCGTCTGGGTGCGCTGGCAGATTTGCCCCCGTTGCGATTGCCCTTGACCCCGGAATTACTGGAATGGGAGGCTGCGTTTGCTCGCGGGGAGATTGGCGCACTTGCCTGGTTGCCCGGCAGCGTTGCGGCGCCTGTTTTGGAGGAATCCCCTGATTTCGCACAGTTCCATGATGTCTGGCTTGACGCCTCGGCACAGGAGCGAGTCTTCATCAGCTGGCATGTCGAGGATGCTCAGCTGATCGAGTCGTTGCGGACCGCATTGTCGAATGGCCGGGCTGTCGGCATTCGACCGCAGCAAGTCGAGCAGGCCGGGCGGTTGTATGCCACTGCCGGGCAGCGCTTCGTCGTCGATACCGAGGCTGCCCGCGATTATGCCGGTGCGGTCACCGAGTTTCAGCTGTTGGGGGAACAGTTGCGGCGGGGCAGTGCTTCCGTGCTCAATCCAGAGAGCCGGGACGCTCGCAGACTGTCCTCACGTGAGCCCGAGGTGTTCCTCAAAGAGGGACTGGGAGATGAGTTTGAAGCGTCGACCATTCCCGAAATTATTGTGCCCGGTGGAATAGCATTCGGCGAGGATGCGGTCTTTAAGAATGAGCTTGTTCAGCTGATTTTCGAGAGTGATCGCCTGTGGTTGCAGGATGCCGGTGGCCAGCGTTTCAGCCTTCCTGCCGAGGACGTGGGCACGTGGAAGGCGAGCTTCGATTTCGCCGCGCGCTCGGAGATTATCGGTTCCGATGCCGTTGTCGATATCGATGAAAGAAGCCGGGTAAGGATTTCGTCGGCGCTTGAGGACACCGACGCCGGTGTCGAATTGATCAGGATAGATACCGAGCCATTCAAGTATGTGCAGCGTCTCGATGTCCGCAAGAGTGTAATCATCGACACCGAGGTGAACTTTTTTGTACGGGATGCGTATACAGAATTTGCGACGGAGTATGAAGTGCGCTTTCTGCAGGCGGACAGCGTGCGGATAGCGCGCACCCAGGCGGCGGTGGTCTACCGTTATGAATCGGCAACGCAGGTGGTTGAGCATGTCGACATCTGGGGGCCGGATGGCTTCCGGCTGAAAGGACGCACCGATTTCGAAGGGCTCGGCAGCAGTACCGCCAATGCTGCGCGTCATGCTGCCTGGGTCGCGCTTTTTCGCTCGGCACTGAACGGCGAGCTGGATTTTTCGCGCGGGCGTTATGAATTCATGAAGGTAGATAAGGCGGGGCGGTCAACGCCGTCCCGGTTGTGACAGAATCATGGTGAGGACTGCTGCGGCATTGCTCTGGTTGATGCTGATGATGCTCAGCATCATTGTCCCCGGCTGCGTCATGATTCCTCTGGATCTGGGATTTTCCCGCGACATCGCGCTGGAGTCACAGATTCTGCCGCAGACGGCCGATGCGTTTCCGGAGATCGACACGCTGGCACTCAATCAGGAGATTGTTGATTTCCTTGACCGTGAGGTCACCAATCGCAGCAGTGGTCCGGAGATTGTGCAGCGCCTCCAGGAATTACTGTTCGGCCCCGATCATCTCAATCTGCAATACGACGATCTGCTGACTCGCACGGCTATCGAGACCTTTCAGGATCGTCAGGGCAATTGCCTCTCGGTTGTCAGTCTCTACATCGCCATGGCGCGCCACCTCGGTGTGGATGCCGAATTTCAGACGGTAAAGGTCAGGCCGCGCTGGGATCGACGCGGGGAGTTGCTCGTGCTCAGCCAGCACATCAACGCGATCGGGCGCTTCGGAGGTGGCACCACCTATGTGGTCGATTTCACACCGGAGATCACGCTGCAGCAACTCACGGCGAACACTGTGAGTGATCTGCATTCGCGAGCGCTGTATTTCAATAATCTTGGTGTCGAGAGTCTGATAGCAGGAGATGTTGATCGGGCTCTGGGCTATCTGCGGAACTCACTGTGGGTCGATCCCACGCTGTCCCTGGTGTGGAGCAATATCGGGACTGCCTTCAGCAAGAACAATGATAAATCGCTCGCCGAGTATTCCTACCGCATGGCCTTCGATCTGGACAAGACCAACGGCACTGCAATCAACAATCTGACAAAATTTTATTTCCAGCAGGGCGACATCGAGACCTCCGAGCGTTATGCAGAAGCCATGGAGCGATTCAACAACAAGAACCCCTACTATCACTACAATCTGGGTAATCTGGCGTTTGCCGAACAGAATTTTGAGCAGGCCAGAGATCACTACCGCGACGCGATTCGGCGCAAGGATGCCGAGCCGGATTTCTATCTAGCGCTGAGCACCACCTATAAAAGGCTTGGTGACACGGAGCAGGCCGAGCGCCTCTTCGAGATCGCCAGGCAGCTCGTCATCACCGGGGATCAGATCTATCAGCCCAGCCGTGAAAAGGTCCGCATCGTCAATGAACGCAGCATCCTGCGCGAGACCAGTGCGGGTTTCAGTGTCAGGACCGGGCCGCTCTGAATGTTGTGAGGAGTGCTGCGCGCCTCACACGAAATCTATGTTCAGCGCGAAGGGCTCCAGCAGATGTTCAGCGGCCGCCTGCCGAGCCCTTGCTGCTACCTCGATGCGGATGACCAGCCCGCGTTGCTTGTCGAAACTGCTGCTGACCGTGGCTTCAATCTGTTGTTCTGTGAGCACTTCCCTGATGGTGGTTTCCGAGATGCGCTGACGCAATGCCGGCTTGTAGATCTTGCCGACCGCCGTCAACGGAAGTGCTGGAATGATCTCGATGCGGCGCGGTATCGCGGCGCGTTCTTTGATGTGTTCTTCGCAGTACGCGTGTAATTCCTCCTCGCTGCAGTCCGCGCCCGCTCGCAAAACCACAAAGGCCGCCGGTAGCTCGCCTGCGTAAGCGTCGGGTTGCCCGACGGCGACCGCACTGGCGACACAACGATGAGCCTGCAGAGCCTCTTCGATGATGGCCGGGTCGATGTTGTGCCCACCACGGATGATCAGATCTTTCGCGCGTCCGGAGAGGAACAGGTAGCCATCACCATCTAGATAACCAAGGTCACCGGTATTGAACCAGCCGTCTTCAATCCAGGCACCGCTGTTGTCGCGCGGGTCCTTGTAGCCATGGAACACTTGTGGTCCTTTTACCAGAATGACGCCGCTCTCTCCCAGTTCACATTCCCGCGTAACCTGTCCGCGATCGAGATGCACAACGCGAATCTGCGAATAAGGGAGCCGCATGCCCACACTGCCGGGTGGTTGCCACGAGGGCGCCCTGGAGATCAGTGCTGTGGTTTCCGTCATGCCATATCCATTGGCAACGGCCACGTTGAATTGTTTCTCGAAGCTGTGCTCGAACGCTGGCGAGAGTGGTGCGGCCCCTGAGTTGATGCTGGTCAGCGAGCTGATGTCTTCATTGCCCACGGGAATCTGCGACAGCGCCATCAGCACCGTGGGCACAGTCGAGAATCCGCGCACTCTGAAGCGGGCGATGTGGTGCCAGAAGTTCTTCATGCCCTCCTGGCTGCGGAATCCTGCGGGCGTAAGGAGCACGACGCGATAGCCGATGCTGAACGCCGCGATGCCCTGAATGATGACCCCGTAGATGTGGAACAGGGGCAGGCCGCAGAGAATGGTGTGGCGGGGCAGGTGGGCCGTATAGACCCGCATCAGCTGCCCGAGGAATGCCATGTTGCCGTGGGTCAGCTGGGCGATCTTGGGGTGCGCGGTGGTGCCACCGGTGTGGAAATAGGCGGCGATCTGCTCGGACGAGAACTGTCGTTGACTGACCAGGCGGTCTGCTGGTTGCTCTGCGATGGCACTGTTGTAGTCGAGTATGCGCAGTCCGGCGATTTGCAGATCGTCAGGCATAGCTTTGGTGAAACCGGGTTGCTGCACGACAAGCAATGTATGCACCGAGTTGACCCGGGGGAGTATTTTCAGGACTTTTTGCCAGAGGTCCGAATATTCAGAGGGGCCCAGGCAGATAATGACTCTGGCCTGAGCCGCATCGACGATTTCGGCGATATGCTCTGCTTCGAGCATGGGGTTGATCGGATTCGCGATGCCTGCCGCCTGGCTTCCCCAGATGGCAGGATGACTCTGCGGCATTATGGGCAGCAGAATCGATACCGCCTCAGACGGTTGCAGGCCGAGTGAGTGCAGCAGGTTGGCGGTGCTCGTGATCTGGCGGGCCAGCTCGCCGAAAGTGACTGTCTGTGCCAATTCATCGCGCCGACCAGCGAGCAGAAATTCGAGTGCCGGTTCGGTGGCGAACATGCGGCCACTTTCCTGCAACAGCTCATAGGTGTTGGTGTGAGGGAATCGAGTGCTCTGCGGGGTCTTCTCAAATGCCTCGACACTCGCAAGGGATTCTATCAATGGCGCCGCCAGCGGCGTTGAAGGGAGTATGTCCTGACGAGTCTTCACCATCTGCGGCAACCTCTCATTCTTGTTGTTTTGGTCAGCAGCGATCCTCGGTTGGAGGCTCGTCGCAGGCTGTCGTTGGCTTATATCATGTTCAACCTTATCGATGCCAGCCAGTATCGAGCGGGCGCTCTTGTCTGGTGTTCAGTGAGAGTTCGAAGCGTACAGGCTGGCATTGGGCTGCCCTTTAAAGCAGAATAACTCAGGGACTTCGTTCCTGCGGTTTTCAATTTCCAGCCTTGTTCATGGCTGGTCACTTTCTGGAGTTGTATATGAAGAAAATGTTTTCGAAGATTCTTGTAGCGACAGCGGCCATTGCCATGTCCTCACTGCTCGTCGCCCAGACGGCGGATCAAACAGCATCACCCGAGGGTGCAAAGCTGTACATCGTGTCACCACAAAATGGTGCGACGGTTACACAGACATTCAACGTAGTGTTTGGATTGCAGGGCATGGGCGTTGCTCCGGCCGGCGTGCAGACAAACAATACAGGGCACCACCACCTGCTAGTTGACGGTGCAGCTCTGCCGGATATGAATGCGCCGCTGGGCACTGCGGTGACCCATTTCGGTGGCGGTCAGACTCAGACTACGCTGACATTGACTCCCGGTCAGCACACGCTGCAGCTGATCCTCGGTGACCATATGCACACCCCACACAATCCTCCTGTTGTTTCTGAAAAAATCACCATTACCGTGCAATAAGGTATGGCCCTCGTCAGGCTCAGTGTTCTCGATCAGTCGCCCATTCGCAGCGGCGGTACTGCCGCGCAGGCGCTGGCCGAGAGCATTGAGCTTGCACGTCATGTCGAGCAGCTGGGGTATTCGCGGTTCTGGGTGGCAGAGCATCACGGTTCAGACAGTTTTGCTGGCTGTTCTCCCGAAGTGTTGCTCGCCCGCATCGCGGCGGAGACAAGGAATATCCGTGTGGGATCCGGGGGAGTCATGCTCATGCATTACAGCCCTTACAAGGTTGCGGAAAATTTCCTGTTGCTGCAGACACTCTACCCGGGGCGAGTCGATCTCGGCGTAGGCCGGGCGCCTGGCAGCGACGGGCCTACCGCACAGGCACTCGCCTATGGGTCGCCGATCGGCGTGGATTATTTCCTCAATAAGCTGCAGGATCTGCGCGCCTTTGTCTCTGGCGAACGGCCGGCGACTGCCAGTTTCTCCCGAGTCAAAGCGACGCCTCGGGTCAACGAGCTACCTGAGTTCTGGTTGCTTGGCTCCAGCGAACAGAGCGCGCTCTATGCCGCTGAATTGGGGCTGTGCTATTCCGTGGCTCATTTTCTGAATCCGCGTGAGAGTCATGAGTTGGCTGGCTTGTACCGTCGAAATTTCCAACCGTCGCGGGAATGCCCCGAGCCGTGCGTCAATGTCGGCGTCTTTGTGCTCTGTGCGCCGAGTGAGGACGAAGCTGAAGATTTGGCTTTGACGCGCGATGTCTGGCGATTGGGGCTCGAGCGGGGTGAGCCGGGGCCGATTCCATCGGTAGAGGAGGCCAGGGCTTATGTGTTCAACGACGAAGAGCTCGCGCTCATCAGGCAGCGTCGCAAACACGCCATTTGCGGGACACCAGAGTGGGTGCGAGAGAAACTGCAGGCATTGGCGCAGCTACACGAGGCTGATGAGTTGGTGGTCATCAGCAACTGCCATGATTTTGCCGTGCGCAAGCGTTCCTATTCTCTGCTGGCGCAGGCCTTCAATCTGATGCCAGCACAGTGATTCGAGTGTTCAGCTGGAGCGGTTGAGGGCCAGATCGGCCATGTCTTCCAGTGCCGACCGATAGATGCTCGGCTCTATATCGCGCAGCAGGGCGCGCGCCTTGTCGACTTCGTCCTGTGCCAGTTGGCGAGTGTATTCAAGCCCTCCGGACTTGCGCACGATGGCAATCACACTTTGCAGATGGTCCAGTGTTCCGTTGGTGATGCTGGCGCGCAGCACTTCTACATCCTCGGGCGAAGCGGTGCGCATGGCATGGATCAATGGCAGTGTCGGTTTGCCCTCCGCCAGATCGTCGCCAACGTTTTTGCCCATGGTGACCGCGTCACCATCGTAGTCGAGCACGTCATCGATCAGCTGGAAAGCCATGCCGATGTGCATGCCGAAGTCCCGCAGAATCTGCCGCTGTTCGTTGGTGGCGCCAGCGATAATGGCCCCGCACTCTGCCGCCGCCTGGAACAGAATGGCGGTCTTGTCGCGGATGACATTCATGTAGCTTGTCTGAGTAGCGGCGCTGTTGTGCTTGTTAATCAGTTGCAGTACTTCGCCTTCGGCAATCCTGTTGGTGGTGTCGGCAACAATGCGCATGATTTCCATGCTGTTTATTTTTACCAGGATCTGGAAAGCCCGCGAGTAAATGAAGTCGCCCACCAGAACGCTGGATGGATTGCTCCACTGCTGATTGGCGGTTGGACGCCCGCGGCGCATGGCCGACATGTCGACGACATCATCGTGCAGCAGGGTGGCGGTGTGAATGAACTCGATGACCGATGCCAGGCTGATGTGTGCATCGCCCTGATAGCCACAGCATTTCGCGCTCAATAGAACGAGTATCGGGCGCATGCGTTTGCCGCCGGCATCGACAATGTAATGGCCGATGCTCTCGACGAGGGGCACATTTGAATGCAGTTGGTCGACAACAAAGCGATTGACAGCCTCAAAGTCTGCCCTGACCACCGCGCGGATTTCTTTATGCATGGGACTACCGTGAAAGGTCCTGCTGCCTGCGATTGCAGTTGGAATATGACACTCAATGATGGCATCGCAAAATTGTGCCTGCATGCTAGGGGCGAAGTCCAAGGCTGTCAAGGCGACGGCGATGGTGATATGCACGCGTCTCGTATGAATGCCGACGCGGACATGGATAATTTGTCTAATGCAGGCTTGCCTCTGTTGGGATGTTCCCGTAAAATGCCCGCCCCTATAGGCACCGCTGGGTAGACGATTTTGGCCCGGTGCTCGCAGAATTCAAAGCTATACCCAATGTGGAGTTATGTATGTACGCGGTAATTGAAAGTGGTGGCAAACAACACCGAGTTGTAGAGGGTGAAATCCTCAAACTGGAGAAACTGGAAGCCGCTACAGGTGAACAAGTCAGTTTTGACAAAGTATTGATGGTTGGCGAGGGCGAATCTGTCAAGATTGGCGCCCCCTATGTGGAAGGCAGCAAAGTCACCGCAGAAGTGGTCTCTCAAGGCCGTGCGAAGAAAGTGACGATCCTGAAATTCCGTCGTCGTAAGCACCACCTGAAGCATCAGGGCCACAGACAGTGGTTTACTGAAGTCAAGATCACAGGTATTTCAGCATAACGTCGGGCGTAAGCTGGCAGGAGTAGACAAATGGCTCATAAAAAAGCAGGTGGTAGTACCAGTAACGGCCGCGATTCCCAGTCGAAGCGACTTGGTGTCAAGAGATTCGGTGGCGAGAACGTTCTGGCCGGAAACATCATTGTGCGTCAGCGCGGCACGCACTTCCATCCCGGCGTCAACGTCGGTCTGGGCAAAGATCACACGATTTTTGCTACTGTGCACGGCAAGGTTAAGTTTGAAGTGAAAGGCCCTGAGCGCAGGAAGTTCGTCAGTATCGTTCCTGTCTGATCAGGTGTTGTTCTGATTCTTTCTTCAGTACGTCGATCATGGTTGACCTGCTGAAGCATAAAAAGCCTCGTCATCTGACGGGGCTTTTTTATATGGGCTTTCGCGTCCATTTCGAGTGTATTATTTTGCAGAGGGCGCACTGTCTTCTGACCTGGCAGGTATGACATGAAGTTCGTTGATGAGGCCGAGATAACTGTTGAAGCTGGCAAGGGCGGCAATGGCTGCATGAGCTTTCGCAGGGAAAAATTCATCGCCAAGGGTGGTCCCAATGGTGGTGATGGCGGCGACGGAGGGAGTGTCCATCTGATGGGTGACAGTTCTCTCAACACTCTGGTGGACTTCCGCTATCAACCTCAGTACCGGGCACAATCGGGAATGGGCGGCGGCGGTAAGGGCTGTACCGGTCGCAGTGGTGAGGATCTGGTCGTGCGCGTTCCTGTCGGCACCAGCGTGGTGGACTCGGATACAGAGGAACTGATCGCTGACATATCGTTGGACGGCCAGATGGTTCTGGTCGCCAAGGGCGGAATTCACGGCCTGGGCAACACCCGCTTCAAGTCCAGCACCAATCGAACTCCCACCAAGACCACCAATGGCACTCCCGGCGAGTTTCGCGTGCTGCAGCTGCAGTTGAAGGTGCTGGCGGATGTCGGGTTGCTGGGTATGCCTAATGCGGGCAAATCCACGCTCATTCGGGCGGTATCCTCTGCCAAGCCCAAGGTCGCCGATTATCCCTTTACCACTCTGGTGCCGAACCTTGGGGTCGTGCGCGTCAGTGCCGAGCGTAGTTTCGTGATGGCCGATATCCCCGGCGTCATTGAAGGGGCCTCCGAGGGGGCCGGTCTGGGATTTCGTTTCTTAAAACATCTCTCCCGTACCCGTTTGCTCCTGCATCTTCTCGACGTGGCACCGCTCGATGAATCAGATCCTGTACAACATGCTCGCAAAATCGCTGAGGAGTTGGAGAAATTCAGTCCGACACTCGCGAAGAAGGATCGCTGGCTGGTGCTGAATAAATTCGACCTGATTCCTGAAGATGAGCGTGAAGAATTGGTCGCGCGGCTGGTGCGTGAGCTCGATTGGAAAGGCAAGGTCTTCAAAATTACAGCGATCAGCGGCGAGGGCTGCCCTGATTTGTGTCAAGCGATCATGGTCTCCGTTGAGGAGCATCGCAAGCGCCTGCTGGAAGACCCTGATTACCAGGAGCTCCAGGCTGAGCTGGATCGCGAGATGGAATATGAAATTCGCAAGAGCATCGAGAGCTCTCGTGCAGGTCGTGAAACGGATGATGACGATTTGCTGGACGATGATCTGGAAGAGGAAGATTTCTGAACAGCGGTCAGCCAGCTGGCCTTTCGCAATAATCTGGAAATGAGTTTGCAGCGCGATGCGTAAAGATTTGCTTAAAACACGGTGCTGGGTCGTAAAAATCGGCAGTTCGCTGATCACCAATAACGGCCTGGGGCTCGACAAGGACGCCATAGCAGCCTGGGTGAGTCAGCTTGTCACTCTGCAGCGTCAGGGTATTCAGGTGGTGCTGGTGTCCTCTGGCGCGGTTGCCGAAGGTGTAGCCAGGCTGGGATTGAAGAAGAGGCCGAAAGAAATCCACTTGCAGCAGGCTGCAGCAGCGGTCGGGCAGATGGGGCTTATCCAGACCTATGAAAGCTGCTTCATGCAGTACGGCGTGCATACTGCGCAGATACTGCTCACCCATGACGATCTCTCCAATCGAACACGTTACCTGAATGCTCGCAGCACGCTTACGACGCTGGTGAGCATGCGGGTCATTCCGGTCATCAATGAGAACGACACTGTCGCTACGGCGGAATTGTGTTTCGGCGATAACGATACGTTGGGTGCTCTGGTGGCCAATCTGGTCAATGCCGACGCTCTCGTGATCCTGACGGACCAGAAGGGCCTGCATCAGTCTGACCCGCGTCAGAACCCTGATGCGCCGGTGATCAGCACCGCCATGGCCGGAGATCCCAGCCTGGCCGCGATGGCAGGCACCAGCAACAATGTCGGGCGTGGTGGCATGATCACAAAGGTTTCCGCTGCCAAGCTGGCGGCGCGTTCCGGTGCCTGTACCATTATCGCCAATGGTCGCGAAGTCAATGTATTGGTGCGTCTGGCGCAAGGTGAGGAGATTGGGACGCTGCTGCTGCCTGAAAAGCAGCCGGTGGCAGCTCGCAAGCAGTGGCTCGCGGGGCAGCTGAAGGCTAAGGGGCAGCTCGTGATTGATGCTGGCGCGGTGAAAGTTCTAAAGAACTCAGGCCGCAGTCTGCTTCCTGTGGGCGTGATCTCTGCCAAGGGCAGTTTTGATCGTGGGGAAGTGGTGACGTGTGTGGATGAGGAAGGGCGGGAGGTCGCTCGTGGCCTGGTCAACTATGACAGCAAGGAGATTGGTCGTTTGTTGCGCTGCAGCAGTGATCGTATCGAAGAGTTGCTTGGCTATTCAGGCGAAGAGGAAATTATTCATCGGGACAACATGGTGCTTGTTGAATAGTTAACCTCGCATGCCTTTCTCGCAGACATGAAAAAACCGGCATTAGCCGGTTTTTTCTTTTTGCCGTCCCGCTCCTGACTCATTTACTGGAGTGTCAGGAAAAGGATCATCAGGAAGTGGAACGTGTCTGATCAGGCGGCTTTAAGTGCAAGAATCGCAGTATTCAGGCGGCTCTTGTGACGGGCGGCCTTGTTCTTGTGGATGATTCCCTTGTCAGCCATACGATCGATAACAGGCACTGCAGCATTGTATGCAGCGGTCGCTGTTTCGTAGTTACCGGTCTGGATTCCGGCGATGACTTTTTTCAGATAAGTGCGAACCATTGAGCGAAAGCTCGCGTTGTGACGACGACGGACCTCGCCTTGACGGGCGCGCTTTTGAGCTTGTGCAGAGTTAGCCAACTGGTGCTCCTTTGATGCATGTGCTGTTCAGTCTGAACAGTTCAGTGTTGATACGGATCACGGCAAGTCCAGGTTCAGTTTTGCTGAATGGACGACGAAAAGATCAACTTTCGGTAGCCGAATTTGAGGGCGACACTATGCCGCCTTCGATGAAAGTTGTCAACAGAGAAGTAGGCCTCTTCTAGTAGTCCACAAGTAGTAGTCCACAAGCGCCAGTCGACAATAGCGCCCGAGGACAAGGAGTGCGCCGAAGACGTACAATGAGACCTTGTCCCCATCCAATGTGAATTCCTTGAAAACGCTCGCGCTGTATTGCCTTATCGTACTCATTTGGGGTTCAACCTGGATTGTCATCACTTTCCAGCTGGGTGTCGTGCCGCCAGAGCTTTCTGTAGCGTACCGTTTTACGCTGGCTTCGTTGATGCTGTTCA
The DNA here is from genome assembly GCA_030654835.1 of Gammaproteobacteria bacterium. Lineage (GTDB taxonomy): Bacteria > Pseudomonadota > Gammaproteobacteria > Pseudomonadales > Pseudohongiellaceae > UBA5078. The sequence goes on along the minus strand of JAURWS010000029.1, from coordinate 20,429 downwards.
TCTGGCTGCTGGTGAGTCGCCGAGGTCGACTGGTGTCGTTCTCACTAGCGGATCATCTCAGTGTCGCCGCGCAGGGCCTCATGCTGTTCGGACTGAACTACTGGTTCGTTTACCTGGGCAGTGCGCGTCTCGGGAGCGGGATGGTGGCAGTGCTTTCCTCCTTGCTGCCGATCTTCACCAGCATCAACCAGTATGTGTTTCTGAGGCAGCCCTTCAGGTGGCGTGCAGTGGTCGCCAGCGTCATCGGCATCGCTGGGGTAATGATGATTTTCTATCCCGAGCTTGTCGCCATCGCGGGCCCCGAAGGGGGAGGTGAGGGGCTGGGGGCGTTGTTCTGTGTGCTGGCAGCCTGGATGGCCTCGGTGGGCAACATCATTGCCATTCGCAATGGCGGAAGAAATATACCGATATTGGAAACATCAGCATGGGCAATGGGTTATGGGGCATTGTTCATGTATATTGTTGTCTTCGGCTCAGGTGATACATTAACTTTTGATATCTCGTTCAGCTATATTTCCTCCCTGTTTTATCTGGCATTCTTCGGCTCCGTAATCGCTTTTATAGCCTACTTCACATTGGGTATGCGTATCGGGCCAGAGCGCAGCTCATATGTCAGTGTCGCGATCCCGGTGGTGGCTCTGGGATTCTCAACAGTCTTCGAGGACTACCATTGGACCTTCAATGCCGTGGTCGGAGTAGGGCTGATTCTGCTCGGGAATATCCTGATGCTCAGGCGCACCGGACATGCAGCTCCGGCTGCTTTCAGGGAGAGTTCCGTGTCCTGATTCCGCAGTCTTATGCCCTGGCAGGATGGGAAAAAAGCTCTGCTTTCTCAGCGGTGCAGCACTATAATGGCGACCTTTGATCGCACTGGTAGAAGGCTGCGCCGTCACCGGTTGCGTAATTGTCAAATCCAGACACAGGACGATTCATGATTATCAAGTCTAAAGTTCGCGGTTTCATTTGTATCAATGCACACCCTCAAGGCTGTGCGGCCAACGTGAAGGAGCAGATCGCTTTCACCAAAGCACAAGGTGCAGTCGCAGGCGGCCCGAAGACCGTGCTCGTGCTCGGGTGCTCTACGGGTTATGGTCTCGCTTCCCGCATCACAGCAGCATTTGGCAGTGGTGCGAAGACCCTGGGGGTCTGTTTCGAGAGACCGCCAACCGACAGCAAGACTGCTTCCGCCGGGTACTACAACACTGCCGCTTTCCATGATGCCGCTGCTGCAGAAGATCTTTATGCGCATACCATCAATGGCGATGCCTTCTCCACCGCCTGCAAGGAGCAGGTCGTTGAGCTACTGAAGAGTGGCATCGGCAAGGTCGATCTGGTGGTCTACAGTCTAGCCGCTCCGAGGCGCACAGACCCGGTTTCCGGTGAGGTTTACTCCTCCGTGCTCAAGCCAATCGGTTCGGCCTACACGGCAAAGAATTTGAATACCGACACACTGAAGATCAGCGATATCACCGTTGAGCCTGCCGGCGAAGAGGAGATTGCCGCGACCGTCAAGGTCATGGGAGGGGAGGACTGGGAGCTGTGGATGAAGGCTCTGCAAGAAGCCGATCTACTGGCACAAAACTGCCAGACGGTGGCCTATACCTATCTGGGCGATAAGTTAACCTGGCCGATTTACGGACACGCCACCATTGGGAAAGCGAAAGAGGATCTGGATCGCGCTGCGCGCGCCATCAATGTCCGTCTGCAGGGCGTTTCCGGTGCAGCAAGAGTCGCCGTGCTCAAAGCCCTTGTGACGCAGGCAAGTTCCGCGATTCCAGTGATGCCGCTTTATCTGTCCATTTTGATCAAGGTAATGAAGGAAGATGGCAGCAATGAGGGCTGTATCGAACAGATCCAGCGACTCTTCACTGAATGTCTGTATAACGCCAGCCCAAGACTGGACGACGCGGGCCGCTTCCGTGTCGACGACAAGGAATTGAACCCTGCCATTCAAGCGAAGGTCGAGGCCATCTGGCCGCTGGTGACGGAAGAAAATCTGCTGCAGTTGACCGACTACAAGGGTTACAACAGTGACTTCCTGAAGCTCTTTGGCTTCGGTGTCGCCGGGATTGACTATGATGCGGAGACTACACCGCTGGTCGCCACCAACTTCTAATGGTTCAAATGACTGCCGATCAATTGCCGGTCGTCGTCGGCAATATGGTCTGCAGCCAGGGATCGAGAGTTTCCCATTCCATTGCAAACATGTGGGGTGACATGAACACCAGCCCCGCATCCACCTGAGCGCCGGCGGCACGCAGTGTCGCCGCAGTCTCGTCAAGCTGGTCCTGCCAGCCAGCCTCATCCTGATCGCCGATGCGCAAATAGATTGGCATGCCTGCCAAGGCGCGCAGGTTTAGCCCGCGCGGCACCAATGCCGGTACGGCCATGATTCCTGCATACTCCTGAGGTGCTGCTGCGGCGACTTCCAGCGCTGACATTCCGCCGTTGGAGATACCCGCCAACAGTGACTTGCCCTGGCGGACCCGCTCGTCTTTCTTCAGCGCTTCCACCAACAGGGGGATCAGACGATTGTTCTCGCCCCGGAACGACCGAGCGTTGGGCGATACCGGCACGGCTACCACATACCCCCTCTGCGCGAGATCCTGTCCCACGCCGCCCTGAACATCTCTGGCTATTCCCTCTTCTCCAGAGCCGCCACCCATCAGAATCACCAGTGGGTGTGAGGTATTCGCCTGAGGTTCTGGATACAGCAGGTAGACACCCAGTGTGCTGCCGTCACTCAGCGCCACTTCCACACGTTCGGCGTGGCTGAGTGTGGTAGCGAACAGCAGGCAAAGGGCTATCGATTGCAGAATCACTCGTTTCATGGGTTCTCCAGGCGCTTGGGAAGCGATTACGGGCTGTGTCGCAGGGCCGCCCGTGGAAGTATTGCAGGCCTGCACCGGTCTTGTCACCGATTCCGGTATTAAGGTGGCGTACAGCTTGCATGGTTCATACTGCAGTAACAATGGTATGGCAAGGTGCAACTATGGCATGTTGTAACTATGGCAAGTGCGCAAGGGCAGGAAGTGGTGAATGCTGACTGTAAATTACAGAATCATGACGGTTAAATTACAGTGCGGCTGGGCTGGTTTTTGGACATTTTTGGTGCGAAAAAATCGCCCCTTGATGCTGAAAAAAGTCGTGCCATTTCAAGTCGTTTCGCAAACTATATTTTTCTTTGTCGAGCTATTGACGGCACCAGGACGCCACCCTATGATGCGCGCCGTTCCCACCCCCCCTTCCAACTATTCTGATACCCATATATGCGTATTTCGAGTTTGCTTGTAGCCCTGTTGTTTGCAGCGGTCACGTTTTCATTGTGGGCGCTGATTAACCGTCCTACAGAAGTCGTGCCCTGGCCTGAACAGATCAGCGGCTTCGCTTTCTCTCCGTTCCGCGCCAATCAGAACGGTATCCTCAATATCATGCCCAGCTCGGAAGAAATCCGCGAGGATGTCGAGTTGCTGGCTGGCAAGGCTCAGGCACTGCGTACCTACTCCAGTCTGCGCAGTCTGGCGGAAATCCCCGCGATTGCCGATCAGCATGATCTCGATATCACGCTCGGCATCTGGCTGGGTACCGATGACGAGACCGATCAGCAGGAAATCGAGGCGGGCATTGCGCTGGCCAATACCTATGACAACATCACCCGGGTGATGGTAGGTAACGAAACCACCTTGCGTGGTGAATTCTCCATGGAAGAAATGGTGGCGATGCTGGAACGCGTCAAGAGCCAGGTAACCCAGCCGGTCAGCACCGCAGAGCCGTGGCATGTCTGGTTGAGTCATCCCGAGCTGGCAGAACATGTCGACTTCCTGACCGTGCACATGCTGCCGTACTGGGAAGGCATTGATGTGGATCTGGCCGAAGACTACATCGTTGACAAGATGAAGCAACTGGAAGAGGCGTTTCCGGACAAACCCATTCTGATCGGCGAAGTGGGCTGGCCGTCCGATGGCCGTACCCGCGAGGCAGCGGTCGCCAGCGAAGCCAACGAGGCGTTGTTCCTGCGTCGTTTCCTGCACCGTGCGGCACAGGAAAATTATGAATACTTCCTGATGGAAGCTTTCGATCAGCCCTGGAAGGCCCAGAACGAAGGCGGAGTTGGAGCGTACTGGGGCGTTTACGACGTCGAGCGCAATCCCAAGTTCTCGTTCGCCGAACCGATCGTCCGCGTTCCGGACTGGCGTGTGCTGGCGGTGATCTCCATTCTCAGCTCGGTCATCATGCTGGGTTTCTTCTTCGTCAACAGTCAAACCCTGCGCACCAAGGGCCACGGACTGATGGCGCTGGTGGCGTCCGGTGCAGCGACAGTGCTGGTCTGGATCATCTATGACTACTCACAACAATATCTGACCGTGACGTCATTTATCGTCGGCGTGTTGCTGGTCATCGGCATGCTCGGTGTCATTACCATTCTGCTGACAGAGGCTCACGAGTGGGCGGAGGCGCATTGGTACACCACGCGTCGTCGTCAGATCAAGCCGACACAACTGAATCTGTCACGGGTTCCGAAAGTATCGATCCACGTGCCTGCCTACAATGAACCGGCAGACATGATGATCGAGACACTGGACGCCCTGGCGCGTCTCGATTACCCGGATTTCGAAGTATTGGTCATCGACAACAATACCCGTGACGAGGCTGTCTGGCGTCCCGTTGAAGCGCATTGTGCCAAGCTTGGAGAGCGTTTCCGCTTCTTCCACGTAGCCCCATTGGCAGGCTTCAAGGCAGGCGCACTGAATTTTGCACTGGAGCGCACTCACAAAGATGTGGAAGTGATCGCCGCCATTGACAGCGATTATCAGGTAGAGCCGAACTGGTTGCGTGATCTGGTCGGTGCTTTCGAGAATCCAAAAATCGCGATCGTGCAATCACCACAGGATTACCGCGACCATGACGACAATGCCTTCAAGTCGATGTGCTTCGCGGAATACCGTGGCTTCTTTGAGATTGGCATGATCACGCGCAACGAGCGCAACGCCATCATTCAACACGGCACCATGACGCTGGTGCGTCGTGCAGTGCTGGACGAATTGGGCGGCTGGGGCGAGTGGTGCATCACTGAAGATGCGGAGCTTGGCCTGCGCATCTTCGAAGCGGGCTACGAGGCCATGTATCTTTCTTACAGTTACGGCCGTGGGCTGATGCCTGACACCTTCATCGACTACAAGAAGCAGCGCTTCCGCTGGGCCTACGGTGCGATGCAGATTCTGCGTCGTCACACGGCGGAACTGTTCAGCACCAGGAAGTCTGCACTGACCATGGGCCAGCGCTATCACTTCCTGGCTGGCTGGTTGCCCTGGGTCGCTGACGGATTCAACCTGATTTTCAACATGGCAGCGATTGCCTGGTCCATCGCGATGATCGTCTCTCCGACGCAGATCGATGCGCCGCTGGTGATGTTCTCGGTGCTGCCGCTGTCGTTGTTCGTCTTCAAGCTCTCGAAGATGGTGTATCTGTACCGTTCGCGAGTGAAGGCGAATTTGCGTCAGACTTTTGCTGCCGCAGTTGCCGGACTCGCACTGTCACACACTGTCGGACTTGCGACTCTGAAAGGGCTGTTCACCGATGACATGCCGTTTGTACGGACGCCCAAGTGCGCTCGCCCATCGGCCGTGTTGCAGGCGTTGACTGCCGTGCGTGAAGAGTTGCTGATGTTGGTAAGTCTGTGTCTGGCGGTGTTCGCTCTCAGTCTGGTGCCGCGCGAATATGGCAGCCCGGATCTGCGTGTCTGGAGCATTGTGCTGACGATTCAGGCGATTCCCTACGGAGCTGCTGTGCTGGTGTCTTTTGTCAGCTCGTTCCGTTGGCCGGCTCGTCTGCTTGGTGGTGGCATCAAGCGCAATCTCTTCCCGGGAATCCCGAGCGGGGTGTGATGCACAACGGTTCAAGTTTTACGTGTAATTGCAGCAAGGTAAGGTTTAAGCCTGGTTCGCCGGGTTCTTCAGGGTCGCCGTTTGGTGACCCTTTTTTTTTCTGGCATGTTTTTGTGGGCCTGTTCAGGTAGTCTTTTCTGATGAATACAGCTGCTCCCTCACGCTTGCACTTGTTTACCAATCCCTGGTTCCAGATTCATTTCTGTGTCCTGCTTTGGGGATTCACTGCCATCCTCGGCAAGCTCATCAGCATGCCGGCATTGCCGCTGGTGATGTGGCGCATGCTCATGGTCGCTGCCGCGTTGATGCTGATGCCAGCAGTCTGGCGCGGGGTGCTGGCCATGTCTTCGCGACATCGGCTCGGATTCATGGTGGTGGGTGTGCTGGTGGCATTGCACTGGCTGACCTTCTATGGCGCCGTGAAGCTGGCCAATGCGTCGGTGGCGGCAACATGTATGGCGCTGGTGCCGATCTTTCTGTGCGTCATGGAGCCTTTTCTCACGGGCAGTCAATTCAAACGCAGTGAGCTGGCACTTGGTGTGCTGGTCCTGCCTGGCATTGCTCTTGTCGTAGGTGGTACTCCGGAGACCATGAATGCAGGGATTGGTGTTGGCGTACTCTCGGCGTTTCTGGTGGCGCTCTTCAGCGCGCTCAACAAGCGTTTGATTGCACATGCCGACGCGTTGAGTGTGACGGCATTGGAAATGATCAGCGGAGGCGGATTTCTGGTGCTGGTTTCCGTGTTCCTGAGCTATTGGCCATTGGCAGGATCTTCCGGCGCATTACTGCCCGCGCCGGATGAACTGTTCGCACTTCCCGATGGTGACGACATCGTGTATCTGCTGATACTGGCGTTCGGTTGCACACTGTTGCCATTCGCATTGTCGCTGAAGGCGTTGCGGCAGCTTTCTGCCTATGCGAGTGCGTTGGCGGTGAACCTGGAACCCATCTACGCGATCCTCCTTGCCATGCTCATTCTTGGTGAGCAGCGCGAACTGCATCTCGGTTTCTATGTGGGCGCCCTGGTTATTCTGGGAGTTGTCTTCATATACTCGTTGCAAAGGCGCCGCTGAATCGTTACAAACAGGTTTCAGGAACACGACTGATGGAAGATGACCCGCAAATGGAAACCTACAACTGGAGAGACAGGTGACATTACCCGATATGAAAGAAGAAATACTCGCTGTCAATCTTGAAGAGGAGGCTTCGGTTCTTGAGACATTCAAGGAGCTGACACGGCGTTGCCCCGATGAGGACAGCGAAGTGCTGCGCGCATGGCTCAAGTCGCGGTTGGCAGATGCGGCGACGGAAGGTGAGATCGGCTTCTACCTGGATGAATTCGGTGCGCGTGATGTTAGAGAGATTCCAGCCAGCGAGGCTTTGCTGATGTTGAATCAACCTCTGGTCTGGTCAGAGCAGAGCGAAGTGATGTTGCACGCCTACCTGATGACGCATGCCGGTTGAGGCCTGCTGTCACGCAATGCCAACTCCCCCGCAGCCGAACAAGATCAGAGCCCATGAATATCGATAACGCTTTACTGACCGAACTGGGCGCCGCACTGGTAGCTGGCAACCTCACCGACAAGTCACTGCTGGCACAGACCGGCGCTACGCCGAATCTGCACATCCTGCCCAATGCCAACGTTATCAAGATCGGTGGGCAGAGTTTCATCGACCGAGGGCGCTCTGCCGTCTACCCGCTGATCGAAGAGATCAAGCAGAACCTTCCCCAGCACCAGATGATCATCGGCACCGGCGCAGGTACTCGCGCTCGTCACGCCTACAGCGTCGGCATCGAACTGGGGATGCCCACCGGCGTGTTGAGCGTACTGGGCACCTTCGTCAGCATGCAGAATGCGCGCATGTTGCACTATCTGCTTGCCGATGCGGGCATCCCGTTTATTGAACCCGCGCAGTTTCCGCAATTGCCGCTGTATCTCGCCGAACGGCGCGCCGCGATTTTCTTCGGCATGCCACCCTATACCTTCTGGCAGCGCAATCCGGCGGTGGGGCGCATTCCTCCGCACCGCACGGACACGGGCGCCTATCTGGTCAGCGAGACCTTTGGCACGCGCTCGATGATCTATGTGAAGGACGAAGACGGACTCTATACGGCCGATCCCAAGAAAGATCGCCACGCGAAATTCATTCCGCAGATTACGGTCGCGGAACTGAAAGCGCTGGACCTTCAGGACATAGTGGTCGAGCACAGCGTGCTGGACATGATGGAGAACGCCCGCAATCGCCGTTCCATTCAGATCATCAACGGCCTCGTGAAGGGCAACCTGACCCGCGCCCTGAACGGTGAGCACGTCGGCACCATCATTTCGGCCGACTGACAACGCCGCCTGCCTACAGCATCAGCCCGGATACCAACATGAGCGAAAAATACAGCACCGACCACCGCCACCACATGCAGTCATTGCTCTCCAGAGAGAGCCTGCTGGACAAAGACGTGATGGCCAGTACAGAGACCCCCGTGATGCGCATGCTGCCGACAGTGCATGTGGTGAAGATTGGGGGTAGTTCCATTCTTGAGGCCGGTCGCCATGTGGTGATGCCTGTCGTCGATGTTCTTGGCGAAATACTGCAGACCGAGAAACTGATCCTCGGCGTCGGTGCTGGAGCGCGCAGCCGTCATGTGTTCTCGATTGGTCTGGATCTCGGGCTGCCGACTGGAGTACTGGCGCAGATATCGGTGGCCGATGCGTTGGGCAATGCCCATATTCTCGGCACATTGCTGGCCCCGCATGGAGTGACTGCGATTCCGCCGGAGATATTCGGACATCTGCTGCCGCTGTTCATGCGCGCAGTGCCAGGGGTGATTTTCAACGGCGTGCCGCCTTACTCTTTGTGGGAACACCCGCCTGCCATCGGCAAGATCCCACCTCATCGTACCGATGCCGGGTGCCTGATTCTGGCCGAGTGTTTTGGATGCCGCTCTGTGACATTGGTGAAGGATGTCGACGGTCTTTACGCCGAAGACCCGAAGAAAAATCCTGCCGCGCAGTTCTTCGACAAGATCAGCGTCGCGGAACTTCGCGAGCGTAACTTGGAGACACTGCCCTTCGACGAGGCGCTGCTGGATGTGCTGAGCACCGCTCGGCTGGTCAAGGAGTTCCAATTGATCAACGGTCGCCAGCCCGACCTGATTCGCCGGGCCTTGCTCGGGGAGCATGTTGGGACCATTGTGCATGCCTAGCATTACAGGCGGCATATCCGGTGGGGCAGTTTGTGGTCGTCTGATTTTCCCCGTATTATCAGCGTCCGCTGCTTAACGAAGCATGTATCAACACTATACGGAATCGAGTCGAGAGTACCCATGGGCGCACAGTGGAAAGTCAAACACAAAGAGCTTGCGGCGAATGCCAAGGGCCGCATTTTCACCAAGCTGACCAAGGAAATCATGGTGGCCGCACGCAACGGCGCCGACCCCGACATAAATCCTCGTCTGCGACTGGCGGTGGAGCAGGCCAAGAAGGCCTCCATGACCCGCGAAACGCTGGAGCGTGCCATCAAGAAGGGCGCCGGCCTGCTGGACGAGGCGGTGCATTACGAGAAGGCGATCTACGAAGGCTTCGCACCTCACCAGGTGCCTGTGATCGTCGAGTGCCTGACGGACAACACTAACCGTACTTATTCCAGCATGCGCGTGCTGTTTCGCAAGGGGCAGTTGGGCAACTCTGGCTCCGTGTCCTGGGATTTCGATTATCTGGGGATGATCGAGGCCAGCCCGAAGACTCCAGATGCCGACCCCGAGCTGGCAGCCATCGAGGCGGGGGCACAGGATCTGGAGCCAAGTGACGAGGGCGCAACCCTGTTCCTCACCGACCCGACCGATCTGGATGCCGTCTGCAAGGCTTTGCCTAACTATGGCTTTACCGTGGAGTCGGCCAAACTCGGTTATCGCCCGAAGAATCCTGTCAGTCTCGGTGCAACCGAGCGCGAAGAGGTTGAGGCATTCCTCGACGCGATCGATGGTGACGATGACGTGCAGACGGTTTATGTTGGACTGGCCGCTGAGTAATTTAAGGAGCAATAACCATGAGCAAGATCGACATTGGCATCAAGGAATCGGACCGTCTCAAGATCGCAGAGGGGCTAAAGCATCTGCTGGCGGACACCTACACGCTCTATCTGCAGACTCATAATTTCCACTGGAACGTGACAGGCCCGCATTTTCGCGAACTGCACCTGATGTTCATGGAGCAATACACCGAGATGTCGGTGGCGGTGGACGACATCGCCGAGCGCATCCGCGCTCTGGATGTTCCCGCGCCTGGTACTTACAAGGAGTTCACGAAGCTCAGCTCCATCAAGGAAGTGGAGGGCACGCCGGATGGGCGTGACATGGTGGATATCCTCACCGACGGCCATGAGAAAGTCATCAAGGCTTGCCGCAAGGTTTTGAAGCTGGCACAGGAGGCGGGTGATGAGTCTACGGCTTCGCTGTCCTCCGACCGTATGCGTATTCACGAGAAAACTGCGTGGATGCTGCGGGCCACCAACAAATAACCTGTGGGAGCGAGCCCGCTCGCGATTGAATTCGCACACAACTCAATCGCGAGCAGGCTCGCTCCCACAGTCTATTCACTATGAACGAAACACCTGAAGACAAACCTGCCCGCCCTCGTGGCGGCCTCCTGCGCTCCAGCGCCGTCACCGGTGGCATGACGCTGGTCTCCCGCGTGCTGGGTCTCGCCCGCGACGTGGTGCTGGCCCGCATGTTCGGCCCCGGTGACGGCACCGACGCCTTCTTTCTCGCCTTCAAGATTCCCAATTTCCTGAGACGTCTGTTTGCCGAAGGCGCTTTCAACCAGGCCTTTATTCCAGTGCTGTCGGAGTATCGCAGCCAGCGCTCGCTGGCCGAGGTGCAGACGCTGATCAACAGCGTCGCCGGTCGCCTTGGCGCTGTGGTGTTGGCGCTAACGCTGTTCGTTGTGCTTGCTGCACCGCTGATCTCCGTGCCGATCGCGTGGGGTTTTCGCGATGACCCTTACAAGTTCACGCTGTTCGTGGACATGCTGCGCATCACGTTTCCCTATCTGTTCCTGATCTCGCTGACGGCTTTCGCGAGTTCGATTCTGAACACCTACGACAAGTTTGCGGTGGCCGCGCTGACCCCGGCGCTGCTCAATATTTCGTTGATCGCAGCGGCGTTGTACCTCAGTCCCTTGATGGTGCAGCCGGAGATCGCGCTGGCCTGGGGGGTCTTTATAGCCGGCGTTGTGCAGCTGGTGTTCCAGCTCCCATTCCTCGCCCGTATGCGCCTGTTGCCGATTCCGCAGTTCAAGCCGCCTCACGAAGGCGTGCAGCGCATCATGAAGCTGATGATTCCTGCACTGTTCGGCGTGTCGGTGAGTCAGATCAATCTGTTACTCGACACCTTCATCGCCTCACTGCTGGTGTCTGGAAGCGTGTCCTGGCTGTACTTCTCGGATCGTCTGGTGGAATTGCCACTGGGCATTTTCGGCATCGCCATTGCCACTGTCGTGCTGCCCAGCCTGTCGCGCAAACACGCCGACAAGTCTCCTGACGCTTTTGCGGCGACGCTGGACTGGGCGTTCAGGATGGTGTTGATCATCGCCGTTCCAGCCAGTCTGGCGCTGATTCTGCTGTCGCAACCGCTGATCATCACGCTGTTTCAAGGGCAGAATTTTTCGGTCGATGACGTGGTCAAGGTGACCAGCAGTCTGCAGGCCTATACATTTGGTCTGCTGGCCTTCATGGCGATCAAAGTGTTTGCGCCGGGTTTTTACTCGCGCCAGGACACGCGCACGCCGGTGCGCATTGGCATCATCGCCATGGTGGCGAATATGGTGATGAACATTCTGCTGGTGTTTGTGCTGGATTTTGCTCACACCGGTCTGGCACTGGCGACGTCGCTCGCGGCATTCCTCAATGCCGGGCTGTTGCTGCATGGCTTGCACAAGCAGAATATTTTCCGTTTCCAGTCGGGTTGGTGGGTGTTTCTGCTGCGGATGCTGGCGGCCAATACGGTCATGGGCCTCTTCCTGTGGCTGGTGGCGGGCGATTGGCGGCGCTGGCTGGAGTGGGGGAGCTGGGAGCGCATCGGTCAGATGACGCTATTGTGTGTGGGTGGGCTGGCACTCTATCTGCTGACGCTGTTCGTGTGTGGCGCGCGCCTGCGGCATTTTCAGGGACAGGAATAGTGAACATGGTAATAAGGAAAATACGACTTACTTCGGAGTAGAGAGACGAGACTGATGGACAAACGAGAGAACGACAACCTGCACATCGTGCTGCAGGAAGAGCTGCCCAGCCCGCGTGAATTGAAGGACGCGATGCCGGTGACAGGAACGGCGCTGGAGACAGTGCTGAACGGACACATGAGCGTGAAGGGCGTGCTCGATCACAAGGATCATCGTCTGCTGGTGGTGGTGGGACCATGTTCCATCCACAACGTGGAAGAGGCGATGGTTTACGCGCGGCTCCTCAAGCCGCTGGCCGACGAGCTGAGCGATACCTTGCTGATCCTGATGCGGGTCTATTTTGAAAAGCCGCGCACCACCGTGGGTTGGGAAGGGCTGATCTATGATCCGCATCTGGACGGCAGCCACCGCATCGAACACGGCCTGCGCATCGGTCGGCAATTGATGCTCGACATCAATAACCTCGGTCTGCCGATCGCGGTGGAAGCGCTGGATCTGATTTCGCCGCAGTATCTGCAGGATCTGGTGGCATGGACGGCGATTGGCGCGCGGACCACCGAGTCACCGACGCATCGCAAGCTGGCGAGCGGTATCTCCTCTGCGGTTGGTTTCAAGAATAGTGTCGATGGCAGCCTGACTGTCGCCGTCAACGCGATACGTTCGGCGTCGGCCGAAAATTCCTTCATCAGCGTCACCGACGAAGGCAAGGTGGCCGCGTTCCGTACCTCGGGAAATCCGCATTGCCACGTGATCTTGCGTGGTGGCAAGGAACCCAACTATGCGGCGGAATTCGTGGCGCGCTGCGAAGAAGATCTGCGCAAGGCGTCGCTGCCCGAGAACATCATGATCGACTGCAGCCACGGCAATTCGCAGAAGAATCATCAAAAGCAACTGGACGTTCTGGAAAGCATCACCCAGCAGATCGAGGCGGGCAACAAGTCGATCATCGGCATGATGCTGGAGAGTAATCTGTGCGAAGGCAATCAGCCGATTCCGGCCGATCTCGAAGAGATTCGCTATGGCGTCTCGGTGACGGATGCCTGCATCAACTGGGAAACCACGGAGCAAGCGCTGCGTGGCATGGCCAGTCGCCTAAAACCGCATCTCCCAAAGAGAGCCTGACGCCCCCTGTGGGAGCGGGCCTGCCCGCGATTCCCGCCCGCGACTACTGCGTAATCGCGGGCAAGGCCCGCTCCCACATCTCCCCACGCAACTACTGCACTAAATCAAATTTTCAAGCACCGACTTGTCAAACGCCCTGAGCTGATCAAAGTGCCCAGCCTGCACTCGCTGCACCCAGTCGGGATTCGCCAGCAGTGCACGGCCAATCGCAATCAGATCGAACTCATCGGCTTCCATTCTCTCGATCAGGTTGTCGATGTTCACCACACCGGCGCCCTGGCCGCGGAAGGACGAGAGGAACTCCTGATCCAGTCCGACACTGCCGACGCTGATGGTGGGCTTGCCGGTGATCTGCTTGGTCCACCCGGCCAGATTCAACGTCGACCCTTCGAATTCCGGTTCCCAGAAGCGGCGCTGACTGCAATGGAAAATATCCACGCCTGCGGCACTCAGTGGTTCCAGGAATTGTGCGAGCTCTTCGGGGGTCGTCGCCAGTCGTGCTGTGTATTCCTGTTGCTTCCACTGTGACCAGCGCAGCACGATGGGGAATTCCTCACCGCAAAGGCGCCTTATCTCCTTGATAATCTCGACTGCGAATTGTGTGCGCGCCACCAGCCCGCCGCCGTAGCGATCGGTCCTGATATTGGTTTCCTTCCAGAAGAACTGGTCGATCAGATAGCCGTGTGCGCCGTGGATCTCCACGCCGTCGAAGCCGAGGCGTTTGGATTCCAGCGCGGCCTGTCCATAGGCGCGTACCAATGCCTCTACCTCCTCCAGTGTCAGTGGCTCGAAGAGCTTTTTGTCCGGACCCACCAGCCCCGACGGGGATGCGTTTGGCGCCTCCGGATGCGGGCCGTTTCCAGGACGGCGCGTCGAGCCGACGTGCCAGATCTGCGGCATCATCTTTCCGCCAGCGGCATGCACCGTGTCGATCACATTCTTCCATCCAGCCAGCGCCTTCTCGCCGAAGAACGACGGGAAACGGGTGTTGTCGGTGGCGGCGGGATCATTGATCAGCGTGCCCTCGGAAATGATCAGGCCGGTTCCGCCCGCAACGCGCTTGCGGTAGTACTCGGCCACATCAGTGCCGGGAATGCCATCGGGGGAGAAGCCTCGGGTCATGGGTGCCATGACGACTCTGTTGGGCAGTTGCAGTTTGGGATGATCGAAGGGTTTGAACAGGACGTCGAATTTCATGGATTATCTCTTGTATAAAACGGGCGTGTTGGCTGAATCGTGGCGGGATGGTGACACTCTGTGACAGGGCAGTCAATTCAGCGCTCTCTTGAACTTTGTGGCCCTCGAGGTCCGCACGACTTTCTGATTTAGAAGATGCCCTGTGGGAGCTGGCCTGCCAGCGATTGAATCCAGCACTAACTTCAATCGCTGGCAAGGCCAGCTCCCACATCACATCACCCCAACACAGTCTTCAGACTATCCACCAAATAATCAATGTTAGCGTCGTTAATGCCGGCCACATTGATTCGGCTCGAATCCACCAGATAAATGCTGTATTCCTTCGTCAGGCGCTGCACCTGCGGCACCGAGATGCCGAGGAAGGAGAACATGCCCTTCTCGTTCTGAATGAAACTGAAATCCTGCTTCACCCCGGCAGCCTTCAGGCGGTTAACCAACAGTGTGCGCAGGCCATTGATGCGCTCGCGCATGTCCGTCAGTTCCACTTCCCAATCGGCACGCAGCACTGCATCCGCCAGAATCATTTCGACGATGGTGGCGCCGTGGTCGGGCGGCATGGAGTAGATGCCGCGCGCGGTCGAGGCGATCAGGCTGGCGGCGGCCTTCATGGATTCGGGTGTCTGGCAGATCACAGTCAGCGCGCCGACACGCTCACGATAGACACCGAAATTCTTCGAGCAGGAGCTGACCACAATCAGTTCCGGCAACGCGGCACCCAGCAGACGCACACCGAAGCAGTCTTCATCCACGCCGTCGCCCAAGCCCTGATAGGCGAGGTCGATGAAGGGCGTGAAACCATTCTTCAGCGCCAGATCGCGAATCGCGCGCCACTGGTCCTGATTCAGGTCGGCCCCGCAAGGGTTATGGCAGCAACCGTGCAGCAGCACCAGATCGCCCACTTTGGCCTGTTGCAGCGTCTGCATCATGGCGTCGAAGCGGATGCTGTGCGTGGCGTAATCGTAGTAGGGGTAAGTCTCGATCTTGAGGCCAGCCTCGCCGAGCAGGGGAATATGGTTCGCCCAGGTCGGATCGCTGACGAAGATGCACGCGCCGGGCTTGCTCTTGTCGATGAACTCAGCGGCCAGCCGCAGACCACCGCAACCGCCGGGAGTCTGGAACGTGCAGCGGCGCGTCTGCGTCGCAGCGGCCAGCTCTTTGCCGAGGATCAGCTGCGCGACCAGCTCGTTGTACACGACTGCTCCGGCGGGGCCGACATAGGTCTTGGTCATCTGGCTGGCTAGCAGGCGGCGCTCGGCTTCCTTGACGGCGCGCATGACTGGGGTGTTGCCGAGTTCGTCTTTGTAGACGCCGACGCCGAGGTCAATCTTGCGAGGATTATTGTCGGCGCGAAACGCGGCCATGAGGCCCAGGATCGGATCAGCGGGCAGGGGGGTTAGTTGTTGAAACATTTGTATTCCTCGTGATTTTCTTGAGCGAATTGATGCGCTTTTGTAAGTGACTTGCAGGCTGGCGGCTTACACACCCATGACTAGCCTAAGCCCTTCGTTGATTCTCTGCAAAACGGGACTCGGCAGCACTTTGACTCGCTCCACCAAGACAGAACGATCAATAGTGAGCACTTGAGATACATTAACAACAGAAGGCTTTGGAAGACCAGATTCAGATTTGTTGAGGCGAACGTTGCCTGGAGCATCTGCCAACGCGAGATTCGAAGTCACCACAGCGACAATAACCGTTGCGATGCGACTATCGTTGAATGGATTAGCCTGAATAACAAGAACAGGCCGACGCAATCCCGGCCCTGAGCCCGTAGGTTCTGGCAAAGATGCCCACCATATCTCACCACGCTTCATGATTCAGTATTCGCATTTGAGCATCCGCCAGCGCAGGCTCAACAGGCACAGCAGCTGATTGATGAACCTCATTGAGCTTTGCCGTAATGGCAGGGCCGCCGTGAGTGCTGAGATAGCTAGACAGTGCCTCTGCATAAAGTTGGCTGCGTGGTATACGCAGCTCCTGAGCCAGATGCTCAGCAGCTTCAAAGATTGGGTCTGGAAGAGAGATCGCAATTTTCATAGATCACAGGGTATCACCAGGGTATTACTTGTGCAACTCTGGCCACTAATGCCGCTCTTTCAGTTGGCTACAATGTGTAGCCAACTTGTCGCTAGTGTTAGTGACTTGCATGACAGGGTCGTGAGGCGGAGTGCGCGGGCACATTGATCTGTTGGTTATGTTCGGACTCCCAGCTTCTTGTCTAAGAGCAATAAGCTTTCTGCGGACTTCATAGGCTGCAGATAGCTCATCATAGCCTTTCCGAACGCCTTCACGCTTCAGGGCGTCTTCCTTAAAGGACGTCAGTGTTGGTCTAGCCATTATGCAATTCCTTCATTCGTTTGCGGGCTTTGTCGATTTCTTTCTTGGGAGTTTTCTGGAGGGTTCTACCCCGCATTACGCGCCGCTCGCCAGCCAATCAGCAGTAGCGCTACAGCCAGCCCGAAGCCAAGCAGATTCGCGTCGATCATTCCTGCGATTGCGGGAACCCCGCCTTCGTCGTGTAAAGAGCCTCCGTAAAGCGGTGCAGTGGCCGCACTCACGAAGAAGCCGCCAAAGGCGCAAAGGCCAAGTAAGCCGCCCATGCGGACTCCGAACTGGCGGTCGGGATGCCGCCATATGAAGTACAGTGCAAGCACAGCCATGCTCGACAATGTGACGAGCAACCAGACCATGTGCATCCTGGCATGCGGCGTCCAATCCGGGTGCAGGGCATGCGTGGCCCCTAGATCCACGATGGGCGGCACCAGTCCGTAGATTGCGGTTGCAACAGTCATCAGTATGCGACCGATATCAGGCATGGAAATTCTCCTCGTATTCTTCGTTGTTGATACCGACACATAAATTGGAAGTATGCTGCCTAACGCCATTGTTCTGCGGGATTGCCCGTTTCCTGGCTGTGAAACAGTTTGATGTTGCTCACGGTCCTGCCCCTCCGCAGGCGATTAACAATAAATCGACTTGCCCGGTTACTATCCAAGCAAGTCACCGAGCAAGTCACCGAGCAAGTCACCGGGCAAGTCACCGGGCAAGTGAGTGACAGTCTCACGCAGGTACTCGCTGAGCACGGTGGTTGCCCACCGGCGGAACCGCACACCTCAAGGCGTACGCACCCGGTAACCCACGGCCAGGATGGCGTCGAGGTTGTAGTGCGCTACCTGGTAGTTCTTGCCATCCGCCGCAGTTGTCAACCAATGGTTGACAACTGAATCCTGGCTCAACTCTCCCTCGGAGAAGATGGCTTTGAGGTGTTTGGCAATGTTCTGTTTAGTGGTAAGGAATAACTCTGCCATTTCCAGCTGAGTGAGCCAGGCCGTGCCATTATCGGCTCGCAGCTGAACCCGGCTTTGGCCATCTTCGGTGGTGTAGAGAATCAGCTCGTTCATGCGCTGGGGGGCTTTTGACTATCCATGCTCAAATCCTTTTTAATGTCGCGCCCTTAGGAAAGCAACTTTATAAGAGCTTAATGTGCTGATATCAAATGATTTATTCGCACACATCATGGCTTGGTTCTTCCTTGAGCGTAAGCACTTTACAAAAAGGCGTTTGACGCGTCCCAGAGCAGGGGGATATAGTCCTCACCAACACGGCCCCTGCCTCTACGTCGAAAGACGCACGCGGGGGTTTTTGTTTCAGGCGCCGTCACCACCAAGTCTCCCAGTCTATCGGCGCTCCCATATCCTGCACAGATCTTTTTAAATCTGAATGCTGTTGCGGAAAATCGCGCAAATGCATTCTTAATCGTTCCTGCCACTGAGTTGCGGGATTTATCGTGTGAACCATATGCCGACAGATCGCCACTAAAAGAAAAGGCTTGGCCAGCATGTCTGGTTTACCGATAAACGAATCACACCAAGCTAAAGCGCCACGCGCTGGAAGTTTTGGCTGGTCGATTATGTTGCGATTCCACAAACGACTATGGTGCGCCACCAGATTGCGCAAATAATTCATAGATCGCAGCCATGATTGAAAAACCTGCCCGTCATTAAGTCCATATTTCTGTGCAATTTGGTCTTGGTCTTTAATTCTCATCATGGCGAAAAGCTGAGACATTACACCGAAATCCCACACTTCAATGGCAACCCATATTGGCAAATCGTTACCGTGCTTGTTGCGGTAGTGCTCGACAAAATCTTCCTTCGAACGGTTTACCAGTTCAGTATATTTGGTTAACCACTCATCAAAACGTGTATGTCCATTTTTGCCGGTTTTATTTGCGAATGTGGGATGAAACTGGTTGATGTGATGGTGCGCAAAGGTATCGCGCTGGCCGAGCAAGTAAGCAATATCAACCCGAACGGCCACCTCGATACGTTCCAGCGCATCCAATACCAACAACCGCAATTTCTTATCAAACAGGTACAGATTCACTGCATCTACAAATTCTGTATTTGGTACAAAATTATCCTTTCGAACGGCGGCGATGCGGCCTGTGGTCGTATCTTGCTGAAGATCGAATATACGAAACGGATAGGAATACGCGCTGAGGCGATAGTAGCCAATGCGTTCGAGATGCCGTAGTGCTGCAGGTTCATCTGTCACGTGCAGTCCGCGAGTTTTCAATAGCGCTAACTGATCTGTAAAGCTCAACCACGGTCTGCTATAGGTCATGAACTATCCTCCATCGTCCTTGTTGAAATGCAATTCTATTCACGACCACAAATATCGGTATCCGCCACGTCGTTGAGATAGGACTTCCAGTCAGCAGACGGCATTACCGGGAAAAGCGTATGTAAGAAGCTCAAGGGGACGGAACTCCTGGGTACCACCGTCCCGCACTGAACCCTAACATCCGCCCACGCAACATCGCCCCCACCGCCAGATCATAATCCAGCCTCTCCCCTTCCCAGCGCGTCACCGCCGTACGGGAATCAATCTCCAAACCGATCCCGTCATGCTCTCGCTCGATAGCCAGTGCTTCACTCGCAATATCCTCCGACGCTGCAAATTGCGGATCAAGGACTGCGGGCAGGGCGCGCCCGACCGGGGTCAAAAACTCAAACTGCTGCTCACCATGTTTCACAATCTCGTAACCCTCCTGATGCAGCAGCCGATGGTGATGTCGACACAACAGCACCAGATTGTCGAGCCTCGTCTCGCCGCCATCGCACCAGTGCTGAACATGATGCGCGTCCACGTAGCGAGCCTCGCAGCAGCCCGGAAAGCGGCAACCACGATCTCGAATCTGCAGCGCGCGTCGAATTGAGGGAGGAATCGCGCGGGTCTTGCGGCCGACATTCAGCACATTGCCGCTGGAATCCTCCATCACTGGGACCAATGAAGCGTCGCAGCACAAGCGCCTTGCAGTCGCTGGTGACAGCGGCAAATGGTGAGTACCACTCTCGATTGAGCAGTGCTGTTCATTGCCATGTTCGATGTGGATTACCACTTGGTATTTGTCGGCGGAATGCACGGGCTGCAATCCTTCTTCCATCGTGCTCATCGCTTGCTCGGCCAACGCCAGCAACGCATCGACACGTTTCTGCGGAAACGTTTTTTCGGAGAGACTTGCAGCATCTTCATCCGTAACGACAGCTGGATACTGTGCAGCAACCATCGCTTCCACGGCTTTCATGAAGACGGCGCCGTCTTCCGGTGTCATCCGGCCGCGCAGCACCAGCATGCCGTCGTCGTCAAAGTAGCAGGTGAGTTCGCGCGCTTCGTACTGGCTTTCAGCGCGGCGGTCATCCGTCAGGCTTTCGGCGCGCCGATATTTTCGCACCAGTTGCTCGACATGTTGCGCGGTGCCATGCAGCGCCACCTGCAACAGCATCTGTTCATTCTCCGGCGTCGCGGAACGGGTCATAGCGCGCACTTTGGAGTAGCTGATCGTGCCGCAGCGGAAGGCGTCATCGATGCATGGAAGTTGTTGCAGGCTCTTCGCAACGCGCACTTTTTCACGCGCAGCGCCGAGATCAATGCCGCAGTGATAGTTGAGCCAGTGCGCTGGCGATTTGATGCCGTGACCCTCCCATGCGTCGCGTTCGATGAGCGCAGCGAGCAGTGTCAGGAAGCGATGTTGGGCGGCGTTGATGTG
>JAURWS010000028.1 GCA_030654835.1 Gammaproteobacteria bacterium | reverse complement strand
GCCCGTGGGGGTGTTTCTCCTTGCGCTCAAGATCATCGGCGACCTTTTTCGTCTTCCCCACGCCCGTGGGGGTGTTTCCGTGAGCTGATAATGGCGCTTCCCACGGCTTACGTCTTCCCCACGCCCGTGGGGGTGTTTCTATATCGCGCTCACTTGATCGGCTTAGACGCAGGTCTTCCCCACGCCCGTGGGGGTGTTTCCAGGACAACAACGTTCTAGGAGGTGATGACATGGTCTTCCCCACGCCCGTGGGGGTGTTTCTTCAACCGGGCAGCAATTCCGAGTTTCCGTGTTGTCTTCCCCACGCCCGTGGGGGTGTTTCCTGGTGTGCGAGTGCGGCCGTGATGCTCAAGGCGTCTTCCCCACGCCCGTGGGGGTGTTTCCGACGCAAAAGGCATAGTCACGTCCGCAATGGGGTCTTCCCCACGCCCGTGGGGGTGTTTCCTGGAGGAAACACGCTATGAGCTTTAATCCATCGTCTTCCCCACGCCCGTGGGGGTGTTTCCCACCGAATGATCGCCAACCGGCATAGCCAGAAGTCTTCCCCACGCCCGTGGGGGTGTTTCTGCTTTCGACAATATTGCCAAATCTTTCAGCGCGTCTTCCCCACGCCCGTGGGGGTGTTTCAGCCACAGTATGCCGTTGTGCTGCGCTGAGGCTGTCTTCCCCACGCCCGTGGGGGTGTTTCTGCCATGGCTCTGATCTTCGCGCGAACGGAGACGTCTTCCCCACGCCCGTGGGGGTGTTTCCTACGCCGGGGCATGGTCTACGCTGACCGGCGCGTCTTCCCCACGCCCGTGGGGGTGTTTCTGCCTCTTCAGCCGCCTCAAGGAACGACCCGCCGTCTTCCCCACGCCCGTGGGGGTGTTTCTATCAGGGTCGCGCCGTAATACCCTCAAGACAGGTCTTCCCCACGCCCGTGGGGGTGTTTCTCTACCAGAGGTAGAGCATGGCCAGAGGTACGGGTCTTCCCCACGCCCGTGGGGGTGTTTCTTCCCATGACGAATCGCGGCGGAAGAGTGCAGTGTCTTCCCCACGCCCGTGGGGGTGTTTCCAAGCGGACTGTGATACACGAGCTGCTACACGCGTCTTCCCCACGCCCGTGGGGGTGTTTCTGATTAGGTGTTTGCCGCGCACGTAGAGATTGCGTCTTCCCCACGCCCGTGGGGGTGTTTCTCACCTTTAGCGTTTCTGAGCATGTGTTACACCGTCTTCCCCACGCCCGTGGGGGTGTTTCTCCGTCAACGCCAGATGGCTCGATAAATGCGGTGTCTTCCCCACGCCCGTGGGGGTGTTTCCCCATTTCTAATGTCATCGAATTCGATGACATTAGAACCACGCAAGGCAACATCGACATCACCGTATCCATCGGAGTTTTCATATCGCAATCGCTTTCTTGAGCTCACCTATACACGCTCCCGGATACGCAATCTCGACCAGTAATCAGCCCCCCCCCCCCGCCCGCAGTGCATTCTAAACCCATCGATTTCGATGGGTTTAGAATCAACGCCTATACTCAAACTCGCACATCAACCCAAAAATTACGAGAGAGTAATGACTTGCAGGCTTTGTTCACACGGAGGTGAATAAGATGGCAGAATTGTTATCAAATGCAGACAAGGCTCGGGTAGATAAATCGAAGATAACAGAGTATCTGCTGTCGCCTTCGCATCCCGATGGCTGGAGCAAGGCGAAGTTCTTCAGTTCACTAGGTTTTACTAATTTGAATGAAGATGAAAAAATGATTTCTATAAGCGAGCACGATCGCATTGTTCTGACGAAGGACGTACCAGAAGCAAAATTGGCGGTGGGTGACGTAGGAGTTGTCATTCACGTTCACGGTGATGATAGGGCTTATGAAATTGAGTTCGTAGCGCTCGACGGAGTCACGATAGCGGCAGTCACGCTTGATCATGATTATGTGCGCCCCGTGGAATCACACGAGATCAGCCATACACGAAGAGTGGCATAACTCGCGAACACCGCTTCCAAAGTCTCCAATTTGGTGGAATGCCTGAGGTTCGCATGAAGACAGTAATTGCCGCAATGACTCTCAGCCTTGCTCTGTGCAGCTGCGCCACGATTACCCGAGGGACGACGCAGGCGCTGACCATCACCTCAGATCCCACCGGGGTCGACATTCGACTGTCATCGGGGCTGGCGTGGATGCCTCCAATGGGTCGATGAATGAGCTGGCACCGAATCCTCTGCACATCGTGCTGGAGGCTGAGCCATCAACGTCTATCCTCAACTCTGCAAGGTAGCCCCATTTCAAACTCTCAGGAGAATTGACTTCAATCCACCTTCTTCTTGCGCTGCTCTTCGGCACGCCGCTCCACCCAATAGTCTGCTCCCTTGATATTCAGCGCCTCCGGGTTGAACTGTGGATCGATACCCCGCGCCTTCTGCTCCTCATAGTCTTTCAGGCAGATGAACGCGGGCTTCTGCATCATGAGAATGGCGGCGATGTTGAGCCAGGCCATCAACCCTACCCCGATGTCACCGAGGCCCCAGGCCAGCTCTGCGGTCTTCACCGTGCCATAGACCACGGCAGCGATGATGCCGACGCGCAGCACCTGAGTCATCCAGGGTCTGTCGATGAAGCGGTTGATGTAACTGATATTGGTCTCGGCAATATAGTAATAGGCAACGATCGTGGTGAAAGCGAAGAAGAACAGCGCCAGCGCGACGAAAATATTTCCGAACCCGGGCATCAGGTTTTCCATCGCCGTCTGCACATAACCGGCTCCCGCGCCGACTCCCGCAACACCCGTGTACATCACTTCCCCCGTCGGACCCTCGACGTTATAGAGCCCCGTGATCAGCAGCATGAAGCCCGTGGCGGTGCAGATAAACAGCGTGTCCACATATACCGAGAAGGCCTGCACCAGTCCCTGCTTGGCCGGGTGACTGACGGATGCCGCAGAAGATGCGTGAGGGGCGGTGCCCTGCCCGGCCTCGTTGGAATACACACCACGGCGCACACCCCACATGATCGCCAGCCCCAGAATGGCACCAAAGGCAGAGTTGAAACCAAAGGCACTGCTAATAATCAGCACGAACATCGCCGGCACTTTGTCGATGTTGATCAGGACGATGACAAGCGCAACACCGATGTAGGCGATCGCCATGAAGGGCACCACAGAAGCGGCAAAACTGGCTATCCGGCGCAGCCCGCCGAAAATGATGAAACCCAGCAGGATCGCCAGCACTGTGGCAGTAAAGCGGGTATCAATGTCGAAGGCGGTATTGATGCTGGAGGCAATGGCATTGGCCTGCACACCCGGGAGAAGAAATCCGCAGGCCAGAATGGTGGTGAAGGCAAACAGCAGGGCGAACCATTTGATGCCGAGACCTTTCTCGATGTAGAAGGCCGGGCCGCCGCGATATTGCCCGTTGATCTTCTCCTTGTAGACCTGCCCCAGTGTCGATTCCACGAAGGCCGAGCTGGCCCCCAGGAAGGCGACCACCCACATCCAGAACAAGGCACCCGGCCCGCCAAAGGTGATGGCCGTCGCCACGCCCGCGATATTGCCCGTGCCAACGCGGCCTGCGAGTGTCATGGTCAACGCCTGAAAAGACGAAATGCCAGCGGATGAGGCCCTGCCATCAAAGATCAGACGAATCATTTCCCGGAAGTGGCGCAACTGCAGGAAGCGGGTTCGTACGGAGAAATACAACCCGGCTCCCAGACACAGGAAGA
This sequence comes from Gammaproteobacteria bacterium, assembly GCA_030654835.1. Lineage (GTDB taxonomy): Bacteria > Pseudomonadota > Gammaproteobacteria > Pseudomonadales > Pseudohongiellaceae > UBA5078. Next base: position 52,030 of record JAURWS010000028.1, on the reverse strand, counting down.
CCAGAGCTGGACTCCAGACGATGGCATTAATGGCGCTCACAAATTCGTTCATTGTTATTTTCCCGAAAGGCTGTCACAAAGCGCCGAGAGTAGCACAGGATTCGCCATGTGGGAGCGGGCCTGCCCGCGATTCTGACGCTGGAAAAGCTAATCGCGGGCAAGGCCCGCTCCCACAGGGCCTACAGGCGGTAGCGCAGCTTCACCACCCAGTTGTCCACTACTTGATCTGACCAGGCATGCTCAAACATCCCCGCATAATCATCCTCGAACGTGCGTGCCAGATTCCCGCCCCGCGTGTACACGAAGAACAGATCCGACAGCGGCGCAATCTCCCAGCGATAGCGCGCCTGAAAACTCATGCGGCTGATGGCGAAATCGTCCGAGCCTGCCGTGACATCTCCCGTCTCCCCCAGCGAATCCACGCGCCGCGCATTCACCTGGTAGAAGCGATCTTCGAACGCCTTGATGCCCGTCCACTGCATCGAGAATCGCAGCTGTTGCTTGGCATTGATGAAGTAGTCCAGCTCGGCGCGCGGCGCCCACTCGTTGGCTTCGAAGGCCGTCATGCGGCCATTGCCCTGGTGAATCAGCCAGGCCTCGCGGTCTACATAGCGCGCGCTGACTTCCATGGACAGGCGGTCGTTGGGGTTCCAGGTGAGGCCCGCGTTGTAGCTCAGGTTCTGCTTCGCCAAGTCTTCCTGCCCGGCATTGATGCCCACGCTCCAGGACACGGGCAGCGCACGGTCGCTGCGCCACGACGCATCCACGGCCCAGCGCTCGGGAATCTTGAACGTGCCGTTGCCACGGCTCAGGGTGTCGTCCACACGCGGCGGGAAGTAGCGCAAGGTGGTGTTGAGCATGTCGTTGTCGAGGAAGGTCAGGTTCTCAGTGTAGAAGAAACCCAGACGCACGGGGCGGCCGTCGGTGTTCCACTGATTGTTGACCTGCACGGTGCGCGAGCGTGAGCGCAGGCCCGGCAGGTCCGACTGCGAGATATTGAACCGGTAGTCTGCCTGCACCAGGTCGTTGCGGGTCAGGAAACCGATGTCATTCAGCTCCAGCTCGTCGTCCATGTACGTGGCGGTGAGCGAGTGCTGCACGCCACGGGCGGGGCGGTAGTCCAGATCGAAGTAGGCGCCACTGCCGGTGACATCGCGCACGTCGCTGTGCACCAGCTGGCCGTCGAAGATCCAGCGGTTGTCGGCCGAGAAATAGTGCAGGTCGACTCCGTTGACCATGGCGTCGCTGTCCGCGTAGGCCAGATTGCTGCCGAACCAGCCCATGGCGCGGCGGCCACCCCCGGTAGTGTCTTCATAGAGAAGACGCCCAATGGCGAAGTCGCGGCCCTGGGCTTCCAGCGTGACGCGGCTGCCATCCAAGCGGGTGCCACGTACCAGAGAGTCGTCCTCTGAGGCGAGCAAAGTACCGTAGCGCCAGTTTCCGGTCTGCCCGGTCACTTTCGCCGCGCCAAGCAGATCGGTGGGGCGGCTGAGATCGGTGGGGATCACGCTGACGCCCGCAGGCACATCGAAGCTGGCCTGCCGCCCGATGCGCCGCGTGTTCAGCAGTGTGGTGGGGCCGAAACCGCCACCGCCGTCGCGGGGCGAGGTGCTGAAGACATCCTGCCCTTCCAGGAAGAAGGTGCGCTTCTCTTCGAAGAAGGTCTCGAAGGCGCCGAGGTTCACCACCACATCGTCAGACTCCACCGTGCCGAAGTCGGGGTTCAGCGTGGCCGAGAGCTGCATGTTGGAACTGGGCCGCCAGTACACGTCGGCGCCGACGCGGTAGTCGGTCTGGTTCTTCATGTCGTCGAAAGTCGCCGAGCTGTAGGGATAGAACGTGAACTGCGTGGCCGGATTCACGCCCGTGAGTTCGTATTTCTGGAACGCCGACAGGTATTCGCTGTTGGTGCCGGGCAGCGCGGGCCAGGAGTAGGTTTCGCCCCGGGCGGCCACCATGCGCTCGGTATACAGGCCGATGCGGCGGGTGCTGCCAGACTGCGGCAGGCTCATCATCGACCAGGGTATCCATATCTCGGCTACCCAGCCTTCGTCAGTCTCGCGGGTCACGGCATCCCAGGGGCCGTCCCACTGCCGGTTGATCTGACGCTCAGGCAGGATGGTGCCGTCCGAAAACGTGCCCCCCAGATTCATGCGCAGGAAATAGCCGTACAGCCCCTCGCCCGAGGCGTCGATGGAGATGACATAGCCGTCACGCTGGATGCCGACATCGCGCGAGCTCATGCGCGCCACCAGCGTCGCCGGGTCCTGATAATTCATTACGCCGACATACAGGCCGCGCTCGGTGTAGAAGATGCGTGAGTGGGTCTCGACGGGTGCGGGCTCGAGGGTGTCGGGCTGGATGACACGCATGCCGTCGATCACGGGCAGCGTCTGCCAGACAGGTTCATCGAGATAGCCATCGAGGGTGATGTCGACCTGCTCGGCGGGGAGGCGCGGCAGTGTGGGCAGGGGCTCGGCGGCGCGGGCGGGGATTGCAGCAATGCCAAGACAACAAACGCCGAGGACGGCGAGGCGGGAGTGTTGGGTCATGTGTGCTCTCTAGTTCTTGTTGTTGGAGGGCGTCGAACATCGTGCCCCTGTCACCCGCACGCCCGGCTCGAAGGGCATGGGCGTGATGGCCCCTTGACTGGCCAGCTCGGCAAACGCCACCGCCTGCAACGCGCGCGTCTGCGGCATGGTCATTCCCAGTTCGAAGGCCGAACATTCGTTGCCGCCCAGCGAGCGCGGGTCGAAGCCCGTTAGGCGGCCGAACACCACGAGCGCCTCCAGGTAATAGCCATGTGTGCTGGCGTGGTACTGATCGTAGGTCCACAGGTCCACCTTTTCGAAGTCGATGCCATCATAGGGGTTGGCATCGGCCACGCCCGTCGTCATCGCCCGCGTCCACGCTTCGCCCACCGGAATCACCCCACGCACATTCGGCGCGGCAGAAGCAGCGTCATAAGCAGCGCGCACATCATTGGCCATGGCCTCGATGGATTGACCCGCCCAGGCGCCATCGTCCTGATAGGTTTCGTCGGCGCGGGACCAGGTGGCCATCAGGTGAATGTCCACGTCCGGGTTGCGAGCCACGAGAATCTCCGCCATCTGCTGCGCGGTGGCGACCAGCTTGGCAGGGTCGCCGGGCTTGTCGAAGTCGAGGGTGCTCTGGCCGTGCATCACCACAGTGTCCCACGGGCGTCGGGCGATCAGGCCCAGGCGGTTTGCGAGGTGGAAGTCGAGGCCGCTGCCCGGCTCGGTTTCCAGGTAAACGTCGTAATCCAGGCCTGCCTGCTGGGTGAAGGACTTGAACAGGGCCGGCACTCCACCGATACCCAGGTTGTTGAGATCAGTCACCGTGTCGGGGCGGTAGAACCGCACGGCCGAGCCGGCGCCGAAGGTAAAGCTGTTGCCGATGAACAGAACGCTGCCCTCGGCCAGCGTCTGGCCGGAAACGAGCATCAGGCCGATGGCCAGTCCGTGAAGTCCGCGCATGGTGAATCTCCCCCTTTTCTTGTCATTGTCGTCGTCAGGGTTGACGTCGGTACGCGCTACTCTAGCCACTGCGACGCGCAGTTGCCAGAGTTGCCCGCGCCTTCGTCGGTCTCTTTTTGGATATCCCGGGGTGTTGCCCATGCCCACCGGCGACGGTCCTGCGCCGCTCCGCGGTTCCCTCCCTCCGCAAAATGCCTGAAGTCATTTTGCTGCGCTCGGCGCTGGCCCTGATTGTCGCCGGCGGACATGGGCAACACCCCTTGAACTCTGCGAAAGCAACTCACATTTCTGAAAGGCAAAACCGTGGGGTGCTGTTTTCAAGGAGTTGGTGATCGGTCGCCTGCAGGCGAACAAAAACATTGGGGGTTGTTTCTGCCGTCCTCTGCCACGCCGAAAGCCCTCGAACGACTCAAGTAGTGAAGATGATCGGAATTATGTGTAAAGAAGTCATCGTCATTAAATGCTTGGAAGGACTGCAAAGGCCGAAAAATGGGCGGTCAGGTTCTAAACTCAAGCGGACAATTGCATGGTAAGTTCCACCAGCATCTGGATGCCCGCTTTGTGTTGCATTGGCTAGTCGGTCACTTTGTGCCATTTGCAGTCGTTAGGTGCGGCCTTAGAAAATGCGCCTAGACCAGATTGTCTAGATACTTCGGTCTATATCGGTGAATGCGTTTTGCTGTTAGATTGCGGGTTGATGTATTTAGAGCCCCCGTGTTACTTGGCCGGGTGAAAAACTAAGCGAGGTTCAACTCATGTTGATAGGTTACCCCCCCCCCATTTCCGCAGCCTCTTAGCGCCCCCCTCGACCCTTCTAGCAAGGCTCAGAATAGGTTCTTCGACGAATCTGATGGAACAACTAGCCATCCGACTAGACTATCAAGCAACGATAGCCAAGTCGCTGGTCATCAGAACAAGGTTTGTACGCCCGCTTCCCTCCGCCGTTGAACGACTGAAATGGGAGCGCGCGATATGAAAAAGTTGTTGGTGTTATTGAATACCCCTATGAGGGTCGTGATCGCGGTGGGTGCGGTCATACTGGCGGCCGAGCTTTTGATCATGCTGCTGCTCGGGATCGGACACCCTTACCTAGTAGATATTCCGCAAGCTGCCTGGACGTTGATTGATCCTATCGCGCTCACCGTGATCGTGGCCCCCGCTCTACATTTCATGGTCTGGCGCCCGATGAGCAAACAGCTCGTTGAGCTCGAGCGATCGAGGTCTGAACTGCGCGTCGCTGCCATCGCCTTTGAATCCGGGGAAGGCATGCTGGTCAGCGATGCCAATAACGTGATTCTTCGGGTGAACCACGCTTTCACCAGGATCACCGGTTACACCCATGAAGAAGTCGTTGGCAAGAACCCGCGCCTGCTAAAATCAGGTCGTCAGGATGCAAACTTCTACACGGCCATGTGGGAAAGCATCAATAACACTGACGCATGGGAAGGTGAAATCCAGAACCGGCGCAAGAATGGCGAAATCTACCCGGAGCTTCTCAACATCACCGCAGTGAAAGACCAAAACGGCACCGTCACCCAATACGTCGCCACGTTAAGCGATATCACCAGCAGAAACGAGGCGGCGGACAAGATCAAGCAATTGGCGTTCTACGACCCGCTCACTGGCCTGCCTAACCGGCGGCTTTTGCTAGATCGGCTCAATCAAGCATTGGCTTCCTGCATGCGCAGCGGACGGGAGGGTGCGCTGATGTTCATTGACCTGGACAATTTCAAGGACATCAACGACACCCTCGGCCATGACTTCGGGGACTTACTGCTGCAACAGACCGCACAACGCCTGAAGTCCTGTATACGCGAAAGCGACACCGTGGCACGTTTGGGGGGTGACGAGTTTGTGGTGATGCTGGAAGACCTGAGCAAGCAACCCATTGAAGCCGCAACACAGACGGAAGGCGTCGGCGAGAAAATTCTCGCTACGCTCAACCAGCCTTACCAGCTTGCCGCGCACACATACCACAGCACCCCCAGTATCGGCGCGATCCTTTTCAGCGATCATGGCGAATCTGCGCAAGAACTTTTGAAACGCGCCGACATTGCCATGTATCAGGCCAAGCACGCAGGCCGCAACACGATGAGATTCTTTAACCCGAAAATGCAGGAAATCATTAACACCCGCACAGTCCTCGTAAGTGAATTGCGCAAAGCCCTTGAGAACCACCAATTCCATTTGTATTACCAGATTCAGGTAGACAGTTCGCACCGTCCATCGGGGGTAGAGGCATTGATCCGCTGGATACATCCTGAGCGCGGCATGGTGTCACCGGCTCAATTCATTCCGTTCGCGGAAGAAACCGGGCTGATACTGCCCATCGGACAGTGGGTGCTGGAGACAGCTTGCACCCAACTCAAAGCCTGGGAGCAAGATGCGCTCACCCGCGATCTCGTCCTGGCGGTGAACGTGAGTGCCAGTCAATTCCGCCAAGCCGATTTCGTGGCTCAAGTACAAGCCACCGTGCAACGCCATGCCATCAACCCGATGCGGCTCAAATTAGAGCTGACCGAAAGCATGCTGGTAGAGAACATCGAAGATGTCATTGCCAAAATGAGCGCATTGAAAGCGATCGGTGTCCAGCTCTCATTGGACGACTTCGGCACCGGCTATTCATCCCTGCAGTACCTCAAGAAACTGCCGCTCGATCAGCTCAAAATCGACCAGTCGTTCGTTCGCGACCTTGCCACCGACAGCAGCGATAAAACGATTGTGCGCACCATCATTGCGATGGCACAAAGCCTGAACCTGGACGTCATTGCCGAAGGGGTGGAGACGGAAGAGCAACGACAACTCCTCCTGGACAACGGCTGCGCACACTACCAAGGGTATCTGCTTAGCAAGCCGGTACCGATTGAGCAGTTTGAGGCGTTATTGAGGCAGGGTTGATCGCTGCTGCTGATGTGGCGAATATGGCTGACGTCCGTACGCTACTCTAGCCACTGCGACGCGCAGTTGCCAGAGTCACCGCGCGCTTTCGTCGGAGATAAACGCCCGACCCTGGTCAAAAGAAAGTCGTGATACTGGCCAGGAGATATCCCGGGGTGTTGCCCATGCCCACCGGCGACGGTCCTGCGCCGCTCCGCGGTTTCCTCCCTCCGCAAAATGCCTGAAGTCATTTTGCTGCGCTCGGCGCTGGCCCTGATTGTCGCCGGCGGGCATGGGCAACACCCCTTGCGCTCTGCGAAAGCAACTCACATTTCTGAAAGGCAAGACCGTGGGGTGCTGTTTTCAAGAATCTGTTGTCACGTCGCGATGAAGTATCTCGCCGACCCCAATGCCCTCACTTTTCTCACTTGCGTCTGGATCGACTCTAACCTGGAGTAAATGGATCCCTGACCCGTTAATCTTGACGTGGATTTTCCTTGACGTGGCACATACGAGGCAGCAGATGACCAGGTCCGCTTCAGCGGCGCGCCGAGCGCAGCAAAAAGACCTTAGGCTTTTTGCGGAGAGAGGGCACCGCGGAGCGGCGCAGGTCAGCCGCAGAAGCGGACCAGGTCATCTGCTGCCGCCGCAAGAACAAAAAAAACCCCGCCGAAGCGGGGTTCTCTGTTCTCGCGAACGAGCTTTCTTGTGAAGGACAATTCGCTTGCAGGCAAGCTCCCACACAGCCAGGCTGGCTCTTACATCATGCCGCCCATGCCACCCATGTCGCCACCACCAGCCGGCTTGTCTTCGACGATGTCGCAGATCATGCACTCGGTAGTGATCATCAGGCCAGCGACAGAGCCAGCAGCCTGCAGCGCGCTGCGGGTCACTTTGGCTGGGTCGATGATACCGGCTTCAACCATGTCCACGTACTGGCCAGTGGCGGCGTTGTAACCGTAGTTGCCTTTGCCTGCCTTGACCCTGTCCAGCACCACTGACGGTTCATCACCGGCATTGGCCACGATCTGACGCAGCGGAGAAGTCACGGCACGCAGCAACAGGGCGATGCCCACGTTCTGGTCTTCGTTGTCGCCCTTCAGGCCTTCCACTTTCTGCAGAGCACGGATCAGTGCCACGCCGCCGCCGGGGACCACGCCCTCTTCCACCGCAGCGCGGGTAGAGTGCAGTGCGTCTTCAACGCGGGCCTTCTTCTCTTTCATTTCCATCTCGGTGCCGGCACCGACCTTGATGACCGCAACACCGCCAGCCAGCTTGGCCACGCGCTCTTGCAGCTTCTCCTTGTCGTAGTCAGAAGACGTGTCTTCGATCTGACGACGAATCTGGCCAACGCGGGCTTCGATGATCTTGGAGTCACCAGCACCGTCGATGATGGTAGTGTTCTCTTTGGACAGAACCACGCTCTTGGCGTGACCCAGGTGTTCCAGAGTCGCGCTTTCCAGGCTCAGGCCCACTTCTTCGGAGATCACAGTACCGCCGGTCAGAACGGCGATGTCTTCCAGCATGGCCTTGCGACGGTCACCGAAACCCGGTGCCTTGGCAGCAGCCACTTTGACGATACCGCGCATGTTGTTGACGATCAGAGTCGCCAGCGTTTCGCCTTCCACGTCTTCTGCAATCACCAGCAGCGGACGGCCAGACTTGGCAACGGATTCCAGCACCGGCAGCATTTCACGGATGTTGGAGATCTTCTTGTCGACCAGCAGGATGAACGGATTTTCGAGCTCGGCGCTCATGTTGTCCTGGTTGTTGACGAAGTACGGAGACAGGTAGCCGCGGTCGAACTGCATGCCTTCCACGACGTCCAGCTCGTTGTCGAAACCGGAGCCTTCTTCCACAGTGATGACGCCTTCTTTACCGACTTTTTCCATCGCTTCGGCAATGATCGCGCCGATCTGCTCGTCAGAGTTGGCAGAAATGGTGCCTACCTGGGCGATTGATTTGGAGTCAGTACAAGGAATGGACAGCTTGCCCACTTCTTCGACCATGGCTTTGACGGCCTTGTCGATACCGCGCTTCAGGTCCATCGGGTTCATGCCCGCTGCGACTGATTTGAGACCTTCGTTCAGGATGGCCTGCTGCTGATTTTTTTCCGGCAGCGCCATGGTGTTCTATACGCAAATCCAGACTGTAATGAATGCGGCTTTCGGTGATGAGGTTCCGCGTGTAAACCTGCCGCCGCGCCCTCCCACCACGGCCAGAACGCTGCCGGATGCAACCATGCTCGAGCAGGTCAGTCAGCATTTCCCGGAAACGAAGCTTCTTTACTATTTCTTCGACGCCAGCACTACCGGTTTTCACCGATTCAGGCTGCGCCGTTCCTGTGAGCTGCATCCCAACGGTCTTAGCTTCGTCTACACCGATACGGCAACAGGCAAACTGGTTGGCAGCGTAGATGCCTGCAACATGCCACCGGGCGAACGCCTGACCAACATGATCTATCCTCTGCATGTCGGCAAGATCGGCAGTGAGACCTACCGGATACTGTCACTGCTGACAGCGTTCGTTCTCGCCGGATTATCGCTGTCAGGGGTTATCACTTATTTTCAGCGACTGAAACGTCTGCGCGGCAAATACGTATAAGAACATTGCGTCCAGCTTGGTTCGAAATCACCCGCTGACGATCATGGTGGCTGCTTTCCTGGCTGTAGTGCAGCCGCGCACAAGCAAACAAATCCAAATTATCCCAACATCACTCCCCGATAGCGGCCTGCGTTGCCCGTGGCCATCTGTGAGTTTGGTAATACGGTAGTAACACAAGGGAGATTGCCATCTGCATGTATCTATTGCTGTATCGGCTCAGTTCGAAGCTCGAGGCTCCAGATACCAGAAAAATCAACCCGCCTTTTACCCGCCTTTACCATATTATGGACGCTTGGATGATGGTAAAGTATGTTGACACTAACACTTGTTAGCTGGTCAATATATAACCAATATCAATTACACGGGGCTCAGGTCATCATGTTCAACAAGAGGCTTGTCAAAAAGGCTGTTGCGGGAGTCGGCTCCATGCTGGCACTGACAATCGCACAACACGGTATGGCACAGGAATCATTCAGGGTGAGTGGTCCGGTGGCGTATTACTACAACTATACAACCGGTCAATACGACTACGGCAACGGAGCTACGTTTGAAGCGGAGGTGTCCTATGACTCCTCTGCTGCGCTGACAAACTCGTACATTTATGAGGACTACTATTGGTACAACTACGCCTACGCCAACTGGGACAACAGCGTAAATCTTACTACCTACACCGTCTTCGACAGCGCGGGCAATGCCATACTCAGCGATGAGATCATCAGCGAAGACCAAGGGAACACCTCCTGGAGCAACACTCAGCGAACCATTTGGGGCTTTTCTGACTACTATTACTACGATCCGTACCGTCAGGAAGGTTGGTTCAATCAGGCCTGGAACGCCTCAACCGGTGGCGGTAAATACGGTGGCGCTTACTGGTATGACTACTCTGATTTTTCCGTGGCAAATGAACTTGCCGAGCTGACCACCACCTACCCGAGTCCGCTCGACAAGCCGGACTGGGACTACGGTTATTTTTACGGCCACAACTATTCGTACGAGGCCAACCATTACTTCTCCGGCTCCATCACTGAGGTGACTGACGGCAACCGTGACACTGATGGCGACGGCGTCTATGATGATGCGGATGCCTGTATTGCGTCAGATCTGAGAGCCACAGTTGTGGTCGGCGACGATGACTCCAAGGTCCCCAACACGCTGCTGGGCAATGGCTGCACCATCTTGGACATGATCACATTGATCAGAGCCGATGAAAGCAAACACGGTAAGCGCGTCAGCGGCGTGGCGGACTTCCTGAACTCCATCAGGAATGACGGCGTGATCACAGGCAAGCAGCGTGGCACGATCCAGAGCGCTGTGGCAAGAGCCAAGTAATCAGTCCGCCTGTCAGAAGGCCGGGGCTCCCGGCCTTCTTCTCACCACCCAGGAATCACAAATGATCAAGTTCGGCATTCCATTCTTTTCTGCCATATTTGGCGCCTTGATTGTTACGATTTTCACCGCACAGCTATCGGAAGGTCCGGAGAGTTCTGCCGACACCGCTGCGCAGATTACCCGGCTGGAGCAACGCATCAGTGATCTTGAGGCAATCCTCGATACAGATGACGTGCCTCCCCCCGGAGGAATGACCGAAGAGGAGAAACGCGCTCTGTTCGGAAGCGCCGGGCTGACGGCAAGTGCAATTAGCGCCATCCTGGCCAATGAGATGGAAATCCAACAACTGTTCATCACCGCAGAAAGAACCAGACAAGACCCCAGAGCGCAGGTGCAGGAAAAGTTGCACGAGCTGCAATTGACGATCGGCGGGGACGCCTACGGCACCTACCTTGAAGCTACAGGCAGGGACCCGTTCATCAGCGTCGAATCCGTGACCGCCGGAAGCATTGCGGAAATGTCGGGTGTCTTGGCCGGAGACCGTATCACTCACTACGCTGGAGAACGTGTATTCACGCCTCTCGATCTGGAAAGGGTCGCTGCTGGCCTTGCGGGCACCGACAGCATCGCCTTGACGCTGGAGCGCGCAGATACTGAACAGCAGGTTGAAGTAACGAAGGGCCAATTGGGAATCATCGCCCAAGGCGGCTATCAGTTCTGACTTTGCTCATCTCCGCCATTCAGCAGTTTGATTCCTATGCACCTTGCAGGTAAGGATAGGGAGAATAAACGGGTATTCCATAGCTGTCGAGGCTGAAGAAGTTGTGTTTTGCATTGCCACTTTCGTCATTTCCCGAAGCCTGACGTGCCGGGATTCCCAGAATCTCACCTGAATTCACCCATCACAAGGTCCAAATCCCCTGCGTTCTCAGCCTGCGACCGAACGCTGCCCTGCAATCCTTGCGGCCGCATCGTCCCTGAAATGTTGGCTTGCTGGTCAGTCTGCCAGTCCCTGCTCCCGCACTGACAGTAAGGGTGGCGCTCGCGAGAGAGGCAGCCAAGTAATTGGGGTTGGGTTGACTTCCTTCGCCTTCAGGTGGTTGAGAATTTTCTCGATTAACATCGGGTCCTCGATGCAGGCGATGATCTTGACCGGGTTGCCTCGCTTGGCAGGAGTGATAGTCATTCTGTGGTGGCTGTTCGGCGCAAACACCCCATGAAATCGAGTAAGGTTGACTCTCGGCTTGGGCACTAATGCGGCGAGTCGAGCAATGAAATCAAGAGGCTCGAAGATGACGTGGGTAGTACCATCCTGGTACAGCAGATTCCTAGATGCCTTCAGCGTAGTCCAGATTGAAAGAGTTGGTGTTCGGCGATACGCGCCTGACCCTGGCCGAAAGTAAGTTGTGGTACTTACCAGGGTCGGCCGGGGCTAGCGCGTTGCTTATAGCGACCGATACGTCTACAGCAAGCCGCTGGCGGCAGAAGAACTGGAGCTGTGGTGTGAACGTTTTGGGAAAGAGCACGCCAGTCGGTGGTGGCCAGTCCTGAATAAAAAAACCCCGCCGAAGCGGGGTTTCTGTACTTTCTAGCGAACGTGCTTTGGAGGGATAACTCGCTTGCAGGCAAGCTCCCACACAGGCTTACATCATGCCGCCCATGCCACCCATTCCGCCCATACCACCCATGTCTCCACCACCACCAGCCGGCTTGTCTTCGACGATGTCGCAGATCATGCACTCGGTGGTGATCATCAGACCAGCGACAGAGCCAGCAGCCTGCAGCGCGCTGCGGGTCACTTTGGCAGGGTCGATGATACCGGCCTCAACCATGTCCACGTACTGACCAGTCGCGGCGTTGTAACCGTAGTTGCCTTTGCCTGCCTTGACCCTGTCCAGCACCACTGACGGCTCGTCACCGGCATTCTGCACGATCTGACGCAGCGGAGAAGTCACGGCGCGCAGCAGCAACGCGATGCCTACGTTCTGGTCTTCGTTGTCGCCCTTCAGGCCTTCCACTTTCTGCAGAGCGCGAATCAGTGCCACGCCGCCGCCGGGGACCACGCCCTCTTCCACCGCAGCGCGGGTAGAGTGCAGTGCGTCTTCAACGCGGGCCTTCTTCTCTTTCATTTCCATCTCAGTGCCTGCACCGACCTTGATGACCGCAACACCGCCAGCCAGCTTGGCCACGCGCTCCTGCAGCTTCTCTTTGTCGTAATCAGAAGAGGTGTCTTCGATCTGACGACGGATCTGGCCAACGCGGGCTTCGATAATCTTGGAGTCACCGGCGCCATCAATGATGGTGGTATTTTCCTTGGACAGAACCACGCTCTTGGCATGACCCAGGTGTTCCAGAGTTGCACTTTCCAGGCTCAGGCCCACTTCTTCAGAGATCACCGTACCGCCAGTCAGAACGGCTATGTCTTCCAGCATGGCCTTGCGACGGTCACCAAAACCTGGTGCCTTGGCAGCCGCCACTTTGACGATGCCGCGCATGTTGTTGACGATCAGAGTCGCCAGCGCTTCGCCTTCCACGTCTTCTGCAATCACCAGCAGTGGACGGCCGGACTTGGCAACAGATTCCAGCACCGGCAGCATTTCGCGGATGTTGGAGATCTTCTTGTCTACCAGCAGGATGAACGGGTTTTCGAGCTCGGCGCTCATGTTGTCCTGGTTGTTGACGAAGTAGGGAGACAGGTAGCCACGGTCGAACTGCATGCCTTCCACGACGTCCAGTTCGTTGTCGAAGCCGGAACCTTCTTCCACAGTGATGACGCCTTCTTTGCCGACTTTTTCCATCGCTTCAGCAATGATCGCGCCGATCTGCTCGTCAGAGTTCGCAGAAATGGTGCCTACCTGAGCGATTGATTTGGAGTCTGTGCAGGGAATGGACAGCTTGCCCACTTCCTCGACCATGGCCTTCACAGCCTTGTCGATGCCGCGCTTCAGGTCCATCGGGTTCATGCCCGCTGCGACTGATTTGAGGCCTTCGTTCAGGATGGCCTGGGCCAGCACTGTTGCAGTCGTAGTGCCGTCACCGGCCACATCAGAAGTCTGGGAAGCGACTTCCTTGACCATCTGGGCGCCCATGTTTTCGAACTTGTCTTTCAGCTCGATCTCTTTGGCAACGGACACGCCGTCCTTGGTCACGGTTGGTGCGCCGTAGGACTTGTCCAGAACCACGTTACGGCCTTTGGGGCCGAGGGTGACTTTTACTGCGTCTGCGAGGATGTTGACGCCTTTGAGCATTTTCTGGCGCGCGGGATCACCGAATTTTACGTCTTTAGCCATTTTCTCTATTCCTGTGTTCTCAATAGTTCATTGTCGGTTGAGCGGAGACTCGTATGGAGGAGTCACTCCGCGAAATCTGTTGTTAACCGCCGGGCCTGACGATCAGGCCAGGATCACGCCGTAGATCTCGCTCTCGCTAAGGATGAGCAGTTCTTCATTGTCGATCTTGACGGTGTTGCTGGCGTATTTGCCGAATACCACGATGTCACCGACCTTCAGGTCTACCGGACGCTTTTCGCCATTTTCCATGACTTTGCCCGGGCCTACTGCCAGCACTTCGCCCTGAGCAGGTTTCTCGGCAGCCGAACCAGGCAGTACGATGCCTCCCGCTGACTTGGTCTCTTCTTCCTTGCGTCGTACAACTACTCGGTCCTGCAACGGTCTGATTTTCATTGCTTTTTATCTCCTGACTCAAATGATTAGCGCTCTTGCGCCGCTGGCGCGCGAGCCCTGAAACTTAAACGGTGGACACTAGATGGGGCTGCGGCGCGGCATTTCAATGGCTGCCACGAAAAAATTGCAAATTTTCTTCCGCTGACCTGTGGGAGCGGGCCTGCCCGCGATACTTTGTGGCACTTTATCGCGTGCAGGCACGCTCCCACGGGCTTTGTGGCACTTTATCGCGTGCAGGCACGCTCCCACAGGTTTATTCGCGGTCCTTTCCCAGTTTGTCATCATCCACCACATCCCCCTCGATGATGTCGCCCTCATCGAAACGCGTCTCGCGATACTGAAACTGGCGGCCCATGGCGAACGGACCACCACTCATGAACGCGCCGCCCGAGCGCAGAATACGTCTGGCAATCGCCTTGCGCACCGGCGGCAACAGCCCGAGGATGCCGACGGTATCCGTGATGAACCCGGGCGCCAGCAGCAGCGCACCGCAGAAAGCGATGAGCATGCCCTCGACGATTTCCTGCGCGGGTAACTCGCCACTGCGCAGCCGCTGCTGGAAGCGCAGCATCGTGCTGAAGCCCTGCCGACGCAGCAGAGTGATGCCGAGCACGGCAGTACCCAGCACCATCAGCACGGTATTCCAGCCGCCGATGCGCTCGCTGACTTCCAGCAGGAGCATGATCTCCACGAATGGGATGATCACGAAGAAGAACAAAGAAAAACGCACTACTCTCTCCTCAAACCGGCAGATTCGACATCACGCTGACGCCTTGCCACCATGAAGGCCAGCGCGATAGCGACCAGGCCAATGACGAATGAATAAATGAAAAATGTCGCATATCCCGCCCCAAGCGCCGCTGGCGAAACGCTGGCAGTCGCTGCACCGGTAGCCAAGGATTCCGGAGGTAAATCGGCAAACATCGGCATGAGACCAGATAGAGGTCCACCAGCCTCGGCCGAGCGCGCGGACGCCTCCACGATGCGACCGCTCTGCGAAGCGACCAGTTTGCCAAGCAAGGCATACAGTGACGAGAACAATGCGTATTGCGTGGCAGTGAAACCAGCCGAGGTGAGCGAGGACATGTAGGCGATCAACGCCGTGCCGGCGAATCCGGTCGCCAGGTTATCGATGCTGATCGACAGATAGAGTGCGCCAAGCTCCGGCCCCTGCGTCGCCAGCCACAGGAATACCAGATTCGAGAACGGGCTGGCAAATACACCAATCAACATCGTGCGCAGCACACCCAGCCGTGCCACGCAGAATCCCCCCACCGCCACGCCGGAAATCAGTGCCACCACGCCGAAGATCTTGCGCACCTGCGCGATCTCGCTAAGGGTAAAACCCAGGTCCAGATAGAAAGGCCCCATGAGGTTCAGCACGAAATCCGAAAGACGATACAGGCAGATTAACGCCAGAATGAGCGCCCCGAGCCGGGTACCGAAGCGCGCGAAAAAGTTGCCCAGCGGTTCGCCATAAGCCATCTTCAGATGAACGCCGGGGCGGGTCTTCACGCCGGGCAGCGGCAGACACGCAAGCGCCAGCAGGCCAAGCCCCAGCAGCACCGCCGCCACCTGCAGATAGACACCACCGGGCACGGTTCGCCAGGCGACCAGCAACGCCTCTCCACTCTCCGCCGAAGCGCCGAACAGGCGCAATACGTCCTGCAGCAGCACCGCGTTTCCAGACAGGCCGGAGCCCATGATGAGGGCCGCCACCAGAATCAATGCCAGTCGCAGCGCCCATTCCAGGAATTCAGTCAGTGGTCGACTTGGCAGATCACTGGCCAGACTGCCCAAAGGGCGGGGGGATACCTCGCTGACACGCTCGCGCGGCGCGAGCAGGACACCCACCATGCCGATGCCCATCAGCCCCGCCATGACCGCGTAGGAAAAATTCCAGCTGAACGCCTCCGCCAGAAACAGCGGCACGGCCCCAGCCACGATCATCGCCAGACGATAGCCCCACTGGTAAGCAGCCGCCATCGCACCGGAACGGCTTTCATCCACCGCCTCGATCCTCCACGCGTCGATGGCGATGTCCTGCGTCGCACCGGCGAAACCCACGAAGGCCGCGAGCGCACCGACACGCCAGATACTGAGTTCAGGGCTCGATCCTGCTATCAGCCACAGGCCGATGATGATCAACACCTGCATCGCCAGCATCCACGCGCGGCGCTTGCCGAGCAGGCGGTCGAGCACCGGCAGACGAATGCGGTCGATCAGCGGCGCCCAGACGAACTTGAGCGCATAGCTAAGAGTAGCGAGCGCAAAGATGGAGATGGTTTGCAGCGACAGGCCGGATTGGCGCAGCCAGACGGAGAGCGTGTCGAAAATCAGCAGGAAGGGCAGACCGGCAGCGAAGCCAAGCAGAAGCATGACCACAGCGGTACGCTCACGATAGACAGCCAGGGCTCTCCATGTAGTCATACCGACAGCGGGCGCTGCTTTCCCTTGGCTCATCTCGGGCTCTGGCAGGCTCAATCCCTGAAGTTGTTGAATTGGACGGGGACGTCGAGACTGCTCTCACGAACCAGCGCGATGCATTCCTGCAGGTCGTCACGCTTCTTGCCGGTGACGCGCAGTTTGTCGCCCTGAATGGCGGCCTGCACCTTGCACTTGGATTCTTTGATGATCTTCACAAGCTTGCGGGCCACGTCGGCCTCGATGCCCTGCTGAATGGTGACGATCTGCAAGGCCTGCTTGCCGGATTGCTTCGGCTCACCAACCTCCAGAGATTTCACATCGACATTGCGCTTGACCATCTTGCCCTTGAGGATGTCCAGCATTTGCTCCAGCTGAAAGTCGGACTCCGCCGTGAGCGTGATTTCCTTGTCTTTTATCTCGAAGGTGGCATCGACGCCCTTGAAATCGAAACGGGTGCCGACTTCACGGCGTGCCTGATCCAAGGCGTTGTTCACTTCCGGCATATCTACTTCTGACACGATGTCGAACGATGGCATGATCTGACCTCTTGACTCTCTTTCACTGAAAACGCAAACATGCGCGCCATACTACCACCGCGCGCCCGGATGTGGGAGCGTACCCAAAGGGCATAAAGGCCCGCCCGCGATTGCCCCGAACTGACATTGTGGGAGCGGGCCCGCCCGCGATTAAACGCTCGCCTGATCATCTCTGAAGGAAAAACACCATCAACCCAACACCTTCAACTCACACCCCTCCGCAGCATCCTCACTGGCACGTCCTCGGCGCAGGCGCCATGGGTTGCCTGTGGGCCGCACGCCTTGCGCAGCATGGTGCCAGGATAACCCTTCTGCTGCGCGGCGAAGGGGACCTCCGACGCCATGCGGAAGCGGGCGGCCAAATCACGCTGGAAGAAGACGGAGTGTTGCAACGCATTCCTGTGCAGGCACAGATCGCAGCGGATGTGGTGATGCCGATCCAGCGACTGTTGGTCGCCACCAAGGCGCAGGACGTTGAGGCCGCGCTCGACAGTGTGCATCACGCCATTGCTCCACACACCCACATCGTGCTTCTGCAGAATGGCATCAAGGCACAGCGACGCGCGTCAGCCTTCTTCGGCGCACAGCGAGTCTATTGTCTCAGCACAAGCCAGGGGGCATGGTTGCGCGCGCCGCTGCATGTCGTTCATGCGGGCAGTGGAGAGACCTGGCTGGGACGACTCGGCCTCGCTGACACTCTTGACTCCGCACTCTTGCAGAGTCTGCCAGTTGCCGCCATGGGCATCAGGACGGATCCGGATATCGAGGGTCGGCTTTGGCGCAAGCTGGCAATCAACTGCGCGGTCAATGCCCTCACCGTCATCTATGACTGCCGCAATGGCGAGCTGTTGACGCACCCGCAGGCACATGGAGAATTGCTCGCTCTGTGTGCCGAGATCGAAGCGCTGTACGCCGCGCTGCCGGAGACGCCGACACTCGACAAACTGGTCACGCAGGTGGATGCCGTGCTCACGGCAACCGCGCAGAATTTCTCCTCGACTCTGCAGGATTTTCGACGCGGCAAGGTGTCCGAGCTATCGCAGCTGAACGGTTATCTGTGTGAATTGGCCCGCAGTCACGGGCTCAATTGCAGCGTTAACGAGGCCATTCTGCAGCGCATTGACATGCGAAGCGCGATTCGAGATCAACTCAAAAGCATTGATTGAAGCCAGCGGGCCGATCCCTTACCATTCCTGTCCATCAAGTCAAAAACCACCTCTGCAAGGACAATAACAATATGCAGCGATACTGGCGCACGTTCGTGTGTGGATGGGTCCTGATTCTGCTTGGCTCTCTGCTGGCACACTTCATTCAGACCTCTGGCGGTATCACCATCAAAGATGTGCGCTTCACGGGCAGCGGTGGCAAGACTCTCGCTGCTCACCTCTATATTCCTGCGGGTGTTACGCCGCAAACGCCCGCGCCTGGCATTCTGGCGGTCCACGGATACATCAATTCCCGCGAAGTGCAGTCCGGTTTCGCCATCGAATTTGCACGACGCGGTTATGTGGTGCTGGCGATGGATCAGGCTGGCCATGGTTATTCCGACGCACCCGCCTTCGCCAATGGTTACGGCGGCCCGGCAGGCCTCTCGTATCTGCGCAGTCTGGACATCGTCGACAAGGACAACATCGGGCTTGAAGGCCACTCGATGGGTGGCTGGACAATACTCGCAGCCGCCAATGCCTTTCCGGACGGATACAAGGCCATGGTGCTGGAGGGCTCCAGCACGGGTGGCGGCAGGTCAGCTCCGGGCACTCCCAATTGGCCACGCAATGTTGCCGTGGTGTTTTCCCAGTTTGATGAATTTGCGCCCACCATGTGGCAGGTGCCCCGTGGCGGCGAGGTCGGCAACAGTGCGAATCTGCAGACGCTGTTCGGCGTCGACAGCACAGTCGTCACCGAGCGACTGTATGGCGACATCGCTCAGGGCACGGCCCGCATTCTGCATTCGCCACCCGTCACTCATCCCGGCGACCATATCTCGCATGTCGCCATCGGGCATGCGCTGGACTGGTTCGCACAGACTCTGGAAGGGGGCACTCCACGTCCGGCCTCGGACCAGATCTGGTTTTTCAAGGAGCTGGGCACATTGCTGGCGCTGATCGGTTTCGTGGTGTTGCTGTGTGGCAGTTTCAATCTGCTGTTGGCGACCCCCGCCTTTGCACGCCTGAGAAACTATCCTGACACCTTCGCGCACTCCAGCCGCTCGGGACGCTGGTGGTTGACCGCCACGCTCAGTGCCTTGATTCCCGTGCTCACCTTCTATCCGCTGATGCGCTGGGGCGGACAATTGCTGGGCGCGTCGGCATGGCTGCCACAGACCATTACGACGCAGGTAGCATTCTGGGGCGTGGTGAACGGGCTGATATTTACGGGCATGGGAATGGTGCTGCGTGCCGCGCCGGTACGATTCACACAGGCACAGGGGCCAATGCTGCTGATCAGCCTCGCCACCGTGAGCATCGGCTATCTGGCCGTGTTGCTCGCACAGTTCTTCTTCATGATCGATTTCCGTTTCTGGTTCGTCGGTGTCAAGGCGCTCAGTTTGACGCAGTTCCAGATCATGCTCGTGTATCTGCTGCCCTTTACCGGCTTCTTCCTGCTCGCACTGCGCGCCATGCACAGTGGGCTGACGATCTTTGGCGATTCGCGTCGCAATCAATACGTCGGCAATGTACTGGCCCTTGCTGGCGGGTTCCTGGCATTTCTGCTGCTGCAGTATGGCAATCTGTTTCTGCGTGGCACGCTGCTGACGCCTGCGGAGTCGTTGAACACCATCGTGATGATACAGTTCGTGCCCTTGCTGACGATCGTCGCTATCATCAGCACCTACACGTATCGTCGCACTGCCAGCTATCTTCCCGGAGCGTTCATCAACGCGCTGTTTGTCAGCTGGTACATCGTGGCCGGCCAGGCCACGCAATTCCCCGTGGGATAGCAATAATTGATAACGCGTCACCATTACATACTGCTGGCACTGCTGCTGGTGCTGACAGCGTTCAGCTTTCTCGTCTCGTTCAGCAGCGGCAGCGTCGATCTGGGCCCGGGAGCTGTGCTGCAACAATTCTTCAACCCCGAGGCCGGACTACAGCAACAGGTGCTGTATGAGTTGCGCATTCCTCGCAGTGTCGCGGCCTTCATCACCGGGGGCCTGTTGGCACTCTCAGGCGTCATCATGCAGGTGCTGCTGCGCAACCCGCTCGCCGACCCTTATATTCTCGGCATTTCCGGCGGTGCGGCCGTCGCCGCGCTGGCTACCATACTGCTCGGCTTGAGTGGCGCCTGGGTGTCCAACGCGGCATTTGGCGGTGCGATGCTGTCCATCCTTATCGTGTTTGGTCTGGCACGTTCACGTTACCAGTGGTCGGCAACGCGCCTGTTGCTGACCGGCGTGGTGGTCTCCGCTGGCTGGGGTGCCATGATCAACATCCTGCTCACCACGAGTTCCAACAACAGCGTATACAGCATGTTGTTCTGGCTGATGGGAGACCTGAGCCAGAGCCGCGCCGGGCTACTCAGCGCGTTGATTCTGCTGGCGGGGTTCGTGCTGATGATGCTGCAGGCACGGTCGCTGAACGTGCTGGCCAGAGGCGATCTGCAAGCGGCGGCACTGGGGGTGGATGTCGCCCGCCTCAAACTGATTCTGTATTTTACGGCCTCTGTGTTGACCGCCTGTGCGGTCACTATCGCTGGCTCAATTGGCTTTGTGGGACTCGTGATCCCGCACATGCTGCGCCTGCTCGGCGCCCGTGATCACCGCGTACTGATTCCCGCGTCGGTCTTGCTAGGCGGGAGCTTCCTGATGATTGCCGACAGTTTTGCACGCTCGATAGTCGCGCCACTGCAATTGCCGGTGGGTGTGGTCACCGCCATCATCGGCGTGCCGACCTTCCTGCTCATTCTGCGGCGCAGTCAGCAGCGCAGTGCCGAGTGATGTCCATGGCGAGCAACTCTTTAAGGAAAGACTCAATAAACAGCCCCCGGAACACGCCGATCCTGCAGACACGCGCGCTCAGCGTGGCAATGGGAGCCCGTGAACTCTTTCGTGATCTCAATCTGACTATCGAAGCCGGGCAGTGCCTGGGAGTGCTGGGCCAGAATGGCACCGGCAAGACATCGCTGCTGCACACACTCATCAATCTGCGCCCGACCGACAGCGGCGACATCATGATTCTCGGCCGTGAACTGAACGCATGGTCCAGAAGAGAATTGGCCACCCGCCTCGGCATTCTATTCCAGAGCGACAACGACGATATGCCAGCGACGGTGATGGAGACTGCCCTGCTCGGCCGTCATCCCCATCTGGCACGCTGGCGCTGGGAAGACGCCGACGATATTGCCGAAGCCCGCGCCGCGCTCACTGCGATGAATCTCGAAGCATTGATGGAACGTGACATCACGACGCTGTCCGGTGGTGAACGTCAGCGCGTGGCGATCGCCACATTGCTGGCGCAACGCCCGCAACTCTATCTGCTCGACGAGCCGGGCAATCATCTTGATATCGCCTTCCAGATCAGATCGCTGGAAGTCATCCGTCGGCGCGTAGTCTCGGAGGGCCTCGGCCTGTGCATGGCCACCCACGACATCAATCTGGCCGCACGCTTCTGCGACCAGATTCTCTTGCTAACCGGGGACGGTGAATTTCTGCTGGGAACCACTCACGACATACTGACGCCGGAAAATCTGTCACGCGCTTATGGCTGCGCGATCAGACAGGTCGCTTATGAGGGGGGAAGTGTGTTCTTTCCGGGGTGAGGCCAGGGTTTCGAACGGCGCGTTGGCCAACATGGCAACAATCCGCCGATGAGCTATCTTTAATCTGCAATGCGGCTCATTTTTGAGCAAGCGGCGACTGGCTAAGCACCCATGTTGATTTGGCAAAATATAGCACTAAGTGGCATACTAATGGGCATCTTAAGGAGCATGGGATGCGGATTTTCAAGAACAGGACGTTCTGCAGGTGGGCTGCTGCGCACGATATCGAAGACACATTTCTGCGCTCAGCAGTAGATGAAATGGAAAGAGGATTGGTTGACGCCAATCTTGGCGGTCATGTATTCAAGAAGCGACTGGCACTGAGAGCACACGGGAAAAGTCGTGGAGCTCGTACACTGCTGGTCTACCATTTGAACGAAAGAACTTTTTTTGTGTACGGCTTCACCAAGAGCGCAAGAGACAACGTAGGCGATGACGAGTTGATCGCATTGAAGCGTCTCGCGAAAGAGTTACTTGCATACAGTGACCAAACTCTGAACGATCTGGTACTGGCAGGGGCACTGATTGAGGTTATACCCAATGAGTAAATCAATACTGACAACAGTTCACGAAACCGCACAGGATTTACACGCAACCGGCGTCATGAATGACGCCACCATGCGAGAGTTCGATGTCATGTGTCTGCCGCCTGTCAAGAAGTACACTCCAGAGCAGATCAAGGAGTTGCGCACCCTCAACAAAGCCAGCCAAGGCGTGTTTGCGGCCTACTTGAACACCAGCAAATCGACAATTCAGAAGTGGGAGCAAGGCCAGAAAAAACCGAATGGCCCCTCACTGAAGCTACTCAATCTAGTAGCGGCGAAAGGGCTGGATGTGCTGGCCTGAAATTTACCCTGCTTAGGAACAATCCTGACTAAAAGCTTTACAGCAGCAACAGCCTGATATCACCGAGCACCTTCGCGAGGTAGGTGGCGAACAAGCCGCCATCCATTCCGTTCACGGCACGGTGGTCGTAGGACAACGTGATCGGCAACATCTGTCTCGGCACCAGTTGTCCATTCATGTACACCGGTTTGACCTGGGTCTTGGAGACGCCGAGAATCGCGACTTCCGGCGCATTCACGATGGGGATGAAACCAGTGCCGCCAAGTGCGCCGAGACTGGAGATCGTGAAGCAGGCGCCCTGCATGTCGTCCTTGGTCAGACGGCGCTGCTTGGCCTTGTCGCTCATCGCTGCCACTTCGGCTGCCAGTTCCCAGAGCGACTTCTTGTCGACATTGCGAATCACCGGCACCACCAGCCCGGCCTCTGTTGCGACCGCGACACCGATGTTGATGTACTGCTTCTGAATCAAATACTCGCCAGAAGAGTGCAGAGAAACGTTGAACTGCTTGTACTCCTGCAGCGCCTTGGCACACGCCTTCAGCAGGAATGGCAGGAAAGTCAGCTTGACGCCTTTCTTGTCCGCCTCAGCCTTGAGGTCATTACGGAAAATTTCCAGCTCGGTGATGTCCGCCTCATTGAATTGTGCGACCTGCGGCACGGTGGACCAATTGCGCTGCATGTTCACAGCAGTCACCTTGTGCAGCTTGCTCATCGGCACTTGTGTGATCGGTCCGAATTGGCTGAAATCGATGTCCGGCACTGCAGACACGTTAGTAGCGACACCAGCCGATGCAACCGGGGCCTGCAGACGGGTCTTCACGAAGCTGTGCAGGTCTTCCTTCTGGATACGTCCCTTGGCGCCGGTGCCAGTGACCAATGCCAGTTCGACACCCAGCTCACGCGCCAGTTTGCGCACAGCGGGACCTGCGTAGACGTCGGCTTTCTCGCCAGCCGTCGGGGCTGCTGAAGGAGCGGCAGCAGGCGCTGGAGGCACCACGGTCTTCTGTGCTGCAGGCGCTGCAGCGGGAGCTGCTTGCACTGCTGGCGCTGCAGCAGGAGCCGGTGCGGCTGCAGCACTACCGGCAACCTCCAGTTCCAGAATCGCAGAACCCATGGAGACCTTATCGCCAACCTTGATCTTCAGTGCCTTGACCACGCCACCTTTCGGCGTCGGGACTTCCATCGCCGCCTTGTCGGACTCCAGCGTTATCAGCGCGTCTTCGGGTTTGACGGTGTCACCCACCTTGACATGAATCTCGATCACTTCAACATCGCTGTCGCCGCCCAGATCGGGGACGGAAATTGTCTCCACGCCGCCAGCCACCGGGGCACTCGCCTGTGGCGCTGCAGGAGCGGGCGCAGCTGCCGGTGCAGGAGCCGCTTCAGGCGCTGCTACTGGAGCTGGAGCAGCCTGCGGCGCTTCCGCTGCTGCTGCACTACCCTCCACTTCCAGCATCAGAATCTCGTCACCTTCGGAGACCTGGTCACCCAGCTTGATGCTCACACTCTTGACGACACCGCTCTTCGGTGACGGGATCTCCATCGCTGCCTTGTCGCTTTCCAGCACCATGATGGAATCGTTTTCCTTGATGGTCTGGCCTGGCTTCACCAGCAGTTCGATGACCTCGACGTCCTTCGAATCACCGAGATTCGGTACTTTTATGCTTTCAACTGCCACTGATCATTGCTCCTGAATTTTTTCTGTGTCGTTTATACGGTCAACGGATCAACTTTATCCTGATTGATGCCCATTGCCTTCATGGCTTTGGCGATCGTTTCGGCAGTCACGATTCCGCGTGTCTTCAGTTCAGTCAGCGCTGCCAGCACCACGAAGTGGCGATTCACCTCGAAGAAGTGGCGCAGATTTTCGCGGGTATCACTGCGGCCAAAGCCATCAGTGCCCAGCACACGGTAGGTGTCCGGCACAAACTCGCGAATCTGGTCGGCATGCACCTTCATGTAGTCAGTGGAAGCGATCACCGGGCCACCCGCACCGGACAGGCACTTGGTGACATAGCTCGCTTTCTCTTTCTTGGTGGGGTGCATCATGTTCCAGCGCGAAGTGGCAAGGCCATCCCTGCGCAGTTCGTTGAAGCTGGTCACGCTCCAGACATCTACAGAGACCTTGTAGTCGTCACGCAGAATCTGTGCCGCCGCTCTGACTTCGCGCAGAATGGTACCGCTGCCGAGCAAGCGGATACGCTGGTCGGTCATCGCTTTACCCTGCACTTTATACTCTTTGGCGCCACCATCTTCCAGCAGGTACATGCCCTTGATGATGCCCGCTTCCGCCCCTGTCGGCATATCCGGGTGGGTATAGTTCTCGTTCATTGTGGTGATGTAGTAGTAAACAGACTCCTTTTCCTGATACATCCTGCGCAAACCGTCCTGGATGATCACGGACAGCTCGTAAGAGTACGTCGGATCATAGGTCACGCAATTAGGGATGGTAGATGCCAGCAGGTGGCTGTGGCCATCCTGGTGTTGCAGGCCTTCACCATTGAGCGTGGTTCTGCCGGCAGTAGCGCCGATCAGGAAGCCGCGAGCCTGGGAATCGCCCGCCGCCCAGGCCAGATCGCCGATGCGCTGGAACCCGAACATGGAGTAGTAGATATAGAAAGGGATCAACGGGTAATCATTGACGCTGTAGGACGTCGCGGCCGCGAGCCAGGCCGAGAACGCACCTGCCTCACTGATACCCTCCTCCAACATTTGTCCCTTGGTGTCTTCGCGGTAGTACATCACCTGATTGGAATCCATCGGCTCATAGAGCTGGCCCATGGAGGAGTAGATACCCACCTGACGGAACATGCCTTCCATACCAAAGGTACGCGCCTCATCGGGAACGATCGGCACAATACGCTGACCAATTTCCTTGTCCTTGCACAGCGACGAAATGATGCGCACGAACGCCATCGTCGTGGATATCTCACGATCCTTGGTGCCCTGCATCTGCGCAGCGAATGTGCTCAGATCAGGAATCTGCAGCGTTTGCGCCTCGACACGACGCTTGGGCACGGGGCCACCGAGCGCTTCGCGACGCTTGCGCATGTAGCGCATTTCCAGACTGTCTTCAGCCGGACGGTAGTAAGGTACCGACTCAAGCTGGTCATCCGGGATTGGAATATTGAAACGATCGCGGAAGCTCTTGAGGCCTTCGATATCGAGTTTCTTGACCGAATGGGTCACGTTCTGCGCTTCTGCCGCAGCACCGAAGGCGTATCCCTTCACTGTCTTCGCCAGAATCACGGTAGGCTTGCCATTGGACTTCACTGCCTGCGCATAGGCCGCGTAGACCTTGAACGGGTCGTGTCCGCCACGGTTCAGATTCATGATGTCGTCATCGGTCAGATGCTCGACCATCTTGAGCAGCTCCGGACTCTTGCCGAAGAAATGCTCACGGGTGTAGGCGCCCCCGCGGCCCCAGTAGTTGATGTATTCACCGTCCACCACTTCATCCATGCGCTGTTGCAGCAGGCCGTCCTTGTCGGCAGCCAGCAGTGCATCCCAGTGACGCCCCCAAACGACCTTGATGACATTCCAGCCAGCACCACGGAAGCTGCCTTCCAGCTCGTTGATGATCTTGCCGTTGCCACGCACAGGACCGTCCAGACGCTGCAGGTTGCAGTTGATCACGAAGATCAGGTTGTCGAGCTTCTCGCGCCCGGCCTTGCCGATGGCACCCAGTGATTCCGGCTCGTCTGTCTCGCCGTCACCCAGGAACGCCCACACCTTGCGGTCGCTGTTGTCCATCAATCCACGGCTGGTCAAATACTTCATGACGTGCGCCTGATAGATGGCTGCGATGGGACCAAGACCCATGGACACGGTAGGGAACTGCCAGTAGTCCGGCATCAGCCAGGGGTGCGGGTAGGAGGACAGACCATTGCCGTTGACCTCCTGACGAAAATTATCGAGTTGCTCGGCACTCAGGCGTCCTTCCACGAAGGAGCGTGAGTAGATACCGGGAGACGAGTGGCCCTGGAAGTAGATCAGGTCGCCACCATGGCCTTCGCTGGCGCCACGGAAAAAGTAGTTGAAACCAACGTCATACAGCGTCGCGGCAGACGAGAAAGTGGAGATGTGGCCGCCAAGATCAGCCCCCGGCTTCTTGCCGGCGCGCATCACCATGGCCAGCGCGTTCCAACGGATAATGCCGCGGATCTGGCGCTCCATGAACATGTCGCCCGGCATCTTCTCTTCTTCGCGCGTCGGAATGGTGTTGCGATACGGGGTTGTGACTGTTGAGTACGGCAGCGACTGTGTGCGCGTGGCTTCCTCGGACAACCTGCCCAGCAGGAAATGGGCACGTTCCGCACCTTCTTCGTCGATGACTGAGCCCAGAGCATCAAGCCATTCTCTGGTTTCAGCGGGGTTGATATCTTCTTTGTGATGGCTCATAGACTAAGACTCTCGATTTATTCTTTGCCCAACAGGGCTTTGGGTATTCAAAACGGCCGCCATGGGCAATACCGCTTTTGTAAATAATTTACATTGTGACCGGATTTTACCTGACTTCAAAGCCGGTTTTCAATGTCGGAAATTGACCTTATGTAGTTAAACTACAAAACATCTCAGCTATCGATTCCGTACAGAGCAAGCAATGCCAACGCACTGACCCAGATCACCTGACTGCGGTTGAGCAGCGCCAGCATTGCCTCGATCTGTTGACTCGCATAAGGCCCGAAAGCCGTCTCATCCAGCGCATCTTCGGCGTCGATCAAGACGGTAGTTGCCTCTCCAGCAGCACCCGCCTCTTCTCGCACCAACAGCGTTCGGTGTGCCGATCCCAGCGCGGCCAGTGCGCAGGCATACACCACACTCACTGCGCTGCGATCGAGATCCAGCAGCACCGCACGCAGCCTCGCAAACGCCGCCACGAAATCACCCGCCAGCGAGAAGGTCAAGCCAAGCAGACGCGCTGGCACCCACTCCAGCAGGTACACGAGGCGCAGCACCAGTTCGCTGGCTGCAGCCTCAGAATGCGGGGACTCCCGGCTGCGATAAAGAAAACCAAGGTGATAGAACAGCGCACCGACGGGCCCCAGCAGCAAGTACCAGAAGAGCACGGCAAACAACCGCTCGAAGAAGCTGGAGAGCAGGAATCGACAGAACTCTTCGTGCAGTCTGCTGCGGTCATCACAGTTGTCCAGAGACACCTGGTGCCAGCGCTGCTGCAAGAGCAGAAAGGCAGACTCGTAGTCGCCCCGACGCCAGCTCTCGAGGTAACGGGCGGTGAGGCCATTGACGTTCACATGATCAAACAGCGCCAGCAGCACGGCGATGTGTATCACCAAGGTCATCAACCCAAGCGCCACGCCGTCGATCAGCAAAAGCAACAGCCCCAGCGTAAGAGTGGGCAGAGCGAGGACCAGCAGTGGGTAGAGCCAGCGGTTCTGCGCGAGATGTGCGGGTAAACCACTGATGCGCTGCGCCAGCCAGCCCTGGAATTTCACAAACCATTTGTCATTGAGGACGTCGCGGTCACGAGTCCAGTAATGATTGATGATCAGAGCCAGCAATATGACCAGAAATTTCATGCAGTTTGTCCTCCCTCGGCACACCGGGAGCGGTAGTGCTGCCAATCGAAACAGGGGCCCGGATCGGTCTTTCGATCCGGTGCGATGTCACTGTGACCGACGATGCGCGCGGGCGTGATCTGCGGGTACGCATGCCGCAGCAGATCTGTTACCCGCGCCAGCTGATCGTACTGGGCAGCGGTGAAGGGCTCGGAGTCAGTGCCCTCCAATTCAATACCTATTGAGTACTCATTACAATTGTCGCGCCCACAAAAACAGGAGGCACCCGCGTGCCACGCCTTCATGTTGAAAGGAACGTACTGGGTGACTGCGCCATGGCGGTCAATCAGCAAATGTGCCGAAACACGCAACTGGGCGATCTCCGCGAAGTAGCTGTGCTGCAGGGGATTCAGCCGATTGCTGAACAGCTCGTCGATATGCCCGCCACCGTATTCACCCGGCGGCAGACTGATGTTGTGAATCACCAGCAAGTCAATCGCCACACCCTCCGGCCGCTCGCTGCAATTGGGCGAGGAGGTCTGACGGGCGAAGCTTAGACGATGGTCGACGATCAAGATGGTCTCCGATAATCAGGCAGGTGCGGGCTGATTCTATCCGGGCACTGCCTCGCAATCCATGACCTCGTGACAACGCGGCTTGCGCTCTCCTACCAATCACTCTGCCAATGGGACATAATTTCCTGCAACAATGGTACATCCCCTGAGCAGTCTCACAAGGAAGCATGCCGCCATGAACAATAAACCTCACCTCCCGGCAGACCTGTCCATGACAGTCGCCAATGCACTGCGCGAGGACATTGGCAGCGGCGACATCACCGCCCAGCTGATCGCCGAGCCAGCCGTGGCGACCGCTCATATTCTGAGCCGCGACGGCGCTGTCTTGTGCGGGACGGCATGGGTAGATGAAGTATTGCGGCAGGTGGATCCCGCGCTGCAGATCATCTGGCACGCGCAGGATGGTGAGAATATTGAGCTGAACCAACGGTTGGCCACGTTGCACGGCAGCGCCAGACACCTGCTGACAGCGGAACGCTGCGCCCTGAACTTCCTGCAGACGCTCTCGGGAACAGCCACTGTCAGTCGCCACTACGCCAGCCTGGTCGCTCACACTGAAGTCCGCCTTCTGGATACCCGCAAGACTCTGCCGGGGCTGCGCACAGCCCAGAAATACGCAGTAGCGATCGGCGGCTGCCACAACCACCGCATGGGACTCTACGACGCTTTTCTCATCAAGGAGAACCACATCAATGCCTGCGGCTCAATCACGGCCGCCGTCGGACGTGCCCGAGCGCTGCATCCAGACAAACCTGTTGAAGTCGAAGTGGAGACGCTGACGCAGTTGCAAGAGGCGCTGACCACCGACGCTCACACCATCATGCTGGACAATTTTGAATTGAATGCCATGCGCGAAGCAGTCATGATCGCAGGCGGTCGTGTCCGCCTAGAGGCCTCCGGCGGCATCAATCAGAACACGCTGGTGGCAATTGCGGAAACCGGGGTGGATTATATTTCCATCGGCGCGCTGACGAAGGATTGCAAGGCAATTGACCTGTCGATGCTGTTTGAATGAGAGCTCGGCAACGGCGGCATACTCAAACCGCAAGAGACCAGGAGGCAGGATGAGAACCTCTGTTTACAAAGGCGAAAAGCAAGCCGCCCGCCACTCCACCGAACGCTGGCAGTGGTTTGTTCTCCTGCTGCTCTCAATGATGAGCAGCTTGACCTTCGCTCACCCCGGGCAACTCGATGATAACGGCGGACACTATGACGGCCAGTCCTACCACTGCCACATGCCCGGCTGTGAGGAACCAGACTCGTTCATGCGCACCGGACCCGACAGCTTTTTCTTCGACCCGGAAAGCCGCGACAAATTCTTCAACAGCGTGGACTGGGACTACGATCTCGATTTTGACGGCGACTGCCAGGTGACCCGCCACGAAATTCTTGTGGTGACCAGTCGCAGCGAGGTGCGCTTCACGAATCCGCGCAACTGCGAGGTACGAACCGGGGAATGGTTCGATGAATACACTGGCGAGACCTTCACCGTCGCTGCGCAAATTGACCTGGATCACGTCATTCCGCTGCGCTATGCCCATAACCAGGGTGGCGACGCCTGGCCCCCGGAAAAGAAAATCGCGTTCGCGAATGACCCCGCCAACCTCGTTCTTACGGAACGAAGTGAATTACGCAAAAAGGGTGATCGTGGTCCCAGCCGCTACCTGCCCAGAGAAGAATATCGCTGCGACTATGCACGTCAGTGGCTGGCAATTGCAGAGAAATATGAATTGAGACTGGCGAATCAGGATCGCAATCGCATCACCGTACTACTGCGCGATTGCGGGGTTGACTGAAAAAGGCAGGAGGCAATCAGGCGGGGCTCCCAGGAACCCAGCCTGACCGGAATTACGGGGCTTTTTCGAGAGGAATGTCGTCCATCATGCCGTTGCCGTATTCCAGACGAGTCTCACCAGAGGGGAAACCAACGATCTCAAGAACGTAGGCAAATGCGTCTTCATATTCGGTGTCCAGCAGGGCACCCGGCTTGTCGGCAGGCATTGCACTCATCACTTGCTCGAACAGATATGTCAGGGGTTGACCGCGCCAGGTCTGCAGAACCGTCTTGTAGAAGTCGGCGTTGTGGCAGCTTGAACAGTTCTGGGTGAAGATCGCCTTGCCAGATTCAGCCTGCTCCTGTGTATACACGCCTGCGCCAAGGGAGGTCGGTGCAGCGCCGACATCGGCACAAGCAGCACTGGCCAGCACTACTGTCATCATTGTCGCGATCGAGAGTCTTGCATTTTTCATATTCAATTACTCCAGCACATGCAGTGCAACTGATTCACTTTCTGACGGTTCCCATATTATCAGCTGTGGCTGAACGAAACCTTAACACGGCCAACACGACGCCTTGTCTGCCCCGGAACCCCCGAACCACGGCCCTGTCCGCTATGCCACCCGTCTGCGTAAAAGCGCGCCAGCATAAACCACCTATGGGCATTAATCAAGCCGCCACGCCCGGGGCAGCGGGGCTGTATCAAGTCGCCTGCTGGTCAGGCTCATAGGGTACCGGTCTTGTAGGGGGCGCTGACACTGCCGAGTAAATGCCCCGCAACGTCGAACATCAGCACGATATTGCGATACCGCGAGGTCAGCGCGAGATAGTAGTTATCGTCGAGTTCGGTTCCAGTGCGATCCAACAGTTGCTCCAGCTCAGCCTTCATGTCAGCGTTGGCTGCAATGATCTCATCAATATTCAACGTAGACCTGACGACGGCCGAAAAATTGTCTGACAGCGGGCGATAAAGCCAGGTTTGTTCGTGCGGAGGGATGCGATCTTCGTTCACGGCGCGAGCAAAACGCTCGTATTCCTCGCCCTCTTCCGGACGCGCGGCATAAACCAGCACTGGTTGCTCCTCGCCAAATGCATCGAGCAACTCCAGATCCAGCCCCTGACTCGTTATGGCCAAAGCCGGCACCGTGTAAAAGCTGCTGTCGAGGAATACGACTGCCACAGGACGCTGCTCATAGACCGCCTTTATCCCCCACCCCAGGGCGCTGAGCTGTACAAGCACCACCAGACCAATATCGAGTACGAGTTCCCGGCGTGACTTTCCCTTTTTGACAAGGATGAAGGTCAGCAACGGACCAAGCACCAAGTCAACTGCAGCGACCAGCCGCAAGCCCTGCCAGCCGCCAGATGCGGAAAAATACGGGCTGGGGTACCAGGAGAAAAGCAGGACTCCGACCAGTACCAGAAAGATAAAGAGACTGGCTGCAAAATGAAAGGCGGTAGCCGCGAAGCGATTGGTCATGAAGGGGTGGTCCGGAGAAGTGCTGAACTGCAGTTGGCACTCAGACTACTCAACACAGCCCCACATCGACACAGGTGCCACTTTCTGTCCACTGCACCGGTGGCACCAAAGACGGCGTCAGCATGTAAGTATGGTTGTCCACTTCAGCGGTACCGGTCGCGGTGATGACACCCTCGTCAACTTCTGCCGAGGCCAGCCAGCCACTCGCACCCAGAGTCGGGGGAATTCCATTGGTGCCGGAGTCAGCTCCGGCGAGTGCTGTAATTCGCCCACTTTGTATCGCAATTCCGAGAGCGGTTTTAAAGGGGGCAGTAGCGAGGATCACCTCACTAAAGCGCGCGCGCTGCGTGTAGGTCTGGTAGGCAGGCATGGCAACGGAGGCCAGAATGCCAATTATCGCCACGACGATCATGAGCTCGATCAGCGTAAATCCTGAATGTTGGCGGGTAGCATACATAACGAAGTCTCCTGACCTGGATTACGAGGTTGGCGCTGATTTCAGGATAGATGGCGAGCCAGGATATTGAAAAGCGGTCTGATGGAGCAAACGCGACATCAGACCGCATTTGGCTATTAGCAGACGCCCGCAGCCAGACAGGTACCAGTGGTGGTCCACTGGATAGGAGCGGCAACACCGCCAGGAGTCAGGATGTACGTGTAGGCTGTACCGCCGAAAGACGCTGCGAGACCAGTCGCAGTAATAACGCCATCAGTCACGGTGACGGAAGATACGTCGCCAGTAGCGCCAGCAGCTGCAGGAATACCGTTGGTCCCAGCATCGGCATCAGCAAGTGCAGTAAGACGGCCGGTTTGCGCTGCCACTTCAAACGCACTCTTGTATGGAGTGCTAGCCAGTACTACTTCAGAGAAGGTTGCACGCTGAGTGTAAGTCTGGTAGGCAGGCAGGGCCACTGCGGCCAGGATGCCGATGATCGCAACCACGATCATCAATTCGATCAGGGTGAAGCCTTGTTGTTTCTGTGCTGTCATCTTCATTGGTGTTCTCCTTGGGTTTGCAAAAGGTTTGGACCGGCTGGTCCGACACATTCCCGCCTTGTTCTCAAACGGTTACCGCAGCACGCTTCACATCCTGTGCCAACTTTTGCGATTCCACAAATTATTTTCTTAACATACTGAAAAATATAATGTTAAAAACACACAGAGAAATTTCATCAAAAATGGACTGATAAGCCCGTCACAAATTGACACACCCACAAACTGACATTTTTTGTCAGTTACTACCTCAACGAGTCGCTTGTCGACCAATTCTTGCTGCGAACTGATTGCAAAGTCCCTGTGCGAAAAACCGCCAATCAATGTCTGCGCCTGTCTTATGCCGAACCTCGATGATAATCTATACTCCAGTCATATCCCGGTCTGTACACGACCTTCCACCGATAGACCCTCCACAGGGTCCGGCAACACAGACGACCTATGTCCATTACCCTCAGTGGCCTTGCCAAGCGACTCGTGACCGACGGACTGTTGACCCAGTCGCAGGCCGAGGAGGCACTGCGACTGGCACGCAATGACAAGATCCCCTTCGTCACTCATCTGGTAAAGCACAACATTGCCGACTCCGGGCGCATCGCGATGGCCGCGTCCGAGGAGTTCGGTGCACCACTGCTGGATCTGTCGGCCTTCGATCTGCGGCAATGCCCCAGAGATCTGGTCGATCCGAAACTACTGCGCAAGCACCGCGTGCTCCCGCTGTTCCGCCGCGCCAACCGCCTCTTCCTGGCTGCCTCTGACCCAACCAATATCAGCGCGTTCGACGAGCTGAAATTCCACACCGGCTTGAGCACCGACGTCATTATCGTCGACGAGAACAAGCTCTCGCCCGCCATCGATCTGGTGATCGAGCAGATGGAAGGAAGCGATGCCTTGCTCGGCCTGCTGGACGATGTCGAGCTGGAAAGCCTCAATGTCGAGATGGCACACTCCGGCGCTATGGCGAATGACGCGGTCGATGCTGCGGATGAGACGCCCATCGTGCGATTCGTCAACAAAGTGCTGCTCGATGCCATCCGCACAGGCGCCTCGGATATCCACGTGGAGCCTTACGAGAAGAGTTACCGCATCCGCTTCCGAACCGACGGCATCCTCAAGGAGATCGCGCGGCCTCCGCTGAACATCGCCAACCGCATTGCGTCGCGCCTGAAGATCATGTCGCAAATGGACATCTCAGAGCGGCGCCTGCCTCAGGATGGCCGCATCAAGATAAAACTATCCAGAACACGGGCCATCGACTTCAGGGTCAATACTCTGCCCACCCTGTGGGGAGAGAAAGTTGTGCTGCGAATTCTGGACCCGGGCAGCGCGAAATTGGGCATCGACGCACTGGGTTATGAAGACGGGCAGAAAAATCTCTTTATGAATGCACTGCAACAGAGTCAGGGCATGATTCTGGTGACGGGACCCACCGGCAGTGGCAAGACAGTTTCTCTTTACACAGGGCTGAACATCCTCAATACGCCAGAGACCAATATATCGACCGCAGAGGATCCGGTGGAAATCAACCTGGAGGGCGTGAATCAGGTACCGGTCAATGCCAGAATCGGCCTCACTTTCGCAACAGCTCTGCGAGCATTTCTGCGCCAGGACCCAGACGTCATCATGGTGGGCGAGATTCGCGATCTGGAGACCGCCGAAATTGCGATCAAGGCGGCACAAACGGGCCACCTGGTACTCTCGACCCTGCATACCAACAGCGCCCCGGAAACCCTCACGCGCCTGCGCAACATGGGCATCCCCGCTTTCAACCTCGCGACGTCGGTGACACTGATCATCGCCCAGCGCCTTTGCCGACGGCTCTGCAATCACTGCAAGACTCCCGTGAAGCTCCCCGACAACGTATTGCTGGAGGCGGGATTCACAGCGGAACAATTGCCGACATTGAAGCTCTTCCGCCCCGTTGGATGCGACGCCTGCAACGAAGGCTACAAGGGGCGATTGGGAATCTATGAAGTGGTTCCCATCACGGACGGCATTTCGCGTATTATCATGCAGGACGGCAACTCCATTGAAATTGCTGACCAGGCACGCAAGGAAGGATTCAACAGTCTGCG
Source organism: Gammaproteobacteria bacterium (assembly GCA_030654835.1). Classification (GTDB taxonomy): domain Bacteria; phylum Pseudomonadota; class Gammaproteobacteria; order Pseudomonadales; family Pseudohongiellaceae; genus UBA5078. The sequence goes on along the minus strand of JAURWS010000028.1, from coordinate 17,054 downwards.
ACAATCGTCCCTGCTGAAAGTGGCTAGCGGCGTGACCAGTCTGGAAGAAGCGAATCGGGTCACCTGAACCGACTGAACGAGATCGACTACGTATTTGTTTACGGGGTATAGCATGGCAGCTCCAGCACAAACTCCCTCCAGCCAGACCATATACCTGTGGATTGGCACGGACAAGAACGGCAAGAAAACCAAGGGCGAGATGCCCGGCGCCAGTCAGGCCTTGGTGAAGGCTCAGCTGCGCAAGCAGGGAGTGATTGCCACCAAGATCAAGCGCAAGCCCAAAGAATTGTTCGGACCGAGGAAGCAGAAGATTACCCCCGGTGATATCGCCATATTCAGCCGCCAGCTGGCAACGATGATGAAGGCCGGTATTCCGCTGGTGCAGTCCTTCGAGATTGTCGGCGACAGCCTTGAGAATCCCTCCATGGCCGTACTGGTGCGCTCAGTGCGTGACGACGTGGCCGCTGGCAACAACTTTGCCGACTCCATCCGCAAACACCCGCGTTATTTTGACGAACTGTTCTGCAATCTGGTGGAATCCGGTGAGCAGTCCGGCGCCCTGGAGACCATGCTGGATCGTGTCGCCACCTACAAGGAAAAAACCGAAGCACTCAAGTCCAAGATCAAGAAGGCCATGAACTACCCGATCGCGATCGTGGTGGTCGCTCTCGTCGTCACCGGCATCCTGCTTGTCAAAGTAGTGCCACAATTCGCGGAGACCTTCTCCAGCTTTGGTGCGGACCTTCCCGCATTTACACTGTTCGTACTCGGTCTTTCCGATCTGGCCATCGCCCACTGGTGGAAAGTCATCGTCATCCTGGTGATTGCGACCTATGCGTTCAAAGAAGCGCGGCTGCGCTACAAAGGCTTTGCCAATGCGGTGGACAGGCTCGCACTGAAACTGCCCATCATCGGTCCCATCGTCGAGAAATCCTGTTACGCCCGCTTCACCCGCACGCTGTCGACCACGTTCGCAGCCGGTGTACCACTGGTGGATGCACTCGATTCGGTAGCCGGTGCGACGGGGAATATCGTTTATTCGACCGCCACGAAGAAAATCAAGGATGACGTCAGTTCCGGGCAGCAACTCAATTTCGCTATCCGCACCACCGGGCTGTTTCCCGTCATGATCACGCAGATGGTGGGCATCGGCGAAGAGTCTGGCGCGCTGGATGGCATGCTCGACAAATGTGCGACCTACTATGAGGCGGAAGTCGACAACGCCGTCGATGGCCTCACCAGCCTCATGGAACCGCTCATCATGTCCGTGCTGGGCACGCTCATCGGTGGCCTCATGATCGCCATGTACCTGCCCATCTTCCAGCTGGGTCAGGTCGTCTAATTTCATGCAAGTGAGACATTCATGACAGTGCTTGACCTGATTGCGAACAACTCGACGGTATTGATCGTACTCTCCATCGTTCTCGGACTCCTGGTAGGCAGTTTCCTGAACGTGGTGATCTATAGAGTCCCGGTGATGCTGCAGCGCGACTGGCGACAGCAGTGCTGCGAGTTTCTTGAGCTGGACGAAAAGAAGTTCAGCAAGGACGACCCCACTGCCAAGCACAAGGTCTTCAATCTGGTGAAGCCCGATTCACACTGCCCGCAATGCAATGCCCCGGTACGTGCCTGGCAGAACATTCCGATCCTCAGTTATGTGCTGCTGCGCGGCAAATGCGCCGACTGTCAGAAGCCCATCTCCATGCGCTACCCGATTATCGAAGTGGTGACCGGCGCGCTCTCAGGACTCGTCGCGTGGCAGTTCGGTGCTACATGGCTCTCGCTGGCCTTTCTGGTGCTGACCTGGAGTTTGATCTCGCTGACCATGATCGACTTCGATCATCAGTTGCTGCCCGACAATATCACGCTCCCCCTGCTATGGCTGGGCTTGCTGGTCAACACCTTGCTTCCGGAAACCACTGTGAGCGCCGCAGATGCCGTGCTGGGTGCGATCATCGGTTACCTGTCACTGTGGTCTCTGTACTGGGTATTCAAACTACTGACCGGCAAAGAAGGCATGGGCTACGGCGATTTCAAGTTACTCGGTGCACTCGGCGCCTGGATGGGATGGCAAAGTCTGCTGCTGATCGTCATTCTGTCGTCGCTGGTCGGAGCGGTGGTGGGCATTGCATTGCTGCTGTTCCGCGGACGGGATCGCAACATACCAATACCTTTCGGGCCGTATCTGGCTGGAGCTGGCTTCATCGCCATGCTGTGGGGTGATGCGCTGACCCGGCTCTATGTCTCCACCATGGCGAGCTGACAGTGAACAACACGGCCGCGCTACCACCACTCATTGTTGGCCTGACCGGCGGCATTGGTAGCGGCAAGAGTGTCGCCACTCGGGTATTTCAAGCCCTGGGTGTCGATGTCGTCGATGCCGATGTGATGGCACGCGTTGTGGTGGAACCTGGCAAACCGGCACTGCGAATCATCGCCGAGCATTTTGGCCAGCTGGTTCTGCATCCCGACGGCAGTCTCGACCGTGCCGCTGTCCGGCAACGTGTCTTCGCGGACCCGACAGAACGGCAATGGCTGGAAAGCCTGCTCCACCCCTTGATCCGTCAAGAGATAGCGCAATGCTTGCATACGGCTGGTTCGGCCTACGCGATACTGTCGTCACCCTTGTTGCTGGAGACCGGTCAGGATGCGCTGACGGATCGCGTTCTGCTGATCGACGCCCCCGAAGCACAGCAGGTGGAGCGAACCCGCCTGCGCGACGGCGCCTCGTCAGAAGACGTCGCCGCCATCATGGCGTCGCAGTGGAGTCGCTCGCAACGGCAGGCCAGAGCAGATGATGTGATTCTCAATGACGGCGACCTGAAGCAACTGGAGAACAAGGTGCGCACCATGCATCAGACCTACATTGCACTGAGCACAACACCAAGGCAGATAGAGTGAACAACATGACTGAAAGAGTACTGAAGGTAAATTGCCCGACCTGCAAAGAGATTGTGATCTGGTCCGAGACCAGTCCTTATCGTCCCTTCTGCTCACGTCGCTGCAAGCTGATCGACTTTGGCGACTGGGCAAGTGAGAGGAACACGATCCCTGGCGAGAACATACTCCCCGAAGAGGACGAGGATGAATAGCGCAACCGGCGTTGCTTACTGCGGCGTGAGGCTCGGCATCGGCACCCAGTAAATCTTGCCAGTGGCCGCATTGAGAGCGGCCTCCATGAAGACGAGCAGCAATTTCCCATCCCTGGACAGGCGAATCTTCCTTACCACTTCCCCAGACGGGAAACCCAACGGATAGCTCTTCAGCAGTAGATGCTTGGCAGCGTCGAAGAAGTAGACTTTCTCGCCATCGGTGGCAATCAGCGTTGCTCCGGTACTATCGAAAGTCGCGCTTACCGGCGTTCCCTCCAGCAACCATTCACCATCCGAGTCGTAGTATTCCCGGGGGTCCATGTCGACGATGCTGGTATGAGGCGTCGCCTCGTTGCCCTGCGGGCAGGCATAGGCGAGACGCTCGCCGTCCGGCGAAATGCTGAAGTCTGTGCAACCACTACCCACTGGAATGTCGGTGCCCGGGACGAAGGTCAGACTCTGGGTCAAGGTATCGAAATCGAAGGTCACCAGGTTGGACTCTGTGGTCAGAAACAGGTGTTTCTTGAGCTGGTCGTATTCGATCCGTATCGGCGACAACAGAGGAATTGCGGCGATCTCGGGCTCCCCCTCGTTATTGAACAACCCCATCCACAACCCCTCTTCCGCCGGGCCATCCTCCTCAAGTTCGAATACCGGATCGAACAGCAACGTGAAGACCTTGCCGTCCTCGCCGAGTGCCATGTCTCTGGGAATGAAATCGCGGCCGCCCTCACGCAGGCGGTGAAAGGTGTACGCCCCGGAAGGAATATCCAGTTGATACATGCGCTGGCTTGCGGGGTGAGTAGTGAGGTAAACCGTCCCGGACTGGGCATCGAGCAGCATCTGGTCGGGAATGGTGTTGAACTTGTAGGTCGCACCGGTCTCGCCCGAAATCACGTTACGCTCCACCAGCGCATTCTTCGCCGTATCTCCAATCAAGACCCAACCATGGCAGAGGGGAATGAAATCCTGCGAAGGTTCCGTAATCAGGCTGCCGCCAAATTGCACCAATGCAGGCTCTGGCGCGACAGCCCCTGGAGGCACTTCGGTCAGCGACAGCATGTTGAAGCGCATCGGATTGCTGCCCGCGACGTACTGCAGACTGATGCTGTATTCACGACCACCGAAGATGACCGAAGGCACGTCCAGCATCCCTGTACTGGAGGTGAACGCCGGTGCACCGGGAGTCAGAGTCTGTGAGCCGGGAGGCGCTGTGAATGCGGCGCAATCCAGCAAATTCATGCCTCTGCGTCCAGGAACGCTGATACTCCCAGGAGGTGTGATGTCGGAGGCAGAACGCAGCACGAACTGCGAACTTTCGAGATCGGTCAGCGTCATCACCACATTGAAAGCACCGACGCCGGGCGCACTCAGCCCGGGGACAGACAAGGTCAAACCATCGAAGCGGGGACGATCGACAGGGAGCGGGGCCGGGGTTCCCGTGGAAAAATTCATGCTGTACAGCGGACGGAACTTCACGCCCGTCCACACCGGAAAACCTGCTTTGACATCTTTTGGCACCGCACTGCTCTGGACGCGAATGCCGACAAAGCGGCTCTGGGGAAGAATCGCATTCACCACGCTGGTGACATCGAAACTCAGCGTCGCGGCATCGTCCGCACTTGCAGCCACCGCCGCATCGAACTCGGCTGCAGGGCGAACACCACCGGCGGTGTAGTCGAACAGATCAATGGCACCGTCATCTGCAAACGCAAACAACTTCATCGGAGCACTGGCGTTGACGGGGAAGACCGTCTCCACTGGCAAATTGACGATGGCCTGGCTGACCGAGCTGGTTGTGCCAAAATCAAACACCATCACCACAGTGTCGATATAGGTGGGACTGGTGACTGCCCAGCCGTCACTGGTCTGATAGGTAGCTCGGGAGGCAAGCTCGCCATCCTTGGGATTCGCCTCGACCAGAACTGCCTCATCCACCATGACAGCCTGATCTCCCAGAGCCGCACTGCAGACGGCCAGCATTGCGGCAGCCATCAAGCTCCTGCGAAGACCGCCGGTACCGCGCGGACGGCGAGACAGCACCTCCAAACCGATAGTCCTCAATAGAAGCGTCCTGAAATTGCCTGCTGTCATTGCCTTGTCCCTTGATGGTCGGTCTTCGGTTATGTGGTCACGCTCCTGGGTAACGTTTCGAATTATGCGCCTAAAGCTAATAAATTCAAGCCATTACCTGACAAAGCGGTGACTTGACTCACACTCTGCAGGCCAGAACGCGGAAATACCGGCAATCCCTGCCGCGCCGTGCTCCAGCGCGGTATCCACATCCTGCACGCCAAGGCCGCCAAGGGCGTAGATCGGCACACGCACGGCAGAGGCCATGGCGCTGAACGCTTGCCATCCGAGCGTAGTCTGTCCGGGGTGCGATGCAGTCGCCGCGACGGGAGAAAGGAAGACGAAATCGGCCCGCAGTGTCTCGGCCTGCTGCAGCTCCGCAAGATCATGACAGGAGGCGCTGAACAGGAGAGCATCGACCACGGGGCGTTGCTTCAGGGTCATCAGCGTGCGTGCATTGACATGCACACCATCCACATCCAACCCGACAATCACCGACGGATCAGCGTTAATCTGCAGGCGAACGCCCTGCCGACGACAAAGCGTCAAACAGCGCACAGCCCGCTCAAGAAGAGCGGACTTATCCAGTTCCGGGCAGCGCAATTGCACCAGAGGGGAAGACTGTTCGAGCAGTCGCGTGAAGCGGTCGAAGAAGTCTTCTTCGCTGCGTGCTGCACCGGTGATGGCAACCACCCGGGGCAACTGCAGACGCTGGATAATGGGGCGGTTGGCGGCAGGAAACCGGGTCGGCTCCAACGAGGCGACGCTGGCCCAGCGGATTGGTTGCCCTTCTCGCCCCACCGGCTCCCCGGCGAACCGGTCGACACGATAGACATCGAGCAGGACTTCCTTGTCACCGTAATGATGGCGAATCAGACACAGAGGCTGCTGACGGAGCACCGTGATCCCCAGCTCCTCATGCAGCTCACGGCGCAGAGCGTCTTCGACGCGCTCGCCGGGCTCGCATTTGCCGCCGGGAAACTCCCACAGCCCGCCCTGATGGACGCCTTCGGGGCGCAGCGCGATCAGCACGCGCCCGGCGTCATCGACGATGACTCCAACAGCCACATGGACGATTCGCTGCACAACTGTTCCCGTCATTTATTCCCGTCAGGCGCTGCGTTCAGCTGCGATAGCTGGCGTTGATGCGGACGTATTCCTCTGACAGGTCAGAGGTCCACACGATCTCACGGGCACTGCCACGTGCCAGATTGACGATGATGTCGATGGCCGGTTTGCTCATCTCGGCCTGCCCTAGCGCCTCGCGGTAACTGGTGGCCAAGGTGCCGTTCTCGACGATGCAGACCTCACCCAGGTGGATGGAGATGTGCCCGACATCCAGCTCGTGCAATCCTGCTCTGCCAATCGCGGCCAGAATGCGCCCCCAGTTCGGATCGGACGCGGACAGTGCCGTCTTCACCAGAGGCGACTCGGCGATGACATAGGCCACCTTCAGGCACTCGCCAGTATCGGCGCCACCCTGAATATCGACGGTGACGAATTTCTTCGCCCCTTCGGCATCACGAATGATGTCCTTCGCCAGCTCCTTGACCAGTGCCTGCAATGCGTCCTCGAAGTCGGACGAGGCAGCCAGATCGGCTTCGCTGAAGTTCACTCCGCTCTTGCCCGTGGCCACCAGCACACAGCAATCGTTGGTGGACGTGTCGCCATCCACAGTGATTCTGTTGAACGACTGATCCACCACTCCTTTGAGCAATTGCTGCAACAACGGTTGAGCAATCCCCGCATCCGTAAACACGAAGCTGAGCAGGGTCGCCATGTTGGGCTTGATCATGCCGGCGCCCTTGGCGATGCCGGTGATGGTGACCGGACGCCCGTTGCAATCGATCACAACCGAGCGCGCCTTGGGGCGAGTGTCGGTAGTCATGATGCCTTTGGCAGCATCGAGCCAGTTGTCGCCTAGCGTGCTCAGCGCGTTGGGAACCCCGGCCACAATTTTGTCGACGGGCAGGTTCTCGCCGATCACCCCGGTGGAAAACGGCAGTACGGCGCTGACTGGAACTCCCGCCTGTGCAGCCAGATTCGCGCAGCATGACAGTGCGTCATCCAAGCCCTTCTGACCGGTTCCTGCATTGGCATTGCCCGTGTTGATCAACAAATACCGGATCTGTCCGCCGCTGTCTTTGAGGTGTTTTCTGGACAGCTGTACCGGCGCGGCACAGAAGGCATTGAGCGTGAAAACGCTCGCCACTGTCGAGCCGGGAGCAATTTCCATCACCACCAGATCCAGTCTGTTCTTGTAACGGACACCAGCCTGCACGGCTGCGACGCGAACGCCTTCCACTCTGTGCAAATCTTCTGCCTTGATGTGAGATTCACTCATGATGCTCAACTCAATCTCCCGTGACACTGTTTGAATTTCTTGCCGGACCCACAGAAACATGGATCGTTACGACCTACCTTTTTGTCGTCGCGAACGAAAGGGGTATTGTCGGCAGCTTGTTGCGGCATCAGTTCCGCAGCGGCGGCTTGCGCTTCTTGCTGCAATGAGAGTGCCTGTGCATGCTCGAACCTCATCTTCTCGCGGGCACGCTCCTCTTCACGCTGCTTTTCAAGCGCATCAATTTCTTCGGTGGTCCTGATCTGCACATGGCTCAGGAAGCGCACCACTTCATGCTGCAGGTTGGAGAGCAAGTCCTGGAACAAGGTGAACGCCTCACGCTTGTATTCCTGCTTCGGGTTTTTGCCTGCATAGCCGCGCAAGAAAATTCCCTGACGCAACTGATCCATGGCAGCCAGATGCTCCTTCCACAGATTGTCGAGAATCTGCAGGACGATCTGCTTCTCCAGCAGGTGCATTTTCTCACCGACGATAGCTGCTTTTCTCTCATATTCTTCGTTCAGCACGGCAATGATTTTCTCCTTGAGAGTCTCCTCAAAGAGTTTTTCATCTTCATCCAGCCACTGCTGCACAGGCAACTTCTTCGCAAACTGCGCCTCAATAGCCTGCTCTAATCCATCGACGTCCCACTGTTCCGGTACGCTCTGCGGAGGGATATGGGTACCAACCACCTGTTGCGCAACTTCTTGACGCATGCTGGCAATCAACTCTGACACGCTGGTGCTGGCCATCAGCTCATTACGCTGGCGATACACAATCGTTCTCTGGTCGTTGGCGACGTTGTCATATTCCAGCAGCTGCTTGCGGATATCGAAGTTGCGGCCTTCCACCTTGCGCTGCGCCTTCTCGATCGACTTCGACACCATGCTGTGTTCGATAGCTTCGCCACGCTCCATGCCCAGCGCCTGCATGAAATTCTTCACGCGTTCGGAGGCAAAAATGCGCATGAGGTTATCTTCCAGCGACAGGTAGAATCGTGAGTAGCCTGGGTCACCCTGACGCCCTGAACGACCGCGCAACTGGTTATCGATACGGCGGGACTCGTGACGTTCGGTGCCGATGATGTGCAGACCGCCCGCATCCAGAACCTGCTGATGACGCTCGCGCCAGCGGGCACGAACCTGCTCGATCTGTTCCGGTGTCGGACTTTCCAGCGCCGCAATCTCGTGCTCCGGATTGCCACCCAGCACGATGTCGGTGCCACGACCGGCCATGTTGGTGGCAATGGTCACCACGCCCGGTCGTCCGGCCTGCGCGATGATGTAGGCCTCCTTCTCGTGGAATTTGGCGTTCAGCACCTCATGCTCGATCTTCTCCTTTTTGAGGAAGGCCGATAGTGTTTCCGAGGTGTCGATCGATGCAGTACCAACCAGCACTGGCGCTCCCTTGGCACTGAGCTCCGTGATGTCGCGTACGATGGCCTCGAATTTCTCGGGCATGGACAGGAAGATAAGGTCGTTCTTGTCGATGCGTTGCATCGGACGATTGGAGGGGATTACCACCACGTCGAGATTGTATATCTGCTTGAATTCAAAGGCTTCCGTATCGGCAGTACCGGTCATGCCGGACAGTTTCCTGTACAGTCGGAAGTAGTTCTGGAAGGTGGTCGAGGCCAGCGTCTGGCTCTCGCTCTGAATCGCCAGCCCTTCCTTCGCCTCGATGGCCTGATGCAGCCCCTCGGAGAGGCGACGTCCTTCCATGGTACGGCCAGTGTGCTCGTCGATCAGCACAATTTTCTTGTTCTGAACGATATATTCCACGTCCTTGTGAAACAGGTAATGGGCCTTCAACGCGGAATGGATGTGATGCAGCAACCCGAGGTTGGTGGCCGCGTAGAGGCTCTCGCCCTCGGTGAGCATCTTCTTCTCTGTCAGCAGGTCTTCGAGCAACTCATGACCCGCCTCCGTGAGTTCAACCTGACGGGCCTTCTCATCCACCAGGAAGTGACCTGTCTCGACAAATTCATTGTCCCGATCCAGGCTGAAGCCAGATTTTTCGGGGCGTGGTGCGCCCCTCTCAAGTCTCGGAATCAGCGCATTGATAGCCAGGTATTGCTTGGAGCTGTCCTCAGCGGCGCCAGAGATGATCAAGGGCGTACGCGCCTCGTCGATAAGGATGGAGTCCACCTCGTCGACGATAGCGAAGTTCAGCTTCTTCTGCAGTTTGTCCTCCAGGCGAAAGGCCATGTTGTCGCGCAGATAATCAAAGCCGAACTCATTGTTGGTGCCGTAGCTGATTGACATTTCGTAGGCCGCACGTTTCTGCTCGGGAGACTGCCCCGCTACGATGACCCCGACGGTCAGGCCCAGGAACTCATAGAGAGGGCGCATCCAGTTGGCGTCTCGCGCAGCCAGATAGTCGTTCACTGTTACGATGTGAACGCCAAGCCCAGTCAGGCCGTTAAGATAGGCAGGCAGTGTGGCGACCAGCGTCTTACCCTCACCGGTCTTCATCTCCGCAATGTTGCCCTCGTGGAGCACCATGCCGCCAATCAACTGGACGTCGAAATGACGCATACCCATGGTGCGTTTACTGGCCTCGCGAACTACAGCAAACGCCTCGGGCAACAGTTGATCCAGAGTCTCCCCCTTGTCGAAGCGCTGCTTGAACTCTGCCGTCTTGGCCTTCAGTTGAACATCGTCCAGCGCCTCGAACTCAGCCTCCAACGCGTTGATTTTTATTACGTTTTTCTGCAGCTTCTTGAGTTGTCTGGAATTGCTGCTGCCAAAAATTGCCTTTAAAAATTTGAAATCCATGATCGTGTTTTAACTCATCTCGTGGTCTGAACAGGGGACCGGATTTACGAAAATCCGGAACAAAAGTAATTGATGCCATGGAGCAGCCACTCTGCGCTTGCGAGCAGTGGCTGCTCCACGAAAATAAGCTGGGGAGGATTAGCGGATAGTGCGGTGAATGTAGGATGCGGGGTCGACAACCCTGCCATTCTTGTAGACTTCGAAGTGCACGTGCGGACCGGTGGAGCGCCCCGTGCTGCCGACCAAGGCGATGGCCTGCCCCTTCATGATGATCTCGCCTACATCGACCAGCAGCTTCTCTGCATGGCCATAGCGAGTGACGTAGCCGTTGCCGTGATTGATATCAACCACAAGGCCGTATCCCTGCCGTTCGCCCGCCGCCGTGACCACGCCAGCGGCGACAGAGACAATATCGGCCCCGGCTGCGGCAGTCGCGAAGTCAATGCCGGTGTGCCAGGCGAGCTGACCATTGAAGGGATCGGTACGACGACCGAATGGTGAGGAAATCCAACCCTTGTTGACCGGGCGGCCAGTCAGTGAAGCGTCAGCCTCAAACTGGCGCTCTGCCATCAGAGCTTCAAGAATTTCCAGTTGCTGGGCACGATCGGCGATCTGCGCTTCAAGGTCGGTTATCGCCTCGACGAAGTCGGGAGGCGCATAATTCGTCGTGTCCTCGACAAACGGACCGCCAACGGCAGGATCGTCACTGAAATTGAATTCACCGGCATCCAGTTCAGCGACGGTGGTAATCCGCTCGCCAAGGGCCTCAAGCCGCAGGAGACGCGCCTGCAACATGGCCAGACGCAAAGTGAGGGCTTCGAGCTGTTCCTCAGACTCCAGTTTCAGACGGGCAACGGCATCGGACTGAGATTCGATCTCTTCATTCCATTGCAGAGCAGTTTCGAGGGAGTATTCCTGAGGGTCGTGAGAGACGGCCACCTGATAGCCGAGGTAGCCCAGTGCAACCGGTGCACCCAGAATGCACACCGAAAGGAGGCCTTTCAGCCATCCTTTCAGGACAATGGTGCGTGTGTGACCATGGCGCTGGTCAACGAGTATGACTTTCATGGCTCAGGCGGTTCTCTAAATACGTGTACCAGAACACCTGAGTCGGGCAAGGCAGCAACGCGTCAAACTAACACCCAAAAAACAACGGGTTAGCAAAGAATAACGGCAAATAACTGTGTCAGGCTGCCAATACGGGTTTCATGTAGGAAATAGGTACGTTTAAATCATTATCGAAACTGACAATTTCCCAGGCGTCTTTGTTTACTTCCAGCGCTCTTAATAATGCATTATTCAGGGCGTGTCCAGATTTATATCCTTTGAACTCACCGATCAGGCTGTGGCCAGTCAGATAAAGATCGCCGATGGAATCCAGAATCTTGTGCTTCACAAACTCGTCTTCGTAGCGCAGGCCGTCCTCGTTCAGCACCTTGTAATCGCCGACCGCAATGGCGTTGTCCATGCTCGCGCCTAGCGCCAGATTGCGATTGCGCAGCTCTTCAAACTCATGCATGAAACCAAAGGTCCGCGCACGGCTGACTTCCTTCACAAACGAAGTGCTGGAGAAATCCACACTCGCCGTCTTGGTGTACTTCCTGTAAACGGGGTGATCGTAGAGCAGTGTATAGCTGACCTTGAAGCCATCGAAGGGCTCCAGGCTGACAGACTTGTCGCCATCTTCCAGGCGCACGGTCTTCTTGATGCGGATGAATTTCTTCAATGCCGACTGCTCTTCAATGCCGGCAGACTGAATCAGGAACACGAATGGCCCCGCGCTGCCGTCCATGATCGGCACCTCGGGTGCGCTCACATCGATATAGGCATTGTCGATACCGAGACCGGACATCGCAGACATCAGGTGTTCGATCGTGGATATTCGGACATCGCCCTTCACCAGTGTGGTCGAGAGAGTGGTATCTCCCACATAAACCGCCTTGGCCGGAATCTCCACCATCGGATCGAGATCCGTACGGGTGAAGATGATCCCTGTATTCACAGGAGCAGGGCGCAGTGTCAGATAGACTTTCTCGCCGGTGTGCAGGCCAACGCCGGTCGCTCTGATCACGTTTTTCAAGGTTCTTTGTTTAAGCATAGGTGTCGTCATTCCCGTTTTTTAAATGTGATGCCTGCGTGTCTAGCCGCTCCAGCGCAGGCCGGATGATAGCAAAGATCAAGTCATAACCCAACAAACACAGCCTTGGGAACAGCCCTGTCAATCCGCCTGACGGCGCAGGAACGCAGGGATATCCAGATAATCCATGTCGGCATCAGACCCGACAGCTCTGGCGAGACCAGTCTGCGGCATGGTGTGGGCAGACGCCGGACGAGTCCTCATCGTCACCGGACGATCCAGTTGACGGTAGTCCGTCACAACGGCCTTGGGAGCAGTGACCGTCTCAACCATCTTGACTGGCGAAGCAACGGCAGCAGCACGCAGGCCCAGGCCAGTCGCCACCACAGTGACGCGAATTTCGTCGCCCATGTCCGGATCAATCACAGTGCCGACCACCACAGTGGCATCGTCGGAAGCAAACTCTTCGATGGTGTCGCCAACTTCGGTGAACTCACCCAGGGACAAGTTCTCACCAGCCGTGATGTTCACCAGAATGCCGCGCGCGCCGTGCAGATTCACGTCTTCGAGCAGCGGGCTTCGAATTGCGGCCTCAGCGGCCTCACGCGCACGTCCGACACCAGAGGCATATCCGGTTCCCATCATGGCCATGCCCATCTCGGACATCACCGTGCGCACGTCTGCGAAGTCGACGTTGATCATGCCAGGACGCATGATCAAATCGGCAATGCCCTTCACTGCGCCGAGCAACACATCGTTGGCTGCCTTGAACGCATCCAGGAGTGATGCGTCCTTGCCCAGCACCGACAGCAGTTTTTCATTCGGAATGGTGATCAGGGAATCGACGTGCTCGGACAGCGCACGAATGCCCTCTTCGGCAACCTTTGCGCGCTTCTTGCCTTCGAAAGGGAACGGCTTGGTGACTACAGCCACCGTCAGGATGCCCAGCTCTCTGGCGATTTCGGCGAAGATCGGCGCCGCACCAGTACCGGTCCCTCCACCCATCCCTGCAGTGATGAAGACCATGTCAGCACCCGCGAGGATTTCTGCAATCTCGTCGCGATCTTCGAGCGCAGCCTGACGACCGATCTCTGGGTTGGCACCAGCTCCCAGCCCCTTGGTCACGCAACTGCCCATCTGCAGGAGAGTCTTGGCACGCAGATTGTTCAAAGCCTGAGCGTCTGTATTGGCGCCGACAAATTCAACGCCTTCGACATGGCTGGCAATCATGTGACGTACCGCGTTGCCGCCGCCACCGCCCACACCAATCACCTTGATCACTGCGCTCTGCGGAATACTATCGACTAATTCAAACATACGGCCTCCTGGTTTTTAAATTTTTGAAAACACTTCCTGCGGTTTATGAGTTGCAATCCGATCCGATCTGCCCTTCCGATAAATCCTGTTAATCAATTCGAAGCGGTCAAAGATTCTTCTTGAGCCAGCCGCTGATACGTTCCATCAAACCAATTCGAGGTTCTTTGACCGGAGTCTGATACTCCTTGTCCTGTTGCTGCTTCAATCCGTAGAGAAGCAAACCAACCCCTGTTGAATAAATCGGGTTCCTGACGATGTCTGACAAACCGTTCACATTCTGCGGAAAACCAATCCTCACCGGTGTATGAAAAATCTCTTCTGCCAGCTCGACGACACCTTCCATCTTGCTAGTGCCACCGGTCAGTACAATGCCGGCGGCCAGCATGTTGTCGTAGCCACTGCGTTGCAGTTCGGCACGGATCAACGTGAACAATTCGTCGTAACGTGGTTCCACCACTTCTGCCAATGCTTGCCGTGATAATTCACGAGGGGGCCGGTCGCCCACACTGGGAACCTGAATGGTTTCCCCGGCACTGGCAAGCTGAGTCAGAGCACAGGCGTATTTTATCTTAATTTCATCTGCATTTTCAGTAGGAGTTCGCAAAGCCATAGCAATATCGTTAGTAACTTGATCGCCGGCGATAGGAATTACTCCTGTATGACGGATAGCACCCTCGGTAAAGACAGCGATATCGGACGTTCCACCGCCGATATCGACAAGACACACGCCCAACTCTTTCTCGTCTTCGGTCAACACTGCATAACTGGACGCGAGCTGTTCAAGAATGATCTCTTCCGTCACCAATCCGCAGCGCTTGATGCACTTCTCGATGTTCTGCACCGCGTTGATGGCGCAGGTCACCAGATGCACCTTGGCTTCGAGTCGCACACCGGACATTCCCAGCGGTTCCTTCACGCCTTCCTGCGCGTCGATGATGTATTCCTGCGGTAAAATGTGCAGCACTTTCTGATCCGCCGGGATCGCCACAGCCTGAGCCGCGTCAATCACACGATCGATATCTGCACGCGTCACCTCACCATCACGGATGGCGACGATGCCGTGAGAGTTCATGCTGCGAATATGGCTGCCGGCAATGCCTGCATACACCGAATGAATCTGACATCCCGCCATCAGTTCGGCCTCTTCGATGGCGCGTTGAATCGACTCTACAGTCGATTCGATGTTGACCACGGTGCCCTTCTTCAGTCCGCGTGAACGGTGGCTGCCAATTCCGACGATATCCAGACTGCCATCGGCCTTGATATCACCCACAATCGCCACGACTTTCGACGTACCAATATCCAGACCAACGATCAGATTTCCGCGTGTTGAATCGCTCATTACCCGCGTGCTCCCCGTGATGTGATAACCCCGACTGACATATCTGCTTTTTTCCTGATTGAGATTCCATTGTTGTAACGCAGATCAAACGCCTCGATCTGATCCAGCTGACTGTAGAGATGACGATCATAAAGGCTGACAAAACGCTGCATTCTCTCCACAACTTCATTGCGACCGATCATCACTTCGGCGTCGTTGTGCAGACGCAGACTCCAGCTGCCGCGTTCGTTCAAACTCAATTCGCGAATACGTAATCCCGATGAGAACAACATTTGACTGAAAGTCTGGTACTGTTCCATTACACGGCGCTGCTGCCCTTGTGGCCCGATCAGCAGAGGCAATGGCAGATCGTCCTCCATCGCATAAGGCTCGAAAGTCTCGCCGAACTGATTCAGCAGAGCGTTGTCGCCCCAGCGGGCAATCGCAATCTCCTCAGTAATGGCCACAGACAAAGTGTCCGGCCAGATGCGGGAGATGATGACCTTCTCGATCCAGGGATCGGCTTCCAGAGCAGTTTTGATGGCCTGCACATCCAGAGCGAAAAATCCGACGTTGAGATGATTGGCCAGCACCTCGCGCACATTCTGCTCATCTACTCTTTGCAGTGGATTCGCCATCAGCACCGTCTGCACTGGCTTGTTCACCAAAGCGCGGATTTCGGTGGCGTACTGGCTCAGCAACAGCAGCAGACTCAGCGCAAGAATGACGAGCAAGAATCCAGTTCTGTTTTTTCCCGGAGCCGTCTCGACCTTCTGCGTCTCCTTTCTGCGCAGCGGCACAGCGCCACGCGGAATGTCCCGAATGCCGCCCCGGGCAGAAAATGAGTTGCTGTTCATCGTTGTCTTCATGTCGTCAGGTCACGCCTTGCAGTCATTCAATAGTATCGATGCAGCCGTAGCCGCTATTCTCAGAACCTAATCCTTCAAAGTGTCGACAAGCACCTGCAGCAACAACTCCGCAAAGCTCAGACCACGTGCGCGAGCGGCCATGGGCACCAGGCTGTGATCAGTCATGCCTGGCACAGTGTTGACTTCGAGCAACCAGAAGCGCCCTGAACCGTCTCGCATGACATCGACTCGCCCCCAGCCTTTGCAACCAACTGCATCAAATGCACGCCAGCACAGATCGCTCAGCTGCGCTGCCGCCGCAGGGCTCAGCGGTGCAGGGCACAGATACTGGGTGTCATTGGCAATATATTTGGCGTCATAGTCATAGAACTTGTGTGTGGTACGCAGTTCGATCGCAGGCAACACTTCATTGCCAAGAATGGAAACGGAAAACTCGGATCCGGAAATGTACTGCTCGGCCATTACCTCCGAATCATAGGCAGCCGCCTTCGCATGAGCCTCTTGCAACTCCTCAGCGGTGCTGACGATGGACATGCCGATACTGGAGCCTTCACGAACCGGTTTCACCACAGCCGTGCCCAGCGCCGCAATAATGGCAGCCCAATCACTGTCGGCAGACAACATCTGGAACGCTGGCGTGGACAGCCCAAGACTCAACCACACGCGCTTGGTAAGTACTTTGTCCATGGACAGCGCAGAGGCCTGTACGCCACTGCCTGTGCAGGGAATCTTCATGAATTCCAGCAATCCCTGCAGTGTGCCGTCTTCACCACCACGCCCATGCAACACATTGAAAACACGGTCTATGCCTTGCCTCTGCAACTGTCCGATCAAATCGTTTGCCGCATCCACGCCAACGGCATCGACGCCGGTTTCCAACAATGCCGACAGCACAGCCTTGCCACTCTTGAGGGACACTTCGCGCTCAGCAGAGTTGCCACCCATTACCACGGCGACGCGTCCAAGTTTCTCTATTGTTGTCTGCTTTCCGTTCATTGCCTGCATTCACTCTTTCGTTTTATTGACGACGATATTGGCGATCTGATTAGAGGGCACCTCCGGAAATCGGAAAATTTCTCTCACCGATTTTCGGTATGCGCGGTTTCCTGCGTTAAATCCTGAGTTTTTTCACCAGCTCATCAAAAAGCCCTGATTTTCAGACCTTTCAGTGCCTCTACTGGCGCTCA
>JAURWS010000016.1 GCA_030654835.1 Gammaproteobacteria bacterium | reverse complement strand
AGGGCGGCTTGCATCCGACGCACAAAACGCCAGTTCCGGTTGCATGGGTTGAGATCCGAAAGAATTATGTAGGCTTTCATCATATGGGTGTCTATGCGCACCCAGATTTGCTTGAGGATGTCTCGAGACAGCTGAAGGCGCGAATGCAAGGGAAGTCCTGTTTTAATTTCACGGTGGTCGATGAAATTCTTTTTGCCGAGCTTGATGAGTTAACGGTCAAGGCATTCGAGACATTCAGCAAGCAGTCGTTCATGAAATGAGCCGAATAAACCCTAACAATGTCCTACAGTCGGACAAGAGAGCACGGGCGTTAGCCGCCATAGTCCGTAGTGTGCCTGGATTCAAGCTATTCACATAGTACCTAAATCTGGTACCATATTGCCATGAAAAGAAAGCACAAGAAAACCCTTGAGGCTGTATTCGCTCGCCCCGTGAGCGGCAATGTTCATTGGCGCGACATTGAAGCCCTGTTTGTAGAGCTTGGGGCCGAGATCAGTGAGCGCGAAGGCAGTCGGGTTGCGGTGGTTCTTTTCGGCGAGGTCCGAGTATTTCACCGACCTCATCCAAGTCCGAGTACTGATAAAGGCGCCCTATCCAGCATTCGCAAATGGTTGGAGCAGCACGGAGTATTGCCATGAACACTATGACGTTAGAAGGCTATCACGCCAAGATCGAGTATGACCCTGAGTTGGATTCGTTCAGGGGGGAAATTTTGGGACTAAACGGCGGAGCGGATTTTTACGGCCGCAACCCCAAGGAGCTGCGTGCAGAGTTCAAGAAATCCCTGCATGTTTTTCTCGAGGTGTGCAAAGAAAAAGGCATGGAGCCACGTCGTCACTACTCCGGCAAATTCAATCTCAGAATTTCGCCGGAGTTGCACGAACAGCTGGCTATTACCGCGCAGGCAAAAGGTAAGAGTGTTAATACTCTTGCCCAGGAAGCATTGCGGCAGGTGGTCTCAAATGTCGGCTAACCATCGGCTGCACGGCGACAATTATTCCGCCGCTTTGCGGCTTCAAAATTGCGCGTGAGCACGGGCGTTAGACGCAATTATCGGAGCTCCGATGCAGATTCGTGAAGTTACAAAGGATGAGTTGAATGGCGCCCTAGACCTCATCGATCAGTTTAACCGACCCATATCCCCACGGCCGAGCTGCGACTTATTGCAAGGAATACTTGAGGGCATTCAGTTGACTGGCGGAACAGTCGTCGGTGCGTTTGAATAAGAAAAGATCGTTGGTACGTGTACGGTTAATCTTTGTGCAAATTTGAGTTGGTCTGGGAGACCGTACGCGATTATTGAAAATGTAATAGTTGACTCTAACTACAGGCGCCAAGGTGTCGGTAACGCGTTACTCACTTTTGCTCGGAATTTCGCTGAAAATGCAGGGTGCTACAAAGTTGCATTAATGACCGGGTCAAAAAGACTGGAGACAACGAGATTCTATGAAAACGCAGGGTTTGTTGGAAACAAGACCGGTTTCCAAGCCAGATTCAGCGCCTGACAATACGGTGAACTTCTCGCCTAGGGCGTTAGGTGCCAATGGATAGCACAGTGGAAAACATTAGCACATTGATCTTCGATCTTGATGGCACAATTAGCGATCCGAGCTTGGGCATTTTCAGGTGTATCAATTACGCATTAATGGCACAAGGACACCCTGAAGTTTCAGCAGAAAGAGTGGATGCAGAGATAGGGCCACCTCTTGATGAAACTTTCAGAATATTTCTGCCTGAGGCCAGTCAGGCGGAAATAGCAAACCTGATCGTGAAGTACCGTGAGCGATATGCCCAGATTGGATATTCAGAGAATGAAATCTATCCTGGCATGTTAGAAGCTATCCATGTGCTGTGGCATCGTGGTTTGCGAATGGGGGTGTGCACATCCAAACGACGCGATTTCGCTGAAAGAATCCTGTCCATGTTCGGACTGCTGGAGTACTTCAGTTTCGTTAACGGTGGTGATATTGGTATCAAAAAGCAGGATCAGCTCGCAGGGCTCATTAAGTTGGGTCAGATAGATTCTTCTGCGGTCATGATAGGCGATCGAGATATAGACATCACATCGGCAAAGGCAAATGGGTTGCGCTCCGTTGGCGTTCTCTGGGGCTTTGGTGATTTGAATGAGTTATCTGTGGCAGGCGCCGACATCATTCTCAGTAGTACCAAAGAGATTGAACTGCTTGGCATCTAACAATCGGCTGCACAGCGACAAAAGAGTCCCTCGTTCGATTCCTTCAAGTTCACACACATTGACACATGGAGTTCACACATGCCGACAGAAGAGAAAGTCAAAGGACCAGCTTCATACTTTCCCTCAATTGAGAAGAAGTATGGCAAGCCGATCTCACATTGGCTTGAACTGGTTTCCAGCCTCAAGGATATGAAGCACATGGAAATCGTTGCATCGCTGAAATCCGAGCACGGGATGGGGCACGGACATGCAAATGCAATCGTTGCACATGTCCTGTCATCCAAAAGCCGTTTGTAGTGTCACCGGCAATTTAACTTGACCACTACACAACACCGAAGAATGCCACGAGGATTTCCAAGTCTAATATCGGTCGCATACTAATGACTCTTGCAACCGCAATCTACGGACTGGTGCCGCCCATCGCGGATCTAGGGGCCACGCATGTGTCAACGGCAGTGCTTTGAATATGTCCTTTCTTGGGTAGTTTCCTGGGCAGTAATATATTTTAACATTTAGCAGTTAAATCATTGAGATAGAGCTATAATATGTACATATAAACAGTGCTTTATGACCGCCCATTTGTGGCCTTTCCAAGGAGGAATCGTCTCATGTCACAGCCCTCTTCTCTTGCTCTCATCCCACAAGACAATGCCGCGCTAAGCGACGAGATTACCCGTCTCGCCGGGCACATCAACGCCGCCCAACATCGCTTCCTGACTCTACTCGCTGCGCTCATCGAGCGCGACGCATGGGAGGGCAACGGCATCAAATCGCCAGCGCACTGGCTTAACTATCACTGCGGCATTGATCTGGGCGCTGCGCGCGAAAAAGTGCGCGGCGCGAAGAGTCTGCAACAACTTCCGGGTATCGACGAGGCCTTTCGCTCCGGCTCAATCAGCTATTCCAAAGTACGCGCCATGACCCGTTCCGCCACGCCGGAAAATGAACAGATGCTGTTGCAGGTGGCGCTTCATGGCACCGCGCAACATGTCGAGCAGCTGGTGCGAAAATATCGGCGCGCCGAGAGCCTGACGAATGATCGTTGTGCCGTGATCCAGTACGAAGCGCGCGAACTCACCTGCTACTTTGACGACGATGGGATGCTGGTGCTACGCGGCCGGATGACACCGGAGGACGGTGCGGTCTTCATGAAAGCCGTGGAAGCGATGGTTGCTGCGCAGAATCCATGTGTCGTTGCGGATGAAGGTTCTGCAAGTCTCCCGGAAAAAACGTTCCCGCAGAAACGTGTCGATGCGTTGCTGGCATTGGCCGAGCAGGCGATGAGTACGATGGAAGATGGATTGCAGCCCGTGAACTCCGCCGACAAATATCAGGTGGTGATTCACATCGAACGTGGCAATGAACAGCACGGCTCAATCGAGAGCGGCGCTCATCACTTGCCGCTGTCGCCAGCCACCGCCAGACGTCTGTGCTGCGACGCTTCATTGGTCCCAGTGCGGGAAGATGCCAGCGGGAATGTGTTGAATGTCGGCCGCAAGACCCGCGCGATTCCGCCTTCAATCCGACGTGCTCTCCAGCTTCGCGATCACGGTTGCCGCTTTCCAGGCTGCTGCGAGTCTCGCTACGTGGATGCGCATCATGTTCAGCACTGGTGCGATGGCGGCGAGACGAGGCTCGATAATCTCGTGCTGCTGTGCCGACATCACCATCGCCTGCTGCATCAGGAGGGTTACGAGATTGTGAAACGCAGTGAGCAG
>JAURWS010000032.1 GCA_030654835.1 Gammaproteobacteria bacterium | reverse complement strand
GTGAAAATATATGTGGATATTTTTCAGCAAAATCATTGAGATAGGTCTATAATATGTACATATAAACAGTGCTTTCTGACCGCCCATTTGTGGCCTTTCCAAGGAGGAATCGTCCCATGTCACAGCTCCCTTCTCTCGCTCTCGTCCCTGCAGACAATGCCGCGCTAAGCGACGAGATTACCCGTCTCGCCGGTCACATCAACGCCGCCCAACATCGCTTTCTGACTCTGCTCGCCGCTCTCATCGAACGCGACGCGTGGCAGGGCAATGGCATCAAATCGCCAGCGCACTGGCTGAACTATCACTGCGGCATTGATCTGGGTGCCGCGCGTGAAAAAGTGCGCGTCGCGAGGAGCCTGCAACAACTCCCCGCCATCGACGATGCCTTCCGTTCCGGCACGATCAGCTACTCAAAAGTGCGCGCCATGACTCGTTCCGCGACGCCGGAAAATGAACAGATGCTGTTGCAGGTGGCGCTGCATGGCACCGCGCAGCACGTCGAGCAACTGGTGCGAAAATATCGGCGCGCCGAAAGTCTGACGGATGACCGCCGTGACGAGAGCCAGTACGAAGCGCGCGAACTCACCTGCTACTTCGATGATGATGGCATGCTGGTGCTGCGCGGCCGGATGACACCCGAAGACGGCGCCGTCTTCATGAAGGCCGTGGAAGCGATGGTTGCTGCACAGAATCCACCTGTCACCCAAGATGACGCTTCTGCAAATCTCCCGGAGAAAACGTTCCCGCAGAAACGTGTCGACGCGTTGCTGGCATTGGCCGAGCAGGCGATAAGTACGATGGAGGAGGGATTGCAGCCGCTGTCGTCCGCCGACAAATATCAGGTCGTGGTTCACATCGAACGTGGCAATGAACAGCACTGCTCGATCGAGAGCGGCGCTCACCACTTGCCACTGTCACCAGCCACCGCCAAGCGCCTGTGCTGCGACGCTTCATTGCTCCCAGTGCTGGAGGATGCCAGCGGCAATGTGCTGAATGTCGGCCGCAAAACCCGCGCTATTCCGCCTTCAATCCGACGTGCTCTCCATATCCGTGATCGTGGTTGCCGGTTTCCAGGCTGTTGTGAATCCCGCTACGTAGACGCACACCATGTGCAGCACTGGTGCGATGGCGGCGAGACGAGGCTCGACAATCTCGTGCTGCTGTGCCGGCATCACCATCGTCTGTTGCATCAGGAGGGTTACAAGATTGTGAAACGCGGTGAGCAGCAGTTCGAGTTTTTGACCCCGGCTGATGGCGCGCTGCCTGCAGCGCTTGTCCCGCAATTTGCAGGGACTGAGGATGTTGCGAGTGAAACCCTGGCTATCGAGCGAGAACATGATGGGCTTGGTCTGGCGATTGATTCCCGCACGGCGGTGACGCGGTGGGAGGGGGAGAAGATGGATTATGATCTGGCGGTGGGGGCGATGTTGAGTGGGCGGATGCTGGGGTTTAATGCGGGGCGGTGGTACCCAGGAGTTCCGTCCACTTGAGCTTGCTACATGCGCTCTTCCCGGTGATGCAATAGCGTTAATATAGCAATCATTGAACAAGGCGTTTTTAGACGTTGGCGACAGAGCTGAACGGGATGGCAACAGCAACCAGTTGAATTTGTTTAACTATTAGCCGGACACTAGTGATATGAATTATCTACGGGGCAATTCAAGAAATTTAACGCAGAAAGAACTGCGTTTTATTCCACATGGCTAGAACGTATAGAAAGTGGATCGTCATTGACTGATGACAGTAAAAGGTTGTTGAACGCGCAACCCGAATTATTCCGGGATAAAATTAACGAATATATTGCTAAACCTGAAAGCTTCGGTTCATAACGAAGACTTCAGACATAGGGAGACCTCCTTCGGTCCAGCTACCTCGCCCTCGCCACAACCACTTTCTGCAACGTACTCCGATAAGTCTCCGCAAACTCACCGCCCAGCTCCACCGCACGCCGGGCATGGGTTTCCGCCTCCTCGAAATGCCCTTGCTCCAGCAACACCTGCGCGAGATTGTTATGTGCGGCGGCGTAGTCGGGATGCGCGGCGAGCACTTGCTGGTAGGCCTCTGCCGCCAGCGTCAACGCACCCTGGCCATAGGCGTGATTGCCATAGCCCATTCCCAGCATTTCGCTCTCTGGCCAGCGCTGCACACCTGCGCGCCAGGCCTCGCCAACGCCAGCTGCCTGCTCTGCGCTCGCTACATCGGAGAGCCTTGCCGTAGACTGCGCGCTCTCGAACGTGGTCACGGCATCGAAGTACGCTGTCTCGCTGGTTTGCAACGGCAACTCTCCGGGAGGCAACACCAGCACAGCCCAGTGCCCCGCACGCTGCCACGTGCGTTCGAACACCGATAGCGCCAGACGATAATCGCGGATCAGGCCGGAGCGCAGAATCACCTCTCCTGCATTCAGGTCGTATCCGACCACCACCGCATAATGCCATTGCGGATACCAGTCGAGGCCGAGATTCTGCATCACCAGCACCGGCCTGTCGCTCTGCACTTCGCGCAGCACGCCTTCGAGGTCCGGCGGCAGGACATGCGGGACGCGGCCGTAGCGCCGGGGCGCTGCCAGCATTTCGATCTGCAGCGAACCCTGACGCGCAGGCACATAGACCTGAGAGACAAGGGCATCGGGAGTCACGGAAACACGACTGGCCTGCAGCACGGTGGCCAGGGCGGCGGGGCCACATTGGTAGTCTTCCTGAGGGTAGAACGGGACGCTGTCGAGCAGCGCTGTGGCGGGCAGGTCTGCGCGCGGCGATGTTTGTTGCAGCAAAGCTGCAGACTGGGGCGCCGCAGCGCACCCGGTCATGAGCAGGAATAGAAATGCGAGTGTCAGATGCTGGAAGGAAGCGGGTTGCATGCTTTCAGCACCTGACTGATGACATCAAATGGCAGGGAAAATGTCAGTGACACCGGCGATGTCGAGCAGCATGAAGACAACAATGATGCCGATCACCAGACCCACGCCGCCTTCACCCGCAGGCAGCAGATCAATTTTTTCCGACAGCGCATTGAGCTCGGCACTGGTGAGGCTGTCCACACGCTGCTGAGCATCGGCGACATTCACTCCACGCTCCACCAGTTGCGCGACGACGTCGTCACGCGAGAGGAAGTTCTTCACCGCTTCGCGCTGAGTTTGGGATTGTTGTTCGTAAGCAAGCTGATCGGTGCTGACAATGTCGGCCATGGCTGGCGTCTGCACGCTGAGCAGCGTGAACATGCCCAGCAGCAAAGACGTGAGGCTCTTTCTAAAATTGGAATTTTTCTTCATGCGGCTCTCCTGAGTCATATAGTCGACGTTGTGAGTGATTCCTATTGTGTACATCGAGTTGTCACGCTGGATTCTAGCACTCTCATAATTCCGCGCTGTGATCTATTTCTCCGGACGAACGTGTGAATCGGGATGAAACAGGATCACTCCAATTTGCGCACACGCCTCATCAGATCCTCAATACTGCTCACTGAATAGGATCGGCTCCTGTGTGACGCCATGAGCACGCACAGGATTACAAAATCGCCATCACAGATTTGGCACAACAGGCGATAGGAACCAATGCGGTATTTCCAGAAACCGGCAAGATTGCCTCGATAGGACTCACCTCTTTCGCGAGGATCACTGCATTCATCCCTGAGCTTGTGCAGATATTTCCTGATACGCAGTTGGGCTGGCTTGCCCAGCGCTCTCAGGTCTTCGACGACTTCTTCGGAATATTCAATTGTCCAGCCCGAGTTCCTTCCATAGTTCATCGATCGGCCTCTTCGGGCGGTTTGCCCGCACTCGTTCCATGAGAATGACCATTTCTTCCAGCTCTTCCAGTTTAGCCACTAACGCGTCGCGGACGATCCTGCTTTGGTTCAAGCCCAGTTTGCTCACCACCGTATCCAGGCGGGTCTTGATATCGTCTTCCAGTCTGAAGGTCATGACGCTCATGGCATTATCCGTCCGCAATTAGGAGTATAGGCTGAAGTTGACGTAGTGTATGTATTACAAGTAATGCGCGTCAAGCCCTCCTTTCTGCAACACCCCTCCCCCCGTACTGCGATTTATTTCTCCTGATGAATATGCACATCCCTCTGCGGCCGGGGAATCGTGAGTCCTTCCTGCGCGAAGCGCTTATAGACCTGCTCGTTCATGCGGAAAAACACGGGCCAGTAATCCAGTGCGCTCACCCACACGCGTACGACGATATTCACCGAACTCTCGGCGAGTGCACCGACGGCATACAGAGGCTCCGGGTCAGCCAGAATTCGTACATCTTCAGCGGCCAGTTGTTTCAACACGGCGTAGGCGTGATCGACGTCGTCACCATAGGCTATCGCGAATGTCCAATCCACGCGGCGGATCGGTTGCGTGGAGTAATTGGTCAACGTTCCCGTTGCCAGCGGACCGTTGGGCACGATGATGGTCTTGTTGTCGGCAGTGGTCAGCACCGTGACGAAGATTTGAATCTCCTTCACCATGCCCGTGTGTCCCTGCGCCTCGATGACGTCGCCGACCTTGAAGGTCTTGAAGAACAGGATCATCACGCCGCCCGCAAAATTCTGCAGTGTTCCGGAGAGCGCCAGACCGATAGCGAGACCTGCCGACGCCAGAATGGCCACGAACGACGTCATCGCCACACCGAGCACGCCCAGTGCGGTGATGTAGACCATGATCTTGAAGAGGATCCCGAACAGGCTGCTCAGGAAGGTTTGCAATGACGGGTCGACCTTGCTGCGGGTCAACAGTCTCTTGATGAAGTCGACAAGAAAATTGGCGACCCACAGACCGATGAAAAGCGTCAGCAGCGCCGCACCAAGTTTTGGGCTGTAGGTGTAGAGCAGCTCCAACAAGACGTCGGTATTAATATCCATATTTTCCATTCTGAGTCGTCTGCTCCGGCATCTGTGATTGTTTTATTCGCTGAAAGCATTAACCTACAACTCCCGTTCGCCTGTCAATTCGGCAGCCAGACTCTCAATACCAGGTTCTCAAAAGAGGCTCAGCAACATGTACCGCAACACCAGAAAAGCACTTCTAGCTCTGTCGATTGCCTGCCTGAGCGCCAGCGCTGGCGCCGGAGAAGGCACTGTAGCCTTCGTCGGCGGCAACATCATTGACGGCACCGGTGCGGCCGCCATCGAAAACGGCGTGATTGTCAGCACCGGCGGGCGCATCGTCGCCGTCGGGCCTGCCGCGTCCGTGAATATTCCCGAGGGAGCTGAGCGTGTGGATGTCAGCGGCAAGACACTCATTCCGGGGCTGATCAACGCCCATGGCCACGTCGGCGGCGTGAAGGGCCTGGAGACAGACGTCTACGATGTCGAGAACCTTGGGCGCCAGCTGCGCCTCTACGCCCGCTATGGCATCACCACGGTCAACAGCCTGGGGGATGACGAATACGAAGCCTTTGCCATTCGCAATGAACAGGACCCGATCTTCATCAACTATGCGCGCCTGATGGTGGCTGGCCCGGTGATTGCCGCCACGACGGTCGAGGACGCGCTGCGGCACGTCAACGGCATCGCCGAGCAAAGCCCTAATTTCCTCAAGATCCGCGTGGATGACAATCTCGGACGCACCAGCAAGATGGAGCCCGAGATCTACAAGGCCATTGCCGATCAGGCCGAGGTGCGAGGCATCCCGCTGGCCGTGCACACCTACACTCTTGCCGATGCCAAGGCCACACTGGCGGCGGGCGCTGACTTCATCGCCCACAGCGTGCGCGATGCCGAGGTGGACAGGGAGTTCATCGACGCCATGAAGGGCGCCAATGTCTGCTACAGCCCCACGTTGACGCGCGAGGTCTCCACCTTCGTCTATGAAAGTGAGCCGACTTTTTTCAGCGATCCCTTCTTCCTCAACGAGGTGGACCCAGTGGTCATCAGTACGCTGCGCGAACCCCTGCGTCAGCAGGCCATGCGTGACAGCGCCAATGCCCAGCACTACAAGAACATTGCTCTCCCTAGGGCGATCACCAACCTCAAGCTGTTGTCGGACGCCGGTGTGAAGATCGCCATGGGCACCGACAGCGGGCCGGTAACACGTTTCCAGGGCTACTTCGAACATCTGGAGATGAGCATGATGGTGGAGGCAGGCATGACGCCGATGCAGGTGCTGCAGTCAGCGACGTCGGTGGCGGCGGAGTGTCTGGGCCTGAATTATCTGGGCACGCTGGAAGAGGGCAAGTGGGCGGATGTCGTGGTGCTCGACCGCAATCCGCTGGAAGACATCAACAACACCAAATCGGTGAGTCAGGTCTGGATCGCAGGCAATCTGGTACCGCCGAAAGCGGCTGGTGAGTAAAGGTTGAATAGAGGAACAGGCGCGGTTCAACGCGCCTGGTTCTCGAACAGCACGACGTTGGCGGTAGAGCTCCCCACCGCCACGATGTCCTTGAAGCCATCGTTGTTGAAATCCCCGGCAACCAGCCCCGCCACCCCGATGCCACCGGCGTCCAGAGTGCTCCGGACCCACTGCGGCGCGTCCTGCTCGTTGTCGTGGACGTAGCGATAGACGTACAGACCAAAGGGGCTCGAACGATGACCGGCGATGATCTCGTCATTACCGTCGTTGTTCAGATCGGCGGTGATCAGCGCATGTCCACCGACCATTTCAGTCTCGATCACCTGCCGCAACCATGGCCGCGCGCCCGTGGCATCAGGCCGGTAAACCACCACCTCATTGCCATGCCAGGGCTCGATGCTGGCGACGAATCGTCCATGATCACGCAGTGTTCCCACGCCGACCTCACTGCTGCCGCGCTCGGGACGCAGACCTTCCTTGCCCACGCCTAGCGTGCTCTGGTCCACGAAGCGGCCTCGTGAGGCCAGCTGAATCAGTTCCACACCACCAAAACTGGCGATCAGCAGATCGTCCCGCCCGTCTGCATCCCAGTCCATGATTCCCAGGCCGTGGGCCACTTCCAGCGTGTCGCTGATAACCACCTTGCCCCACGTTTCAGTGCGCGGATCTGCGGGCACCGTGTAGGCGGTCAGCTGCGCGCCAACCGCATAGTCAGGCGCGACTGCACCGATGCCGATGATCGGCAGGTTGATCAGCTCCTTGGTGCCATCGCCATTGATGTCTGCCCAGCGCACCCGGTGTGATGTCGGGATCTGATCGATGAGGTGACGCTGCCAGTTCTGGTTGGCCTCAGGGTTGCTATTGAAGTTGCCCGGATTTTCCAGCCAATGCACCAACCCGCCCTCGGTAGAGGCGCTGAGATTGAAGGCACTGGCGAGCACGAGATCGACATCGCCATCACTGTCGATGTCATGGGGAGCGGTGGCGATGTTGCCGGTGGATTCGCTGGAGATGACGTATTTCTTCCAGTCGGGGTTGTGATACCAGACAAACTGCGCGGGCGTGGTGGCCAGGCTGACAATATCGTCGAGTCCATCGCCATCCACATCGGCGATCTCCACCCCGTAACCTCCGGCAAAGGATTCATCGAGCACATGGCGGTCGAAGCGCGGCACGTTCGCCGCCTGACAGGCACTGAGCAGGAGAATGGACAGCGCGGCGACAGGGACGCGCAGACGATACATGGCAGCGGTGTGACTCAACATACAAGATCCAGATGGAGTTCCAGACAGAACCCTCTACAGGCGCCAGCTCTACGGCTGGCTATTGGATGGCCATTCTACCGGCATAGATGCTCTTATCCATAGGCCATTTATAAATAGACCATTGGAAAATTTGGGATTATTCTGCTTGCCGCAGAACATAACAAAAACCATTAAAGGCTGCCTATCGTGACCTATCCGCATCAGAAGCAACGGCACAAATCCCTTTTCTCTCCCCTCCTGCGTCACCTCGCCTGCCTCCTGCTACTTACAGCGGGCGGCCAGAGTCTGGCCCAGGAATCCGACCACCAGTACACCAGCGAAGCGATCCTGGCCGGATCACGCGTTTACGTTCAGCAATGCGCCCTGTGTCACGGGCCGCAGGGCGAGACCGTGGATGGCGTCAATCTGCGTCTGGGCCAGTTCCGCACGGCGCGTACCGACGACGATCTGGTGGGTGTCATCTCCGGGGGCGCGGCAGGGGGCCGCATGCCGGCCTTTACCCTGCGCCCGGAGGAGCTGAATGGCGTGATCGCGTACATCCGCGCGGGCTTCGACCCATCGGGCGTGGCCATCAGCATCGGCGATCCGACGCGCGGCAAGGCTCTGTTTGAAGGCAGAGGCGACTGTGCCGGTTGTCATCGCATCAACGGCAAGGGGCCGCGCACGGCGCCAGACCTGAGTGAGATCGGCATCCTGCGCACACCTGCGATTCTGCAGAACAGCATGGTCGACCCCGCCTCGACGCTGCTGCCGATCAACCGGGCTGTGCGCATCGTCACGCGACGCGAGGAGACCGTATTCGGCAGACGCCTGAATGAAGACACCTACACCGTGCAGCTGATCGACTCCAACGAGCAACTGCGCTCCTTCGTCAAGGAGGAGCTGGTCAGTTACGATCTCAGCAGCGAGCCAGTTCATCAACCCACCACTCTTTCCAGCGAAGAAGTCGCCGACCTGGTCGGTTACCTGCTGACACTGCGAGGCCTGCAATGAGAACGCTGCACACACTTTTGATCGTCACTCTCGGTATTGGCAGCCTGTTCGGTACGCTGACCGCCAGTGCTCAAGACCAACAAGTCACCTACGACCGCATCCTCAATGCCGCCGACGAACCGCAGAACTGGCTCACGTATAACGGCAGTTATTCGAGTCAGCGTTACAGCGAACTGGATCAGGTCACACCACGCAATGTTGATGACCTCGAAGTGAAATGGACACTCCAGAATCAGGTGTTCGGCGCGTGGCAGACCAATCCGATTGTTGTGGACGGCATCATGTACATCACTCAGCGTCCGAACGACGTGATGGCAGTGGACGCGGTGACTGGCCGCGTGTTCTGGATGTACCGCCACACTAATGCCGAAAATGCCCGCGTCTGCTGCGGTGCGAACAATCGTGGCGTCGCGGTGCTGGGGGACAAGGTGTACATGGGCACGCAGGACGCCCACCTGATCGCCATCGACCGCATCAATGGCAAGCCGTTGTGGAAGGTCCAGGTGGGCGACGTGAACTACGCCTACTCGATCACCATGGCGCCGCTGATCGTGAAGGACAAAGTCATCGTCGGCGTGGGTGGCGGCGAGTATGGCATTCGCGGTTTCGTGGCGGCCTATGATGCGGAAACCGGCGAAGAGGCCTGGAAGTTCTACACTATCCCTGGCCTCGGCGAACCCGGCCATGAGAGCTGGGAGGGTGATGACTGGGAACACGGCGGCGCGCCCGTCTGGATCACTGGCTCGTTCGACCCCGAGCTGAACCTGACCTACTGGGGTGTGGGCAACCCAGGCCCGGACTGGAACGCCGCGCAGCGTCCAGGTGACAATCTGTACTCCGATTCCGTGGTCGCACTCGACGCCGACACCGGCGAGCTGAAGTGGCACTTCCAGTTCACGCCGAACGACGGCTACGATTACGACGCGGTGCAGGTGCCACTGCTGGTGGACATGGACTGGAACGGCACGCCCTCCAAGCTGATGTTGTGGGCCAACCGCAACGGCTACTTCTACGTGCTGGATCGTGTCACCGGCAAATACCTGCTCGGCAAGAACTACGTGAAAGTGAACTGGTCCAGTGGGCTGGATGAAAACGGCAGACCTTTCGCGACGCCGCAACCAGAAGGCATGCCGACATGGCCGGGCAATCAGGGCGCCACCAACTGGTATCCTCCGTCATACAGCCCGCGCACGGGTTTGTTCTACTTCAGCGCCTGGGAAGACTACGCCACCACCTACCGCGCCGAGGAGCAGGAGTATGAACCCGGGCGCGCGTTCCTTGGTGGCGGCTTCACCGTGCTGACTCCCGCACAGGGGGCAGCGGGCGTCGGCATCGGCCGCACCAATCCCATCAACACGTGGACCGACGAAGTGGGCCATGCGGCACTGATGGCGATGGATCCGGAGACTGGTGAGGCGAAGTGGAAGTACGAGCAGTTCGACGTGAGTGACAGCGGCATGCTGACGACGGCCAGCGATCTGCTGTTCACCGGCGGCCGCGAAGGCCACTTCCATGCGCTGAATGCCCGCACCGGCGAGTTGCTGTGGAAGGCCAGCCTCGGCGGCCAGATCGTCATGGCGCCGATCACCTTCATGGTGGACGGCGTGCAATACATCACAGTCGTCTCCGGCCACGCGATGTCGACGTTCGCGCTGCGGGATTGACCTGAGGTCAACCCTGTGGGAGCCAGCCTGCTGGCGATAAAAATTGGATTATTAAAGTAGAAATAACGGGAAGGGACTCCTAATGAGCCTGATTGTTGGTACGCAATTCACAGAAGAACTAAAAGGAACCAGCCAGGACGACGTCATCAGCGGCAATGGCGGTGATGACAGCATCTTCGGATTTGACGGCGCCGATCAGATATCCGGCGGTGAAGGTAACGACTACGTCCTGACAGGAGACGGCCAGGACACTGTCGACGGCGGTCCCGGCAACGACGATGTCAACGGTTACACAAACGACGACTCGGCCAGTTCTTATAGCTGGTATCCAGTCAGTGGTGCCAAGATCATCAACGGTGGGCCCGGCTCGGACTTCCTGATTGGAGGTAGCGACACCGACATCATCCACGGGGACGCAGACCCGGACATTATTTTTGGTCGTGAAGGGAATGACCAGATCTACGGCGATGATGGCGACGATATCCTGAATGGAGACGGTGGCGACGATTATCTTGACGGAGGAAGCGGGGACGACGACCTCTTCGGCGGAAATGGCGATGACACCCTGAGGGATGGGGCAGGTTTTGATATTCTCGTCGGAGACAAAGGGAATGACACTTACTACATCTCCAGCAGAGCAACGATCATTGTCGACAGCGAAGGTGTAGACACCGCATATGTATCTGCGGACTTTGCCGACATCCCCTCCAGCATAGAAAACGTTTTCTACACAAACGGAGCACTCCCTGTCCCCTATTGGATTGACGCGCTTATCTACGGCGGGCTATCCGTTATTGGTGCAACCAGCAGAATCAAAGGAAAGGCCAATTACTCCTTTCCAGCGACTATCCCTTCCTACGACTCAGTTCCCGAGCACCTGGTGGGCTACACCGGTATGTCCTCCGAACAGATGGCGAAAGTGAAGCTGGCCCTGCAGTTCATTTCATCGGTCATCGATTTGAAATTTTGGCAGCTCGGAAATCCTGCCGCATATGACACTCTCGCTTTCGCGCTCAGCACGCAAACAAATTCCGGGGGCTACGCAGCAACTCCATCGCCATATTTCAATGGCAGCGATGTATTCCTGAACAATGCCGCCAATAACGCCACACTCGCTGATGGTACCTTTGGCACCAAGATTTTGATGCATGAAATTGGCCACGCACTGGGGCTCAAGCACCCATTCGAAGGACCGGATGCCGATGGCGAAACCGCTATGGCACCATACCTGACAGGCACCGAGGACAACCACAATTGGACTGTGATGAGTTATCACACTGATCCGGCTCTGTATTTATTGAAGTACAGCCCTCTCGATATCGCTGCTTTGCAATACCTCTATGGGGTTAACACCAGCGCACGAGTGGGCAACGACACTTATTTTTTCAGCGACAGCAGCGGAAATTTCATCTGGGATGGTGCGGGCATAGATACCATCGATGCTTCGTTGAGTGCACTGCCAGTGACAATAAATCTGACTCCTGGACATTGGGGTTTCAAAGGCGCAGCCAGGACCGAAAAGATCACCGCAGCAGGTCAGATTACAGTGAACTTCGGCACTGTCATCGAGAATCTGAAAGGTTCAAGTTCCAATGACACACTGATCGGCAACGACGCTTCCAACATCCTGACCGGTGGCAAGGGCGACGACACGCTCGACGGGGGCGCAGGTGTCGATACCGCGATGTACTCCGGACCCCGCAGCCAGTACTTGATCAGTACCGGCACGAATAGTTTGCGTATCACAGACTCTACTGCCTATCGCGATGGCAGCGACATGCTGCAAAGCATTGAGCGGCTTGCGTTCACCGATACGAAGATTGCCTTCGACATGACTGGTTCGGCTGGGGCGACAGCAAGAGTGATTGGCGCTGTGCTGGGGAAAGCCGCACTCAGCAACACAAAATTCGTTGGTACGGGTCTCTCCATGCTCGATGGAGGAGCCACGCATGAGGCTTTGATGTCGTTGACGCTGGACGCCCGCCTGGGTGGTAATGCCAGCGCAGGTGATGTCGTCGATCTTCTGTTCAGTAATATAGTGGGAGTCAGCCCTTCTGCAGCAGAACGTGATTATTTTGCCGGGCTAATGGACTCCGGGGCCATTTCACGCTCCCAGCTAGGGTTGCTGGCAGCGAATTCGGTGGCAAATGAGGAGAACATCGATCTCATAGGCCTGTCCTCTGCTGGCCTGGTTTATTCCTGATGCAGAAAAGCTGGAGTAAATTGGGGGTCAGAGTAAAAATACAGGCTGTATTTTTACTCTGACCCCGTTTTGAATTTAATTCACTTCCTCTCCACCAAACCGCCGCCCCAATCCCCCTCCGAACCACGTATTTCGCGCAATTGCGGTAGTTTCCCGTGGTTGTGACTTTTCCCCGCTATGTGTGGAAACAGACAGATGGATGCCGCTCCAAGGCGGATATTCGGACCATAGGCAAACGCCCTCAACCCCTAAACGCTGAACAGGCGCTGGCAGGCCTTCGACATTAACTCAAGGCATTCAACGGAGAAGTATTGATTATGACTACCAAACAAGACTTGAACCTGCAAAAACTCTACATTCTCAGCACCGGCTCAGCGGCCAACGCCACTGAAATGGCTGCATTCAATGGTATGGTGTCGTCAACAGGCGGATTTGCCACGATCGATGCGGCGGTGGATACCTACATCAACCAGACCGTCGCCAGGCAAGGCGCTGTCGCCACCATCCAGGCTATTGCCAAGAACGGATTTGGCGTCACGTTGACTGCCGCCCAGGTCGAGCTCCACATCACTGAACTGGCCGCTGCAGGCATCAATTCCGGCTCCAAGCTGATTAACTACTTGAGCACCCTGCAAGGCACGAACGGCGCCACCCTTGACAACCGCGCCCAGGCCGCGTCGAGCTTTCTCGAGACTTTGAGTGCTGCCGGCAAGAGTGCTCATTTCATGGGCATCGGTGTCAACAGTGCCGTGTCCACCTTGCTGCAGAATATTGGCAGCTCCAGCGCCAGCCTGGCCAATGCGACGAGCGGATTCAACGCACTGTCTGCCAATCTTACCGCCTCTGGCATCACCGGGACCGTGGATGACTACCTCTCCGGCGCCACCGTGTTCGCCGACACTAACCGTGACGGTCTGCTGAGTACCGGCGAGTGGAATACCACCACCAGCGCCAACGGCACTTTTGAAGTCCCCAACACCGCCGGTTCCGGTAAAATTATTGCCTACGGCGGCACTGACCTCATGACGGGCAACGCCTTCAAGGGTCTGCTCAGTTCGACGACTGGCGGCACGACGATTAACCCGATCACTACCATGATCGAAGCCATGGTCACCACGGGTCAGGCCGACACCGTACAGAACGCCACCAATGCACTCAAGGGTGCCTTGGATCTGTCTGCCGACATCAATCTGCAGTCCTACAACGCACTCGCTGTCCTCGCCAGCACCACCAGCTCCAGCGCACAAAAAGCCACAGCGTTGAAGGTCCAAATTGCGGCACAGCAGATCAGCAACATCATCACCCAGATCGCCTCCGTGATTGACATCGGCACGACAGGCGCCACGCTGCAAAGTGCTGCAGCTGCAGTATCCATCGCCATTGCGCAGGCGATTACCACGGCGGCTGCCAGCTCCGGCGGCACGATCGATCTGGCCAATCCCGCCACTTTGGTCAGTATCATTCAGACCGCATTCACCGCCACGGGGACTGTGTTCACGCCAACACAGGTCGCACAGGTCGCTCAGATTACTGCGGGAAGTAACACGGCGGCTTCCGTTGCCATCAACATCACCATGCTGGCCCAGGCGGCTGACGTGGCACAAGGGGGTGCGACTAATGCGCTGATTGCTGGCTCCAGCAGCGGCGATTTCAGCAGCGCCGTCAGCGATTTTACTGGTGTAGCATTGAACACAGCCAACTACATCGTTACTGTGGGCAGTATCGCTCCAGGAGTGCCAACCCCACCCACTGTAAGTCAGATAGCAGTAACGACTGCGGCAGCAGCGGCGGCAGCAGCTGCGGCAGCACTCGCGGCGCAAGCCCCCACGGCCAGTCTGGCGTATTCCACCAATGGTGGCGTCACTTCTGCGGTGACAGCAACAGTCAATGATGCCAATACCTTGCGTATCATCGCGACTTTCAACAAAGCCGTGAGTGACGGAACGCCCGCCATCAGCATCAACAACGGGATACTGGCCTCCACCGCCATGACGAAGATCGACAGCACTCACTACTTCTTCGATCTCAATGTCCCTGTTGGTGATATTGCGACGGCGACGGTGACAATCAGTGGTGCCCGCGATGTCAGCAGCAACCCAATCTTGGTGGCTCCGATCAATGCGGTTTTCGCAATCGATAACACAGCGCCCACTGCCCCTACTGCTGTCTCACTGACAACTTTTGGCGGCACAGTTCTCGCCAACGCACTGAATGCTTCCAATACCAATATGACAGCGACTGCCGCAATTACCGCTGGACAGGCGACCGGTGGCAATGCGGTGCTGAAAGCGGGTGCCACGACCATCGCCACCGACAGCACTATTCTGGCGGGAGACACGGCTGCAACCTTCAATCTCGGTTCAGCCACGACTGCCGCTCTCCAGGCGGCGGTGACAGCGGGCGGCGTAGTCACTGTGACGTTGACCGACGCGGTGGGTAACGCGAGCGTCAGTGCCGTCGCCAACCCGACGCTGGCTGTAGATTACACGCCACCGACAGCGCCTACTGCTGTGGTACTGACTGCAGTGGGTGGCACGGTCGTGGCCAACTCACTGAACAGCACCAACACCAACATGACAGCGACGGCCACCATCGGTGCCGGAGAGGTCACTGGTGGCAGTGCTGTGCTGAAGATCGGCGCCACCACCTTCGCCACCGACAACACCATTCTGGCAGGTGACACTGCGGCGACTTTCAGTTTGGGTGTGGCCACCAATGCGGCCCTCCAGGCAGCAATTGCAGCGGGCGGCGTAGCCACTGTGACGGTGACCGATGCGGTGGGCAACAGCGCTGTGAGTGCAGTTGCCAATCCAACCTTGGCCGTGGACTACACGGCACCAACCGCGCCCACGGCCGTGGTACTCACCTCGGTAGGCGGCACAGTCGTTGCCAATGTCCTGAACGCTACCAATACCAATATGACAGCAACAGCCACTATCACTGCAGGACAGGCCACCGGTGGCAGTGCCGTGCTGAAAGTGGGTGCGACCACCATCGCCACCGACAACACTATTCTGGTGGGTGACACCCAGGCGACATTCAACCTTGGAGTGGCCACGACGGCTGCCCTGCAAGCCGCTGTTGCCGCCGGAGGTGTAGCCACCGTGACGGTGAATGACGCGGTGGGTAACGCGAGCGTCAGCGCCGTCGCCAACCCGACGCTGGTTGTAGATTACACTCCACCGACAGCGCCTACTGCTGTGGTACTGACTGCAGTGGGTGGCACGGTCGTGGCCAACTCACTGAACACCACCAACACCAACATGACAGCGACGGCCACCATTAGCGCCGGAGAGGCCACTGGGGGTAGTGCTGTGCTGAAGATCGGCGCTACCACCATCGCCACCGACGACACCATTCTGGCAGGTGACACTGCGGCGACCTTCAGTTTGGGTGTGGCCACCAATGCGGCCCTCCAGGCAGCGATTGCGGCGGGCGGCGTCGCCACTGTGACGGTGACCGATGCGGTGGGCAACAGCGCTGTGAGCGCCGTTGCCAATCCAACCCTTGTCGTTGATTACACGATTCTAACCGCGCCCACTGCCGTGGTACTTACCTCGGCAGGCGGCACGGTCGTGGCCAATGCCCTGAACGCCACCAATACCAACATGACGGCAACAGCCACCATCACTGCAGGACAAGCCACCGGTGGTAGTGCCGTGCTGAAAGTGGGTGCGACCACCATCGCCACTGACAACACTATTCTGGCGGGTGACACTGCGGCGACATTCAACCTTGGAGTGGCCACGACGGCTGCCCTGCAAGCTGCTGTAGCCGCCGGAGGTGTTGCCACCGTGACGGTGACCAATTCGGTGGGCAACAGCGCCGTCAGTGCCGTCGCCAACCCAACGCTGGTTGTAGATTACACTCCACCGACAGCGCCTACTGCTGTGGTACTGACTGCAGTGGGTGGCACGGTCGTCGCCAATACACTGAACACCACCAACACCAACATGACAGCGACGGCCACCATTAGCGCCGGAGAGGCCACTGGGGGTAGTGCTGTTCTGAAGATCGGCGCCACCACCATCGCCACCGACAACACCATTCTGGCAGGGGACACTGCGGCGACCTTCAGCTTGGGTGTGGCCACCAATGCGGCCCTCAAGGCAGCGGTTGCAGCGGGCGGCGTCGCCACTGTGACGGTGACCGATGCGGTGGGCAACAGCACTGTCAGTACAGTTGCCAATCCAACCCTGGCCGTGGATTACACGGCACCAGCAGCTCCTACAGTCCTGACCCTGACCACCATTGGTGGCACTGTGGTGCCGAATGAGCTGAACAGTACCAATACAAACCTCACCGCCGTCGCCACTATCACTGCTGGCCAAGCTACTGGCGGGAGTGCCGTGTTGAAAGTGGGCGCTACGACAATTGCGACCGATGCGACCATTCTGGTCGGCGATACCAGCGTCACGTTCGACATTGGTTCAACCACGAATGCTGCCCTCAAAGCGGCGGTTGCCGCTGGCGGAGTGGCGACAGTCACCATCACTGATACTGCGGGCAACGCGACGGTCAGCGCGATCTCCAACCCAACATTGGCAGTCGATTATCTGGGTGCGCTGATTGATTTGACGACCGCCAATGACAGCCTGGACGGAAGCACTGGCAACGACACGTTTACAGGCACTTACGGCAACGGCGCCGGGCCGTACACCTTCAATACTGGTGACATTCTCAACGGCCTTGCGGGAACGGCAGACAAACTGAACGTCACTACCGGCGCAGAGGCCAGTACTCCACCGGACAACCTGTGGATCGGTAAAACCAATTTCGAGAAAGTAGTGTTCAACTCAACCGGAAACGGAGCGCAGGTCATCACTACAGGGGCGAATTTCGAAGCGGCATTCGCAGCAAATGGTGTCAACTTGACCGCGAAAACTCTCTTGGGCGCAATTGATGTGACTATGACCAGCTTTACTGGTGCCGCCACCATCACGACGACGACCACTGGCGCCGGGGCACACACCATAACGACAGGTTCGGGAGTGACGACCGTTAACGCAACGGGCGTTGCAGCAGGAGCGCAAACCATCAACGGCGTCGGCCTCACTACCGTCGACGCAACAGTCAACGGGGCAGGCGATCAGGTGATTGGCACGACGCTGGGTGGCAACCTGGTCACCGTCAACGCCACCGTCCTGGCAGCTGGTAGTCAGACCATTGCCAGCACCAGCAGCAGCAATGTCACGATCGTGGCGGACGCGGCTTCCGGTGCGCAAGTCATTACCACCGCTGGCGGTAACGACAAGGTCACCACAACAGGTGCTGCGGGTCAGACTGCGACCATCAGTACCGGGTCAGGCAACGATGTGATCAGCGCGGGTCTGAGTACAGATCTGATCACCGGCGGCACCGGTGCTGACACCATGACAGGCGGCGGCGCCGTTGACAGATTTGAGATGAATGCCGATGGTTCTGTGATAGGCACTGCGATGGATATCATCACCGACTTCAACACAGCCGGCGCCGATGTCTTGAGTTTCGGTGCAGGCACTACCGTGCTGCTGACAGTCGATGCCACGGCGCTGGTGGCCGGTGTCAACGTCAACACCTCGGCTGGCGGTCTAATCAGCTTTCACGCCTCCGACAACACTCTTGCCGCCAAGACCGCAGCAGTCCAGGCCGACGTTCAGCTTGATGCAGCGGGATCAGTGGCAATGTTTGTCGATAGTGGCAACACCTACGTGTACTACGCCGGCGCTGCTGCGGGCAATGTGGATGACCAGTTGATTCAATTGACCGGCATCACTTCGCTCACAGCGATGATTGGTGGCGCCACACTCGTCATCTCTTAAAAATTTGGGGTCAGAAAATTTGGGGTCAGAGTAAAAATACAGGCTGTATTTTTACTCTGACCCCAAATTTTCTGGCCCCAAATTTCCCCCCACTCCCCTGATACTTGCTCGCCCACTGCCAGACACTGCCAGCGTCGCGATCGCGCGCTCGCGCAACGTGAGCTCCAACGCCAACGCAGTTTCCTTCGGCGCGAAGAAGGCCTCGATGCCGTAGAGCACGCTCACCTGATCTTCCATCA
The DNA here is from genome assembly GCA_030654835.1 of Gammaproteobacteria bacterium. GTDB lineage: Bacteria > Pseudomonadota > Gammaproteobacteria > Pseudomonadales > Pseudohongiellaceae > UBA5078. The sequence continues at coordinate 9,845 of JAURWS010000032.1, read as the reverse complement.
CGGACTCAATCCGTCCACGCAGAAACAGGCCGACGTCAGGTCGCTCCAAAGAAGCTGCCGCAAATTCATACAAGCCATTCTCGCCCTGCTGCAATGACACATACACCACTTCACCCGTGCGGAGCGGCGCCGTCGACTCCAGCTCCTGCAGCGGAACACGCGAGAAGTCGTAACTGAGCTGCGCATAATTACCGCGAAACAAATCGCGTGGATCGACGGGTCTGGTGCGCACTGTAATGTCGGTGCCAGTAGCCAGAGGAAGCGCGGCGCTCACCACCATGCCGATGAGGATCAGTACCTGCGCCACAATCGCTGCGCCGACGAGCACTGTTGACGACGGTCGCTTCATGCTGCGTCTCCTTGATGCCGTCTCCAGTACTGCGCCGCGCCGAGCATCACGCCGGCGAAGACGATGAACAACACCGCTCCTCCAACGTAGTCACCAATCAAACTGAAATACCGAAGCATCCCCGTCAGCAGAATCACGCCGATACCCAGGAAGAAATGTCGGGATACGCCGCTGCGCACACCATGTAGAAGCAGTGCGATGCCGACGGCAAGCAGAGCAAGGTTGTCGGCGATCCGCAGCCAGGGCGCCGCAGCGAACTCCATCGCCAGTGCGGCAATCAGAAAGACGCCGTTGCCCGCGATCAGCGCGGCAATGCGCTGACGATGCTGATGACGCCATGACAACGCCGCCGCCCCTGTGCAACAGAGTGCCATGAATATTGCCATCGAAGCCGCGTGAGGAAACTCGGCCAGCAGCAATTGCAACCATGGTGATTCAAAGCTCAGGATCAAGAGCAACAGCAGGAAGGCACTCAGGCTCCAGCGTGCCAGGTCGTGCCCATATGCCTGCACCTTTGCGGACGCCTGCTGCACCATCCAGAGACTGGCACTATAGGCCAGTAGTCCGAGGGACGACGCAATCAAAAAGTGCTCGGCGCGCAGCTCCGGACGACCAGTATCACTCCACAAGACGGCCAGCGAATACTCGATATGCAAAACCGTGGCGATGACAGCTCCCAGAAACAGCAGCATACTGCTCTTGCCGCGCACCAGCACATACGCGATGCCTGCCAGCAGCACAGGAAACAGCGCCGGGTAAAACCCCTCCGACACTTCCATGAAAAACCAGATCAAGGCGAGCGCCAGCGTCTGCAGCCCGAGCAGGCGGGTGGGCAGCAACAGCGCGAACGGCAGCGCACCCAGCGCCCACCAGAACACCCCATCGGCCATATGTTCACCGAGATGATAGATCTGGGCGATCAGGATGATGGACGCGCCAAAAAACAGATTGCCGAGGAAGAACACCCGGGATGCCACTTCCATTCTGCTGCTGCGAAAGTAGTACAGACCCAGCCCCTGCGCGGAAGCGGTCAGTGCGACGAGAGCTCCCATGCGCAACCCACGGGGGATGCTGTCCCAGTTGGCGCCGATCAGCGTAATCAACGCCAGCCCGATGAAGAGATACCCCAGTACCAGCAGGACGTGATAGCCGAGCGCGCGGTGTTGAACGGTGTGCAGGTTGTGGTAGTCGAGCCCGTAGCGGGCGCAGATCGTCTGGGCCTGAGCCTCGTCGATCAGGCCGTCGGCGCGCCACTGCGTGATTTCCCTGGCCAGATCTTGTTTGAAAGTGCGACGCAGGCTCATCAGATTCTCCATGAATGATGAAGTGAGATCATCCGTCCATTCTTGGCTGAAGGCCTGCTTGAACCCACAACCATCCGGCGTCCGAACCCGGTGTCGACCAAGTACACATTTTAATCGCGGACAACCCACTCCCCGCCAGCAGCGCCTCTGCCTGCGCCGGGCTGTACCCAATCGCCCATTCCGTTTCGCTGTCACCTGTGTTGACGGCTTCATTGACATTGGTCAGCAGATTGAAAATCACCACGCCATCGTCGGCGAGCACCCGAGTGATACCGCGCAACAGATTGGCCGTGAATTCGCGGGGGATGTGCTGAAACACGGTAAAGACATAGGCCAGTGCGATCGATCCATCGGCAATGTCCGTAGGCAGCGTGTCTGATTCATTGACGAGCAGCCGCACATTGCGGCGGTCCTTGAGCCGCTCCCTCGCACTGTCCAGCACCGTCGCAGAGATGTCAGTGCCAATCACCTGCGGATACCGGTCAGCAAACCAGGACATGGAGCGACCGAAGCCACACCCCACATCCAGAACGGTCCCCGTCTCCGGTAGCGCGAACATCCGGCCCAGCCATTGCGCCTCAGTGCGCTTCACACTGCGCTCCAGCGCGTCGGAGTACGGCACGGGCATCTCGACGTGCTCCTGGCTGAAATCCAGCTGCAGCACGGCGTTGTCCAGCGCGCGATCTGCACGACTCAGCTCGGCGCCGAAATGATCCTGGTAATGCGGATGGCGCGCGAAATAGCCGTCGCTCTGCATCTTGTCCCACATCCTGCTGAACAGCGATTTTTCCATGGTTGGTTCCTTGGTTTTTCCGTTGGTTGAGGATAATTGGGGTCAGAGTAAAAATACAGCCTGTATTTTTACTCTGACCCCAATTATCCTCTGACCCCAACTATTCCCTCACCGATCCAGCGGATCCATCTTCTCCGGATCAATACTCAGCTTCACCACCTGCCTCCGGAACTGCGCCTTGCTGATCAGCGTCTCACGATACAGCGCCACCAGCGCCGCGTGGGCGACGTAATCCGGGCTGATCTCGAAGTAATCGCGCAACGCTTCGTGGGTTTCGCTAAGGCCGTAACCATCGGTCCCCAGCACCGTATAGGCGCGCGGCATCCACGGGGCGATACTGCCGGCCAGCGCTTTCATGTAGTCGGTCACTGCGACAAACACGCCCTGCTCCTTGCTGAAGGTTGTCTCCACAAAGGGGCGACGTGGCGCGTGCAGCGGATGCAGGCGGTTCCAGCGCTCGCAGCGCTGCGCGTCGCGCTGTAGTTCGCTGAAGCTGGTGACGCTCCAGATGTCGACACGATAACCGAGCGCTTCAAGTGTCGCGGCCGCAGCAATCGCCTGCTGGATGACCGAGCCGCTGGCGAGCAGATGCACCTGTTCACCACGCATCGTGGCGCGCTGCCAGCGATAGACGCCGCGCAGAATGCCGTCGACGACGCTCTCCTTCACCCCCGCCTCTTCCGGCATTGCGGGCATTCTGTAATTCTCGTTATAAAGCGTGATGTAGTAGAAACACTTCTCCTGCAGCGTATACATCCGATGAATGCCATCGCGCACGATCACCGCTAGCTCGAAGGAGAACGCGGGGTCGTAACTCTTCATATCCGGGTAGATGCTGGCGAGAATGTGCGAGTGACCGTCCTGGTGCTGCAGCCCTTCCCCGTTTAGTGTTGTCCTGCCAGCCGTGCCACCGAGGAGGAAACCCCGGCACATCATGTCACCGCACGCCCACACCATGTCGCCGACGCGCTGGAAACCGAAGATCGAATAGAAGATATAGAACGGAATCATCGGAATGCCGTGCACCGCATAGGCCGTGCCTGCCGCCATGAAGGAGGCGATGGCGCCGGTCTCACAGATACCCTCCTGCAGGATCTGGCCGTCGATGCTCTCGCGATAAGGCACCACGGTATCGGCGTCCACCGGCGTGTACTGCTGCCCCTGGGAAGAATAGATTCCAGCGACGCGGAACAGTCCCTCTAGGCCGAAGGTGCGGGCTTCATCCGGCACGATCGGCACGATATAGCGGCTCAGGCCTTGATCTTTCAGCAGCAGTGCCAGCAGACGAATCATGGCGACGGTGGTGGACATCGCCTTCTCGCCGCTGCCTTCGGTGACGCTGCGCAGTTGCTCCAGTGTCGGGGCTGCCAATGTCGGGCACTGCAACTGTCGCTCGGGGAGACTGCCCCCTAGTGCAGCGCGATGCTGCAACAGGTATTGGCGCTCGGGGCTGTTCTCGGGCGGCTGATAGAAGTCGGCGCGGATGAGCTGCTCGTCGCTCAGCGGAATGCCATAATTGCGCGCGCACTGCAGGCGCTCCTCGGGGCTGAGGGACTTCTTCTGGTGCGCGGTGTTGCGTCCTTCGGCACCTGCGCCCATGCCGTCACCCTTCACGGTCTTGACGAGAATCACCACCGGCTTGCCCTTGATCTGAGCCGCCTGATGGAACGCCGCATAGACCTTGCGCGGGTCCTGACCGCCGCGCTTGATAGTGCGCACCTCCTCGTCGCTCAAGGACGCCATCATCCGCTCCAGCTCCGGATTTCCGTCCACCCAGTGTTCGCGCTGCAACTCGCCGGGGAGGATCGAGTAACGCTGATAGTCGCCATCGACGCACTCCTCCATGCGCCGCCGCAAAGCACCGCTGGCATCCTGCGCGAGCAGCGCATCCCAACCGCCGCTCCAGATCACCTTGATGACTTCCCAACCGGCGCCACGATAGGATGCCTCCAGCTCCTGAATGATCTTGCCATTGCCGCGCACCGGACCGTCGAGCCGCTGCAGGTTGCAGTTGACGACCATGATCAGGTTGTCGAGCTTCTCACGCGCCGCGATGGCCATGCTGCCGAGCACCTCCGGTTCGTCGGATTCACCGTCGCCGATGAAGCACCAGACCTTGCCGCCATTCTTCGGCTTCAGGCCACGGTTCTCCAGATAGTGCGCGAAGCGCGCCTGATAGATGGCGCCAGGCGTCGACAACCCCATGGACGCATTGGGCATCTGCCAGAAGGACGGCATCAGGCGCGGATGTGGATAGGAGCTAAGGCCGCCGCCAGGCTGCAATTCGCGGCGGAAGTTCTCCAGCTGCTGCACCGTGAGCCTGCCCTCCATGAACGCACGGGCATAGACTCCGGGCGAGGCGTGCGGCTGCAGCAACACCAGATCACCGCCGTAGTTGTCGTCGCGCTTGCGGAAAAAGTGGTTGAAGCCGACCTCCATCATGGTGGCCGCCGAGGCATAGGTGGCGATGTGGCCGCCGACGCCGAACTCGCGGTCCTGCGCACGCAGCACCATGGCCATGGCGTTCCAGCGGATGATGTTCTCGATGCGCTTTTCCAGATCGACATTGCCGGGATAGGCAGGCTGATGGGCCAGCGGAATGCTGTTGAGATAAGGCGTGGTGTGATTGATGTCGCCGAGGGCAATGGCGTGGTCGCGCGCCCAGCTCTGCATGCTGGCCAGCACCTGCTGTACGCCCGGTTCGCCATACTCTTCGAAGACGTTGCGCAGGGCGTCGAGCCATTCCTGGCGTTCGGCGTGGAAGGTGTCGGGCATGTTCATTACTTTTCTCGCTCTGCTTGATTGTGGGAGCGGGCCCGCCCGCGATTGGAACTTGATTCGCCAATCAATCGCGGGCAGGCCCGCTCCCACAGGGAATTGGTCGCATAAGTGTAGCCTTCTTGCTCCGACAGGCGATTGCGAATAGCATCGCTAAACAATCAATTTCGGCAATCAATGAGCACCTAATAGAAATAAAAGAGCAGAACATGCCCGCAATCAATCTCGACAAGACAGATTTGAAAATCCTGCAGCAGCTGCAGAGCAATGGCCGCATCAGCAATGCCGAGCTGGCAGACACAGTGGGATTGTCCCCCTCGCCCTGTCTGCGCCGGGTGCGGGCGCTGGAGGAGGCGGGGGTATTGCGCCGCTATGTGGGCCTCGTTGATCCGCGTGCGGTGGGGCTGCCGATCAGCGTGTTCGTGAATGTGTCGTTGCGCAGCCAGGAGCGCGCCAGCCTCGAAGAGTTCGAGCAGCAGATCCTGCAGTATCGGGAGGTGATGGAGTGCTACCTGATGACAGGCGGCTTCGACTACATGCTGCGGGTGGTGGTGCCGGATCTGGACAGCTATCAGCGCTTCCTGGCCGACAAACTCACCCGCATCAAGAGCGTCGCCAACATCCAGTCCAGCATGACGCTCAAGCAAGTGGTGTACAAAACGGAGCTGCCGCTGGGGGTGGAGTAAACCAGTCTGTTTTCATTGCCTGTGTGTCTACTGCCTGTGTGTCTACTGCTGTGAGAGTCTGCGTGTGGGAGCGTGCCTGCACGCGATTGGTCTTGTGCCAATTTCAAACGTCGCGTGCAGGCACGCTCCCACAGGGGGTAACAAAGCAAGCAGTGAAAGAATGGCAATTGGGTCCCGTTACACCGCAAACTTGCGGCGATATTGTCGCGACAGCACTCGGATGGCGATGCCGCCGATGACGCCCGGTCCGAACCAGAACAGCAGGCTCAACCCCTCGAAGGGCCCGCTGAGCAACGCCGACAACAGACGACTGCCGCCGAACACGAAGAATGCCGTGTAAGCGCCGATGCCGGAGGCGATCAGCGCGCCCAGATGCTCGATCCACCACTCTTTCGGGCCCAGCGTGGCACGAAACACGTAGCGCAACGCGCCGATACCGACAAAGACCTCCAGCACGCCGAACCCCATGAACAGTGGCGAACGGGTGACAATCCCCTGTATCAGCAGCCACAGACCCACAGCGACCAGCCCAGCGATCAACCCCACATGCACGGGCCGCCGCAGTGCCTCACGATGGTCGCGCTGCAGGATCACCAGCCAGCCGTGGCGGGTCGTCGTCAGCACCAGCACACTCAGCGAGAAGAGGAACAGTGCCGACTGGCGAATCGCGGCGGCCGCAGCCGCACGGCTGGCCTCACTCTGGTCCAATTGCGGAGGCAGATGCCCCGCGAAGGGAAACAGCAGATCCAGCGACGACATCAGCAGGCCCGAGAGCGACACCGCATACATGGCCATCGCGAAGTAGCGGCCGAAACGCTTGTGGTCGAGTGCCCCTTTGCGGGTGAAGACGGGAATCCAGAACAGCAGCAGTGCACAGGCGCCGATGCTGACGTGCAGGTAGAAAGCGAATTGGTGCAGTAGTGACATGATGATCTCCTCAGGGTTACAGGGTGTGGCTCAGGAACGATGGGGCCAGAATACGGACATGAGCTCCTGCTGATCAGTGCCGGAAGTCACGACGTGCAGCATGACTTCCGGCCTATGCGGCGCCTCACGCGCTTGTGCCATAATCCAGAAAACCCTCAGAGGAATCGCGAACATGCCCGCCTACTGGAACAGCCAACAGGCCCAAAACTGGACCGGCGCCTTCGTGATCGCGGTGGTCGGCGTGTTGTGCGTCTATCTGCGCTTCGACGTTCAAGGTCACTGGTCAGCACCACTGACTCGGCAGAGCCTCCTTTTCATTGCCACGACATTCTGCTTCATGGTGTTTCTGAGCCCTTGGTCCATGAATCACAGGCCACGGTTGGTGGCGCTGCTGTGGCTGGAGTTGGTATTGATCGGCACGCTGTATCTGCTGGTGGATATTCCCTATGTCGCGATACTCGGCATCGTCTGGGTAGTACAGGCTGCCGAGACCTTCAGCATTCGCATTGCTACATGGCTTCTGGCACTGGCCGTGGCGCTGTTCGGCGCCAGCCAGGCGTGGCACTGGGCGGGCAGCAATCTGGCGATGGGCTTCAGCAACACGGTCACTCTGTCCCTCTTCCATCTCTTCGCCGTCATCGTCACACACCGCGCCAACCGCGAGCAGACCTTGCGCGAGGAGACTGCGCTGCTGAATCGTGAGCTGGTGGCGACGCGCGAATTGCTGCTGCAGTCGTCGCGGCAGAGCGAGCGCCTGCGTATCGCACGCGATCTTCACGATCTGCTCGGGCATCATCTGACGGCGCTGATCCTGAATCTCGAGGTCGCCACCCATCTGACCGAGGGCAAGGGGCAACAGAAGGTGGAACAGGCGCTGGCGCTGGGCAAACTGCTGCTGGGAGACTTGCGCACCGCCGTCAGCGAGTTGCGCGAAGACGATGCTATCGAACTGCTGCAAGCCCTGACGACGCTTGTGCAGGACACCCCGCGCCTGCAGATCGAACTGGCGCTGCAGACACAGACGGTCAATGACGTCCGGATCGCCGAGACGATTCTGCGCTGCACTCAGGAGGCGCTGACCAATTGCCTGCGCCACAGCGATGCCACGCGTTGCGACATCGATCTGCGCTCCGAGGCTGGGTCTCTCACGCTGACCGTGCAGGACAACGGCAGTGCCGTCGCCAGCATACGGGCAGGCAATGGCTTGAAAGGCATGGCGGAGCGAGTCAGGCAGCTCGGCGGCGCGGTGATGTGGCTGGCAGGCAGCACGGGCTTTCAGCTCACTGTGGTCTTGCCGGATGCTGATGGTCTGGCTGCCCTGGACGATCTTCATGGCGCTGACGCGGGGGTCGCATGAGCATTCGCGTCATGCTTGCCGACGATCAGACCCTGGTGCGTCAGGGCATCTGCAGCCTGCTGGAGCTGAGCCAGAAGATCGAGGTGGTGGGCCAGGTGAGCGATGGCAGTGAGGTGGTCGAAGGCATTCGCGAATGTCGTCCCGATGTGCTGCTGCTCGACATCCGCATGCCGAAGATGAATGGCATTGAGGCCTTGCGCGCGCTGCGGGCCGCCGATCTGATGGTGCCGTGTATCATTCTCACCACGTTCGACGACCATCAGCTGGTGCTTGAAGGTTTGCAAGCTGGCGCGCGCGGCTATCTGCTCAAGGATGTCTCGCTGGAGAGTCTCGTCAACGCCATAGAAGCCGTGCATGGTGGCAACATGCTGGTGCAACCTGCCGTGACGGAACGCATCCTGCGCGGGTTGACTACAATGGCGCAGGAATCCGCAGACACGGGTGCGGTGGAGGCACTAAGCAGGAAAGAGCTGGAGGTGCTGCGCATGCTGGCGGGCGGCTACAGCAACAAGGAGATATCCATCGCCATCTTCAAATCGGAAGGCACAGTCAAGAATCAGGTCTCGTCGATCCTCGCCAAGCTGGGTGTGCGCGACCGGACCCAGGCTGTGCTGCGCGCCATCAATCAGGGATTACTCTGATGTGGGAGCGGGCCTGCCCGCGATGGAAATTTGGGGTCAGAGTAAAAATACAGGCTGTATTTTTACTCTGACCCCAAATTTCTCTCAAATCAATCGCGAGCAGGCAGGCTCGCTCCCACTTTGGCGTTTGAAGCTCAAACGAAAGCCAGTCACGCTCATCGCCGCCAGCAGGAACAAGCCGAGGACGCCCAGTATCCGATCCAGCATCTCAATGCCCGTCCACTGCAGATAGTGAATCTGGTAGAGCCTGTCGATCCAGCGGGTGTCCTGCCCGGACTGGCGCAAGCTGAGCGTATTCCAGTCCAGTGTGATGCGCGCACCGGTAGAGGTCTGAAACGTGCCGTCCTGCAGGGGCTGCACCTGACCATAGCGTTGCGGGTTGCGGGCCACGGCATCAGCGACAAGTGTGAGTTGCGTGTCGGCGTCGGGCAGCGGCCAGGATTGGAGAGTGTCAGGATGCAGATGCTGCCAGCCCTGCTCGGTGCGGACCAGCAGGTGATCACCAAGCACGGTGCGCAGATAGCGGAATTCGCTCCAGCTGTCGGTGGCGGGCATGGCCTGCGGACTGCTCAGTGGGCTCTCAAGCGTGCCCGTAAGCGAATAGGTGCGAGGCTGCAGCATCTCATACGCCGCGCCATAGCCAGGTTGGATCAGAAAGAACAGCCCGGTCAGTGTCCAGGCAATCAAGGGGGTCAGCATAACGATGCCGACCAAGCGGTGGTACTTGCGGATGTTCACAATCGGTCTCGGCGAACTCAGGGCCGCGAAGCATAGCCCCCGCGCGCCCTCCCGGCAATTTCTTCAGTGGCGGATCAGGTGATCGAACGCGCTCAGCGACGCCCTGGCGCCTTCGCCCATGGCGATGACGATCTGCTTGTAGGGCACAGTCGTCACATCACCGGCGGCAAACACGCCCGGCACGCTGGTCTGACCACGCGCATCGGTGACGACCTCGCCTGCCGGGGACAGATCAATCGTGCCCTTCAGCCAGTCGCTGTTGGGCAGCAACC
>JAURWS010000042.1 GCA_030654835.1 Gammaproteobacteria bacterium | reverse complement strand
TAAGCTTGATATGCAATAAGCAAACCAAGTGTGGAAATTCCACAGGGTGAGAGGTTTGCTGGGGTGTGGCGCGAATTCCCCCTCACTATGCACCACAATAGTGCGCCAGGCAATTAACGAGGGTTTTAAATTGGGGCTTGTGGGAGCGGGCCAGCCCGCTCCCACAGAGGGATTTGGCAGGCAAAAAAAAGCCCGGACAGAACCGGGCTTTCAGGTCTAGCGGACCTTAAAAACAGGTCTTAAACACTGTAGTACATATCGAACTCAACAGGGTGAGTGGACATGTTCAAGCGAGTGCAGTCCAGTAACTTCAGTTCGATATAGGCATCGATCAGGTCGTCGCAGAACACGCCGCCCTGCTTCAGGAAGTCGCGGTCCTTGTCCAGATTCTCCAGTGCTTCATCCAGTGAGTAGCAGACGCGCGGGATCAACGCTTCTTCTTCTGGCTCCAGGTCGTAAAGGTCCTTGGTGGCGGGGTCGCCAGGGTGAATCTTGTTCTTGATGCCGTCGATACCGGCCATCAGCATCGCTGCGAAGAACAGGTAGGGGTTCGCTGTCGGGTCACCGAAACGGACTTCGATACGGATGGCCCGTGGGTTGCCGCCAAGAACGTAAGGAATACGGATCGCTGCAGAGCGGTTGCGTGAAGAGTACGCCAGCAGAGTAGGGGCTTCGAAGCCTTTCACCAGACGCTTGTAAGAGTTGGTAGAGGCGTTGCCGAAGGCATTCAGGGCCTTGGCGTGCTTGATGATACCGCCGATGTAGTACAGAGCTTCCATCGAGAGGCCGGCGTACTGGTCGCCCGCAAACACGTTCTTGCCTTCTTTGGAGATGGACATGTGGACGTGCATGCCGCTGCCGTTGTCCCCTACCAGAGGCTTAGGCATGAAAGTCGCTGTCTTGCCGTAAGCATCCGCTGTGTTGTGGATGCAGTACTTCAGGATCTGGACTTCGTCGGCTTTCTTCACGAGCGTGTTGAATTTGGCACCGATTTCCAGCTGGCCCGCGTTGCCCACTTCGTGGTGGTGTAGCTCGATGACCAGACCCATCTCGGTCATGGTGTCGCACATTGCGCCACGCAGATCGTGGAAGGAGTCGATTGGAGGAACGGGGAAATAACCGCCTTTCACTTTTGGACGGTGGCCCTTGTTGCCGCCTTCGATGGCTGCGTCGCTTGACCAGGCTGCTTCGTCGGAGATGACCTCGAAGAAGGAGCGGTTCATTTCAGTCTTCCACTTCACTTGATCGAATACGAAGAACTCAGGCTCTGGACCGAAGAAGGCTTTGTCGCCTATGCCAGTAGACTTCAGGAACTCTTCCGCACGACGTGCAACTGAGCGTGGGTCACGGTTGTAGCCCTGCATGGTCTTCGGTTCGATGATGTCGCAGGTGATGTTGATCTGTGGCTCGTCAGCGAACGGATCGAGCACTGCTGTGCTGTCGTCCGGGCGCAGGATCATGTCGGACTCGTTGATGCCTTTCCAGCCAGCGACTGAAGAACCATCGAACATCACGCCTTCCATGAAGGTCTCGTCGACCACGGCTGACGGGAAAGTCACGTGCTGCTCTTTACCCTTGGTGTCCGTAAAACGGAGGTCAACCCACTTTACATCGTTATCTTTTATTAATTTCAAAGTCTTTGCAGACATTCTTGATCCTCCGAGTGATCGAGATCGTGACAACAGTTCGTGACAACGTCACCTGGCCGCAGTAGGTGGCAGTGCGATATCACGGGTTAAAGGCTGGAACCGCCGACACGCTCGGGATTCCTCAGTAAAGCCTCACTATAACGCGGGACGCCGAAGAAGTGCAGTGGGCTGCGCTCAACAAGCTGCTCCATCGGGACTATAATAGCGCGCCAGCGGGCCTTGTGTGCAGGGGTGGAGCAAAATATATGCCAGTAGAGGAAGCTCTGCACGTCGAGTGTTTTCAAGGTCTGGCGCTCCTTCTTCTCGTCGTTTGCCTTGCCGAGCGCACCATAAGAGTGCTCACAATTTGTTTGTGATCAAAAATGGTGCTTTTCTGTATTTCCAGTCTCTTCTTCCACCTGTGAGTTGAATTCATGTTGTTTGTCGTGCGCTTTTTTCCAGAGATTACCATCAAGACTCGTCAGGTCCGTCGGCGCATGATTCGCGTGCTCAGGCGCAGCTTGCGCACCCAGCTCACGGCGATTGACGAGGGGATCAGCGTGCTCGGGGAATGGGATAATCTGGAAATCCGGACGGACCTCTCCGATCCTGTACTCCTGGAACGCATCATGACGCTGCTTGCTCATACACCGGGTATCGCCGCGGTGATGCAGGTGCGCAAGTGTCCGCTACCGGATATGGAAGGGATTCTGGCTCTTGCCCGTACCTGCTATGGCCCCTTGCTCCAAGGCAAGACGTTTGCCGTGCGCTGCAAACGGCAGGGCGTGCACCCCTACAATTCCATGGACGTGGAGCGCTTTGTCGGCGCCGGGCTGATGAATGGCTGTGGTGCTCGTGGCGTTAATCTCAACAACCCCGAGGTCGAGGTCAAGATCGAGATCCATCACGATGAGATGTTTGTGGTGGAGCGCACCGTCAAGGGGCTGGGCGGCTATCCCCTGGGGACTCAGGATGGTGTGTTATCGCTGATCTCGGGAGGCTTTGATTCTGCCGTTTCGAGTTATCTGTGCATCCGGCGTGGCTTGATCACACACTACTGTTTCTTCAACCTGGGTGGGCGCGAGCATGAGCTGGCAGTCAAGGAAGTCGCCCTGTATCTGTGGCTCAAGTATAGTGCTTCACACCGCGTGAAGTTTGTGACGGTGCCGTTTGAGGGGGTGGTGGAGGAGATCGTCACCAAGATCGGCAAGACGCAAATGGGGGTAGTCCTCAAGCGCATGATGTTGCGCGCTGCGGACAGGGTGGCGGGCTTTCTCAAGCTGGAGGCACTGGTCACTGGCGAGTGCGTGGCGCAAGTCGCGAGCCAGACCATCGCCAATCTGGCGATCATCGACCGCGTCACCGACAAGTTGGTGCTGCGTCCTCTTATTACTAGCGACAAGCAAGAAATCATCGATCTCGCCAGGCGGATCGGCACGGAGGAATTTTCCAAGCATGTGCCGGAATACTGTGGGGTAATTTCAGTGCGGCCAACCACACGGGCCAGGTTGCCCCGTATCGAAGCAGAAGAGGCGCGGTTCAACTTTGATGTTCTGGAAACGGCAATCCAGAATATCGAGATTCAGATGATTGATCGTGTCATTGAGGGGGTAGGTAACAAGGCGATCAAGGTAGAGGAGGTGGCAGCACCCGAGAGCGGCGTAGTCATCATCGACATTCGCCACCCCGAAGAAGAGGAGGCCCGCCCGCTGGTGCTGCCAGCCGAGTTGCGCGCTGTCGTCGAGAAGATTCCCTTTTATGAACTGCGCACGCGTTTCTCCGCATTGCCGCGAGGCCCGCAATATCTGCTGTACTGCGACAGAGGCATCATGAGCCGCTTGCACGCATCGCACCTGCGAGATGCGGGACATGAGCAAGTGGCGGTCTATCGACCGCCACAATCAGTCATCTAGCCTTCTACGTGGTAGGTGCCAGGTGCTACCGGAGTCAAATGATTCTCATGTACCTTGCGAGTAGTCAGGTCTTCAAGGATCGCGTACAGACACGGCACCAGGAACAAGGTGATAGCCGTGGCGAAAAGCACTCCGAAACCCAGTGACGTTGCCATCGGCACAATGAAGAACGTCGCTGGTGTTGGATTTACCATCAGCGGTGCGAGGCCAATGAAGGTAGTGATGGAGGTCAGGAAAATCGGTCGGAAGCGAGCGGTGCCTGCTTTGGCAATTGCTTCATGCAGATCGTGACCGGCATCTCGCTCCCTGTTGACGTAATCCACCATAAGCAGGCTGGAATTCACTACTACGCCACCCAAAGCCACAATGCCGATCAGCGAGAAGAACACCAATTCCTGACCGAGGATGAAGTGACCCATGATCGCTCCAATGGCACCGAAGGGAATCACGCACATGATGATCAGTGGCTGGGTGTAGGACTTCAGCGGTATCGCCAGCAGGGTGAAGATAATGAACAGGGCAAGGGGATAGCTGGCAAACAATGAGCCCATGGATTCTGCGCTTTGTTCTGCCTCACCGCCCAGTGCCATGCCGATGCCGTATTCGGTGCGCCATTTGTCCGCGAACTCCGCGTTGATCTCCTGGATAACCTGTTCCGGAGTGGTGACGCTGCGATTCACGTCAGCGCTCACGGTGATAACGCGACGCCCATCCTGGCGGTTGATGCTGGAATAGCTGTTGCCCAGCGACAGGCGGGCGACACTGGAAAGAGGTATCTCGCCGCCATCGGGTGTGCGCAGTATCATGTCTTCCAGATTGCCCAACGAGCGTCGCTCGTTTTCTGGATAACGAACCATGACCCTGACTTGCTCAGAACCGCGCAATATACGCTGAGACTCGGCGCCATAGAACGCCTGACGTACCTGGCGAGAGACGCTATCGAGCGTGAAGCCCATCTGCTCGCCTTCGCGCAGGATCTCGATCTGCACTTCCTGCTTGCCCGCTCTGAAGGAATCGTTGATATCAAATACCCCTGGGTAGCGTCCCAGAGCCTCGCGCAATTCGGCCGTTGCGGTCTGCAGAGTTTCCTCGTTGCGACCTTCAAGCCGGAAGCTCAGCGCTGAGCCCGCAGAGAACGAATCGGAAACGAATCCAACTTCCAGCGCGTCAGGAATGAAGCCGACCTTTTCGCGCCAGCGGTTGCGCACTTCATTGGAGCTGATTTCGCCCCGCTGCTCGAATGGCTGCAGAATCAGCACGACTTCTGCAATGTGACTGCCACCGGCCGAAGGGCGTCCGCCCCCGGGACCGCCGCCCCTGTTGATGCGGGCGCCGAGCGTTGTCAGCGACCTTTCGACCACATGGCCGGGAACTGCAGGGGCGTCACCGGCGGCGATCTTCGCGGCCAGCTCCTCGTCGAGTTCGCGGCTCAGCTCAATTGCCGCCTCTTCCAGTTTCTGCAGTGCTTCTTCGGTGATGGCGACCGCCACACCTTCGGGCATCTGCACACTGGCATAGATACGGTCGCCTTCCACTGCGGGGAAGAACTGGAACACTACGCGCCCACTCATCAACAGACCTGCAGTGATGACGATGATCGAGATCGCTACGGCCCACGTTGCATAACGATATTCCAGAGATTTGCGCAGAGCCTTCTGATACGTATTGGCGGCGAAACTGTTCAATCCCTGGCTGATGCGTTCCTGCAGGGCGAGCCACCTCGTCATGACGGGGCTGCCCTCCAGCAGATAACCACTGGTGCGGCGGTGCGCGAGATGGCCTGGAAGAATCAGTTGTGATTCGATAACGCTCATGAACAGGCACAGCACGACCACGGCTCCAATCACGAAGAAAAATGATCCCATCGGGCCTTCCAGCATCAGCAGCGGAAGGAAGGCGGCCATGGTGGTCAGCACTCCGAAGATCACGGGGACGGACACGCTGAGGGTGCCTTCTGCAGCAGCCTCTCTTGGCGGAACGCCATTCTGTTCATAAACGAAGACGCGCTCGGCCACCACAATGGAATCATCCACCAGAATCCCCAGCACGAGAATGAAGGCCATGATAGTCAGTGAACTGAGTGTGACGTCCAGCGAGGGAAACAGCGCCAGTGCGCCGAGGATGGAAATGGGAATGCCTGCCGCTACCCAGATGGCCAGTTTGAAGCGCAGGAAAAGCGTTAGCATGATCAGCACCAGGAAGAAGCCTTGATAGGCATTGCCTGCGACTGTGGAAATTCTCTCTTTCAGCGCACGGGCATCATCGGTGAGGATCGATAGCTCTATGCCTGCGGGCAGGGTCGGTGCTTTCGCTGCGACATAATCCTTGACGATCTCCGCCGACTTGATCGTGTCCTCCTCGCCCATTCGATAGACCTGAATAATGGTTGTGTTTCTGCCATCGATCCGCGCTGCAAGGTAACCTTCCTCGAAGCCATCCTTTACCGTGGCGATGTCCGCCAGGCGTAATTGCGAGCCGTCGGGGTAGGAGCGCACAACGATGTTTTCGTACTCGGCGCCTGTAGAGACTCGGCCCTTGCTGCGCAGCAGAATGTCACCACCGGATGTGCGCAGAGTGCCGGCGGGCATATCCATGGCAGCATCGTTGATCGCTGTGGAAACCTGGTTCAGAGTCAGGTTGTACTGACGCAAGGTGAACTCGGATATCTCGACGGCAATCTCGTAGGGGCGCACATAGTTGACATCGACGCGTGAGATTTCGTCCAGGTCGACGAGCTCCAGGCGGATCTGTTCTGCGAGTTCCTTGAGGCTGCCAGAGTCGGTGTCAGCGGTCAGTGCCAGCGACATCACGGTGCTGCTGGGCGAAAAGGCGGCGACGATAGGTTTCTCGATGTCGGCAGGAAAGCCGATTACGCCGTCGACGCTGCTCTTGACCTCATTCAGCACGCGATTGAGGTCTGCGCTTGGATCCACCTGGAGTGTCGCAGCGCATGCCCCCTCGCGCGCTGTCGAAGTCATCGTGTCGATATTCTCGACATTCTCCAGCGCCTGTTCCAACGGCAGACACACTGCCTGTTCTACCTCCGCTGGTGCAGCTCCAGGGTAGGCCACGTTGATTTGAATCATGCCTGTATCGATGCTGGGGAACTCTTCCTGGCGGATATTCATGTAGGACATGGTGCCTCCTACGACAAAGACCAGCATCAGCAAATTGGCGGCAATCGGGTTGTCGACGAACCAATAGATGATTGTTCTCATTCTGTGATGACCTGTACTGCCATGCCGTCGACGACCGCCTGGATGGGCGAGAGACAGATGCGTTCGCCAGCGCGCAGGCCGGAGCTGATGAGTACACGCTCATTCTCCAGCCGCAGTATCTCGACTTCTCTGAAGCGCAGGCGGTTCTCCTCATCGACGATCAGGACGCGGTTGTTGGCGCGAATCACGTCTCTTGGCAGTGCAAAGATGTTGTCGACGCTACGTCCGTCGATAGTGGCCTCCACAAAAAGTCCCACAGGAAGCGGGATGGCGTTCAGGCTTTCCGCGCCCGGATCCATCGCTGCTTCAGCTGGCTGGGCAACACGCACGATGGCCTGCACAGCGTTGTTGGTTGCATCGATGCCGGCTTCTGTGCGGACCAGGCGGCCGGTCCAGGTGTGCATCTGCCCACCGAACATGCCTCTGAGGACTACGGCTGGTGATTGTTCTGGTGGCAACTCGCCGCGATGCCCCAGGGGTATGTCGAGATGGCCAAGCTGGGCCAGTGCCAAGGGCACGCGCACTTCCACGTCGTCTGCGCTGAGCAGCATGGCCAGTGCCTGACCACGGTTGACCTGTTGGCCAAGCTCAATGCTGGTGCTTTCCACTATGCTGGCAAAAGGTGCGCGGATCTCGCTGCGGCGCAGATCCAGCTCTGTCTGTGCGAGCGCAGCATTGGCATCGCGCACACGACCATTGGCGATGTCAGACTGGCGTTGCAGTTCCTGCAATTGTGATTCGCTGATCAAGCGGCGTGCGGCCAGCTCGGTGTAACGCTCCAGTTCGCTGGCGGCATGGCTGGCTTCGGTTTCCGCCTGTGAAAGGCTCGTGCGGCTGCGCTCCAGAGCATTGAGGTAGTCACTGCTGTCGAGTCGCAGTACCACTTCGTCGGCCTCGAAATATCCACCAGCTACCAGTGAAGGCGATATCCAGTCCACCGGGCCCGCCGCTGCTGCGGAGAGGCTGGCGCGGCGGCTTGCCTGTACTTTGCCTTGAGAAGTGACTTGTAGAGTCACGCTTTCAGGCTGTACCGGGACTACCCGCACTGTGGCAAGAGCCTGTTCTGGAGCCACGGCTTCCAGGCGCTTGGGGTTGTTCACCAGCAGCATGAACAGCAGCGCGGAACCGGCCAGAATGGCAACGGGTAGAATGATTCGCTTCACTTATGAGTATCCTCTCGGTTAATTTGGGCAGCGTTGGCCGGGGAGCAAATTGCAGGAGCAACCCTGTATACGTCGGCCAGCGTCTTTGGATCAGCTGCCCCAACATGGGTTCGCGGAGATTGCTACGCATTTGTTATGGAAACCCGTCGATCGAATTTTAGAGAACTTACATGCGGATCACATACTCTCGACATATGAAACTCTTCAGTCCCAGTTTGCTGGTGTTGAGCGCGGTGCTCAATATTCTCGCTGTATTGCTCCTGATTCCTGGCCTGTTGGGTGCAGCGCTGAAAACCGGCAATGAGTCTGCCTTCTACTTGAGTGCAGGGTTGGCCAGTGCGACTGGTGTGGTGCTGGGAGCCATGGGCTACAAGTATCGCGCGGCCAACCTGCAACCTCGTCAAATGTTCATCATTACTGCCACGGCGTGGCTGGTGGTGCCGTTCTTCGGGGCGCTGCCATTCTGGTTCTGGGAGCATGGCGTTTCCTTCACCGATGCTGTGTTTGAGGCGGTTTCCGGATTGACTACCACTGGTTCGACAATATTCGTCGGGTTGGACAGCACTCCATCGGACATCCTGCTCTGGAGGTCGATGCTGCACTGGGTCGGCGGAATGGGCATCATCGGAATGGCGATTGCCGTGATGCCATTCCTCAGTGTGGGTGGCATGAAGTTGTTCCGCACTGAGTCTTCGGATTGGTCAGACAAATCCTTGCCGCGCACGCAACAGTTCCTGTTATTGATGGTGCTCACGTACAGCCTGCTAACGCTGGCCTGCTTCCTGGCCTATAGCCTCTTCGGCATGGACATTTTCAACGCCATCAATCACGCCATGGCAACTGTGTCCACTGGCGGGTTTTCCACCTCTGACAGCTCCTTTGCCCAATTTGATTCCCTGCCGTTGCACTGGGTTTCGATTGTGTTCATGATTCTTGGCGGCACTCCTTTTGTGTTGTTCATTCGACTGGTCAGGCACAGGCAGACCGCGATTTTCCGTGATGCTCAGTGGCGCGGGATGCTGGTCATGCTGACGGTTCTCGCCTTGCTGCTGACTTTGCCGGCGTTATCGATGCCGGGCGAGACGCTATCGTGGGCCATTACTCATGCAACTTTCAACATTGTCTCTGTCGTGACCACCACAGGCTTTGCCAGTGCCGACTACACGCTCTGGGGAGATTTTTCTATTGCCATCTTCTTCTTCGCAACTTTCCTGGGCGGATGTTCCGGCTCCACCAGCGGCGGCATCAAGACTTTCCGCGTGCAACTGTGCTTCGCCATCATTCGCGAACAGATCATCAAAGCCGTGCACCCCAACGCAATCCTGAAACGGCAATACAATGGCAGCACAGTGAGTGACGAGATCGTGGCGTCGTTGGTGGGATTTTTGTTCCTGATGGCAATCAGCCTGACGATAATGACCTTGCTGTTGTCACTCATGGGGCTGGATCTGGTGACCAGTCTGACGGGTTCTGCAACAGCGCTAATGAACGTTGGTCCGGGCCTGGGCGCCATCGTCGGTCCTGCTGGAAACTTTCAGCCGCTGCCCGATTCGGCCAAATGGGTGCTCAGTATGGGCATGATTCTGGGGCGCCTCGAGTTTCTGACCATAATTGTATTGCTCACGCCCGCATTCTGGCGGCGTTAATGGCTATGAAAGTCCGTAGGCATGCGCAGAGGCGCTGGTGTATACTCCAGCCCCTTTTTCTACAGAACACCATACAGGTATACCACTCGTGATCGAGAAAATTCGCAATATCGCCATCATCGCCCACGTCGACCATGGCAAGACCACGCTCGTTGACAAACTTCTGCAACAGTCCGGCACATTGGAAGACCGTGGCAAGGCCGTCGAGCGAGTGATGGATTCGAACGATCAGGAACGCGAGCGCGGCATTACGATTCTGGCCAAGAACACCGCCATCATGTGGCAGGGCTATCACATCA
This sequence comes from Gammaproteobacteria bacterium, assembly GCA_030654835.1. Classification (GTDB taxonomy): domain Bacteria; phylum Pseudomonadota; class Gammaproteobacteria; order Pseudomonadales; family Pseudohongiellaceae; genus UBA5078. The sequence continues at coordinate 115,421 of JAURWS010000042.1, read as the reverse complement.
ATATCGTGGATACTCCCGGACACGCCGACTTCGGCGGTGAAGTGGAACGTGTCATGTCGATGGTGGACAGCGTGTTGCTGCTGGTTGATGCGGTTGATGGCCCGATGCCACAGACCCGTTTCGTGACCCAGAAGGCTTTCGATCAGGGCCTCAAGCCAATCGTCGTGATCAACAAGGTTGACCGCGACGGTGCGCGCCCGGACTGGGTACTGAACGAAGTGTTCGATCTGTTCGACCGTCTTGGTGCCACCGATGAGCAACTGGACTTCCCGGTAGTCTATGCCTCCGCGTTGAACGGCTTTGCCGGGCTGGAGCTGGACGAGATGGCGGACGACATGACGCCACTGTTCCAGACCGTGATTGACCGTGTGCCTCCCCCCCCTGTGGCCGTTGATGCGCCGTTCCAGATGCAGATCAGCGCACTGGATTACAGCAGCTACGTCGGTGTTATCGGGATCGGTCGCGTCACCGGTGGTATCGCGAAAGTGAACCAGCAGGTCGTGATCATCGACCGTGAAGGCAACACCCGCAAGGGCAAGATTCTGCAGGTGAAGAGCCACCTCGGTCTGGAGCGTGTCGACGTACCGGAAGCACGTGCAGGCGAGATCGTCTGTATCACCGGTATCGACAAGCTGAATATTTCCGACACGCTGTGCGACCCGGAACACGTGGTGGCAATGCCCCCGCTGACCGTTGATAAGCCCACCATAAGCATGACCTTCCAGGTGAACGATTCACCTTTCGCCGGTCAGGATGGCAAGTTCGTGACGACCCGTAACCTGCGGGATCGTCTCGAACGCGAGCTGATTTACAACGTGGCACTGCGTGTGGAGCCGGGCGAGACTCCGGACAAATACAAGGTATCAGGCCGTGGTGAATTGCATTTGTCGGTACTGATCGAAAACATGCGCCGGGAAGGTTTCGAGCTGGCCGTATCCCGTCCGGAAGTGATCGTGCAGGAAATCGACGGCGTGATGCAGGAGCCACACGAAGCGCTGGTCATCGACTGCGACGAGCAGCATCAGGGTTCTGTCATGGAAGAGCTGGGCCTGCGCAAGGCCGACCTGCAGGACATGACGCTGGATGGCAAAGGCCGTGTGCGTCTGAAGTATGTGGTACCGACACGGGGTCTGATCGGCTTCCGTTCGATGTTCCTGAGCATGACTTCCGGCAGCGGCATGATGAACCATGTATTTGACCATTACGGTCCGATCAAGACCGGCAACATTGGTCAGCGCAAGAACGGTGTTCTGGTGTCCATGGTCAAAGGCAAGACGCTGGGATATGGCTTGTGGTTTCTGCAGGAACGCGGCCGTCTGTTCGTTGACCCGAACGTGGAAGTTTACGAAGGCATGATCGTGGGTCTGCATAGCCGCGACAATGACCTGGTAGTGAATCCGACCAAGGGCAAGCAGCTGACCAACGTGCGCGCCTCCGGTACCGATGAAAACATCGTGCTGACCACGCCAGTGAAACACACGCTGGAACAGGCGATGGAGTTTATCGAAGAAGACGAATTGGTCGAGATCACCCCGAACCACATTCGTCTGCGCAAGAAGCTGTTGACCGAAAGCGAGCGCAAGCGAGCTGGTCGCAGCCCGCGCGGCTGATTTGCTCTGTGTGGGAGCGGGCCTCGCCCGCGATTGTTTCGGTCCTGAATTCAATCGCGGGCGAGGCTCGCTCCCACAAGATGTTCGCCACAAGCGGATTTCTGTCCTAAGATTGACCTCATAGAGCGCCTGCAATTCAAAGTGGCGCTCATTGTTGAGGACTCCGCATGCTGCTTCTTTTTCCCGAACTGAAACCCTACGCCACCCATCGCCTCAAGGTCTCTGCATTGCACGAACTGCATGTCGAAGAGGCGGGCAATCCAGCCGGCATTCCCGTTGTTTTCGTACATGGAGGGCCGGGTGGTGGCACCGATGGTTCGAGTCGCCGCTACTTCGACCCTGACTTCTACCACATCATCGTCTTCGATCAGCGTGGCGCCGGCCGTTCCACGCCGCACGCCGAGCTCGAGGAAAACAACACTCAGGCGCTTGTTCAGGACATGGAGGTCATTCGTGAATTCCTCCAGCTCGACAAGTGGATGCTGTTCGGCGGTTCATGGGGCTCCACGCTCAGTCTGGTATACGCACAAACCCACCCCGAGAGAGTGATGGCACTGGTTCTGCGCGGCATCTTTCTATGTCGTGATATCGATCTGCAATGGTTCTATCAGGACGGTGCCAGTCGTCTCTTTCCAGATTTTTGGGACAATTACTACCAGCACATTCCCGAGGCGGAGCGTCACGACATGATTGCGGCCTATCATCGCCGCCTGACAGGTGCGGATGAGATTGCCCGCATGGGGGCGGCCAAGGCCTGGTCTCTCTGGGAGGGTTGTTGCTCGACATTGCGTACCAACCCTCACGTTGTGGATCGCTTTTCCGACCCCCATTTTGCCATGGCACTGGCGCGCATCGAGGCGCACTACTTCGTCAACAATACTTTTCTGGAGAAGGATCAGATACTCAACAACGCCGACAAGTTGCACGGCATTCCCGGCATCATAGTGCATGGGCGCTATGACGTGGTCTGCCCGCTCGACAACGCCACGGCATTGCACAAGCGCTGGCCTGACTCGGAGTTGTACATCATTCGCGATGCCGGGCACGCCGCCTCTGAGCCGGGTATTACCGACGCGCTGATCAAGGCGACCAACGAAATGGCAAAGCTGTTCCGGCCTGAGCGCGCGTCATGATCGGGTTGTTACAGAGAGTAAATTGGGGGAGGGTAACCATCGATGGTCAAGTGCGCGGCGAAATCGGCAAGGGGTTGGTAGTTCTGGTCGGCATTGAAAAAGATGACGACGAATCCAAGGCAGACCGTCTGCTGCACCGGGTGCTGTCTTATCGTGTTTTTGGGGATGCTGATGGCAAGATGAACCTGTCGTTACAGGATATTGGTGGGGACTTGCTGCTGGTGTCGCAATTCACATTGGCGGCGACTACCGACAAGGGGCTGCGCCCGGGTTTCTCGTCTGCTATGCCCCCCGCAGTGGCAGAGCCGCTATATGACTATCTGGTGCGAGAGGCTTCCAACAGAGGCATCCGGTTGGCGACGGGTGTGTTCGGTGCAGACATGAAGGTGGCGCTGGAGAATGATGGCCCGGTGACTTTTCTGTTGCGGGTATAAATTTGGGGTCAGAGTAAATTTGGGGTCAGAGTAAAAATACAGTAGTAAAAACCACTGTATTTTTACTCTGACCCCAAATTTATCGCGAGCAGGCTCGCTCCCACAAAACTACTGCGCTTCGTTGTTGGCTTCTGCTTCTTCCTGAGCCGCCTGCTTCTTCTTGATGAAGCGTCCGCAGAATATTCCCACCTCAAACAGCATCCACATCGGTATCGCCAGCATGGACTGGCTTAAGGGGTCGGGTGGCGTCAACAGCATGCCAACTACGAAACAGAACACAATCACATAGGGGCGTTTCTCGACCAGATCTTCAGGTTCCACCAGTCCAATCCATATCACCAGGAAGACAGCGACTGGAATTTCAAAGGCGATGCCGAATGCGAAGAAGATCGCCAGAGCGAAACTCAGAAAGCTGGTGATGTCCGGCATCACCATGATGCCTTCCGGTGCCACCGAGATGAAGAACGAGAAGACCAGGCCGAACATGACGTAGTAGGCGAACGCGATGCCGGCATAAAACAGGACGACGCTGGAGATGAACAGTGGAATCGCCAGTTCCTTCTCATTTTTGTACAGCCCCGGCGCGATGAACGACCACACCTGATACAGGATATAGGGGGCCGCCAGACAGAGAGAGACGAAGAAAGTCAGCTTGAACGGGGCGAGGAAGGGAGCCGTGGGATCGATCGCGATCATGCCCATGTTTTCTGGCAGCACGGAAATCAGTGGGTCGGCAACGAAGGTATAGATGTCATTGGCAAAATAGAACAGGCTGAGGAAGATCAGCACGATCGCTACGAGGGATTTCATGATCCGGTCGCGCAACTCAATGAGATGGTCCACAAGGGTCAGCTCGGCACTGAGTTTGGGGTCCCTGCGCTTGCTCATTCTTTCCTCGGTTGATCCGCATCGGATTCAGGAACCGGCGCAGCACTGAAGACGCCGCCTTTGAGCTGTATAAGGCCGACTGATGGATTATTGTAAAAATCTTCAACGGGAGGTTTCGGTGCGGTTTTGGGAAGCTCGGCAGACTCCGGCATGCTGGCGACAGGTGGCTCTTCGTAGTCTTCGTCAATAGTGGCTGGATTGAAGACTGGTGCAGCTGGGGTTGGAATCGTGGCTGCTTCGCGCACAGCATCGGATTCCGCGTTGCTTGCTGCCAGCTTCGCCTCTTCGCTCTTCAGGACTGAATTGACTTCCGCATTGATGCCATCAAGATTCTTGCGGGTTTCACTCACCAGGCTGTCAGCCTTCTTCTTGGCATTTGCCAGATCAGCGAGGATAGACTCGTTGTGCAGCTGACGGCGGATCTCATCTGCATTGATCTCTTTTTCAATCTCGGTCTTGACCTGATTGAAGCTGCGCTTGGCTCTGCCAATCCACAGGCTGGCAGTCCTGATCGCACCGGGCAGGCGCTCGGGACCGACCACAATCAGAGCGACGATGGCGATCAGGACCAGTTCCGTGAAACCAATTTCAAACATCAGCTATGTCCAGCATCGGGGGTAGTATTCAAGAGGCGGCAAAACCGGAAGGAATGCAGCGGCGGGAGCGACAGGGATTACTCCTTGTCATCCGCCTTTTCGGATTTCATGCTGGAAGAGCCGCCGACTTTCTTGACCGCTTCGCCGTCATCGTCACCGTCCACCGTGCCATCTTCCTTCATTGCCGTCTTGAAGCCCTTGAGGGCGCCACCAAGATCGGATCCAAGGTTACGCAGCTTCTTGGTGCCAAATAACATGACAACGATCACCAGGATGATAAGTAACTGCCAAATACTGATTCCGCCAAGACCCATTGTAGCCTCCAGATAGATGTATAGTTTGCGGACTGCGCGACAGGAAATTGCGCAAACCTTGTAGTGTATGTTGAAGATCTGTTTTGTTACTTGTTCTCTGTCCGCGCAGCCTTTTCAACGAGACCGGAAATGTTGAAACGTTTGCGCAATTCTTCCAGAACCTGCTCCGGCCCCATGCCCAGATGGCTCAGCATCACCAGTGAATGAAACCACAGATCTGCAGTCTCTTTCACCAAGGCCTCGCGATCACCGGTGCTGCCAACATCCTTGGCGGCGATGATGGTCTCGGTCGCTTCTTCGCCGACCTTCTCCAGAATCTTGTTGAGCCCCTTCTTGTGCAGACTGGCCACGTAGGATTCGCCTGCGTCCGCGAGCTTGCGTTGTTCCAGGATTGCTCCAAGTTGAATCAGTATGTCGCTCATGGTGTTGCTCGTTGTGCTGCATGCTTCCCGGCGTAGATCTCTTCCGGATCTTTCAGGACGGGATCAATCGTCTGCCACTGCCCGCCATCAAGACGGCGATAGAAACAACTCTCACGTCCGGTGTGGCAGGCAATGCCGCCAACCTGTTCGACCATGTAGCAAACGGTATCGCCGTCGCAATCCAGAAACACGCCATGCAGCTTCTGCACGTGACCGGATTCTTCACCCTTGCGCCACAGTTTGCGGCGAGAGCGTGACCAGTAAACAGCTCTCCCCTCCTGCACCGCGAGAGCCAGTGCCTCGCGATTCAACCAAGCGTGAGTGAGCACGCGCAATGTCTTGAAATCCTGAGTAATGACGGGCACGAGACCCTCATTACTCCAGTTCACCTGATTGAGCCAATCCTTTGCCAATGCTGTTTCTGCCGTCACTTTCATGCGCGTTAGTATGCTCTGTCAGCGTTTAAAACACAAAAGGTAAACAGCGCCTGCGGCCAGCAGCAGACTTGGTAATGAGATGCCCAACAGTAGTGCATTGACCTGAGGAAGCATGAATGCCACTGCCAGTGCAGCCAGTATCAACCCGTTGCGCACAGACCTGGCGCGTTCTCTTTCCGTTCGCCTTGCTTCGATCCGCAACTGTTGTTCCATGTTTGCGTTGATGGCACTCAATTGCTTCGATTGCGTCAGCGTATCGATCATCAATTGCGGCAGATATGGCAGTTGTTCGATCCAGTCCGGCACATTTTCTTTCAGCGCATTGAATAACGTTGAGGGGCGCATGCGACGGCGATTCCAGTCTTCGAGGAAAGGCAGCGCCGTCGTCCACAGATCGAGTTCCGGGTAGAGCTGACGGCCGAGTCCTTCCACGTTGAGCAGGGTCTTCTGCAACAGCACCAGTGAGGGCTGCACTTCCATGTTGAAACGCCCGGCGGTGTGGAACAGCTGCACCAGCAGGTACCCGAAGGAAATGTCCTTCAGGGGTTTCTCGAAAATCGGTTCACAGACGGAGCGCATGGCCGCCTCGAACTCGTGCACCTTGGTGTCGCGGGGAACCCAGCCGCACTCGACATGCAGTTCGGCCACCTTGCGGTAGTCGCGTCGGAAAATGGCGAGCAGGTTACGCGCCAGATACTGCTGATCGCTCTTGCTGAGTGAACCAATGATGGCGCAGTCGATGGCGATGTACTGCGGATTCTCGGGGCTGTGTCGGGCGACAAAGATGTTGCCGGGATGCATGTCGGCGTGGAAGAAGCTGTGATTGAATACTTGCGTGAAAAATATCTCCACGCCGGTTTCGGCCAGCTTCTTGAGATCGACGCCCTGAGCGCGCAGGCTGTCGATGTCTGCCACTGGAGTTCCGTAGATGCGCTCCATCACCAGCAGATTGATGCGCGAAAACTCCCAATACACCTTCGGCACGTAGAGCAGCGGCGAGTGTTCGAAGTTGCGGCGCAACTGCGTGGCGTTAGCGCCCTCGGCCAGCAGGTTGAGTTCGTCGAGGATGATCTGCTCGTAGTCGTCCACGACTTCGCGCGGGCGCAGTCGACGGCCCACCGGGACATGTCTCTCGACCAGACTGGCGATCCATTTCAGGAGTTTGATGTCCTCGACGATGGTCTTCTCAATGCCCGGGCGGATAACTTTGATGACGACCTCTTCACCGCTGAGCAGGCGCGCACAGTGGACCTGAGCGACGGATGCAGAGGCCAGTGGCTCAATAGACAGTTCGCTGAAGACCTCCTGCCAGGGCCTTCCGAGCGCTGCCTCGACCAGATTGGTGATGGCGGGGCTGCTGAACCCGGGCACTTTGTCCTGCAACGACTGCAACTCATCCGCGAGCTCGGGAGGAAGGAAGTCGCGCCGTGTGGACAGCAGCTGTCCGAACTTGATGTAGATGGGGCCCAGCTCTTCCAGAGCCAGGCGCAGACGCACCGCGGGTGGTAGTTTGCTGGCAGGATGGTTGCGCCAGGGCAGCGTCCACAGGCTGAACAGCATGCCTGCCAGACCACCGGACAGCAGCTGCGGTGCCACCTGATCGAGCCGGTAGCGGGCGGCGGTATTGAGGAGCTTGATCAGTCGGGGGATATGAGACACGGCTCGGGCCTTCAGCATGCGGGACTGGCAATGCCAAGGTCCGTCACGGTCGCAGTTTGTTGATCTGTAATACGGAATCTGTATTTGTTTAAAAATCAGGTGGTTACAAATGATTTTCCAAGGGCTGACAAAGATAGCACTTAGCGGGAGCGGCGACAAGGGGGCGAGAAGAGGCCGGAGTCACTTTGCTGCCGGTACTGTCAGCAGTTCCAGTTCGATGGCTCTCAGCAACAGTTTGAGACCAAGCGACGGAATGTCCTGCGCAGGAAACACCAAGGCCAGTCGGCTGCAGATTTGTGCGAAGTTTTCGCCCGTTTGAATGGCCGTCAGGAAAAGCGCCAGCTCCGGGCCGATGGCTTGGAACTGCATCCGGTGCTGCTTGCGATACACCAGCAGATTCGCGAACCCTTGTGGGAGCGGGCCTTGCCCGCGATTTGCTTCGTTGTGAGTCGCGGTATCGCGGGCGAGGCCCGCTCCCACAGGGGTTGTCAGTTCGATCCCGAAGGACGTCCCGCCCGGTACGCCTCCGGACTCCATGAACTCGTGCATCTGCCGCCAGTATTTCTCCAGATCGAAGCGGCTGTGCAGCAGCGCCCAGTCGTTCTTCGCTGGCCAGCGCATCTGTGGCCAGTCCTCGGCGGGCAATGACTGCAGTTGCTGCAGCGTATAGGGCGCTTCATCCGCCAGGTCGAAGAGTTCGATGAGCAGGGTCTCCAGCCGCACGATGTCGGCTACCGCTGGCAAGGCGCGGAACTGCTCGTGTTCGCGCAGATAGTCGCACAGCGACTCTCCAACCCGATGAATAGGACCGTTGCGGGGCGGGTACTTGCCCATGTAGCCGATCCAAAGCTGGGTGTAGAGGTCGCGTCCCAGAGTATTGAACAGCACAGGGAACAGCGCACTTGAGACCTCTACAAGGCGCTGATGATAGGCGTTGTTGTAGATAGATAGAGCTTCGGCCTGCGAGAGATGGCTGTGTGGCGCGAGCAGGGCGGCAATCTGTTCGGCGTCGTCGCTCAAATCCTGCGGGCGGCTGATCCAACCCCAGAACTGCTCCTGCTCCGTACGCCAGCTCATGGACGCAGTCCGTTGCGGGTGGTCAGGGGTGTTCCGGTGGCAGGGCGGGTGACGGACTCCTGCAGCAGGCGGGCCTGCTGCAACTCCACCATCAATTCAGGAAACGGAGGAATATGGTCGTCGCGCTCCAGTAGCGTAGCGATCGGACCGAAGCGCTGGCAGGCGTAGCGATACAGATCCCAGACGTCGTCACACACCGGGTGGTCGTGAGTATCGATGATGTGGGTCGTGTTGTTGGTGTGCCCCGCCAGATGAAACTGGCGGACGGCGCCGGGGATCAAAGTGTCCACGTAGGCATAGGGGTCGAAGCCAAGGTTGAAGCCGCTGACGTAGACGTTGTTGACGTCCAGCAGTACCTCGCAACCGGTCTTGCGCACCAGGGCGTTGATGAACTCGGGCTCTGACATGGTGCTGGAGCGGAAGGCGACGTAAACAGAGGGGTTCTCCAGCACGATGGTGCGCTGCAGATATTCCTGAATGTGGTTGACCTTGTCGACGCTGAGCTGCAGGTTGGCTTCGGTATAGGCGATCGGGAGCAAATCGTGGGAGGTGAAGCCATTGACGCCTGTCCAGCACAGGTGATCGGACACCCACTCCGGTTCCACTTCGGCAATCAGGCGCTTGAGCTGGGCGAGGTAATTGAGATCTGGCGGCTCGTGGGAGCCGATGTTGAATGACAAGCCGTGCAGCACTACCGGGTAGCGCTCACGAACCTGACGCAAGACTGCGCGGGGTTTGCCGCCAGGGGCGAGATAGTTTTCCGTAATCAGTTCGAACCAGTCGACATCCGGCCAGTGGGTCAGGACGTAGTCATAGTGCACACTGCGCAGACCCAGTCCGTAGCCGAGCATCAGAAGACTCCGTCGGTTTTACCGTCAAGTGTCCCGGAATTTTCCGGGGCGCACGATTACAGTTCAGAGATCAGGTTGCCACCCAGTTTGCCGCACAGCTGTTCGGACAGCTTCATGTCGCCGGTCGCGATCGCGACGAAGCCGATGCCGTGGCAGCTGTTCTTGCCCGCGCAGTTGGTATTGCCATTGCCCTTGCAGGCACTGAAAGTGTTGCAGCTGAACAGGTCATTGCAGTAAGCCACCTGCACACCTTCAACCACTGCGGCGGCTGGCGCAGCAGAAACAGAGGCGACCTCTTTGCCACCCAGTTTGTCGCAGAAGCTCTTGGATACCATGGCGTGACCGCTGGCGAAGCTGACGAAGCCCATGCCACTGCAGGTGTTCTTGCCAGCACCGGCATCGTTGCCGAAGCCCTTGCATGCGCTCTGGCCGTGGCAGGAGGTCAGACCCTGGCACTGACTGACCTTCACCGGTCCAGCCGCTTCTTCAGCAGCGGCACTGGCGGAGATCGCGGCACTTGCCACGAGCAATGCAGCCGCTGAGGTCGCCAGTTTGAAGCCGTCGATGGTATTCATTCTCTTAGTCTCCTGGTTGATTCACCGTCATTGGTGCGCGGTGCACTGGCATGGAATCCGGATGTCGTTGACCGATTATCCTACTCTGTCTGTCGATTACAAGCGCTGCGGCAAAATGTCTCATGTGCATTTGTGGGAGCGAGCCTGCTCGCGATAGTGCCGATAGCGCGAAACATAGCTCAATCGCGGGCGGGCCCGCTCCCACATTATTGAGCGGACAGTGCTTGCAGCTTCTGCAGCAGACGTTGTTGTCTTGCGTTTATACGATCAACCGCCAGCCGCAGCTCATCGACACGGCTGCTGAAGTGGTTCACTTCGCTGGCGCTGGGCAGCAGACGAGCCTCTTCGTGCAGATACTCCTCCACATCAGCCAGAAGTGTGGCGCGAGTCTGCGCAGTCCACGCCAGCGCCTTGCCGAAGAACTGGCTCAGTTGATGGGTCGCGACATCCCCGAACAGCGCGGAGAAATGATGCTCCCAGTCGACCTCGAGATCACGCAGGATCTGGTTGAGGTCCTGAATCAGGTGGGTGTCGCCGCCGAGTCGGATATCGGGTGAGAAGAGGGCGTCGGTCTGCCCGCCACTCACTAGTAGGCGGCTGAATGCGCTGGCTGATGCGGCGATCTCGGCCTGTGGCGCGGGTTCGTAGACGGAGCGGATAGACAGGCGCTCTTCCTGCACCAGGATAAAGAGCTGCCACTGCAGTGGCGACGTGCATTCCACGCGCACGGCCTGACCATGGTGAAGCGCCAGACGGCGGGCAGTGCCGGGATCCTGCGCGAGCAGGCCGTTGAGCAGCGCCTCGATGGGGGCACAGAAGGCAGAACTGACGAGGTGATTCATCGCGGATCCTGTTGTAGCCGCCAATCAGTTGGCGTGCGCTGATTTGAAACCCAAATGGATGGCGCAGATGCCGCCCATGACGTCGTGGTAGCGGCAGTCGTCGAAGCCGGCATCCATCATCATTTTCTTGAGCGTGTCCTGATCCGGGTGCATGCGGATGGATTCCACCAGATAGCGGTAACTGTCTGCATCGCCGGTCACCAGTTTGCCGACAATCGGCCACAGCGCGGAGTAGCCGTCATAGGCCTTGCCCAGTAGTTCGCTGCGCGGCTTGGAGAATTCCAGCACCATGGCGCGCCCGCCCGGTTTGAGTACACGGTACATGGAGCGCAGTGCGGCGTCCTTGTCGGTGACGTTGCGCAGGCCGTAGGCAATACAGATGCAATCGAAGGTGTTGTCGGCGAAGGGCAGGCACTCGGCATTCACTTGTGCGTAGTTCACATTGTTGGTGATGCCCTTGTCCGTGAGGCGGTCGCGACCGACGCTCAGCATCGAGGCGTTGATGTCGGCCAGCACGACCTGCCCCGTGCGCCCGACCAGCGAGGAGAAGCGAATGCTGAAGTCGCCGGTGCCACCGGCCAGATCCAGCACGCGCTGACCTTCGCGGATGCCGCTCAGCTCGACGGTGAAGCGTTTGATCAGGCGATGCGTGCCCAGCGACATCAGGTCATTCATCACGTCGTACTTGCTGGCGACGGAGTGGAACACCTGGCCGACCCGCGCCACTTTCTCCTCGACTGGCACCTGCTGGTAGCCGAAGTGGGTAGTGCGTGGTGGATTCTGTGCGTCGTCGGTGCCTGGTTGCTGGTCGCCGGGATTGGTATGGCCTGACATAGTGCTTTCCTGCTGGCGATTGATGCCAGGGGTGTTTTAGAGGCTGTGTTTAAGGCTGTCAGGATCCGGGTGGCGACAGCGGCTGTATGGTAATCACTTGCACTTGCTCTGACAATGAAGCCTTGCCACCGATCGCCGGGTGGAATGGTACCGGGTCGCGACTGGCACCCGTATCCTGCAGGCGTTGCAGATAGCTCTGCCACATCTCTTCCTGATGGGTACACAGTTCGTGGAGATAGTCCCAACTGTAGAGGCCTGAGTCGTGCCCGTCACTGAAGATGAGTTTGATGGCGTAAAGGCCCACCGGTTCAATGCCCGTCAATCCCACGTTGCGCTTGCCGGTTTGCAGCACGCTCCGTCCCTGGCCGTGTCCGCGCACCTCGGCAGAAGGGGAATGCACGCGCAGGAATTCCGCACTGAGCGAATAGCGACTGCCATCCGCATAGGCCAGCTCCAGCAGGCCGGAGCGGCGGCGCAGATGGATCTCGGTCGGAGAGCTCGTCATCGTTTGTGGTTCTCTGGATACCGAGTTACAGAATGAACCGGCTGAGGTCTTCGTCCCGGGCCAGTTCCTGCAGTTGTTTGTCGACATAGGCGGCATCAATCACCAGTTCCTTGTTGTCGCCAATGCCGATGTCCGAAGCCGTGAAGGAGACTTCTTCCAACAGGCGCTCCATGATCGTGTGCAGGCGGCGGGCGCCGATGTTCTCGGTGCGCTCGTTGACCTGAAAGGCGGTCTCTGCGATGCGGGCAATGCCGTCCTGCGTAAAGCGGACCTGCAGATTTTCGGTGCCCAGCAAGGCCTGATACTGCTCGGTCAGCGAGCAGTTGGGCTCCGACAGAATGCGCTCAAAATCGTGAGCGGTCAGGGCCTGCAATTCCACACGGATGGGCAGGCGGCCCTGCAGCTCGGGGATCAGGTCCGAGGGCTTGGAGAGATGGAATGCTCCCGAGGCGATGAACAGGATGTGGTCGGTCTTCACGCTGCCGTACTTGGTGGTGATGGTGGAGCCCTCGATCAGCGGCAGCAGATCACGCTGCACGCCCTCGCGGGAGACGCCGCTGTTGCCGGAGTCATTGCGCACCGTGACCTTGTCGATCTCGTCGATGAAGACGATGCCGGTCTGCTCCGTCGTCTCGATGGCGCGAATGCGAATCTCTTCTTCGTTGACCAGTTTGGACGCCTCCTCCTCTTTCAGGAGTTTGAAGGCGGCCTTGATCGGCATGCGTCGGGTCTTTTTCTTGCCGGTGTTCATGGTGGAAAACATGTTCTTGAGCTGACTGGTCATCTCTTCCAGCCCGGGCGGAGCCATGATCTCTATGCCAGTGACGGAATCGGCCACCTTGATCTCGATCTCCTTGTCGTCCAGTTCGCCCTCACGCAACTTCTTGCGGAAGATCTGCCTTGTGGTGGACGTGGTCCGATCGGCGTCTTCATTAGTGCCGTCGCTTCTGGCCGAGGGGAGCAGGGCATCGAGAATACGATCCTCGGCGGCGTCTTCGGCAATGTGCTGCACTTTGCGGATTTGCTCCTCGCGCAGCATCTTCACTGCGACATCGATCAGGTCGCGGATGATGGAGTCGACATCACGACCGACATAACCCACCTCGGTGAATTTGGTTGCCTCCACCTTGATGAAGGGCGCATTGGCCAGCTTGGCGAGGCGGCGGGCGATCTCGGTCTTGCCGACACCGGTCGGGCCGATCATCAGAATGTTTTTTGGGGTAATTTCGTGCCGGATGTTTTCGTTGAGTTGCATGCGGCGCCAGCGGTTGCGCAGCGCGATGGCAACGGCGCGCTTGGCGTCATTCTGGCCAACGATGTATTTGTCGAGTTCCGAGGCAATTTCTCGTGGAGTCATGGTGGACATGCGTGTGTTCCTGAATGCTTTGCTTAAAATTCCAGTTCTTCGATGGTGTGGTTCTGATTAGTATAGACGCAGATTTCCCCTGCGATGATCAGGCTCTTTTCCACAATGACGCGGGCGTCCAGTTCGGTATGTCGGTAGAGAGCTCGCGCAGCGGCGAGCGCGAAACTGCCCCCTGAACCGATGGCCATGATGCCTTCTTCCGGTTCGATCACGTCGCCATTACCAGTGATGATCAGCGATGCCTCGCGGTCGGCGACCAGCAGCAGTGCCTCCAGGCGACGCAGCGCACGATCGGTGCGCCACAGCTTTGCGAGCTCTACCGCAGAGCGCACCAGTTTACCGTGATGCGTCTCCAGCATCTCCTCGAAGCGCTCAAACAAGGTGAAGGCGTCGGCCGTGCCGCCTGCAAAGCCTGCGATCACTTGCTCCTTGTAAAGACGCCGCACCTTGCGGGCATTGCCCTTCATGATGGTGTTGCCCTGGGAGACCTGGCCGTCGCCGCCAACGACCACTTTGTTGTTGCGTCTGACGGAGAGGATAGTGGTGCCGTGAAGTTGTTCCAATCTGTAGCTCCTGCCGGTGCGCGCGCCGGGGTTAGGGAAGTGTGTCGTCCGGCCAAGCTGACGCACATGAAAATGGGATTACTGGTTCACTCCGATACGCATGCTGTCGATGCCATTGCTGCGCAGGATTCGCTCCAGCTGACTGAGTTGATCGCGGGAACTATAGGGGCCGGACTGCACTAGGAACAGCGTCTGCCCGAGGAGTGCCTCCTTCTTGACGCGGGCGTCCAGGCCAAGTGCATTCAGGCGCATGGATTGTGCGACTGCGGCGGCTTCCTGCTGGAAGGCGCCGGCCTGAATCATGAAGCTGGGTTCGCCTGGGATTGCAGCCGCAGGCACTATCGGAGCCACGGCGGGTGAGTCGGCAGTGCTGTCAGTGGCAGCAGGCGCGGTGGCGCCGCTGCTGGGGGCCGTCGTTATGGCTGCTGCCAGAGAGTTCGTGATGACGGTAGCGGTCGGCTCCTGCCCGGGCATCAGCGCTTGTGCGGCGGACTGGGCCTGACTCTGGGCCAGAGCTATGGCCTGTTCTGCCGCCGTAGCGGTCATCGTGTTGGAAGAAGTTGCTGCAACAGTGCCCGGCGTATTGTCGACGATGATTTCGTAGTTGGGCAGCTCCTTGTAAAACTCGAGCTGCAGGCGTGCCGCTGCCTTTTCGAGTTCCTCGTTGCGGCGCTGCTGCGCGACAGCGAGCTCTTCGGCGTTGCTGCTGTCGGCATTGTCCACCATCGGGTTCACAGGAGGGAGCATCCCTGAGATGTAAATCAGAAAGCTGATGAAGACGCCGAGCACCAAGCCTGTCAGGAGGCCCGTCAGCAACAGACCTTTCGCAGGCTGAGGTGTGGGCTCCGGGCGTTTTTGCTCGGGCGCTTTGCGGGTTCTGGTTTTGGCGAAATCGTGAGCCATGATGTCTCTGCAATACCGTATGAACGAATCAAGCTCGCCATTATCCTGAAAAACCCGGTGAGCAACCAGCCTTATTCCTGTGCCTATCAGCGACCAGTGCTGAGGCTTCAGATCATGTCCTGAGGGTCGACATCCACAGACCAGCGGACGCTGCGACTCTCCTTCATGCTCTCCAGTGCCGGACAGAGTTGACTGAGCAGATTCTGCAGTAGCGAGCGTTGCGCCGATTGCAGCAGCAACTGCGCGCGAAACTTGCCGGCACGCTTTTCCATGGGCGCTGGCAGGGGCCCCATCAGAGTCACTGTCGTGCAATCGGCAGTGCCGAGCAGCCTCTCTGCACATTGGCGAACCAGTGCGAGGAATTGCTCCGGACTCCTGAAGTCGGTGGCCTCGGCGCGGATCAACGCCAGATGGGAGAAAGGAGGCATACACGCCGCCTGTCGTTCCGCGAGTATGGTTCTGGCGAAACTGCCATAGCCCTGCTGGACTAGAGCCTGCAGAGTGTTGTGGTTGGCATGCCGGGTTTGAATGACGACTTCCCCCGCTTGTCCGGCCCGCCCTGCACGGCCCGCCACCTGCATCAGCAACTGCGCTGTGTGTTCCTGTCCTCGGAAGTCGGCGCTGAAGAGACCGGCATCCGCGTCCAGCACGGCAACCAGTGTGACGCACGGGAAGTGGTGCCCCTTGGCCAGCATCTGAGTCCCGATCAGGATGCAGGGCTCACCTCGATGCACTTCGTTGAGCAGGGCGTCCAGTCCGTTCTTGCGTCTGGTGGTGTCGCGGTCGACGCGCAGCACGCGGGTGTCGGGGAACAGGCTGGTCAGCACTCCCTCGCTGCGCTCCGTGCCGAGACCCAGCGCCTGCAGATGTTTCGATTTGCACTGCGGGCAGTGGCGATCGACAGGCTTGCGCGCATCGCAATGGTGGCAGCGCAGATGGGGTGGCGTCTTGTGCAGTGTCAGGCGCGCATCGCAGCGCAGACATTCGGCTACCCAACCGCAGTCGGCACACTGCAGCGTGGGCGCGAAACCGCGACGGTTGAGGAACACCAGCACCTGATTGCCCCGTTGCAGGTGGTCAGCGATATCCTGCAGCAAGGGGGCTGAGAAGCCTTCCTGCAATACCTCATTGGTGGTATCCAGCAGGCGCAGCGTCGGACGCTCGGCGACGCCGGCACGCTCGGTGAGTAGTAGATGCTGATAGCGCCCGGTCAGCGCGTTGTGCAAGGTCTCCAGACTGGGCGTTGCCGACCCCAGGACGATGCCGATGTCCTCGTTGCGCGCTCGCACAATGGCAAGATCGCGGGCCGAATAGCGGAAGCCGTCCTGCTGCTTGAAGGAGCCGTCATGCTCCTCGTCGATGATAATGATGCCGGGACGCGCCAGCGGCGTGAACAGGGCGGAGCGCGTGCCGATCACAATCCTCGCCTGCCCGTCGCGGGCCTCAAGCCAGGCCTGCAGGCGTTCGGCATCGGTGAGGCCGGAGTGCAGCACGGCGATCCGGCACTGAAAGCGCTTGCGGAAGCGGCTGATGGTTTGCGGGGTCAGGCTGATCTCCGGGACGAGCACCAGTGCTTGCCGGGACTGGCGCAGGACTTCCGCGATCACCTGCAGATAGACCTCGGTCTTGCCACTGCCAGTCACTCCGTCGAGCAGGTAGCAGCCGAAGCTGCCAATAGCGGAGCGGATGGAATTGACCGCCTGCAATTGCTCTGCATTGAGCTGCAGCACTTTCTCCGGCATAGCTTTCCCGGCTGCGTGGCGTGGCGAGCGCGGTTGTGCGCTGGTCTCCACGAAACCAGCTTTGACCATGGCGCTCAACGCCACGGGGGATATCTCCAGTTCGGCGATGGATTCTCTGTCCAGCTCCTCATGTTCGGTCAGGAACTCCAGAATTTCGCGTTGCCGGGATGCTCGGCGCAGGGCGTCGGCGTCAAGCTGGCGACCCTGTGCGCTGAGCCGCCACACTTTCCTGCCGGGATGAGCCGCTGGGCGGCCCTGCCGCAGCAACGCTGGCAACATGGTGCTGAAGACTTCTCCGGGAGGATGTTGATAGTACTGCGCAGCCCACAGATAGAGTTCCATCAATGCCTGTGGCAGCAGCGGGTCCTGGTCGAGTATTGCCGTGGCATGGCGCAATTTGGCGTGTTCTACCGACGCCTGTGCCTGCGTTGACACCAGCACCGCCACCAGCGTGCGCGACCCAAAAGGGACGCTGATACGAACTCCTGGCCGCAGTTGTTCCAGTTGCGCGGGAGTGGAGTCAAGCGGGGGCAGGTAGTCAAAGAGTCGGCGCAATGGTGACGGCACGGCGAGGCGCAGGATGACGCTGGCGTGCGGAGCGTGACTGAAAGAATCGGGTTTGGGCATATTAAGAGCGACTGCAGTCTGCACGCGAGGGCGGGTCCACCGGGATTGGCCACGGCCATGTTAAGGGCATTGCACGAACAACCGCAACCTTCTACTGCCTACTGCCTGGGTGTTGCAAAGCTCGGATGACGCTGGTGCGGGTTCGCGGCGCTGCTGTATGGGGGCTGTGGAATTGGTTTATACTGCCGCGCAAATCACTGCGCCCAGAGCGCATTCGTATAAAACATTTCCGAAAAGAGCAATGGAGTCAGACGATGGCCGACGAGCCCGTTCCCGCAGAACTGTTATTGGTGAGAGAGCAAATAGACCGGATCGATCACGGCCTGGTGTTGTTGCTGGCAAATCGGTTTGCCCTGACCAGGCGGGTAGGGGAGTTGAAGGCGCAGCACGGCCTGCAGGCTCTGGACCCCGAGCGGGAAAGTGCCAAGCTGGCCGACATTCGCCAGGTCTGTGCCCGGCATGGAGTCAATGCCGATCTGGTGGCGGAGATTCTTGAGCGCGTGATGCGCGAGGTGGTGAGGAATCACAAGCTTATTCAGGAAGGGCAGGCGCCCCGCTGACTTGCTCCCAAATATCTCTGTGTGCCGCTATTGCCAATGGACGTCTCTTTGGTAGAATGCACGCCCGTTTCGCTGGCAGTGGGCGTTGTTAACGCCGGTCCCCCTGTGGCGATACCAGTGAAATACCAATGACGAGGTCCAGGCATGAAACCGAATATCCACCCCAATTATCAAGCAATGAATGCAACCTGCAGCTGTGGCAATGTCCTGAAGACACGCTCCACACTGGGTAAAGACATTCTTGTGGACGTGTGCTCAGAGTGCCACCCGTTCTATACCGGCAAGCAGAAGATTCTGGATGCAGGTGGCCGCGTCGATCGTTTCAACAAGCGTTTTGGTTCACGCTCACTGAAATAATCCCCCATCTGCGTATAGCGGATAGCAAAAAAGGCGGCAGAGGAAACTCTGACGCCTTTTTGTGTTTTGCCTGATTTCACTGGTACGGAAATAACGGAGGGGCGATCAGAACAAAATCTCGATCGTCGGAGCCTCATCCGTGTCCCGTGCGTCGCGTGTTGTGTCGCTTGTGGTATCGGTTGTGTTGCGGGTGATGCCAGGCTGCTGCCGTTCCTGCGTTGCCGATGGAGCATTCTCCTCCATGAATACTTCGAACATGGTGTTGGCTTGCCCAGGGCGCGCGCTGCGGCCGGATTGTTTGTCTATCAGCCGGTCCACCAACCCGTCCGGTCTGTCCATCATCCGTTCTGGCGTTCCCGCCAGCACCGTCTTCATGTAGTCGATCCAGATCGGCACCGGAACGGTGGCGCCCTGTTCACTCTCGCCCATCATCTGCGGCTGGTCAAAGCCGATGAAGACGCTCGTCGACACGTCCCGGTTGAAACCTGTGAACCATAGTTCTGAAGGCCCGTTGGTGGTGCCGGTCTTGCCCATGAGATCTTTTCTGTCGATCTCTCTGCCGACGCGACGGCCGCTGCCTTCTTCGATGACTGAGCGCATCATGCTGCCGAGAATATAGGCGATACGGGGGTCCACGACCTGTGGAGCGGGTACTGTCTGTGGGCCCGGGGCTTGTGCCGCCGACGCAACGATCTGCTCGCCCGCCTGTTCTGTCATTGCCCTGCAGTCCTTGCTGCAGGCGACCGGCTGCGGAGGGCGCGGGATGATGCCATCGAAGGTCTTGATCTGTTTGATGAGTGTCGGCTCCACCTTTTGTCCGCCGTTGGCGATAGTGGCAAATGCAATGGCCATCTCCAGCGGTTGCACATCCTGGCTTCCCAGCGCGATGGTCAGGTCGTTGGGAGGGAAATTCTCCGTATGAAACCCAAAACGCTTGGCGAATGGGAACAGTCGCTCCGAGCCGAGCTGATCGTAGAGACGCACTGCCGGGACGTTGCGCGAATTGGTGAGGGCATAACGCAGGGTGATCGGGCCCGCGAAATTATTCTCGAAATTCCTGGGGCGATAGTCTCCTCTGACAAACGGGGCGTCATTGATAGTGCTGGCGGCGGTATAACCGTTCTCTAGTGCCGTTCCGTAAAGGAAGGGTTTGAACCCGGAGCCCGGCGGGCGTGGTGTGGTGGCGCGATTCACCTGACTGTATCCGAAGTCGTAGCCGCCGATCAGCGCGAGAATGTCGCCATTGTCTGGCGACACGGATACCAGTGCGCCCTGTAGTTCCGGAATCTGGCCCAGTGACCAATTGCTGTCCTGCATCTGTTTGACGCGAATCAGATCACCTGTCTTGACGATTTCTCGTGCCTGTTGCGGGCGTGGCCAGGCGTTGCCACGATCGACGAACGGTGCAGCCCAGCTCAATCCTTCCCAACCGATATCAATGATGCTGCCGTCCTTCAGCAATGCCTTGATTTCACGATCACCAACATAGGTGACGACGGCGGGATGCTGATTGCCGATGACGGCGTGTGGCTCCAGCGCTTCCAGCCAGGCTGGAAGCGGATCGTCGCCCATGGGCGCGATAAATCCTTCGGTGCCGCGATAGCCATGACGTTTGTCATAATATTCCTCCAAGCCATTGGTCAGGGCGCGGTTGGCGACCATCTGCTTGTCGCTGTGGATGCTGGTGGTGACCTCGAATCCCTTGCGATAGATGTCCTCGCCGTACTGCAGGTACAACTCCTGGCGCACCATTTCCGCAACATAGGGAGCGCTGACTTCGATCCTGCGGCTGTGGCGGCGCGCATTGTCTGGTGTGCTGACAGCCTTTTCATATTCTTCGCGGGTAATCATTCTCAGATCGTACATCTTGGTGAGAACGACGTTGCGCCGGGTTGTCGCGCGTGCTGGATCGGCAATCGGGTTGCACGGCGATGGACAAGGCAGCACCGAGGTCAGCATTGCGAACTGGTGGAGTTCCAGCTCCGCGATGGGTTTGCCGTAATACGCGAAAGCAGCGGCATTGATGCCATCGGCGCCCGATCCGAAGTAGATCAGGTTGAGGTACAAGGTGATGATTTCCTGTTTCGTCAGCTCGCGCTGGATGCGCAGGGCGAAGGGGATTTCCTTGAGTTTCCGTGAGTAGACGTTGTCGCTGTCGAACGAGATGTTGTTGGCAAGCTGCATGGTGATGGTGCTGCCGCCGCCAAGATTGATGCCGCGCACGAAGCCGTAAAATCCGCGCATGAGGCCCAGGATGTCCACGCCGGGATGGGAGTAGAAGCGCGGATCCTCGCTGGCGATGACGGCATTGATCATCATCGGCGGAATTTCTTCGTAAGGTACGGGGTCGCGACGGATGCCGATTTCGTCGATCAGTTTGCTGTCCGCAGTCAGGATGCGCAGCGGCGTCTCTAGCTGGACATTGCGATAGGACTCCGCCGACGGGAGCTGTGGTGACAGGTACAGGAATGCTGCCGCCGCCACCATGACGCCACCGCTGGCGCAGAATATGCCAAACCAGAACAACGCTCTGAATGTCTTCTTTAGCCTGGTGTTCACGAATGGGGTCACTGTTAGTGGAAATTCAAGGTGAGACAGTTCTTGCAAAGACCTGCCCTTACACAGACCTGCTGAGGCGGGGCTCTATTCCCGGGATGCTGGCCTCAACGGGAGCGGTGGGCTGTGCTCACGGCGCGATTATATACCCATGTGCAGAGCGAAATAAGTTGATCTGGTTAACAACATAAAGTTATTTATTGAAATTGGGCTATAATCTGTTGAATGTTATATATAAATTTGTTTTGATGTGTCCGCGTGACTAAAAATGGCGTCGCTCCGCTCGTTTTCACGTTTGCTACTATACTGGCATACAGAGCTTTTCGACTTCACAAGAACTGACCAAAACAACGAAATCCGGACTTGCGACTGTGCTGGGAATCCTGGGTAAAAAATCGAAAACCCTGCTGGGGGTGGACATCAGTTCCTCCGCCGTGAAGCTGCTTGAGTTAAGTTTCAGCGGCGGCAAGTACAAGATTGAAAACTATGTCATACGCCAGCTTGCCGCCAACGTCGTTGTAGAAAAGAACATCAGCGATATCGATGCTGTGGGAGAGAGTATCCGACAGGCGATATCCATTCTGAAGCCCGCCACGAAAGAGGCGGCGGTTGCAGTAGCGGGTTCCGCAGTCATCACCAAAATTATCGAGATGAATGCCGCGCTCACTGACTCCGAAATGGAAAACCAGATCATTGTGGAGGCGGATCAGTACATTCCTTACCCTCTCAGCGAGGTAGCGATCGATTTCGAGCGGCTGGAATCCACAGACAACAATTCGGACTTTGTCGACGTGCTGCTGGCGGCGTGCCGCAAGGAGAACGTGGAGTCGCGGGTCGCGGCGCTAGAGGCGGGCGGCCTAATCGCCAAAGTTGTCGATATTGAGGCTTATGCGGTGGAGCGGGCCTATGCATTGATTGCGCCTCAGCTTACCGGCGTGGATGTGAACAGTGTCGCGATTCTGGACGTCGGCGCCACGATTACCACTCTACATGTGCTGGTCAATGGCAAGACGATTTATACCCGCGAACAGCTCTTCGGAGGCAGGCAACTGGTAGAGGACGTACAGCGTCGCTTTGGCCTCTCTGCCATTGAGGCGGAGACAGGGATCAAGCGTGGCAATCTCCCTGCGGAGTATGAGAACGAGATTCTTGCCCCCTTCAAAGATGCGGCAGTCCAGCAGGTCAGTCGTTCACTGCAGTTCTTCTTCTCCTCCAGTCAGTACAACGATGTGGACTACATTGTGCTGGCTGGCGGCATCGCGGCGGTCGACGGCTTGAGTGAGCTGGTGCGTGAACACCTCGCCACCCCCGTGCTGGTCGCCAACCCCTTTGCAAATCTTGCCACGGGTCCGAAGGTCAACAAGACCATGCTGATCAATGACGCCCCGTCCCTGATGATTGCCTGTGGTCTGGCGATGAGGAGCAGGTACTGATGGCGCGCATCAACCTCTTACCCTGGCGTGAACAGCTGCGCGAAGAGCGCAAGCGCGAATTTCTGGTGCTGCTGCTGGGCGTGGTGATCATTGCCGGCGGCATCCTGTTTCTGGTCGATCGCAGCTTTCGTGGTGATATCCGTTACCAGCAGTCGCGCAATGACTTTCTGCGCCAGCAGATTCTGGTGCTGGATGCCCGTATCGAGGAAATCAATCAGCTCAAACAGCAGAAAGAACAAATCAATGCGCGCATGGAAGTCATTCAGGATTTGCAGGGCTCGCGCCCAGTCATCGTGCGTGTCTTTGATGAGCTCGTAAAAGCCTTGCCCACTGGTGTCTACTTCAACACGCTGGTCAGAACCGACAATACGCTTGAGATCGAGGGGATTGCCGAATCGAACAACAAGGTGTCGGAATTGATGCGTCGTCTGGATGACTCCGAGTGGTTTGTGAATCCGAGTCTGCAGCAGATTTCGGCGGCCAGTGCCGATGCCAATGCCGAGCAGCGCACTGCCAACGCGTTCTCACTCACGCTGGTTCTTCAGGAACCTCTGCGGGATCAGGAGCAGTGACATGACCCCTATTTCAGGCTTGATCAAAGAACTGCAAAACTTCGACTGGAACAATCTCAGCGATCTGGATTCCATCGGCGTCTGGCCAGGTGTCGTCAAATTCGTCATCACTCTGGTGGTGTTTGTCCTCTGTCTTGGGCTCGGTTTCTGGTTCGATATTCGCAATCTGCAATCAGCACTGGAGCGCTGGGCTGCCGAGGAGACGACGCTGCGCGTGGAGTATGAACAAAAGGCGGTGATGGCCGCGAATCTGGAGGCCTACAAAGCACAGACCATCGAAATGGAAGAAGCCTTCTCTGAACTGCTGCGGCAGTTGCCCAGCCAGACCGAAGTGCCGGATCTGGTGGATGAAATCACCGAGACGGGGCTTGGCGCCAGCCTGGCGTTCTCCCGTATCGAGCTGGACCCGGAGGTGGCGCTCGAGTTCTATATCGAACAACCTATTCAGGTGGAAGTGCTGGGCAATTATCACGACTTTGGCACCTTCGTGAGTGGCGTTGCCAGTCTCGCCCGAATTGTGACTCTGCATGATTTCTCGATTGTCGCGGCGGCCAGCCGTACTCTGCTGACGATGACCATCACCGCGAAGACCTATCGCTACCGGAGTGAAGAAGAGGAGGAAGTGCCAAATGCACCTGCTCCTGCACCGTAATGCCAGTGCCTTGCGCTGGCTTCGTTTTGTCATATTGAGTCTGTTATGTGTCGTGCTGGCAGCGTGCTCGCGCAACGCCGATATGGCCGATCTGCAGCAGTTCGTAGTAGAGGTTTCCATGCGCCCTGGAGAGCCCGTCGAACCGATGCCCGTATTTCTCCCCTATGAAGCGTTTACCTACAGTGCTGCCTCCATGCGCAGTCCCTTCGATGTTCCTGTCATGGCGGGGACCGGGGTCGGGGTGGCGTCGACGAGCACGGTGCAGCCGGACTTTACGCGCACGCCGGAGCCGCTGGAGAGTTTTGCTCTGACGGCGCTAAGCATGGTGGGGATGATCAGTCGAGACGGCGCCACCATTGCGTTGATTCGCGACGAGCTTGGCATGATTCATCGCATCGGCCGGGGTAATTATCTTGGTCGCAATCATGGTCGCGTCGTGCAGGTCACGCCGGACGAAGTCGCCATCATGGAGATAGTCCCCGCAGGGGATGGTGGCTGGGTAGAACGGCCGCGAACGCTGGCGCTGGTTCGTTGACCTGCACATGGAGTTGATGACCAGACGGTTCATGAAGAGTGGTGTGTCGAAACAGAATTTTGTTCGCAGCGAATGACCTTGCTGCATTTTCAGGTGATCAAAAAATGTCTACAGCAACGATGACTGCAACAGCCGGGGTGCATTCCAGAGGACCAGGCTTGAGTGCCGTCTGGAAGTGGTGTTTGCCGTTCCTGCTTGCCTGTCTGAGTCTGCAGTCGCTTCAGGCGCAGGAGCCGGTGAATCTGCAGAGCATCGGGTTCGCCAATCTGCCAGGCGACAGTCTGGAAGTGAGACTGGATTTCGATGCAGCACCCCCACAGCCGACAGGTTTCACACAGGAAGACCCGGCGCGCATCTCCCTCGACCTGACCAATGTGCAAAGCAGTCTCGGCGAACGCCGTTTCGATATCGATTCCAACAATGCCCAGAGCGTCATGGTGCTGGAGACCAGCGACCGGACACGATTGGTGTTCAATCTGACCAGCCCTGCCGAGTACGAGACGCGCATTGAGGGCAACACACTGGTCGTGCGTTTGGGCAGCGACAGGGTTGTGACTGCCGCCCCGGCGCCGGTCAGTCAGAATGAGCCCCCCGCAGTGGTCGCCGCCACCGGCGCCTCACTGGCCGACGTCTTGTTTCGTCGCGGGAGTGAAGTCAACGAAGGGCAGATTGTGATTACCCTTAGCGATGACCAGCTGCTCGGCAATGTCGAGCAGGTCGGATCGCGGATTTACGTGGAATTTTCCGGTGCCGCAGTGCCCGAGCGGCTGAACCGACGTTTCGATGTCACCGATTTCGCGACGCCTGTGAATACTGTCGATGTCTATCCACAACGCGGTAATGCGACTATCGCCATCGATCTGAATGGCGAATACGAGTACGTCGCCTACCAGCAGGGACGGCAGTACACCGTGAGCGTCTCCCCCCCTGGAGCCGCCGCTGCAAACAGTGACCCCGCCGCTGCCTATTCAGGCACTCTCGTCTCGCTGAGCTTCCAGAACATCGATGTGCGTGCGGTTCTGCAACTGCTCGCCGACGAAAATGATTTCAATCTGGTAACCAGTGACGCCATCTCCGGCAACATTACTCTGGAATTGGACGATGTCCCCTGGGATCAGGCGTTGAACCTGGTGCTGCAGTCACGCAATCTGGACAAGCGTCTGGTGGGGAATGTGCTCTACGTGGCTCCCGCCGATGAGATTGCCGCGCAGGAGCAGCAGGCCTTGGACGCCACACGACAAGCCGAGGCGCTGGCGCCGCTGCATACCGAATTCGTGCAGGTGAACTATGCCGATGCTGCCAACATTCTCACACTGCTGACGGGCTCGGCGACAGGCAGTACGCCTGCGGCTGCCGATGGTGCTGCAGCAGGGCCCACCAGCACAGGAATTCTTTCCAGTCGTGGTTCTGCCACGGTTGATGCGCGGACCAACATCATCATCATTCGCGATGTTGCAGAGAAGCTCGACGAGGTCAGGGAACTGCTCAGTCGACTCGATGTGCCTGTCCGTCAAGTGTTGATCGAGGCCCGCATCGTCAATGTCTCGACTGATTTCGGTCGAGACTTGGGTATTCGCTGGGGTGGTGCAGGACGTACGGATTCCACTGACAATTTCCGCTATGGTGGCAGTCAGGCATCCACACTCGAGCAGCAAAACAATCGCGTCGCCGAGAGTATTGCTGTACAGAAAGCATTGGCAGCCGGTGACGCGGCGCGGGTCAAGGCGCTGCAGGATGGCACAGACCCCAGTCTGATCGATGCGATTGTGTCTCAGGCTATTGCTGCCGTGCCCATTCCGATAGGTTCCGTGACTTTCCCGGATGCGCTTGCCGTGGATCTCGGACTGCAGGATGAGTCAGCGTCTTCATTCTCCGTCGGCTTCACCAGCAACAGCGGTTTGATCGAGCTGGAGCTCTCGGCGCTGGAAAGCAGCGGAAATGGTGAAGTGATCGCACGTCCCAAGGTCACCACGCAGGACAAGGTCACCGCCACCATCGAATCGGGTGTGCGCATTCCCTACCAGGCTCAGGCTGGTGGTACGGCTGGTGGTTCGACAACTGAATTCGTCGATGCTGTATTGTCTCTGGAAGTGACGCCGCAGATCACGCCGGACGGCCGCATCATCATGCAGCTGAATATCCACCAGGATTCAGTGGCGGTAGGTAGTGGCAATGTCCCGGCCATCAACACGAATTCCATCAACACCAGTGTGCTGGTTGAGAATGGGGACACAATAGTTCTGGGGGGGGTGTTCCGCGAGGAGACCACCACCACCGAGAGCAAGACGCCCGTGCTCGGCGATGTTCCATACCTGGGTCGGCTGTTCAAGCGCACCAACAATGCCAATCGCCGCACTGAGTTGCTGATTTTCATCACGCCGAAGATCATCGCCGAGATCAATACGCGCTGAGACGTGCCTGGCAAGTCTCTGGTCCGGTACTCGCTTCCCGATACACCTGCTTCGCTTTGCGTCGGACAGCTCCTGGTTTCATCGCCCCGGAGCTGTCCGCGACTGGCCGTGATTTTATCCTCCTGCAAAGGTTACAATGCTCGGCACTGCTCTGGTGCTGTGAGCCGGTGCCAGGGAAAATCATTCATTGCGTAGTCGCACATGCAGCGCTGAGAAATCGGATTATTCATGGACAAGCAGGACAACATATTTCTTATTGGTCCCATGGGAGTTGGTAAGAGCACCATCGGGCGGCTGCTGTCGATGCAGCTGGATATGCCGTTCTTCGATTCGGATCGTGAAATCGAATTTGTGACGGGTGCCGACATTCCCTGGATCTTCGACGTGGAGGGGGAGCAGGGCTTCCGCATCCGCGAGGCCCGCATGATCGATACTCTCACGAAACGGCGCGGCATCATTCTGGCGACTGGAGGCGGTGCGATTCTAGCCTCGGAGAGCCGTGCGCATTTGAGAGATCGGGGGATTGTGGTTTACCTGCGAGCCTCGGTTGCGCAGCAGCTGGAGCGTACCGGCAAGGACAAGAGTCGTCCG
This sequence comes from Gammaproteobacteria bacterium, assembly GCA_030654835.1. Lineage (GTDB taxonomy): Bacteria > Pseudomonadota > Gammaproteobacteria > Pseudomonadales > Pseudohongiellaceae > UBA5078. The sequence goes on along the minus strand of JAURWS010000042.1, from coordinate 88,376 downwards.
CTGCTGCAGACTGACAATCCACTGGCGAAGATTAAAGAATTGATCAAGATCCGTGAGCCCTTGTACCGTGAGACTGCCCACGTCATCGTGGACACCAGTCGTCGCAGTCCCCGCTCCGTCAGTACCGAGATACTCCTTCAGATCGAAGAGTGGCGCGCGGCCAATCTGGCACTGGTGGCAGAGATGGCTGTTGAGAAAGAGATGGCTGCTCACAAATGGAACGCAGAACATGATCAAACTTGAAGTAGACCTTGGGGAGCGCTCCTACCCCATATTCATTGGCTCCGGGCTGTTGGGACAGGCCGGGCTGGTTCGCCCCCATGTGCACGGCAAACGGGCTCTCATTGTCACCAATGAAGTCGTGGCACCTCTCTATCTGGCGCAACTCAAGGGCGCTTTGGGTGATGTGCAATGCGATCATCTCGTTCTGCCCGATGGTGAGCACACCAAGACTCTGGCCACCCTCGGTACCATCTACGACAAACTGCTGGCCGATCGTCATGAGCGCAGCACAACCCTGATCGCGCTGGGCGGCGGCGTGGTGGGAGATATCACTGGTTTCGCAGCGGCGACCTATCAGCGCGGCGTCAATTTTATTCAGGTGCCCACGACTCTGCTTTCTCAGGTGGATTCCTCGGTGGGGGGCAAGACCGGTGTCAATCACCCGCTCGGCAAGAACATGATCGGTGCGTTCTATCAGCCGCAGTGCGTCGTCGCCGACACCGATGTACTCGCCTCGCTGCCGGATCGAGAACTCAAGGCTGGCATCGCTGAAGTAATCAAGTACGGGCTCATCGACAATCTGCCATTTTTCGCCTGGCTGGAAAGCAACATCGATGGATTGCTGGTCGGCGACAAGACGCTGCTGGCAGAGGCGGTCAAGGTCAGCTGCGAAGAGAAGGCGCGTATCGTCGCCGCCGACGAGAAAGAGGGTGGAGTGCGAGCGCTTCTCAACCTTGGGCACACCTTTGGGCATGCCATCGAAACGGCGATGGGGTATGGCACCTGGTTGCATGGCGAAGCGGTGGGGGCAGGCATGGTCATGGCCACCGATCTGTCAGCACGCCTGGGTTGGCTGGATATGGATGCGGCGGCAAGGGCCAAAGCTCTGCTGCAGAGAGCCGGTCTGCCAGTTGCTCCGCCCAGTGGCATGAGCGCCGATGACTTCATGCGCTTGATGGCATTCGACAAGAAGGTACAAGGCGGCAAGATTCGCTTCATTCTACTGCGTGGCCTGGGTAAGGCCGTCATCGAGAGCGGAGTCGATGCGACTCTGCTGCAACAGACATTGGAAGCGGGAGATAACTTGTGTCAAAGGTAAACGAGACGCTTGAGTCATTGCACCTTTCGGCCAACCCGTTCACGGCAGACACGCCAATGGCCAGTCTCTACCCGGGTGCGCAGCGTCGCCTGACGCTGGAAAAACTGCTGCATCACTCAACCCATAGCAATCACATCATCGCTCTGCTGGGGCCTGCAGGCAGTGGCAAGAGCACGATCGGTGATTTCTTCGTCAGGCAGGCTGGCAAACAACAGCTGGTTGCCAGGGCGCGCGCCAGTCTGTTGACCAGTCCCGCGCAATTGCTGGAGGAGATGTTCAAGGCCTTTGTGCTGGACTTTCCACCCCATGCCACACTGGCCGATCTCAAGGCGGCGCTGCTGGATTACTTCGAGTCTGTCCGGCAGCAGTCGCGCAGCGTCGTGTTGATCGTCGATGACGCACACGAGCTGGGTGATGATGCGTTGGCGTTGCTGGTGCGGCTGGCGTTGGTCGACAATGCTGAGGGGACTTTTCATCTGATCCTGCTGGGCCTGCCGCAGCTGCTGGATACACTCGATTACACCTGTCCGCTCCATAATGGCGAGCAGCAGTTCAGCGTCATCGACCTGCCAGCGCTGAGCCTTGATGAGGCTCGCGACTATCTGCGTTACCGCCTCAATTCCGTAGGCTTCGCCCAGGGCGATCAGACGCGGCCGCTGCCGTTCAGCAACAAACAGATCGAGAAGATTCACAAGCAGTCCGGTGGCATGCCTGGCGCCGTGAACGTTCTCGCAGGCGCTATGCTGGGGGCGCCGCAGGGAAAGGGACTGGCGCTGGATTTCTCCTTCATCGCCAGTATTCCGACGAAATACGCGCTGTCAGCCGTCGTGTTGATCGTAGTGTTGCTGGTGGCTTTCCTCACCGGAGGTGGGGATGAGACAGTGGAGCCGCCGCGCCTCGTCAATGTGCCTCTTGAGTTGCCGGGGCTGCAGAGTCAATCTGGTGGAGCGATCCCGCTAACTGATCCCGCTTCGCCTTCTGCGCCAACTTCTGCAACTTCTGCAGATGCCCCGACACCAATGACTCCGCCTGTGCGTCAGATTGCTGCTACAACGCCTGCTCCGGTCGCGTCAGCGACACAACCATCAGCTCAGCCGTCCGCACAACCGCCAGCGTCTGCCGTGACTGCTCCGACGATAGTCGCCGCGCCACCACCCGCAACCCCGGCTGTGGCAGCGGTGGCAACACCAACTCCCCCGGCGCCAGCCGTCCGTGCCGTCAGTCCTGCCGCCGGCAACGCTGCAACGGGTTCCGGTCAGCAGACGCGCATACTCGCTTTGCCCGCCAATCAGTTCACGCTGCAGGTGTTGGGTGCGTCATCACGCGCCAACGTCGAGCAGTTTGTGCAGCGTCATGCCGCCAGCGCGTTACTGTGGTACGAAACACGCAATAACGGCAACCCCTGGTTTGTGGTCATACAGGGAGCCTATACCTCGCGGGAATCGGCGCGATCGGCACTCGCCGGGTTGCCCGCCGAGCTGCGTGATCAGCAGCCCTGGGTCCGCAGCCTCGAAGAAGTACACACAGAGATTCGAGCCCGTAACTGAGCTGATGGCAGTTTGTCGTAAAAGGAGCGGGTGTGTAGAATGCCCAGCCTTCTGATTCCAGCATCATTGAGAGAGGATATTGCGTTGGCAGCGTTGAAGAACGACAGATTTTTACGAGCACTGGCAGGCGAAACGGTCGACATGACCCCTGTGTGGATGATGCGTCAGGCTGGTCGCTACCTGCCGGAGTATCGTGCCACGCGCGCGCAGGCTGGCGATTTCATGAGCCTCTGCAAGTCCCCGGAGCTGGCCTGTGAGGTGACTCTGCAGCCCCTGCGGCGCTATGCGATGGATGCCGCCATCCTGTTCTCCGACATCCTCACAATTCCGGACGCCATGGGGCAGGGGCTTTACTTCACCGAGGGTGAAGGGCCACGCTTCCGCAAGGTTGTGCGCAGCGAGAAGGATGTCGAGGCGCTTCCCGATCTGAATGTCGCCAAGGATCTGTCTTATGTAACAGACGCAGTGTCCGTGATTCGTCGCGAGCTGAACGGCTCGGTGCCCTTGATCGGCTTTTCCGGTAGTCCGTGGACGCTGGCGACCTACATGATCGAAGGCAGTGGCAGCAAAGATTTCCGCAACGCCAAGTCGTTCATGTTCAATCAGCCGCAGGCCATGCACCTGCTGCTCGACAAGCTCGCCACCGCCGTCACTGATTACCTGAACGCGCAAATTGCCGCTGGCGCCCAGGCGGTACAGATCTTTGATACCTGGGGCGGCGTGCTCTCCACGCATGCGTATCGCGAATTCTCTCTTGCCTATATGACTAAGGTGGTTGCAGGGCTGACCCGTGAGTCCGAGGGGCGCAAAGTTCCCGTAATCCTGTTCACCAAGAACGGTGGCCTGTGGCTGGAAGATATTGCCGCCAGCGGCTGCGACTGCGTGGGATTGGACTGGACCATCGATATTGGCCGTGCCCGTGCGCGCATCGGCGATAAGGTGTCCTTGCAGGGCAATATGGACCCATCCATTCTCTATGCCTCCCCGGACAGCATTCGGGCTGAGGTAGCGAGGATTCTGCAGGACTACGGTTCGGGTTCGGGGCACGTGTTCAACCTGGGACACGGCATTACGCCCGACGTCGATCCGGCCAATGTTGCCGTCTTCATCGAGTCCGTACATGAGCTCTCCAGGCGCTACCATCAATAAGGCCATCAGCAGGGCGACTAGAAGTAATGCCCGGGGCACCATCGCCGATCTCCCCGCCGGGACAGGGATTCCTCTCTGTCTCATCGGGCTCGGCGCCAATCTCGATTCCCGCTCCGGGTCGCCCGAGGCGACGCTGAAGGATGCGGTCCGTGAGCTGCAGGCGCTGAGCGACTATCCCGTTGTAGTTTCTTCAATGTGGCGCAGCAGCCCGGTGGACTGTGCGCCAGGCTCACCGGATTTCGTCAATGCAGTGGTGGCCATGCTGCCTCGCAGCGGTTCAAACCCGCTTGAGCTGTTGGGCTGTCTGCAGCAGATTGAGCTGGATTTCGGTCGTGTCCGCAAAGGGATTCATAATGCGCCGCGCACGCTGGATATTGATCTGCTGGTCTACGGCAATACCACCATGAACACTATGGTACTGGAGCTGCCCCATCCGCGCCTGCATCTGCGTGGTTTTGTGCTGGCGCCGCTGGCGGAGATAGCTCCGGAATATGTGCCTCTTGGTCAGCAACTGCCGGTAGAGGCGCTGCTCGAAGCGGTCGAACGAGCAGGAGAATCAAGGCTTTTAAAAGTTACAAATGACTCTGTCAGTTTATAATTCGGCGTGTATACTACGGACGAACGCAGCCCGCAGAAGGCTGTGAAGCAAGCAAAAAAAGAATGGGTGCGATGTCAGTCGATACTGGCAGTCAACACCCAGGTTACTGCTTCAAGGGGCAGATAGTGTTTCGATCACGAATCAGATCAGCATTGCTCTTGGCGATGGCGTGTGGCTTTTTCGCCACGACACCCGCATATGCGCAGGATCTTTCAGTGAAAACCGGGCTGGGCTTCACCACGGGAATCGCGCCTTCCCTGCTCAGCTCTGGCGCCAATGGATTCAATGTCTCGCGCAACGCCGTGCAGACTCCCTTCTCCAGCGAATACGTCGACAACCTCAATCTCGGTATGCTGTTCTCCCCCGCCAAAGGGCTGAATCTGCGTGCGGGTGCCTGGCGCGTCGGCATGCAGGAGCAACTTCCCGTCGCAGCGGTCATGCCGGATGCGCTGGTTGCGGCAAGCGGCCCGAGATTGTTCATTGATGACAGCAATCTGCAGGCAGGGATACTCGAAGCCCCGTCTGTTAAGAGCAGCATCAGTCCTGGCCAGCAGACACATGGCATCGATTTGAGTGCCTCTTACGTCTGGGAATCGCCACGCTTCGGGCAGTTTATTGTCAGCACGAAGGCGACCTACCTTTACGACAATGCCAAGGTAGAAGGGTTGCTCGATGGCCCGCTGCCACCCGTTACCGAAAGCACGCTGCTGCCCAAGGGCACCGAGTTGCAGAGCAGCCTCATGCTGACCTGGCAGGTCGGCAAGCATTCCGCAAGCGCGGTTACTCATTACTTTGATTCATTCGAAGAGCTTGGCAAGTTGAACCTTGAACAGTTGAACGAGATCGTTGGCAACATGACCACACTCGACTTGCAGTACGGCTATAACCTGAAGGCGGGCAAAGAAGGTCAGGCGGTGTTCTCTGTCGGGGTCCGCAACCTCTTCGACGCCAGGCCGGATCAGTTGCTGGAGACTCGCCCCGGTGCCATCGAACAGACTGGCCGCGTGGCTTACGGCACCATCAAGTATCAGTTCTGATGGCATCTCAATAGCCGATTCTCAATAGCCGATTCTCAATAGTTAGCCCCCCAGATTTGTCACCACACGCACGATGGCGTCAGTCAGTCGTCGCAACTGTGTATTGCTGATGATGTATGGCGGCATCACGTAGACCAGGCGGCCGAAGGGCCTGATCCAGACTCCCTCCGCCACGAAAGCAGACTGAATTCGCGCCATCACCACCGGCTCGCGTAACTCCACCACTCCGATTCCACCAAGCACCCGCACATCGGCGACCTGCGGCAGCGCTGCGCAGGGGCTCAGCTCTTCGCTCAACTGCGTTGCGATGCTCTGCACCCGTGCCTGCCATGGGCTGGCCAGCAGGAGATCCAGGCTCGCACAGGCCACGGCACAGGCCAGAGGATTGGCCATGAAAGTCGGGCCATGCATGAAGACCCCACCATTGCCTGAGATCCCCTGTGCTACACGGTTCGTGGTCAGAGTTGCCGCCAACGTCATATAGCCTCCCGTCAAGGCTTTGCCAACACAGAGGATATCCGGGCTTATGCCAGCGTGTTCGCAGGCAAACAGCTTGCCCGTGCGACCGAAGCCGGTAGCGATCTCGTCGGCGATCAGCAGGACATCGAAGGCGTCGCAGAGGCGCCGCGCTTCCCGCAGATATTCGGGCGAGTAGAAGAACATGCCTCCAGCGCCCTGCACGACGGGTTCGAGGATCACGGCGGCGATACTGTCGCTGTGCTGTTGCAACTGCTGGCGCAGACTATCGATGTCTGCCGGGTTCCATGGCTCCGCGAACCTGCAGGTAGGCGCGTCGGCGAAGAACTGTTGCTGCAGGGTATCGCCGAACAGGCCGTGCATTCCGGTGACCGGGTCGCATACTGACATCGCAGCGAAGGTATCGCCGTGATAGCCCCGGCGCAGGGTCAGCATCCGGCTCTTCCTGCCTTGCCCGAGTGCCTGCCAGTACTGCACAGCCATCTTCATGGCAACCTCGACCGCCACCGAACCGGAGTCGCTGAAGAACACTTTGTCGAGCCCCTCCGGACATATCGCCAGGAGCTTGCGCGCCAATTCGATGGCGGGCTCATGGGTCAGCCCGCCAAACATCACATGGGACATTTTGCCGATCTGCGTCACGAGGGCTTGATTGAGAACAGGATGGTTATAGCCATGCAGCACTGACCACCAGGAGCTCATGCCATCGATGAGGATGCGGCCGTCATCCAGCGTCAATTCCACTCCGGACGCGGACCGCACAAGCTGGTTCGGCAGAGGGGATGTCATGGAGGCGTAGGGATGCAACAAGTGTTGCTGATCAAAGCGGAGCATTTCTGCGGCACGTTGCGCAGCTGGGGTGTCTGACATTGTGGTTCCTTGCTGATGCCGGAGAGCGTGGTGGCGATGGAGTGAAAATCGGCAGGCCGCGATCATAACCGGCACACCCGGGCATGAGAAGGGTGCAGGAATCAGCTTACCCGCGCCAGGCACAAGACATCGATGCGCGCGATACCGGCGTTGCGCAGCATGCGAGCCAGAGTATCGACGGTCGTCATGGTGGTGACGACATCATCGACGATGGCGACGTGCCGCAGCTTTCCCCCTGCGCACTCGCCGTGCAAGGTGAAGGCATTGCGCAGGTTGACAGCGCGCTCCTCTGCCGACAGTCCCTTCTGCGACGGAGTTGCCCTGGAGCGCCGACAATAACTCGTATCCACCGCAATGCCGCAGTGTTGACCGATGACGCGCGCCAGCTCGATGCTTTGGTTGAAGCCCCGCTCACGCAGGCGTGAGACGTGCAGAGGGACGGGCAGAAGCCTCTGCGGTTTGCCAAGGGTCTCGAATTCTCGGCCAGCCCGCTGGGCAAGAAAGCGGGCCAGTGTCCTGCCTTCCGCAAAGCCCGCATGGAACTTGAATCCAGCGATCAGCTCGCGAACGGGAAACTCGTAACGGAAGGCAGCGATGCAATGGTCGAAGCTCGGAGGTTCGGTGAGGCAGCGTCCGCAGTAGCCGTGCACGGGCGGGGTTGGGCCCAGTTCGACCCCGCAGCGCTTGCAGGCGCATTCGGGGCGGGGGAGTTCGAGTGCACATTCAGTGCATAAGGCGATGTCTGCTGCCGTGCAGTTTCCGCAGAGGACGCATTGTTGGAAGGCTGGCATGAAAATGGTCATAAAATAGCCATAGGTAGACTTTAATAATTTATAAAGTTGACAGGGCCTCTCGTGTTCATAGAATAAGCCCCTTTCCAGTATAGACGCGCCTCAGCGCACCGCCCGCAACGGCCTTTCAACCACTCTTCTCAGCAGGAACCTAAGGATGTCAGCAGATTACACAGCCGCAACTCAACAGCAGCGCCACGATTGGACGCGAACAGAGATCAGAGCCTTGTTTGAGCTGCCTTTCATGGACCTGGTGTTCCAGGCGCAGAGCGTGCATCGCCAGCACTTCGATCCGAATCGTGTGCAGATGAGCACCTTGCTCTCGATCAAGACGGGAGCCTGCCCGGAGGACTGCAAATACTGCCCGCAGAGCGGCCACTACAACACCGGTTTGGAGAAGGAAAAACTGTTGGCGCTGGAGAAGGTGCTCGAGCAGGCCCGTCTGGCCAAAACCAACGGCGCCTCACGCTTCTGCATGGGGGCCGCCTGGAAAAACCCCTCTGCAAGGGACTTCCCGCATGTGCTGGAGATTGTCCGTCAGGTGCGGGCGCTGGGCATGGAGACCTGCATGACACTGGGAGCGCTGGATCAGGGGCAGTCCGACGCGCTGGCCGAGGCTGGGCTGGATTACTACAACCACAATTTGGACACCTCCCCGGAGTTTTACAACAGCATCATCACCACCCGCAGTTTCCAGGATCGTCTAGACACGCTGGAGCGCGTGCGCAAAGCGGGGATGAAAGTCTGCGCAGGGGGCATCGTCGGAATGGGTGAGAGCGCTGAAGACCGCGTCGGCCTGCTGCAGGAGCTGGCCAACATGCCTGAGCATCCCGAGAGCGTGCCAATCAACATGCTGGTGAAGGTCAAAGGCACTCCCTTGCAGGACGTCGAGAATCTCGATCCCTTTGAGTTCATTCGCACGATTGCCGTCGCGCGCATCCTCATGCCGCGATCTTACGTTCGGCTGTCTGCAGGGCGCCAGTCAATGAACGAGCAGATGCAGGCGTTGTGTTTCCTGTCTGGCGCGAACTCCATCTTCTACGGAGAGAAGTTGCTGACAACGCCGCTGCCGGAGGAAAGTGCCGATCTCGCACTGTTTGCGAAGCTGGGGCTGCAGCCTGAGCAGTTGCATGTGCAGGAGTCTCCTAAGCAGAAGCCCCCTCGCGAGCCCAATCCGCTGTTCTACCCGGCGCAGCAGGATGCCGTCACCGAGGCAGTGAATTGAGCACACTGCTGCCATTCCTGGAGGAGCAGTTGCGCGCTCGTGAAAGAGCCGGGCTCATGCGTTGCCGAGTGGCGCGCGACGGGGCGCAACAACCCGAACAGGAGGTGGCGGGGCGAGGATTGCTGTCTTTCTGCAGCAATGATTACCTGGGCCTCGCGAATCATCCACAAGTCCGCGCCGCGTTCAAGGACGCGGTGGATCGTTACGGGCTCGGCAGCGGCGGCTCCCATCTGGTGACGGGGCACTGCCGAGCTCATCAGGCACTGGAAGAGGAGCTGGCGGATTTCATGGGACGGGATCGTGCGCTGGTGTTTTCCACTGGCTACATGGCCAACACTGGAATCATCAATGCGCTGATGGATACCGGCGGGCTGGTGCTGCAGGATTCGCTCAACCACGCGTCGCTGCTGGACGGTGGCTGGCTGAGCAAGGCGGACTCCAGGCGCTACCCTCATTGTGACATGCCTGCACTGGAGGCCATGCTCGAAGCGAGCAAGGCAAACCGCCACCTGATCGTCAGCGACGGGGTTTTCAGTATGGATGGCGATCTGGCCCCGCTTCCGGACCTGGTGAGAATTGCCGGCCAGCACGGTGCGTGGCTGATGATTGATGACGCCCACGGCATTGGTTGTCTGGGCACCAACGGGCGCGGGATTGTCGAAGCCTTCGTTGATCAAGACGAAAACAGACAGGCGGTAACCCAGGCAGACTTGCCGGTGCTGATCGGCACGCTGGGCAAGGCCTTCGGCAGCAGCGGCGCATTCGTGGTCGGCGACCATGCCTTGATTGAATACCTTATCCAGTTTGCCCGCCCCTATATCTACAGCACCGCGATGCCGCCCGCCGTTGCTGAGGCGACACGCACCAGTCTGCGCATTCTGCGTGATGAGCCTTGGCGGCGCACTCGATTGCGGGAGCTGGTTGACGGCTTCCGGCGCCGTGTCGCCGATCTTGGACTGCCCTTGCTGGAATCGACTTCTCCTATCCAGGCTCTCATACTGGGCGACGTGGAAAAGGCCTTGCGTGCGAGCAGCATTCTGGCCAAAGAAGGCATCCATGTATCCGCTATCCGTCCGCCCACGGTGCCCGTGGGCACGTCGCGACTGCGCATCACGTTCAGCGCGGCGCACACGGATGCGCATCTGGATCGCCTCATCAAAGCACTGGAAAGGGTGAGAGCTCATGTTTGAAAGGAAAACTTCGGCAGCTACAGCAACTGCGGTGTCCGCAAAACCAAGGACTGTCTTCATCGCCGGCACCGACACGGGAGTGGGCAAGACGCTGGTGTCGGCGGGTATTCTGCAGGCGGCCAATACGGCAGGCCTGACGACGATCGGACTGAAGCCCGTCGCTGCTGGTTGCGAAGAGACGGAGCAGGGGTTGCGTAATGACGACGCGCTGTTATTGCAAAAATTCAGTTCGCTGTCGTTGCCCTACGAGCAGGTGAATCCGGTCGCCTTGCGGCTGGCGGTTGCGCCGCATATCGCCGCAGAGCAGGAAGGACGGCGCATCGATATCGCGCGAGTGGAAGGCATGTGCCGCGGGGTGATGATGCGCCGTGCCGGGCTCACTCTTATCGAGGGAGCTGGCGGCTGGCGTGTGCCGATCAATTCCCGTCAATTTCTCTCCGGCCTGGCCAAGGTGCTGGAGATTCCGACGATCCTGGTGGTTGGCATCCGTGTGGGTTGTATCAATCATGCGTTGCTGACCGCACAGGCGATTCATCTCGACGGTGTCAGTCTGGCGGGCTGGATCGCCAATGTCGTCGATCCTGACATGGCATTTGTGGATGCCAATATCGAAGCGATCGAGTCTCGTTTGCACGCCCCCTGTCTGGCGCGCATACCCTATCTGGCAGCGAGTGCGGGGCGGGTGGAGAGCGTCGCTCAACTCATCGACATTGGGGCTCTCCTGCGCGCCTAGCCCTTGCAACCTGCAATTGACCTCTCCTCAAGTGCTGGGTACCTTAGGCTTCACATCCCGCAGTCAGTGCTGTGGGATGTGAAGTGCAATCAACCCACTCGTATTTCAATCGATTTCTGAGCGTATTCCGACCGTATTCCGTGAGGAGTTCCGTCGTCAGGGGGCAGACAGTGGCAGCGTACAAGGCACCGATCCGGGACATGCAGTTCATCCTTCATGAGGTCATGGCGGCCGAAAAGCTGTTCGCGCAGATGCCGGGAACAGCGGAGGTGAGCACTGACCTGATGGATGCCATCCTCGAGAGTGCGGCGCAGATCGCCGAGGAGGTACTGGCTCCCATCAACAGAAGTGGTGACGAGGAAGGCTGTCGTTTCGAGAGGGGGCAAGTACATACTCCGACTGGGTTCCGCGAGGCCTACAAGGCCTTCGCCCAAGGCGGCTGGATCGGGCTGTCGGGCGACGTGGAGCATGGTGGTCAGGGCATGCCCAAGATGTTGGCGGTGCTCTTCGAAGAGATGATCATGGGCGCTAATTGCTCGTTTGCGCTCTACCCCATCCTGAGCGCCGGGGCGAGTCTGGCGCTGGCTCGGCATGCCTCTGCCGAGTTGAAGCAGGAATATCTGCCCAGGCTCTACAGCGGTGAATGGTCGGCCACGATGTGCCTGACTGAGCCGCATGCCGGCACCGATCTGGGCATCATCAAGAGCCGTGCGCAGCCGCAGGCGGATGGCAGTTACCTCATTACCGGCACCAAGATATTCATTACTGGCGGTGAGCACGACCTGACGCGCAACATTGTGCACCTGGTACTTGCCAAGTTGCCCGACGCACCGCCCGGCCCCAAAGGCATTTCTCTGTTTCTGGTGCCACGCGACCTGCCGTCAGGCGACGGGGCAACCGGGACACGCAACGGTGTCAGCTGCGGGTCTATCGAACACAAGATGGGGATCAAGGCGTCGTCCACCTGCGTCATGAATTTCGACGGTGCGCGTGGCTACCTTGTTGGCGAGATAAACAAGGGATTGACGTACATGTTCACCATGATGAATTACGAACGTCTTTCCATCGGCCTGCAGGGGATTGGTTTGAGCGAAAGCTCATATCAGACGGCGGTCGCCTATGCCCGCGAACGCGTGCAGGGGCGTGCAGCCACGGGTGTCACGAATCCAGCCGGGCCTGCCGACCCTATCATCGTACACCCGGATGTCCGGCGCATGCTCCTGAGTGTCCGTGCCGATGTCGAGGCCGGCCGCGCCTTGGCGCTGTACGTGGCCAGTCAGCTCGATATTGCCCACTTCCATCCAGACGCCGGGTCGCGCAAACGGGCCGCCAGCCTGGTAGCCCTGCTGACGCCAGTGGCCAAGGCAGCGTTTTCGGATCGGGGTTTCGAATCCTGTGTCCTGGCTCAGCAGGTGCTGGGGGGGCACGGCTATGTGCGCGAGTGGGGGCTGGAGCAGAATGTCAGGGATGCGCGTATAGCGCAGATTTACGAGGGTACCAATGGCATTCAGGCGCTGGATCTTGTTGGTCGCAAGGTGGTGAAGGACAGCGATGGCATGCTCGATATTCTGGTGGAGGAAATCAACGATTTCCTTGAACAGCACTCGGAGTCGGCGCAGTTGCGGGAATTCCTCGCGCCACTGACGGCTGCCCTCGGGGCTCTGACGGCAACCACACACTGGCTCAAGGAAGCGGCAAGCGCCAATCCAGATGAGATTGGCGCAGCGTCCGCTCCTTATCTGCGGCTTGTGACGCTCGTTCTGTATGCCTACATGTGGGCACGGATGGCAAGAATTGCCTTGGCGGCTTTGGTTGGTGGTGTCAGCGAAACAAGCTTCTATGACGCAAAACTGAAGACCGGGCGCTTCTTCATCGCTAGAGTCTTACCGGGATATGCAGCACTGGCTGCGGAGATTCGAGGCGGCAGTACCACATTGATGGCTCTGTCAGTAGACCAGTTCTGATCCGTTGAGCCTTGCGCCTGGAAAGTTAAGCAGATTCAGCAGAAGGCTCAGATAACCCACTCGAAGGCGTCGGTGAGCAGGGCCTCATAAGTCTCCAGAGGCTCTTCCTTCTCGCCAACGATAATCAGGTTACCCTCACCGAACGGAATGATCTTGCCAGCGAAGCGCGGATCATTCACGTCAAAACGTGTCGTCACGGGCGAGCTGTGGACGATCAGTACGGAGACCGAGCCCTTCGTTCCTTCCAGTACGATGTGCGCACCGGTGCCCGAGGCGAGACGGCAGCCGTTGGCAAACTTGATGTGCATGGTCTTGATGCGCTCGTCATCGCGCAAGTGGCCACCGGCCTCGGTGATCACGGCATTGATCTGTTGCCAGTTCAGGTCGTTGCCAGCGGTGTCATAACGCGGTTCCTCCCTGTACACATGGCGCAGTGCGTCGTCGTGCAGCTGGAGATCGGCGGCACTGGGGTTGGCGCTCTGGAGGCCAAGCGACAGGATGACGCCAACCGCAATCACCAGGCTGGCAGCCATCGCGTAATAGCTGGTCCAGACGGACGTGGCGGGGCGACCGGCTGCGGGCTTATGGCTCTTGAGTCGTGCTGCCAGGTTCGCAGGAATCGCCACCGCATTGATAGTTCCGACAATTCTCTTGTCCAGAGCCTGGATCTCCTGCACCAGCTGCATCCTTTCCGGACTGGAGGATGTGGCAGCAACAAAGTCCTCGTCGGTATCATGAGGATTGGCCAGCGCGCGCTTTCTGAATTCTAAGTCATCCATCGTCATTGGACTCGTGTCGGGGTTGTCTTTCTGGTCTGGTCTTGTATGGAGCGTTCTGGTGCTTCAGTTTTCCAGGTCTGCGTCGTCCAGATCATCATCTGAATCGCCGCCTGGAATGAAAATGCTCTTCAGCTTGCCGCGCGCTCTGAACAATCGTGTCATCACCGTGTTGTTGTTCAGATTCAGAATCTCGGCAATTTCCTTGCCGCTGAATCCGCCGATGACCTGCAACAGCAGGGGTTCCCTGTAGTCTTTATCGAGGGTCGCGATGGCTTCGTGCAACATGCGGCGGTCAAGGCGCTGATCGGGCTCATTCTCGTCAAGATCCGCGATGCTCTGGTCTTCGATGTCGACGATATCGGGCCGGTAGCGCTCATAGAGTCTGGCATTCTCGCGGCGCAGAATCGTAAAAAGCCAAGCTTTTGCCGCCTTGTCGTTCTGAAGGCTATCCAGAGACCGCCAGGCGCGCAAAAAAGTTTCCTGTACGAGATCTTCAGCCAGTGCGCCGTTCTTGCACAGCCAATAGGCATAGCGATAGACGTCTTGATACAACGCATCGACAAGCGCTTCGTAACGCTCCCTTTTGTGTCTATCGTCCAAGACCGGGGTTTCGCTCATTTCTTTTCGTTGTACCAGAAGGCCAAAGCTGGTGGATGTTCCGGCGCCGCAGGGGTTAGCCCGCACAGTTCCGGAGGAAATATTCGGGGAGGTGCCAGTCGAGACAGGAGTTTGCCGAAATTAGCCAAGGGCGGCAAGTCATTTACTCGTGATGCGCCCAGCCATGAGACAGAGGCTCCGCAGCGTTGCAGCGCCGTTTTGGCGATCGACGTTTTGTTTTGGCTGTAATGCCTGCAGGTCGCTATAATCGCGCTCCTGACTCAGGCGTGGGTGCAGTGCAGGTGCGGACAGTCAGCACATAAACAGGAACGGAACACAATGATGACTAGAATTGCAGTGGCTGGCGCGGCGGGCAGGATGGGCAAGACGCTGATTGAAGCCGTCGTGAATCACGGCGCCGGATTGCAGGTAACGGCCGGAATCGTGCTGGCCGATGATCCTGCACTGGGAATGGATCTGGGGCTACTGGCGGGGATAAAGGTGCTGGGCGTGACGGCTGCAGGGCAATTGAACGGACTGGAGAACCAGTTCGACGTGCTCATTGACTTTACTTCTCGTGAGTCCTCGCTGGCGCACCTGCAATTCTGTCGTCAGCATGGCAAGGCGATTGTGATAGGCACGACTGGTTTCACAGAGGAAGAGAAGCGGGAGATCGTGGCGGGAGCCGTCGACATTCCCGTGATGTTTGCGCCGAACTACAGTGTCGGTGTAAATCTGTGTCTGAAGCTTCTGGATATGGCGGCCAGAGTGCTGGGTGACGATGTCGATATCGAGATCGTCGAGGCTCATCATCGCTTCAAAAAGGATTCACCTTCAGGCACTGCGTTGCGCATGGGGGAGGTCGTCGCGTCTGCGCTGGGGCGTAATTTAAGCGAGGTGGCGGTGTACGGCCGGGAGGGAATGAGCGACGAGCGTGATAGTAAGACGATTGGCTTCGCCACAATTCGCGCCGGTGACATTGTCGGTGACCACACCGTTATTTTTGCGGGGCTCGGTGAACGTATCGAGATTACGCACAAGGCCAGCAGTCGCATGACGTTTGCCAAAGGTGCTGTGCGCGCGGCCGCATGGCTGCAGGGAAAGGGGCCGGGGCTGTACTCTATTGATGACGTGTTGTTCGGTGAGTGACTGGGGAGTGCGAGCATTTTAGTCTGCTGCGATGGAATCCCTTCGTAGACACCGGACCGCCAAGTCCCGTACAATGCGGCCTCAGTATGTTTACAACTGAGCACATAACCGGATTTACAGAAAAGCGGAATGAAGCGCTAGTTTCATTCCGCTTTTTTTCACCCGGATTTTGCGTTTTATCGGGAGATTGCATTGATTAATTCAGCTGTACTGGCATTGGAAGATGGCAGTATTTTCCGTGGCAAGGCCATTGGAGCGCACGGTATTTCCAGTGGGGAGGTGGTGTTCAATACCTCCATGACCGGATATCAGGAAATATTGACAGACCCTTCCTATGCACGACAAATCATTACGCTGACCTATCCCCACATAGGCAATACCGGCACCAATGCCGAGGACAATGAGTCCGGTAATATTGGGTCCGGTAAAGTGTGGGCCTCCGGCCTGGTGATCCGCAATCTTCCCATGCTGGCCAGCAACTGGCGCAATGAACAAACCCTTGATGATTTTTTGAAATCACGCAACGTCGTTGCCATCGCCGAGATTGATACCCGCCGCCTGACTCGTCTACTGCGAGACAAGGGCCCCCTGAATGGCTGCCTGCTGACTGGCGATGCTCTCGTGCAGATGGGCGAAGAGAAGGCCATTGCCGAGGCCAGAAAATTCCCCGGTCTGAAAGGCATGGATCTGGCGAAGGAAGTCTCTGCCGCGAAGAGTTACGAGTGGCACGAGGGGCTGTGGGATCTGGTGATGGGTCATCGCGAAAAGCCCATGACCAATCCCTTCCATGTAGTGGCCTACGACTTCGGTATCAAGACCAACATTCTGCGTCATCTAGCCGACCGCAATTGCCGCGTGACAGTGGTGCCCGCACAAACACCTGCCAGCGCAGTGCTGGCCCTGAACCCCGATGGTATCTTCCTCTCGAATGGTCCCGGCGACCCCGAACCCTGCACCTACGCCATTGCTGCGATTCGCGAGTTTTTGAACAGGGATATGCCCGTGTTCGGCATCTGTCTCGGACACCAGCTGCTGGCGCTGGCCTGCGGTGCAAAAGCGATCAAGATGAAACTCGGGCATCACGGTGCCAACCATCCGGTGCAGAGAATTGCCGATGGCGTTGTTGCCATCACCAGCCAGAACCATGGTTTTGCCGTTGACGAGGCGACACTGCCAGCGAATCTCAAGGCGACGCATCGCTCGCTGTTTGATGGCAGTCTGCAGGGGATCGAGAGGACCGATAAACCGGCCTTTGGTTTTCAGGGACACCCTGAGGCTGGCCCTGGACCGCACGACATCACTTCGCTCTTCGATCGTTTCATCGACTTGATGAAAGCAAGAGCCAGTCGTTAAACCCAGATCATCTCCGGCGGCATGTCAGCCCCCGGATTGCGAACACTAAACCAGCAGCCTGGTCGGTCTGACCGGCCGGGCGCCACCTAGACCTACGGTTTGAATATGCCAAAACGATCAGACATAAACAGTATCCTCATCCTGGGTGCAGGCCCGATTGTCATCGGTCAGGCCTGCGAGTTCGATTACTCTGGAGCCCAGGCCTGTCAGGCTCTGCGCGAGGAAGGCTATCGAGTCATCCTGGTGAACTCCAACCCGGCCACGATCATGACTGACCCGGCCATGGCCGACGCCACTTACATCGAACCGGTGACCTGGGAGATCGTTGAAAAAATCATCGCCAAGGAGCGCCCTGACGCGATCCTGCCGACGATGGGCGGACAGACTGCACTGAACTGTGCCCTCGACCTGAACAGACATGGCGTGCTCGCCAAGTACAACGTCGAACTGATCGGCGCCAGCTGCGAGGCTATCGACAAGGCCGAGAACCGCGAGCTGTTCGACAAGGCCATGAAGGCGATCGGTCTGGAGACTCCCGCGCACGGCTTAGCGCACAACATGGAAGAGGCCTATGCGGCGCTCGACAAGGTTGGTTTCCCCTGCATCATTCGCCCGTCTTTCACGCTCGGTGGCAGCGGCGGCGGTATCGCCTACAACAAGGAAGAGTTCATCGAGATCTGCTCGCGGGGGCTCGACCTTTCACCGACCAGAGAATTGCTGATCGACGAATCGTTGATCGGTTGGAAGGAATACGAGCTGGAAGTGGTGCGAGACCGCAAGGACAACTGCATCATCGTCTGCACCATCGAGAACTTCGATGCCATGGGCGTGCACACCGGTGACTCGATCACGGTAGCACCGTCCCAGACTCTGACTGACAAGGAATACCAGATCCTGCGTAACGCCGCGATTGCTGTGTTGCGCGAAATCGGTGTCGAGACCGGTGGCTCCAACGTGCAGTTCGGCATGTGTCCGAAGACCGGGCGATTGGTCATCATTGAGATGAACCCGAGGGTGTCACGTTCCTCTGCGCTGGCCTCGAAAGCAACGGGTTTCCCGATTGCACGAGTCGCAGCCAAGCTAGCGATTGGTTACACGCTGGACGAGCTGCGTAATGAGATCACCGGTGGTGCCACACCTGCGTCCTTCGAACCGACTATCGACTACGTCGTTACCAAGATTCCGCGCTTCACCTTCGAAAAATTCCCCGAAGCCAATGACCGTATCACGACTCAGATGAAGTCTGTTGGCGAGGTCATGGCGATCGGCCGCACGTTCCAGGAATCCATGCAGAAGGCGTTGCGCGGTCTGGAAGTGGGTGTATCAGGCTTCGATCCGATTCTCGACACCGGCCTCAGCGATGCGATGGACATCCTCAAGCGCGAGTTGATGGACGCTGGTGGTGAGCGTGTCTGGTACATTGCCGATGCCTTCCGTCAAGGCTGGACTGTCGAGACGGTCGCCGAATTGACCGGAATTGACCCCTGGTTCCTGGTTCAGATTGAAGACCTGATGCATGAAGAAGCCCGCGTCAGCAAGATGAAGCTGGCCGAGATCGACAGAGACACGATGTTCGGCCTCAAGCAGAAAGGCTTCTCGGATTCCCGCCTGTCTGCGCTGCTGGCTGTTCCCGAGCAGGATGTGCAGAAACATCGTCATGCGCTCAAGGTTCGCCCTGTTTACAAGCGCGTGGACACCTGCGCTGCCGAGTTCGCTTCCGCGACGGCGTATATGTATTCGACCTATGAGGAAGAGTGCGAGGCGTTGCCCTCGAATCGGCGCAAGATCATGGTGCTTGGTGGCGGACCGAACCGTATCGGTCAGGGAATCGAGTTCGATTACTGCTGCGTGCATGCGGCTCTGGCCATGCGCGAAGATGGTTTCGAGACCATCATGGTCAACTGCAACCCGGAGACTGTGTCCACGGATTACAACATCTCTGACCGTCTCTATTTCGAGCCCGTCACCTTTGAAGACGTGACGGAAATTGTCGCGCTGGAAAAACCCTTTGGTGTCATCGTGCAGTTCGGTGGTCAGACACCGCTGAATCTGGTGACGCGTCTTGAGGCTGCAGGGGTGCCTATCATCGGCACGACGGCAGATGCGATTGACCGTGCCGAAGACCGTGAGCGCTTCCAGCAGATGATCCAGAAACTCGGCCTCAAGCAGCCTCCCAACTGTATCGTTCGCAGTTTGGATGAGAGTATCGCTGCCGCCGAAAAGATCAGCTACCCCCTCGTGGTCAGACCTAGTTATGTGCTGGGTGGACGCTCCATGGAGATCGTCTACAACGAGGAAGAACTGCGTCGTTACATGCGCAACGTCGTCAAGGTGGGCAACGATAGCCCGGTGCTTCTGGACTATTTCCTGAACGCAGCGATCGAGATCGACGTGGATCTGGTCAGCGATGGCAAGCAGGTTGTGGTCGGTGCGATCATGCAGCACATCGAGCAGGCGGGCGTGCATTCCGGCGACTCCGCGTGCTCACTGCCTCCTTACAACCTTTCGGGTGAAGTGCAGGATCGCATTCGTGAGCAGGTTACCAAACTTGCCATGGAGCTTGGCGTCATCGGGCTGATGAATACACAGCTGGCCTATCAGGACGGCGAGATCTATGTGATCGAGGTGAACCCGCGTGCCTCGCGTACAGTGCCCTTTGTTTCCAAGTGTATCGGCGTGTCGCTGGCGAAAGTGGCCGCGCGCTGCATGGCTGGCCAATCCCTGCAGGAGCAGGGTTTTGTGAAGGAAATCATCCCGAAGAACTTCGCAGTGAAAGAGGCCGTCTTCCCGTTCAACAAGTTCCCGGGCGTAGACCCGATTCTCGGGCCGGAAATGAAGTCTACCGGAGAGGTGATGGGCGTTGGCCGTACTTTTGCAGAGGCTTTTGCGAAGTCCCAACTGGGTGCCGGGGAGCAATTGAAGACAGGCGGCACCGTTTTCATCAGCGTGCGTGAGGCCGACAAGCCCCACGTTGTCGAAGTCGCTGCCAAGCTGCACGACCTGGGTTTCACTCTGATTGCCACCCAGGGCACGGCCGCTGTGATTGCCGAGGCAGGCCTGCCAGTCAACAAGGTGAACAAGGTGAATGAAGGGCGTCCCCATATCGTCGACATGATCAAGAATGAGCAGATCCAGCTGGTGATCAATACGACTGAGGGCAAGCAGGCTATCGCCGACTCGTCGATCATTCGCCGTACGGCCCTGCGTCACAAGGTGACATGTACCACCACAATCGCCGGTGCTTTGGCAGTGTGCGAGGCGCTTCTCTTCGGGGACAACCTGTCCGTTTACACCATACAGGAGCTGCACGCAGAATTATGAGAAAGGTACCCATGACGGTAGCAGGTGCAGAGCGCCTGCGAGCTGAGCTGAGCGAGTTGAAAACCGAGCGACGGCCCAGGATCATTCAGGCCATATCTGATGCACGGGAGCATGGTGATCTCAGGGAGAATGCCGAGTATCACGCTGCGCGCGAACAGCAGAGTTTCTGCGAGGGGCGCATCAAGGAAATCGAAGGCAAGCTGGCCGATGCAGAAATTATCGATGTCAGCCAGATCAAGCCGACCGGCCGCGTGATGTTTGGCACGACCGTAACGCTGTTGAATCTGGACACCGACAAGCGGGTGGTCTACCAGATTGTTGGAGAAGACGAGGCGGATGTCAGAGCGGGGCGCATCTCCGTGGGTTCACCGATTTCCAGAGCCATCATGGGCAAGGAGATCGGCGAGGAGATCGTGGTTAAAGCGCCAGCTGGCGATATCGAATACGAAATCGAGGCGGTCGAGCATCTCTGATTCAACATCCACCAGCGTTGACCTTCAGTGAGACTGATGGCGCAGGATATTGGAGAGTCTGGGATTCGGTTTATCGGCGGCCCGGTAGAGCACCGCGACATTGCCGATACTCTGTACGAGTTCGGCGCGTGAAGTCTCGCAGATCTGCATGGTCAGGTCTCTTCTGGCATCCCTGTCTGCTGCATAGATCTTTATTTTGATCAGTTCGTGCTCGCTGATTGCGCGCTCGATCTCGTCAACCACGCCTTCGGTCAGCCCTTTCTGGGCAACTGTTACCACCGGGGAAAGGTTGTGCGCAATGGTGCGCAAGCGTTTCTTGTCGTTTGTTGCCAGTTTCATAAGCTGTTATCGCATCGATCTGTTAATTAAATGGGCCCCCGGACTTGCGGGAGGCGTCATTGTAGCCTAGCTTGGGAAATACACAACCGCGCGTCGGGAAGGCTAACTTTGGACAATGATGAGGGCTATCTTGTAATATCGCCCAAGGCTCCCAATATAAGTGGCACGAGTAAAGGCGGTCTGCCACGGTCAATATCTCCGGCGATGGTCTTTATTGATCATCGTACGGAAGCTGTAAAAGCATAGCTGAGCGGGTTGCGATGCTGTCAAAAATCCACAAGCAGCATAATTCAGGATTGAGTTATTTTCCTGCGTGCGCAGGGTGGTGGGCAGTGTCGGAGCTGCCTTGGAAAGACTCCGGATTTTGAGGTCACCCGAGCGGGTTGGCCACGACTGACTTGTGTTAACTGAGATGGGGAAAATCCCTTGAACGATATGGCAAAGAATTTATTACTCTGGATGGTCATCGCCGCAGTCCTGCTGACGGTGTTCAACAACATCAATCAGGAGACGACCAGTTCTTCCGTCACCTATTCAAGCTTCGTCAAGGAAGTGCGGGCCGGGCAGGTGCGTTCCGTCACGATTGCCGGGATTTCAGTCTCAGGCCGCCGAATGGACAACACTCAGTTCACCACCACCATTCCAATGATTGGTGATGCACAACTGATGGATGATCTGTTCGAAAATGGCGTTGAAATTGTTGGTTCCGAGCCGGAACGGCAAAGCATCTGGACACAGTTGCTGGTAGCAAGCTTCCCGATTCTCATCATTATCGGGCTATTCTTCTTCTTTATGCGCCAGATGCAGGGCGGTGGCGCAGGAGGCAAGGGTGGCCCCATGTCCTTCGGCAAGAGCAAGGCCAAACTGCTGGGCGAAGATCAAATCAAGGTGACGTTTGCCGATGTCGCCGGTGTGGATGAAGCCAAGGAGGACGTGAAAGAGCTGGTGGACTTCCTGCGTGAGCCTGACAAGTTCCAGCGTCTGGGCGGGCGCATCCCCAGAGGTATTCTGATGGTGGGGCAGCCGGGTACAGGCAAGACGCTGCTGGCCAAGGCGATTGCTGGTGAAGCCAAAGTGCCGTTCTTCTCCATTTCCGGTTCAGACTTCGTGGAGATGTTCGTAGGTGTCGGTGCATCGCGCGTGCGTGACATGTTTGATCAGGCCAAGAAACAGGCTCCCTGCATCATTTTCATCGACGAAATCGACGCTGTTGGCCGACATCGTGGAGCCGGGCTTGGTGGCGGACACGACGAGCGCGAACAGACCCTGAACCAGTTGCTGGTGGAGATGGATGGCTTCGAAGCCAATGACGGAATTATCGTTATAGCAGCCACCAACAGGCCTGATGTGCTCGACCCCGCGTTGCTCAGACCGGGTCGATTTGACCGCCAGGTTGTGGTCGGGTTGCCCGATATTCGCGGTCGTGAACAGATTCTGAAAGTGCATATGCGCAAAGTGCCGATCGACGAGCGTGTCAATGCTGGCGTCATTGCGCGCGGCACCCCCGGTTTCTCAGGCGCCGATCTGGCCAACCTGGTCAATGAGGCTGCCCTGTTTGCCGCCCGTGGCAATCGCAAGCTGGTGACAATGGAAGAGTTCGAGAAGGCCAAAGACAAGATCATGATGGGCGCTGAGCGCAAGTCCATGGTCATGTCAGACAAGGAAAAGCTCAACACGGCATACCACGAGTCAGGTCACGCGATTGTCGGTCGACTGGTGCCCGAGCATGACCCTGTTTACAAGGTCAGCATCATACCCCGAGGTCGTGCATTGGGCGTCACCATGTTCCTGCCGGAAGAGGATCGTTATAGTATCAGCAAGCAGGGACTTCAGAGTCAGATCTGCAGTCTTTACGGTGGGCGTATCGCAGAGGAAATGACGCTGGGCATGGAAGGGGTGACGACCGGGGCTTCAAACGATATCCAGCGAGCAACCGACATGGCCAGAAACATGGTCACCAAGTGGGGGTTGTCCGAGAAGCTCGGTCCGCTGACTTATGCTGAAGATGATGGTGAAGTCTTCCTCGGTCGCTCAGCGGCCTCTAACTCAAAGGCTCACTCCGGTGAGACGGCCAAGGTGATTGACGAGGAAATTCGACGCATCATCGACGAGTGCTACTCGCGCGCCAAGCGCATTCTCGAAGAGCACCGCGTGCAGCTTGATTTGATGAAGGACGCGCTGCTCGAGTATGAAACCATCGATGCTGACCAGATAGCGGACATCATGGAGGGACGCAAACCCAGGCCGCCAGCGGATTGGAACAGCAGCGATTCCGGTTCAGGCTCTGCGCGCGCCAACGTCAGATCTGCGGACACCAAATCTGCGGACAGCACGATCGGTGGTCCGGCAAGCGAACACTGATTGATGACTGCATTCGCGCCCAGAGGAGCGGCCGCGAATGCAGCGTCTTGACTCTCCGCATAGAGCGACCTCTTTGAGACTGGGCAAGCATTACATCGATTTATCCACTCCCAGGGTGATGGGCATCTTGAATGCCACGCCCGATTCCTTTTCCGATGGTGGCAGACTGCAATCCGTGACTCAGACCGGCGGATTTCGCGTGTCCGTTGATCGAGCGCTTCAGCTTGCTGAAATCATGCTTGGCCAGGGCGCCTCCATCATCGATGTTGGCGGTGAATCCACGCGACCGGGCGCCTTGCCGGTCTCCGAACAGGAGGAGATGGAGCGGGTATTGCCCGTAATAGAAGCAATCGCCACGCGCCTAGATATTGCGATTTCTGTCGACACCAGCTCTGCGGGGGTTATGCAGCATGCAATAGCTGTCGGCGCGGGATTGATAAACGATGTCAGGGCTCTCGGTCGTCAAGGTGCGATGGAAGCTGTAGCTCCCTCCACGACCGTCGTGTGCCTTATGCACATGCGCGGGCAGCCTCTGAATATGCAGGAGCAGGCGGAATATGGCAGTGTTGTCGACGAGGTCCTGGCATTTCTTGAGCAGCGAATTGTTGCCTGTGAGAAGGCGGGCATAGAGCGAGGCAGACTGCTGGTTGACCCCGGCTTCGGCTTCGGTAAAACTTTGACGCACAACTATGAACTGCTGCGGCATCTCGAGCGTTTGCAGGTGCTGGGTCTGCCGATACTGGTTGGGTTGTCGAGGAAATCGATGATTGGCAATGTGACAGGCAAGGGTGTCGAGCAGCGTCTTGCCGGAGGTCTCGCGGCGACCGTACACGCGCTGCTGAAAGGCGCCGCCATTATCAGAACTCATGATGTTGCTGAGACAGTGGATGCCATCAAAGTTCATTGCGCTGTCATGAGAGATTGATCAGAAACGATTTTGAGTGTGGTGTCGAATACAGGTTGAATAAAGGAAGTAGTAGGGAATGACAAAAAAAGACAAGCGGGAAAAGAAATTCTTTGGAACCGACGGCATTCGTGGTCGGGTCGGCGAGCATCCGATTACGCCGGACTTCATGCTGAAGCTGGGCTGGGCCGCAGGCAAAGTATTTGCCAAGACCGATCGTGGGCGCTGCAAGATCCTGATTGGCAAGGACACCCGCATCTCCGGATATATGTTCGAGGCGGCATTGGAGGCTGGCCTCACGGCTGCTGGTGTGGATATCAATTTGTTGGGGCCCATGCCGACTCCCGCCGTTGCTTATCTCACTCGCACTTTTCATGCGCAGGCGGGCATTGTTATCAGCGCCTCCCACAACCCCTTCCACGACAACGGCATCAAGTTTTTCTCCGGTGACGGCTCCAAACTTCCAGATGAAGTTGAATTTGCCATAGAAGAATATCTTGAGCGCGAGATCACCACTGTTGATTCACAGTTCATAGGCAAGGCGTCTCGTATCAGTGATGCGAGTGGTCGTTACATTGAGTATTGCAAGAGCACTATTCCATCGGACATCAAACTCACCGGATTGAAGATTGTGGTCGATTGTGCGCATGGTTCGACTTACAACATTGCCGGCAATGTGTTCAAGGAGCTGGGGGCGACGGTGAAGACGATTGGTGCCTCTCCCGACGGGCTCAACATCAACGATGCCTGTGGGTCAACGGCCCCTGAACGGCTGGTGCAGGAAGTGCTCGCCGAGAAAGCAGATTTAGGCATCGCGTTCGATGGTGATGGTGATCGAGTGATCATGGTCGATCACCTGGGTAATGTGGTGGACGGCGATGAAATACTGTACGTCATCGCCAGAGATCGTCGTCGCCGCAATGTCGGCTTTGGCGGGGTAGTCGGAACGGTGATGAGTAACCTGGGGCTGCAGCTTGGCCTGGAAGCCTTGGACATCCCCTTCACCAGGGTGAGTGTCGGAGATCGTTATGTCATGTCAGCGCTCAAGGAGCGCGGTTGGCAGTTGGGTGGGGAATCATCAGGGCATGTGATTTGTCTGGATGTGGCCAGCACCGGCGACGGCATAGTCTCTGCGCTGCAGGCTCTATATGCAGTTGTCAGCTGCGAGACTTCGCTCTATGAACTGCGCAACAAAATGAGCAAATTTCCGCAGACCATGATCAACGTGCGGGTTGCCGGTAAGCCAGACCTTTCCAATAATGTCGCGGTCATGGCGGCGGTTGCCGCCGTTGAAGCCAGGCTTGGAAGAAAGGGCAGAGTCTTGTTGCGCCCATCAGGGACCGAGCCCGTCGTACGCGTCATGGTGGAGGGTGAGGATGCCGCACTGGTAGCGCAGCTCGCCAGAGAGCTTGCCGATCAGGTTGCCGCCCAGGTGTCCTGATAATTTCTATCGGAGCGGTTGCGAGAGGGTTCGCGAGGTTGCAAGCGCATGGCAACTTGGTTATATTGGCGCCCCGTTTTCCCGATGTCAGATGTCATCCTCTGCACAAGGTAATGTGAATGCGCCGCAGCTTAGTCGCTGGTAACTGGAAAATGCATGGCTCCAGAGAATCAATTACGGACTTGTTGCAGGCGCTAATCAGGGAATCAGGGCTCGGGGTGGATGGCGTTGATTTGGTGGTTTGCCCCCCTTTGCCGTATCTGCAAATGTGTCAGCAACTGCTCGGTGGCAGCATTTGGCAGCTCGGCGCGCAGAATGTGCACAGTCAGCCGTGCGGAGCTTATACCGGGGAAGTTGCCGCTCCGATGTTGGCGGACTTTTCCGTCCGCTATGTCCTGGTAGGGCACTCGGAGCGAAGACAGCTTGCTCGCGAGACGGATGCAATGGTGGCCGAGAAGTTTTCTGCCGTGTTGCGACACTCGATGAGGCCGATACTGTGTCTCGGCGAGACGCTTGAGCAGCGAGAGTCGGGGCGCGCCGAAGAAGTTGTTGCGGCGCAATTGAATGCCGTTTTGGAGTGTTCCGGGGTGTCCGCGATGGCTGATGCGGTGATTGCTTACGAGCCGGTCTGGGCGATTGGAACCGGTCGCACGGCGAGCGCTGGGCAGGCGC
Source organism: Gammaproteobacteria bacterium (assembly GCA_030654835.1). Classification (GTDB taxonomy): domain Bacteria; phylum Pseudomonadota; class Gammaproteobacteria; order Pseudomonadales; family Pseudohongiellaceae; genus UBA5078. The sequence continues at coordinate 62,085 of JAURWS010000042.1, read as the reverse complement.
AGGAGATGCATCGGTTCATCAGGGAGTTGATGGCGCGACGCAGTGCCAGGGTGGCAGGTCAGATTCGTATCATTTACGGTGGCAGCGTCAATGCGGGAAATGCCCGCGAGCTTTTCGCCCAGTCTGATATCGATGGTGGGCTGGTGGGTGGTGCTTCCCTGAAGGCCGATGAATTTATAACGATTTGCAAAAGTGTGAGCTGAAGATGGAAACAATAGTTGTAGTAGTGCACTCAATAGCTGCAATTGCCATTATCGGCCTGGTATTGCTGCAACAGGGCAAAGGCGCTGATGCAGGTGCGGCTTTCGGCAGTGGCGCGTCGCAAACAGTATTTGGCAGTGCAGGTTCAGGAAACTTCCTGACTCGCTCGACCGCGATCGCGGCGACTGTGTTTTTTATCACTAGCCTGACGCTGGCAATCTATGCCAAACAGAACACCAGTGCAGGAATCATTGATGGGCTGCCCATCGTGAATCCGGGCTTGCTGAGTCAGCCAGTGGCTCCTCTATCAGATATCCCGCAAGTGGATGCTGGTCAGCCTGCTTCCGGGGCAGCGGACGTGCCAGTGGTGAATGACACGGCGCCTGTGGTGCCGCAAGGCAACTGATTGTTGTCAGTGGAGTTGTGGTAGTGCGGCAGGATGCTGCGTTGCAAGAGTTTCAATGTGCGCCGAAGTGGTGGAATTGGTAGACACGCTATCTTGAGGGGGTAGTGACCCATGGTCGTGCGAGTTCGAGTCTCGCCTTCGGCACCAATTGAAAATGTACGGATTGGGTAGTGTTGAGCGGTTGGCTGATTGGCTTGGTGGATGTTTTATTTCTCGCCAATCAAGCTTCTCGCTTGACCGCAGAGCTCGCGCCTCTGTACAATTCGTGCCCCTGTGAATCGAAGTGGATTGTTGACTGTACACGCCAGTGGGTCAACAAGATTGCAGGGAGAATCGTAGTAAATCAAAGATTTTATGATTTGTTGCGGGGTGGAGCAGTCTGGCAGCTCGTCGGGCTCATAACCCGAAGGTCGTAGGTTCAAATCCTGCCCCCGCTACCAATTCCAGAGTTCGGCGCAAGATGTTGATGTCTTGGGTAAGTCCGTCGCTCTGTCTGTTAGCAAGAAGATTGCGATAGATGTTTTAAAGAAAGCCCCATTAGGGGCTTTTTATTAGGCGTGAATTTTACGTCTGGGCCTTGGGTCCGAAGTTGGTGTTCGAAGTTTCTGCGGTAGTGCCGGGCTGTTATGCTCCACATCGGTCTCACGGAAGGTGATCCCGGTGCAAAAAAATGTATTTCAGGAGTGGGCCGCTGGCCCATTTTTTATTTGTGCGATGTGCTTTGCGCCGTCCGGTGCAGGGAGCAGGTGTTGAGTAACAGTATTGCTCTGGTTTCTGATTTGATCAGGCCAACGGTAACAGCCCTAGGGCTTGAGCTGTGGGGCGTGGAGCATGTTGTCCAGGGACGCTTCAGCGTCCTGAGAGTTTACATCGACAAGGGTGGTGACGGTGTCACGATTGACGATTGTGAAAAAGTGAGTCGTCAGATCAGTGGCATATTTGATGTGGAAGATCCGATTGCTGGAGAGTACACGCTCGAAGTGTCTTCGCCGGGTATGGACAGGCCGTTGTTTGAGCTTGGCCAGTTTGAGCGTTATGTCGGCAGTGTGGTGATGGTGCGCCTGCGCTCTCCATTGGAGGGGCGCAGAAAGTTCAAGGGTGTAATACAGAAGGTAGAGGTGGACGCTGTCCGCCTGCTGGTTGATGACAAGGAGTTTGTGCTCCCGGCGTCAGCCATTGACAAGGCAAATTTGGTGTTCTGAGCGGATCTCGGAAGAATCCATGCGGTTCAGAACTGCATGGAGAGTTGCATGAGTCCTGCAGATTTATCCAAAATGGAATGATGACCTCTTTGGTAAGGTGACACGATTATGATGAGTAAAGAAATTTTGTTGGTTGCGGACGCTGTCTCCAATGAGAAAGGCGTATCACGCGAAGTAATTTTCGAAGCCATTGAATCCGCGCTGGCAACTGCGACCAAGAAATTTTATGAAAATGATGACATGAATTGTCGTGTCCGTGTCGACCGCAAGACCGGTGAGTATGAAACTTTCAAAGTATGGAATGTCGTCAATGACGAGGACTACACCGGCAAGGGGTTCGAGCTGACTGTCGAAGAAGCCAAGGAAAAAAATCTTGAGCTGGAGGCGGGCGGCGTCTGGGAAGAGCATGTCGACAATATCGAATTTGGTCGGATTGCGGCACAGACAGCCAAGCAGGTTATCGTGCAGAAAGTACGCGAAGCAGAACGCGACATCATCATCGCCGAATACCGCGACAAGATAGGCACGTTGATCTCCGGTACTGTCAAGAAGGTCACCCGTGAGAGTGTTCTGGTTGATATGGGTGGGAATGCCGAAGGATTGCTGGCGCGTGAGCACATGATCCCTCGTGAGAATTTCCGCGTGGGCGATCGCATTCGAGCCCTGCTGCTTGATGTACGTTCGGAGCCGCGTGGCCCGCAATTGTTCCTGAGCAGAACTGCACCAGGCATGCTGATCGAATTGTTCAAGATCGAAGTGCCGGAAATCGCTGAAGAAGTGATAGAGATCAAGGCTGCTGCGCGCGATCCAGGCTCCAGAGCCAAGATTGTGGTGCGCACCAATGACGGCCGTATTGATCCGGTAGGCGCTTGTGTGGGGATGCGCGGTTCACGCGTGCAGGTAGTCTCCAACGAGCTGGCCAACGAGCGCATTGACATCATTCTGTGGGACGACAATCCCGCGCAGTTGGTCATCAACTCAATGGCACCGGCCGAAGTAGCGTCTATCATCGTTGATGAAGACAGCCACACTATGGACGTTGCCGTGGAAGAGGATAATCTGGCTCAGGCGATTGGTCGCAATGGTCAGAACGTAAGACTTTCCAGTGAGCTGACCGGCTGGACCATCAATGTCATGAGTGTTGCCGCTGCAGTTGAGAAACAACAGCAGGAGACCAGTGGCTTTGTGGAGATGTTTGTTGCCAAGTTGGACGTGGACGAAGACATCGCGGAGATCCTTGTCAACGAAGGCTTCACGTCGCTCGAAGAAATTGCCTATGTGCCGCTCGACGAGATCATCAACATCGACGGGTTCGATGAAGACATCGCCAGCGAGTTGCGTAATCGTGCGAAGGATGCGCTGTTGACTCAGGCGATTGCTTCTGAGGAGGGACTGTCCAGTGCCAATGTGGCGGACGATCTGCTCTCCATGGAAGGCATGGATGAGAAGCTCGCACTTGCACTGTCCAAAAAGGGCGTGCTGAGCATGGAAGATCTGGCGGAACAGTCAGTGGACGAATTGTTGGATATAGATGGCATGGACGAAGAGCGTGCCGGTAAGCTCATTATGACGGCTCGAGCGCCCTGGTTCGAATAACTCTCGTACAACGAAGCGTTAGAAGACAGGCAATCGGGTTTAGCGGCAAGAGTAATCAGGAGTATCTTAAATGGCAGATGTTACAGTCAGTGAACTTGCCACAGTGGTTGGAGTTTCCGTAGAGAAACTTCTTTCCCAGGTAAAAGAAGCGGGTCTGCCCCATACGAAGGCGGATGATCCCATATCGAATGAGGACAAGAATACGCTCTTGCTGTTCCTGCGCCGCAGTCATGGCGACAGGGAGGCGACCGATGGCGCTCCCAGGAAAATTACTCTTAAACGCAAGACTGTAGAGACGCTGAAGTCCGCTTCCAATCATGGGCGCGGCAAGACAATCGCCGTGGAAGTGCGCAAGAAGCGCACTTATGTAAAACGCAGCGAACTGTTGCCGGAAAAGGATGGCAGTCCCGAAGCGGACGAACCGCAAGATGAGGCGCTGCCGGATGATCAGGAATTTACGGCGCAGATCGACACTGCAGCGCTGCAGCAGGAGATGGTAGCGCAGCCTGAGGCTACGAAGGTCGAGGTGGGGACATCTGCGTCTGACAAGGTCGCTGTTGCTGCACCAACCGAAACCAAAGCGGCAGAGGCTGCACAAACTCGTGGCCGTCCTGCTCCCGCCGCCAAGGTGGAGCCAGCCAAAGGCGTCAAGAAAGACGCTGTAGATAACAAGGATAAGGACGACGACAAGAACGCTTTCCGCAAGAAGGACAAGGCGCCTGCCAGAAAGCAGGGGAAAGCCCGCACAGCGGATGACTTTGTGCTGGAAGAAAGTGAGTACGGCGAAGGTGGTCGCGGTCGTCGCGGAGGTCGCAAGAAGTCACGTGCGACCAAGCAGCATGGCTTTGAGAAACCTACTGAGTTTATCTCCAGAGAGATCACCATTGGTGAGGCGAACTCTGTCACCGATCTGGCACAGAAGATGTCAGTGAAGTCGGCCGAAGTGATCAAGATGTTGTTCAAGATGGGCGTCATGGCGACCATCAATCAAGTCCTGGATCAGGACACCAGCACGTTGCTCGTTGAAGAAATGGGAAACACCGCCAAGTTCGTCTCTGCGGATGCGATTGAAGAGAGCCTGTACGAATCAATCTCCTACGATGAAGGCGCGGTGTCTTCGTCAAGAGCGCCCGTTGTGACTGTCATGGGTCACGTTGACCACGGCAAGACCTCATTGCTCGACTACATTCGCAAGGCCAGTGTGGTTGCTCACGAGGCTGGTGGTATTACACAGCATATCGGTGCCTATCACGTGGAAACTGATCGCGGCATGATCTGTTTCCTCGACACGCCGGGACACGCTGCATTCAGCGCCATGCGCTCACGCGGCGCCAAGGCGACTGACGTTGTGGTGCTGGTTGTCGCTGCCGATGATGGCGTGAAGCCGCAGACGGAAGAAGCCGTTCAACACGCCCGCTCCGCTGGCGTTCCAATGGTGGTCGCAATCACCAAGGTCGACAAACCCAACATCGATCTGGATCGCGTGCGCAGCGAGCTGGCCAATCTCGGTGTGATTTCTGATGCCTGGGGTGGCGACACTCAGTTCGTCGAAGTGTCGGCGCATACTGGCAAAGGCATAGAAGACTTGCTTGAGGCGATTCTCTTGCAAGCGGAAATTCTGGAATTGAAAGCGTTTGTGGATGCGCCTGGCAAGGGCGTTGTGATCGAATCGCGTCTTGACAAAGGGCGTGGCCCGGTGGCATCCGTTCTGGTGCAGAACGGCACTCTCAAAGTGGGAGACGTTGTCTTGGTCGGCCATGAATTTGGTCGCGTACGTGCCCTCATCGATGAAATGAGTCAGTTGGTGAAATCTGCCGGTCCTTCGATTCCGGTGGAAATTCTCGGGCTGAATGGCGTGCCTGAAGCGGGTGATGAATTCGTGGTGGTCGCGGACGAGAAAAAGGCCAAGGAAGTGGCCATGTTCCGTCGTGAGCGTCACAAGGACAACAAGGTGGCGCTGCAGCAGAACAACAAGGTGGAATCCATGTTCGCAGGCATCGGCCGGGCCGATGTGGGCGTGATGAACATCGTCCTCAAGACCGACGTGCGTGGATCGCTGGAAGCCATCGTTTCCTCGCTGCATAATCTCGGCACTGACGAAGTGAAGGTCAACATTGTGTCCTCAGGTGTCGGTGGTATCTCCGAGACCGATGCGCAGTTGGCAGCGACCTCCAAAGCTCGCATCATCGGCTTCAACGTTCGAGCAGACAAGAGTGCGCGCGAGATCATTGAGAACGAAGGGTTGGAGCTGCGCTACTACAACATCATCTATAACGTGATTGATGACGTGAAAGCAGTGCTCGGTGGCATGCTGTCACCGGAAATGCGCGAAGAAATTCTGGGCGTTGCCGAAGTGCGCGATGTCTTCAATTCACCGAAGTTCGGCCAGATCGCCGGCAGCATGGTGATCGAAGGCACAGTACACCGCAGCAAACCGATCCGCGTGTTGCGCAACAACGTGGTGATCTACGAGGGCGAGCTGGAATCCCTGCGTCGTTTCAAAGACGAGGCCTCTTCTGTGCGTATGGGCATGGAGTGCGGTATCGGCGTGAAGAACTACAACGACGTGCAGATCGGTGACAAGATCGAGGTCTACCAGACCACGGCAGTAGCAAGAACGTTATAACAAGTCGCCCTGTCGAAGGTTGGGAAGAAGCGCATGGCAAAAGTATCACCAAGAGTGCAGAAGGTCGCCGACCAGCTTCAGCGTGAGCTGGCCGTGCTGATTCAGGCAGAGGTCAGCGACCCGCGTGTCGGCATGGTCTCCGTGACGGGTGTGAAAGTCAGTCGCGATCTGGCCTATGCCGATGTGTATGTCACGGTCATGGGCTCTGTGGATGGTGTCTCGGGGCTGGCTCCCGGCGTCACGCTCCAGCAAGCGAGCCCGCTGGACAAGCTTGAGATCGAAGAGAGCATCAAGGCACTGAACAATGCGGCGGGCTACCTGCGCACGCTGCTGGCCAGTCGGCTCAGCCTGCGCATCACGCCCAGGCTGACCTTTCACTACGATGAGAGTGTGGCCCGTGGTCAGTACCTGTCTTCGCTGATTGATCGCGCACTTGCTGCGGACAACCAACACCAGTCCTGATGACAGGATCTGGCAGGAGATCAGTGCTTGACGCAGCGACGTAGACAGCGCGGCCGTGATATCACCGGCATTATCGTGCTCGACAAGGCGAAGGGAGCGAGCTCCAACGCTTGTCTTCAGGAAGTGAAGCGCTTGTTTCAGGCAGAAAAGGCTGGTCATACGGGTGCTCTTGATCCGTTGGCGACTGGTGTTTTGCCGCTGTGCTTTGGTGAAGCCACCAAAATTTCCCAGTTCCTGCTGGATTCAGACAAGCGCTACCGAACCAGAGTGAAGCTTGGGGTTAGAACCGATACGGCCGATTCCGAAGGCGCGGTGATCAGCGAGCGCTCTGTCGCCGAGGTGACGCGCGAGCGCGTGCTGGAAGAGTTGGAGCAGTTTCGAGGCGACATCAAGCAGACGCCGCCTATGTATTCGGCGCTGAAACATAAGGGAACGCCCCTGTACAAGCTGGCTCGCGCTGGCCAGGAAGTTGAAAGGCAGGCGCGTCCTGTCACGATTTATGCGCTGGAGTTGCTCAGTTACACGCAGAACGACACAGAGAGTGACGACGAAGGCACGACGTTGGAGCTGGAAATATTCTGCAGCAAAGGCACTTATGTGCGCTCGATTGCGGACGATCTGGGCGAAGCTCTGGGTTGCGGCGCTCATGTTACCGAGTTGCGTCGGCTGCAGGCGGGTGCCTTCGGTGTGAGTCAATGTGTTAGCATTGAACGCCTGCGGGAGGTAAAGGACGCTGGCGGTCTGGAAGCGATTGACCAGTTCTTGGTACCGGCCGACGAAGCAGTGGCGGAGTTGCCACGAGTCGTGCTGCCTTCGGAGACAGCAGATTATGTAAAGCAGGGCCAGGCGGTATTGGTCAGGCATTTGCCGGATTCGGGTCTCGTGCGTCTGTACGACGAGGACGAATTCATTGGCATCGGTATCATGCTCGACGACGGCAGAGTAGCGCCTCGGCGCCTGTTCGCGACAGGGCACTAAAGGTTTAAAGAAGTAGAAGTTTAAAAGGAAAGTACCAGATCACTATAAATATGCATGGTGACGCTGGTTTGGCAAGGATGTCAGCAACAAAGGCCGGTTCACGATTGGCGTGATCGGTTATTTAATCGCAACGCATATTTGGAGAAGAGAAAATGGCTTTAACACCAGAACAGAAAGCAGCAATTGTAAAAGAGTACGCTCAGGGTGAAGGCGACACAGGCTCACCGGAAGTACAGGTAGCCCTGTTGACTGAAAACATCAACCACCTGCAGTCTCACTTCAAAGAGCATGTGCATGACCACCATTCACGCCGTGGTCTGATCCGCATGGTTAACAGCCGTCGTAAATTGCTCGACTACCTGAAGGGCAAAAATTCTGATCGCTACTCCGTTCTGATCAAGAAGCTGAACCTGCGCCGCTAAGCTGTACCGCAAAAAGCAGTTGTTGAGTAGTAATTCGGAAATGAAGAGATGATATAGAGAGACCTTGTTTGACAGGGACGTCATTGCAATGGTGCCGGGGTCAAAATAAAAAACACAGGAATAGAGTATGTTCAATATAGTTAGGAAGACCTTCCAGTACGGTCAGTACACCGTGACACTGGAAACTGGCAAGATTGCCAGACAAGCCACAGGCGCCGTCGTTGTGACCATGGGAGACACCCAGGTACTGGCAACCGTCGTAGGCAAAAAACAGATCAAACCGGGAACAGACTTTTTCCCATTGACTGTGAACTATCAGGAAAAGACCTACGCAGCAGGCAAGATCCCAGGCGGATTCTTCAAGCGCGAAGGCCGCCCCACCGAGAAAGAGACGCTGACTTCACGGTTGATCGACCGTCCTATCAGACCGCTGTTTCCCAAGAGTTTCCGCAATGAAGTGCAGGTTGTCTGTACCGTCATCTCCGCAGCCAAGGATCAGGATCCGGATATCGCCGCTCTGATCGGTGCTTCTGCAGCACTGGCGATTTCCGGCATGCCGTTCCTCGAACCCATCGGTGCTGCCCGCGTGGGTTACGATCTGAAAGATGGCTACATCCTCAACCCGGATGTGAACCAGCTCGAAACGTCTGCGCTGGACATGGTGGTCGCTGGTACGCGTTCTGCCGTGCTGATGGTGGAGTCCGAGGCCAAGCAGCTGAGCGAAGATCAGATGCTGGGTGCGGTTCTGTTTGGTCACGAAGCCATGCAGGTCGTTGTCGACGCTATCATGGAATTCAAGGCCGAGGCCGGCAAGCCGGCATGGGAGCTGGAAGTCGCTCCAGTCAATGAGGCTCTGCAGGCAGGTCTGAAGCAGGCATTTGCCGACAGTATCGGTTCTGCCTACCAGATCTCCGACAAGATGCAACGTTATGACACCCTTGGTGCTCTGTTGGAACAGGCTGTTGCGCAATTCGCCAATGCCGATACCGGCGTCAGCGCCGAAGAAGTCTCTGGCGTGTTCGCCTCTCTTGAGAAAAAAGTAGTACGTAACCGTATCATCGACGGCGCACCGCGCATCGATGGTCGAGACACCCGCACAGTACGTCCGATCTCCATCGAGACTGGTGTCCTGCCGAAGGCTCACGGTTCAGCGCTGTTCACCCGTGGTGAAACTCAGGCGCTGGTAGTGACGACTCTGGGTGCAGTGCGTGATGCACAGTTGATCGAAGGTCTGGAAGGCTCCAGAAAAGAAGCCTTCATGCTGCACTACAACTTCCCGCCCTTCTGCGTCGGCGAGACCGGCATGATGAGCGGCCCCAAGCGTCGCGAAATCGGCCACGGCAAACTGGCCAAGCGCGGTGTGCAGGCGGTAATGCCCTCCGAAGATTCATTCCCCTACGCAATTCGCGTGGTCTCCGAGATCACGGAATCCAACGGCTCCAGCTCCATGGCATCGGTGTGCGGCAGCTCACTGGCTCTGATGGATGCCGGTGTACCGATCACCGCGCCGGTGGCTGGTATTGCGATGGGTCTGATCAAGGAAGGCGATCGCTTCGCCGTCATCACCGACATTCTCGGTGACGAAGATCACCTGGGCGACATGGACTTCAAGGTTGCAGGTACCGCCAACGGCGTGACTGCACTGCAGATGGACATCAAGATTCAGGGCATCACTGAAGAGATCATGGAAATCGCTCTGCATCAGGCGCAAGAAGCCCGCATCCACATTCTGGGTGAGATGAACAAAGTGATGTCCAAGCCACGCGCGACGGTCTCCGAGAATGCGCCGTCCATGGCCATGATGAAGATCGATCCGGACAAGATTCGTGACGTGATCGGCAAGGGTGGCGCAGTCATCCGTGCCATTACCGAAGAGACTGGCGCTTCCATCGACATTGATGATGATGGCAACATCCGCATCTACGGCGAAGACGCTACCTCACGCGATGCCGCGATTGCTCGTGTTCTGAGCATCACTGCCGAAGCGGAAGTGGGCAGATTGTATATGGGCAAAGTGGCACGCATTGTGGACTTCGGTGCCTTCATCACCATTCTGCCGGGCAAAGATGGCCTGGTGCACATTTCCCAGATCTCCTCTGATCGCGTTGAGAACATCGGCGAGTATCTGAGCGAGGGGCAGGAAGTGCTGGTCAAAGTGACAGACCTCGACGCGCGCGGCCGTATCAAGCTGAGCATCAAGGAAATCACCGACGAAGACAGAGCGGAATACGAGGCGTCCAAGGTTTAATTCCTGGGTTCCAAATTCCGGCTTTTGAAAAGAATAATCCCGCTGCGGCCTCGTGCATCAGCGGGATTTTTTTTGCCTGCGCAGCTGCGGAATATTCTCTACTCCCTGTTCGGCAATATTGGTATGCTCCCTCTTCACTCACAGAACAGTGAGCAGTTGCCATGTCTGTTACCGGATCGGAAATAAGGATTGCCAACAGAACAGTCTACGTGAACGGAGCGTTCGTGCGGGCAGAAGACGCCAGGGTCTCGGTCTTCGACAGGGGCTTCGTGTTCGGTGATGGGGTGTACGAGGTAGTCCCCGTCCTTCGTCAGCGTCTGATGGACAAAAAACACGCACTGGAACGGTTGGATCGTAGTTTGCATAGCACTGGTATCGACTGGCCTTGCGCCAGGGAAGAGCTCATCGCCGTGCTCGAAGAGTTGCTGGTGCGTGACGGCCTGCAGGAAGGCTATGTGTATCTGCAAATTACCCGAGGAGTGGCCGAACGCGACTTTGCTTTTCCGCAGCATTCGCAGGAAAGTCTGGTGGCCTGGGGCGTTCCCCGCAGCATCATCGATCATCCGCTGGCAATCAATGGTGTAGCGGTCGTCTCGGTGCCGGATCTGCGTTGGAAGAGGCGTGATATCAAGTCCGTTAACCTGCTGGCGCAGTGCATGTCCAAGCAAATGGCGGTGGAGCGGGGTGGTTATGAGGGCTGGATGATCGATGACGGCGTGGTCACCGAGGGTGTTACGTCCTCCGCGTTCATTGTGCGCGCCAATACGCTTATCACACGCGCGTCCAATGGCAGCATCCTGCCCGGGATTCGTCGCAAGGTTATCCTGCGGATGGCGCGCGAGAATGACATTGGACTGCAAGAGAGGGAGTTTACGCTGGAGGAGGCATGTATCGCTGATGAAGCCTTCATGAGCAGCGCCACGACTCTGGTGCTGCCCGTCGTCAGTATCGATGGCCGGACGATTGGCGACGGTCGGCCGGGGCCTGTCACGCAGAAGCTGCGCACCCTTTATGTGCAGACGCTGCTTAAAGAGGCGGGCGTCTGAGCGAAAGAGCAATTTGTGAAACTGGTGCGTGAACACAGGTGTCTTAACTATTGGTGTATTGGTTTTTGGCGTTGGAACAAATCGTGGAGCAAAGATGAGACTTTTTTACAGAAGTATTGCGCTGGTCCTGTGCATCGCACTCTCAACCTCAACGTCGCTGTATGCGACCAGCGGCAGAACTCCCTTGCGGGTCGAGAACGGTGTGGTGGCCAGCGCCTCTCTCACCGCCTCCGAGGTCGGCGTCGAGATTCTCAAGCAGGGCGGAAACGCGGTGGACGCAGCCATTGCGACGGCCTTCGCGTTGGCCGTCACCTGGCCGTCGGCGGGCAACATCGGCGGTGGTGGCTTCATGGTCTATCACGGCGAAGATGGCCACGCGACCTCCTTCGATTTCCGCGAGAAAGCCCCGCTGGCCGCTACCGAAACCATGTATCTGGGCCTGGACGGCAAGGTCGTCAACAACTCCAACCACATCGGTATGCTCGCCATCGGCGTTCCCGGTACCGTGGCAGGTCTCTACAAGGCGCACGAGGAGCTGGGCAGTCTGCCGTGGGCTGATCTGGTGGCCCCGGCCGTTGCGCTCGCTCGTGACGGCATTCCCATCTCTTATGCGCTTTACAGTGGCTTTCAGCAAAATCAGTCGGCATGGGAGCAGCATCCCTCCTCGGCCGAGGTCTTCCTGAAGGCCGATGGCTCCGCGTATGAACTCGGAGATCTCTGGGTGCAACCGGATCTGGCCAAGACTCTGCAGCTCATTCAGGAGCAGGGGCGTGACGGTTTCTACAAAGGTGAGAATGCGAAACTGCTGGCCGACTTCATGCGCGCCAACGGCGGCGTCATCACCGAGGAAGATCTGGAACAATATGAAGCGGTCGAGCGCGAGCCGGTGCGCGGGACTTACCGTGGCTACGAGATCATCAGCATGGCACCTCCAAGCTCTGGTGGCGTCACCATGATCGAGATGCTCAACATCCTCGAAGGTTACGACCTGGCAGCCGTCGGCCACAATTCCGCGCAGTATCTGCATTTGCTGACCGAAGCGATGCGCCGTGCTTATGCCGATCGTGCCGAACACCTCGGCGATCCCGATTTCAACGAGAGCATGCCGCTGGACGAGCTGCTCGACAAGGAATACGCCGCCCGTGTGCGTGCCACCATCGATCCGGACCGGGCCTCTGTCAGTGACGAGACTCAGTTCGGCAATGCCTACGAGAGCGATGAGACAACGCATTTTTCCGTCGCCGACAAGGATGGCAACATGGTCTCGCTGACCTACACGCTGGAATTCGGCTACGGTTCGCGCATCGTCGCGGAGGGCGGCGGTTACCTGCTCAATAACGAGTTGGGTGATTTCAATGCCGTTCCTGGCGTCACCGATCGCTCCGGCCAGATCGGCACTCCAGCGAATCTGGTGGCACCGCAGAAGCGTCCGCTATCCAGCATGTCGCCGACGATTGTTGCGCAGGATGGCAAGCCGCTGATGGCGGTGGGCAGTCCCGGCGGCCGTACCATCATCAACACCACGCTGCAGCTGATTCTCAACGTGATCGATCACGGCATGAACATCGGTGAGGCCGTCGAAGCCGGGCGCATTCACCACCAGTGGCTGCCGGACATCACCACGTTTGAGGAAGGTTTCTTCTCGCCGGACACGGTGAATATCTATCAGGGCATGGGGCACGAAATGCGTGAACGCGGCAGGCAGGGCTCGGCCATGGGGGTGTATCACGACCGCGAGAATGGATTATTTCTGGGCGGTGCCGATTCGCGAGTCGGCGACAGCGGAGCGGCCGGCTACTGAGATGTGGCGGAAAATTGTAAGTGGTGAATTGACGGAGCAGCTGCACAGCTAAATGAAAGAAATAGTAGAAATTATTCGAAGATCCCGCCAAGGGGTGACATTGCCTTATATTTGTAAGGCAGGGGACGATAATATCTATTTTGTTAAAGGGAAAGGAGCGGGCAGACGGAGCTTAATTTGTGAGTGGATCGCCAGTAATTTAGCCCTTAGATTTGGATTGCCTATAGCTAGCTTCGAAATAGTGTCAGTTCCTGAAGAACTCATTGAAGCTGATCCAGTTAGTTACGGCGACCTCGGTGCTGGTTTTGCGTTTGCTTCGATGGAGAGAAACTCTGCAGAACTTTCGTACTCCAATGTTGAGGAAGTTCCATTACAGCTCCAGCAAGACTTGATCGTGTTTGATTGGTGGATTCGTAACGGAGATAGAACCTTGAGTCCTCTTGGAGGAAATCCTAATCTATTATGGGAGCCTTCTACGAAAGAGCTCATTGTAATTGACCATAATCAAGCATTTGATTTTCAGCTGGCGAAATCTGTTTTTTATGATAGTCACGTGTTCGCTAGGTCTACAGACTCCTTAAGTGGTGACTTCATGAGACGTGCTGAATACAATGCGCGCCTCGCCGATACTTTGTCGCACTTAGAGAACATAGTTACGTCGATTCCGCTAAGTTGGTGGTATCTAGATCACGAGTGCACTGTTCGAATTGACTTTGATATCTTTGAAGTGGAGTCACTGCTGGAATGTTACAAAACTGAAAATTTCTGGAAACGTCATGAATAGATTTACTTGCCAATATGCCATAGTGCGATACATGCCGTTCATCGAGACTGAAGAATTCGCTAATATTGGCATAGTGCTATTGGCTCCACAGGCCAATTATTTTGGGTTTAAGCTATTAGACCGGCGCTATGCGAGGATAACGAAATTTTTTGATGATATTGACGCCAAAATGTTCAAGGCTGTTACAGCTAATCTAAAGCATGAGCTAACTAGAGTGGCAGATATCATTAAGCAGCATGAGAAGGACGGCAGGATGCACGGAAATAATTTTGCAAATTCCATATTTGCAGAAGTTGTGCGGACCCGGGAAAGTATAGCTAGAGTTGGTGAAACAAGAGTTGTTCTAACAGAAAACCCTGAAGCGAAACTCGACGAGCTTTTCCAGTTCTACGTTGAGCGCAATTTTGATACCAAAGAGTATCGTGAAACAGTTCTTGAGAGGGACGTCAAAGAACTCCTGTTTAGGGCTCAGATTGTTGATAAATTTAGTGCACGAAAAGTGGGTGGAGGAGATTATGAAGTGGCATTTCCTTTTGTGCAAACTCATCTGAATAAGGCGTACAAAGTCATTAAACCACTAAACTTAGGCCAGAGTGATCCGAGCAAAATAATAGAACATGGCGGAAGATGGGATTTCAGGATTAGAGAGTTGAAGCGCCGCAACACCATTCCAGAAAAAGTGCTCTTTGCTGTAGAAGGACCTGGTGCAGAAGGGCCTCGGAAAAAAGCCTATCATGATGTTGTGGATATGCTGAATCGTCTGGGAGTTGTAGTGACTCTGTATCAGAATAAAGATGAGATCATTGAGTTTGCTAGAAGAGATTGATGCTGGGGTTAGCGCATGGTAAGGCTTGTCGGATGTGTCATTGAAGCTTCTGCCGCAGCAGCCCAATTCCCAGCGCCGTCATGCCTATCGAGATCAGTGGATTGAGATAGTTCAGAAACGCATACGGCGCGTATTCCAGCACCGGCACGCCCAGCGTCGCCGCGTAGAAGGCGCCTGCCGTGGTCCACGGAATCAGACCTGTGCTCAGGGTGGCGCCCTCTTCAACGGAGCGCGACAGCACGGCCCTGTCGATCCCCTTCTCGTCATACGCCTTCCCGAAGAGCTGACAGCTCAGAATGATGCTGATGTAAGCCTCACCCATGCCGATGTTGCCGATAATGCCGGAGCCGATGGTCGTCGCGACGAGTGTTGTCGTCCGCTGCACTCGCGCGATGATGTCGGCGAGCAGCACCTGCAGGAAGCCCGCGTTGAAGAGAATGCCACCCAGCGCGAGCGCCATCAGAGAGAGCAGGAGCGTCCAGCTCATGCTGAGGATGCCGCCGCGCCCCAGCAGATCATCCAGATTGGCAATTCCAGTATCGCCAGGCACGTTGCTCCACAGGCTGTTGAGCACGTCCACCAGCGCGCGGTCCTGATAGAAGACGGCAACGGCCACTGCGGTGAGGATGCTGGCACTCATGCTGATCTCCGCCGACAAGCGTTTCAGGCTCAATGTCAACATCACCAGCAGGGGCAGTAGTGTCGCCAGCAGGCCCAGCGCGAAGTGAGCCTCAAGGGCCCGCTGCATCTGTGCAATCGTGTCAGTCGGCAGTTGATTCGCGCTGAACATCGATCCCAGCACGAGCAAGATCAGCAGTGTCACTGCGAAGCTGGGCACGGTCGTGTAGAGCATCGAGCCGATGTGGCGGTAGAGGTTGGTGTGTGCGCTCATCGCGGCCAGATTGGTGGTGTCCGACACGGGTGAGAGTTTGTCGCCAAACGTGGCCCCGGCGACGATCATCCCCGCGACGATCGGCAATGGAATCTGCATTGCCGAACCGATGCCGATCAGCACGACCCCCAGTGTACCGGCCGTTCCCCAAGAGGTGCCGGTTGCCACAGACATCAGACTGCACAGGACCAGCCCGGCGGCGAGAAAGAAGCCGGGGCTGAGCAGATTCAAACCGTGATAGATCAGTGCTGCCACCGTGCCGCTCTGCATGAACGCGGCAATCACCATGCCGATGAGAATGAAGATGTAGATGGCCGACAGCGCATTGCTGATGCCGGTATTCATCATGTTGCGCACGGCCAGGAAGTTGTAGCCCAGCAGCCAGGCGTGCAGGCCGGTCCACAACAGGCAGAAGAACAGCACGATGTGCAGGCTGATCGCAAACACGAACAGGCCTGTGGAGATCATCAGGAAGTTGCCACCAAAACACAGCAGCGCGTGGAGAGCGGTCGGTGTTCTTGCCTGCGGTGCGGTGGCTGATGTCATGATTTTTCCAATGCCGTGATGTGTCGGTACTGCTTCTGCTGCCGCTTGTTCACAGGCGGCAGCTTACCGGTTTTGGCCATCGCGGGCGAGGCCCGCTCCCACTGCAGGCATAGAGAAATAGCGCTTGCATGCCTGCATCACAGTACTGAGAATTAGGGCACGTGTAGTGATCGTCAAAGCCATCAAGGAACAGGGAACAGCCCCCATGAAAAAACTCTTGCTGATATCAGCCCTCACCGCACTCGTCGGTTGCCAGACCGCGTATTACAGCGCCATGGAACAGTTCGGAGTGGAGAAGCGCGATATTCTGCTGGACCGCATTGAGGATGCACAAACCGCGCAGGAGGACGGACAGGAACAGTTCCGCAATGCCTTGGAGCAGTTCAGCGCCGTGGTCAATTTCGATGGAGGTGAGTTGCAGCAGGTCTATGATCGGCTCAACACCGAGTTCGAGGACAGCGAGGCGGCCGCCGCCGAGATTCGCAATCGCATTGATGCAGTCGAGTCAGTCTCTGAAGATCTGTTTGACGAATGGTCTGCGGAGCTGGAGCAATATACCAATCAAACGCTGCGTCGCGACAGCGAGCGCCAGTTGCGTGACACTCGTCAGCGTTACACCGCATTGATTGCCACCATGCACCGCGCCGAGGAGGCCACGGAGCCTGTGCTGAACAGCCTGCGTGACAACGTCCTGTACCTGAAGCACAACCTCAACGCCATGGCGATTTCGTCGCTGCGTGGCGAGCTGAATACGATCAACGATGACGTGGAGAAATTGATTCAGGTGATGGAGCAGGCGATCAGCGAATCTGACCGCTTCCTCGCCGAGATGCGCTCTTAGAGGTCGAATGAGTAGCCCACTGTCAGGATGTCTTCACTAAGGTGAATGTTGGCCTCGCCACCCCCGAACGGTGCTGGGATCGACCCTTTGCCATTCACAGTCTCTTTCAAGGCGTGCGTGTAGGCAACGCTCCACTCGCCACCCGCTGCTGTCTTCCAGCTTGCGCCCAGGCTCAGATGGTCACGCACGGTGCCCGGTGCGAGCAGGCTGAAGAAAGTCTCGGAGGCCGGAATTGGCTGATCGGCACGGCTGATGCCGGCACGCAGAGTCAGCTTGTCGCTGTACGCATAGACTGCACCCAGTTTGATCACGGAGATGTCATCCCAACCGAAACCGCCACCGTTCGCACTGCCCAGCGGGTTGCCCGCCAGCAGGTTCTGCAAAGGGTTGCCCACGGACTTGATGGTGCTGTATTCGATCTTCTGCCAATCGGCAGCTACCGTCAGCACAGCGCTGGCCTTCCAGGAGGCGCCCAGCCCGTAGGTCTTGGGAATGTCGAAGCCGCCGCGCTCTGCGAACAGGCCGCTGTACTTGCTGAAACGCTCCATGTCGAATTCGGAAGACCAGGTGGCGCCGAGGCTCAGAGTGGGGGTGATCTGGCCGATCCAGCCCAGTTTCAGTCCCCAGCCGTTGGAGGAGTCAACGCCTTCGTTGGTCACGCGTCCCGGTGCAGCAGAGAAGAACGGGTTGTCAAAGGCGCCCACACCCTTCATTTCGAAGCGCTGATACGCATAGGTCACGCCGATCGCCAGTGACTGGCTCTCGATTGGCTGGTAGGCAAGAGTCGGGGTAATGAAGACCTGTTCGAGGTTCACGCCTGCGTGACCCTTGGAGCCGAAGGCTGCCAGCGGGTTGGTGCCATAGTCGGTATTCATGCCGCCATTGCCATATACGGCCAGGCCTGCAGTGAGCTGTTCGTTCAGTTCGCGTACATAACCGGCTTCCGGAATCACGAAGAATCGGGAGTCGTCGGCATCATAGCTGCCGTTGGCACCGGCGAGGTTGCCGACGATCTTGGCGCCGCGCGAAGGCCGGAAGTAGCTGGCACCGATGTCCAGGCGATTGCCGACCAGTGCGATGCTGGCCGGATTGTTGGCGGCTGCCAGGCTGTCCTGGGCCAGCGCAATGCCGACGCCTGCAACCGCTTGTGAGCGCACACCGAAGCCATGAGCAAAGTAACCATTAGTAGCTGATGCCGCCGCTGGCAGCATCAGCGCCGCGATGGCGGCCGAGAGCAGTGATACACGTTTGGACAAGATATTCTCCTTGATCAATATGGAATAGTTGTAGCTGCGGGGTGCAAACTTCGCAGCCCAAAAAACTGGGCGCGACGATACTCTTTTCCGGCCTCGCGGTAAATGCATCAAAACTGCTAAAGGTATAAGCTGCGGGAATAAGTCCATTGAGGAGATCACCGATGTTGAAACGATGTTTGTTACTGCTGGGCCTGCCCGTGTTGATGTTGCTGGCGGGATGCACCGGGATGCAGGGAGGCTTTGTCCAGCCCACGGTGACAGTCAGCAGTTTCCGCATGCTGCCGTCGAACAACGCGGTGCCCAGATTCGAGATCGGTCTGCAGGTCAGTAACCCCAACCGCACTGAGCTGCGCCTGCAGGGCATTGTCTACAACATCGATCTGGAAGGGCATCGCATTCTCAGCGGCGTGTCCAATCAACTGCCCGTCATCCCGGCCTATGGCACCGGCGACGTGCTGTTGCAGGCCAGCCCCGATCTGCTCAGTACCATTGCCCTGTTCAGCGATCTGTTCAGCCAGCGTCGCGACAGCCTGCAGTACACGCTCGATGCCAATATCGACATCGGCAGCCGCTTGCGCCGCGTGCATGTCGAGCGCAGTGGTGAAGTGCCGCTCAGTGGCTTTCGTCGCTGAGCAGTTGGTGTTGCTCAGGCGGCCTGCGGAGCAAGACGCAGCCGGAACTCCCGGCGTACCAGGATGAAGCTTACCACTGCCTGCACAGTCACCGACAGAATGGAGACATACCACACCTGATTGATGGTGAAGCCGGGCTGGTACTTGAGGAACACCGCCAGAGGCAGGAACACCAGTACCCGTGCGCCGGAGCTCAGCATCGCCGGGCGGGTGTTGCCCAACCCCTGGAATATCCCGGAGCAAGCAAATACGACGCCTTGGGCGATGAAGTTCAACGAGATCAGCTGCAGGAACACCGAGCCGACGGCGATCACTTCCTCCTCGCTCGTGAAGAAACCCACCAGCAGGTCTGACTTCCACTGCATCAACACGGTCACCACCACCATCACCACGCTGTTCAGCATGATGCCCTTGTAACAAGTCTCGCGTACCCGGCCATGTTGGCCTGCGCCATAGTTCTGCCCGGCGATTGGGCCCAGGGCGAAGGCTATCGCCATGGTGGGCATGAAGATCGACTGCATGATGCGACCGCCGATGCTGAAACCCGCCTGGGCGGCGGCACCGAAGTCCTGAATCAGCCAGTACACGGCAGAGAAGTACACGAACAGCAGCAGCATCTCGCCACCCGCTGGCAGGCCGATGTCGACCATCCGCTTCCAGATTGCAAAGCGGGGTCGCCACAGCGCGGTGTCGAATGACACGTATTTTTCCAGCTTGATGAAGTAAAACGTCAGCATGACGACACCGGCCAGCACCGAAATCGAGCTGGCCAACCCTGCGCCCAGCACTCCGAGGGCGGGGCCGGGGCCCCAACCAGCGATAAGGATCGGTGCCAGTATCGTGTTGAGAACCACGGTGATGATCTGGACCACCATGCCGGGCTTGACCAGCCCGGTGGCACGCAGCGACGAGGCCATGGCGATCATCGGAAACTGTAATGCCATCCCGGGCAGGAACCAGTACAGGAAGGTCACGCCCTCGCGACGTGCGCCCTCGTCGGAGGCAATTCCCGTCAGATAGACATCGGCCAGTAGCAGCCCACCGATCAGCGTGATCACGGCGAAGACGGCCGCTACCACCAGCGACTGATTGAACACCAGATTGGCCTCCGGTTGATCCTTGCGGCCAACGGCCTGAGCAATGAGCGCGACCGCACTCACGCCCAGCACCTGCGTCAGCGCCATAATCATGAACATCAGCGTGCCACCGGCGCCCACCCCGGCCACGGCGTCATCGCCCAGTGCGGCGACGAAGTAGAGGTCCACCAGCAGATAGAGGGTCTGGAATATCATGCCGGCCGCCATGGGTGTGGCCATGCCGATGATAAGAGGAGTCATCGAACCTTGGGTGAGGTCTTTCATAGCATTTGGTCCTGGCACGGCCTGGGGTTGGGACGGCCGTTAGTGGGCTAGACGGGAAAGGGTGGCGCAATCTAGCAGAAGCCTCCGCTTTAAAGAAGTGTGGAAGGTGGGCAATCGACGGGATGAGAAAATTCTGCTTTGGGCGTCCGGGACTTTATGGGAGGATGCCTGAGTCATGAACTTCCAACGAACAGATCCGGGTATGCCTAAAGTGAGCAGGACTATGAAAAGAATCGGTGTCGCCATCATCACGATGACAATCTTCGCAGGCGCCAGCGCACAGGAAAATCGCATCGACGTGGTTCGTCCTGACGCACCGGAGCTGAGTGCCTTCGGCCGCTTCGATATCGGGGTGCGCACCATGCGCTTCACCGATGCAGGTCGGGTCGACGTCGTCAACACCAAACCGGGCGAGCAGGCGCCTCTGTATGACCGGCGCCTCAATGTCGAGATATGGTATCCGGCCGAACTTGGTGATCGCGGCACGCGCGGCGGTGAGTACACCACCGAGACCCGCAACCTGCAGATCACCGCGACGCTGCGCGGCCAGGCAGTCAGAGATGCTGCACCGCTGGCGCTGCAGGGCAACTTCCCGCTGGTGATCCTCTCCCACGGTTACCCCGGCAACCGCTACCTGATGAGTCATCTCGGTGAGAATCTCGCCAGCAAGGGCTACGTCGTTGCGGCCATAGATCACACCGACAGCACGTATCAGAACCAGCAGCCCATCGCGAGCACACTCTACAACCGCGCCAAGGATCAACGCTTCGTCCTGCAGGCCATCGCCGATGACGCGGGGGAATTCGGCAGCTTTCTGTCCGGGCTGGTGAATGTCAACAACACGGCCATCGTCGGCTTTTCGATGGGCGGCTATGGCATGTTGAACAACCTCGGAGCGCCTTACAACGAGAGCATGATCGAGGCGCAGATCGCGCCACCCAATCGTCTGCTGAGCGAGCTGACGGCCGCGAATCCGGACTATCGCAAGAATCTCGATCCGCGGATCAGGGCGGGTGTGGCAATTGCGCCGTGGGGCATGAACACCGGCTTCTTCGATGCTGAAGTCTTGCAGGGCATCACATTGCCGACACTCTACGTCGCCGGCAGTGTGGACGGTACGGCGGGCTATGAAGACGGCACGCGCGCGATCTTTGAGAGCACGGTAAACAGCGATCGCCTGCTGCTGACCTTCGCCAATGGCGGCCACAGCGTCGCGGCGCCGATTCCGCTGCCGGTGGAAATCCTCAACAGCAAAGATCAAGCGGGTGCTGGACATTACACCGATGCGGTGTGGGACAGCGTTCGCAGCAACAACATTCTGCAGCACTTCGTGACGGCGTTTCTGGATGCGCATCTGAAGGAAGATCAGGGCAAGGAGGCGTATCTGGACCTCATTCCCGACGCGGCGGCGGGCATCTATTCGATGCGTGATGGCCAGCCTACCTCGGAACACAATTACTGGAAGGGATTCGCGCTGGGGACAGCCGTCGGCCTGACACTGGAGCATCGCCGGGCAGGGGAGTGATGCCTGCCTGCCTGCCCGCCGCCTGCGCTATACTTGCGCCGTTTTTAATTTGAGGATAATTGCATGGAACGTCTGATTGAAAGCCTGATGCTCAAGGCCCGCTGGTTGCTGGCACCCGTCTATCTGGGATTGAGTCTGGCGATGATTGCCCTGGTGGTGAAATTCTTCCAGGAAGTGCTGCATCTCTTTCTGCATATATTCTCCTCCTCGGAGGCGGACGTGGTGCTGGTAGTGCTGTCGCTGATTGACATCTCCCTGGTGGGCGGCCTGCTCGTCATGGTGATGATGAGCGGGTATGAGAATTTCGTTTCCGAACTGGATTCCACGGGCGACAGCGAGAAGCTGAGCTGGCTCGGCAAGATGGATGCCTCGTCGCTGAAGATGAAGGTCGCGGCCAGCATCGTGGCGATCTCCTCAATTCACTTGCTGCGCATGTTCATGAACATCGACAACGTCAATCCAGACCTGATGAAGTGGTATGTCATCGTGCATCTGACCTTTGTAGTCTCTGCCTTCGCGATGGGCGCGCTCGACCGGATTACGCGCAACGGTCATTGATTCTCCACTTAAGTGTTTCTTCGAGCGTCTGATCAACGCAGCAGCAGCGGGTTGCCGAAGCGTTCGAGGAACAACCTGCCGATGGCGCGTGATCCGATATCGTTGAGGTGATTCTCATCGCGGTACAGGGGGGCGCCATCAAGCACGGTCTGGCAGCGCTCCAGATCACAGATGGCCGCGCGTGGATTGATCCACTGCACCTGCGGATAGCGGCGTTGCACTGCCTGCTTGAATTGATTGAAATTCTGCAGCCGTTCATTGACCTCGGCGATTTTCACGGAACAGTCCGTCATGTTCTTGAGCAGACAGTAAGCGTAGGAGCTTGATGGCAGCTCCGGTGCATCCTCCAGCAGCACCACCTTGTGCTGGCGTTGCAGCAGCCACTCGATGGCATTGAGGAAATACTGCTGAAATTCCGGCTCTTTCAAATAGGAGTTCCACCAGGCGCCCAGGAACACCGTCATCGGCCACTTGCTCAGGTACTCACCCAGCGCGACGTCACGCGCAATCTTGTCCTCGTCGTCTTCGAACGCCGCTGGAGCATCCTCCGGAGTCAGGAAGGGTGTCGAGGCGCCCGTGACCAGCAACACAGACAGATTGGTTTCCTGCAACAAGACATCCAGAAAGCCGGCCAATGACGTGGCGTGGGAATCCCCGATGAGGATGGCGTTGGGCATGCCGTCTTTCTCGACACCGAAGCGACACGCGTCCGATTGATCGAAGTCGGCGCCGTCCGCCTTGAAGCACTCGCCATAGAGATCGCCGGCGTTGTTCTGCGCGATGATGCGGTAGAGCTCACGACGCTCTTCGGAGATGCGGAAGCTGAGGTCATCGGCGATGCGAATGGTGGACTGGATCATCCAGATCAGCAGTAGGGGCAACAGGATCAACAGCGAGAAGGATTTCGTCAGGCTCCATGGCCGGTAGCGATAGCGATTCTCCACGTAATGGAAGCTGAGCCATGCCAGCAGTACCACACTTGCCACCAGCAACAGGCGCAGGGGCCAGGTCAACTCAATCAGCTGGTAGTGAAGCAGTGCGACAGGGGGCCAGTGCCACAGATACAGCGAGTAAGAAATGCCACCCAGAAACACCATTACCCGCACGCTCAACGCCCGTGCTACCCAAGTGTCCGAATGCCGGATTCCCGTGAGCAGGATCAGCGCAGCGCCAAGTGTCGGCCACAGCGCATTGTAGCCGGGGAAGTGATCGTCGCTGTGCAGCAGCAAGGCGGTGGCGATGATCAGCAGCAAACCCGTGAGAGCGAGTCCTTCGGCCGCGCGGCGCGGCAGTATCGGTAACCTGGCACCGAACAGTGCGACGCCAGCGCCCAGCAGCAGTTCGAAGGCGCGCGCGGGCAGCAGGTAGTAGGCCGCGCTGACATTGGTATTCGCAAGATTGATCGATAACGCCAGAGTCGCCGTCCACAGCGCCGCGAAGATCCACGCGGCACGTCTATCCTTCAGGAACGGAAAACACACTGCCAGCAGGGCCGGCCACAGCAGATAGAATTGTTCCTCCACCGCCAGCGACCAGGTGTGCAGCAGTGACAACGACTGCGCCTCTGGCGCGAAGTACTGGCTGAGTTCGTCGAGATAATAGAAATTGCTCAGCCCCACCAATGATGCGAGCCAGCTCTTGGCGAAGATGTAATAGTCCTCGTCGAGATAGAACGGTGAGATCATCAGGAAGGTGGCGGTCGACACCAGCAGAAAAACCGGCGCGAGCCGTCGAATGCGGCGCGCGTAGAATTCACTGAGGCTGAAGGTGCCGGCCGTCAACGCACGGTTCAGCAATGACGTGATCACGAATCCGGAGATGACGAAGAACACATCGACGCCAACGAAACCGCCGCTGATGCCGGGAAACTGGAAGTGGTAAAACATCACCAACAGGACGGCGAGTGCTCGAAGCCCCTCGATATCGGCGCGATAATTTTGCATGAAAACGGTAATCAGCCTGACGTGGGGTAATGAACGAGACCGGGAAGCATAAGCGGCCTTGCGCTGGCAGACAAGTTGTCACGCAGGTTGTCTTGCCGACCTCAGTCTCGCCGCGTTCGCTATCAATGTGCATGCTTTGATGTTTAGATGCAGGCGCGTCGATGTTTGACACACGTCTATTTCATTCACCGCAGGGATCGAATTCGCATGGGTAATACAGAGCAATGAGCAAACGCGTAGAAGATTTGCTGGAGAACATCAGAACTCTGGAGAAAGAACTGAAGGAGGAGATCAAACGGATCAAGATTGAGACCTATGAGATTCGTGACCGCAGCATCAAGTTCAAAGATGAGGTCAGAGCGCACCACAAGTCCCAACTGGTTCGTGTGTTTGCCTATCTGCGCCATGCCAAGCTGCGCAATATCGCCACAGCACCGATGATCTGGCTGTGCATTTTCCCTGCCTTGTTCATGGATCTGGTGGTGACGCTTTATCAGCTGATCTGCTTTCCGGTCTATGGCATCCCGATGGTCAGGCGTCGTGATTACATCATGATGGATCGCCGCTATCTGGCGTATCTGAATATTATCGAAAAGGCCAACTGTCTGTTTTGCGCCTATTTCAACGGTCTTGTCGGCTATGTGGGCGAGGTGGGGGGGCGCACCGAGCAGTACTGGTGTCCCATCAAGCATGCGTCGAGGGTGAAGAGTCAGCACAGCCGCTATGATCGCTTCACCGAGTTTGGTGACAGCGATCAGTTTCGAGCGAACTTCAAAACAATCAGATCCGACTTTTCAGATCTGCCCGAGTCGGACCAGACCGAGACCGCCCCGACCACATCTGATCGATGAATGGCGGAGCCAATCATCGATCAGTCTCATTAGATTTCTTAACGCAGGCTGATGTTGCCACCCTGCACGTTGACGGCGGAACCCTGACTGATACCTGTGGCATCCGGTACCATGATGGTCTGCTGACCACCTGCTTCCATATCGACGATCACTTCGTACATCGCCCCGGAATTGCGATTCCTTTCAATCGTGTTGCCGAGCACCGCGCCGCCAATTACGCCTGCCGCCGTGGCAATCGTGTTTCCTGAACCCCCTCCTACCTGATTACCGGCCAGGCCGCCGGCAACAGCACCGATGGCTGCGCCGAGTCCGGTGCTGGTGCCAGCCTGCACGACTGTGGTGATTGAGCGGACAACGCCGCAAGTGGTGCATACAGGAGCTTGTACCGGGGCTAGTATGACTGGTGCAGCTACGGGTGCCGGAGTGGCTTGAGTGGCTGGTGCGCTCTCTGGCTGTGCGGGAGTAGCGGCGGTGGTGGTTGCCTGCTCCGGTGTGCAGGCGGCCAGCGCGAGCAGCAAGACAAACCCTGCGGACAGTGTGTGCAGCGATGAATTCAGTGTCATGGCATTTCCCTTTTGATAGCCGAAATCGGCAAGTGATGATTTGTGCGTGATTCATGCGTGATGAGTGCGATACCGATGCGGTGATACTAGCCCTATTGTAGTGCCCCGGCGATCTTTACCGTGCCGTCTCGATGAATCACTCGCGGCCGAACCACATGCGCTGAAAAACGCCGTCCTTGCGGATGACGAGATGAATCAGCGCGGCGCCGATGTGGCCAATGATCAGTGTCGCCAGCAGCAAAGCAAAAGCGCCGTGAATCTCAAACAGGCGGGTGGCCAGCGCCTGATTCTCTGGCACCAATGGCATTGCGGGGAGATTATAGCCGCCCAGCGTGATCAAAGCCGGGAACGCCGTCACACCTGCCCAACCCAGCAGAGGGGTCAGCACCAGCAGCAGGTAGAGCAGGTGATGGAGGGACGTGGCCGCCACGGTCTGTCGACGCGACAGTGTTGCGGGGTAGGGCGGGCTGCCATAACGCTGTTTGACGATGATGCGAACCACCATCAACACCAGCACTGTGGCGCCGATGGCCTTGTGCCATGCGTACAGGGTGTTGGTGAGATCGTCGAAGAGATCCATCTCCGCGCGTCCCGCCATCCAGATCCCGACCGGCACCAGCACGAACACCAGCACGGCGACGAGCCAGTGCAGAATACGCGAGCCAGTGGCGTAGCGAATACTCATCGACATGGTGTGCTCCTATGGTCGGATTGCTCTGCGCGAACGGTAGCAGCCGCTTATCACCGCCACAAGAAAAAGAATACAATCGCGCCACACGACAACGGAAGGACCTATGCGACTGATTTCCTGGAATGTAAACGGCATTCGCGCCGTCATGAAGAAAGATTTTCTGAACTCCGTCGAACAGATGCGCCCGGAGGTGTTGTGTCTGCAGGAAACCAAGGCGCAGGATGATCAGGTGCGCGAGGCCGTCGCCGAGCTCGCGGGCTATCACCTGTATAGCAGTTCGGCAGTGAAGAAGGGCTACTCCGGCACCGCAATATTCAGCAGAACAGAGCCGCTGTCGGTGCAGTATGGCATTGGCGACGAGGAGCACGATCAGGAGGGCCGCGTTATCGCTGCGGAGTTTGACGACTGGTTCATTGTCACGGTGTATACGCCCAATTCCGGCGATGGGCTCAAGCGTTTGGAGTACCGGCAGCGCTGGGATATTCAGTTCACGAACTTCATTCTGACGCTGGAAAAGCGCAAGCCCGTGATTATCTGCGGCGATCTCAATGTCGCGCATCGTCCGATCGACATCGCGCGGCCGGAAGCGAATTACAATAAAAGTGCCGGGTATACCCAGGCGGAGATTGACGGGTTGGACAGGCTATTGGCCGCCGGTTATATCGATACATTTCGACACCTGTATCCGGACACCATCAAGTACAGCTGGTGGAGCATGCGGGGCGGTGCACGTGCGCGCAATGTCGGCTGGCGCATCGATTATTTTCTGACCTCACGGGCGTTGCAGGATCGTATTGAAGGCGTCGAGATCCTCAACGATGTGCACGGCGCAGATCATTGCCCCGTCGTGCTGCAGATGCGCTAAACACAATAGATTCGACGCGATATCCCGATTCTGGCGGCATTCGGGTTTTTTTTCTGCAAATTGCTGAATTCTCTCCTGCCTGGGCTATAATCGCGCGCCCAAAATTAGTGACCGGCTCCTACCCGCTCTGCGACGAGCCTCCCAACCACCACGATTTACCATCAGGATCTACCATCAGGACTACCATGAAAGTTTTAATCAATATCGCATTAGTCGCCATTGTCTCTGTCGTCATCTTCGTTACCGCTAGATCAACTCTGGAGATTCAGGATCGTCCGCAGGTCAATAACTGCGTCGGCGAATGCTACACCGCTTATCTGGCAGAGAATGGCACCATAGTCGAGCAAGCCCGCGCCGCGCTCGAAGCCGCCAGCGCCGCCAGCCCTGCCGATCTGGGCAAGGCTCTGTTCGTTACCTGCGCGGCCTGCCACGGCGCTGGCGGTGAAGGCAGTATCGGCCCACAACTGAATGCTCGCGATGCAGCGTTTGTGACTGACGCGTTGAGCACCTACAAGAGCAACGTGGCACGTGGCCCGCAGAGTGCCATGATGTTCGCCGTGGCAGCGGCGCTGTCCGATGCCGATATCGCAAATCTTGCGGCATTTGTTGAATCGCTGTAAGCGCTGATTTGAGTCTGCAGTTCTGCTCCATATTCGCTGTCGCCACTGCTGCGGCAGCGCATATGGAGCCATCTCAACCTTTTCTCTGCTCCAACTTCTGCCTGCCATCGCCCGTCATCGGCGCGAAGGCATAGTTGTATTTGCCCGATTTTTTTGCCGTATACATCGCGTGGTCTGCCAGATTGCGCAGCTCCTTCGGCGTCTGCGCGTGATCCGGAAAAATGCTGATGCCGATGCTGGCGCCTATGCGGATAGGCACCTCATGGTAGATGATCGGGATGGAGATGGAGGCAATGATCCGGCTGGCCACCTCGGTCGCGCGCTTCTCGGCGATTTTCTCCAGCCCGCTGAGGTTGGTCAGCACCACCATGAATTCGTCGCCGCCAATCCGCCCTGCAGTGTCCTCGGCGCGAATCTCCCGCGTCAGTCTTGCGGCTACTTCTCTGAGCACAAAGTCACCTGCCTCGTGGCCCAGATTGTCGTTCACCGACTTGAAGCCATCGAGGTCGATGAACATCAGCGCCATCTTGTGTGAGTAAGGCTTGGCGCTCTGGATCGCGCGCAGCACCCTGTCCTCGGTCAGACGCAGGGCGGGCAGGCCGGTCAGCTCGTCATACATGGCGAGCACTTCAATCTCGTCGCGCTGGTTCTTGATGCGCGCCGTGAGGCCGACCACCGAGCGGTTGAACGTACCGAAGGCGCTGAGGGCAAAGTAGGCGAAGGCGCCGGTCACTAATAACAGTGTCGCCCAGGACGACACCTGTGTCTGATACGCCACCGTATCAATGCTCGTGGTCAACCTGCCGGTGATGAACCCGAAGCCAATGCCGCAGAGCACTGCCAGCGTGGCCAGCGCGATGCTCGCGCCGACTCTCACTGAATAGAGCATGCTGGCGACGAAACAGCTGAGCACCAGCCACCAGATGCTGGGCGCGGCCAGCCCGAACGTGACAACGCCAGGCACGCCAATGACCCACAGGAGAACGACAAACAAGGTGGAGAGGAACAGATAGGAGAGGCGTTTGCGGAAATACGCCACGACAAGTACGAGTAATCCCGCACTCACATGAACCGTGTAGGGCTGCAACCAGCCCGTGTAAAGGGCTCGCGATACAGAGATCGGCACGCCGATCATCGCGATCAGCACCATGTTCTTCCAGAGCTTTTCCACGAGCTCGCGCCGCAGCGTCGCAAGCTGCTCGGCCAGTTCGTCAGACTCGTAACGCGGGTTCTCATTCGTGAAGAACATGGCGAGGAAAAATCCTTAGCTGAAGAAGAATCCCACCAGGCACCCTTTGGAATCCGGAATTTCGTCCATGTTGACGTGTTCTCCTTTGAGCACTGTGTCCAGCGCATCGCGCAGATAGGTATGGTCGACGCTTGCACGCTGAGCCTCATACCCGAGCGAGTCGTCAATCGGGCCGCGGAACAGCACTTCGCGTGTGCGCGGATCGACGATAAACACTTCGGCAGTACGCTCTACGCCCAGCGAACGTGCGACGGACTGGTCTTCATCCTTGAGGATGGGGAAGTTGATGTTGAATTCGGTCGCTTCCTTCTGGATGCGTGGAATGTCGTCTTGAATTGACGCGTTGATCATCAGGAATTCGATGCCCTTGCTGGCATAGTCATCCCGCACCGCCAGGTAACTCGGGACCGACAGGCGTGCGATTGGGCAACCGGAGCCATGCACGTACATCACGATGTATTCCTTGCTCTCGTAGTCACTCAGCTTGTGCGTCGCGCCGAGATGATCGACCAGCTCGAAGTCCTTCATGGTCTTCAGAAAGTCATCGGCACTGGCCAGCATTGGCGCCAGAGACAGCAAAGTGATCGTCAGCATTCGTGTGAACATCTTCATACAGGACTCCTTAGGGATTTTTACAGCTCCAGTGTACGCCTGTGTGGTACGGAGCGGCAGTGGCATTTTGTCGCAGGGTATCACTCGTGCAACCGTGACGCTGATTGACTCATCAAGAGCGACTCCTGTACTGTTTATTTTGTCCATGCTATTTCGCCCATGATTCCGTTCCAGCAAGGCGTGTGGAATTATTCTTGTCGTTTCATTCTTGCTACCCTGGGGTACGCTCTCGGCTGGCATGAAATTGTCACGGGCAGTATCGATAATGTGATCTTTCGCGCCGACCCGAATCAGGTGCTGAACGAAAAGTATGAATGACAGGAGCGTTGTTAATGGAGCAGATTGATGTTTGCATGGATTGAAGCCACGCCAGTGGCACTGTGGGTGAGTCTGTCGCTGTGGGCCTATCCCGTGCTGCTCAGCATTCACATTATCGGGCTGGGCATCGTGGTCGGGATATTTCTGATTCGCGATCTGCGTCTGCTCGGCATGTATCAGGGACTGCATCCTGCGGCGTTTCTGCCGCTCAGCAAATTCGCCTGGGTTGGCTTCATCATCAATGCGATCTCCGGCGTGCTGCTGTTTACCTCGCAGGCGACCGTGTTCGCGGAGAACATCGCGTTTCTGCTGAAGATCTCGATGATCATCCTGGGCATGGTGCTGGCTGGAGTCATTCAGTCGCGCATGCGCGCCGAGATTGCCTCGGGAGAAGGGGCTGTCATCAGTAGATCAACGAAGATTGTCGCGCTGATCTCCTTGTTGACCTGGGCAGGTGCCATTATCGCCGGCCGTTTAGTCGCCTACATCTGACAGGGAGCCCTCATGCTGCAATCACTCATGCAATCAATCGTCGCAGTCGTCGCCGACAGTGCCCTGAATCAGTGGATCGTATCTGCCTACTGGATCTGGCCGATATTGGAAATATTTCATTTCTTCGGGTTGTCCTTGCTGCTCGGTGGACTGCTGCTGATCGACCTGCGCCTTGCCGGTCATTTCAGAATTCTCAATCCTGCGGCCACCCACAAGCTGCTGCCCATGGTGCTGATCGGCTTCGCGCTGAATCTCATCACAGGGGTACTGTTCTTCTATGGTGACCCGGTGACGTATGCGAATAACACGGTGTTCCAGTTGAAGATGGTGTTGATCGTCCTGGCGGGGCTCAATGCGTTGTTCTACTACTGGAAGTTGCATCCGCTCATGGACACTTGGGACATGGATGCCGACTCGCCACCGATTGCAAAAGCAGTGGCTTACACTTCACTCGGGATATGGACGGTTGTGTTGTTGTGCGGACGGCTGATTCCGTTCATCGGTCAGTACAGCGGCTCGGGCAACTGAGTCAATGATCAGCGGCGTGGCACGAATATCCGCGCAATCGTCTCGTCGTCGTGAAACATCAGGTGCTTGAGCGCGCCACCGATGTGCAGCACCACCATCACCATTAACACGGTCGCAGTCGTTGCATGCACGGCCAGCGCCGCATTCGCCAGCGCGGTGCGTTCTGGCAGCAGCCACGCCATGAGGGGGCCGGACACCAGCATCACCGCGAGAGCGGTCAGCATCAGGAAGTGAGCGATGCGCGCCACGACATGGGTGCGATCGCTTTGACCGACGGCCCGCGGGTGTCTGACTCGCAAGCGCCAGAGTATGCGCCCGGCCAGCAGCAACCATAGACTGAGCCCCGTCACGATATGCAGAGAGCGGCGTGCATCCAGCTCTTCCGTTGGCACCCACAGGATGCTCTTGCCAATGAACCACAGGACAACGACAGCGAGTGCCGTTGCCCAGTGCAGAGTGATGGAGATCCAGCCGAAGGAGTTCGAGCTGTCGTAGAGGTTACTGCCTTTCGTCACGGCCTTGCGCCCACTTTCCTACTTGTACTTGGACGGGAAGAAGCGCACAGAAGCGCGCGCCGATTCTGCGTCGCAATCGAAGGCCGACAAGACATAGCCTTCGCGCGCAGGAATCCAGCGGGTGGTGTACGACGCTGGTTCGCGCAGGAACATCGGGTCTTCTACGCTGAGAGTCACGTGCAGGTCTTCACCTTCCATCCAGTAACGCTCGGTCACTACCTTTTGCGAAGATGAGGGAATGCCGTTGTAGTCATCGAAGCCGGTAATATCAAACAGGAAATGCGTCGTGGTGACGAGCAGTGCGCCATCCTCGTAATGTCCGACAGAGAAGCCCTGATTGCTGAAGTCGATTGACTTCGGTTCACGCCCATCCAGCCACACTGTGCGCAACTGATCGTCCTTCTCGTAGCGAAACAGCACGCGATCCGGCCATTGGGTCACCTGCATGTTGTAGGGGTCGTATTGCACCGCAGGAGATGACGCCGGCTGACAGTCGTACTTCGGGGCAATGATCTCTTCGAACACCTGCTGATAGGCAATCGCGCGCTCATTCAAGACCGGAAAGTTTTCGGCGGTCCATGGTACGTCGACGCCATTGACAGGCCGTGCTCGTCCGCCGCCGTCCCACAGGCCGGAGAGGTCGGGAATCGCCGCCCCGTCCGTCTGTGCATTCACCTGCGAACTGTCGTGCCAAACCAGCAGCGACAGGACCGCCGCGCACAACACTTTTCCTTTACCAAGCCCTTGTGATTTCATGCCCGCTCCTAATTCGATCAGTTCCGATAGAAATATTGTTTTTGTTATGTCATCAGCAATGCCGGGCTCAGCGCGGTGGTTGTACAGCCTCTTCAACGCGGCCGCCGGAGAGCACCGGGCTGCCGTCCTGACGTGTCATGCGCACGCAGCAAATGCCCGTTGAACCTTCGGCGCGCGACGGCTGACCGGTGACTTTCACGACCATACCCATGGGCAGCGTTTCCGGCGTCCAGCCGGTGCGCTGCAGGCTGACAGGGGCGCCGAGTTCGATCTGCCACTCGACGGTCGCACCGGCCGCATCGGCGACATCCACAAACAGGAAGGCATGGGGGTTCTTGAAGACGAAGCGCTTGACCGTGCCTTCGATCTCGACGCGCTTGTCGGGATCATAGAACGGGCCACTGGCGTGGTGGGCGAGGACGGGGGTCATCAGCAATGCGACCCCGGCAGTGGCAGCGGCAAGTGCCGCAGAGATCAAGCGTTTGGTGCTCATATTATTCTCCAGTTTTTATTTTAAAAGCTCGGGGCAGCATAGTAACTCTCTCTGACTCCGTCAACGAAGTCAGCAGTGGCTCGTCCGGCATCCACCCCGTTGGCTTATCTGCCCATCGTAACCGCAGGATTTATCGGTTGTAGCTGGGCTGGCGCTGGCTCCAGGGTCAAGACGGGCAGTTGGTCCTGGCCAGAGTAAACTTTCTGTAGTCGGTTTTCATGGCAGTATCCGGGCTGGCGCCGTGAGTGTATTTATTGCGGATGAGCTCAACGCTTCCAGCGAAGGTTGCCGGATCGAAGCTGACGGCGGCAATTGCCGTTTTGAAAGATTCAGCGGTGGACTTGGAACCACTGAAACTGCCCACCAACGGCCCGGCAGGTGTGACCTCGACAGCGCCTGTGATGGCATAGTGAGCATCGTCTTCACCATCATTGAAAATTCCGGTGTAGGTGAAACGTATTGGCGCTGTTTGCGTCACTGAGAATCGGACCAGGTTCTTTCCATCAGCAAGCCAGCATACTTGCCCGATTTCGTCTGCTGCTGCGAACTGCAGCCAGATAGCGCTGACAAGAAAGGTCGCCAATGATGCGAACAGCCGGAAATTGGTCTTCATCGAACTCTTCATCGAACTCTTCATTGAATTCTTCATCGGACTCTCCTCAATGCCTGGCCTTGATGGCTGGCTCAAGAATCAGTGTACCGGACAGCGGAGAGGTTCGAACTGACATTTCACAACGAAGAGCAGGTTTGGGCGTCGCTGTTTGAATTGAGATCGGAATGAAGGTAGGCCTGGGTGGCATTCTCGTCACCAATTAGCTGAGCGTTCGAGAGCTCTACCCGTTGCGTCGAGGCGGAAGGACGTTCGAAGCGGGCAAAGGTATTCATCAGTGCCTGGTCGAGATCGTACGGGTCCTGCATCAGCACCGATCTGCCATCCGCTCCCGCCTCCGCTGTCCAGTAGGCAATGATCAATTGCGGGCCGCCTGGCACCTTCACTTCCCGGGTCTCATCACTCTCTTGCAATGACAGCAACAAGGCGCGCTGTTCCGGGCTGGCCGAGGTCAGCAGCAGGTCTGCCAATTGAGCGGCATTCTCCACCCGGACGCAGCCCGAGCTGACACTGCGTGAGCTCTTGGCGAACTGATCCTGGCTGGGAGTGTCGTGCAGGAAAATCGCGAAGGGGTTATCCAGTCGGAATACCACCTGCCCGAGCGGATTGGTCAGGCCCGGTGGCTGGCGCAGCATCACCCCCGTGGGGTTGCTCCAGTCCAGTTGGATTGGGTCTACCGGTCTGCCTTGCAGGTCGAGCACCTGCAGATTTTTCTCCCGCAGGTAATTGGGATTAATGCGTATCTGTGGCAGTGCATCCTCTCTGACGATCGTCGGGGGCATCGTCCAGCTCGGGTTCAGCGTGATGCGATCGATCGAGGAGATCAATGTCGGCGTGGGGCGTGAAGGCCGCCCCGTTTGCACGCGGGACTCCCAGATTATCTCTTCCCCACGGTAGAGGCGCACGCTGGCTCCGGCAATGTTGACCAGCACTAGATAGGTACTGCGCTGTGCATTGATCCAGCGCAGGCGTTCAAGATTGATGCGGACCTGCAGCAGGCGCTGGGCCGGGGTCATGTTCAGCGCAGCCAGTGTGCGTGTGCCGACGATGCCATCCGGTTCCAGGCTATGGTCGTTCTGGAAGCGGCGCACGGCCTGCTGCAGCGCGGCATCGTAATTCGTGGGCAACCGCGAACCTGCTGGCAGGTAGCCATCACTGAGCAGGCGCTGAAAAATCTGCGCCAGGCGGGCGTCTTGCGCACCGGCGCGAATCGTCAGGCCGGTCGCGATGCTCATGGGAGGCTGGGCATGTTTGTCCAGGCGCGCATAGCTCTGGCGCAGATCTCTGTAGAGATTCAGAGAGGGGCGTGCCTGTGAGAATGCGTTCGTGATGCTGGTGTCGCCAGCAAGTGCCAGCTCGACCAGTTCGGCGGAGGCATCTTCGACGAGCGCTTCCCTTGCATGCGCGTCGGCCTGCCATTGCGGTTCACGCAGTTGTTGTGGCAGACGGCCGCGGTTCAGGTGTTCAAGCGCCATCAGGTAGTAGCTGCTGAGCCGCAGCTCTTGACACATGTCGGGCATCTGCGTCGCCTGCAGGGCGTACTCGTAATCCACCAGCCACAGTCCGTCGTCGCTCAATTGTCGCAATTCATTCTGCAGGCTCGGGAGCCGAGCGGTATCTTCTTGCCACAGTGGCGCATAGTCTCGACGGATGTAAAGCTCGGTCAGCGCCGCTTCCATGGACGTCGAATGCAGGCTCGCCATATCAGCGCAGTGCGTCAGGGCAGTCTGCATCAAAATCTTCTGCAGCACGCTGGCGGGGAGGGCGATTTCGGAGGCGACCTGACCCTGCAGGGGCGCTGCGAACCACACGGTCGTCAAAAAAAATATTGTGCGCCTGCTGATCAACGGTTAACCTCCTCGACCGTACCCCGACATAATCGAGGCTGGCTTCGCGGCAGGGTATCACAACCCCCACAGTTTCTTCGATTGCAGCAGTTCAGGAGCTCTTCGGCATGCTTTCCCGATTTTTCCGCACCAGCCTCTCGGCTGCCCTGTGCTTGAGCCTCATTGGCAGCAATTGGCACTCATTTGCCGATGAGCAGCCCTTGCTCGCGCAGCTGGGCAAGGCCGCGCCTGATCTTGATGCGGCGGTGCTCGGCAGAGCGGTGGCGGCAATGGACTGTGCTGTGAAACATGGCTCCTCACCGGCTGCGCGTCTGGCTGTCATCGACTTCTCATTGCCGTCCTCCGAGCCGCGCCTGTGGATTTTTGATCTGCAGACCCACGCGCTTCTTCTCAAGGATCTGGTCGCTCACGGCAAAGGCTCTGGCGACAACTTCGCCAAGGCCTTTTCCAATGTCGAAGGCAGCAATCAGTCCAGCATAGGCCTGTTCCGCACGCAGGAAAGCTATGTCGGCCAGAATGGCTACTCACTGCGTCTGGACGGTCTTGAAGAAGGCGTCAACGATCAGGCCCGCAACCGCGCCATCGTCATTCACGCGGCAGATTATGTGGATGAGAGCTGGGTGGAGAACTACGGCCGGATCGGGCGCAGCGAGGGTTGCCCCGCTGTGCGTCCTGAAGTGGCCCGCATGGTGGTCGATCAGCTCAAAGGGGGCCAGTTCATGTTCTCTTACTACCCCGACGAGCACTGGCTTGCCACGTCCGAATTTCTGAACTGCCCGGCGGTCGATGCGCACGAGCAGCTGGCTGCCGCGGACTGAGCAGCAGCGCTGCCGCAACGGGTCAGTTGAGCCGTTTTGAAAACCGGCTGGACGCAATCAACAACCCCACCGCCGTAATCGCCAGCAGCGCCAGTGCGTCATATTGCAAACTGAAAATATCGGCATCGCGCAGAATGATGGCGCGCGACATGCGCATGAAATGGGTGGCGGGCAACGCCTCGGCGAAGACTTGCGCGGGTCGTGGCATGGCCTCGAACGGAAACAGAAATCCGGATAGCAGGATGGATGGCAGCAGCACAAACACGGTCATCTGCATCGCCTGCAGCTGGGATTTGGCGATGGTGGAGATCACCAGCCCCAGCGTCAGGCTGGCGAGGATAAACAGCATCGCCGCCATGGCCAGATAATCCAGACGTCCGCGCACGGGCACATCAAAAACAAGATTCCCGGCACCCAGGATGATGGCAATCTGCACGAAGCCCACCAGCACATAAGGCACAATCTTTCCCAGCATCAATTCAAACGGCTGCACGGGCGTGGTAATCAGAAATTCGATGTTGCCCTGTTCGCGCTCCCGCACTATCGCGGCCGAGGTAAACAGCACCATGGTCATGGTCAGAATAATGCCCAGCAGACCTGGCACGATGTTGACGACAGTGCGCTGTTCGGGATTGAAATACTGCACCACCTCCAGTGTCGGGCTGCTCGGGACGAAGGCCTGATCCACGACTTCCTGCAAGGGCAGGTTGCGCAGGCTGCGAATGCTGCTGGCCACCACCGTATCCGATCCATCCACCAGCCACTGGCCGAGCGGTTCGGACAGCTCCGGGTTTTCCCCGGCAGCGCGGCGTCGCAACAACCGTCCATCCAGGTCCGAAGGCAGATATAACACGGCTTTGACTTCGCCACGGGTAATAGCTGCTTCTGCTTCGACCATACTGGAATATTGCGCCGTGAACTGCACCACCTGGCTGGCCTCCGCCACGAGAATCAATGCGCGGCTGTAGGAAGACTGTTCCATATCAACAATGCCGGCCGGCAACTGCCGCGCGTCGGTATTGATCGCATAGCCAAAGAGCATGAGTTGAATCAGCGGGATCATCACGATCAAACCAAAGCTCATGCGGTCGCGTGACAACTGTCGTAATTCCTTGATGACAATCGCCCAGACTCTATTCCACATGGGCAGATTCCACATGGTACGCACCGGTGCAGCTCACGAAGACATCCTCAAGACTCGCACGCACGAACTCCAGCGAGCGACCGCCGACCCTGGCTTGCAGCCATGGCAGAGGATCTGTGATTTCCTGTTTCTTGTGGATCAGCACGCGCAATCTCGCGCCGATCTGGGCGGCAGACAGCACCAGCGGCTCTTTCTCCAGCGCTGCCTTCAACTCGCGAAGATTGTCGCCCGTGACTTCAATAACCCACGCGTTCATGGCGTTCATCAACGCCTGTGGTGAACCGTCGGCGCGCTTGACGCCAAGATCCAGGATCGCCAGGTGATGACAGCGTTCAGCCTCGTCCATGTAATGCGTGGAGACCAGGATGGTGGTGCCGCCGTCACACAGATCAAACAGGCGCTCCCAGAATTCGCGACGATTTTCCGGGTCCACCGCCGAGGTGGGTTCGTCCAGAAACAGCAGCTCGGGTCGGTGCAGCGTCGCCGCTGCCAGAGCCAGCCTCTGCTTCTGCCCGCCACTCATGGAACCGGCCATTTGTTTGCGTTGGTCGCTCAGCTCATACACGCTGATCAGTTCGTCGCGGCGCTGCTTTGCCTGTGCGCGTGGTACACCATAAATCCGCGCTACGAAATCGAGATTCTCCTGCACGCTGAGATTGTCGTAGAGCGAAAATTTCTGTGTCATGTAACCGATGCGCAGGCGCAGTTTTTCTTCGCCACCGGGCAGTGTTTCGCCGAGCACCTGGGCTTGCCCGCTGGTGGGTTTGAGCAGGCCGGTCAACATGCGGATGGAAGAGGATTTGCCGCTGCCGTTGGGGCCGAGAAAACCGTAGATGCTGCCGCGCGGAATCGCCAGATCCAACGCATTCACCGCCAGCGTGTGGCCGAAGCGCAACGTCAACCCCTGCGCTTCGACGGCCATTCCTGTTCGGCTGCGAGTCATGGCAACAGGACCTCAACGGTCATGCCGCTGGGCAAGTCGGCGTGGCTGGGTGGCAGGCTGATTTCCGTCAGGTACATCAGACGTGCCCGGTCGCGCTCATTCAGCGCGTAATAGGGCGTGAAGGCAGGCTGTGGTCGGATATGCCGGATTGTGCCGAGAAACGCAGGCATGTCCGCATCCGGCTGAATGCTGAGTTGCTGGCCCGGAGAGAGCTGATCACGCGCGTCCGCTGGCACATAGACCCGCACAAACGCCTCGGCATCGATCAGCAGGCTGATCAGCTGTGTCCCTTGCGCCACACGGTCGCCCTGCTGCCACGGCAGGCTGTCGACCACGGCGTCGTGCGCGGAGTAGAGGCTCAAGTCCGCGAGGGCTTTTTCGTCGATGGCCAGTCGTGCCTGCGCAGCGGCGACGCGCGCCTCTACCTGCTGCAGTTGTTCGGAGCGCGTGCCGTTGGTGAGTTCGGTCAGCGTCTGTGTTGCCTGCTCCAGCGCTGAGCGTGCGAGGTCCCGTGCCGCCAGCGCCTGATCGCGGTCGGACTGTGTTGCCGCTCCGGCCTGCAGCAGTTGTTCTATGCGATCCAGTCGTTGCTGCGCTTCCAGCAACGCTGCATTCGCTCCTCGTATGGTCGCCTCGGCCAGCGCGAGTGATTCCCTGCGCGGCCCCTGAATCAGCTCCTGTTGCAGGGCCTGCACCTCAGCCAGTTCGGCGTGGCGTTGGGCGATGCGCGCCTGCACACTGGTGGTGTCCAGCGTCAGCAGCAGTTGTCCCGCTTTCACCGCGTCGCCCTCGCGTACCAGCACTGCAGTGATCAGCTCACTGGCCGGGGCGGTGAGAGTGTGGCGCTCTCGCTCCACGGTGCCGTACCAACCGG
The DNA here is from genome assembly GCA_030654835.1 of Gammaproteobacteria bacterium. Taxonomy (GTDB): domain Bacteria; phylum Pseudomonadota; class Gammaproteobacteria; order Pseudomonadales; family Pseudohongiellaceae; genus UBA5078. The sequence continues at coordinate 23,144 of JAURWS010000042.1, read as the reverse complement.
TGGTGTCCTCCTGACAGGCGGTCAGCATCAGCAGGGTTGCCAGCAGAGTCGTCACCAGCAGATATTTTGCTTTCATGAAGTGTGTTCCGTTTCAGTTTCCGATTCAGTATGCCGCAACAGGGCGCGTTGCAGGATATCGACGTTGTGGGTGACCAATCGGTCAATGTCCGCTTCCGACATGCTCAATCCGCTGCTCGTAATCAGCAGCGGTGGTGCCACCAGCGGGAATACCATCAGGCTGACAAAACTCAGTCTGGCCAGCTTCGGATCCAGTTCTTTGCGCATGTGGCCAGAGTCGACCAGGATGGTCTGTAGCCAGCCCATCGACACGGTGAGTATCTCCTCAAAGATTCCCTGCAGAATCCGGTACGACTCCGTCTGTGGATCATCGTGCAGGACGCGCTGAATCAATCGAGGCACTCCTGGGTTGGGGACCATGATGCGATAGTAGGTACGCATCAATGTTTCGAGGCCGTCTTGAGCCCGGGCTGGTGCCTTGTCGGCCAACCGCGTCAGAACGGGTTCGAGTGTCTCCCTCAACATCTGCTCAAACAGACCGGCCTTCGATCTAAAATAGTAACGAATCAATGCAGCGTCCACGCCCGCTTCGGTTGCCAGCGCGCGGGTAGACACAGCGTCGAAGGGGCGCTGGGCGAATTGATGGCGGGCTGCGGCGATCAGCAATTGCCTGGCATCCGACTCTCCTCGCGGCCTGCCTCTACCTGCAGTCGTGGGTGCTGTCATTGGCGCTGTCAAAGGGGGTTCCTGAAGTAATTCATCCGGTGATGAATATCCTAGGCTTTAACGGCGTGATTGAACACCGGAACAATTCCTCGATTCGGGTGTTAGTGGGGAATGGAGCTTCCTGTCGGGCCAAGGTCGGTATGGATATTCGAGGATCTACTCCGGTTTTCTGAACTTCAGCGTCATGCGGTCGCTCTCGCCGATGGCCATGTATTTCTCCTTGTCCTGATCACCCATGCGCAACGTCGGGGGCAGGGTCCACACACCTTCCGCATAGTCTTTGGTGTCCAGCGGGTTGGCGTTGATCTCGGATGACGCAACGAACTCGAAGCCTGCCTCGGTGGCCAGCTGGGTGACGTATTCCTCGGAGACATAGCCCGTGGTTTGCATGAACTCCATGGTGCTGCCAGCGGGCGCCCGGTGCTCGGACACGCCGAGTATGCCGCCCGGTTTGAGTGCCGTGTAGAAGGCCGCGAAATGCTCCTTCTGCGTATTGGCCATGACCCAGTTATGGACATTGCGGAATGTCAGTGCCAGGTCTGCCGAGCCAGGCGGCGCAATGGCGGTCTCGTTGGGCGGATACAGGTGGGTGATGATGGTTTCGCCGTAGACTTCCGGGTTGCCTGTCACTCTGTCGCGGAACTGCTGCAGCATCGGTGGCTGGTACGAGAGCTGCGAATTCGGCGAGAAATGCGCGGCGTAGTAGGTGCCGTTACCCTTCAGGAAGGGCGCGAGAATTTCGGCATACCAGCCGCCGCCCGGCAGGATCTCGATCACGGTCATCCCGGATTTCAGCCCGAAGAAGTCGAGGGTCTCCACGGGGTGCCTTGCATCGTTGCGGGCGATATTGGCGGCAGAGCGGTGCGCCCCCTCACTGACCTCGCGCAGGCGCTGCAGGTCGTCTGCCATGACAGCTGTGCTGGCAAGGGTTGAGGTAACCATGGTGGTGACCATGAGGGCGGCCAGTGTCATGCGTTTGGTGAGCATTATTCACTCCTGATTGTTGTTCTGATTGCTGTTCTGATTGTCGTTCGAATGGGTTGGTCGAGAATAGAGGAGCGTTGGCTGGTTGTCACGCCACCTGCCGAGGGCTGCGAAAAGGAGCGTTGAGAGGAACAGCAGTAGCAATTTTTTCAATTCAGATTTCACTTGGACGGATTCCCGCAGGCTATCGAGCAAGTCTCGGGTCGGGATTGAACGGCATCTGCTTTGCCTGAGATGCGATGCTCTGATACTCAGGGTGAGCGATATTGAGCAGGTAGTTCATCTCGCGAGGAACGATAGTGCTCGGGATTGCGAGCGCCATTTCGAGTGATGCAGACTTCAGCCATTCGTCTCCAAGGACTGCCGTTGACGGTGGGGAGAGCGGCTGCTGCCAATCGGATGGGAGCTTGCCTTCCGGTATCACAGCTATCAGGTTTTCGGGTATCCGCAGTTCGAAAACGGTGTAAGACCGCAGCAAAGAGGCGTCCTGCAGATGCACCAGTATTTCCAGCAACGCCAAAGATTCTGATGCGGAGGTGTAGACGCAGGGGACGCCCTTGCTGTTCCAGCGCCCACCAGTAACCCTGGCGCCATCACCGTCAAAAGCCGTGGCAGCCCACTTGGTCTTGACCATGCGATAGACGCTGACAGTCTTCATGCGATGACGCCGTGCTCCAGCTGGCTTATCAGATCCAGCACGGCCCTGGATTCGACTGACGTTCCCATCATCTGAGCAGGAGTTCGATTACCCAGCCCCGGCGCTGGCTTCTCCAGCCACTGCATGGCGGCGTGCCGGTCGCCTTCAAAAAGCCCAATGGCGGCGTCCATCACCTGCGTCAATCTGAAGAGGCGATCACTTTCATCGGTGTTGAAGTGGCCCGATTTCGCGCGTCGGCTCAACGTCGCTGTTGGCAGCAGCGCGTATTGCGCAACCTGCTTTTTCTCCAGACCGCTGGCGGCCGCCAGTTTGTTGTAGACCGAGAAACGGAAGCCCTTGTGCAAAGCCTGGAACAGAAGCTCTCCTCCGGAGGGGATGTCCAGCGCCTTGTACAGGCTGACTGAATACAGCGCCTCTGGCTCTGCGACACTTTTTTTCGGCGCGCCGGTGATCATTGCGACGGATTTGGTTTTCGAAGAAGTCACTTTTTTTGGCCGGGACATAGCTATCACCTGATTAGCATTCTATGTATCAGATGATAGCCTTCGTTCTGGTTATGTTCAATCCTGATAGGTGGGTAGCGTGTGATGGTCAGGACGACGGTAAGAGAGTTACTGGGTAAGGCTTTTTCCAGCTTTCGCTAACGACTGCTGCATCTGCTGTGATACATCCTGCGCCTCAGATACGAGCTGGTCCCAATCATCAGGTGGGTGCCCTTTTTCCAGCATCTTGCGAAAGACCCGATATGCGTCTCCACTGCTTTCAAAGGCGCGCTTTGTGTCTTCGTCGTTTACCCAAGCGTAGACGATCACCTTGCTTGCAGCGTGGTAGCGAAAGAATAGTCTGAACTGCTGAAAGAACTTGGCCCGGAACCAGTGTTTGTGGTCATCTCCCAAGGTGCCGCCCTGTCGGTACTCCAGCCTGGCAGGGTCTTGGGGAATGGCATGGAACGCCAGCTTGGTAATCGCGGCCAGTCGCTTGCTGGCGTTCTTCTTGAGGTAGCCGGTCTGATCCTTCTGCTGCAACGATTCCACCTGCTGAATCAAAGCATCAAGCTGAGTCAGGAACAGCGGGTGCGCAAAAACGGTCCAGCCATTAATGACCAGCGGCGCAGCGTTGCTCATCGTCATTCATCATCTGCCGACAGGGCGGTGTCGAGATCGACATTGATGCCTCCTACCAGCGACTCAAGTCGCTGCACGAGGCTTGCGTCCACGATTTGGAGGCGCTCCGGATGACTGGCGATATCACGAGCCAGGAAGTTGAGGAACTGATCAAGCACGGGGTCATCACCTTCCAATGTTTTCGCCCGCGTCAGCACTACCTCGCCGGTGGGGCGGATGCTGTAGTGGAGCTTGTCGCGCTTGCCCAGCCTGAGGGCGCGGCGCACAGTTTCCGGAACCGTGGTTTGATAGCGATCGGTTAGTGTGGATTCAACGTCGAGGCTTGTAGACATAACTTCTTCCTGCCGAATTAGGCTGATGCCTGAATGGTAATGCGATTGCATTGTCATGTCAAAGCAGAAGAGTTCTTGTTGCTTCAGACCACTCTCTCCAAGGAGTCGGAGTTACCAGTGACATTCCGCCAACAAGCTCGCGGCCTCGTCGATTGACGCATCCGCGATCGCCCGCAGGCTCTCCCGCGCAGCATCGATGTGAGTGGCGCTTTGTGCGGCGAGTTCATCGGCTCCGGGCGAGTCCGGCGCTGGCACGCGTCGGTGAGCGTCCAGCACGCCGAGCATGGCCCGGGCTTGCAGGTAGTCGGCAATAGGCAACTCCAGCGCCATGACGTCTTCCAGCAACTGCACGGCGCCGTCCTGCAGACATTGCTTGTTGCTGTCCGCGAGATCCGAGGGTGGATGCTGCAGCGCCCGTGCGTGGCGGATCAATTCCAGATGTTGAAACTGCACGAAGTCGAAATGGGCCACCTCGCCTGACTCGACTCTGCCAAGCTCGGCCTGCAACTGCGTGAGCCCGGGCATCACGGCGTTCTGCGCGGCACGGTAGGCCGCGCGGTGTGGAGCAACTATTGGGGACTGAGTCGCAGCTGCGGTCGCCGCGTCTTGGATGCGCGCCAGCTGGGTGATCTCCCTTTCCAGCTCCAGGCCTGCCGGCGGGCCGTTCAGGGCCACCATAAACACGACGATGTCGCCAATGTCCTCTTCACTCAATTCCCTGCCCAGCTCGAAGCGAGCCATTTCTGCCGTGACGCTCTGCAGCGAATCGAGACTGCCATCGTGCAGGTAGGGCTCGGTCATGGCCACGTTGTGCAGGCTGGGTACCTTGACGACGTATAAGTCCTGCGCGCGGCCACTGCGTTCGGCCAGCCCGGCGTCATTGGGGCCGGCCTCGCGGCGTACGGTGAAATACGGCCGCAACGCTCCCAGCTTCTGATAGGAATTGCCGCCCAGGTTGATGCCGTTGTGGCAGCTGCTGCAGCCGATCTCCTGAAAGCGCTGCCAGCCGCGCAATTCCTGTTCGCTGAGCGCTGCGTCCTCGCCTTGCAGATGGCGCTGGAAGGGCGTGTCGGTGACGGCGAAGCTGGTGCGCTCGAAGTGGGCGATGGCGTCGGCCAGGTTGTTGCTGCTGATGCCGTCCGGATAGAGCGCGGTGAATTCCTCCACATAGCCGACATCGGTCTGCAATGTGGCCAGCACCTTCTCCAGTGTGTTGGCCATCTCGTGCGCGGTGACGATTGGCAGCAGGGCCTGGTCGGCCAGAGTGACGGCGCGGCCATTCCAGAATTGGCGAAAATTGAAGGCGGCATTGAAGGTGGTCAGGGCGTTGACGTTGCCTGCGGCATGAGCCACTCCCCTTGAAACAGGTCGGCCGTCGGTGCCGCTGAGCGGTCCGGCATGGCAGATGAAGCAGCCGATGCTGTTGTCGGCGGACAGGGCGCGCTCCTGGTAAAGGTCATTGCCCAACAGGTATTTGCGGGGGTTGATATCCTGCAGATCGATGGCAGGGAATGGGCGCACGACGGAATTGGCAAGGGGGTGGCTGGCGTTGACGCCAATCGGGGCGGGCATACCCAGGGCATGTTGAAACTGCCGCCACGATGGGTCGTTGGCCTCTTGTGCCTGCAGGGTCGGCAACAGGGTCGCTGCAACCAGAAAGCTGGACAGCGCCAGTACGGGAAGTCGATGTCGGGTGGTGCTTCGCATGATCTGGCAAAGAGTGAGTTGTAGTGAGTACATGGCAGTCATCAACAGGGGCCGATGCCGGGATCATACCGTCCGAGGTGAAGGCTGGCCACATCGATAGAAATGGGGGCTACAGTATGATTCCACGCAGAACTGCTGCGGTTGTGATGGTAAACTTTCGTCACCACATTTTCTGTTTAAGGCCAAACTGTATGATTATGAATTTTCTAAGACCCTTTGTTGCGCTGACCATATTGTTGTTGAGTGTGACTGCCTCCATGCAGGCCGGGGCTGTGACCACATATGCGCGACAAACCGGCATGCCCTGCGCCGCGTGTCACTTTCAGAACTATCCGGCGCTGAATCAGTTCGGGCGCAGTTTCAAGGCGAACGGTTATGCCTTCAGTGTGGCCGCACGTGGCAGCGAGGGGCCTGTGTTGTCTTTAAAGGATTCACTGAACGCCGGCATTATCACGAAGATTCGCTATCAACAATCCAATGGGGCTGGTCCCCAAAAAACGAACGACGGCGAATTCCAGTTTCCAGATGAATTGTTGTTGAACATTGGTGCGCGCATCAGCAACAACATTGGTGCCGTGGTTGAGTTGGACTTGAACAATGCGGACCCGCTGGTAAGCGGCCTCAAGCTACCATTCATCTACAACCTTGGTGGCGTTGCGGTGGGCGGGATTCCTTTCAGTACCTCGTCACAAGGCGTGGCCTATGGGTTTGAATTGCTGAACACGGGTGCCGTGCGATTCGCTCGCGTAGCGGAAGATCGCAGCGCGGTGTCGGCACAGCAATATGTTGGTACCTCGACCAAGGCAAAGGGTATCGCGGCAGTGGCAAGCAATGCACAATATTTCGCCAATTTCAGCAAGTGGTCTCCGCGCACCTTGGGTGATGATTCAGACTCCTCTTCCGCGAATTATCTACGTCTGGCAGCAACACCACAAATTGGCAGCTGGGACTTCGGATTGGGCGTCCAGTCCTGGAGTGGCAGTGCTACGGAGCCCGCATTGATGCAGCGCGTCGATACCGATGCGTGGGCCGTTGATGCGCAGGCACAAGGCGCTTATGGCGAAATGCCATTGGGCGTGTACGTGACCTACGCCGAATCTGCAGGAACACCGGCCGGTTCTGTGACGCGGAATTTGTTCAATGCCAATCCGCAAGACCGCAAAGCGGCGGCCGTTCTGGGGCAGCTGGGCATAGTGCCCGGCAAGATTACCTTGTTGGCGAGTTACCGACGTGGAGAGAACGGTCGCGCAGTCAACAACCGCGACAACGCATGGATGATCGGCGGCACTTACTCTCTGATGCAGAACGTGCAGTTGCAAATCAACCACACTGAGTACTCAGGCAGCGCCTACCGTGGCAGCCCTGCCAACGGCACGCGCATGACTACGCTGATGTTCTACAGCGCCTTTTGAGGCTTTTCACAGCGCTAAAGCGCGGTTCTCAATGCTGGTGCGACAACCGGATTAATGAGACGTGGGGTGATTCCAAACACTAATATTGGACACCCACCGTTTCTTCCGGACTTCAATCGAGGAAGTAGCTTGCCCATATGAGTAGTGCTAGCGCCATATTTCTGCTTGTAGGACCTCTCAGTTCCATATGAATCGATATATTTTCCAAGACCAGCAATGACTTGGTCTAGCTGATTGCTGCGTGTGACTAATATGCCAAGGCTAATTTTGTCGTAGTCAAAGAATGACCTGAAGGCGTATAAATCACGATCGAAAGTTTGGTCTTTACTGTTCCATTCAAGATCAAATGCCACCCGTCCCTTAAGATAGTCGACTTTGTGGGTATCATGAGTGATTTCTATGTCATCAACGATATGCCGTGATCGCAATTTCGTTTCTACCCAGCCTGTAGGTCGAAGTAGTTCAGAGAATTTTTTTGGGATTCTACTCTCGTTGCCACCTGCCGTAGTTATGTCTTCAGGGTCCAGTTTGAAACCTCTCAAAGCGGTGCAAATTTCTGCAAATTCCTCCTCGAATTCGTTAGCCAAGATTGCAGCGGCATGCTTAAAGTCGTGAATCTCATATAAATTTTGTATGTCCTCGGGGACATAATTCTGCCAAGTCATTGCTTCTCTCCCTGTGCAAGTACAATTTCGAATCTGTGGGCAAAACTCTCTAAACTAATGCCACACTTCAGGCAAACCTCACGTAGCTCGACTATATCCAGCTTGCGCTCTCCACTTTCGTATTTGGAAACATAGCTTTGAGGTTTGCCTAAAAGCGCGGCAAGTTCCTGTTGCGTAAGCGCTGCCCCGCAGCGCAAACTGCGCATAAGTTGTTGAAGAGCTGTCTGGTGAGAGCTCCAAATATTGTGACTCATCAAGCCTTCCATTTGACATTGAAAAGAGATGGTGGCATAAAACACGAAATATCCCGTATTGGGATATTTCTGGAGATTCAACGTTGCTAGCCGTACAAAAAGAGACCATCGCGCTGTTTGAAGAGCTTGAGTATCCTAGCTTTGTTAAATACATGGGTTCCAAGTCGAAAATCATGGGATTCGTGCTTGAAGGGGTTAACGAGATATACAGAGGTGGAGTTGTATGTGACCTTTTCGCCGGTAGCGCTTCGCTCGCTGGAGCCATAGGGCAACAGTGTGCCGTGCACTCGAATGATATTCAAAAGTATTCAGCGATTCTCTCCCAGGCTTACTCAAATTCTTATAGTTACTCTGGCATTCCTGGCGCTGAGCAGATACTAACGAAGGCTGCATCAATTGTCAGAAAAAATAGTAAAGCTATTGGAAGCCTCACTGAGTATTCAGCAATCGGAAGTCTTGAAGAGTTCAATTCGGCGGAGGACCTTCAGAAGCAGCTGGTATCAAGAACATTTCGGCGAGAATGGCACTTATTCCTTAAAAATTATTCAGGCACCTGGTGGAGTGCAGAACAATGTCTGTGGATAGATGCATTGCGAGAAGTCGCTGAGACATACAGAGTCGAGCCTTGTTATCCAGCAGTAATGTCATCTCTCATGTTTGCGATGGCGTATACCAGCCAGGGAACTGGCCACTATGCGCAGTATAGAGATGCAAAAACCGAAGGATCACTTTCGGATATATTGATATACAGGAAGAGGGCGGTAGCTAAATACTTTGAAAGAAAATACAACGAAGTATTATTGTGGATGCCGAAGACGAGGCCTGTGTACGGGCACCTGACAACGACGTTGGATTATAGGCAGTGTCTCAGCAGTCTTCGTGGCGGTACTGTTTATGCGGACCCTCCTTATTGCTTTGTTCATTACAGCCGGTTCTACCATGCTCTAGAAACTCTCGTTCTTTATGATTACCCCAAGCTTCAGGCTAAGAATGGGGTGGTGGTGAAGGGGCGGTATAGAGAAGATCGTCATCAGTCACCGTTCTGTATAAAGTCACAGGTGACGGAAGCTTTTTGCCAACTTTTTAAGGGGGTCGCAAAGAGCAAGTCAAATCTGGCCATGAGTTATAGCAATACCGGAATGATCACGATTGAGGAAATTGAAAAATTAGCTACAGCAATTTTTAGCGGCAAGAAAATTGAGGTTCTTTTCACCGATCATCAACACATGACGCTGGGCAGATTGAAGGATAGGCATCGAGAAGTGCAAGAATGCCTACTCCTAGTCAGCTGATGATTTGCTCATGAGCGATGCAACAGCTGAACAGCTTGTGCTTCAGCGGTTTGGGATTGCCAGAACATTGAAGCTGATGCTCACCCTGTCCTGATCACTCATGTTTTCCTCCACCCCGTGTTCCAGCCAGCCAGGGAACACATACATCCGCCCCTCTTCCGGATGCATCTGAACCTCTTCGGCGGTGAAGGCGGTGGGTTTGTCGACAGGGTAAGTCATCATCCTTGACGCAATGCGCGGGTCCCGAAAGAAAATGCTGCCGCATTCCGGCGCCTTCAAGCATATGTAGTAGACGCCGCTGAAATGACAGTTGGCGTGAAAGTGGATCTTGTTGGAAGCCCCTGGCGGGCTGATATTGACCCAGGCCTGGTGGTCGTAAGTAAGATTTGACTTGAAATGCAGGGATTCGCCGATACGTTGACACACCTGCAGAATACGAAGGTTGATGTCCGCGAACTCCGGCAGATACTGCAGATTGTTGGGGCTTTGCCAGCCCTTTATATTGGTATTTGCCACGCCGCTGGGGTCGTTGCTGCGCATGCGATTGGCAAGGTCCAGCAACCTGGAGTTCAAAATCGCGCGGTCGTCAAACAAGGTTGACCAGACAAGGCTGGGGAAAAGCGGTTGGGGAGTGATTTTCAAAAGGATGTACCTTGTGTCGGTTGAACTTGGATCGAGCCATTTCTGAATGGCCAGAAGATATATTTGAATTGACACTTAGTCCAGCTTCATAATGGCAACGAGACATCCCAATGGCTGCTTCGGCGATGCTCTTGGTAAACTCGAAATGACCCAGGCCCACCAAGAGGACAGAACACATGAACATACAAAGACTGGTTGTTGGCGCGTGTGTTGCGCTGGGATTAACGGCGCTTTCAGCTCCTCCGATAGTGAATGGCGCTGAGCAAGAGCAAGTAGTGATAGAGGATTTGACCGTGCCTCAACTCCGCGCGGAAATTGAAAAAATCCAAACCGAGTTCTACCGTGTGTTCAATACACTCAATGAAAATGATGAGTTTGATGTCGTTTGTCAGAAATTCACCCCGACAGGATCGAATATTCCCCAGATTGGCTGCGAACCAAATTTTGTATCCAAACGACGCGGTGCCAATGCCAATGATTACAGATTGGGAACCGACGAACTGATCAATAATGATGGATTAGTCAAGGAGCTTCAGCCCGAATTCGAGCAACTCACCGCAATAATGAACGAAATTTCGAGCAAGAATCAGTACTTTCAGGAGCTCGGTGAGATATTGAAAATGTTGAGAGGGCGTCTCAACGAACTTAGTCAATAATGCCACGTCTGTCAGTCCTGATTGCCCCGTCACAATGGCTGGTGATGGGAAATTTTCTTTTAAAATCAATATAGTGATTTTTATAACTCCCGTTATCGATAGGTCGAATTGGTCTGCAGCCCTGCGCAGTAGTTACAAACTATTGCAATTTCTTTCATGGTGAGACAGTATCCAACCGTTCCATATATGTAGTTGGATCCGGCTTTGGCGTTTGGTAATGAGACATCTGTTTTTCTTACCCAATCTCTTCGCCCATACGTACTATCTCGGCAAGCCTTAGAAAACAAAAATAACCTAGGAGTGATATATGCGATTCAATATTCCCCACAAGCGTCGGCTGTTGTGCACAGCTGTTTCCCTCTCACTGCTTCCCCTGTCCAACGCAAGCTTTGCCCAGGCCCCGGCCCAGGCCGAACCGGAGGTGGAAGAAGTCGTTGTTACCGGTTCCTATATCCGCCGCTCGGAAGGCTTCACCCAAGCCTCCCAGATTACCCAGCTGAACGCTGACGACCTGGCCGACCAAGGCACTATGAACCTTGGCGAGGTTATCCAGAACATGTCGTTCGTGGGTGGTCCTTCTTCTTCTGTCACAAACACAATCCAGGGCACCAGCTCGGGCAGCCAGAGCATTGACCTGCGTGGACTCGGACCACGGTCGACGCTGACCCTGCTGGACGGCAAGCGCATAGCTAGCGAAAACGTCCAGTCGATGGTACCCACCATCGCCATCCAGCGCATCGACATCGTTGCGGACGGCGCAGCAGCACTGTACGGAAACGAGGCGGTGGCCGGCGTGGTCAACTTCGTTCCCTACACCTCTTATGACGGCGTGAAGATGGAAGTCTATGGCGAGCGCGATGGCGAGGGCGACTACGACGAAGAGTCTGCGCAGATGATGTGGGGCGGCGATATCGGCGGCCTCGACGTGGTGCTGGCGGGTCAGTACAAAACCAACAGCCGTCTTGCCTGGGACGAACGTCCCTACCTGGCCCAGGCCGGCATGAACTACTCTTCCCTTGCTCCGGGCAACTACACTGTCCCATTACGCGACGCGGCTGGGCAGTACACCGGAAAAACCGGCCCACAGGCCGACCCGAACTGTGCCCCGGCATCACAGCGCCAGTTCTGGAAGGCGGGCGAAAGCAACAACCCCTTCGGCATGAAGGTTGGCAATAACTGCTGGGTCGACTACGGCGATACCCGCAGCTACCGTGAACCCATGGATATCGGCTCGGTCTTTGCCAACGCCACCTGGGAGCTGAGCGATGACCTGACCCTGCGTGCGCAGTACTTCACGTCACGTCTGTACCAGATGTCCTACACCTCCACATCCAACCCAGGCAACTCGCGCATCGGCGAGCTGCCCTCGATTCGTGGTGAACAGCCAGGCAACCCGTTCCTGGCGAAAAACTCCGCCGGCCTGCAGTTGTACGGCATCGACGCCAACCGCGACGGCCTGCCCGACCGTGGCACTCAGGACATCAACAAAGACGGCCTGATGGACTACCTCGTCTCCGGCACCACAGCCAATGGCGTGCTGCTGCGTGAAGACGTCCGCGCCCGTTCGCTGCGTCCGATCAACAAGACGCACACGATGTCGGATGGCCATACCTCTGACGGCGACAACATGTCCGGCAGCACGAATCACAACAGCCGCGCGCTGCTCCAGGCCGACTTCAAAGTGCCCTTCCTGGAAGGCTGGGAAGGCATGGCAGCCTATGCCAAGAGTGAGCAGACATCGCGTTCGATGTCGAACCAGAACTACGACATCGAAGCCATGAAGCAGGGCCTCAAGTGCGACGTTCGTCGCGACCGCGACGCCTGCTACAACCCGTTCTTCGTGATGGACCAGTCCACCAACAACACCAAGGACATGATGAACGCCGTTGCAGCCCGTGACCGTGAAATGTCACAAGACTGGCTGGACACCGTGGACATCGTGCTGAACGGTGAGATTCCGCTGGGCGGCTTCGAACTGCCGGGCGGTGTGATTGGCGCAGCCGTGGGTTACCAATGGCGCAACGACAAGTACACCAATACGCCTTCCGCCAGTGAATTGCGTGGCGATACCTGGATTGGCAGCCCGTTCCCGGAAGAAATAACGACGGGCACCCGTGACGTAGATGCCTACTTCGTCGAGCTGGCGATTCCCGTCCTGGAAACGGTGGAAATCGAAGCTGCCGTGCGTCATGAAAGCTTCAGCACTGATCAAAAGTCCACGGACCCGAAATTCGGCATCACCTGGGCGACAACCGAGTGGCTGACTCTGCGGGCCACTACTGGCGACGCGTTCATTGCACCGTCACTGACTCAGCTGCTGAACCCTGTCAGCTGTGGTCTGTCCACGGTGTCTGACCGCTTCACCCCGTTCTCTGCGTTCACCACTGCTTGTGCTGGCGGTAACCCGGCTCTGGAAAACGAGTACTCCACATCGAAGCAGTTGGGCATGGATCTGGCGTTCGGGGATTTCGACTTCTCATTGACCTGGAACGAGACCGACTTCCAGAACCGTATCGTCGGTATCTCCGGCCAAACGGTCATGAACAATGAATTCGCAGCCTTCAAGGCGTGGTCCGGCTTCGCTGGCAGCGGTGTCGGTGCAGCCAACCAGCCCACGAGGGCGCAGCTGGCGGCCTGGCTGGCCAGCGGCAAGGGCAACCCGGACATCCTGCGTGACCCGGATGACCTCGGCAGCCTTCTGCAGATTACGACTCCGGGCAGCGTGAACGCCACGAGCGTCAAGGTCACGGCCTATGACATTCAGAGCAACTACCGCTTCGATATGGGCGATATGGGTGCCTTCCGCATCAACCTGCAGGCGACGGTGATGGACTCGTTCGAGTACCAGGACAACGCGACCGCGGCGGTAAAGGAAGGTTTGGGACAAACCAACCTGCTGACGGCCACAGCGCCAGCAGTGCCAGAGATCAAGGCCAACCTGCGTCTGGGCTGGACCCTGGCAAACCACGCAGTCACTGGCACGGTACACTACGTGAGCGCACTGGATTGGGATGGTACGAACTACATTCCGTCCATCCTGCAGTTTGCGGGCACCAACCCGAACCCGTCGATTGTCGGTGGTCAGATCAAGGCTTGGACAGACTTCGACCTGGCCTACACCTACCGTGGCATCAGCCTGTACGGTGGCGAGATGGGCGTCAGCGTTGGTTCGCGCAACATCTTCGACCGACAAGCTCAGCGTACTCCTGACTTCGCTGGCGTCATTGGCGAGTTGCAGGACCCGATGGGCCGTTCGCTCTATGCGCGTTTGACTTACGACTTCTAAGTCAGCGGATAGTCATGCCGCCTGATCAGCGAGAATTTTGACGCTGAGGGTGGTAGTAACAACAAAAAAGGGGCTCCCGGTGGGGGCCCCTTTTTTGTTACTGCGCCCCGAATCTCAGTAGACGATTATTGACCAGGGCCCTTGATCGCGGCCTGTTGCATGCCCATGGCGTCGCGTGAGCGATTACGCTCGGATCGCGTCAGTTCGCCGATGGCAGGGCCGCCCTGATCATAAATACCGCCTCGCAGGGCAAAGAGTAAATATTCCGCTGGCTGTGAGTTATCTGCTTCCTTGTTGGTAAACAGGGCAACGGCGGCATCCATCTTGGCTTCACGATCCTCCTCGTTCGGGTAGGACAGGATATCGGCCACCACGGTTTCCAGAATGTTCAGGTTGTCCAGAATGATGGCCGCTTCTGGCGATTGGGTATACAGGTCAGGGGCGATCGCTGGTGCCATTGGTAATTCGCTGGGAGGAGGGAACACGCTCATACCACCGTCAGTGCCAATCTTGCCCCAGAAGCGTTCCAGCGCGGTATCCACACTGTGGGTAAATTGTTTGTCCAGAGTTTCCAGAATTATGGCTTCGAGAGAAGCTAACTGTAACCATTGCTGGGTCCACATCAAACCACTCAGGCGCGGGAAGGCAGTCTTGAATCCCGTTGCCTGGTCATGCTCAACCAGAAATTTACTTTCCTTTGGGAAGGTTGAAACTGAATGGCGATCCTCGCTGAGGTAATCAGTGATTGCGGCGTTCACGGCCGCAGGCTTGTCACTGATACTGTCGTCCAGGAAAATTTCAAACAACGTGTTTTCAAAATCTCGACCACGACTCAATATCTCGGAAGTATGACGATTGATAGCAGTGTTGTCGGCATACGCTTTGCTCGCTTCTTCATCCGTATGCGTGGCGCGCATCACCGCCAACAAATTGATACGTGCTTCCACTTCCAAATCTGGATTCATGGCCATGCCGCCGTGATTCATGGTCCCACTGGCCATCATTTCACTCCAGGTCATTGTCTTTATCATTTCCAGGTGTTCGCGCAGCCCCTCACGCGCAGCTGCAGACGCTGGCTGGGCATTGATTGTGGTGATGGCTTCAAAGGTATTTGCCTGAGTTATATCAAAGGCATTGAACAGATCGGCGAGTTGGGGATATTCCATTCGAATCTTGTCACCCGCCTGTGCAAAGGCTGCTTGTGAGACGAGGCTGACAATTGCAGTGCATGCAACTGTGGTGAGTAGTTTTTTCCCTGGCTTGATCCTGCCTTGTTGGTAGTTTGTCATTTGCCTTCTCCCCCTGGTGCACACTATCAAGCACAAAAATGACAAAAGCCCCGAGTCATGCTGCTGACCCAGGGCTTTTGTCTGTGCATCGTGAAGGTTCTAGTTACTGACTTTCACAGGCACGTACGCGTTGGACCAGCAGCACTGATTGTCGAACTGACTGTCTGGTGCTGTGAAGTTGTCGACGCGCAGCCGAATGACATAGTCGCCCGGTTCTGAGAACGTGACGTTCGTCGTGGTCTCGGTCCAGTCCCCGCTGCCAGTCGCGCTTTGTTGATCAGCTTCACCGCGATCCTCGCCCGTGACTTTTGGGTTATCGAATACGGCAGTCGCGCCAACAGGTCCCTGATGCATAATCCATTCTGTGCCTAACGGGAAGAATGGAGTTTCCACATCATAGCCTCGACGATCACCACGATCCTGAGCGGAGGCGGTCAAGGTGACTGGGGTGCCTGCCTTGGCGTTGACCAGTGGCGCGTAAATGCCTTCTCTGTCCGTGGATTCTTCACCGTTCCTGTCGAAGCGGATCGCCGGATTCAACGACCCCATCGCGGCTGGATCGCTACTCATTTCGTACGCTGCCGAGGTAGCGCGCCCAGGGACTGAGTAGCTGTGTCCTGCATGGCTCAGAGTCCACACGACTTCGGTTTCGGCCATTTCCGCAGGTACCGTTACGGCGAATATTCCGCGCTCCTGCAGACCGACGAAGCCACCACGGCTATACACAGGGAAATGGGTGGGCTGCACGCCATCAAACTGTGCTGGCTCGATGTGATTGTCCGGACCGAGTGGGACATCAACAATCTCTTCCTGATTTCGGTTTACAAAACCAAAGATCATCGTGACTGAGCCATCCTTGTTCTTGATCCAGCCATTGAACATGGGGCCAACAACATCGCCTGATGCCCTGGGTGCGGATAATTGGTATGAACGCAAGTGATCAGGAAGTTGCGCATGGAGGGGAGACGCTACACCCAACCCTACCAGTGCAGCCGCAATCATCCCGCTTTTCAGATGTTTGAAATTGCTCATTGTGCACCTCCAGTTGAAACAACAGTATTTCGATCGCGCGCTTCACGCTCAGTAACCAGTTTCTGGTAGCCTTCGTCGTCCAGGTGAGTCACTGCAATCCAGGCATGAGACATTTCGTCAGTTGTTCTTTGGCCTGCACCGACCCACTGATCCGGGTCAGGATTGCGTGGGTTGTTTGCGGTATTGTCATACCAAGAGGTCAAAATTATCATGGAGCCGGCGGGAATCAGCGGCTGGAAACCATCTTCATAAGTGTGGCTGTGATTCCAGCCTGCATTCCAGTTCGATGCTTGACTGAGCGTTTCGCGTTTGCCAGTTGCCGGGTCGAAAACCTCCATGGACATCGCGACACCGCGCAGGTGCAGGTGAGGCTGCCAGCTATCGATACGCACTGGATGATCGAAGGAATGGAATCCCTGAGTCATCAACGTGCCGTGAGGTGGGATGAGGTAATCACCGCCGCTCTCCAGGTTGTACAGGCGCAGATCCTGACGATAGGCTGTCTTCTCATCGAAATTATCTTCTTCGTCGTAGTACCAGATACCAACAGACACCTGATCATCCTTTACAAAGTTGCCATCAGGATAATAGTGAATGCTCCATTCCACTTTGGAGTTGGCAGGCGCGGTACGACAGGCACCTTCAGGGGTTTTTTCACCTAGTTTTCCGTAGGCAAACTCGGACAGGCGGCCGTAAGTGACCCACTCACCTTTCTCATCCTGAACCAGGAATTGTGAATTCGCATGGTGCGTTGAACCATGGGCGGCGGCCGAAGGCAGCGTCTCGACGGCTTTGATGCAGCGAGTCTCGGTGATGCCTGTATCGACCTCAGGCTCCCACCACAAATCCTGACCATTTGCCGGTACGTCCCAAGGTGTGGACTTGATCACGTGATCTGGTGGGCCTAACTCGGCGGCCAGACGCCACTCTCCAACGACAGGATACTCACGGGCTGGTGGCAGGTCTTCAGGGTTGCCCAGTGGCGAGCCCGCGTCTACCCAGTCAACGATGGTCTTGATGTCTGCATCAGACAGTCGCCAGTCATTTTTTAACTCTTGAACGCCTACATGGTTGTCGTATTGATACGGCGGCATCTCGCGCTGGCTCACTCTCAGCTGAATGAGTGGCGCCCAGGGACGGACTTCTTCATAAGAGGTAAAGGACATGGGACCAATCTGCCCTGGTTGATGGCAGATCTGGCAGTTGTCCTGAATAATTCTTGAAACTTCCTTTGCATAAGTGGGGTGCCCGTCCGTCTGCTCGGCGGCGCCAGCGAGCGTGGGTACCATAGCCATTGCCGACAACAGCCCGATTACTCTATTTTTTTTCATGATTTTCTCCAGTTCGAAATAGATGACCCAATTACGGCGCCACCCTATAAGCGGCCTTTTGTGGTCGGTTTGTATTTCTACAGTGAGGAGTCTAGTTGGCCGCGCACGGCCTATATTGATTCAAATCAAGAGAAGTAGGGGCGGTATGGTGGCCTGGCAAAGGCGAACGTTATTTTGTTGATATCGATCAATATCAGAGCTGACTTTACAGTCGGCGCGGACACCACTCATCTGCCATTCTCACAAGGTGGTGAAAGAATTTGGGGCGCTACGGTATAGTGGCTACCTCAACTCTTGTCTCACAAGGCCGCCATGAAAGCATTGTTCTTGCTGCTCCCCACCCGTTCTGTATTGCTCTCGATTGGAGCTGGAGACCGGTCCGGTACCCGCTTTGACCTGCTGGATATCACCGGAGACGGCCCGCTTCCGTATGCAAGGCTGGCTGCACGCTATGATTTCAATGAGCGCCACGCACTGCGGTTGACGCTCGCGACGCCCACCCGTGGCCGCTATGAATTCAATACCTGCCGGCTGACCTATCGCTGGATGTTCGAGCGCAGTGAGCGTTGGAACCTTGGCCTGGCGCCGATGTGTGATCGCAGCATCCATCTGGTGGATGGTTATATTGTGAGTGATACGAAGAATTGAGGGGCTGGCAAGGTGTGAGATTTGTATTTTAGTCTGATCCCAACAATTGAAACGGGGACAGCTTAGTCAGCACCTAAACCAGTTGACTAAACTATCCCCTGCATCCAGCGCTTCAAATCTCTGATGTACACTTGAAACCTGAGTCAGGAATCGATTTGCACACCAGAAATTCAACCTATACTGCAGGTGTAGCGCCTTACTTGGACTTACTAGATTTCTCGGCTTTATCAGATTTCTCGGACTTGCTGGATTTCTCGGACTTGCCAGATTTCTCGGATTTCTCTGCCGCTTTCACTATTGCGGAGCGTTCTTTGTTGGTGATAATTCCAGCTTTACGTAATTCGGTAGCAGCGTGTGCTACGCAGCTTACAAATTGGCCGTGGTTCTTGAACTCACCAGAGCAAGCACTATCAAGCAGGTCCGCAATGTTGCAGCCCATTGCGTTGGTAGTATTAGCAACGCCGGAATCAACATCGTTAATAGAGACTGTAGCGGAGAGTATAGAGTTTACGCAGGCGTCATTGTTGTCGGTGATGCCATCGTCATCAGAATCAAAGACAGTGAAAACCGCAGGGTCACTACCTTGCGCGACTTCGTCTCCGTCACTTACGCCATCGCCGTCTGTGTCTGGGTTAAGAGGGTCGGTGCTGTAAAGGACTTCCACTGGGTCAGTTAGGCCATCTCCATCTGTGTCTGCGAATACCGTGCCGGTATTAGTTTCGAGACGGTACATACCACCTGCGAGGCCGCCGCCATCGAAAATGACAAACTCAAGCTTGTGCGTTCCGTTCATAGCGACGGGGTAGCTTGGTGCTGGGTTAATTTGGGAAGGACCCTGATAGCCTACGAGAGTGCCATCCAAATAAATCCACGAACAATTGTCAGCAAGAAGGTTGAGTACGAAACTCCCTGTACCGGTAACTTCAGTAGAGTATTTCGTCCAGCTATGCCCACTTGGCCCCTGAGAGTTGATATTGGTCCATGCGTTTATCCAAGGTGCCGAGAAAGTCTGGGAACCTTGCCATGGGTGAGCACTTGTGCTGAATTGGCTAGCCTTATGCGGGTTAACCCAGTTGGCATTCAGCCCAACTAATGGCACTGTCGTGCAGGCAGTGGCTTCCCAGCTAGTGTAAGCAGAAGCTGGGAAAATCGGATCCCATGTATCAACGCTATTGTCGCTTGTGTAGGTCAAAACAGTTTGAGCAGTTGATAAACCAGACGCAAAGATTGCAGCGGCGCTAAATAGCGCCAGAAATAACTTATTTATTATTGCCATATCTTCATTCCTTTATATTTTAATGAATAACATTTCATATATGAGTCTAGCTGAAAGTCAACCTTTACTCAAAAGGTAAGAATTGATAGCAGTATTTCCTTTGTCATCCTCCGGCGTTCTAGCTGCGGGTACCTGGAGTGTATTACATGGATATTAATGGCGGCCTTATCGGCCTGAATCGTTAGGCACTTCGGAGTTGAATCCACGTCTTGATTTTTTCTTTCAATCCAGGCGAGTAAATTCTATGCTTCAACTCGCTTTATCCCCAAGTGAGTGAGTACGCATAGCAATGCTGGCAGCAGTGACATTCTTGATTCACAGGCGCGGTGGTTTATTGGCATTGAGCCTCGTGCTTACCGTCTTGCTGGGCCTGGCCATCCCTCGCGCCGGCTTCGACACCTCGCTAGGCGTGCTGCTCACCAAGAGCGACCCCTATCTGCAACAACGCAACCACATGGCAGAATCCTTTCCGGCGCCAGTCGAGATCAGTTTTGCCTTGCTGCCGGATTCCAAGAACGTATTCGAGCGCGAAACCTTGTTGGCACTGGCCGATCTAAATCGAGAGTTCCGCAGCATTCCGTTGGCAATTTCGCTGAACTCCCTGCTGGAATGGCAGTCACCTTTCGGAGATCAAAGCCTGTTTCAACGCACTGTGACGGAGCGGACTCAGTTTACCGAGCAGGATCTTCTTGATGCCAGGCAGCGTGTGCTGGCGGACCCATTCCTGAGTGCCGGCTATGTCGCCCCAGCTTTCGATCTCACGCTTGCGAATGTGCGCCTGCGGGTGACGAGTATTAACTCCCAGCAGAGCCGGGAGATTGTGGAGGCCAGCAATGTGCTCATCCAGAGTCTGCACGAGCGCCACCCTGGCGTGCAGTTTTACGTCAGTAGCGAGGCGCACTATGAGCAGTCGAATCGTGATGCCATGATCAGCGACTTGAGCTTCCTGCTGCCACTGGTCTTGCTGCTGTGCACTGCCATTATCTGCTTCAGCTTTCGATCTCTAGCGCTCGGCTGCTGCATACTCGGCGTTGCGTTACTCACCGTGCTGATGACCATCGGCGCGCTCACCTGGGCAGGGCAAGACTTCAATACAATCTCGGTAATGGCGCCGCTGGTGGTTGTCACGATTGCCGTGGCCGATAGCGTGCACATTATCTCGATTTTCCGGCAATCATTGCAGCAGGGCTTAGCCCCCTCAGCGGCAATGTTGCAGAGCCTGCAGTTCAATCTTCGACCGATCAGCCTCGCGACAATCACCACACTGATTGGTTTCGCCAGCCTCAACCTCGCGTCCTCACCCGCCATCAGTTCCTTCGGCACCGTCGTTGCTATTGGGGTTGCTTTCGCCTATTTCCTCACCTTGTGCGTACTGCCAGCCCTCGTGTTGCTGCTGCCCGCAACTCTCTTGGGCAAGCTCGGCCCGAATGGCGGCGTGGCTATCATCAATGCCAGTATCCGCATCGCGAAGTCACTGGTGGCGAAACATGGCTCGGTGCTCCTGTTGCTGTTCGCTACGCTCGGTGCGTTGTCTCTGGGCCTCAGTTTTCTCAATAGCACTGACTTCGACCGTGCGTCCTTCATCAGCGAGGACTCTCCTCTGCACGACTATTACGCGGTGGTGAGTGAGCGCATGGACAGAGGAGCACAGCTCAGTTACGGCATCGAGTTAGCCACCCCTTTTGGCAGCATCGAGCCGGATTTTTTGCAGCAATTGGATGGCTTCGCGCAGTGGCTGCGTGAGCAGGAGCAGGTGCTTGGAGTGGCCAGCCTAGTTGAAGTTGTGAAGACCGTCAATCAAGTCATGAACGAGAACGATGCAGCCTTCTACCTCATACCAGAGACCTTGGCCGAGGTGGAAGATGCCCTGTTCAATTACAGCGTGGCACAAGCAAGAGATTTCCAGCTCGATACGCTGGCGAATGAGGATTTCAGCCTGGTACGTGTATTCGTGTCGACGAACACACAGAGCAATCAGGCGCTACTCGAGCTAAGCGAGCAGATCGATCAGGAGTTCACAAGGCAAATGCCTGGGGCAAAACTCCTGCATGGCAGCAGCACTCTGTTGTTTGCGCGCATGGATAATGCCGTGACAGTGGAATTATTGCAGGGCTATGCCTTCAGCTTGCTGATGATTACGCTCACCGTGATTATCGGGATGCGCAGCGTCTATTATGGGCTTCTGAGCATGCTGCCGAATCTTCTGCCCGCCGTGTTGGTGTTTGGTGCGTGGGGGCTGCTGGTAGGGCGTATAGACCCCTTCGTGATGATGCTGTTCAGCATCAGTATCGGTTTGGTGGTGGATGACACTGTGCACGTGCTCAGCACCTATCAGACTAACCGCGCGGCCGGGCTGATGCCGGCGGCAGCGATCGACCGAGCCCTGGATAAAGCGGGGCCGGCCATGATCATCACAACCGCTGTGCTGGCCTTGGGCACCTGCGTGCTGATCGGCGCCAGCACTCTATATTTTCAGCAGGCGGCCACGCTGCTGGTGCCGATCGTAGTGATCGCTCTCGTGCTCGATCTCACCTTCTTCCCGGCCTTGCTTTTGCGCTTTGATCGGAAACCTTCCGTCTCTACTTGAGCATCTCCATGAGTTCTGCTTTATCCACTAAAGCTTGCAAGTCGTCCGCGCCCCCAATTAGCGTACCTTTGACGAAAATCATCGGAAACGAGGGCCAGCCACTCCAAATTTTTAAGGCATTGCGGCGACGCCAGAGACTGAAATAGCTCCCATATTCCAAATAGCAGTACTCAATGCCGAGTCCGTCGAGTAGTTTCCTGGCTTTCTTGGGGACGGGATTCTGGGCCATGCCAACAATCACAATGTCATTGCTGGCAATGGCAGCTTCCACCTGGTGAATAATGTCGATGTTATTGTCTGCGATTGTTTGTCTTATCGCTGGATGAATCCTGCGTTCTTCAAGAATTGGTCGAGTCATTCAGTGCCTCTTTTTTTGGTTGTTGTTTTGTGCCTCGTGGAGGATGAGTCGTTTTAAACGGACGATCAAGCTATTTCAGTGGTGGCATTTGGCTGTACCGCTCGCTGTCGAGATTTACGGAATAATTGGGGTCAGAGTAAAATTTAAGTTTTATCGAGAGACCATTCCCATCGCGTAGTTTCTCATCACATTAAAGCCCCGGCGTGGTGTCCAGGGATTCGTTGGTGGTTGTGTCACTTCAGTAGTGTCCGGTTAAATTGAACGCACTCGTCAACGCATTGCGCGCCGTGGCAGCGGGCGATGAGCACCAATCTCTCATCACTGACATTTTTGAACGCAGCACTTTTTATGATCTGCAGATTGAGAGTGCTCTGGCCAGAATTGTGGATGGTGGTTACGCTGGATTAATATTTATCCGTGAAAATATAGGTGGATATTTGGCAGCGAAATCATGGAGATAGGGCTATAATATGTACATATAAACAGTGGTTTAAAGCCATCCGTTTGCGGCCTTTCCAAGGAGGAATCGTCTCATGTCACAGCTCTCTTCTCTCGCTCTCATCCCTGCGGACAATGCCGCGCTCAGCGACGAAATTACCCGTCTCGCCGGGCACATCAACGCCGCCCAACATCGCTTCCTGACACTGCTCGCTGCGCTCATCGAACGCGACGCATGGGAGGGCCACGGCATCAAATCGCCAGCGCACTGGCTGAATTACCACTGCGGCATTGATCTTGGCGCTGCGCGTGAAAAAGTGCGCGTCGCGAAGAGTTTGTCGACACTGCCCGCCATCGACGAGGCGTTCCGCTGCGGCACGATCAGCTACTCCAAAGTGCGCGCTATGACCCGTTCCGCGACGCCGGAAA
>JAURWS010000030.1 GCA_030654835.1 Gammaproteobacteria bacterium | reverse complement strand
TCCGCCGACAAATATCAGGTCGTGGTTCACATCGAACGTGGCAGTGAACAACATTGCTCAATTGAGAGCGGCGCTCATCACTTGCCGCTGTCACCAGCCACCGCCAGACGTCTGTGCTGCGACGCTTCATTGGTCCCAGTGCTGGAAGATGCCAGCGGGAATGTGTTGAATGTCGGCCGCAAGACCCGCGCCATTCCTCCCTCAATTCGACGCGCGCTGCAGATTCGAGATCACGGTTGCCGCTTTCCAGGCTGTTGTGAATCCCGCTACGTGGATGCACACCATGTGCAGCACTGGTGCGATGGCGGCGAGACGAGGCTCGACAATCTCGTGCTTCTGTGTCGACATCACCATCGGCTGTTGCATCAGGAGGGTTACGAAATTGTGAAACGGGGTGAGCAGCGGTTCGAGTTTTTAACCCCGGCTGGTGGCGCGCTGCCCGCAGTCCTTGTTCCGCAATTTGCAGCGGCTGAGGACATGGCGAGTGAAACACTGGCTATTGAAAAAGAACATGACGGAATTGGTCTGGTGATTGACTCCCGCACGGCGGTAACACGCTGGGAGGGCGAGAAGATGGATTATGATCTGGCGGTAGGGGCGATGTTGCGTGGGCGGATGCTGGGGTTCAGTGCGGGACGGTGGTACCCAGGAGTTCCGTCCCCTTGATCATTAAACAAGGCATTTTTAGACGTTGGCGACAGAGCCGAACACGATGGCAACAGCAACCAGTTGAATTTGTTCAACTATTATCCGGACACTAGTGTCCTTGACAGATATTTAGGTCGCGCCTACTTTCAGCACAAAAGGCCTTACTGTGGGGAAATAATCCATGTCAACGCTGCATTTTTATGTGCCTGACAACGTGGAAGCGCAAATACGAATGAAGGCCAGCCAGGCCAATTTGCCGCTGTCCAAATATCTGGCCGAACTGGTCAAACGTGAAGTTGGTTTACAGAATCAATGGCCAGTGGGCTATTTCGAGTTGTTCGACGCTTGGCAGGGTGAGCCAGCATCCAGACTTGTGGAGCTGATAATCGAAACGAGACGGGAGGGCAATTGATTTGCCAAGCCGTCTTTCACTCAACAGAAAATCAATTCTCTCTAAGCGTAACACTGCCCATCCGATGCCTTATGCGTATGTAATTCTCCAACGGAATTTCCCGCTCCTCTTCGCCAACTTTCACGAATGGAATTCTCGTGGCCATTATCACCGCAAAGGATTCGCTGTCGCTCAAATTGGACTGCTCTATCATCAGGTTATTCGACGATCTTGATCCACTCGCCCGGCTTGGGGTCGCCGGTGGGGTAGTAGCCGTTGAGCAGGCGCAGGGTTTCTTCGGGGTAGTTGGCGATCGGGCTCATGCGCGCCAGCGCGGGGAAGCTGAAGTCCTCGCCGACCTGTACGTAGCGGATTTTGCTTTCGTTGCCAGCGAAGCGCTCGTTGTTCTGGATGGCGCGGAAGGTGCGGATGGACGCCAGCAGCTGTTCGTCCAGCTCGTCCTGTTTCGTGGCGTCCTTGATGTCGCCGGTGAAGATGAAGACACGCGGGCCCATGTAGATGACCGCGACGCGCTGCGCCGTGCCGTTGGTGTTCGCGACGCCCGTGTAGCCGATCAGGCGGAACTGGCTGAGGTCCTCGGTCTTCTGCAGGTTGGCGATGCCGAGCTTGTCGCGGATGAACAGGCGCGGTTCGATGCTCTCCTGCATACGCTGCACTTCCACACGCAGCCCGGCGTCACCTTCGGCGCCAGCGGCAGAGACGGTGGTGGGAGTTTCCGCGATGGTCCAGCCGTCGGGGAACACCATCGTGTAGCCGAGCAGCTCCTGATAGTAGCGGTTGCGGGCCTCGCTGCCGGTGAGCGCCTGGCTCTCGCCGACGATGAGGCCATCCATCTTCTCGCGGAATTTCTGATTGTCGACCAGCGTGGCCTCGGTGGTCGGGAGCGCACCGACGCTGGCCACGGCTTCCTGCAGGCGGGTGTCGTTGCGCGGGTGCGTGGCGAACAGGCCGTGGTAGCTCGGCTGCTGGTTGGCGACCTTGGTGTTGAAATCTTCCTGATTCTTGAGCACGGTGACGACGCTGATCACGGCCTGCGGGTCATATCCTGCCTTGAGCAGATATTCCGCGCCGAGGCTATCGGCCTCCAGCTCGTGCTCGCGGCCGAAGCCACTCAGCCCGGCCTGCGCCCACAGCGAACCCACGTCCATGATCTGCGAGCCGATGTAGCCACTGCCTGTCGCCACGGCGGCGACGATGCCGCCCACGCCAGCAGCGATGCTGGCCAGTTTGCCGCTGGACTGCTGCTGCACGGCATGTCGGGCGGTGATATGGCCAATCTCATGGCCGAGCACGGCGGCGAGTTCGGCCTCTGTGTTCAGGTAGGCGAGCAGGCCACGGTTGACGTAGACATAACCACCGGGCAGCGCGAAGGCGTTGATCTCGGGGCTGTCGATGACGGTGAAGGTATAGGTGAGATCGCTGCGATGGCTGACGGCGGCGAGACGCTGGCCGACTTCGTTGACATAGCTGGTGAGCTCTTCGTCGGTCATGACGGCGCTGCTCTGCATGACCTTGTCATGCTCTTCCTTGCCGATCTCCAGCTCGCGCTTCTCGGACATCATCACGATATTGCCCTGCCCCGTGGCAGGATTCACGGCGCAGGAGGTGAGCAGGAGCGAGCCCGTCAGCAGCAGGCCGACGAGGGCGATTCGTTGTGGAGTGTGATTCATAATTCTCATCTGTCAGCCGCCATTGACGAACTGCTGCAGCTGCGCGGCCAGACTGCTGCAGGCGTTCGCCTCGACACGGGCAATCAACGGAATGGGCACCACGACAGCTGGCACATAGGATTGTCCCGTGGAATCGGTGCTGATGGTGCCCACGGACGCGAAGGACGACACGTCCCAGACTCGCGCATCAAAATTCGAATCGTCTTCCCACGATCCGAAGCCGAAGCAGCCGCCGCCGCCCGGGCCCACGGCGCAGGAGATGGAGCCCATGCGATTGCTGGTCTCGGTCTGCCCGTCCACCCAGACGATGTAGCGAATGCCATACTCGGTGATCTTTTGCGCCACCAGCGGCTCCTCCATCAGCACCTGCAAATCACTGGTGCGCAGTGGTGCTGTGCGCGGTTCGAACCAAGGGAACAGCGAGTCGATGAATTCTTTCTCGGGAATCACACGAATGGCCTCTGTGCCACGTGCCACACGCTCACCAACGCAGGTGACAAACTCCTCTCGCGTCTCATAAGTGCTGCCCTGCCGCCGACCGAGAATGACAATGGACTGATGCGCCTCGATGCCCGTCTCGCCCTGCCGGAACTCGTCCACCGTGGTGGTGGTGCAGGCCGACAGGAACAGTGATAGCACCAGCAAAAGCAGCGGCAGGCAGCACTGACGAAACAGATCTGTCTTGGTTGTTATTATTCTGGCAAGACTCGCGGACATCATATCCAGCCTCTGCATGCACTTCAGTTAAGGCACTTCAGTTAAGACGCTTCACTTACAATAGCTCAGTTACCAGCCCCTTTGGTCTCCAGCCACTCACTCACTTCCGGCACAGACCTGAAGGTGAGCGTAAAATTCGACGCCAGGTCGCGCAAGGCGCCGACCGTCGCGTCATTGATCCCGGCCTCTACCGAGCGCAGCGATTCGGTGGGCGTCTTGCCATAGGAGGTGACGACCCAATCGGCAATATAGGCGCCATCAGGAGCCAGCAGGCGCATGTTGTACTTCACCCACACCTCGTAGGCGTCCAGCCGGGTCTTCTGCGGAAGTGCCAGCTGAAACTCTTCAATGCTCGGCGCGAATACCACGTCGACCTGCGCACCAGGCGCGGCCTCAAGACTGTCGAGCACCACGACATTGGCAAACATGGAGGGCAGCACGGAATTGAACAGTTGCATATGCGTCTGACCGCTCGCCACGACATATTCTTCCTTGCCGGTCTCGGTGTATTCGGTGTAACTGAAGTTCTGCAGGTCGGCATCGAAAAAGACGCCCAGCGTCAGCGGAATCGGGCGCACGTTGGGTGAAGGGTAACTCCCCTCCACCACCACCGAATTGGCACCGCAGGCACTGAGCAGCAGCGCCACGCACAAGGGACCAAGTTTCTTCAGGCTGTTCAGAACACTCACTGCGTTTCTCCGATGATCTGTAGCAACCGATCCTATCAGGTTTCCAGCTGCTGCTTTTGTTATTGTTTTAGCTCTCTCTTTTAGCTCGCTCTCTTTTAGCTCACTCGAAACTGTTCAATCCCACAAAGGTGCCACCGTTGCGCTGGGTCAACTCGCGCATCAGGTTGGCATAACGATACGCGCTCTGATGATAGCGCGGCTCCAGTGCGAAGATGACCGGGAAACCGACACCATGTATGCGCACCATCGGGTTGCCATTCTCATCCTTGGCATTGAGACGATCGATGGTCTCGATCACATTGGTGATGGAGCCGCCGGGCTGGAAGTCGTCACCCATCACATAAATGCTGATCTTCTTGTCCGGGGCGTAATAGGTGTTGATCGCCGCCGTCACGCCTTCCACCGGGCTGCTGTTGCTGAACGGGCTCCAGTTGCGCAACGTGCTGATGATGGTCTGGCGGCGCGCGGGCGTGTCGGGAATCCACTGCCCTCGGAACGAATCGAACATGTAGTCGCCCATGTCATTCATGATCTGGATGCCCTTCACTCCCGGGTAGACGTCCAGCGTATCGACGACGACATCCAGCAGCTTGGGCCAGGCGTTCTGAAACATACTCCCCGAGGTGTCGATCACGAAGATGATGTACTCGCTGTCCACCGGAATACCGCCCACCAGATTGTTCTTGCGGGTAGTGTCCACGCCCAGAAGGCGTTGCATCTCGTCGGTCAGAGACTGCTTGGCGGAGGCCAGCTGCTCGGCCTCCTGAATGCGCTCCTCGGCGATGCTGTCGGAGGAGTTGAACTGCCCCTGAATGGCGGAGAGTTCGCGACGCAGATTAGCGATGCGATCCTGAAACGCGGAGAGCTGTTCACGCTTGGCGTTGAGATCGCGATTGACCACCTGGGTCTCGCCACGAATCTGGAAGAGTTGCTGCTGCAGGTCGGTGATCGGCAACTCCTGCTGCACGACGGAGGATTCCACGGTGACAGTTGGCGAGGCATCGGTAATCAACAGCAACAGGATCATGGCCCCGAAACCACAGGAGATCACGTCGAGAAACGACATGGCGGAGGATTCTGCTGAATCGTCTGTTCGTCTACGCATTATGGCCAGTCTCGCGCTGGACTCAGGAACGAGCCCCTGGTGATCTGTGCCAACTGCCAGTATGCCGCCGTGGCACTGGGGTCGCCCTCAAGGGGCAGAAGGATGATGTTCACCGGGGTGCGTTGAGGAAGATACTCTACCGCCTCCTCGAAAAGTTCAAGCCTTTTGGCGGGCGTGATCAGCGTCTCCGACGACTGGTCATTGGAGAGGGTCGGAAGCCCGTCGGTGATCAGATAAATGTTGTCCGGCGGCGGTGACAGCTGGGCGGCGGCCAGGAAGACATTGGCGAGATTGGTGCCCTGCTCCGGAAGAAAATCTTTGACCCCTTCGATGCTGCGGTTGAGTTCGTCGCGGTCCGCGACTTCGAGCCAGGTGCCCTCGGTGCCGGCCAGCGCCGACTTGTATTCATTGCTGAAACCGTAGATCTGATACTGGCTGGCCACGGGCAGCTGGCTGCCGATCCACTCCACCGTGCGCACGGCCCGCTGCCATTTCTCCGCGCCACGGCGGCTTTCCTCGGACATGTTGCGCGTACGGATGATGTTGACCAGCGTCTCGTCCAGCATGCTGGCGGAGGTGTCGACCAGAATCAGCACGCGATTGCCGCCCAGAAACATGCCAGTGAGATATTGCCTGTCGCCGTCGCCGACGAAGGCGCGGGCATTGGTGCCGGTTTCCTCAATGGCGCTGGCCTGCAGGCGCTGCAGCTCTTCTTCAAGCGAACGGATGTCGGCGCGCAATTGTTCGAGGCTCTCGTCGCTGGCCAGCGTGTTGTTCTCAAGATCCGCGAGCTGATCGAGAAAGCTGGTGATCTCCTGCTGGATGCGCTCGGCCAGCCCCTGCGCCGTCACCACTTCCAGGCTGACGTCGTCGAGCGTATTGCGGGCGCGCACCAGATTCTGCTGTCCCTCAAGAATCTCCTCCTCAAGAAGCCTGACCTCGGCCACCAGATTGGGGTCGGTGGTGACGCTCTGCTGTTGCTCGGAAATTTTGTGGTCGAGAATCAGGAAGATGAGCACGACGGCGCCGAAGCCGCAGGACATGACGTCCAGAAACGACAGGCTCATGGGGCTCAACGCGCGTCGCTGGGTCTTCCTATTCGACGCCATGCTGCACCCGGATCAGTTCGATGCGCTGACTGCCATCGGCCAGTTGAAGGCGATCCCCGAGCTGCAGCCGCTGCAGTGGTTGCACGGCGACGCCGTTGATCAGCACGCTGCCGTCGGCATTGCGCAGGAAATGATGTTCCCCATCGCCGGTGATCTCTCCATTGATGACTTGGCCCGCTGCACCCGGCAGCAGGCGTTCCAGTGGGAGGCCATCGATCAACGGACGGGCGTTGTGGCCGACCAGCACATGGGTCGGCTGCGGTGTGGGTGCAGCGTGGCTGTGGGTTGCCGTGTCATGGGCACCGAGCCTGCGCAGACGCGTGACAAAGTGGGCGGCCTCGGGCGCGCTGCGCAGGGCGTCGTGGTAGCGCAGGCAGGCCGCGCCGATGGCATCGGCATCCAATATGCTGACGCGTCCACCCTGGCGGCCAAATTCCTCATTGAAGCCCGGCAGATGCTGGAGCCGGTCGGAGACCAGCAGGCGGCTCTGCCCTTCCGGGTCCAGCTGCGCCAGCTGTTGTTGAATCTTCTGATAGAACGGCTGCAGGCGCGCGTGCAGACTGCTGCGCGGCAGCCGCGCCTGATGCACGCTGTTGTTGTGGCGCAGGCTGACCAGCAGATTGCGGCGCGCCTCCTCGTCATCGGCACCCGGAGCCGCACCACCCTGCCCGCCGAGATCGGCCAACGGGTCGTCGCGCAACCAGCCCGGCAGTCCGTCGAGCAGCATCTGCTCGGACTCGGCATTGTGCTGCGGGTTGAAACGGGCCTGCTGGATGAAGGCGCCGTTCATGAGCTGCAGCAGACTGTCGGAGAGGTTGACCCAGCCGGTGCCGGGCACCTGCACCACGCTCTCGCGCACCAGTTCACCGCCCTGTCGCGTCAGCTTCGACAGCACCACCTGATGCAGCTGCAGATCGGCATGGATCACACTGTCGCTGTGAGTCTGGTCGATGGCCGCCGCCAGGCCCGCGTCGACGATGCCGACGGCACGGAACGAACACTGCTTGATGAGCCCCAGCAGAATCGCCAGCTGCTGCCGCGAGAAGCTGCCGGGCACGGCCAGCAGCACGTCGCCTTGCAGACCGCTGGCTTCCGCGAGATTCTGCAGGTGCGAGAACGCGATGTCGGCATTGTGCCGGTAATGGGCCGCCGGGCGAGAGAGAGGATCGAGGTTGAGCTTGTGCCAGAACTGGTTATAGCAGTTGAGCGGATTCAGCCTGCTTTCCTTTCTGGCGCTCTCGCCGAACTCGATACGCTTGCCATCGACCAGCGCATAGCCCGGACTGCTGAGCAACACGCCGCTGTCGTCACTGACGCGAAGGCCGACATCATTGAATTCGAGGACGCGCAGTGTCATGCCAGTGTGTCCTTGTCCGGAACTTGCAGGTAACGCAGCATGTGGTCATCGCAATAGGTCTGGGTGTCGAGCACCAGCCGGTCCTGCAGCAGCAGTAACTGGTGCAGCAGGAACATCAGCAGCATGCTGGTCACCAGCGCTACGAAGGTAGAGTTGAAGGCCACGCCCAGGCTGATGGTGACGGCCATGATATCGCCGGTGACGGCCTGATGGGCCTGACTCAGGGCCGCGCCGATGCCGCGCACTGTGCCGATGAAGCCGATGGAAGGGATAGCCCAGGCGATATAGCGGATGATGCTCAGCTCACTCTCCATCCGGTCGGACTCCCCGGTGCAGATATCCTTGACGGTGGTGGAGACGTCCTGAATGCTGCGCGTGCTGCCGAACCGGTGCAGCCCCGCCAGCACTGCACGTGGCAGAAGGAAGCTGCGTTCCTCGTCGGGCAGCGCCTGCACCGGGCGGGCATACTGCCGCGCATCCTCGGGCAGGATGCTGGTGCCTTCGGACACCTGCAGCAACTCGCGGTCCAACAGCGCCCGCTCCTGCAGCACGCGGCGTGTCTTCATGCCGATGATCGCCAGCGCCCAGAACAACAGGATGATGCAGGTCTCCTGTTCCATGTCCTTCAGGATCACATACAGGGAGCGCTCGGCCACATAACTGCTGTCCGTGGCCTGCATGGCCTCCTGTTGCTGCATAATGAAGTCCGCGTTCGGCAGAATCACGGCGACATAGACGGTATGCACCACGATCACGCAGACGATGAGCGCAAAGACCTGATAGATGACTTCGGAGAGGTAATTCTGTTTCATGCTCAACCCTTGGCTGTGTTGGTGGTCTGCTCTAAGTACGTGGTTCAGATGTCTACCGGGAACGAGGCCCCGAGATCCTGGGACAACTGCTCGCGGGGAATGAAGCGGCCCGGCGATGTGCCCGTGGGCACTTGCCCATCCTGCGCGACCGCATTCGGGTCTGGCTCTTCTTCAACTTCGGCTTCAACCTCCGCTTCGACCTCTGGTGCCGCAGCGGCACCAGCCTGCTGGCCTGGCGCGGCAGCGGCGGGATCGGTGTTTTGATCGGCTGCCTGCCCCGTCTGTGCCTGAGCCGTCAAGGCGAGTGCGGCGCCAAGCACCGTCATCGCCACCAGTCGCACCAGCCATGCCATCAATGGGCGTTGCATCGTCTCATTCCTCCAGATAGCGCGCGATCCTGAAGCCCAGGTCGTTGCGCGCGGTGTCGCTGAAATCACGATAAGAGAGGCGCAACTCGGTGATGCTGCTGTGCGCCCAGCTCGAACCCTTGATGGTGTGGTAGGCGCCGACCTGCGGGCCTGCCGGATCAACCTCTACGTTAGTACTCAGGCTGAGCAGTGTGCCGTAATAATCGTGCACCCACTCCGAGACATTGCCCGCCATGTCGTACATGCCTCGGCTGTTCACGGGAAACTGGCCTGTCGGCGCAGTGCCGAGGAAGGTGTCGTCATAACCGACGAGGAACTGACCCATGAAGGAGCTGACAGAGACATCGGCGAAATTGCCCGCTCCGGCTGGTGGCGGCAGCTGCTCGCCCCACGGGTAACGCAGGGTGTTGCCATTGCCATCGGTTCTGGCCGCCCATTCCCATTCTGCCTCGGTGGGCAGACGGTAGCCGGTCGACTCTGGATCGAAGCCCGTCACCTGGCCATCCTGCACCTGATAGAACAGCGGTAAACCCTCCTGCCCGCTCAGCCAGTTGCAGAACAGCGCGGCATCCAGCCAGGCGACCTGCACGACGGGCTGATTGTCGAGATCGAGAGTCCGCCCTTCCAGTACGCCCGAGGAGTGGTCGGCCTTGAAGCGCTTGTACTGGGCATTGGTGACCTCTTGTGGCGACAAATAGAAAGGCCGCTCCAGACGCACCTCACGCAGATCCTCGTTGGCACGGCGCCCGGCCTCGCGGCGCGACGCCCCCATGGTGAACTGGCCGGGGTAGAGCAAGGTCAGGGACTGTCCGGCCGCCGTGGTGATGACCGGACGGATGGCCTCCAGACGCGCTTCCTCCAGCGACTTCAGCGTGACACGCAGCTCCTGCTCCAGTCCTGGCCTGGATGTAAAGCTGGTGGTGTAAGGGACATACCCCTCCTGACGAATTTCGATGACCTGACTGGCGGCCAGCAGTTCCAGCCGCTGGTTGGCGGCACCCTTGGGTGCGCCGTCGACGAAGAGCTGGGCGTCGGCGGGCTCGGCAATGATGGTGACGACCGAGGTGATGGGGATCAGCGGGACGTTGATGTCCTGCTCCTCGTCGGGGCGGGTCTCGATGGTCCTCGTTGTCTCGTCGAAGCCGCTCTTGAACAGGGAAATCTCATGGCTGCGGCCCGGGGGCAGCGCGACTTCGACGGGAGTCTGGCCCCGGAACTGACCATTGATGGTGACGTTGGCGCCACTGGGCTGAGAGCGGATAAACACCAGACCGTCGGCGCGTTCCAGCGCCACGATGGGCAGCTCGGTGGTCTGCCCGGCAACCACTTCCAAACTCTCCTGCCAGGCCTTGTGGCCGACAAGCTTGAGAGTGACCTCGTGGTCGCCTTGCAGAATCTCCGCACGGTAGGGGGTGGTGCCCAGCACCTGGCCGTCGATCAGCACCTCGGCGCCAGCCGGTGTAGTGCTGAAACTGAACTCACCCCAGGCCTGTTGCAGCTGGGTACTGAAAGGATTGAGAGCGGAACGGCCCTCCACCTTGATGCTCTGAGAGTTAGGAAGGTAGCGGTCGGCGGCAATTGTGAGTGTGTACTCGCCCGGCTCTATCGCCATATCCCGCAGGGGGGTGCGGCCGATTTCAGCGCCGTCGAGCTGCACCACGGCGCCACTGAGGGCACCGGAGACGCCGAGCGCTTCGACGCTGACGATCCCGGGCAGCTCACGCAGCGCGAACGGATGATTCTGGGCCTGTTGCGTGCCCACGCTGAGAGTCACCTGCTCGTCGTGGTAGCCCTCGTTGCGCAGCAGCACGGGGTAATCCCCCGGCAGCATCAGATAACGTTGGCCGATCTGCAGGCTGAAACCGGACTGAATCTCGACACTGGCCGTCAACGGCGTCACTTCGAGATAGACAGAGCGGGCACTAAGAATGAACCAGCCCGACACTCCGGCCAATAGCAGGAAGCCCGCGACCAGAATGTGCGGCCAGCGCAGACGAAAACCGACGCGTTTCTGATGAGGATCGGGCGGCGAAAAATCGATGGGAACGATGGGGTCTACGGCATCACCGGCGACCTGCTGATGGGCACTGTCTGTACGGACATTGGCTTGACGATATTCCTGCATGAGCTAGCGCCTGTTGACTGCGACGACTTCTTCGGTACACGCGATGGTCACCGGCGTACTGCGACCATCGAAGCCCACCTCGAACTCCGCCCGCACATCACGATACCCCGGACGGGTACCCACGGCCACATAATTACCAGGCTTGAGCATCAGCTCGTGGGTCTCGAAATGCCCCAGTACACCCACCTGATACAGCGTGACTTCGGTGAGGTTGTCCGATACCAGCTGCACCTGTGCCGGTACCTGCGCCTTGTCCAGCAATGTTTCGACTTCGGCCAGTTGCTGCTGCAGACGCGGGCCGGGATTCTCCAGCCCACGGCCGGTGTAATAGACCTGCACGGCCTGTTCGTGCACGGCGGCGTCGGCCAGCCTGGCTGGCTGCTCAATGGCACTCTGCAGAAGCGTGTCCAGCTGCAGGCGTTTCTGCGCGTAGTCCCGGCCCTGCTGCGCGAACACGAGGTTCGAATCGATAGCCAGTGCGGCGTCATATTCCGCCACGGCTGACTCCCACTGCTCACTAGCTTCGAAGGTACGGGCGCTGTTCTGGTGTGTGGTGATCTGGTCAACGGCGAGCTGGTCGCGGGTCTGGGTGATGGCTTCCAGGGCCTGTTGCGATCCGGGGCGCATCGCCAGCGCACGCTCAAAGGCGGCGATGGCGGCATCAGAGTCGCCCGTCTGCAGGGCTGCGAAGCCTTCCGACATCACGGAGGTGAAGGCATTGTCAGCGAGCCGACTGCGGACCTGAGTAAGCCGCTCGCGGGCGCCGACATGGAGAGGATCGAGGTTCACGGCTTGCTGCAGCTGGGTCTCGGCAGTGCTGAGGTCGCCACGCGCGATCAGCGCTGCGGACTCGTCGAGCAACAGTGTCACCTGCTCCAGCGTCGTCGCCCGCGCCAGCCCGGCCTGTGCATCGGCATCCTGCGGGCGCAGTGTCAGCGCACGGGTGAAATTCTCGTTCGCCAGCGCGGCATCGCCCTCTTCCAGCGCAGCATTGCCAGCCGCCAGTGCGTCGCCGAACACAGTCGGCACTGAATCCACCAAGGCTGCCAGCGCGGCATCACTCAGGCGGTATTGCTCCGTGGCCTGTGCAAACTCCTGCGTGCGGTAGGCCTCATCACCCAGGCGCGCCAACGCCAGTGCTGCCTCATAGTCCTCGGCGGCCCAGGCGCTGACACTCAGCAGCTCCAGTTCGCTCTGGCGGTCCAGCAGGCTGGCTAGCACATCCTGAGCCTCAGCCCGCTGCCTGGCCTTCTGTGCTTCTTCGAAAGGGGAAATAGGGTTGCCAACAGGAGCGCTGACCAAGCGTTCCGGCGCGGCAGGCGCTGTGCTTTCCACGCGGGGAGTAAAGGGTAGCTCGTATCGCTCCACCAAACCTGGCAACACGAAGATCACGGCGAGCGCGAGCAACGTCGAGACGGCCAGCATCGCCCAGATCACGGGCGAAGGCCCACGCTTGGCGGTGGCTCGCACCACAGGCTTGAATGGCACACCGGGGACGACGTCCGCGTCGGTGTGTTGGGGATTGTTCACGTGTTCCATTTCTGACATAGCGCTCGTCTGACCGACCAGGGTTTAAAGCCCGGCTTAAATGTTTCCGGCTTCAGCCTCGTACATCTCTACAAGGATTTCCCGCCATTGGCTGTACTGCTCTTCGACGGTGCCGGTCAGCATCACCGTGCGATCATCCAGGTCAATCATCTTCGGCGCGACTTCTTTTTCCAGCGACTCGCCCAACTCCTGCAGGGCCGCGATATGAATCTGCGCCTCGGCACTCATATCAAATCCGCTCTTTATCAGATAGGCGCCAGCTCCCACTCCGACCAGCGCACCCGTCTGCACGGCTGCGTTGCTGCTGGTGGCAGCGGCAATGCCACCGACAATCGCCGCAGCACCAGCGACGAAGCGCCGCCGCGCGGAACGCTCGGCCTTGTCCACCGCCTGCACGGCGGTGAAACTCTCCTCGCGCCAAGAGTCATAGGGCACGCGCATCTGCCGGGCATAGTTGGCGTAGTAATCCTGCACGGTGTCCACGAACAGATTGTCGCGCTGGCGGATCTCGCGGATGCGCGCCAGCGACGGATCGTTGTCAGCAGGCAGGCGGACGACACTCGTGATGCCACGGGAATCGGCGCTCAAATACTGCCCGAATTGGTCTGGCGCGAAGCTGCGGGCAAACTGCAGTTCGGAAATGGTCCGAATCTCACGTGTGCGCTGTTCAGTCAGATTGGCCTTGCGCCAGGCAAGAAGATCGTTGGCGATGTTGTTGTAGATCACCTGAAACGGATCGTTGGCCTGCCGCTGGGAAGGCTCGTAGTTGAACTGACTGATGTGCTCTTCGTATTCCTTGGTGTACCAGATGGTGCCGCTGGAATCGCGGGCGGAGACCTTGATGCGCATGCCCTCGCCGTCGGACTGCAGGATCTGCCCGTGCAGATAGACGTCCATGGTCGTGGTCTCGGTGGGCAGCACGCGCACCACGCCCCAGTTACCGGAGCGTTGCAGAGTTTCGGCGAGCAGATAAGGAGCGTAGCGCGATTCGGCGTTGCGGATCTCCGGGCTGACGCGCTCTTCTTCGTCTTCGTCGATCTCATCGATGCCCGGATCGAAAACGGTGATGCCGATATCCATCAGCAGATCTTCGGACACCGGCGCACTGTCCTGCACGACCTGCACGTATTCGGTGGACTTGACTGAGGTCGTGGAGCAGGCCAGCAGTACTGGCGCCACGAGACAGAGCAGCAGCACTCTCGCCTCTGCTGCGAAGCGACCTGGTCTTCTAACCAAAAGTGATTGAATCGATAGTGATGCCAACATGATTTAAACGCCTATACCTGTGTACTTCCGATACTCATCCCACAATTTTTCCCGCAATTCCGGATCGGGCTCGCTCATTGCCGCCTCACGCAACTGCCGGGCCACGATGTCGTCGTCCCGCCCATTGGGGATGTCTTCGGGTGGCGGGAAGGTTTGCTGTTCCGCACCCGAACCGCCTCCCGCTCCTGCCGCACCCTGCGGAGCCGACGGCGTGCCGCCGGGGCTTGCCGAGACGATGACGGACTGCCCGCCTGCGCCAGCGCTGCCAGAGTCACTGCCGCCTGCGTCGCCGGGGATGCCAGCATTGCGTTCAGCATTGGCCTGAGCCTGTGCACGGCGCCGTTCTTCCAGAATGAAACCATCGAATTCTTCATAACCACGGTTCAGCGCACCATTCAGAACGGCGGCACGCTCCCCAGTGGTCATCGGTCCGGTGCCTGTGTCACCCAGCCCGCCGGGCAGAGTATCGAGGCTATAGTTGCCTCCGGCTCCGCCCGAACCATTGGCAGAACCATTGGCGGTACTACTGACAGAGCCGTTGACTCCAGCCTGACCACCGGCGCCGTCACGCTGCGTGCCCGCAGATTGCGTTCCGGCCGCACCAGCGGGGCTGCCCGAAGTTCCTGCAGAGGCGCCTGCGGAAGGCGACCCAGGGCGACCGTCACTGCCGGCCGTTTGCGCCCCACCCGTGCTGCTCGACTGGGAACCCGTTGTCCCGTCTGCCGTAGCAGGCATGGTGGAGCCGGACGAGGACTGGCTGCCGGAGCTGGAGCTGGAGCTGGAGCTGGAGCTGGACGATGATGGCGTGCTTCTCGCGCTTGGCGAGGACGGCGACGGCGTGCTCGGCGAAGAAGACGAGGACGACGAAGAGGAGGACGAAGGCATTGAGGGCATGGAGCTCTGGGAAGACTGCTGGCTGGTGGACTCGCAGCCCGCCAGTAGCAATGCCGCAGCGCTGACCACAACGAGTTGTCTGACTGCTGAATTCTTCATGTTGAAAGGTCCTGTACCGTGCCGATGATCGCTGTGCGCATAATGAGACCTGTTGTGATCTGTTTCAACTACTCTGCGGCCACTTCGGCAGCCACCGGATTTTCGCGATACCAGAACGGTATGCGATAGCGCTCGCCTGTGGTGGCCAGTGTCTCCCCGGCCTCAACTCTTGGCCGCACCGTCAGCGACCGCAGGTGGCTGATTGCCATCATGTCGACGCGGGCCATGCCGGCCGGTTCGACACCCAGAACCGAGAAATTGCCAGCGCGGCCGTAGCGGGACACGTCGAATGAAATGTCTACGTAACCCTGCCTGGCCCCGAAATCCGGCGATACCTGGAAGGCCTCGCGCTGCTCATCATCAAACCGGGAGAAGGTCGGCAGAAAAACGATCCGATCAAAGTATCGCCGCGCCAGGGCGCCTCCATCCTCCATTGTCAGCAGCAGATCCCAGGCGTCCGTGTAAGCGTCCAGTGCCGCCTGTCTCTTCTGCTCCATCATGTACCAGTCCCCAAGCTCCGCCAGCGCCTGCACCCTGAGCATCAGGTTCTCTTGAGTGGCAGGTCTGTCGTCGTCACTGTAGAACTCAAGGATCCTGCGCAGCGCGCCCTCCCCACCGCCGTTGGGCACCCTGACCTGGTCATTCGGGACGCCGACAAACTCACTCACCCGGCGGATATTGGGATTGGTGGCAGTGGCCGTGACGGTTCCGGACGGGGTATAGCGCGTCATCATGTCGGACGCCCCTGCCACATCGCGCAGCAGAGACACATAGCGCGGATCGGCGGTTCCGAAGTGAAATGCCACGGTGTTCGCAGCGGCCCGGAACAGCAGATAGGTCTCGAGCAGACGGGCGCTGGGGTCCGGGTCTATGCCCCGGAAGAAGCTGGCGATGTTCCAGCGCGCCAGATTCTCGAACACCTCCGCCATGCGCGGGTCGCGAGCACCATAAGCCTTGCTTTGCACATAGAAGGCATACTGTTGCTGTTGATCGGCCTCCTTCCACTGCCCGAGCGCAATGTGACTCTCGACCATGCGTTCCACCAGTGGAATCTGCTGGGTACTGTAGAGGCCATAATTGACGCGGTTGACGTGCACTGCTCTGTCGAAAACCTCGATTGACTCCTCGTAATCCCCCTGTGCATACAGAAGATTTCCCAGCGTGGAGAGTTCCTCCGCAATCTGTGCGCTCCACGCTCCGCCGTCATACTCAAGCTGTTCCAGCATCTGCTCGTAGTTGTCGATATCCTGTAGCCGCTGCAGATATTCCTGTTGCCGGGGAGTGAGGTCCACGAACACAGAGGTTTCGGTGGCGGGCGCTTGCTCATCGGGGGCAAGCATCTCCAGCACAGACGCCTCGCCTTGCGCGTCCAGCGCCACAGGCTGCTCGAAGTAGAGCAACTGGCTGGAGGACGGTGTCTGCTCCACCGCAGGTTCGAGGTCCGTCGCGGCAGCTTGCGAATCAGCCGCCAACGGCTGGGCAAAAATAGCGGAGGGCGCCATCAGGAACGCGGCGAGGAGGAATATTGCCTTGCTATCACCTGAAAATTTCACGGCCTGATCCTGAAGTTTCTGAGGATATGTTTGCTGGCTTTGGAGTTTCCTGTGTACGCTAAAGAGCCGCCGACGGTTGCAAGCAAGAGACCCTGTTATTCAGCATCCGCTTTCACTTATACACCAGGCGTATTTAAAACCCGACACGCCAATGTAAATCCCAATGTAAATCCGAGTCCTCATGCCCGAATTACCCGAAGTTGAAACCACTCGCCGGGGCATTGCCCCGCACGTCATTGGACAACAAATAAAGGCCGTTGTTGTGCGCGATCCCAGATTGCGTTGGCCGATACCGGACCAGTTGCGGCTGGAGCTGCCTGGCCGACACGTGGAGCGCGTGGAAAGGCGCGGCAAGTACCTGCTGCTCTACGCCGGAGACGCCTGTCTGCTGGTGCATCTGGGCATGTCCGGCAGCCTGCGGGTAACGTCCGCGCAGGATCCATTGCTCAAACATGATCACGTCGACATCGTCATGGAGGGCGAAGCGATCCTGCGCTACTCCGATCCACGACGCTTCGGCTGCATGTTGTGGCTCAAGGAATCGCCTCTGCAACACCCTCTGCTGAAGACGCTGGGGCCAGAGCCACTCTCGGACGCCTTCGATGGCGGGATGTTGTTCGCTGCGTCCCGGGGGCGCAAGGTGCCCGTGAAATCGTTCATCATGGACAGCCATGTCGTGGTCGGCGTGGGCAACATTTATGCGAATGAGGCGCTGTTCATGGCAGGCATAAAGCCGGACCGCGCAGCGGGGCGAATCGCACTTGAGCGTTACGAGCGACTGGCACAGTGCATACGGGAAATTCTCGAACGCGCCATAGCCCAGGGCGGGACGACGCTGCGGGACTTCGTGGGCGGCGACGGCAAGCCGGGCTACTTCAAGCAGTCACTGCACGTCTACGGACGCGGTGGTGAAGCCTGCACGACCTGCGGAGGGGTGCTCAAGGAAATCCGGCTGGGACAGCGCAGCACGGTGTTCTGTCCGCGCTGTCAGCATTAGGGTCAGTAACATTAGGGTCAGCATCACCAGGGTCTGCAGCGGAAGGTCCGAAGCCTGACGGCCCTAAATGTCCTGGTTCTGGCCGTCCTCGCGCATGGCGTTCGCGACAATGGGATGCACAAACTTGGAGATGTCGCCGCCATAGGAGGCGATTTCCCTGACCAGCGTGGAAGAGATGTAGGAAAGATGCTCGGCGGGCGCAAGAAAGACCGTCTCGATACTGGGCTCCAGCACCCGGTTCATGCCGACCAGCTGGAACTCATACTCGAAGTCCGCGACCGTGCGCAGGCCGCGCAGGATGATGTTGGCGCCACGCTGTTTCACGAATTCTGTCAGCAGCGTATCGAACGAGCAGACCTCGACGTTGGGCAGGTGCGCCAACACCTGAGCCGCCAGTTCGACGCGACGCTGGGCGGAAAGCGTGGTGCTCTTCTGACGATTGATGCCGACGGCGACGATGATATGGTCAAACAACCGGGAAGCTCGTTCCACCAGGTCGGTATGGCCATTCGTGATCGGATTGAAGGTGCCTGGATAGACGGCTATTCTCATTGTTTTCTCATCCCCGACCGGCAGACAGTGTCCATCCGGCGTTGTGGTCCTTGATGGCCCTGTGCGTTTCGCGGCCATTCTAATCAAATGGCACCAGCACCTCAATCAAGCACCGCTGGCACCAGCGCTGGCAGGCTGGCATGCCTCGATGGCGGCGAGTATGCGCTGCTCCAGCCACAGGGGTTGCCCGGCACAGGTGAAACCGACATGCCCGCCGGTTTCGGTCAGATGCAGACGCACGTGCCTCGGCAATTCACCAGGGTGTGGCAAGCAGCCCGCAGGAATGATCGGGTCGTTGGCACTCTGAATCAGCTGCACCGGCGTCTGGATCGCGGGCAGCAACGGGCCACTGCTGCAGGTTTGGTAATAATGCTCGGCGCCGTCGAAGCCGTGCAGGGGCGCGGTGACCTGATCGTCGAACTCCCAAAGTGTCTGCAGCCGCCGCAGGTCGCCGAGCGCTTCCAGTTTCTGCAGCTCGTCAAGTCGCCCGCTGGCGCGAAAGTGTGCACGCTTGCTCTCAACATCGCGCACCAGACGGCGGCGGAAGTAATGCCCGTACGCCTTGGTGAGCCCGCTGTTCATGGCGCCGGAGCAGTAGGACAGCGAGAACGGAGCCGACACCGACACACCGAGCAGCACGTCGTCGCGCCGCCCGATCTCGGACAGCCATTTCAACAATACGTTGCCGCCCAGCGAGAACCCCGCGAACACCATTGGCCGCGCCCCGGTGTGCTGCCGCAGGCACTGGTAGATTTCCTCCAGATCCTCGGTGCAGCCCGAATGGTAGGCCCGGGCAAGGCGATTGATCTCACCGCTGCAGCCTCTGAAATTCATGGCCACACTGGTGTAGCCGCGCGTCTGCAGCAGTCGCTGCAGCGACAGCACATAAGGAGAATCAGAGCTGCCGCACAGGCCGTGCAGGAGAAAGACGGTGGGCAGATCCCGAGTGGATCCTGGGCCTTTCGACTGGAGGTCTGTCGACGGAGAGTCCACCCAGTCGAGATCGATGAAATCGCCGTCGCTCAGTTCGACGCGCTGACGACGCCTCGGCAAGGGCGTGTGAGAGACGAAACGGCGCCACAGCGTCTGCGTGTGCCCATCGGGCAGCCACCAGGGCGAGGCAAATTCTTGAACATGGTGAGGCCCGGTCACGATGTGCTCGACTCCGTGCGGTGGCGACGATACAGGCAGAAATTCACGGCTCCGGCGCGCTTGGACTTCAGCAGTTGCCACGTCGCTGGCAAGCCCGCCGACGGAATGTCCTGCGCCCACTCCAGGTAGATAAAGGCCTCCGGACGCAAAAGCCCGCTCTGCTCCAGCGCCTTCGCGCTGCGAGAAAGCAGATCGGTGGAAAAGGGGGGATCGATAAACACCAACCCGTATTGCGTCGGTGTCAGTTGACTGCCCGCGCGGCTGGCGCTCTGCAGCCAGCGCAGTGAATCATCGCAGAACAGCGCGTAGCCCTCGGCCTGCAGGAGCTGGAGATTGGTGCGGATGGCATGCACGGCGGCGCTCGAACTGTCGATGAAAGTCACGTGCCGCGCGCCCCGGGAAAGAGCTTCGATGCCGCAGGCGCCGCTGCCCGCGAACAAGTCGAGGCAGTCCTCACGTTGGATGGTCTCCTGCAGCCAGTTGAAAAGCGTCTCTCGTATGCGGTCAGCGGTGGGACGTAGACCGATCACAT
This sequence comes from Gammaproteobacteria bacterium, assembly GCA_030654835.1. Classification (GTDB taxonomy): domain Bacteria; phylum Pseudomonadota; class Gammaproteobacteria; order Pseudomonadales; family Pseudohongiellaceae; genus UBA5078. Next base: position 336,156 of record JAURWS010000030.1, on the reverse strand, counting down.
CGGGAAAGGTCAGTTTGCGACTGCGCCATTTGCCCGCGATGATGCGCAGGCTGTTGTCTGGTCTCCCGGTGGATTTTTTCATGCGCGATTTCTACTGTCTCACAGCACCATGGCTGAGTTTCTGTTTATGGAACGGCGGAAATGGTAGCATGGCCAGCCACGACAGCGCGCCGGAAGACGTTTACCCATGTTCAGTTTCCTCAAGAAAAAACCTCCTGAAACCTCTGCTTCGCCAGAGCAACCCAACAGCACGCTTTCATCTGCAATCTCGTCATCGCCTAGCTCTGCACCCTCCTCTGCACCCTCTCCTGCAATCGCAGAGAACGTGGCAGTTGTGGCAGAGACTGCTGCAGCAACCGTTGTCGCACCCACCGAAGACACCAAACTCGGGCTGTTTGCCCGCCTGCGACAGAGCCTCAGCAAGACGCGCAGCGCGCTGACCGATTCACTGAGCAGCCTGATCCTCGGCCGCAAGACCATCGATCAGTCGTTGCTGGATGACATCGAGACCCAGCTGCTTTCTGCCGACATGGGGCTGGAGGCCACTGATCACATCATCAAGGCGCTGACCCAGAAGCTGGATCGCAAGCAGCTCGCCAATCCGCAGGCGCTGCTCGACAGCCTCAAGGTCGAACTCGCCGCCATGCTGCGTCCCTGCGAAGTGCCGCTCGTCATCAAGAAGTCCGACAAACCCTATGTGATTCTGGTGGTAGGCGTGAACGGCGCGGGCAAGACCACCACTATTGGCAAGCTTGCCAAGCGCCTGCAGGGCGAGGGGCACAAGCTGGTGCTGGCCGCTGGTGATACCTTCCGCGCCGCTGCCGTCGAACAACTCAAGGTCTGGGGCGAGCGCAACCATGTGCCCGTCGTCGCCCAGCCCACTGGTTCGGACAGTGCATCGGTTATTTTCGACGCCTACCAATCGGCCTGCGCGCGTGGCGCCGATGTGCTGATCGCCGACACCGCAGGCCGCCTGCACACCAAAGACAATCTGATGCAGGAGCTGGAGAAGATTGTGCGAGTTCTCCGCAAGCTCGACCCCGATCTGCCTAACGAGACGCTGCTGGTGCTGGATTCCACCACTGGCCAGAACTCCCTCAATCAGGCGCGAACTTTCCACAAATCCGTCAACGTTACCGGGCTCGCACTGACCAAGCTCGACGGCACAGCCAAGGGCGGCATGGTGTTCGCGATCGCGAAGGAGCTGAAGCTGCCGATTCGCTACCTCGGCGTCGGCGAAAAGGTGGACGATCTGCGGCCGTTCGAAGCCGAACAGTTTGTCCAGGCGCTCTTCAGCGACAATTGATCAGTAACGTTTGATGTCATGCAGACACCCCCATAAGCGAGACTCTCAGGCCCAGCCATGATCAAGTTCGACAACGTCAGCAAGCGTTATCCCGGCGGACACCAGGCCCTGAGTCAGGTGAACTTCGAGCTTGGCGATGGCGAAATGGCTTTCCTCACCGGCCGCTCCGGCGCGGGCAAAAGCACGCTGCTGAAGCTGATCATGCTGATGGAGAAGACCAGCCAGGGCGAGATCGTCGTCAACGGCAAGAATCTTGCGCGCATGCCACGCGACCAGATCCCTTTCTATCGGCGCCGTATCGGCGTGGTCTTTCAGGATCACCAGCTGCTGTTTGATCGCACGGTGTTCGACAACGTTGCCCTGCCCCTGCAGATCGAGGGTTACCCGAAGCACGAAGCAGACCGGCGCGTGCGTGCCGCGCTGGACAAAGTCGGACTGCTGAAAAAAGAAAAGATGAACCCCATGGCCCTGTCTGGCGGCGAACAGCAGCGCATCGGCATTGCCCGGGCGGTGGTGAACCGGCCACAGATACTGCTGGCTGACGAGCCCACCGGCAACCTTGACCCCGAGCTGGCCGCAGAGATCATGAACCTGCTTGAACAGTTCAATCAGGTCGGCGTCAGCATGCTGATCGCCAGCCACGACCTGTCGCTGATCACGCGCCTCAGCCACCGCATTCTCACGCTGCACAACGGCCAGCTGATCAACGATGCCACCTACCCGGTGCCGCCCGGCGCTGGTCGTCGGGCGGAAGCAGAGCGCTGTCCCGGGAGTGCGCAATGAGCAAGCGCAAGCCTGAGTCAGGCGCCAAGCAGCGCCAGCAGACGTCGACGAGCAGGCTCAAGTCCCTGTGGCAAAGCCATCGGGCAGTAGCTCTATTGAGCATCCGCAAGTTGATCGGCGAGCCCGCCGCCTCCGCCATGACAATTGCCGTCATCGGCATCGCCTTGCTGCTGCCCACGACCTTGTTTGTGGCAATGAACAACCTGCAGATCCTCAGCGAGGGCGTCAGCGAGTCCTCCAGGATCACGCTCTATCTGGCCGACACTCTCTCCGAGGCCGAGGGTCGCAGCCTGAGTGAGCAGTTGCTGGCGCGGCCCGATATCAGCACCGGCGCGTACATATCGCCTACACAGGCGGCAGAGGAGTTTCGCGAATATTCAGGCCTCGGCGACGTATTGAGCGAGCTGGAGGAAAATCCGCTGCCCGCCGTCATCGTGCTCAGCCCGCAAGACATCGATGAGGCGTCCGGCGCGGCATTGCTCACCGAACTCAACGCCCTCGCTGGAGTAGAGTCCGCGCAACTGGATCTGGAGTGGATCGCGCGCCTGCAGCGCTTCCTCGACTTGGCACAGCGGATGTCTACCGCCCTGATGCTGATCCTCGCCCTGGCCGTGCTGTTCGTGGTTGGCAACACGATACGGCTGGCCATCGAGAGCCGCCGCGCCGAGATCGTGGTGGTGAAACTGGTGGGCGGCACCGACAGCTATGTGGCGCGCCCCTTCCTCTACACCGGCTTCTGGTATGGACTGGGAGGCGGCGTGCTGGCCTGGTTGCTGTTGAGCCTGATCATGCTGGCGCTCGGCGGCCCGCTCGCTGCGCTGTTGGCGTTGTATGACAATCAGCACACCGTGCACGGCTTGTCGCTGCTGTCCGGTCTGGTGCTGCTCACGGGCAGTGCGCTGCTTGGCTGGCTGGGGGCATGGATATCCGTGCGTCAGCATCTGGCCGCGATCGAGCCTCGTTGATAGCGGTGCGCTGACAACATATTGACAATATGTATGGTTAAGATTTGTTTAAGCAATTTGCGCTATTTTGCATTTCAGCGCATCTTGGGGCTTGAAGTGCTGAATTAGTGCCCCAATTCAGCACAGACCGGCGGGTTCCAGGCAACAAGCTGCTTGAGCGCCCCGATAGCCTAAGAGAAAGAAGCAGTGCTAGAATGAAATTGTACAGATTGAAAGGGTGGCAGCGCCGATGCGGGCTGCGCGTACCGGTCAACCAGTGACATCAAGTGGCAGAGGCTGAATATGAGCATAGGAAAAAGTTTACAAGTGATGGGCCCGATCGTTCCGGGACGTGATTTGACGGCTTACATTGCGTCCGTGAACAGCATTGCTGTGCTGACACCGGAGCAGGAAAAGGATCTGGCTAATCAGTACTACTACGAGAACAACGTGGATGCCGCCCGGCAGCTGGTGCTCGCGCACCTGCGCTTCGTGGTGCATCTGGCCAAGAGCTACTCTGGCTACGGCCTGTCCCAGGCTGACCTGATTCAGGAAGGCAACGTCGGTCTGATGAAGGCCGTGAAACGCTTCAATCCCGAAGTGGGCGTGCGCCTGGTGTCCTTTGCCGTGCATTGGATCAAGGCTGAAATGCATGAGTTCATTCTGCGCAACTGGCGCATCGTGAAGATTGCGACTACCAAGGCGCAGCGCAAACTGTTCTTCAACCTGCGCAGCTCCAAAAAGGGCCTCGGCTGGCTGACCAATGACGAAGCTCAGACGATGGCGGATGAGCTGGGCGTGGATGCCAAGGTCGTTAGGCAGATGGAAGGTCGCATGAGTTCCTGCGACATGGCCTTCGATGCCGATCCGGATGCTGACGATGACGTGGCCTACAAGTCACCCGCGTACTTCCTGGAAGATGCGTCGTCCGACATGGCGGAGTCTCTGGAAGCTGCCGAGTGGGAAGAGACCAAGAACAACAGCCTCTATGTGGCGATGAACGAACTGGATGAGCGTAGCCGCGACATCATTACCAGCCGCTGGCTGGCAGACGACAAGGCCACCCTCCACGAGCTGGCGGCGAAGTACAGCGTCTCTGCCGAGCGTATTCGACAGCTGGAAAAGAATGCCATGGACAAGGTCAAGGCCATGATCCTGGCCTGATCCGCAAGGCTCAGGCTCCAAGCCAGAAAGCCGCTGAGTGTAGACTTGAGCGGCTTTTTTGTTTCTGTCGCCACTTACTGGAGAGAACTCGCAATGAACAATCTGTTTCTGGTACTGGCCAGCGTCAATGGCTTCCTCGCCGTGGCACTCGGCGCATTCGCGGCACACGGGCTGAAGAACATCGTCACCCCGGATTTGCTCAATACCTTCCAGACCGGCGTGCAATACCACATGTATCACGCTCTGGCGCTGTTCGGCGTTGGCCTGCTCGCCCTCTACTACCCCAATCAGTCTGCCGTCCGCATCAGTGGCTATCTGTTCCTGGCTGGCATCGTGGTATTTTCCGGCAGCCTCTATGTGCTGAGCCTGACCGGCATCCGCTGGCTGGGCGCCATCACCCCGCTCGGAGGCGTGGCGTTCCTGGCAGGCTGGGCTCTGCTGGCGTGGACTCTGCTGCGTCTGCCAGCCTGACTCACTATCCGAGAGAGATTTTATGCACGTGATAGTCAACGGTGACGACGTAGAACTGCCAGCCGACGCCACTCTCATCGATCTGCTGCAGATTCTGGCACTGGGCTCCACCAAGGTAGCGGTGGAGTTGAACCAGACCATCGTGCCCCGCAGCCAGCACGCAGCGCAGCGCCTGCAACAAGACGATTGCGTCGAAATCGTCTATGCCATCGGCGGCGGCTAGGTTTACCGGCCTGCACGCCCTACTCCCCAGAACCAGCAATCGAACAGGTCAAACCATGACAAGCAGTGATACTCCTTTTGACACCCCTCTCCGTATTGCCGGCAAGGACTACCATTCCCGCCTTATCATCGGCAGCGGCAAGTACCAAAGCTTTCAGCAGAACCTCGATGCCCTCGTCGCAAGCGGAGCCGAGATGATTACGGTGGCGATTCGCCGCGTCAATCTCGGGCAGCACGCTGGCGAACCGAGCCTTCTGGAGGTGATCTCTCCCGCCAAATACACCCTGCTGCCCAACACGGCGGGCTGCTATAACGCCGCCGAGGCGGTGCGCACCTGCCGCATGGCGCGCGAACTGCTGGACGGTCACAAGCTGGTGAAGCTCGAAGTGCTTGGCGATCAGAAGACCCTCTACCCCAACGTCACCGAAACGCTGATTGCCGCTGAAGAGCTGGTGAAAGATGGCTTCGACGTGATGGTCTACACCAGTGACGATCCGCTGATTGCGAAGCGCCTGGAAGAGCTGGGCTGTGTCGCGGTAATGCCGCTGGGGGCGCCCATCGGGTCCGGTCTCGGCATTCGCAACCCCTACAACATCCGCATGATTCTCGAGAATGCCACGGTGCCGATCATCGTCGACGCCGGTGTCGGCACCGCGTCAGATGCTGCCATCGCCATGGAGCTTGGCTGCCATGGCGTGCTGATGAACACCGCCATTGCCGAGGCACGCAACCCCGTGCTGATGGCATCCGCGATGAAGAAGGCTGTCGAGAGTGGTCGCGAGGCTTTCCTTGCGGGGCGCATGCCGCGTCGTCTCTATGCCAGCGCTTCTTCTCCCATAGACGGGACTTTCTTTTGACCGCGATCTTTTGACGGCGACCTTTTGATGACCACGACACCTGACGTTGAACACCCCAGAACCATCCGCAGCTACGTGATCCGTGGCGGCCGACTGACGAATTCACAGCAGCATGCACTCGACAATTACTGGTCGAAGTACGGCATTGATGACGTGAAAGCCCCGCTCGATTGCGCGGCCTTGTTCGGCAGGCAGGCACCCGTGGTCATGGAAATCGGTTTCGGAATGGGCGACTCGTTACTCGCCATGGCGCGGGGCAATCCAGACAAGAACTTCATCGGCGTGGAGGTGCACAAGCCGGGTGTCGGCAGATTGCTGCACGAGATCGACGCACTCGCACTGAGCAATCTGCGCATCTATTGTCACGACGCCAAGGAGATTCTGCAGCATTGTATCGCCGACAATGCACTCGACACCGTGCAGATTTTCTTCCCGGATCCCTGGCACAAGAAGAAGCACAACAAACGTCGTCTGGTGCAACCGGAATTCATGCAACTCGTGCGGCAGAAGCTGGTAATCGGTGGGCGCGTGCACATGGCGACCGATTGGGTGCCCTATGCAGAACACATGATGGAAGTGATGAGCGCAGCGCCGGGGTATGTGAATGCATCAGGTGCAGGGCTGTACAGCGCTGACGCTGAGCGCCCGGTCACAAAATTTGAAAAGCGCGGACACCGCCTGGGTCATGCTGTGCACGACCTGATGTTTGTCCGCGCGGAATAGCAACAGCACTCTCAGCGTTTTTCAAGAATGGCGTCGTATACGCCATTCTTGAATTCTTCGCGGAAACCTTCACCATCGGTCGGAAAAATCTGCGCCATCAGCTGGTGTCGCATATTCATGCTCCAGAAATGGGTACTTGATTGTTGTCGGCCATGCTCGGCGCCGCCACACTCTTCACCACCAGCACGACGATAAAAATATAGAAGGGAATGAAAAACCTGTCCCAGCTTTCAACGAGCGGGAACATCAGAAAATAGCAAACGAAGTTCAGAAAGCTGATCGCCACTATCATTCGCAGTGCAGCAAACCTGCCACGACTGGCAAGCAACCCCAGCATGGCGAACAGCAAAAACGGTAACAGCATCGTCACCATCGCAAAGTTGCCAATCACAATTTGTCGGAGACGCGTGCCCAGCACCTGCAGGTACTGATCGAAAGAGAAGCTCACCGCGAACGCGTTCATGTCGGCGATGCTCTCGATAAAGGTGTGATGGAAAAGCCGCCACCATTGGTGATTGAACGAGGCGCTTACGACGAAGTAACAGATCACGGCCACGACGAGTGCGATTGCTGACCTCCGTACTTCGATACTCTGCCAGCCCCTGAGTCTGCTCTCGGCGTAACCCACGTAGATCAGCAGTGGTGTCACAAACAGTATGTTGTTGGTCCTCACCAGAATCGACAGGACCAACAGACTGAATGCCCATCTTGTGGCCGCTGGTCGCTCCAGCAACAGGTAAACGGCCAACACCAGAATCAAAGCCGACAGCGAATCGGGCAGTATCACACGCGCCACGTCGAACAGGCGCGAGCACAAGCTCAGAAGGACGGTGATCGACAGCGCGAAGTTGGCTGATACATGACGCTTCAGCCAGACATAGATCAGAATGCACAGCAGCCCCGCAGGAACAACGGAAAGCATTTTGCCTGCATCGACCAGAGAAAGACCAACGGCATCGAGCAAATTGAGCAGACCGACATAGAGCGGTTTTATTCGGTACATGTCCAGCTGACTGTAAAACTGCTCTGCATTCGACGCCATCGCCGTCGCGTATGGGCCACCCACCAAACCCGCGAAGGCCTGTTCCGGTAACTCGAGCCGCAGAAGCTCATAGGTCTGAGTATGTATGGCCAGAGGGTCACTGGTCTGCCAAGAGAGCGCGGCACCTACGTAGCCAACGACGTCCCAGGTATAAAGAAAATTTCCCAGTATCGAGCTGACAAACAGAAGAAGGAAAAAGACAAAGACCACGTCGGCTGGGCGACGCAGGGAGAAGGCTTTGAACAAATCTCTACCGGGTTCCATTGGCATGGGAAATTCCTGTGGCATTTCTGTGATCTCACTGAGAAATCGGGGTTGTTATTGTTGGCCACTCAGCCAGCTCTGTTTGTCTTCGGACTTTACCCAGCGTCCATCGCGCAAAACAACTTCGAACCGCGCCCACTGTCGAAACGCCTCACGCTCACAGATGCCGGTGTCGTAGGCACCGACTCCGGCCAGCGTCTTGTAGATTACCTCATCTTTCCTTCTGGTGCCCTGAGTCGAGTTCTCATCAATCACCTGACGCACGCTCCAGAGCCGACCCAGTTTGCCATTGCTGTAGCAGGAGCCTGATTGAACGCTGGAGGGATGCAGCTGATGCAGCTCGGCGTGGCGCGTTGCCAGTTCCAGCAACTCGATCAATTCTTCTGTGGTGACATCAATGAAGGTGTCGAGCTTCTGCATGGCTGCTTCGAAGTCCTCTTGCGTCAACTCCAACTGTCGATCTGTGGGCGCCGCCACCGCCGAGTGCTTCCTCCGCGTGAGGTAGGCAGGGTAACGACGCCAGAAAAACAGGCTGTTGAACAACAGTGCGATCGCGAGAATGCTCAACAGATTGAGAAGTACGGGGTAGTAGACGTATCCATAGCCGAGAGAATGGATTTCTGCACCACCCACGACGGCTGCCAGAGCGGTTGCACCACCCGGTGGATGTACGCAACGCAGATACTGCATGGCGGTGATAGCCAATGCGACGGCCAGAGCTGCCGTCCATATGTGTTCCGGAAACAAGCGCTGACAACTGACGCCAATCACCGCCGAAACAAGGTGTCCACCCAGCAGCGGCCAGGGTTGCGAGAGAGCGGCATGCGGAACGACAAAGAGCAGCACTGCCGATGCACCCATGGACGCCAGAACTATCGCGACACCAGGGCCATCCAATGACCAAACGGACACCACGCTGACACTGAGAATTCCCAACAATGCGCCCAATGTCGAGATGAACTTTTCGGCATGACTGGTGGTGCTGAGCTCAACACCACAATACGCGGCGACTTCCTTTAAAACTTTCTTCACAGCCGCTCTCCTTATCACCCTGAGGCTTTACTCCGACATCTCTAAATCCAGAGCCGGTGTTCGTGCTTTTTGAGCCACTTGACGTAGGTTCGATAGTCCGGGCACACCGACTCCACAAGGCTCCAGAATCGCCTGGAATGATTCATGTGCAGCAGATGGCTGACCTCATGCGCAATCATGTAATCGATGACGGCGTCAGGTGCCATCATGATCAGCCAATTGAATTGAATGCGACCGGATGACGTGCAGTGTCCCCACTTGGTTTTGGTTTTACGGAACACCACCTCTTTCAATTTCGAACCGACCTGGAGGTAACTCGCCAACGCCTGGGTTCGCGCTGGGAGGAGCGCCCGCGCCTGCATCAAGAGCCAGCGCTGCAATATCTTCGCCGCAGTCTCTGCGTTCAAGCGGCGGCCATGGATGCGAAATTCTTTATCGGTAACCACAATATCGTCGCAGGAATCGCTGACAAAACAGACCGTCAGAGTCCTCGCCTTGTAGTAGATGCTGCCCCCGTCAGAGAGAGCCAGACGCTGCGCCTCCTGACCTGCCTTGTGCTCGAGTTTGCGGAGTATCCATTGCGTGTGCCGAACCACGAAGTCTTTGATCTGGGCGTCACTCACGAACAGCGGCGCCCGCACTTCCACGTTGTCGTGCCGGACGTGCACGACCATGGTCTTGCGTCTGGCGCGGACGATTGTGTAAGTGTATGGCAACTCTGAGGAACCACCTTGCGGTCGCATTCCTTCAGTCGGGTGGGCGTACTGATCTGGTTGATTTGAATGTGTCATGAATTGACGCATAATACGCAAAACCCTTTCGAGGCGAAACTGCAAGTCCGCCAGCAGAAATCATGAACGAGCCCAAGCAGGACAGAATCTACGCCCGTGAGAGGCCGTTGCAGGACTTCGTCTTCGATGAAAAGGTCGCAGATGTCTTCACAGACATGATCAACCGCTCCGTGCCAGGCTATGCCACGATCATCTCCATGATCGGCATGCTGGCTGACAGGTACTGCACTCCTGGTACCACAGTGTATGACCTCGGCTGCTCACTGGGCGGCGCCGCGCTGGCGATGACGCATCATATCTCCCACAAAGACTATCAACTGATTGCCGTCGACAACTCTGCGGCGATGATCGAACGCTTCCGAAAGGCGCTGGATACGAGACACGACAGCGGCAACATTCAGCTGGTGTGCGCTGACCTCGATGACATTGATATCAGCAACGCCTCCGTGGTGGTTCTCAACTTCACGCTGCAGTTCATCGCACAGGAGAGGCGAGCCGGGCTTATCCGTAAAGTTTACGAGGGTATGCAGCCTGGTGGCATTCTCATCCTGTCGGAAAAAATTCGTTTTGCCGATACTCATTTGAACGAGCTTCTCATCGACATGTACCATCAGTTCAAACAGGTGCAAGGCTACTCGCAATTGGAAATCAGCCAGAAGCGCTCGGCGCTGGAGAATGTCCTGATCCCCGAGACCATTGCCATCCACAAGGCACGCATGCAGGGGGCAGGCTTTCGCAGTTGCGACACCTGGTTCCAGTGCTTCAACTTCGCCTCAATGGTCGCCTTCAAGTAATCCCCATGAGCTACAGACACCTGCGCGAACTGATAGAAGGCACTCCTCTGGAGCCCTTGCTGACATTCAGCACTGAAGACTGGTTTGAGAGTCGCAACAACGGTGACCTGCCCCGCTGGCGGCGAGCCGTAAATGGCCTGCCGGATGTAAGACCAGGTCGCGTCGATCTGTTGAACAGCGTGAGCGTAGGGAGAGCAGAGGATTGCTCGCCCGCAGAACTGACGGCGATGCAGGAAAGCCTTCGTTTGCTGATGCCATGGCGCAAAGGACCCTTCGAGCTGTTCGGGATCCACATCGACACCGAGTGGCATTCGGATTGGAAATGGGATCGGTTGCGTGGGCAGATATCCCCGCTGGCAGGCAGGACGATTCTGGATGTCGGTTGCGGCAGCGGCTATCACTGTTTCCGGATGGCAGGCGAGGGGGCGAAGCTGGCCGTGGGGGTGGATCCGCAACTCGCCTATGCCATGCAATTCCGGGCCATCAAGCGCTACGTGCCGGATGTACCGGTATACGTCCTGCCCACAACGCTGGAACAACTGCCCGAAGAAACGCACTCTTTCGATTCCGTCTTTTCGATGGGTGTGCTGTATCACCGGCGCTCGCCCATCGATCACTTGTTGCAACTGCAGGGCTGCCTGAAGCCCAAGGGCGAACTCATTCTGGAGACCCTGATTGTGGATGGCCCGGAAGGGTACGCACTGACACCGAGGGATCGCTACAGCCGCATGCCGAATGTCTGGTTCATCCCATCTTGCGCGACCACAGTGAACTGGTTGCAACGCTGCGGCTATACGAACATTCGTGTCATTGATGTCAGTGTCACGAGTATCGACGAGCAACGCACCACCGACTGGATGCGGTTTCAATCGCTGATTGACAGCCTCAAACCAGAAGATCACGCATTGACAGTCGAAGACCTGCCAGCACCAAAAAGAGCCATTTTTGTCGCGGAAGCCCCCTGATTTCCATAGCGAATGAGCAATGGCTTATGCAAAGGTGCCTATGCTCGCTTTCACTATCCTGTGGAATAAGTAGTTAGTAATAGGGCATTTTTGCCTTTTCCCCGTATCTGAATTCTTCCTCGATTGCTGCAAATCTGCGATATTTACACCTCTCGTCCCGTATTCATTTCGTATGCCGCATACGGGTTGACGTCCCTTTCCAATTCAGCTATCTGTACCCCATCGTATTAGGGTCAACTCTAATTCAATGGGTAGATGACATGTCATTTCATAATAAAAACAGGACCCGGGAAGCAAATCAATGGCCAGACCGCTACGTATAGAATACCCAGACGCCTACTACCACGTTTCCAATGTTGGACTCGACGATCAACGGATTTTCCCGTCTTCCCGGTACTTTGAGGCCTTTCTTGCCGGGCTTGAAGAGACCTGTTTTCGGCTGAATGTGGAAGTTCATGCCTACTGTCTTCAAAAGGACCAATACCACCTCCTGATCAAAACGCCAGAGGCCAATCTCAGCCGCTTCATGCGTCAGATTGATGGTCTGTACACACAACACTACCAGCGCCTGAAAAAGACGGAAGGCTCGTTGTTCAAAGGCAGATACAAGGCCGTGCTGGTGCAGCCGGAGAAGTATCTCCTGCCGCTGACTCGCCACATCCATCTGGGCGTCAGGAAGTCCGAATTGGAGTCCTGGCAATGGTCCAGCTACCAGGCCTATGTCAACAAAGCCAAGTCACCTGCCTGGCTGATCCGCGAAGAGGTAATGGCACAGGTTGATGCTACCGGCGCGAAGCGCATGGCAAAGTTTGCCGAATACACAGCAGCGGGCATCGACGAAGAGATGGCACACTTCTATGGCAAGAAGAACCTGTCATCCATCATGGGTGATGAAAAATTCAAGAAAGGTGCGAAAACCAAGCGCACGGCGACCAAGGTCAGAGGGATATCACGTGGCGCCAATGCGAAATGGCGTCCGTCCTGCAAGCAGATCATTGCTGCAGTAGCTCAACAGTTCAAAGTAACCGAAGACAGCATCTACACCGCAGCCAGAGGCCCTGGCTCCAAGAATGTTCCACGCTGGATCGCCATGTATCTGTGCCAGGAGCTTTCTGCTGTGACACTGCAGTCAATCGCCAAATTGTTCAAGCTCAAGCGCTATGGCACCGTCTCCACGACGGTTGGCAAACTGAAGAAGGAGTTTGTCGAGAACGCCAAAATGCTTACCGTCACCAGCAAACTGCTCAAGGATCTGAGCAAAGAAAAACTGGCTTGAAGCAGCTGACGTTGTGATTCTTCCGTAAAGGCAAACGCCGGAGCTCTGTTGACAGAGCCCCGGCGTTCAGGCAAGGCGGGCTTTCAATTTCAGATCCTCGACCCCACGCGGGGGCTACAGGCCTTACTTGATCTTGGCTTCTTTATAGATCACATGCTTGCGGACGACGGGATCATATTTCTTGATCTCCATCTTGTCCGGCATCGTGCGCTTGTTCTTGTCTGTTGTGTAGTAATGTCCTGTGTTGGCTGTAGACACCAGTTTGATTAAATCACGCATTGCTGCTCACCACCTGATTCCGGATACCGGTTTGGTTCTTAAATTTAGATTTTTACGCCGTTGGCGCGAATATCAGACAGTACGGCGTCGATGCCATTCTTGTCGATGATGCGCATGCCCTTTGTGGAAAGCTTTAGTTTCACAAAGCGATTTTCAGACTCCACCCAAAAACGATGCGTATGGATGTTGGGAGAAAAGCGACGCTTGGTTTTGTTGTTCGCGTGAGAAATATTGTTGCCTGTAAGCGGTTTCTTACCGGTTACTATACATACGTTTGCCATTGCCTTGCCTCGTTACATAACCCGAATGATCGGCGGCAAGCCTGATGCACGACGCCCAGCGGAGTCTTGCTGCCAACTTGCCAAAAAAAGAGCTGCGTTTTATACCAAAACGGCCTGCCAATAGCAACACAAAAGCTGACTCGGCCCGCAGATCACTTACAGCAAGCCTCTCTCGGCGAAAGACACCACGTCCCTGCTGCCCACCACAATATGATCCAACACCCTGACATCTATGGTATTCAGCGCGATCTTCAGACGCTGGGTAATGGAGACGTCCGCCTGGCTTGGCTCAGCGATGCCGGACGGATGGTTGTGGGCAAATATCACCGCCGCCGCATTGTTGTGCAGACACCGCTTGACTACTTCCCTGGGGTAGACCGCCGCCCCATCGATCGTGCCTGAAAACAACTCCTCCAGATTGACCACGCGATGCTGGTTATCCAGATATAGACACGCAAACACCTCATGCTCATACTTGCTCAGACGAGCGCGCAGGTACTGACGAGTCAGCTCCGAGCTGGTCAAGACATCGCGATCTTCCAGTTGCTCCCGCAAATGACGTTGCGACAGCTCCAGCATGGCCTGCAGTTGTACATACTTCGCCAGCCCAAGACCGTCCTGCAAACAAAACTCTTCTGGCGTTGCTGTCAGGATACGAGTCAGACTCCCGAAGCGCAGCAGCAGATCACGGGATAAATCCAGAACGGTCTTGCCCTTGATCCCTGAACGCAGAAAAATCGCCAGCAGTTCCGCATCCGACAATACTGCAGCACCCGCACTCAACAGCTTTTCCCGTGGACGTTCGTTTTCCGGCCAATCCTTGATACTCATGATGCCTCCCTGGCTATGCATAGTCATGCTTCGATAATAGCAAAGAATCCCAGATGCGCTTCGGCGGGTAACGCCCTCGCCCGCTCAAATTGAAACCGGCGGGGCATGCTGTTAGTCTTTCCAGCCTTGTCTTCCCCCTCAAATACGGACCAGAGCAGGTCAGCTCCAACATGAACAGTCTCAGCACACGACGAGTATTGTTAGGCATCACCGGGGGTATCGCTGCCTACAAGAGCGCCGAGCTGACCCGCCTGCTTGTGAAGGCAGGGGCGGAGGTTCGCGTCGTCATGACGGCAGCGGCGACCGAGTTCATCACGCCTCTCACCCTGCAAGCACTGTCCGGCAACCGTGTACACACCGAACTGCTCGACGCTGACGCAGAGGCAGGCATGGGGCATATCGAGCTGGCTCGTTGGCCAGACCTGATCCTTATCGCCCCAGCCAGCGCCGATTTCATGGCCAGGCTCGCCACGGGTCAGGCAGGCGACATCCTCAGTACATTGATACTGGCCAGCAAAGCGCCAGTGGCAATCGCGCCCGCAATGAATCAGGCGATGTGGAGCAATCCGGCCACCCAGACCAATCTCGATGCCCTGCGCGCACGGAACATGCTGGTCTTCGGACCGGCAAGCGGCGAACAGGCCTGCGGCGACACAGGTCCTGGACGAATGCTCGAACCACAACAACTGATCGAGCACAGCGCAAGCATTTTCGAGAGCGGCTTGCTGGCGGGACTGCGCATCACAATCACGGCCGGTCCGACGCAGGAAGCGATCGACCCCGTGCGTTTCATCAGCAACCGCAGCTCCGGCAAGATGGCCTATGCGCTTGCAACCGAAGCCGCAGCCGCTGGCGCAATCGTGACCCTTATCAGCGGGCCGGTTGCTCTGCCGACTCCCGATCGAGTCCATCGCATCGACGTCATCAGCGCCGATGAGATGCTGGCCGCGAGCCTGCAGCGCATCGAGGACTGTGACATCTTCATAGGAGTGGCGGCCGTCGCTGACTACAGGCCCGAGCGGATCGCCGAGCAGAAGATCAAGAAGTCTGCCGACTCGATGTTGCTGACTCTAGTCAAGAACCCCGACATCGTGAGCACCATCGCCAACCTCCCCGGGCGCCCCTTCACCGTGGGCTTCGCAGCGGAAACAGACCGTATTGAAGACTTCGGCCTGGAGAAGCTGCAGCGCAAGAACCTCGACCTTCTGTTCGCCAACGACGCCCGCGCCACCCTCGGCAGCGACGATATTACCGCGACCTCGCTGTGGGCAAACGGGCGAGAAGTGCTTGGCCCTGCCAATAAACGAGTGGTCGCCCGGCAGATGCTGGAGTTGATCCGCAAGCGTTTCGACGCTAACGACGCATGACACGCCTGCTGTAAATTTGACGAAATGTGACACAGCACTCATATTGGGCAGACATGGCGCCTATACTGGGGCGTCAGAGATAGTGTGACCCCGCAGATGGATAAAAGAACAACATGAGCATACTTCGCCGCGCCGATATCAGCGCCTTGTCCCCCTTGGTCGTCCCCCCTTCGATATTCAGAGCCTATGACATCCGGGGAATTGCCGGGGACACTCTCACTTTCAGCAATATCGAGATTATCGGCAAGGCCATGGCCAGCCTGGCTCGGGAAGAAGGAGAGCAAACGGTTCTGTTCGGCTCCGATGGTCGCATCTCCAGCCCCGCCCTCAGGGCTGCGCTGCTGAAGGGAGTCTTGTCCACCGGTCTTAACGTGATCGATCTCGGCACCATTCCAACCCCCTTGCTGTACTTCGCCGCACACACTTCGGAATGGGGTTCCGGACTGATGCTGACTGCCAGCCACAATCCCCCCGACTACAACGGCATCAAGATTATTCGTCAGCGTTCATGTCTGACACCCGAGCAGCTCCAGCAAATTCGTGAGCGTGCTGACGTCGGCAATTTCGTGACAGGTCGCGGCTCACTCACTCAAATGGACTTCAAGACTCTCTACATCAATCGCCTGCGTCAGGACATCCACCTGCAGCGCAAACTCAAGGTGGTGGTCGATTGCGCCAATGCGGTACCCAGCCTCATTGCCCCGGAGCTGTTCGAGGCACTGGGCTGTGAAGTGATCCCCTTGTATTGCGAGATGGACGGTCGCTTCCCCAACCACCACCCGGACCCCACAGTCGCCGACAACATGCAGGACATCATTCGAGAGGTGCGTGCCCACGGAGCGGATCTCGGTATCGCCCTGGACGGCGATGGAGACCGGGTAGTGCTGGTGACCAATGCGGGCAGCGTGATAGACACCGATCGTCTGTTGATGCTCCTGATCAAGGACATCGTGCCGCGCTACGAAAATCCCAACGTGGTGTTTGACGTCAAGTGCAGCACCCTGCTGTCGCCGCTGATCCGGGAGTATGGTGGTCAACCGGTCATGAGTCGCAGCGGCCATTCCTTCATGAAGCAGAAGATGCAGGAGACCGGCGCCGTGGTGGGCGCTGAGTTCTCGGCGCATGTCTTCATCAAGGACCGCTGGTACGGCTATGACGATGGCATGTACGTCGCCGCGCGCTTCCTGGAATTACTCAGTCGCCAGCACCAGACAGCCGAGGAGCTGCTGCGTGCGCTCCCACAAAGTATCGTGACGCCAGAGCTGCGCATTGCTGTGAGCGATGCGAACAAGTTCCTGCTCATGGAACGAATCAAGAAGCTGGCCAGCTTCCCTCACGGCACCATCAACATCCTGGATGGCATCCGTGTCGACTTCGCCGACGGCTGGGGCTTGATCCGCGCCTCCAACACCACGCCTGCCTTGCTGCTGCGCTTTGAGGCCACCAGCAGCAAATCCCTGCACAGCATTCAAAGCATGTTCCGTGAGTTGCTGTTGCAGGTCGACAGCATGCTGGTTTTCGACTTCTGACCAATGCGGGGGAATGGGTGAAAAATCCGGCTCAGCCTGTATACTCTGCGCATTCTTAAAGACCACCCCAGCACAACGGAAATTCACCCATGCCTCTTGATTTTGCCGCTGCCAAAAACATCGCCAACGTACTCACTGAAGCTCTGCCCTATATCCAGCAGTTCACCGGTTGCACCATCGTCGTCAAATATGGCGGCAACGCCATGACCGACGAAGTGCTGAAGAACAGCTTCGCCCGCGACATCGTGCTGATGAAGCTGGTTGGGATGAACCCGGTCGTCGTGCACGGTGGCGGCCCACAAATTGGCGCGCTGCTGACCAAGCTCGATATTCAGTCCGAGTTCATTGACGGCATTCGTGTGACCGACAGCAAGACCATGGACGTGGTGGAGATGGTGCTCGGTGGTCTCGTGAACAAGGAGATCGTCAGCCTGCTCAACAAGAACCAGGGCAAGGCCATCGGCATCACCGGCAAAGACGGCAACTTGATTCAGGCGACCAAGCTGCTGAAGAAGAGTTCCACGGATGACACCAAGATGCTGGACATGGGTCAGGTGGGCGCCATCGAGAAGATCAACCGCGAGGTGCTAGACGTGCTCAAGAACAGCGACTTCATCCCGGTCATCGCCCCCATCGGCACCGACCGCTTCGGCAACACCTACAACATCAACGCCGATACCGTCGCTGGCGAGATTGCCAAGGTGCTGGGCGCTGAAAAATTGATGCTGCTGACCAATATCGCAGGCGTCATGGACAAGTCCGGCACCGTGGTCACCGGGCTGACGACGGCACAGGTCGACGCGATGATTGCCGATGGCACCATTTACGGCGGCATGCTGCCGAAGATTGAATGCGCCCTCGATGCCGTCAACAACGGCGTCCGTAGCGCGCACATCATCGACGGCCGAGTGGAACACTCTGTGTTGCTGGAGATCTTCACCAACACCGGGGTCGGCACATTGATCAGCAACAAGAGAAACTTCGACGCCGTCTAAGGTCGGTCATTTCACACCATTATCGATTCAGGAACACTCAGCGCCATCATGTCGTCAGAAACCCGCTCGTCTCGCAAGGAACAGATTCTGCAATCCATCGCCCGCATGCTGGAGTCCGGCCCGGGCGAACGGATCACCACTGCCGCGCTCGCCAGAGAAGTGGGGGTATCGGAGGCTGCTCTCTACCGGCACTTCCCCAGCAAGGCCAAGATGTTCGAAGGGCTCATCGTCTTCATCGAGGACACGCTGTTCACTCGCATCAGTCGCATTCTGGAAGACGAACCCTCAGCCGCACGCCGCTGTGAGAAGATCCTGACGCTGTTGCTGACCTTTGCGGAGAAGAACCCTGGTATGACCCGCCTGATGACTGGCGATGCCTTGCAGGGCGAGACAGAGAGACTGCGGCTGCGCATCAGCCAGCTGTTTGACCGGCTGGAAGCGCAGATCAAGCAGATACTGCGCGAGGCGCAGATCAGGGAGAATCTGAAGACGGCGATCTCGCCGACCATCATGGCGAACCTGCTGATGGCGAGTGCCGAAGGGCGGCTGATGCAGTTCGTGCGCAGCGAGTTCAAGCGCCAGCCCACTGCACAATGGGACGAGCAGTGGCAGTACCTGTCGAAAGAGATGCTGGCGCCGTTCGCCTAACGGCATCCCAGACCTGTGGGAGCGGGCCTTGCCCGCGATAAATCGCGTCGCACAGAATTAATCGCGGGCAAGGCCCGCTCCCACAGGGTCAGACGCCGTACTCCTCGCGATAACGCTGCACATCAGCCAGATGGCCAGCCAGCGCCGGATTATCCTGACGGCCGAGATAGGCGATGATCTGCTCCAGCGCGATGATGCTGATCACCGGAATCTTGTATTGCTCCCGGATCTCCTGAATCGCCGACAACCGGCCAGTGCCGCGCTCCTGACGATCCAGCGCCACCACGATGCCCGCAGGCGTCGCACCCGTGCGTTGCAGCAGCTCCATCACCTCGCGAATGGCCGTGCCAGCCGTGATCACGTCATCGACGATCAACACTCTGCCCTGCAACGGCGCGCCTACCGTCAGCCCACCCTCGCCATGATCCTTGACCTCTTTGCGATTGAAGCAGTAGGGTTTGTTGATGCCATGCTGCTGCGCCAGCGCCGCTGCCGTGACGGACACCAGCGGAATACCCTTGTAGGCCGGCCCGAACAGCAGGTCGTAGTCGACCCCCGACTGGGCAATCGCAGCCGCATAGCTATTGCCGATGAAGGACAACGCCTCCCCCGTATTGAACAGCCCGGCATTGAAGAAATAGGGGCTGGTGCGGCCCGACTTCAGCGTAAAACTGCCGAAGCGAAGAATCTCATGGCGAATGACAAACTCGATAAACGCTTTCTGGAAATCCTGCATGAACCACACCTCTTCCTGTTGTTTAACGTTTGAAGAACGCTGAATCGTTTTACAGACCAAGCGCCTCGCGCTGCTTGCCCAGCAGCTCACTGATGCCTTTCTGCGCCAGAGCAATCATCGCCTGCAGCTCGGTGGTGTCGAAGTCATTCTCTTCACCTGTGCCCTGCAGCTCGATGAAGCGCAGTCGCTCGGTCATCACCACGTTCATGTCGGTCTCGGCGTTTGAATCCTCGGCATAATCGAGGTCGAGTACCGGCACGCCCTTGTAGATTCCCACAGACACAGAGGCAATCAGTTGCTTCATGGGGTTCTTCTTGAGCTTGCCGCTCTTGAGCAGAAAACTGATGGCGTCATGCAGCGCGACGCAGCCGCCGGTAACGGACGCGGTGCGGGTACCGCCGTCGGCCTGGATCACGTCGCAATCGATCTTGATGGTGTTTTCGCCAAGGGCCTTCATGTCCATCGCCGCGCGCAGCGAACGGCCTATCAAGCGAGAGATTTCCAGCGTACGGCCACCCTGTCTGCCACTGACCGCCTCGCGATCCATGCGCGAACCGGTAGAGCGCGGCAACATGCCGTATTCCGCCGTCACCCAACCGGTGCCACTGCCCTTCAGAAAGCGTGGCACGGATTCCTCCACGCTGGCGGTGCAGATCACCTTGGTATCGCCAAACTCGACCAGGACGGAGCCCTCGGCATGTTTGGTGTAATGGCGGGTGATACGGATATCGCGCAGCTGATCGGGCTGGCGCTGACTTGGTCTGATCTGGGCTTGCATACTGCCTCGCAAAACGTCATTTGAATTGAGGCGCGATTATCCTTGATATGGCTGGGGATGGCGAGTCAGTGACCGAATATTGGGGTACCATACGGCCGACATTAAAAGCCGTAACAAGAAAAGGGTTGTTCTATGTTGTTGAGCATGACCGCGTTCGCGAGAAAGCAAACCAACTGTGACCGAGGGGTGCTGGTCTGGGAGATCCGCTCCGTCAATCACCGCTATCTGGAGCCGGGCTTTCGCCTTCCCGACGCGCTGCGCAGTCTGGAACCCGCCATCCGCGACGCCCTGCGCAAACATATCTCCCGTGGCAAGGTCGATTGTCAGCTGCGCCTTGAGTGTGACGACAAGGGCCACAACGCCCTGCAGATCGACGAGGACGCGGTGATCCGCCTGAATGACGCCAGCGGCCAGATACTGTCACTCACCGGCGGCGGTCCCGCGCTCACCGTCATGGAATTCCTCAAGTGGCCCGGCGTCCTGCGCGAATCCGCAGCCGTGCCGGAAGACCTGGAAGAGAAAGCGCTCGCCCTGTTCAACGAGACCCTGACCGACCTGATTCATACTCGCCAGCGCGAGGGCCAGGAGCTATTCGGAGTCATCAGCAAGCGCATCGATGCCGTGCGCGAGATCGTCAGCACCGTGCGTGTACGCATGCCGGAAATCCTCGCCCGCCAGCAGCAGGTGCTGCGCGATCGGCTCGCCGACCTGCGGGTCGAGCTTGATCCGGCCCGTCTCGAACAGGAGATCGTGGTCTATGCCCAGAAGTGCGACATCGACGAGGAGCTGGACCGCCTGGAAACCCACCTGAACGAGGTGGCGCGCGTCCTGCGCCTGGACGAGCCCTCGGGCCGCCGTCTCGACTTCCTGATGCAGGAGCTCAACCGCGAAGCCAACACCCTGTCGTCCAAGTCCATCGTCGCGGAGACAACGCTGAACGCGGTGGACCTGAAGGTGTTGATCGAGCAGATGCGGGAGCAGATTCAGAATATTGAGTGAGGGTCAGAAAAGTGAGAAATCTATACACGTCAGAAAACATGTATAGAAAATAGAAAAAACTATACATGTTTCTCGGTACATGTATAAATAACCTCTGTTTTCTATCTATGACTCTGGAGCCGGGATGAGCGCCACTTTGTCCAACTTGCCACTACCCCTCTTGCCCCTGCCGAAGATCAGCAATCTTGAAACCCGTGCCGTATTGAAAAAAACGGCTGAAGCCCACCGCTATCTGGCCGAGCTGAAAGGTATCGTCGCCAGCATTCCCAACGAAGCGATCCTGATCAACACCTTGGTGTTGCAGGAGGCAAAAGACAGTTCCGAAATCGAAAACATCGTCACCACGCACGACGAGCTCTACAAAACCGGACTCCTGACCGAAAACCCAGTGAACGCGGCGGCAAAGGAAGTGCAGGACTACGCCATCGCTCTCCGGCACGGCTTCAATCTGGTTCGCCAAAGCAAGATCATCCGGCTGAACGATATTCTGGAAATTCAGCAAATCATCGAAAACAACAACGCCGGTCTGCGAAAACTGCCAGGCACGGCACTCAAAAATGTACAAACCGGGGAAGTCGTCTATACCCCTCCGCAACACCCGGCAGAAATTCAGGCGTTGATGAGCAATCTGCTGGAATACATCAATGACGACGCTCTCTGCGATGCTGATCCGCTGGTCAAGATGGCGCTGATCCATCATCAATTTGAGAGCATCCATCCCTTCTACGATGGCAATGGCCGCACCGGGCGAATCATCAACCTGCTCTACCTGGTGGCGAAAAATCTGCAAGACCTGCCGGTGCTCTATCTAAGCCGTTACATCATCCGCAACAAGACCACTTACTACCGTGAGCTTCAGGGAGCACGCGACAGCAGGGATTGGGAGCCATGGTTGCTGTATATGCTGGAAGGAGTGGTGCAAACAGCGCAGCACACGATTGCACTGATTCAGCAGATCAAGCTGCTCATGCAGCAGTACAAGCAAACAATGCGCACGCAACTGCCCAAAATCTACCGACAGGAACTATTGAACAATCTGTTCAATCACCCCTACACCAGAATTGAATTCGTGATGAATGATCTGGGGGTCTCGCGCATCACCGCAACCCGTTATCTGGATCAACTGGCCACTTGCGGTCTGGTAGAAAAATCCAGGATTGGCAAAGGCAGCTACTACATCAATCGGCCCTTGTTTGCGCTGCTCTCCAGCGAGAATTAAACCCACCTGCATACGGAGGTAGTCAAGAAAGAGACGGATCGCTTGTTTGAACTATGCAAACGTGGAACGTGCGTGCCTTTTCTGCCCATAGTAATTCCCGCCGCTGCACGTTAGCTGATATTTGCCGGAAAATGGGGTACTTACCTGCTTATGTCGATGCCTCACCAAGTCTACTATGGCAGCACTTGAACCCGGCACTCGAACGACAATCCATGATCTCGCAATCGGAAGTCAATGAAGACGATGCAGAAACTCTGTCTGCGGGCATCATCACCATACACACCAAACACTGGCTGGTTTCGGTATCTGGGTTGCCCGTAGATCTGACCTATATCGAGTATCTGCTGTTAAAAACCCTGATGGTGGAGAAGGGTAGAGTTATCAGCCGTGAAGCGCTGCTGGAACGGGTGTGGCACTATGGCAATGTAAGTCTGCTGGAAACCCGCACGGTGGACGTTCATATCGGCAGGTTGCGAAAAAAACTTGGCAGGGCGAGCGCATTGATTCTCACCGTGCGCAACGTCGGTTACCGCATGGCATTCTCTCCCGAGTGGATTAGTCGCTGAGTACGCTGCGTGTGCCGCTCAGTCTTACAGTGGTCATTCGCGCGCTAAGACCCTCGACGCCATACCAGCGTGAAAACGACCCCATATGCAAATATCTGACCTGGGCAAACTCATCGAATCCCGCCCGCCTTATCCCCCGAATGGAAGCCGTATTGCTCGACTCTGCGACAATGAAGGCGGTGTCGTAGCGATTCGGCCAGCGTCGCAACTGGTAGTCCGCAATAATCTTCTTCAACAGAGCACTGTAAATTCCCTGCCCGCGATAGTCAGCCCGTACAAAGCAATCGTAGATGTACAATCGCCCGGGGCCTACCTGCAGTTGGAGGTCGATCTCGCTGACGCGACACGTGGACGTGGTAACCCATGCGTAGGCGGCCAGTTTGTCACCCAACAACACGATGTAACATTGCTGACAGTCTTGAATCATGCGTAGATGAAACTGCTTCTGCGGATAGGCATCACAAAGGACCTTCAACCAGCTATCCGCAATTGAATCGATGATGTGATACTCGAGGTGTTGAGGGAGTTTGTCTGAGGGGCGATCAGAAGGGCTTTCGGGAGGGAGAGCAGTGCCTTTGCGCTGCATATCGAGCATGAAGAACACGATACTGCGCCAGTCGATTCCTGCGGCGGTCAGTTTTCTGAGGATGCGATAGACCATAGGGTTCTTCGATGCAGCGACTCGGTATTGGCGTAAAATTCAAGGGCTGATGACGCGCTGCCGAATCGCGTGATGCACCAGACCCGCGATATTGGACGCATCCAGTTTTCTCATCAATTGACTGCGATGAGATTCCACAGACTTCACCGAAAGATTCAGAAGTCGGGCAATCTCCCGGGTAATGGTGCCTTCCGCAACGAGCTGCAGAATCTGGCGCTCGCGGAACGATAACCGCACCCCTTCATCATCCTGTTGCCGCAGATAGGCGTCCACCAGGGTGCTGGTCACTTCCGGGCTGAGATACACCCGGCCCCGAGTGACTTCCACCAAGGCCTGCACCAGATCGGCAGAGGCCTGTGTTTTCAAAACATAGGCTTTGACGCCTGCTCGAAAGGCCTCGAGAAAACTGCTTTCCTCTTCGTACATGGTGAGCATGACGATCTTGGTGGTCACGCCGTCGTGACGCAGCTGTCTGGCGACTTCGATGCCATTCTGTACCGGCATGTTGATATCAAGCACAATCGCGTCAGGCTTGCACTCGCTCACGATCTGCAACGCTTCCGCACCGTTGGAGGCTTCGCCGACAATCGTCATACCGGCCGCTTCCAGAAGGTTACGGACACAGTGACGAAACATGGCATGATCATCTGCCAGCACTATGTTCAAGCTGTTTGCCTCTTTGCAATCAGGAGCACTCTCAAGCTTTGATCATGCCGCGACGAATCGCGTAACGAACCAGACTGGCGATGTTATGAATATCCAGACGCTGCATGATGTGCGTCCGATGGGATTCTGCTGTCTTGACACTGACGAACAGCATCGACGCGATGGACTTGGTTGTATGCCCTTCGGCGATCAACTGGAGCACCTGGCGCTCTCGTTCGCTAAGCACTTCGGAATCTGCATTGCTTTTGGAAATATAGATGCTGACGACTGAGTCGGAAATGCCCGGGCTCAGATATACCGAACCTTGGATGACCTCGCGCAGCGCTACGACCAGATCCGCGGTGGTCTGTGACTTCAGTACATAGCCGCGCACACCGGCCCTGAGCGCTTCCAGCACGCACGCGTCGTCGTCATACATGGTTAGCAGCACCACATGGGTATTGGGTGAGCGGCGCTGAATGTCACGCGCGGCATCGATACCATTCAGCAGCGGCATACTGAAATCCAGTATGGCCAGATCCGGAGTCAGATTGCGTACGACGCGAATGGCTTCATGACCATCTTCGGCTTCGCCCACCACGTTGAATTCATCGCCATTGAGCATCGCGATCAAGCCCTGCCGAAACATGACATGATCATCCGCAACTACAACACGCTTGGTTTTATGCTTTATCATAATGGGACAGTGACCTGTAATGTGGTGCCAAAGTTTGGTCGTGAAGACACGTCACAAATGCCACCAAGTGCTCTTGCGCGTTCGGTGATGCCGATCAGGCCCAGCCCTTGTGAAATTGTCGTGCCATCCGTGGACAACTGGATGCCGATGCCGTCGTCACTCACTGCACAGTACAACGAATTGGCTTCGCGCCACACATGTACATCGACGTGACTCGCCCGCGCGTGGCGACAGACATTCGCGAGTGCCTCCTGAACGGCACGATAGAGAACGATCTCGAGTGATGCAGAAAGTCTCCCTTCGGTGTCTCCAGTGACCTCTATGAGCAACTGACTCCTTTTTCTAACCCCGTCCGCGAGTGCTCGCAGTGCCGGCATGAGCCCCAGTCGATCCAGAATAATGGGACGCAGTTCATGTGACAGGCTACGCAGTTGAGAAGACACCTGGTCAAGATGTCCCACAACGTCCCCAATGCGTTTTGCAGTGTCGCCCGGCGAACTATTTGCGATCTCTGCCAGCTCCAGATAGACCACTGCCAGCATCTGTGCCGATTCGTCGTGGAGGCGATGCGCAATGCGTTTGGCTTCATTCTCAAACACATCGTACAGCTTGATCAATACGTCGTTGGTCTGACGATTACAAAGCCTAGATACTTCAAAAGCAGACAGGGCCTCTTTGAGAAAATGACTCGCAGCTCTGTTCATTGCACTCTGTGTCGCAACGCAATCATTCGCCATGCTCAGCGTCTCATTTAGTGCCTGCTGGTGAGTCTCCGCAATTTCCAGAAGCCCTATGCCATTCTGCAAATCTTTTCTACCAATTTCGTAAGCCACTGTCAGCGCTTTTTCACCACCACCACTTGTCAAGTACGCACTCAAGAGTTCTTGATACACTTGCTGCCGCGGATTTTCAGTTTTTGTCATTATGATCTCTCTTCCGTTTTCGATTCATCCAAACGACGGGGAGTATGGCATGGAGTCCGATTTTCTCTGTACTGTACCGAACAATTCAAAAACAATTCGCGCACTATGTCCATGCTTTAACTAGGGATTTATTTCCTCGCCAGCCATATTATGAGTTCTATTCTCACGCCATGGCCGGGCTCACTCTTGATCTGAAAGCTGTCTGCAATCTGTTTTACTCCGGAAAGCCCCAGCCCAAGTCCACCTGATGTCGAGAATCCATTCATCATGGCTCTGGCGATATTCTGTATGCCAGGCCCATCGTCGCTGGCGACAATCTGCAGACCTATGCGTGAATCTTTGGTGATGTTCTTTAGCACCATCTCTCCAAAACCGGCGTAGAGAATGATGTTCCTGGAAAGCTCGGAGATCACTGTTGCGACCAGCGTGGCTTGAGTGGAGGAACAGCCAACTTCCTGTGCCATTACTCTTCCTTTCTGTCGCGCATTCACAATGTCCCGCGGGTTTTCAATTTTTATTGTGGCTGACTCTTCAAACGCATCGGGATCCATCTTTCGACTGAATAAAAAATCATTTTCTACGCTCGACAAATAACCGACTGATTCTTCTCTCATTTCTAAAACTCTCCGTTTCCTGACAGGGATTCCTGCCGATATATGTAGCGAAAAGATTACTCCGCATCTCCGTCACAGAGCATCGGGTAATGACCTGAAACTGGACTGGCGCTTCGTTTCGTCGCAAGTGATCGGGTGATGACCTGACGCTGAATCACTGCTTTTTTTCCTCGCAAGCAAGCAGGTGATGACCTCAAATCTGGTCTGTGCTCCAGCCCTCTTAACTATCGCAATTTAATAGATTGTTACGTCAACGTTACATCAGCCCGGCAAAAATCTGTTCTATTCGCACTCCTACCGGGTAAACACCTGATATGGATTTTCCAATCCACGCCACAAGGAGTTTCGATGAGTAATCGTCGCTAGAGAGAAAATTATGAACAACAGAAAATTTACGGTAGGAAGATTGCTTGAAGGTATTTTGATCGGGGTCAGTACATTGGCCGTGTCGTCAGCAACATCGTTAGCCAGCGCGCAAGTGGCCGGTGGCTTTTTGGAGACCCCTGATACGGCAATCGCTCGACCAGCGCTGAGCACCAGCCAGATCCAGAGCTTCCTGCCGCAGCGGGGCGCATTCAAATTCCCCGCTCCGTATAACACCGACGCTGTTCGGTTGACCAACGCCACCGACTGCGCCGGTGCAGACTGTGTCAACTATGTCGGCTACTCGTATTGGCGCAACATGAACAATCATGTCGGTCAGGAGTCCATGCTGATCTTCCTCGGGCTTGATCGCAGTCGTGGCGGGGCCGGACCGACGCTGATGGAGCTCAACAAATCCAGCGGTGTGCTGAAAAATCTGGGGCCGCTGCTGCCGAAAGAGCATCCTCTCAGCTGGTCGACCGGCGAGGGCTGGTACTTCAGTGCCACGCTACCGACCAAACTGTACCTCAACGATGGCCCCCGCATTGTCCGCCTTGATGTCATCACCGGGCAGATGCAAACGGTAGCGGACGTCACGCAAAAGCTCGGCAGCGGTTACTTTCTGCGTCAGATGCATTCCAGTGACGACGACCGTGTGCATTCGGCAACGGTTCGGGAATCTACCACCTACCGCAACATGGGCTGCATGGTCTACGAGGAGGATATTGCCCGGTACCACTTCTTCCCGATCACTACTGCGTTTGATGAGTGCCAGGTGGATCGCAGCGGCCAATGGTTGGTCATCAAGGCCAATCTGGATGGCATCAACGGCGAAGACAACCTGATTGTCGACCTTCGCACTGGTGCGCAACGGGTGTTACTCGACAGGGACGGCGCCGCCGGACATTCCGACCTGGGCCATGGTTACATGATCGCCGCCGACAATTGGGCGAACGACGCAAACACCTGGAAGGTATGGGATTTCACTCAGCCGACCCTGACCGGGAAGAAGATCTACCACAACACCAACTGGAACGTGGCGGCGCCGGACCATGTTTCCCACACCAATGCACGCCCGGGACTGACGGCCGACCAGCAATACGCCTGCGGAAGCAGCATAAACAGTTCTACAGGACCCCATGCCAACGAGATCTTCTGTTTCACGTTGAACGGTTCTGAGTCCACGTTGGTGGTGGCTCCAGTGATGACGAATCCTGGCGCATCAGGTGGCGACGACGAGTACGCACGCTATGCCAAGGGGAATCTGGATGTCACCGGGCGCTACTATATATGGACCAGCAACATGGGAGGCTCAAGACTCGACGCCTTCATCGTGAAGGTGCCCGATCAACTGCTGACAGGAGTCAGCCCGCCTTCAGAGCCGCTCCCGGATCTGCCGCGGCCACCACCACCCCCTTTGGCGCCACCCACTCTTGAACCACTCGCTCTGACAGTAAGCAATGAAGTGCTGCCTGACGCCCTGCTGTGGCACACCACGCGCAACGTGGCAGTGTCCTCCAATAGGATCATCAAGACCGCCGGTTGTGAAGGCTGTGCAGACGCCGGGGCGATCTCCACGCAACGAGTTGACAGTGGTTCTGCCACGCTGGAATTCACGGTGCAGTCGACCGGGCCGTTGATGTTTGCCGGTTTCACGAAGACCCAAACCATTCCCACCGCAAAAGCACTGATGCTGGGATTGCGATTTCAGAGCGGCATTGCGGAAGTGCGGGAGAAGGATGTTTATCGAGCCAGCATCGCGTTTCAGAAAGGGGATCGCTTCGGCATTCGGATTGAGAGCGGCAAGGTGAAGTATGCACGCAACGGCGTGGTGTTCTACACGCAGTCGCGAGCAGCCTCCTATCCACTGTTCGCTGGAACCTCTCACAACAACATTGGTTCTACACTGGAGCATCTCGTGCTCATGACAGATAAAGCGCCAAAAATCACGGCGCTGTCGATGCGTGAGCAGGCACCGGGTGCGTTGGAAGTCTCGTGGACCACTGACAAGCCAGCCGAAAGCGTGGTGCAGTATGGCGCCAGCAGCAACTATGGTGTTTCAAGTAACTACAACGCCACTTTGCAGACCTCTCACCGTGTTGTTCTGCCCTCTCTTTCTCCAGGGAGCCAGGTGCATTTCAGGGCAATTGCGCGGGATTCATCCGCACAGGTAACGAGTTCCGCTGACATGGTCGTCACCACTCCGTCGTGGTAGCAGGTCATCGTTACATGATCGTTACGCTGGTACATCAAAATTTTCCGCAAACACTTGTCTAAAATCCCGTTCAGGTATCTCACCTGACACGGGGTTTTCATTTAATGACAATAAGACCAATAGCGGAATCGCGGTCAGCAGGAGTAACGAAGTATGAAAGAAAAGCAGTATGTAATGAGAAGCGTGTGTGCTCTGGCAGCCACCTTCAGTTTTTTACACACACCCTTTTTATCGGCACAACCTGCACGAGGAGGATTTCTTGAAACGCCGAACAAATCAGCAGTAAGAACGCTCATCGACGCAAGTGCATTACGCAGCTTCATCCCACAGCGTGGCGTATTCAGATTTCCCGCGCCCTACAACAGCGACGCAGTGCGCTTGACGAATGCGACCGACTGCGCAGGCAATGACTGTGTGAATTACGCGGGCTACTCTTACTGGCGCAACATGAACAATCATGTCGGCAAGGAATCGATGCTGATCTTTCTGGGGCTTGATCAGACACGTGGAGGAAAGGGGCCGACCTTGTTTGAGTTCAACAAAGTGAGCGGTGAACTGAAGGATTTGGGGCCGCTGTTTCCGTCCAGAAATCATCTTAGCTGGGCGACAGGGGAAGGTTGGTATTTCAGTGCCACGCTGCCCACGACTCTGTACATCAACGATGGACCCCGCATTGTCCGCTTCGATGTCATTACGGAAGAGATGCGCACGGTAGTGGATATTTCGGATCAACTTGGCAGCGGCGTGGTGTTGACCCAGATGCACACCAGCGACAATGATCGCGTACATTCGGCGACCGTCCGCGACAGCGGCAATTATCGGGTTCTGGGGTGTATGGCTTATGAGGAAGATGGCCGTCAGTACCATTACTACCCGATCACTCAGGACTTCGATGAGTGCCAGGTCGATCGCAGCGGAGAGTGGCTGGTGGTCAAGGCCAATCTTGATGGCAGGGATGGCGAGGACAATCTGGTCGTCAACCTGAGAACCGGCGACGAGCGCATTATTCGTGACAAGGACGGTGCGGCCGGGCACTCCGACATGGGGCACGGCTACATGATTGCCGCCGACAACTGGGCCTCTGATGCGAACACCTGGAAGCTTTGGGACTTCAATGAGAAGTCGCTCAAGGGCAAGCGTGTCTATTACAACAAGGACTGGAATGTGTTTGCACCGGCCCACGTCTCCCACACCAATGCCCAGTCAGGCGTGGCGCCGAGTCAGCAGTATGCCTGTGGCAGCAGCATCAATCGCTCCAAAGGAATCCATGCCAATGAGGTCGTCTGTTTCAACATGGACGGCTCTTCGACTTCGTTGGTGGTAGCTCCGCTGATGACCGATCTGGACGCACCGGGTGGAGACAACGAGTACGCCCGTTACGCCAAGGGCAATCTGGACATCACTGGGCGCTATTTCCTGTGGACCAGCAACATGGGAGGGTCTCGACTTGATGCTTTCATTGTGCACGTGCCAGGGCATCTGTTGACTGGTGTCACGGACAACTCGATTGGCTCGGATTCCTATGATTGGGATTCGGATGACTCGGGTTCGGATGACTCAGGTTCAGATGACTCAGGTTCAGATGATGCGCCAGCGTCCTCCTCCGTGCATTGGCAGACGACACGCAACATTACGGTGGCAGGCAACCGGATCACCAAAACCTCCGGTTGTGATGGCTGCGGGGATGCCGGCTCCATTTCTGAAGAGGCTCTCACTGCCGACCACGCGCACATGGAGTTTACTGTCGGGTCGTCCTGGGCGCTCATGCTCGCTGGATTTTCACAGACCCAGGAGATACCGGTAGCGGAAGATCTGGTGCTGGGGTTGCGACTGCAAAGTGGAATGGCAGAGGTCCGTGAGAGTGGCAATTACCGTGCGGAAATCCGCTATCAGGACGGCGACCGTTTCAGCATCAGCATCAACGCAGGTCGCGCCTCCTACGCGCACAACGGCACTGTCTTCTACTCCTCTGAATACACGGCAGAGAACCGACTGTTCGCTGGCACCGCTCTCTACAATGTAAATGCGGCTGTAGAGGACGTGACCCTTCTTGTTGACTGAACGGCTATTGATGAGCGGCTGTTAACTGGTTGCTGCGCAGCCTAAACCGCGACACGCAGTTGTTGCGGCATTTCCTTCGCAGTAAACCAGTCGACGGTCTTGCGCAGCCCATCGTCGAACATCACTTCGGGCGCAAAGCCAATCATGGTTTGCGCCTTGCGGATGCTCGCCTGCGAATGTTTTACGTCGCCGCGCCGGGCACTTTCAAATACTGGTCGCGTCTGACGTTGCAGTATTTTTTCCAGGCTGTTGATCAGATCGATCAGAGTCCAGCGATTGCCGCAGGCAATATTCATGACCTGTCCTGGTGAATAAGAACTGCTGGCGGCAGCCATATTGGCCTGCACCACATCGTTTACGAACGTGAAATCACGGGACTGCAAACCATCACCGTAAATATGCGGTGATGCTCCCTGCACCATCGCGTGCACAAAGCGCGGAATCACAGCGGAGTATTCCGAATGTGGGTCCTGACGCGGACCAAACACGTTGAAATAACGCAGCGCTACCGTGTCCAGCCCGAACGCTTTCCAGTAAAGCTGGCAATAGAATTCACAGATCAGCTTGGACACTGCATAGGGCGACAGCGGATCAGTCCGCATGTCTTCGTGTTTCGGGAAAACGTCCGAGTCACCGTACACTGAAGACGAGGATGCCATCACAAAGCGTCTTGTGCCTGCCTTTCTCGCCGCATCGAGCAGAGTCACCGTGCCATTGACGTTGACGTCATGCGTTGATGCCGGGTCTTGCATCGAGCGCGAAACAGAGCACAGTGCTGCCTGATGGAAAATGGTGTCGACGCCCTCGACAGCGGCCGCGACGCAGGCAGCATCACGAATATCTCCCTCAATCAGCGTGACAGGAAGTCCGTCGAGATTCTCGCGCTTGCCTGTGGAAAAATTGTCCAGAACGCGTACGTCTGCTCCGAGTGAGCAGAGATGTGCAGCGATATGTGACCCGATAAAACCAGCACCACCGGTGACCAGATAGATCATTTTGTTTCCTCACTTGGTTGAATGTTATTACGAAGGGCGGATGGGGAGTGGTGTTCTACTTCCACATCACTTTTTGTTGCTTGAACATGAAGCGGATAAAACCGATGACTGTGGCCCAGTTGAGGACGCAGAATGCATAGGGGATGGCGAGTGCGCGATAACTTTTCCAGCGGGATTCCGACACCAGACCACCCAGCGCCGCGCTGTAGAAAAGCAACTGGGCAATCAGTGTCATCTGGAAGAATGGACTGTCGATCAAAAAGAAGTTGCTGATCATGAGCAGCGCCAGAAACACCGGTGCCGTCAAGCGGAAAAACTTGTGCGAGATCGTCTGCAACCACAGCCGATTGGCCACCGGATTCAGCAGCCACGTCTCGCGGGAAAACAATTGAAAGTTGCCGGCAATTGTGCGCACTTTTCTGCGGAATTCACTGCTGGCCGACACGGGAGCAGCATCGAGCGCGATAGCGTCTGGTTCGAATATGACGCGGTACCCCTGACGTACGATATTCATTGGAATCAACAGATCATCGAGCAACGTATCCGGCGCCACAGGTCGATAAAGTGTTCTGCGTATCGCATACAGCGCACCGGTGGCGCCGACCGATGAGTCGATAGTGGATTCCAGACGCCGCAGGAACTTTTCGTAGCGCCAGTAGAATCCGACGCCACTGGCTGCCGCTCCGGAGTGTGCAGAAACCGGGGCCAGCATCAGTTCACCGCTGACGGCGCCCACTTCCGGATCGCTGAAATTTCTCACGAGTGCACGTGCAAAACCGCGTTCAATTTCCTGCCTGGCATCCATCAGGATCACGATGTCGCCCCGCAGTCCCGGGACGCACTCATTGAGGTTTGCAGGTTTTCCGCGTTGCGCGAGCCCGGTCTTGATCACCACGCCTGGGGATTTGAATTCACCAAGAATTGCGTCGGTGGCGTCGTTGGAAGCATCCGAGACAACCACGATCTCCACCTTGTACATGGGGTAATCCATGGCCAGTAGATTGATCAACTTCTTCCTGATCGTGGCCTGCTCATTGCGCGCCACAATCAGCACGCTGAGCGTGGGTTCATAGTGTGCACTGCGGGCAGGACGACCGCGCAGCCGCGACCACAGAAGTATCAGCAGGGGGTAGCCGATAAATACATAGAACAACATAAGCGCGCTGAACCAGAATAAGGCTGTCATGCGTGAACTCCAGAGAGCGGTTGTCAGTGAAGGGATCAGTTAGCAGTAGAGAGGTGTTAGCAGTAGACAGGACGCTCGGTAGTGGACAGGGCAGAGCACAGCGCAGTGAAATCCACGCCGGGCACTTCGGCAAAATCCGCTATCACACTCGCGGACTCGGCCTGCAGGCGAAAGTCTGCCCGCGCGGGATCGGTAAAAGGCATGCTGTTGATAGCGTCGACGCGGGTAATGCCCGACGGATAATCATGGTCACCGGACCCAATCAGCACATTCCCTGCAATCGTCACTGGCGTACCCAGGTAAGTATCGATGCTGTGCTGACCGGGGGCGGTGTTCGTGCCACTGATGCCAACGCTGTTGTCCATAAAAATATTCCAGCGGAAGTCGACAGCGGGAATCGGATCACCGTCCATGCGCAAAAGCGCATTACTTTGCAGTGAAGTGTTGTGAGTAAACTGGATGTGCGCGGGACTGTTGAGAAGTTGTAGCAACACTCCACTGCCCCAGTCCCCACCGATGTCGTGAAAAAGATTGTTCCTGATGTGCACGTGCTGGGTGCGTCGACTCTTGTGATTGTCGTCATAGCCCAAAATATTGATGCCTGCCGCCACTCTGCGCACGATGTTGTTGGAGAAGGTCACGTCCTCCACCTGCGACCATGGAGCGTCACCATCCTGATTGCGCACTGTGAAGAGGATAGCAAAACCGTTTTGCGCCTGCGGCCAGTGGTGCTCAAAAAGATTGCCGTCAATCAACACGCGTCTGGCGCTCTTCAGTTCCAGAAGATTTTTCACGGTCCAATTCGAGCCGTCGTGCGTTGGGTCAGCGCGGCGCCAGGACAACGGCTTTGCGAAGTGATTGCCTGTCACCGTAATGTCCGCAGGAATGCGCTCCTTGATGCTCGGGTCTGCGCCACCGAACATGACGTTCTCTCCCGCTGCTTCCAGATAGTTGTTGTGCAGCAAGAACGGGCCACTGCCCTCCCACCCACCAACGGCCTGCGAGTCTTCCATACTTTTGAAGTCGGCAAGATGAGAATCGATCACCGCCAGGTGCGCCCCGTTCATCGCGATCCCCCGACGCGTGCCCAGCACAGGATCACCGTGCAGATAACTGCGTTCAAAAACGATGTGATGCGGCATGTTGTCCGCACTGTTGTTGCCAGCGCCGAGGTCGACAAGAGTGGTGAGTGTGCCCAGTCCGCCTAACACCTGATCGAGAATACTGTCACGCTGACCGGGGCGAACCTCGACGCCAATGAAGTGATAGCGGGACGCAGCTGCAGCGGTGCTGATAACCGAACCGGTCGTCGCCACCAGTGACGCCATGGCAGATACATCCGCCGGTGTCACTCGGGTGCCGGCTGGCGGCAACGGATGCTGTGCGTCGGAACGGCTGATGATTGTGACCCAGCCGGACCCTGGGTGTGGTCGCAACACAAAGGGTCCGTAAAAGACCGCCCCTGCCTGCAGCTCGATGACGTCGCCGGAGACCGCTCGATTCAGTGCCTCTTGGAGATCGTCGTCTGGCCCCAGGCGCACCGTGCGGCCGGACGCATCCGGGGCTCTCGGGGCTCTCGACACTCCCGAGATGCCCGCGATGCCCGAAACACCCGAGATACCCGAGATACCCGGCAGTTCGACAGCGCGCTCCGGCAACGCAAATGCCAACTGCGTCAGCAGGAGGATGCCCAGCCCGATACTGACAGTAGTCTTCACGCCGCGGCCCTTTTTTGAACATTGGCGTCCACTTTGATGCGAAGCCAGCCTCGCGTCAGATCAATCACCGTCTGGAATGATTTCGTCTGCTCCAGCACCTGCACCGCTTCTGCACTGTCGCTGCCGATCACCAGCAGTTCTGCATGGTCTACCAGATCTGCAGCGGAGTCGCACATCAGCATCGAGATATGGGGAATCTCCTCGACAATATAGCGGCGGTTGGCGCCAGTCAGTTTGGCGATCGCGACGTTCGCATCCAGAATTCTCACCATCAACCCTTTGCCAAGCAGTGACTCGACGACTCTCACCATGGGGCTTTCCCGCAGATCATCAGTATCGGCCTTGAAGGAAAGACCGACGACACCGATACGTCTGGCGCCCGAGGCTATGATGGTGTTGATTGCGCGTTCGATCTGTCCATTATTGGAAGGCAGGATGGCATTGAGCAGTGGCATCTGGACATTCAAATGATGCGCGGCGTAGAGCAGAGCCTTGACGTCTTTCGGCAGACACGAACCACCGAATGCAAAACCTGGCCGCAGATAGGCTTCCGACACGTTGAGTTTGGTGTCCATCCTGAAAATGCGCATGACTTCCTGCGCGTCCACCCCGAGGCGGTCGCAGGCATCGCCAATCTCATTGGCAAAACAGACCTTCAACGCGTGGTAGGTGTTGGAAACATACTTGACGGTTTCCGCGGTGGAAATCTGCGTCACAATAAAGGGGGCCTTGACGCCTTCATAGAGTGTTCGCAACAGTTCAGTAGTGGCGTCGTCCTCACAGCCGATCAGTGTGTAAGGAGGGTTGGCAAAATCCTTGAGTGCCGTGCCTTCGCGCATGAACTCTGGATTAACCGCGACCTTTATACGCGATCTGGCATAGGCACCTGCTTCCGCATGCAACGGCCCGCAAACAGTCTTGAGCGTGGTGCCCGGCAGCACTGTGCTACGCACGACGACGGTATAGCGGCGACTGTCGGTCTTCAACGCTGCGCCGATCTCCTGGCTCACACGACGCAACGCCGATAGCTGCAACTGGCCGAACTCATTGCCGGGCGTTCCGACACAGATGAATGCCAAGTCGGAATTCCTGATGGCGTCCTCACACGATTGCGTGGCGCGCAGGCGGCCGTTGGCGACCATTTCCGCAAGCAACTCGTCCAGACCGGGTTCAACAATGGGGGACTTGCCCTCGTTCAACAAGTTGACCTTGTCTGCATTCACATCGACGCCAATGACCTTGAAGCCCGCGTTGGCGAAGCAGGCGGCGCTGACGCAGCCGACATAACCGAGACCGAAAATGCTGATCGTTTTCATGGAATTCCCTTGGTTGTCAAAAAAAATGATTGGAGCGTGTTTGGTCTTCAGGAGTGCGGCGCGTTGCCGGATTTGTCGGCTATGGCCGCACGACACAAGGATTCAAATTGCACGGCGATTTTTGACCAGCCGTAGTTTTCTTCCATCAACTGCCGCCCAGCATCGCCGAGTGAGGTCCGCATTTCGGGATTCTTCAACAGCATTACAATGCTGTTCACAAAGGTCTCAGTGGTATCGGCCCGCAGCAGATGAACGTCGTCGAGCAGGCTCAAGCCTTCAGCGCCGATGGTGGTGGAGACCACTGCCTTGCCCATCGACAGGGCCTCGTAAATTTTCAAGCGCGTCCCTCCGCCGATGCGCAGAGGCACAATGTAGACAGCGGCCTTGTCCAGCCACGGCCGAATGTCTGTAACCGTTCCTGTGACTTCTGCTCCCGCCAGCATGGCCGCTGTGCGTAATCGCTGTGACGGATGACGACCGACGATACTCAAGGTTGCCTCGGGAACTTGCGCCCGCACTTTCTGGAACACGTCCTTCATGAAGTAGAGCATCGCGTCTTCATTGGGATGCCAATCCATTGAGCCACTGAAGACAATGGCAAACGGATCTTTGGCAACGGTGCTGTTGGCCGTGAAGTAATCGATATCCACGCCGGTGTTCACAGAGTCTACGTGGGCGTGCTCGCAGTTCTCCCGCAGCTTGCGCGCATCCTCGGCAGAAACCGCGATGGTGGCTACGGCGGCACGGCAGGCGCGCTTCTCCGCGCGCCGCATCTTGCGCCATTCGATGGACAGCAGCACGCGCTTCAGCCACGAGGGTTCGTTGTCCCGCAGCCGCTGCCAGATCATGTATTCGACGTTGTGCGAGAAGAACACCACCGGGGTCGCACCCGTCATGGCAACGTTGGGAATTGCCGTCATGAAATCCGCGATACAGACATCAAAGTTGCCACCAGCCAGAAGGAATTGGACCTCACGACGCAACTCGGGAAGCTGGTACTTGTAAACATCCACAGGCAATCGTGACAGCCAGGAGGCCGCCAGAGAGAGGAGAAATGCCTTGCTGGTGCTCTTGGGTGGAGAGAAGGGCCGCGAATCAATCCTTTTGCAGTAAGGAAGATGCGCCCTGAGTGCACTCGTGCTTTCGTCGGAAGAGTGGGTGGTGAGCACGGTGACATCATTGTCGCGGGACAGCTCGTTGATCATGTGATAGCTGCGCAGTCGACCGCCGGAGTTGGCAGGCCACAAGCCGCCCATCTTCACCCAGAGAATGCGCAGGGGGGTATGGCCGAGGAGCACCCCGGCAGAGTGCATGTCCGCAGCATTCATGCCATCGGAACTGGCGCCCCTGGTGCTCATGTCTTTTGTGCTGCCGTTCAGCCGCATGTTACTCATGTGTCAACTCGTCAGAATGGCGCCGGAGCGGCGTGAGTGATGAACCAGTTCTTCAACGTGGGGATTATCCGAATAGACAGCGGAGGGATGATCGCCGTCGACAAAGATGCGCTGCCATATTTCCAGGTTGAGCAACAACCACAGTCGTTCACCATGATCTGCTTTGCCGAGGCGATGTTCGTATGCCAGCTGGCGCACTGCATGTGCATCCAGTAACCTTCTGGCACGAGCCCGGCGTCCCAGTACGACGCTTTCCAGCAGGTTCCAGAATGGGCCTCTCAGCCAGTCGCCGAAAGGAACCGGGAACCCCATTTTCCGGCGCTGCAGAATAGCGGGAGGAATAATGTCGCGAACCGCTTCACGCAGCAGTGATTTGGTTTCCCAACCCTGCATCTTGAAACGTGCGGGAATGGCAGCGACCAGATCCACCAGACGGTTGTCGAGAAAGGGCACGCGGCTTTCCAGTGACGCGGACATGCTCATCTGATCCTGTTTCATCAGCAATTCCACCAGATAAGTCTGCAGGTCGGCGTGACTCATGCACTGCACAATGTCGTCACCAGCCGCTGCGAAAAATTCCAGAGTATGGCGATGAGGATCAACGGATATATCGACAAGCGGATCGACCGGATGTTGGAATTTTTCCTTCAACAACGCTTCCCGATGCGGCGCGCGGAACACGGAGAAATTCTCACAGAATAATTCGCGAGGCTCTGTGCCGAGTGACATGAAGCTGCGTTCCGCGTAGCGACGAATACCATATGGAAGACGTGGAATAAATTCGGCCACAAGGGCACGGCTGCGCGCAGAGCTCACACGGTTGAAGCGCTGCCCCCAGCGTTGATTGAATGCTGTCATGCGGTAGCGATAGTCGTAGCCGATGAACAGTTCATCGGCGCCCTCACCGGTCAGTACCACCTTCACATGTTCGCTGGCGAGCTTCGACAACAGATGCAGCGGGACGCTGGAAGTGAAGGCAAGAGGTTCGTCTTCATGCCAGATGAGATGAGGGAGTGCCGCAAAGAACTGCTCTGCTGTTACCTCCATATCCCGGTGCTCGGCACCGACGGCTTCCGCGGCAGCTCTGGCGTAGCCCAATTCGTTGGCTGATGCGTCGCTGAAGCCCACGGAAAAGGTCTTGATCGGTGCGTCGAGCATTGGGGCCATGATGGCAGCCAGTGCCGTCGAATCGAGACCACCGGAGAGGAAGAGTCCTATCGGGACGTCGCTGATCAGATGACTTCGCACGGCTTCTTTCAACGTCGTACGCACCTGTTCCACGTAATCCGCTCTGGTACCCTGCGGGTCTTCGTTGGTAAGCGGGGGTTGCCAGTAGTGGCGCTGCCTGAATCCCTCTTTGGCTGTCCACCGCAACGTGTGTGCTGGCAGCAATTTGTGAACTCCAGTAAAAAAAGTTTCACTGCCTGCGAGATAGCGATTGGCAAGAAAGTCTGGCAGCACGGCAGCGTTGAAGGTATGCGACTGTGTGGGCTCTACCAGCAGAGCCTTGACCTCTGAGGCAAAGCGCAGCTCTGACTCCGATACGCTGTAGTAAAGCGGTTTGATTCCCAGCCGGTCGCGTGCCATGAACAGACTTTTCTGACGGGCGTCCCATACTGCAAACGCGAACATGCCTTCAAATTTTTCGACGCAGAGATCACCGTATACTTCGTACGCGCGCAGCAGAACCTCGGTATCAGATTGTGAGTTGAATTCGCAACCAACGGCCTCCAGCTCTGCTCGCAAAGTCTTGTAGTTGTACAGCTCGCCGTTGTAGGTAATCCAACAGTCACGCGCATTGTTCGGCATGGGCTGTGGCCCGCCGTCGATATCGATGATGGCCAGCCGCCGATGTGCAAGACCGATGCGACCTTGC
The DNA here is from genome assembly GCA_030654835.1 of Gammaproteobacteria bacterium. Lineage (GTDB taxonomy): Bacteria > Pseudomonadota > Gammaproteobacteria > Pseudomonadales > Pseudohongiellaceae > UBA5078. The sequence continues at coordinate 296,630 of JAURWS010000030.1, read as the reverse complement.
ACCATGGTGCCTGCTCCGTCGGGCCCGCGATGCCGAATCGTCTCTCTCATCTGCACCAGCACGCCCTCACTCACGTTCGCTTCTGCATCGAACTTGAGTATTCCTGCTATTCCGCACACGGCAGTTCTCCTTGTGTGATGACGATGTCGGTGTCGGATATGTCGATCACTTCCACATGGTTTTTTGTGAGATGCGCTTTGTGGAACTGAATCTGCAACTGATGATCGCCAGTCGTGGTGGAGCGGTTGATCGTAATGCGCGGAACCGGGGCGTCCGCTTCTGACTCCGGCAGCAGAATGGTGATAAAGCGCACGGGCTCGGCAGATTCTGCGGAACAGTGCAAAGCGGGAGCCGGAGCGCGATGCCCATAGTTATCCGATATCCAGCCAGCAGGTGGATCGAGTTCCCCGGTGCGGAGTTTGCAGTGGACAGGGCTGGTAGCACTGGTGTGCATGAGAAGGCAACTGCCGCCGTCCCCCAGAGCACGAGACCAGCCTCCTTCTTCCAGCGTCACTGCAATCGGCGCGAACTGAAAATGCAATTCAAACTTGTGAGCTTGTTGTGCGCTCAGATCATCGACCATCACCCAGTAACGTTGCCTGACGAAAGCGATGCGGCGGCGGTGCAGCACCGGATCTGGCATCCTCGCCCAGGCATCGTGACTGGCATCCACGAATGCCATCTGGGAATCGCTTCTGCAGCTGAGCAGTTGCACGCGTGAACGTCGGCCCTGCCATCCAAATGGACCATCGGGCTCCATCTGTGACATGCCATCGACAGTGACGGTGTTGTGCGCCTGCGTGCTGCGAAAGTAGTTGCGCCAGGCAGGATCGGCGGTGTAGTTGCCGGTGCCCGCGTCGACCAGATAGTTGTCACCAAAAGCACTGCATTGAATGGACAACAGATCGGCGTGCCCATGCGCTGCGCTGTCCGGACACCCCAGTGGGCCGATATCAAGAATCAGCTGGTGTCCGCGCTCGCGCCAGTCGCTACGCATGACCACATAGCCACCGTCGGGATACAGCTGAGACGCCATTACGCGTGGCGCTTTATGCTGGAGTGACAGATATCCGTAATGGCCAGCAGGGCCGAGCAGGCAGATTAGTTCAGGCGTGCTGCCGCTTGCCGCCCAGGCATAATCTTCCCGACGAAACAAGGACGCCGCCACAGAAAAGAGCGCACTGAAGTCTCCTGGCACTCTGCTCATTAGAGGCAGCAGAGAACCACCATCCGTATCGCCCAGTTGCGGAAAGGTGCCATCAGGGCGCCGCAGATTCAGCAGAAAGTCCAGCATCGATTGCAACCGTGTCGCGAAGCCGACGGGCAGTTGGTCGCCGTGGCGCTGTGACAGGATCATGAAATGCAAATAGATCTCGACGGTGTAGTACTGATAGCGACTGGACTGCTCGAAGTACACGCCATCGTCGTGCACCTGCCGTTCCATCTGTTCGAGCAGGATACGCCGACCCAGTGCACGCCAGCGCATGGCGCCATTGATCTCGGGAAACAACACGCCCGCGTAAAACAACCCCAGTGCCTCGCCGGTCAGGTGCGTATTCGGAGAGTAGTACACGGATAAATAGCGTTCGATGTGAGTCGCATGGGCCTCCAGCCAGGACATCATGCACAATTGCGCATGCGGCGACAGAGACGCGGAGTGCCTGAACAGCACCAAAGCCCAGCACCACGAGATCAGCCGGTAGGACACTTCGAGCGAGCTGCACCAGTTGATGCCGAAACCAGCGGGATTGTCCTGCATCCAGGTGCTCACGTGCTTCATGAATACCTGTGCATACCGTTCGTTGCCCGAGAGTTGCCACGCCAGCCCCAGCGTCATCAGCCACTGCTGCCGGTTCAATTCCCAAACAACCTTGCTGTCACCAACCTGAGAAAAATTCAAGGGGTTGATGCGGCTCCAGTGCAGCAGAGGAGCCACCTGTCCGGACACGGCATCCAGATGCCAGTTGATTCTGTTCTTGTGGTGTTTGTCGAAGAAACGCAGAGCGCCATAGCCAAGTGTCTCAAAGCACCCTGCACACACAGCATCGGCCGAGCGGATGATGGCAGCGGCGTCCTGTGGCAGATAGCTGTTGATCAGCTCGGGTGTCAGGGTATCGCTGGCTCCACTGAAAAACCGCTGCGGCGCTGCGGCCTGGAACCCGGACTGCAGACTCTGCGTGGCATACTCCGGATAGCCACGCTTGAAGAGAGAGGCCGGACTATCGCCATCATCAGGATTTTCATCGAGGCAATGAAAGAACTCACTCACTTGCCGAATGTTGTCCAAAGGGGAGGTACTGACGCGCTCCATGGTCTTGAGCACGGCTTGACGCCCGCGGAAGGCCATCTCGGCCGGTGTCATCGTCAACAGTTTCTGCAGCTTCATGAGGGTTCCCCGCTAAACAGTTGTCGCCAGTCTGCCCGCACGTTGCCCCACGTATATTTTTCCACTTCCTGTCTGGCTGCACCCGCAATCTCAACCGCTTCGGCCTGATGGGCCAGCAACCAAAGCACGGCGTCGGCGAGTGCATCGGGGCGGTCGGGAGGGACCAGAAGGCCGGTCTGTTTTTCACGGATCATGAACGCGATGTCACCGGTGGGTGTGCTGACCACGGGCAATCCCGCTGCAAAGGCTTCGAGAATGGAGACAGGCTGGTTGTCCACCACAGACGAGTTGATGAAGATGTCTGACTGGTCGTAAAGCGCCGCGATATTTTCAGGTTCCACGCGTCCCACAAACGTGACACCGAGCAGGCCGTGCTCACTGACTTGTTTGCGCAGCGTGGATTCCAGACTGCCATAGCCTGCGATGGTCAAAGTGGCTTGTGGCAATATCGCCCTGATCAGCGGGAACGCAGCGAGCGTGTTTTCAATTCGGTAGATCGGTTCGAGATTTCTCACTGACAGTAGCTTCGGCTGCAATGGCGAGCGTGCGCGGTACCGGAACTGGCTGAGGCTAATCATGTTGGGAATGATCTGCGCGTCGTAGCCGTGACGCGCAAACACATCCTGAAGATACAGAGACGGCACGACGATCTTCTGCACCTTGCGCAACCAAGGATGTACTCGCGCTCCCCAGTGCCGCAGATGATCCTCGGCTTCACCGCTGTGATAGTTGAGGATCAACGGTTTGCCATGACGTTTCGCCGCTTCGATTGCGGGCGCCTGGGACAGGAGAAATGACCAATAAGAGGCAGAGAACAGATGCACAATATCCACGTCCTTGATCTTTCTGAGTTGCCAGTGATAAAGAATCTGATTGAAAACGGTACGTAAGTAAGGCACTGCGCGCAGCCAGCGCAGTGCGCGCGGGAAACGAGGATTCACCGGCAAAAAACTGACACTGAAACCATCGTTCTGCAGAGCCGCCATCAATGCGGCGGCCTGAACGCCCTGACCTCCCAGAATGTCGAGACTGGGGGCTATTACTGCAATGCGCCTGCTCTGTGCAGGACGTTCGAGCAATAGTGGCTGCGTCCTCATCGTGCTGTTACCTGATAGTCATGTGGTGGTGATGGTTAACCGATTGAAAGCGCAGACTTCGTCCCATCCCTGCTCGACACCGAAGAGTGGAGCAGGAGGTAAGGAGAGTAGAAAACTGAGAATAGAGTGACCGCGACGTCATCGCTATCGGGTAAAACCCTGAAGCTGAAGGCGTAGCTTCCTTAACGGCCTTCTGAATAGTTGTGCAGAATTTCCGGGCAACGCACCAGGATGCCGCGCTTGTCTGCGCTGGCGTCTGGCAGAACACGATTGCGTAAGGCGACGTTGACCAGATTTTGATCCATGAAGCGGCGACACCACAGTTCAAACGAAATCAGCACCCACAAATGTTGTGCCAGCGGGCGCCCCTGTTCGTGCAATGCCAGCAGTTTGCGAATGTAATCTGCCTGGAATATTCCGCGCGCCAGACAGCGTTCGGAGAGCAAGAGTTCGTGCACATAGTCATTCAGGTCGGCACGGAACCAATGCCCCATCGGTACCGCAAAGCCCTGCTTGCGCCGATCAATGATGGCCTCTGGCAATGCGCCACGCATGGCTTCCTTGAAGATGTGCTTGGTGCGCCCTTCTTTCAAACGCATGGCAGCCGGAATGGTGGCGGCAAATTCAAGCAGTTTGTGATCGAGCAATGGCACGCGGACTTCCAGAGAGTTTGCCATGCTCATGCGATCCACTTTGGTCAGGATGTCCAGTGGCAAATAGGTCTTGATGTCGTGATACTGCAGCGCCGACAACCAGTGGGTGTCGCCGGATCTGGACAATATGCCCGTCGCCTCGCGCCACGCGTCACAGGCCAGCACCTGCTCTGCGAACTGAGCAGTGAACAATGCGGTTTTCTGATCGATAGAGTAGAGACTGGAGGCATCCAGGTAGCGATCCATCCCCTGCAGTGCCAGATGCCGCAGATAGTTGCGTCCTTTCGCTCCCTCTGGCAGAAGCGAAGACAGCGTGCCAATCATTCTGCACAACGCGCGTGGCATGCGTGGCCTTGTGCGGTCTTTTTCCTCTACCAAATATTTGTCATAGCCGGCAAACACCTCGTCACCACCGTCACCAGACAGGATCACCTTCACACTTTTCGACGCCAGTTGCGACACCATGTAAGTGGGAATCACAGAGGAATCACCGAACGGCTCATCCAGAAACCACGCCAGCTCTTGCATCAGCTCGGCCGTGCTCGCTTGCAGGATCAACTCGTGATGCTTGGTTCCCAGCGCGAGCGCGACTTCGCGCGCAAAGCGCGTCTCGTCATAATTTGCATCGGCAAACCCTATACTGAAGGTCTGCACGGCGGTCTGCTGTTGCTTCGCCATTAGCGCCACGACCGAACTGGAATCAAGCCCTCCGCTGAGGAAGGCTCCCACCGGCACGTCGCTGACCATGCAGCAGCGCACCGCGTCATCGAGACTTTCACGCAGCTGCGCCACCGTGTCGGCCTCACTGCGCTCATGATCGGGAGTAAACTGGATATCCCAGTATTGTTTTATCTGTGGTTTGGCGCCCGAAGCAAACCGCAACATACAACCTGCCTGCAGCTTATGAATGCCCTTCAGAATACTTTCATTGGCAGGAGTGGACAGAAACGAGAAGAAATAGCTGGCGGAGGCCCAGTTGAACTCTTTCTGGATATCAGGCAGCTGCAGCAAAGCCTTCATCTCCGAAGCAAACAACAACCGGCCGTTGGCTTCTGAATAGTAGAGAGGTTTGATGCCGAGCCGGTCCCGCACCAGCAACACAACGTCCTGTCGGCGATCCCAGATCGCGAATGCAAACATGCCACGCAGACGTTCCACACAGGCCTCGCCCATTTCTTCGTAAAGATGCACAATCACTTCGGTGTCCGAGCGAGTTCTAAACACATGGCCACGACCGGCCAGCTCAAGGCGCAACGCGTGGTGGTTGTAGATTTCACCATTGAGCACCACGCAGATATCGCCGTTCTCATTCCAGGCTGGTTGTTGTCCGTTGTCCACATCGATGATGCTGAGGCGGCGCATGCCCATGCCGACATGGCCTTGCACAAAATATCCGTCGTCGTCCGGGCCACGATGAACCAATGCATCGCACATGGCTTTTATTTCAGCATGATGAACGAGCTGTCCACTGCTTCCTGCTATGCCGGCAATGCCACACATAAGGGCTCCCTTAAAGATTTATTCGTCTGAGGTTGATGCGTCAGGGGTTGATGCGTCAGAGGTTGACGCGATAGTGCAACAACGGCGCCGAAGCCCACGTCAGCAGCTGACTCTTCTCTTCCTGTGTGAGAGGTCCGAACAGAATCAGCAGTAATACATAAGTCAGCGTGAACACGGCGCTGACAATCAAGAGTGTCAAAACAGGTGACAATGACAGTAGCTCGCGCACCAGAAGCGCGGGCAACAACGCTCCACCGCAGATCAGCAGTGTGAGCATCAGACTGCGCCAGGGCAGCACGGCAGACCAGGACGCTTGAATGAGTGAGCCGACCCTGTGCATCGCCATGACTTTGATGACCGCGCTTGCCAGTGTAGTCACCAGCACAGCCCCCACCAGTTCGAGTCGTTCCAGAAAAAACTGGATCAACAGAATCACAATCGCCAGCCGCAAGGCATTCTGCATAATCAGGTAACGGTTCTGCGCGAAGACACGCAACACGCTGTCAGTCAACAAACACGTCAACGCTGTGCTGGCGGTCCACACCATGAACACCGGCACGCTGGCGCGGTACGGTTCGCCAAACAGCAACACGATCAACAGAGGCGCCACCAGCAGGAGCAGCGTGACAAGAGGAAGCAGAAGTAAAGAGATCTTGCGTACCGAGTCCACCCAGATGGCATGCACGGCGGCGAAGTCCCCCTGCATCACTTTCTGGCGCATGTTGACCATCATGACGCTTGAGGTTGTCGATGTCAGAATGTCAATGAGCGGCACCTGCAGACAGCCGACAGCATAGATGGCGAAGGTGGCGGCATCGAAATAGTACGACACGGCATACAGGTGATAGTTGAGTTGCAGCACTTCAATGATACCCGCACATCCGAACGGCAGCGCATACGTCAGATGTCTGCGAAGGTGCTGCCGATCCGTGCGCAGCTCTATCTCCTTGGAGCGCACCAGAAAGAGCAGAGTCGCCATCAGCTTGAGCAGAGCAAACGCCACGGCTCCGGTCATCAGCCACTGCAGATTCGCCACCCACAACACCGGCACGACGAAGAACACCGCGCGCACCAGGTCCGTCCCGGCGTAACTGAGCGACGCGCCGATATGCAGCCTTCTGGCAGTCAGCACAATTTCGAGTACCAGCCCCAGCAGAATCAGCAGCAGGTACAAACCAATGTAGGGGATGTAGGGAGTCAGTTCCGTGTTGTTCAATAGCGTCGCCACCGCATCGCTCTGCCACCAGAGCAATGCCGCGCATAACAATCCTGCTCCGCCCATCACCACCACGGCGTTGACAATGTAGGCACCGCTGTGCCGGGATTCTGTCGGCAAAAAATAGTAAAGACTTTCCGCCATGCCCAGCTGGGCAAAGCCGAACAGCGTAGCGTGAATGAGAAAGAGCTGCTTGTAGGTGCCGAAGTCATTCTGATTGAAGACGCGCGCCAGTACGATCGGGATGGCAAACGCTGCCAGGAAGCCGAGCAGCCTGCCTGACATCAATACCATCACCGGTCGGAAAAGTGCCTCGGGGGTCGTTTCAGTAGCCGAGCGCTGGGTCATGACGCGTGATGATCCTGCGCGCAACGCGACGACAGATTGAAGACGCCGTTGACCAGACAACCCATGATTGCAGGAGAGAAACGTCCGGTATTGTCGATACAGGCGTTTTCCCACAAGACTGTCCTGGGTACCGTGTAACGGGGACGTTCCTGACTCAGGTGATTGCAGATGGTCAGTGCCGCCTGGTAACCGGCTGCTTCGGCGGCAAGGGTAATCCTCTCGTCGAACTGGCCATCGGGAAACGCCAGATATTTCGTCGGCATGCCAAGCTCTGTTTCCAGGTGCTCGCGCGAGCCTCGCAGCTCCGCCTCCACGCGCTGCTGATCGTGGTGAGGTAACAGACTGTGCGAGCAGGTATGTGAGCCGATCGTCACACCTTGTTCATGCATGATTCGCAGCAGCGGCCAGTTCAGGGATTCGAATTCCTGCAGGGATTGTGTTGATACCTTCACGCGCCTCTGCAGTAGCGCCAGCATGGCCACGACTTCACGTCGGGAGAATACCTCCAGGAAGTATCGGGCAGCGGCGAAAGGATCGGAGTGCAGTGCCAGTGTCGCATCCAGCGTCGCAGACAGTGGATCAGTCGGCGCTTCGCCTGGAGTGAGCTCTTTGTTTGCCTCTGGACTTTTAAACCAATGCGACAGCAACAGATACAGTTCATCATGAATCTGCAGATTGGTGGTACCGACAAGATCGGTCACGACAAACACTGCAGAGGGAATCTTCTTCTTCTGCAGGATTGGCAGTGCATTCCAGTAAAAATCGGCATAGCCATCATCAAAGGTGATCGTCGCCTGTCGACGCTTTCCGCTGTGCTGAGGACCCTGCAGAATCTCATCCAGAGAGACCATGTCAAAGTGGGCAGCGAGCCAGTCCAGTTGTTTCTCGAACATGCTGGTACTGATGAGAAGAGAGGGCATCGCCCGCGTGGCAGCATCTTCGAAATTCTGCACGACGCGGTGATAGCAGATCACGATGGGACCTCTGGCACCACCGGTGGAGTGTCCGATCAGGTTGTCCACGGACAGTTGATGGAGCAACGTCGCGACACTGCTTTTTACCAGCCTGCGAAATTCTTTCATGGTTTCTGTACCTGTGAGATTGACTCTGGCTGTTCTGGCTTCAACTGGCGGGGTGAGGCCGCTCTCGCTCACTGACAGGCGCCTTCGATTGGATGAGAGTCTTGACACTCTTCCTGAACTTCATCATTTGTGCACAGAGATATCCCTGCACATTCGGCGGATAGATCGTGCGGCAAACCAGTTCACGTTCATTGTTCGCCCATACGTACTTGTAGTCCTCGTCGCCGTGCAGCAGGTCGTACTCCCTGGCACCTTCCGCCAGCGCCTGCTCAATGGTTAACCCAATCGCAAGATTGCCAAGGCTGTATTGATTGAACTGCGGATCAAAACCGGCCTGATAGTAATAGAACACGCCCAGGTAGTAGAAGCCGTAGACAGCGGCGGCAGGCACGCCATCCAGCCGCAGCAGAAAGAGTCGCAGCCAGTTGTTCTGCAGCGCGATGTTACTGAACGCTTCATGAAAATTGCGCAGGCCCCGGGTGGCGAATGCGTTGGTGCCACCTCTACCGTCCCAGCGTTTGAGATGCAGATCAATCATGGTCTCGAGATCGCTGGAACGGTTCTGCTCCGTGGTGGTTCTCTCCATGCTCACGGAAAACGTGCGGTTGAGTTTTCTGATCCGCTTGCGGTAGCGCGCGCCATTCGACGTGTCACCCCGCTCGATATAGCTGCTCCAGGTGTAACTGGACAGATCGATGTAGGGGCTGAAGTTCTGTGCATGGTAGGTGGTACGGCAACCGCCATCCTGCATCCGCTGTGCCAGCGCCGTCATGATGCTGGAACCACGTTCAGTGTTGTGCATCTCCAGTACAAATTTGCGGGCGATCAGCTGCGCGCTGATGTCCGTCAGCGCTCTGGCTTCATCACCATTGCGCACAATGATGCTCAGGTAGTCTGACCCGACACTGCCGGCTCCAAGCATCTCCAACACCCGGAACGGGACCATTCGCGAGTAATCAGCTGGGCGTAACGTCATGGGGGCCAGCGCAATCAGCTGCTCGCCAGCGCGCACTGCCAGAATAAAAAGCGAGCGCCCCTCCGCCAGATTCTGCCACCAGGTGTACTGCCACTCCCACGTCAGAAACAGTGTATTGCAACAACTGTTCACCAGCAGTTCATTCCATTCGGCCTTGAGCGAGTGGAAGTCTTCTGAACGGGTGATCCATTGAGTTGTCAGATGCGTCAATTGGCTTTCCCTTTGATATATCGATAATGCCGTTTCTCCAGCTCGGCGAGATAGATCTGCTCAGTCGCAAGTGCCATCTTGCTCATCGAGAATTGTTCTTCGCACAGACGCCGAGAGGCCGCCCCGAAGCGGGAAGCCAGGGTGGCATCATTCAAAATGGTCACCATGGCACTTGCCAGTGCCTCGTCGTCCTTGACGGGCACCAGAAGGCCATTAATGCCGTCTTTGACGAGTTCCGGGTTGCCCCCCACGTTGGTTGCCACCAGCGGCAATCCGGCCGCCATCGATTCGATCAGCGAGTTGGATAGACCCTCGCTGTGAGACGGCAGCACCGACATGTAGGATTGTGCCAGCAACGAAGGCACATCGGTGCGATGTCCTGTGTACCAGGTGCAATGACTGATCTGCAGCGTCGCTGTCAGCCGGTGCAGGTAACTGTGGTAATCCGCATCACTGACCACGATGCCATCTTTGAAGTCCAGCTTGTCCCCGACCACCAGAAAGTGCACGTCAGGATGTTGTTTGCGTACCGTTGACGCTGCACGCAGGAATTCATCAATACCTTTCTGTGGATTCAATCTGGCGAGCATGATCACCAACCGGGCGGCAGGCGGAATTCCCAGTTCCTTACGGATATCCGATGTGTTTGCAAAGTGATCGTACAACGACAGGTCGATGCCATTCCTGATCAGGGCAATCTTTTCGCGCGAGACTCCCTGATCGATCAGCCAGTCACGAATGGACTCGGCATTGACGAGGACGCGGTCCGCGAGATTGCAAATCCATTTCTGCACTTTCTTCTGCATGGGCGTCAGGTAAATGCCACGATCCCTGATCGACGCCAGCACGACGGGTACGCCTGCCAGTCTTGCTGCAGGCACCGCGATGCCATTGGAGTAGAAGTTGTAGCTGTGGGAGACCTGAATACTTTCTGCGCGCATGAAGGCGGCCATCTTCACCAGTTGCCACCAGGTTCTCGGGTGAAAAAAAGAACGGATGGAAAATTCCCGGACAGGAATCTGCAAGCGCTCCACCTCCTCCAGAAAGAGCCCGTATTTCTTCAGGCAACTGAACTGTAGATCAAAGCGGTCGCGGTCGAGCACCTTGATGAGGTTATGGACTTGACCTTCGGTGCCTCCACTGGAAAAATTGGTAACCACTTTCATGATGCGGAGACGCTGTGGGTCTCCTGGCGCGGTCCATTCTGGTGTTGTCGTAGAGAGTCTTGTGGGTGTTTTCAGTTTCGACTCCTCACTGCAACAACTGTTGGATTGATCTGAGTCAGCGCCATGGCCAGACCCGCGATGTAATAGAAATAGAAATGGTAGGCGACCGGATGGAAGAGTGCGGCCACGCTGAACGCGATGAGGCTGACCTTCAGGCCCTCGGCCAGACAATACATTTCAAGGAGCACTGGCTCCCCTTTGCTGCGCGCTTGCATGGCCAGTGCAGCACGAATGGACGCAATCACCAGCATTAAAAACAGTGCCAGTCCGGGCAGCCCAAGCTCGACGGAAAGCGTGAGGTAGACATTGTGTATCTCCGTCCACGTGGCGCCTCTAGCCTCATTCATTGCCAGCATGTTAGTCCCGACACCCGTCCCCGTGAGCGGATTGTCGAACACCAGTTGCACTGCAGAGAGATAGTCGCGCAAGCGGGTCTGTGCTGAGTTGGTGGTGTCGCTTTCGATATTGGTGATAGTGCCAAGTCGACCGAGGTAGTCCCCGGGCATGAATGGCAGTGCAACAACCACAACGATGAGCAGCAGCGGTGCAAGATGGCGTTCCGGCCGACTGCGCAACAAAATCAGATAACAAAAAAAAGTGACCCCCAGTGTGAGGAACCCGGCGCGGGAGAAGGTCGCAAAAATGGCGGTAACCATCAGGAGAATCAGTGCGCCGAAGCCAAGTTTTCGCAATCCGGTTTTGCTGCTGAGAAAGAAGCCGATGGCCAGGGGCAGCAGCAGATTGGTCAGCAGTGCCATATCATTCGGATTCTCTGCCAGCGGGGCATCGTAGCCGATGATCCGTTGCCCCCCGATCATCGTTACGCCGGTGAGCAGGTTCCTGATGGCCGTGAGCGCCAGCGGCACGGCCATCAGCACCAGTGCCAGACAGATACCTCGCAGTCTTGCTGCGGTGTTGATGACACTGGCGAGCAGCAGAAAGACAATGATGGTCTTGAAATACTTCTCCGTCAGAAAGGCAACGCTGCCACCGGGCCACAGTGATAGGGGAATGGTAAGAATTGCCCACCCCGTCAGTGCCAGAACGATCACGACCCCACCCGGGTAGGACATGATCGGCTGCCCCTGCGACAAGCGACTGCCAACCAGCGTTGTCACCGCCAGCACAATCGAGAGCATGGCAATACGCAATGGCGCCAGCACGGGAAATATCTGTTGTGGAGCCAGAAACAGGATGAACGTGAACAGCAGCAGCGCATGGAAAGGCAGATTGCTTTCCTTGTCTTTAGTGTCCTCGTCTTTAGAGCCCTTGTCTGGGGAATCCTTGCCATGCGCGTCGGTCACCGCGACTGTGCAGCCGCGCCCGGTATTGCCTGGCGCCTGCCGACGCCACCACTCCTGCCCTCTCAACGAGTGCACGGTGAGACTTCGCAGGGGCTTATTGAAGGCATCACAGGCTGATGATCTGTGCGTTGCCACCCGTGAGTGCGCGCGTGGCGCCACGGGTGTCCACGATCAGTGACGCGTGAACCAGCATTGCCTGATAATCAAACTCCTGATGGTCTGTCAGTATCAGTACGCAGTCGGTGGCTTTGATAACTGTGGCATCGACCTCCACCGAGCTGAAGTCCTTGCCGCCGAGCACTATTTTCGCCACGTGAGGGTCCGAGTAGCTGATGTTCACTCCCAGCTTCATCAGACTGTCCATGATTTGCAGTGCAGGTGATTCGCGAATGTCCCCGACGCCGCGCTTGTAAGCCACTCCGATGGCCAGCACATTGGCACCATTGAGACAGCGCTTGCGCGCATTCAGCGCCTCGCTGACCAGATCGACCACATGCCCCGGCATGGATTGATTGATCTCTTCCGCCAACGGAATGAAACGTGCCTGGTAGTTGCTGAATTTCATTTTCCACGCGAGGTAGGCCGGATCGATGGGAATACAGTGCCCACCTATGCCTGGCCCGGGATAGAAAGGCATGAAGCCGAACGGTTTGCTGGCAGCGGCGTCAATGACCTCGCGTGAGCTGACTCCCAACTGCCGACACATCAGCGAGAACTCATTCGCCAGTGCGATGTTCACGCTGCGAAACACGTTCTCGTAGAGCTTGGCCAGTTCCGCCACGCGGGGGCTGGAAACTTCTACCACTTTGCTGACAATCTGCCGATAAAACAGCGCGGCCAGTCGTGTGCAGGCAGGGGTGACCCCGCCGGTGATCTTGGGAATGTCCTTCACGGTGAACTGCTTGTTGCCCGGATCAATACGCTCGGGTGAAAACGCGACGAATACATCCTCGCCCGCGACATAAGCTCTCGCCTCGAACATCGGCAGCAACAGCTCTTCCGTGGTGCCGGGATAGGTCGTCGACTCCAGAATAATCAACTGCCCGGGGCACAGGTGCTTCACCACCTGCTCCACCGTCGCAAGCACATAAGAGATGTCAGGATCTTTCGATTTCCGCAGCGGTGTCGGCACGCAGATGAGTATGACGTCACTGCTTTTCAGCACTGAGAAATCCCAGCTTGCTTCGTAGTAGCCCGCGGTGCGCAGCGCCAGAAGAGTGGTATCGGACACATCTGGCGTGAGCGACACGCCCCGGTTCAATGTTCGCACCCGCTCCTTGTCGATGTCGATGCCGGTGACACGAAAGCCTGCATGACAGAATTCAGCCGCCAGTGGCAGCCCGACATAACCCTGACCGATCACCGCGATTCTTGCCGTGTGATTCGCGATGCGCTCGGACAATTGCGTGTAATAGTCTTCATGACTGCCGGGGTACTGCGAGTCGTTGTGCACAAGATTGAGATTGCTCATAACAGAGTTCCTGTGGAATGAAATTTTGGTGGGGAGAAAGCGAAGGGGCGTATTCAGTAGCGATGCTCGTGGCCCATTACCACGACCTTGATCGTTTCCAGCAGAATCCTGGCGTCAAGCCACAGCGAATAGTGCTTGATGTAGTAAAGATCAAAGCGCAGCTTCTCGATCTCTTCGCCAAGATTATTGGCATAGCGATATTTCACCTGCGCCCATCCGGTAATTCCGGGACGCACCAGGCAGCGCAGGTAGTAATACGGAATCTGGTCGCCGCTTTCCGGTGTGTTGCGTGAGACCAGTGCGTACAGCTCGTAGTTGGAAACAGGATGCGGGCGTGGCCCGACGATGTTCATGTCACTGCGCAGCACATTGATGAATTGCGGCAATTCGTCGAGCCGGAATTTGCGCAATATGTGGCCGGATCGCGTGATGCGCGCCGCGTTGTCACCTGCCCATTCAGAGGTTTTCTCCTGCGCGGTCAGCATGGTGCGGAACTTCAGCAGATTGAAGGGACGATGGCCCATGCCGACACGCTTCTGAATGAACAGCACCGGACCAGGGGAATCCAGTTTGATTACGATGGCGATCAGCGCCATCAACGGGATCATGACGATAAGCCCCAACAGCGCGAAAACGACGCTGAGCGCACGCGAGACATACAACGTGTGCGCGGGCAACTGAAAATCCTGGGAGTAGATGATGGAACGCTGTGACAACGTATCGATGGCGAGTTTTCCCGTCAGCTTCTCGTAAAACTCTTCACCATCATCCACCTGAATCTGTCGAAAGAATTTTTCTTCCACCAAACTGTGGCAATGACGCGCCATGGCTTGATCGTTCAGGGTGACAATGATGCGGTCCGGCTTGTATTCCAGAATGATTCTCTGCAGCTGAGTGATCTCGCCGAGCACCGGAATATTCAGCGCGTGCACGCTGCCATGATCGCGTTCAGTCACCAACCCGATCACGTAAAGTCCACAGTGCGGACGGGTCAGGATTTCGTTGGCGAGAGCGAGTGCAAACATCCCGGTGCCCAATATCAACACTCGCTTCCCAGCCATTTTTCCAGCGGGCATATTGACGATATCCCGTAGATTAGTACCCATGTCGTTCGCCATCTGCGTGCTGACATTCGTTGAAGACCAGGCCCAACACTTTCTCCGGCACCATCAGATCGAGACACGCCGCCAGCTCTTTGCGTGACGTCATTCCTGCCGTGACCAGCACAATGAATTGATCCACCCAGCGCGAGATCAGTTGCGTATCTGGATAGAGCGTGACGGGGGCCGTATCCAGAATGATGTAGTCAAAGCGAAGTCGAGCCTGGTTGATTAGCCTTTCAAGCTGGGGAGAGTTGAGAACCTCGTAAGGAGACTCGGTCTTCTGGCCGGAAGGAATCAAAGTGAGATTGAATTCCGGCACACTATGGGCTATCTGCTGCCAATCGATCTGTGCGCTGCTGGCAGCGCCCTCGGCATCAACATCGGCAATGCTGTCTCCAAGCCCCTCCACCACCCCATCTACTACGCCGCGAGGTGACCATTTCCGGGCGCCCAGATAATCCTTAAGCGTGCCCTGTGTCGAGCGCAGATCCAGTTCGATCAGCATCACTTTGCTGGCCGGATTTTGTGCGAGTGCTCCGGCCAGATTGATGGCGGTCAGTGTCTTGCCTTCACCACTGGACGGACTGGCAATTGCGACGACCACACCTCCGGTCTTGCGGGGAATGTTCTCCACAGCCAACCGCAGGCGCTGGTAGCGTTGAGCATCACCAGAGTGCGGCCTGAGCAGGTGCACCAGACGAGGATTCAATGTGCGCTTGTTGAAGAATTCAGACATTGTTACCCGCCACCAGCCAGACCAGACCTTTTGCAGTCTGTCCATTGCTGTACATGAAAAACGCCAGTGCCAGCAGAACCAGCACATACAGACTCACAACGCCCATGGTGATAATCCCTCTCTTGACCCGTTCGCCCGATGTATAAAAGTGATGAATGCTGGCGATCACCGGCACCGAGCTGAAAGCCCTGAGATCATTCGCGGTGTGGAATGTCTGCCCCAGTTGCTCCGCCACGAATACCAGCGCTACCAACCCACCGATGGTCAGCATCAATGCCATGGCCATAAGCTGAATGCGATTGGGCGCCGCTGCGAGGTCAGGAGGTAACGCCGCTTCAAGCACTTGAAACTGTTGGGTCTGTTGCGACTCCAGAGACTGGGCAAGGCGAGCATCCTGATAACGGCGCAACAACAGCAGGTGCTCCTCGCGAATGGCGTTGTAGGAATTGCTCATCTGAGTGAGTGCTTGATCTATCTCTGGAGAGAGTTGCAGGCGCTGTTGCAACGACGCAATCGATGCACGCAGTCGGGCTTCCTCTTCACGAAGTTGCCGGTGTTCTTCTGTCACGCTGATAACTGGAACAGCATCGCCGAGATCCTCTGAAGCAACTGCCATCTGTTCGAGCTGACGAATCTCGTCCTGTAAGCGAATCATGCCGGGATGCTGCTGGTTGTAGCGCGCACTCATCACAGTCAGTTCACGGTGCAACAGGTCCAGACGCGACTCTCCAGCAGTGCCTACCACGGCGCGGAATTCCCCGGCGGGGTTCTGACTTGGCCGGTTCAGCAGCTGTATCTGGCGCTCGCCGTTCAAACGCAGATCGGTGTTGAGGCGCTCCAGAGATGCGAGATTCATGCCTTCCTGTTGAGGGAGTTGTCCGAGATTTTCGTTACGGAACACATTGATCTCCAGCTCCTGGCTACGCAATCTGGCTTCAACATCATTCAGCTGCTCCCGCAAGAAGTCGGTGGTGCGGCTGGCCTGACCGAAACGAATTCCTTCGTATTTTTCCCGATACATTTCGGCGAGCGCATTGGAGATTTCCGCGACTTCCTCCGCCGACCAGCCTTGATAACCGATGCGTACTTCCATGGGGGCCGACTGACCTCGCTGCAGGCTCACCTGGCTGGTGGTGGATTGCGAGATGTGGATGTCCCGGCGCATGCGATCCAGTAATTCTTCTGCCGACACGGCCTGGCGCAGACCGTCATAAAGATCGAAGCGATTGATCAGTCCCAGCAGTTGTTCGCGGCTCAGCAATTCCTGACGGATGACGTGCAGGCGCTGGTCCAGCTGGTTGGTCGTTCCTTCGGCAATAAAGGCGCCGACAATTGCATCCTGTCCCAGCAACACGGTAGTGGAGCCGCGATACAAGTTCGGCAAAGCAAAGATCAGACTGGCACTGGTGGTGGCGGCTAGCAGAAATCCTGCGAGCAACCACCATTTTCGGCGTGACCAGATTTGCAGCATGTTGTCTATCAAGATTTCACCTGCACCATTGGTTTGGAAGGAGTGGGGGTTGGAAAGAGCGGAAAGCAATCATGGAACCATGATGATGTCACCGGGAAATACGGTCATTTCCTCGGGTGTCGAACGACCTCGTTCCACACGGCGGTAGTCGAATGGAATGCGCTGGGTGACGCCGTTTTCCTTTCTGAGAATCACGACTTTCGAGCTCGCCGCGAATGGGGTGAATCCACCTGCTTCCGCGAGCACATCAATGACGGTAACCTGGGTCTGAAAGCTGAATCGTCCCGGGGAATTCACCTCCCCCATCACCGAGACCGTGTAACTGTTGATCGCATCAACACTCACGGTCACTTCGCTGACCATGATGACCACGTATCTCTTGAGACTTTCGGCGACGAGATCTCGCAGCTGCAAGGGGGTCAGTGATGCCACTGCCATGTCGCCCAGCAACGGATAGGTGATGAATCCGTCGGGTCTCACCGTGACAGTACGACTCAGCTCCGGCTGCTGCCAGACGGTAATCGAAAGGACATCAGCAGGCCCGATGTGGTACTCGGTGAACGGGGTTTCCTGCGCCGTGCTGGCTGAAGACAACACAGCCGCCAGCATCATGGCCAGCAAGCGGTTTTTTTCAACGGACATGTAAGTCTCCAAATGTCAGCACCAGTCGATGGGAAGCTTTTGTTTTGAAACGAAATCAGCGATTGAAAATCACCGGTGAGGAGCGGCGAGGATAAGTGAGCGTCAGTGCCAGCATGGCGACATTGCGCGGAATGTTGTCGATGCCATTCGGCCCCGAGATGCGCTGCTCGCTGAAACTGTAGGACGCGGTGACGGCGGCATAATCATTGACCCGGTAGATGGCACTCAGCGCGGCACGGGAGATGCGATCGTCGGAGAAGTCAGCGTCTTCGCGATGCACCTGGCCGTAGCTGGCCACGGCACTGACTTCAAATTCATTGCTGAATTCATGAGTCAATGTCGCATTGAGTGCATCCAGCTCCACCAACCCGGGCTCACCAATCAGACTGCCTGCGCTGCGGTTGTAACCGACAGCGAACTGCCCTTTGCTGTAATTGCGCTGCAACTGCACAGCGAAGTTCGCTCCCACATCGTCGGCGGTGTAACTGGGGCCGACCTGTGCGGAAATACTCGTGAAGGCGCTGAAGTTGTGAAAGATCCCCACTCGAGGTGTATGCAAATACTCGGTCAGATCGACGATCCCAGTCTCGGGATTGTCGAAGGCAAAATGAGAGTAGGTGTAGCCGTAGGTCATCTGTGTGCTGGTAGTGAGCGCATGGTCGTACTCAAGGTTTACCGCATTGGTGTCGTTTTCAACGCCGCCGGCCAGACGATCACGGGTGTGTCGGAAATCAAGCTGACCACTGGAGGTGGGACTGAAGCGATAACTCAATGCAGGATTGATCTCCGCTCGTTCGCCTTCAATACGGCCTTGTCCGGCTCCTGTGCTTATATTCAGTTCGGCAGGAAACTGAGACTCGGTGTAACTCGCATCCACCGACAACAGGACCAGTTCGCTGAGTCGATACAGAAACTCACTCTGCAAGTAGCGACGCATTTCGGTGGAATCCAAATCGGGATTGTCACGATAGAATTCGATGTCCTGGCTATAACGCGCATTCAGCAACAAGCGCTCGGACTCGGCGCCCACTTCCAACCCTGGACTCAGGCGCGTGATGATATCTTTGCGCCGATCTACGGTGCCGATGAGCACGTTGTCGTCGGCCAGCAGCGCGGTCACGAGGGTGGGGACAATGTAGGAAGCGGCTTGTGCAGGCGCTGCGATAAGCGCCGCGCTGATGAGCCAAACTGCCAGTCTGATCTTCGTCGGTTTGATTATCATACGGGCACCACGTCAGTACAATTTACCTCAACTGCCACGCTGCGATTGAGCAGCGAGACGGATACCACCAAGAGCCCGGTGTGCTGATCATTCCTCACCAGTACTCCTTGCGTATTCTTCAAACTGCCACGTGTCACGCGCACCTTGTCACCCTGACTCAGGTAGGAGTGACTCGTGATCGGGCTGTCGCAGGCGCAGAGATTTCTGATGTCATTGATTTCGTGATCAGGAATGCTCGCCAGCTTGTCCCAGCGATCACCCAGGATGCGCACCAGTCCTTTGGTGTTACAGATATCGATGTAGTCATACTTGCCTATGGCATGGCGGATGAACAGGTAACTGCGGAACATTGGCACACGGACCACATGCTTGCCTTTCCTGTCTGCAACCCACTGGTCCATGCGTGCGAAGAACAGCTCGTAGCCTTTCGCGCTCAATTCTTCATATACAGCCCGCTCACGGTTGCTGTGCGTCCATAACACATGCCAACTGGGATGTGCCGGTGCGGCATTGTCCTGGTAGCGCGCGTCAGTGTAGTGCTGATATTGTGAAACAGTCTGCAAGGCTTCGCCCCTTCCGCATCACTTGATGGATGCATTGCTGAAATCGTCGAGGGGGTCATCATGTCGGAATGAGCTGCGTTTCGCGATGCGTGAATACCCTGAATTCCTGCGAAGAAAGACCTTTATGAGAAAAGTACTGCGTGCACGTAAAGGATGCGTAAACGAATGTACGGCGCGGGTTTCCACGGAACTATCGGGTGAACCCCTGTTGGTGAAAGTCATTCTGTTTGATTTGCCTCTGTGACTTTTGGAGGCTGCAAAGGAACGGCCATGACCGCGATTGACGCCATAGATATAGAGGTGAGCGCTGGGCGATTATGGATACGCGGGTTCTGTATGAGCGGCCACAGGCGCGTGGTCTGTCGGAGGTCATGCAGGCGGGATTGAGGCATTGTGTGTGATCGGGCCCAGGAATAATCGCGGGCAGGCCCGCTCCCACAGGTGGAGCGAGCACTGACGCGAGAGTTGGATGCCTTAGTACGTAAGGTCGTCGGCGTTGACGCTCTGTACTCCACGCACGTTCTGAGCGAGTGCGATTGCCAGCTCTTGTTCGGCGCCACTGCGGACTGTACCAGTGAGCACCACGACACCATCAGTCGTCGTGACGGAAATGTCTCGACTGTGGACGTTGTTGGACAGGGTGAATGTGGATTTTACCTTGGTGGTAATCCATGAGTCGGAAATCGCTTGTCCTGCCCCCTCGGTAGTCGGACTTGCAGCAGATTGACTGGCGGCGCCAGGCTGTATGGTGAGATCATTTTTCACCGACACTACACCATTGGTGTTTTCCGCCAGCATGTCAGCCAGCTCCCTGGCTTCGCCGCTACCCGCGGTTCCGCTCAGAGTGACTACACCGTTCTCGGTGTTGACCTCTGTTTTCAGCCCATCGGTATAACGACTCCACAATAGTTTCGATTTCACGGCGGCAGTGATCGAGGCGTCATCCACCACTGCTCCGAAACTGCGATTCTTACCGTCAGGCATGGCGCGCACGAGATCTGCCTGCACCTCTATCTGATTGTCTACGGATTCAATTCCAGAGACTCCCAGTGCAATTTCACGAGCCAGATCTTTCGTGATGTCCTCATCGACTCGTCCTGTCAGAGTCGCCTTGCCTGCCATCACATCCACATCAATGCCATGTCCGCGCAAATATGGGTTGAGTTCAAACGTGGTTTCAATCTGTGATTCCTGTCGCGCAGCAGAAATCTCGGGAGACACATTCTGCGCGAACGCTGTAAGGGACATCCCTCCAACGCTCAGTGAAACGACGGCTGCCGACAGTACTTTCATCTTCAATGTTTTCATGACTTACTCCGGTTGGCTGGAATTGATTTGCTTCTTTCGTTGCGCGATCCGCGCTCCAAGGGCCACGACATCGAGTTTCGATTTCAGCACCTTTGGAAACATCTCGCCTTCCTCCTCTTTCACGTGGTGTTCAATCTGCTCCGCCAGCACCATCACTTTGGTGTCGAAGAGTTTCTCATTGCCTTTCATGCTCTTGATCTCTTCGATCAGCACTTTTGCCCCGGAATGCTCGACGATCGCTTCATTCACAATATCTTCGGCGCCTTTCACTTTTTGCTCGATCTCGGGATAGACCAATTCTTCCTCGACTGTCATATGCACAGTAAGCTCATGGCATATGTGATCGGCCAGTTTTTTCTTGAGAGCGTAGTCTCCTTTAGACATGCTCTCGAATTCTGAAAATGCCTTTTCCACGGCGCGATGATCACTTTTCAATGCAGCGATGGCATCTTTGAAAGCAGGGACATTCGAAATTTTGATTTGTACGGCATTCGTTTTCATGGCTGAACCCTCGTGAAGGTAGAAAGATTGGTTGAGACGATAATCACAGCAATATTGCGATGATGATGATCAGGGGTATTGGTATCCCGAGAAAGAAAAGCAGTAGTGAGCGCATGAAAGTGTCCTTGTGATCTACAGAAAATTCTGTTCAGACCTGAGCTTCAAAAAGAGGCCACAGCGTCGCGCTGCCTGCCACCAAGCGTTGCCATCAAACTCGCGAAGAAGGCCCCACACAGCAGAGCGACGAACATCCAGAGTGCGGAAGTGCTTGCCGCCTTGCGGGCGATATCTGCCGCCTCTCTTGCTGTGTTTTCGCTGGCAATTGCGGCCTGTTGAGCTTCTGCAAATATCTGTAATACACGGCTCTCTGACTGAGCCTGACTCAATCCGGTGTGATTGCCGATGACTCTAGCCATGTATTGGGTGTCTGCGGCGCTGAGCTCGCCGCCAGAAAGGTTGTGAAGAAGGATTGTGGAGATTTCTGCACGCATGCTGTCTCCCGCTGCATCCACTGCTGTTGCCGACTGGGGTCGCAGTAACGCGTCAGTGAAATAGCTGTCCGCTGCATTGGTCACGGTTGCGACGACTTGCGAAGCGCCTTCTGTTACACCTTCACCGACTTCCGCCCCCAGCCTCAGTCCACCACCCAGCACAGTGCTCAAGGTAGAGGTCAGCAACACAGCGGCAGCCAGGGTAGCAATTGACCACGCAATCAACCCGTGCGCTGTATCCCGAAAATACACTTCATCATTATGAACATCTGCCCAGCGTACCCGCAGGCGCCCAGCGATGTAGCCTCCGAGACCGGACGCTGTAATTTGAGTAAAGGCAACCCATACGATGCTGGAGATTCCAATGGCGGCCAAACCGGCTCCAGTGTTGGACCATGGCGACACTGCCGACAAACCAAGACCGAATCCAAGAATCAACAGGATGAAGGAAAGAGCCGCTGCACACACTGCGCCAGCAAGAACTGCACCCCAGGATACTCCTGCACTATGATCATTGATGATTGGCATTTGACTCCCGGATATTCAGCATCATGAGTTGTATATAATTGAACATTGGGCTAAGAATGCCCCGTGAATTTAAGTCGAACTGTACGGTGTCACGCTTATCGAGAACACAAATTCAAAGGAAGTGTTGAAGAACACTACCATCACAACAATCATGTAACAATGCATAGACCGCGCACATATTGACGTTCGAAAGTGGTATGTTTTCGCTGTTGTTGACATGCACGTTGATCGCTTGATTGCGGCCTGTGCTGTTCACGAATATTTTAATAATCAGGAGAAGATCATGAATAATGAAATTCGCGGAAGCGAAAATATTTACAACGGGAAATCCAACGGTGCTGGTCCAGGACTGATGAGTGTCGACTCGCTGGTTGGGAATAAAGTGTACAACCTTCAGGAGGATGATCTTGGTGGCATCAAGGACATCATGCTTGATATGCACGACGGTCGGGTCGCGTATGCAGTGCTGAGTTTCGGTGGTATCTTCGGGATGGGAGAGAAGTTATTCGCGGTACCCTGGAATGGATTGAAGCTGGACACGGTGAACAAGCGCTTCATATTGGACGCTGACAGAGAGAAGCTGCAAAATGCCCCGGGATTCAACAAGGATAGGTGGCCGAACATGGCAGATGAAACCTGGGGACGGCAGATTCATTCCTACTATGGCACGAGGCATTACTCAGAAAGCCTTGATCGCTAGCATGGAAGTACAAAACTGACACTTGACGTGCCCCCCTCCCAAGGGGGACACTATGCGCATCTAGCACACAGTCAACGTCATCAGGAGTCAACATGCTGAACCTAACAGTCCCCGATATGAGCTGCGGCCATTGTGTCAAAGCGATCACCGCTGCGGTGAAAACTCTGGATGCCAACGCAATTGTGGAAACTGATCTGGAGAGCAGGAAAGTCTCCTTGGAAACCACTGCGGGGATAGAGGCAATCAAGCACGCGCTGACCGAGGCCGGATATCCGCCGGCCTGAGATTTACTGATCGTGGCGTGGTGGCGTGGCCACCTGATTCCACTCGAGCGCACGGCTGCGCCAATGCTCCTCGATCGCCTGCACAAAATTCTTGTTCACAAATTTCGCGCGTCCCTCGTTCCATTCCTCTGTGTCGTGGCGAACCACGATACCCTCCACCTGCCCTGGCCGGTAACGACTGTCCGCGCCTTCCAGAAAGTGCGTCAACTGCTCCTTGGTGAAGGTGCCACGCTTGAGTTCCGGCACCATGGTCAGGCCAAGCGCATAACCCAGTTCGTTGCGACGCGCCACACTCCAGAATTTTTCTGTCGCACGGTCGTAGACGTCGAACAACAGGAACCAGTCCGGCAGCTCGTGATAGTCGAGGGAATGCCGCGCCGCACACCATTCACCGAAGAGAATCAGATCGGGACTCAGGTGTATCTTCAGCCCATACTCGTATTGCCCCAGCCAGGCGTTCAATCTGGAGAACTGACCGTTGTAAGGTTTTTCGAGATAGTGCCCACGGTTCTGGGCCTGCAATTCCCCGTTGTCGTCCAGCGAAATCCCGAGGTTGGCGCCGTCGAGTTTCTCTTCAATGATGATCTCGTTTTCAAGCAGCACGTTTGCCTCATGCGACGTGAGCACCTTGTCTCCACGTGGCTCTCCTTCGCCAAGCCAGAGCACATGACAGGTGTGAGGGAAACGAAAGAATTCGGTCATGGTTTGAAACCTTGTGGCGTCTGTTGATGGTGAGTCTGTTTAGTATGTTTCTGCGGAGGATGCCGCTTGGCCTGCCGCGAAGTCTTCTCTGCATACTTGGCACGTGACCATGTCTCGATGATCGGCTCCAGCGTCAGCCCGGTCTGCAACAGCGCCGTCTCCCAGTCGTACCAGTCCGTGTCTCCGGCAAAGGCGACGGCGCTGCTGCCGGGCAACAGCAGAGCCGCAATGGCAGCGGCCACCATCTTGCGATCGGCCAGATCATGCACGGTCTCATCAAGCGGCTGCGGGACGATGCCGTTGCCATCGGCATCATACTCGACGTTGACGCGGTCAATCTGTTCGCGGCTCAACTTGAGCATCACCACCTGAATGCCATAGTCATAAAAATCGAGCTTGTGGTGATATTCCACGTTGATCTGTCCTGCATTGTCCAGCACCAGCCGTGATTCACTCTGCTCAAAGGCAATCAGCCAGTCGAGCACTTTCTCCAGTTGCGCGGCGTCCTGTGGCGTGACCTCACGGTGATGAGGCAGCAGGGGCTTGCCGGAACGCGTCGCCATCGCAGCGCTGGCGGCGATGAGTACGTTGGTGTCGATGACATAGCGGTCTTTCAATGGTGCTTGCTCCGGTGGCGATGAATTCTGCTTCAACAGTAGTGGGAATCGGAAGCCTCGTATACCGGAATAATCAAAGTTCGCGTACTCTCGTGGTCTGCTGCCGTGGTCTGCTGCAAGGCCGCACTCAATCCAAAAACTACCCCAGATACCAGAAGAGAACCTGCTTGAAAGACCTGAATCCTCCAACCGTCGGCACCCTGCCCATCGACGCCGTTATCCCGCAGCTCCTGGATGCGCTGCGCGGCAATTCGCGCTGCCTGCTGGTTGCTCAGCCCGGCGCGGGTAAGACCACACGGGTGCCGCTGGCGTTGTTGGGTGTGACAGGGCAGGGAGTAGGTCAATCGCGGGCGGGCCCGCTCCCACATTCGTCGTTGGGACAAGGCAAGTGGTTACTTCTGGAGCCTCGACGCGTGGCGGCAAGGCTTGCGGCAGGGTTCATGGCCGAGCAGCTCGGTGAAGCACTGGGGCAGACCGTGGGCTACCGGGTGCGGGGCGAGTCGAAGGTCAGTCGGCACACGCGCCTGGAGGTGGTGACGCAGGGCATTCTCACGCGGATGTTGCAGGACGATCCGAGCCTCGAGGGTGTGGTCGGCATCATCTTCGACGAATTTCATGAGCGCAGTCTGGAGGCGGACCTTGGCCTGGCATTGGCGCTGGACGCCCAGCAGGGGCTGCGCGAGGACCTGCGCCTGCTGGTGATGTCCGCCACACTGGACGTCGGCGCACTGCTACAGGTGCTCGGCGCGCAGACGCCCGTGATCGATTGCCCCGGCCGCATCTGGCCTGTCACCACGCATTACCGCTCCCCGCCGTTACGCGAACCCGCCGAGCGCCATCAGGCGGCGGTGGTCCGCGAGGCCTTGGCGATTCAGGAAGGCAACGTCCTGGTGTTTCTGCCCGGGCAGGCGGAGATACGCCGCCTGCAGAACGCGCTGGCGGACAGCCTGCCTTCGACCATCGAGATTTGTCCCTTGCACGGGCAGCTGGCCCTTGCCCAGCAGCAGGCGGTGCTGAGTCGCCCCGTGGACGGACGCCGCCGCGTCATCCTGTCCACCGCCATCGCCGAGTCCAGCCTGACCGTGCCGGGTGTGCACATCGTCATCGATGCCGGGCTGGAGCGCGTGCCGGTGTTTCAGCCGCGCTCGGGTCTCACATCGCTGGAGACCCGCCGCGTCAACCGAGCCAGCGCCGATCAGCGCCGTGGCCGGGCCGGGCGCGAGGCAGCCGGGCATTGCTATCGATTGTGGGCCGAGGAGCACATGCTCGCCGCGCACCGCGAACCGGAGATCGTGCAGGCAGACCTCTCCGCGCTGGTGTTCGAACTGATCCGCTGGGGGGTGAGTGATCCACTGCAATTGAGCTGGGTCACCCCTCCGCCCCTGTCTGCCATCAACAGCGGTAAGCAATTATTGCAGACCCTGCAGGTGACGCAGGCCGATGGCACGCTGACGGCACTGGGGCGGCAGTGTGCGCGTTGGCCAGCGCATCCGCGTCTGGCGGTACTCCTGGAAGTTGCAGCACGGCAGCAGGCATTGCCGCTGGCATGCTGGGTGATCGCGTGGGTCGAAGAGTCGCTGGGCGGCACGGAACCCGATATCGCGCAGATACTGGCGCACAGGCCCGTGATGCAGGGGCGGGATCAGAAAGTGATCGCGGGCGAGGCCCGCTCCCACATGGTCTCTGCCACACCATCAAACCGTGGGAGTGGGCCCGCCCGCGATGCGCACTGGCGCCGCGCTGCCCAGCAGTGGGCCACGCGAGCGGGTTGCAATCTGGACGTCAGCGATCTGGACACCTTGCCGATCCTGCTGGCACACGCCTGGCCGGATCGCATCGCGCAGAATCAGCGGCAAACCACCGACAAAAACCAGGTACGGTTCAAGCTTGTCAGTGGCGGCCAGGCATTGCTGCCAGAGAGCCAGGCACTGAGCCGGGCCGAATTCATCGTCGCGGTGGAACTGGATGGCGACGCCACCGGCGCACGGGTCTTCCACGCCATCACCATCACTCGCCAGCAACTAGAGATCTGCTTCCCACAGACGCGTCAGTGGCGGGCCGAAGTGCGCTGGGACACGGCAGCCGGCCGATTGATCGGCGAGGAGGTGCGTGAGCTCGGCGCCTTGGTGCTGGAGCAACGCGCCATGACCTCGCTGCCACCCGAAGCGATCCGCACCGGCCTGCTCAATGCGTTGCGCCAGCGTGGCCACCTGCAGTGGTCGGACGAGGATCAGCAACTGCTCGGCCGCCTGCGTTTACTGCAGCGCGTGCTTGGCCCGCCATGGCCGGAAGTCGGCGACCGCGCCCTGCTCGCCAGCCTCGAACAGTGGCTCGCGCCACGGCTCGATGGCATCACCCGCATGGAGCAGCTCGACCGTCTGCCGCTCGGACGCTATCTGCTCGAATCTCTGGACTGGACGCTGCAACAACAGCTCGGCCAGCTGGCACCGACCCATATCGGTGTCCCCAGCGGCAGCCAGATCGCCGTTGACTACACGGGGCCGGAGCCGATACTGGCGGTAAAACTGCAGGAGCTGTTCGGGCAGACCCACACGCCGACGCTGGTGAATGGCCGCGTGCCCGTGCTGCTGCACCTGCTCTCCCCGGCACGGCGTCCGGTACAGGTGACGCGCGATCTGGCCGGGTTCTGGAGCAACTCCTACTTCGAGGTCCGCAAGGATCTGCGCGGCCGCTATCCCCGGCACCCGTGGCCGGATGACCCATTGCAGGCCGAGCCCACCAGTCGCGCCAAGAAGCGAGGCACATGATGAGTTTCCCACCCCATACCCGCTACGCCGGCAGCATTCACTTGAGCGACGCGCCCACGGCTTGCGTGTTCGAGCACTTCGTCAGCCAGGAGGAAATCGACCACCTGCTGCGCGCGGGGCGGGATCGTGCAAAGCCCGCCCAGGCGATTGCTGACAACGGCGTCATCGGCAACACTGGCCGCACCGGCACCGTGTGCTGGATACCGCAGCGCCACGACGCGGTGATCGCCGCGCTCGCCGAGCGCATCTGCGCAGTGGTGGGCTTGCCGCTGGCCAATACCGAACCCTTCCAGCTCGTGCATTATCTGCCCTCACAAGGCTACGCGCCGCACTTCGATGGCTGGAATCCGGACACGGAGGCGGGCAAACACTGCATGGCGCGGGGCGGTCAGCGGCTGCTGACTTGCCTGCTCTATCTCAACGACGTGGTGGGCAGTGGTGCCACCGTGTTCCCGAAACTGCGGATGGGCGTGGATGCGCGCAAGGGCAGGATGCTGCTGTTTCACAACTGCATCACGGGCACCGCCGACCTGCATCTGGACAGTGTTCATGCAGGAATGCCGATACGCGAGGGCGAGAAGTGGGTGTGTAATCTCTGGTTCCGTGAGAGGAATTTCTGAAGAGCGCTGGGATGATCCCTTTGACCTTAATGCTATAGTGCCGCAGTCAAATGTTTACGGAATCCAGATTTATGGCCAGAGGTACGCTGTACACCATCTCCGCCCCCTCGGGAGCGGGCAAAACCAGTCTCGTCAACGCGCTGCTCAAGGACAATCTCGACCCACTGCTGTGCGTCTCTGTGTCCCATACCACTAGGCCGCGTCGGCCCGGCGAAGTGGATGGCGTGAACTACCACTTTGTGGATCGCGAGACGTTCCTCACCATGCACCAGCAGAATGCGTTCCTGGAGTCCGCCGAGGTGTTCGGCAATCTGTATGGCACATCGCGGGACTGGGTGCAGTCGCAACTGGACAAAGGCATCGACGTGATCCTGGAGATCGACTGGCAGGGCGCAGCCCAAGTGCGTGAGCGAGTGTCTCCCAACAAGAGCATCTTCATTCTGCCGCCGTCGCTGGAGTGCCTGGAGGAGCGCCTGAACAATCGCGGCCAGGACGACGCCGAGACCATCAATCGTCGCATGCGCGAGGCAAAAGCAGAGATATCTCACTACGATGAAGCCGACTATCTGGTGATCAACGAGGACTTCAATGCGGCGCTGCAGGACCTCAAGGCCATCGTCCGGGCCTCGCGTCTGGAGCGTCAACAACAGCACCAGAACAACGCCGCTTTGCTGCGGGCCCTGCTTGAAAAGCCGTGAAATAGCCCGCACATGTCCGTAAATAAAGGGCTGCAAGCAAATTAACCATGCAATGTCGGCGCTCTTTTAGTAGAATCGCCGGTCTTCTCAATACCACAGATCCAACAACAGGTGTTTTTATGGCCCGTATTACCGTCGAAGATTGTCTGGACAAAGTTGACAATCGATTCCAGCTGGTCATGATTTCCAGCAAGAGAGCCCGTCAGATTCAGACCGGTGGCAAAGACCCGCTGGTACCGGCAGACAATGACAAGCCCACCGTGATCGCCCTGCGCGAGATCGCCGCCGGTCTGGTCGATGCCAGTATTCTGACGGCCCGCACCAACACGCCGATCATCACGCTGTCTCGTGACGAGCTGAAGGCACCGCCACCCAAAGTCATCGACAACGACGACGACGATTCCTTCGGCGAAGACCTCTGAGTGAGGAAGGAGTCGGCTTGTGACCACAATCGACTCTCTGGCCACCAGCCTTTCAGGGTACCTGGAAGGCGAGCAGGTTAACCTCGTCCGCCGCGCTTACTACTACGCCGAACAGGCCCACGACGGCCAGTTCCGGCGCAGTGGCGAGCCGTATGTCACACATCCCCTCGCCGTCGCCGGCATTCTCAGCGAAATGCACATGGACCCCCAGAGCCTGGTGGCGGCCATGCTGCACGATGTCATCGAAGACACCGGCATCAGCAAGCTGGCCGTCAAGGGCCAGTTCGGCGATGCCATTGCCGAGATGGTCGATGGCGTCAGCAAGCTCAACAAGATCACCTTCAGCAGTCACGCCGAGGCGCAAGCCGAGAACTTCCAGAAGATGGCGCTCGCCATGGCCAAGGACATCCGCGTCATTCTGGTCAAGCTGGCCGACCGCCTGCACAACATGCGCACGCTCGACGTGCTGAGCCCGGAAAAACGCCGTCGCGTTGCCCGCGAGACGCTGGACATCTACGCGCCCATCGCCAACCGCCTGGGCATGAACGCCATCCGCCTCGAGTTCGAGGAGTTGGGTTTCGCTGCGCTCTACCCTATGCGGGCGCGACGCATCAATGCCGCCGTGAAGAGCGTGCGTGGCAACCGCAAGGAAATCGTCAAACAGATTCAGACGGCGCTGGAGGCCTGCCTCGTCCGGGAAGGCATGCCCGCCCGCATCTTCGGCCGAGAAAAACACCTCTACGGCATCTACGAAAAGATGCGCGCCAAGCGCAAGTCGTTCTCCGAGATCATGGACGTCTATGCGTTCCGCATCGTGGTCGACAAGGTCGACACCTGCTACCGGGTGCTGGGCGCCGTGCACAACCTCTATAAACCGGTGCCGGGACGCTTCAAAGACTACATCGCGATTCCCAAGGCCAATGGCTACCAGTCGCTGCACACTACGTTGTTTGGGATGCACGGTGTGCCCATCGAGATCCAGATCCGCACCGAGGAGATGGAGGCCATGGCCAATAACGGCATTGCCGCGCACTGGCTGTACAAGTCTCACGACGACACCCCGAACAATGCGCATATCCGCGCCCGTCAGTGGATCAACGGCCTGCTGGAGATGCAGCAGAACGCCGGTAACTCGTTGGAATTCATCGAGAATGTCAAGATCGACCTGTTCCCGGACGAGATCTACGTCTTCACGCCCAAGGGCACCATCATGGAGCTGCCCGCCGGCTCCACCGCCGTGGACTTTGCCTATGCGGTGCACACCGACGTCGGCAACTCCTGCGTCGCCTGCCGCATCAGCCGCCGTCTGGCGCCATTGAGCGAACCACTGGAAAGCGGCCAGACGGTGGAAATCATCACCGCGCCCGGCACCCAGCCCAACCCGGCCTGGCTGAGCTTCGTGGTCACCGGCAAGGCCCGCAGCAATATCCGCCACTTCCTCAAGAATCAGCGTCACTCCGAGTCTGTGTCACTGGGCAGACGGCTTCTCAACAAGGTGCTGGGCAGCTTTGGCACACAGCTGGAGAAGATTCCTCCAGAAGAAATTCAGAAGGCACTGCGCCAGATCAACCTGGTGGAGCTGGACAACCTGCTGGAGGACATCGGACTGGGCAATCGCATGGCGTACGTCGTGGCGCGACTGCTGATGCCCGACACTGTTCCCGAAGCCGTCCAGGACAATGGCAAGGACAGCAAGCACAGCTCACTGGCCATCCGTGGTTCGGAAGGCATGGTGATGAGCTATGCGAAATGCTGCCACCCGATTCCGGGCGACCCCATCATCGGCCACATCAGCACCGGCCGCGGCATGGTGATCCACACCGACAGCTGCAGCAACATCGCCGAGATCCATGACAACCCGGAGAAATGCATTTCCGTGCGCTGGGATCCGAACGTGGAAGGCGAGTTCTCGGTGGAGATTCGCGTGGAGCTCGAAAACGAACGCGGCATCATCGCCAAACTGGCGACCACGATTACCGGCGCCGAGGCTAATATCGAGAAGATCAGCACCGTCGAGCGCGACGCGCGCTTCAGCATCGTCAATCTGTCGCTGAACGTGCGCAACCGTATCCATCTGGCACGGGTCATGAAGCGCATCAGGCTGATCAAGCCGGTGAGCAAGGTGACCCGGGTCAAGAGTCGCAAGGCGCCCACGAAAACTTCGAAGAGTGCGGCGGCGTCTTGAAGACCCTGAAACCCTCAGAATTATCCTGTGGGAGCGGGCCCTGCCCGCGATAAATTGCTGAACAGTACCATCGCGGGCACGGCCCGCTCCCACAAGGAGACTTTCCATGTCGAATAGAAGCATCATCAACACCGCACTGGCCCCAGCTGCCATTGGCCCTTACTCGCAGGGCGTCCGCGTCGGCAATCTGGTGTTCTTCTCCGGGCAGATTCCGCTGGATCCGGTCACCATGACCGTTGTCTCTGGCGACATTGAGGCTCAGTCCGTGCGGGTCTTCGACAACCTGCAGGCCGTGTCTGAGGCGGCCGGTGGAGGCCTGCGGGACATCGTCAAGCTGACGATTTTTCTGACCGATCTGGCCGACTTCACCATCGTCAACGACACCATGAAGCGCTACTTCGAGAGCCCCTTCCCCGCCAGATCCACCGTGCAGGTCGCCGCGCTGCCCAGAGGCGTGGCGATAGAAGTGGAAGCGATCATGGCGCTGCCTTTCGCAGGCTGAGGAGCTCAGGTGCTGCCGGAGCAAACCCCACTCACTGCGCTCAAGGGCGTGGGCCCCGGCATCGCGGCCAAGCTCGCGACTCTGCACCTGATCACCATTCAGGACCTGCTCTTCCATCTCCCCCTGCGTTATCAGGATCGCACCCGCATCAGCCCGATTGCCGCGTGCCGCATGGGCACCGAGCTGATGCTGGAGGGCGAAGTGCTGGCCACCGAGCTGGTCTTCGGCCGCCGCCGCAGCCTGTTGTGCCGTATCAAGGACGCCAGCGGCATCATCACGCTACGCTTCTTCCACTTCAGCGCCGCCCAGAAGAACGCCCTGACGCCCGGAGCGCGCATCCGCTGCTACGGCGAGGTGCGGGTCGGCAAGACGGGATTGGAGTTGTATCACCCGGAATATCAATTCATTGCCCCGGATCAGGTCGCCATCGTGCAGACGCACCTGACGCCCGTCTATCCGGTCACCGAAGGCCTGCAGCAACCACGCCTGCGCGCACTGGTCGATCAGGCTCTCGGAATGCTGGGCGATGGCGAGCGGCTGGTGGACTGGCTGCCGCAGACGATTCGCAGCGACCTCGGCTTCATGTCGCTCACCGACGCCATTCGCTTTCTCCATCACCCACCCGTCAGCGGCGCGACCGGCAGCATGCTGATGAAGCTCGCCGACGGACAGCACCCGGCCCAGCGCCGACTCGCCTTCGAGGAGCTGCTCAGTCATCGTCTGTGTCTGCGCAGGCTGCGCGAACAGGCGGAACTGCTCAGCGCCCCACCGCTACCATTGCGCAAACACCACACCGTGCAATTTTTGCGCGGTCTCCCCTTCGCCCTGACCGCCGCCCAGAAGCGGGTGTGCCGCGAGATTGCCGATGACCTCGCACAGAGCAACCCGATGCTGCGCCTGCTGCAAGGTGATGTAGGCTCGGGAAAAACGGTGGTGGCGGCAATTGCGGCATTACAGGCAGTGGAGAACGGTTATCAGGCGGCCGTGATGGCACCAACCGAGATTCTTGCCGAACAGCACTTCGTCAATTTCTCCCGCTGGCTGGAGCCGTTGGGCCTGCAGGTCGGCTGGCTCAGCGGCAAGGTCAAGGGCAAAAAGCGCGAGGAACAGTTGCAGGCCTTCAGCAGCGGCGGCGCGCAGATCATCGTCGGCACCCACGCACTGTTTCAGGAAGAGGTGAGCTTTGCGAAGCTGGGCCTCGTCATTATCGATGAGCAGCACCGCTTCGGCGTGCATCAGCGTCTGGCATTGCGCGAGAAGGGCGCCACCGGGCACTTCATTCCGCATCAACTGGTGATGACCGCCACGCCGATTCCGCGCACGCTGGCGATGAGCGCTTATGCCGATCTGGATTGCAGCGTCATCGACGAGCTGCCGCCCGGCCGCAGCCCGGTCAACACGCTCATCATCGCCAACACCCGGCGCGCCGAGGTGATCGAGCGTATCTATCACGCCTGTGCACAGGGCAGTCAGGCCTACTGGGTCTGCACGCTGATCGAGGAATCGGAGGCGCTGCAATGTCAGGCGGCGGAGGTCACGGCGGAAACGCTGCGGACCCAGTTGCCCGATATCGCCATCGGCCTCATTCATGGCCGCATGAAGCCGCGCGAGAAGGCCGTCGTGATGGATGCCTTCAAGGGCGGCCTGCTGCAATTGCTGGTGGCCACTACCGTGATCGAGGTCGGCGTCGACGTGCCGAATGCCAGCCTGATGGTGATCGAAAACCCGGAGCGACTCGGGCTGGCCCAGCTGCATCAGCTGCGCGGACGGGTCGGACGCGGCGCCATCGCCAGTCACTGTCTACTGTTGTATCAGGCGCCGTTGTCACAGGTCGCGAAGCAGCGCCTGACGATCATGCGCGACAGCAATGATGGTTTCTACATTGCCGAGCAGGATCTGCAGATTCGCGGGCCGGGTCAGGTGCTGGGAACGCAGCAGACAGGGCTGATGAGTTTCCGCATTGCCGATCTGAGTCGCGACTCCGGCATGCTGGATGAAGTGAAGATTCAGGCAGAGCTGATACAACGTAAATATCCGGAGAATGTGGAACCCCTGATCCGCCGTTGGTTGGGCGACAGAGAGCTCTATGGCAATGTGTGACACTCGACGTTGCCACGGTAGGCGACTGCGCGGTGGTTCTATATAATGGCGCCGTGTTCATCGCCCCCGCTCAGCATAGCGCGGTTTTTTCTGAATAAAAAACAACCAAAAGTAATGCGGGAAAATCATGTCCGTCGCGATATCAGGTCAGAATATTTCACAGAAAAATTCAGAAATTGAACGACTGGTTCGTGTCGTCCTCTTGCAGGACAGCAAGGGCATGCTGCAGGTTGTCGTTCCCAACAACCATCTGCTTGATCTGAAATTGCTCAATAGTGTGACAGAGCGCGAACTGCAGCCAGTGCATGAAGTGGAGATTGTCACTCTGACGCGCAGCCAGAAACTCAAACAACTCGATGTGGCGGCGGGCTTCTTCCTGTTGCCGACAGTGCTCGAAGAAACTGTGGCAGCTTGTCAAGACTGCAACTATGAAATCTTCGAAACCGACGGCGTGCAGATTCAACAGCTGCGGCTCGACGACCTCAGAACGGCGCTGACCAACAAGGATTTTCGCGTGAGCGTGGTGAAGTGCGTCGTGGCACCCGCGGCGCTGGTCCTGCACGCACCGGACAGCAGCGCCGATCTGGAGCAGATCTTCGACTCCATCAGAAACTTCACTACGCTGCGCATCAAACAACGTCTTGAAGAAACGCTGGAAATTCCACCACTGCCACAGACCGCGCGACGCATCATCAATCTGCGCGCCAATCCCGATGCCGAAGTTCGCGAACTGGCAGACATCGTGGAATCGGATGCGAGTCTCGCGGCACAGGTGGTGAGCTGGGCCGCGTCGCCCTATTACGCCGCGCCCGGCAAAATCCGCTCGGTGCAAGACGCCATTGTGCGCGTGCTGGGCTTCGATCTGGTAAGTAATCTAGCCGTCGGAATGGCGCTGGGCAGTACCATCGCTCTGCCGAAGGACAGCGTTTACGGTATCACGCCGTACTGGCTGCAATCGGTGTATTGCTCAACGGCAATTGAGGCAATTGTGCGGCAGATTCCCGCGCGCAAGCGTCCCAGCCAAGGGTTGGCGTGTCTGGCCGGCCTCCTGCACAACTTCGGCTATCTGGTGCTGGCGCATACTTTCCCGCCACACTTCTCGTCGATCTGTCGACACATGGAGGCCAACCCGGCCATTAGCCATGTCGCCATCGACAATCATCTTCTGGGAATCAGTCGCGAACAGATCAGCGCGTGGCTGATGCACCTCTGGAACATGCCCGCCGAGGTCACCACCGCGCTGCGTTTTCAGCACGAACCGGACTACGTGGGCGAGCACAGTGTCTATCCGCATCTGATCTACATCGTGCTGCGCCTGCTGCGGCAACAGGGCATCGGGGATGCGCCACCGGAAGAGATTCCGCTGGCGCTTTATTCGCGCTACGACCTTGATCCGGAGCGGGTGCAGGAGGCGCTGCAAAAAGTGCTGGCCGCCAGCAGTGATCTCATGCAGATTGCCGACAACTTCAAGACCTGATCTGCCGTTCTGCGGCGGACATCAGCAACCATTTCTAGACCTCGTTGAGTGCATCTTTCAGTTTTTTGGCAGGCCGGAAGGCGACGCTGCGCTGGGCAGGAATCTCAAGCGCCTGACCAGTGGCCGGGTTCTTGCCGGTATGCGCCTGACGCTGCACCGGTGCCAGCACCCCGAGACCGGGCAGGCTGACCTTGCGATCGAACGCCAGAGCATTGGCAATCTCATCCAATACAGCATTCAAGACCTCAGCAGCGGTCTGCCGGGAAATTCCAGTCTGCGCGGCGATTGCCTCGGCCAATTCTGGTTTGTGCATGATGACTCCTTGACGGTTTTCGATGTGGGGCGGCGGTGCTTATTACCCCGCATCCGGCTTATACTCTCCGCGCTCAGAACCACGGAGAACAGTCCCTTGCAGAGAGTCACTGACATAAAACGGAAACTCGGCCAGTGGCTGCAGTCCCGCTTTCCTTCCAAATTCAAATCCAGCTTTCGATCCGGCCTCCAGGCTCGATTTCCTCGAGTGTACGAGCGCGCCCCCGCCTTTGTACAGCTGACCCGCCTCGACAAACCCATTGGCGTCTATCTGCTGCTGTGGCCTACCCTTGGCGCGCTGTGGATCGCGGCGCAGGGTTTTCCCGATCTGAAGCTGCTGGTGATCTTTGTGCTCGGCACCTGGATCATGCGTTCCGCCGGTTGCGCCATCAACGACTACGCCGACACCAATTTCGACGGCAACGTGCTGCGCACTCGCAACCGCCCCATCATCACCGGCGCGGTGAAGCGCCACGAGGCACTCATGACCTTTGGTGTGTTGTGCGGTCTGGGCTTCATCCTGCTGTTGTTTACCAACACGCTGACCATTCAGCTGTCGTTCGGAGCCGTGGCAGTCGCGGCGTTGTACCCCTTCATGAAGCGCTTTACCAATCTGCCCCAGCTGGTGCTGGGCGTGGCGTTTTCGTGGGGGATTCTGATGGCCTTCGCGGCGCAGGCGGGTGAGCTGCCCGCACACGCCTGGCTGCTGTTCGTGGCCAACTGCCTGTGGACTGTGGCCTATGACACGGAGTACGCCATGGTGGACCGCGAATATGATCTGCAGATCGGGGTCAAATCGACGGCGATCCTGTTCGGGGAAGCCGACACCGTCATCATCGGGACACTGCAGGCATTCTTCCTGCTGGCGATGCTGCTGGCGGCATCGCGCTTCGGGCTGGGCGTGTGGTTCTATCTGGGACTGATCGTTGCGCTGGCCCTCTTCGTGAAACAGCAGAAGATGATCCGCAACCGCGAACCCGATGCGTGCTTCCGGGCCTTCCTCAACAACCACCAGGTCGGCGCTGCGGTATTCGCGGGCATCGTTCTGCACTATCTCTTCAACTGAAAGCCTGAATGCCCGTCTGGGCCCGGCCCAGGATCAGCGCGTGGATATCCTGCGTGCCTTCGTAGGTGTTGACCACCTCCAGATTCTGCAGGTGACGCATCACCGGAAATTCATCCGATATACCATTGCCACCCAGCATGTCCCGGGCCTCGCGGGCTGTGTCCAGCGCCTTCAGGCAGGAGTTGCGCTTCAGCAATGAGATCAGCGGTGGCGACAGTTTGTTCTCGTCGCGCAGGCGTGAGCCCTGCAGACAGCCGAGCAGGCCCAGCGAGATGTCGGTCTGCATCACTGCCAGCTTCTTCTGGATCAACTGATTGGCGGCCAGTGGACGGTCAAACTGCTTGCGGTCCAACGTGTACTGCAGTGCCGTTTTCCAGCAGGTTTCAGCAGCGCCCAACGCACCCCAGGCGATGCCCAGCCGCGCCGAGTTCAGGCAGCTGAACGGGCCCTTCAAGCCCTGCACGTTCGGCAACATGTTCTCCGCAGGCACGAAGACGTTGTCCATCACGATCTCGCCAGTGATCGAGGCGCGCAGCGCGAGCTTGCCCTCGATCTTGGGTGCGGACAGCCCCGGCATGCCCTTCTCCAGAATGTAGCCGCGAATCACGCCCTCGTCGTCCTTCGCCCACACCACGAACACGTCGGCAATCGGGGAATTGCTGATCCAGTTCTTGGCGCCGCTGAGGCGGAAACCACCCTCGACGGTGCGCGCACGCGTCAGCATGCCACCGGGGTCAGAACCATGATCGGGCTCGGTGAGACCGAAGCAGCCAATCCACTCGCCGGTGGCCAGCTTCGGCAAATACTTCTGCTTCTGCGCCTCGGAACCGAAGCTGTAGATGGGGTGCATCACGAGGCTGGACTGCACGCTCATCATGGAGCGGTAGCCGGAATCCACGGACTCCACCTCGCGCGCCATCAGGCCGTAGCAGACATAGTTCACCCCCGCACAGCCATAGCCATGCAGCGTGGCGCCGAGCAAGCCCAGCGCCCCCATCTCGCGGAAAATGGCGGGGTCGGTGTATTCACGTCTATACGCATCGCGCACGCGGGGCAGCAGTTTCTCCTGTGCGTACTGGTGAGCCGTGTCACGTACCATGCGCTCTTCTTCGGTGAGCAGGTCATTCATCAGGAATGGGTCCTGCCAATTGAATTTGGCAGAATCTGAGCTGGCAGACATACGTGGCTCCTTCGAGCGTAGCAGGGGGGATAAGTCGCGCAGCGGGCGGCACCCGCATCGAGCGACCGTTCAGAACTTGTCGGGCATCTTAGCAAGTTGTCCCGTTTGAAAGAAAGCCTGCGTGTCATGGGGCATATGCCCTCGGGTACGCTCCCACAAAGTCAGAACTTGCGCGTGTACTGGTTATTTATTCAGGCTAGAATACCGCGCCATGGACGTCTCACACCTGCTCGACTCACTCAATGAACCGCAACGCCTCGCAGTTGCCGCACCTGCCAATAACCTGCTGGTGCTGGCCGGTGCCGGCAGTGGCAAGACCCGCGTGCTGGTGCATCGCATCGCCTGGCTGATGCAGATTGAAAACATCTCGCCCTTCAGCATCCTCGCCGTGACCTTCACCAACAAGGCCGCCCGCGAGATGCGTCATCGTATCGAACATCTGCTGGGGCAGCCGCTCGGCGGCATGTGGGTCGGCACCTTTCACGGTCTGGCCCACCGGCTGTTGCGCACTCACTGGCGCGAGGCGAAGCTGCCGGAGAATTTCCACATCCTCGACAGCGACGACCAGCTGCGGCTGATCAAGCGCCTCTGCAAAGCCTTGAATCTGGACGAGGAGCGCTGGCCGCCCCGCCAGTGTCAGTGGTACATCAACTCGCAGAAGGACGAAGGGCTGCGCGCTGCCAACATCGAGCATTTCGGCGACGAGTACACCCGCACCATGCTGGCGCTGTATGCCGCCTATGAAGACGCCTGCAACCGGGGCGGCATGGTGGATTTCGGCGAGATCCTGCTGCGCGCCCACGAGCTGTGGCTGCACAACCCGCAGATCCTGCAGCACTATCAGCGCCGCTTTCAGCACATTCTGGTGGACGAGTTCCAGGACACCAACACGATTCAATACGCCTGGCTGCGAGTGCTGGCAGGACGTGACAACCACCTGATGGTAGTGGGTGACGACGACCAGTCCATCTACGGCTGGCGCGGCGCCAAGATCGAGAATATCCAGCGTTTCAATCAGGACTTTCCCGGCGCCAACATGGTCCGTCTGGAACAGAATTACCGCTCCACCTCCAACATTCTCAAGGCCGCCAACAAGCTGATCGCCAACAACTCGGGCCGCCTGGGCAAAGAGCTGTGGACCGATGATGGCGACGGCGAGCCGATCTCCCTCTACGAAGCCTTCAACGAGCAGGACGAGGCGCGCTTCATCGTCGAGCGCCTGCAGTCCTGGCTCAACACCGGTAATCGCCTCTCTGACGCGGCCATACTCTATCGCTCCAACGCCCAGTCCCGAGAGATGGAAGACGCGCTGCTCCGGGTCGGCCTGCCCTATCGCATCTACGGCGGTCATCGTTTCTATGAACGTCTGGAGATCAAGAACGCGCTGTCTTATCTGCGCTTGCTGGTGAACCGTCACGACGACACCGCCGTCGAGCGCGTCATCAACGTGCCCACTCGTGGCATCGGCGATCAGACTCTGGAGATCCTGCGCGGCGTGGCTCGCGACGAAGGCCTGTCGCTGTGGGCCGCCTCCGCCAAGTGCCTGACCCATGGCCTGCTCGCCGCGCGCGCCGCTACTGCCGTGCAGCGTTTCATGGAGCTGATCCAGCAGATGCACGAGAACAGCGAAGCATTGGCGCTGGCGAAGAAGGTGGAGTACGTCATCACCCACAGCGGCCTGATCCCTCATCACGAGAAGGAAGGCGGCGAGAAGGCCAGCGCCCGGATCGAAAACCTGCAGGAACTGGTCAATGCCGCAGGCAGCTTCGACGAGCTGGACGAAGACGCCGAGGCCATGGCCATCGAATCCATGGAATTCCTCGCAGCATTTCTGGATCAGGCCTCGCTCGATGCGGGCGAAGGTCAGGCGAGTGAGTCGGAGGACGCCGTGCAGTTGATGACGCTGCACTCCGCCAAGGGGCTGGAGTTCCGGCTGGTGTTCCTGGCCGGCATGGAGGAAGGCCTGTTCCCCCACAAGATGTCGATGGAGGGCCTGGCCGGGCTCGAAGAAGAGCGTCGGCTCTGCTACGTCGGCATCACCCGCGCCATGCAGAAGCTGTACATGACCCATGCCGAATCACGGCGCCTGCACGGGGATGTCAACATCACCCGCCCCTCGCGCTTCATTCGCGAGATTCCGGCGGACCTCATCGAGCATGTCCGCATCAAATCCACCATCACCCGGCCATCCGGGTTCTATGGTCGTGCGGCGCTGTCGCCGTCCCTTGTGCAGCAGGAAGTGCCGGACACTGGCATCTCTCTTGGCGCGCGCGTGCGCCACGGCAAGTTCGGCGAGGGAGTTGTCCTGAACTGCGAGGGCCACGGCGCCAACGCGCGGGTGCAGGTCAACTTCCGCGAGGGCGGCAGCAAGTGGCTGGTCCTGTCGTATGCGAAGCTGGAGGTGTTGAGATAACCGCATAAAAACCGACTCCCACACAATTTTTCATTTGTGATCTATAGTCAGGAGGAGCAACCACTTAACAGGGAAATTCATACTTCCCTTTTTGGGAATCGGGAGTAGACTTCCCGGATAGGGAACTGGCGCACAAATGAGAGTCTTAGGACGAGACAAGATCAGCAAATTCGCCGCCAGACACAGTGGGACCAAAAGACCACTTGATGCATGGCTAGCGGAAGCGCAAAGAGCCGATTGGAAAAGCCCTCTGGACATCCGCAAACGCTATGGCAGTGTCGATTTTCTCCCTGACAATCGCGCGATTTTCAATATCAAAGGAAATCACTATCGACTCGTTGTCAGAGTGCGCTACCGGAACGGAATCGTCTTGGTCGAGTGGATAGGAACTCATGCCGAATATGACCGTCAGGTGTTTTAGGAGGCGGATATGCCCGTAATTAAAGTTATCAAGAACGACGATCAACATGCGGCGGCACTCGCACGCTTGACGAAATTGATGGCCGTCGACCTCGCGCCGGATTCCCCTGAAGAAAGTGAACTCGAAGTGCTTTCCCTGCTGGTTGAGCATTACGAGAAAGATCGTTTTCCAATCGACAAACCGGACCCTGTAGAGGCCATCAAATTTCGCATGGACCAGCAGGGATTAAGCCAGAAAGACCTTATCCCTTTCATTGGCTCTGCACCCAAAGTGTCCGAAGTATTGAACCATAAACGCCCACTAAGTTTGAGCATGATCCGCAAGCTCAATACGGGACTGAAGATCCCACTGGACATCCTGCTGCAGGATAATTCGAATCTGAATGTCAAAGAGTCGGCTTCGGTTTGACACAGGTCGTTGTGTCAGGATAGTTGTCCTACACGAAGCCAGAGAGACTTGAAGCCGCGAAAGTACGCATTCGGATAGCGCTCCCCCGGCGCCGCCAGCACAATTGCCGAATACCTGTCCAGCATCTTGTTCAGCACAATCTCCGCCTCCAGCCTCGTCAGGCTGGCCCCGATGCAGTAGTGAATGCCATGTGAGAAGGCCAGATGGCCCTTCTCGCGGCGCACCGGGTTGAACACCTCCGGCTTGGCAAAAAACTCCGGATCACGATTGGCCGCACCGATATTCACTAACACCGTGTCGCCGCGGCTCAACTGGACTCCTTCCACAACCACGGGCCGTGTCACCAGGCGGCTGACAAACTGAATCGGCGGATCGAAGCGCAGCGCTTCCTCAATGACCGCTCCAATGAGCGACCTATCCTCCCGCAATGCGCTCCACAGCACAGGCCGGGTAGCGAGCAGATGCAGCAGATTGCTGAGCAGGCTGGCGGTGGTCTCATTGCCCGCAATCATCAAGGTCACACAGAAGTTGATCAGCTCCAGCTCGTCGGCGCAGCGCGTCAGCAGATGCCCGATCAGTCCGTCGG
The DNA here is from genome assembly GCA_030654835.1 of Gammaproteobacteria bacterium. Classification (GTDB taxonomy): domain Bacteria; phylum Pseudomonadota; class Gammaproteobacteria; order Pseudomonadales; family Pseudohongiellaceae; genus UBA5078. Next base: position 255,135 of record JAURWS010000030.1, on the reverse strand, counting down.
GGGGATGTTCCCGGTTCGCTCGAATCTGCCCCCGAAAGAATTTGTGCAACTCCACAAACGCCCTGCGCCCGAGCGCCGCTGGCAACTCGCCGTCCTGATGCCCCACCGCCTTCGCGGTCCAGTGCTTGAAAGCCTGCGAGTCGGCATCCCTCACGCCCAGCAGCCTGCTGATCACCCGCATGGGTAACGGCAGCGTCAGCGTGGCCACGATATCGACCTCGGTCGGATCGGGCGGATAGCCGTCCAGCACCGTGTCGACCTCTCTCTCGATCCAGGCGCGCAGCGCCTGCAGACGGCTGCTGATGAACTCCCGTTGAATGAGTGTCCGCAGCCGGCCATGCTCGGGCGGGTCCTGACAGAAGAGCACGAAGCTGTAACCGAGGCCACCCGTCATCGTGGTGAGCGGCCTGGCAGAGGAAAAGGTCAGCGGGTCCATCAGGACGCGCCGGGCTTCGAGGTAAGTCGTAATGGTGATGGTCTGCGGCCGGTCCATGGTCGACATAATCACATCCTGTGATCTTCCGTATTGGTTATACTGAGAAGTATAGACCACCAGGAAGTTCTCATATGCCACTGCAGGTATCCCTCAATGTCGCCATCCCGGACGACGAGATCGAGCTGAGCGCGATCCGTGCGCAGGGTGCGGGCGGCCAGAACGTGAACAAGGTGTCGACGGCGATTCACTTGCGCTTCGACATCAACGCGTCATCACTGCCCTTCTTCTACAAACACCGCCTGCTCAACTTGCGAGACAGCCGCATCACGCGCGAGGGTGTCGTCGTCATCAAGGCGCAGCAGCACCGCACGCAGGAACAGAACCGCGACGACGCACTGCGACGTCTGCAGGAGTTGATTCGCGAGGCCAGCGTGGTCCGCAAATCACGCACGCCGACGAAGCCCACCAAGTCTTCGCAACGCAAGCGCGTCGAGGGCAAGGTGCTGCGTGGCAAGACGAAAGAGTTGCGGGGGCGGGTGGGAGACGATTAGGTGAAGCTTTCGCCGGGTCAGTTCAGGGGGCAGTTCGGGAGGGATGCTTGACTTGGAGGGGGATCGTAAACCGTGCCCACCTGAGCGGGCACGGGGTCAGCAGATTCGGGACTTTTCGTGAAGAGTTACTCCAGAACCCTGCCAGGAATATCAATGCGACGGGTGCGGCCGAGGTCATCGATCGCCACATACACGAATTCGCCTTCGGCCACTTTGCGCTTGCCATGGTTGGTCAGCGAATTGGAAATCCAGACTTCGATGTTGACGTGCATGGAGCTGCGGCCGATCTCGCCCATCTCGGCGTAGCAGCTGACAATCGAACCCACGCTGACGGGAGAGTGAAATGCCACGTTGTTCATGGCGACGGTGGCACTGCGTCCGCGGCTCACCTGTTTGGTGGCGATGCCTGCGGCGAGGTCCATCTGGGATACCAGCCAGCCACCGAAGATGTCACCGTTGGCATTGGTGTCTTTGGGCATGGCGAGAGTCTGCAGCGCCAGTTCTCCCTTGGGATGTAATTCTGTAGTTTGGTCTTCCTGTTGCGAACCCATGCGGGCCTCCTGCGGTACTGATTTGAAAATCAAAGATGAAAGTGGAAATTAGCCCCGGCAGGTTAGCACATCTGCCCTTCCCGAGGACACGCTAGCGCCTGCCTTTGGCCATCGCCGCGCAAAGCGGGTTAAAATGCACCGTGTGCGAAATGCACAGAATCCGCAAAATTGATCACCATTTGTCTGATGGAAAAGCCCATGCCCAGCCATGACTCACACACCAAAACGCTCGCCAGCGCCACTGCAAACCCCGTGCAGGCGGAAGCCCCCCTGACGCTTTCATTGATAGCCGGCTATCGCAACGACGGCGAGCCAGTGCTGGAGAAAATTGTTGTGGAGGCAATGACGCCCGCGACCAAAGAGTACCGCCTGCTCAAATCCCCGGCGTTTGTGCGCAGCCTTGCGACCGGCGACAGAATTCGTTATCCGGCGGACAATCCGGCTGGTTATGAGCTGATCAAGCGCAGCGGCAACCTGTGCATCCGCGTGCTGCGCAAGGAAGGCATCGAGGAGGTGGCCAACACGTTGAGCCCAGAGCTGGAGCTGCTCGATGGCACACTGGATCTGCAGTCACCGCGCGTGCTGGTCTACAGCATTCACGTCTCCATCGGTTTCCAGAATATCGAGATTCTGCTGGATCGCGTCATTGGGCAGTTTCCGGGGACGGTCTGGTACTATGGCAACGTCTACGATCCGGCCGACGGGGTGACGCCGCTGGACTGGTGGCAGGAATTCCTCGCCCCGGTATGATCGACACACCAGCCCCTGAATCGCATCTCCGCTACGAGGCAGTCCCATGTTAGTTGTCATCTCGCCAGCCAAGTCGCTGGACTACGAGACCCCGGTCAGGATTCGCAAGTTTACCCAGCCCGACTTCCTGCAGGATTCGCGGCAGTTGATCGACCACCTGCGCCAGTTGTCCTCCGCACAGATCTCCGAGCTGATGTCCGTCAGCAGCGCGCTGGGCGATCTCAACCATGCGCGCTTCAACAGCTGGCGGCTGCCCTTCGACACGCGCAACGCCAGGCAGGCGTTGTTTGCTTTCAAGGGCGATGTCTATCTGGGGCTAGATGCGCCGTCGCTGTCCAGCGACGACATCACCTTCGCGCAAAAGCACTTGCGAATTCTCTCTGGGCTCTACGGTCTACTGCGCCCGCTCGACCTCATGCAGCCCTACCGGCTGGAGATGGGCACAACGTTGAAAGTGTCAGGTGCCACTTCGCTCTATGGCTTCTGGGGCGACCGCATCACCGAGGCGCTCAACGCTCAGCTCAGCCTGGAAAGAAAGCCCGTGCTGGTGAATCTGGCGTCCAATGAATACTTCCACGCGGTTAATGAAAAGCGTCTGGCGGCCGATGTAATCAGTCCAGTATTCAAGGATTTCAAAGGCGGGCAGTACAAGCTGATCAGCTTCTTTGCGAAGAGGGCCCGCGGTTTGATGACGGCCTGGATCATCAAGAATCGATTGCGCAAACCGGCAGACCTGCTCTCCTTTGATGTGGATGGATACCGCTACAGCGAGAAGGATTCCAGCGCGAACACTCCGGTGTTTCTGCGCAATAACATCGATTTTCGCCAACACTTTCGTCAGCAAGAAGCCAACGCATGAAATTACGCATACTGCTCGTAGACGACGCGACCTTTATCAGAGATCTGATCAAGCGTACGCTGCGCAAATTTCTTCCCGCCTGCGAAATTGTCGAGGCTTCCGATGGTCGCAAGGCGCAGGCGATTCTCAACAAACAGACCGTCGATCTGATCCTTAGCGATTGGGAGATGCCGGGGCTCAGTGGAGAAGAACTGTTGATCTGGGTGCGCGCCGAAGAAAAGCTCGCGACTATTCCGTTCATCATGGTTTCCAGCCTGGGTGCCAAGACGCACATTGTGCGTGCCGTAGAATTGGGCGTCAGCGATTACCTCAGCAAACCGTTCACCAGCGAAGAACTGATGCAAAAGGTGCACAAGGCACTCGTGCGCGCCGGCCACATGAAACCCGCACAACAGAGCAATGCCCAGAACGCCGGCGTGTTCAGCTCACTGGAAATTTTCAGCGGACGTGGAGAGTCGTCTGTCAGTGGGTCCGCCGAGGCGCTGCTGTCTCCGGTGGTGGTCAGTCAAGGCGACGCGAAGCCTGCCAGAGGGGCGTCCAGAATGAAGGGCACCGGACTGATCCGCTTCGCCGATCAGCAGCTCAAATGCATGATCAAGAGTATCGACAACGACGAGATGTCCGTGATCGCCCGCCGCACCCCACAACTGCCTACCGTCTTCGAACGTCTCCAGGTGGATCTCTCCGCAGGCAATGATATCGGTGGTCTGCTCGGCGGGCTCGGCGCTTATGTGCATAGCATAGCCGCCGCCGAAAAGAAGCCGGATGCGGAATTCCTGACACTCGTCATTCGCTTCGACACGGCCGATGCCCATACGCGGGATAAGTTGTCACAGTTCCTGACCGCCAGTCAGGAGGACTGAACCGTGCAGCTGCCCTTCAGCCAGTCCTGTGAGAACAACAAGGAACCGATTCTTGCCGTTCTTCACAAACACTTTGCGGCAGGCGAGCACCGCCAACCACTTCGCGTTCTGGAAATCGCCGGGGGCACCGGTCAGCACGCAGTTCACTTCACCACGCACATGCCGTGGTTGCACTGGCAGAGTTCCGATGTCCCGGAGCTGGTCGATACACTGAACATTCGTCTGCGCGCCGCCGCGCAGCCCAATCTGCCGCTGGCGTTGCCACTGGATGTCACACAGCAGGATTGGGGCGTGAACCCGTTCGACGCGGTGTTCACTGCCAACAGCCTGCATATAATGCCGGCCATTGCCGTTGCGGAGTTTTTTCGGCGTCTGGACAACATCATCGCGAGCGGCGGACATCTCTGCATATATGGCCCGTTCAAATACCGAGGCAACTTCACGACCCCCAGCAACGCGCAGTTTGACCTGTGGCTTAAGAGCAGAAATCCCCTGAGCGGGGTGCGCGACTTCGAGTGGGTGAACGAGCTGGCAGGTGAGGCCGGCCTGACGCTGCTGGAAGACAACACCATGCCTGCCAATAATCAATTACTGGTGTGGAAAAAATAGGCGGGGGTTATTCGCAACGGCTAGACTGCGTGCGTCTCTTGTACTAACATCGCAATGGTTGATCCAGCTAACGAGGTGCCACCATGGCTGCCATTGCATCTTCATCTTCTACCCGGTCCGCCCGCTTGGGGCTGCGTGCCACACCCGAACAGGAAGTGGTGCTGCGCCGTGCGGCCGAAGTGGCACACAAATCGCTGACCGATTTCATTCTCGACAGTGCCTGTCTGGCCGCCGAGCAGACCCTGCTCGACCAGCGTTTGTTTATGGTCTCGGGTAGCCAGTACCAAGCCCTGATGAATTTGCTGGAACAGCCAGAGCAGCCCAGCGAGGGGTTGCGCGATCTGTTCTCGCGCAAAGCCCCGTGGGACAAGACATGAGCTTATGCGGCCCAGAGCCTCTGGGTTTGCAGCATCAGCTGGAAGGGTTCGACTGCGGCACACCAGCCTTGAACGACTGGCTGCTGCGCCACGCCCGACAGGCTCACGGCAGCGGATCGGCCAAGACATTCGTAGTTGCAGATAGTGGCCGCGTGGTCGGCTACTTCAGTCTGACCGTCGGCCAAGTCGATGTGCTGGAAGCACCCGAGCGCATCAGCAAGGGCATGGGGCGCTACCCTCTGCCGGCAGTGATCCTGGCGCGGCTTGCAGTCTCCACGGGGGATAAGAGGCGTGGCATTGGCTTTGGCATGTTGCAGGATGCCATCCGCCGCACAATGCTGATTGCCGAGCAGGCTGGCATCCGCGCCATGCTGACCCACCCCATCGACGAAGAAGCCGCAAAGTTCTACACCCGTTTTGGCTTCATCGCATCGCCGCTGCGTGAGCGACAATTGCTTCTACTTCTGAAGGATGCCCGTCACTGGGTACGCTGAGCCACAAGCACTATTCGTACTTCCTACTCGTACTGCGCCTCGTGCGCCATCAACACCTCTCTGACGCTCGCCGCCCAGATGTCGTAACCCTTGTCATTCAGATGCAGGTTGTCTTCCACGAAGATGTCCGTCATCACCGCGCCATCGCTCTTCAGGAATGGAGTGGCCACGTCGATGTAAGTCACCAGCGCATCACTTTCGGCGAGCGCCTTGTAACGCTCGTTCAACTCCAGCGCCACCGGCCAGCTCTCTTCACGCAACACGCTCGGCTTCACTGACAGCAAGTAGATGCGTGCCTGTGGCAGCTGCGCGTGGATGCGGCCGATCATTTCTTCCAGCTGTGCCATGATCGTGTCATTGGGAATGAAGTTACGGCCGGTGTCATTGTCACCCTCGTAGATCAGGATCGCGCGCGGCTGATACGTCAGCGCCACGCGATCAAGATAGTGCAGCAGATCGTTCATCACGCTACCACCGAAGCCTCGGGGAATCACCGTCAGCGGCGCGAGATCGGCAGGCGCCTCTTCGTTCCAGAACTTGATGCTGGAACTGCCCGTCAGCACGATGGCACTCTTCGGAGGCGGAGTCGCACGGTCCTGCGCCTCGAACTTCTGAATGTCCTCTTCGAAGCGGGTCGGATCCGGCAGTTGCTGGGCTGCCACCTGCAAACTGAACGCGGTGGCACAGAGTAAGGCGATAAAGCCGGAGAAACGAATTCTGGGCGTATGGGCGCGGAGTGGTGACACGACGGCCTCCTGATTATTGTTGTTGGGAAGGCGGAATTACTTCAATTCGCCCAGCGCTAATCTGACACAAAGCCGTGCCTTTAAGAAGCCCCGCAGATATTCAATCAAACCCACCGAATTGATTGACGAAAGCGCTGTCGATGCCTGCAAGCGGGTGCTAGCCTGATCGCATGTTTCAGTGCCGGAGACCCCCATGCAAGAACCCGATTTGCACGAGCCCGATGTACACAAACCCGATGACGACCCGGTGCAGTCGCGTCTGCTCAAGGCTGCGCTCGATTGCTTCCTGGCGGACGACTACGCCCGTGTCACCACTCGGCTGATCGCGGAGCGAGCCAATGCCAACGTCTCCATGATTCGTTATTACTTCGGCAGCAAGGAGGGGCTCTACGAGGAGATGATTCGCCACACCCTCAGCCCCATGCTCGACGTGCTGGACGGCCAGCTGCTCAATTCTGCTTCCGGGTTCGCCGACTTTCTGCGCCTGTACTACGAGACCATGAGCAAGCATCCGGAATTCCCCCGGTTGATCCTCAAGGTGCTGGCTCTCAATCAAGGCCCCGGGCGCCGCTTCATCCAGCAGCTGCTTGAGCGCGGCCGCACCCGCAGTGCGCGCAAGGTCGATGCCTTGAAGACCCAGGGGGAGATCGACCCCGGCGTCGATGCGGACATCCTGCGCATGGCTTTTGTCAGCCTCGCGATGACGCCGATGTTGCTGAAGAACGTGTTCGAGGAACAGATGGAGCGGCCCATGGACGCCGCCTTTCTCGATCGGCTCGCCGCGTTCAACGGTCACCTGTTCAGCGCCGGCCTGGCATCCGCCACGACACCATCCTGATCAACCGAAGCTAGTCGAAGAGGACTCACTGCCCCATGTCGAACCCCACTCTCCAGAAAAACGCCGGTGCCGTGCGCCGCTTCGCCCGCCTGATGCGCTTCGCGAACTGGCTGCAGAACATTCCCAACAAGATGACGCCACCGCCGTTCCGGCTGGTGCAGATCAGCTCTTCCTTCTGGCAATCCCGCGCGCTGTATGTGGCCGCGCGGCTGGACATCGCGACTGCCCTCGCCGATCGCCAGCTGCCGGCCTCCGAGATAGCCAACCTGGTCAGCGCCAGCGCCGATGCCGTCGAGCGCCTGCTGCGGATGCTGGCGGCGATGGGCATCTTCGAGCAGACCGCGCCCGGCGAATTCCGCAATAACCGCCTGTCCTCTCCCCTGCGGCAGGATGATCCGCAGTGCGTGCGCGCCATGATTCTGATGCATAACTCGCCGGAGATGAGCCGCCCCTGGTACGAGGAGCTGGAAGGCGCGGTGCGCAGCGGAGAGGTCGCCTTCCAGCGCAGCCACGGACAGGAGTTGTTCGATTACATGGATCATCATCCGGAGTTTGATGAGCTGTTCTCACGCGCCATGGACAGCGTCGAGGCTTTGGCAGGCGACTGCTTCGCGCAGGACTTCGACTGGTCACGCTTCACGCGGCTGATCGACGTGGGTGGCTCGCAGGGCAGCAAATCCCTCGCCATCCTCAAGCGTCATCCGCAGCTGCAGGCACTGGTCGTGGATCGCGAGCAAGTGGTACGCGATGCCGCTCAATTCTGGCAGGGGCGTGAAGAGCCCGAGCTGCTGTCCCGCGTGCACTTCGAGACCGGCGACCTGTTTGGCCAGTTGCCCGCCGCGCAGGGTGCGGGCGACATCTATCTGCTGAGCGCGGTGCTGCACGGCTTCGACGACGAAAGTTGCATCAGCGGCCTGCGCACTCTTGCCGCGTTGTGTGGCCAGACCGGGGCGCGCATCGCAGTGCTGGAGATCGTGTTGCCGGAGATGGGCGCCGACCTGGCAAGCGCCTCTTTCGACATGCAGATGTTCATCGGCACTCGCGGACGCGAGCGCACCCTGGCACAGTGGTGTGAGCTGTTCGAGAAGAGCGGGCTGGAGCTGGAGGAAAACGTCGGCCTGCAGACCTTCGCGAGGATTCTGGTAGCAAGACCACGTCGCCAGAAATAGCCTCCACGCCTAGCTTTCTTCGCTGGCCGTCCCGACCTCAGCCCTTGCGGGCCTCCGCCTCCGCGACCTTCTGTTTCACCCGGATGAAGCTGTCGGGGGTCACCGAGATCGAGTTGATCCCGCACTCCACCAGGAAGGCGGCAAAGTCCGGATGGTCACTGGGTGCCTGCCCGCAGATGCCGATCTTTGCACCGGCGTCACGGGCCGCGCTGATGACATGGCCGATCATCCACTTCACCGCGTCGTCCTGTTCGTCAAAGAGCCCGGCCAGCTGCTCGGAGTCGCGATCCACCCCCAGCGTCAACTGGGTCAGGTCGTTGGAGCCAATCGAGAAGCCATCGAAGCGCTCGGCGAAGGCGGGCGCCAGAATCACGTTGGAGGGAATCTCGCACATCACGTAGACCTCCAGTCCATTCTCGCCCCGGCGCAGACCGTTGCCAGCCATCACCTCCAGCACCTTGTCGGCCTCGGCGATCGAGCGGCAGAACGGAATCATCACGACCACGTTGTCGAAGCCCATCTGTTCACGCAGGTGCTTGATGGCGCGGCACTCCAGCGCGAAGCCCTCACGGTAGCGCGGTGAGTAATAGCGCGACGCCCCCCGGAAACCAATCATGGGGTTTTCCTCATGGGGCTCGAACTGCGCGCCGCCGACGAGGTTCGCGTACTCGTTGGTCTTGAAGTCACTCATGCGGATGATGACCGGGCGCGGATAGAACGCAGCGGCAATGCGCGAAAGCCCTCGGGCCAGGCGCTCGACGAAGTAGTCGGTGCGATCCGCGTAGCCTACCGTCAGCGCATCGATCTCGCGTTTGGCATCAACGTCCTGCAACTGATCATATTTGACCAGCGCCATCGGATGCACCTTGACGTGGTTGCTCACCACAAACTCCATGCGCGCCAGCCCCACACCGTCGGCGGGCAGTCGCCACCAGCGGAACGCTGCCGCCGGGTTGCCCATGTTGAGCATGACCTGAGTTCGGGTCGCGGGAATCGCGGCAATATCGAGGGTCTCGATGGCGATCTTCGCGGTGCCCTCATACACGAAGGCGGTGTCGCCCTCGGCGCAGGACACGGTAATCTCCTGCTCGTCGTGCAGCACCTGAGTCGCGTTGCCGGTGCCGACGATGGCTGGAAGACCCAGCTCCCGGCTGACAATGGCGGCATGCGAGGTGCGCCCGCCACGGTCGGTGATGATGGCGGCCGCGCGCTTCATGATCGGAACCCAGTCCGGGTCAGTGTTCTCGGTCACCAGAATGGAGCCGTCTACGAAGCGGTCGATGTCTTTGGCGCTGTCGAGAATGCAGACGCGGCCGCTCACCGCCGCATCGCCGATGCTCAAACCCGTCACCAACACTTTGCCCTTGTCGCTGAGACTGTAGCTGCGCAGCGTGCCGGCCTCCTTGCGCGACTGCACGGTTTCCGGGCGGGCCTGCACGATGTAGAGGGCGTCGGTCTGGCCGTCTTTCGCCCACTCGATGTCCATCGGGCAACCGTAATGGTTCTCGATGATGCAGGCCCAGCGCGCCAATTTCACAATCTCGCCGTCGTTGAGCACGTAGCTGGCGCGCTCCACCTTGGAGGTCGGCACCGTGCGGGTCGATTTGCCACTCTCGCTGGCGTAGATCATCTTGATCGTCTTGCTGCCCAGATGTTTCTCCAGCACCGGCACCAGACTCTCGTTGGCCAGCAGAGGCTTGAACACCTGATACTCGTCAGGGTCTACAGCGCCCTGCACCACCGTCTCGCCCAGTCCCCACGCGGCCGTGATGACGGCCACCTTGTCGAAGCCCGTCTCTGTGTCGATGCTGAACATCACGCCCGAGCCACCGACATCGGAGCGCACCATCAATTGCACACCCACGGACAGTGCCACCTTCAGATGATCGAAGCCTTTGGTCTCCCGGTAGCTGATCGCGCGGTCAGTGAATAGAGAGGCGTAGCAGCGACGGCAGGCGTCCAGCAGCGCGTCATCGCCGCGAATGTTGAGGAAGGTTTCCTGCTGACCGGCGAAGCTGGCGTCGGGCAGGTCTTCAGCGGTGGCGCTGGAGCGCACTGCCACATCAACGGCATCGCGTCCGGCGCACTGGCTCAGAGCCGCATAATGAGTGCGAATGGCGGCGGCGGTCTCGGCGGGCCACTGTCCGCCCAGGAAGGCGCGGCGCAGCAGGCTGCCTGTCTCGGCCAGCGTCGCGTGGCCCGCACGCAGTTCAGCGATGGCATCGGCCATCGGCTTGCGCAGACCATTGGCATCGACATATTGCCAATACGCGTCCGCCGTGGTGGCGAACCCCGGCGGCACCGGCACACCCTGCGCCGCCAGATGCGCGACCATCTCACCGAGCGAAGCGTTCTTGCCGCCTACGCGCGGCACATCTGCACGACCGAGATTTTCGAAGGGAATGACGTGCTGGATGGTGACTGCCATGGTGCTCTCCTGGTCGGGCTGTTATTCTCGAAGCAAGGTTATCACTCCGGGTAATGCTCCACTACAAGCGATTTTGAGAGGCTGCACAACATGAGCGAACACAGCATGCAGAAACAAAAGACCCCGATAGCATTGGTGACGGGTGCCGCCGCCGGCATTGGCAAGGCCACTGCGCTGGCGTATGCGCTGGCGGGGTGCGATGTCGTCGTCGCAGACGTCAATGGCGAGCGCCTGCAGGAAGTCGCCGCCCAGATCGAGAAAATGGGGCGACAGGCGCTCGCCTGCGTCACCGACGTTGCCGACGCCGATGCCGTCAAACGCCTGAAGAACGCCATACTGAGTCGCTTCGGGCGTCTCGACTATGCCTGCAACAACGCAGGAATCGAGGGCGAGTCGGCGCTCACTGCCGAATCGAGCATTGAAAACTTCGACCGTGTTATCGGCGTCAACCTGCGTGGCGTCTACCTGTGCCTGCAGGCCGAGCTTCAGATCATGACGCCACAGAGGAGTGGTGCCATCGTCAACATTGCTTCGGTGGCGGGACTGGTCGGGTTTGCAGGGTTACCGGCCTACTGTGCTTCCAAGGGCGGCGTAGTGGAGCTGACCAGGGCGGTCGCGGTGGAATATGCAACCAAAGGCATTCGTGTCAATGCAGTCTGCCCTGGTGTCATCAAGACCGACATGGTCGACAGAATTACTGGCTGCGACCCGCAGGTCGAGGCGCAATATGCCGCCATGCACCCGATGAACCGCATGGGCACAGTGGAGGAGGTAGCTGACACGGTGGTGTGGCTGTCCCTGCCAGGCGCGTCGTTCGTCACCGGGCAGGCACTGGCTGTGGATGGGGGCCTGGTGGCCCGTTGATCAGGCCGACACGCGCAGGGTTGTCAGCCGCACGTCGACAGTGACCACGAGACTCGTCAATGCTGCCACACGCGCGCGCCCCTCGGCCGTGGCCCGATACAAATGGGGCGTCATGGCGAGCAGATCGGCAATCTGTTCCTGCCCATGCAGGTCGAGAGAAAAGCGCACTGTTTCAGCAGACTCCCGTTCTCCAGACTTACGCTCGAAACCAGTCGGCACCGGAACTTCTTCTGTGCGCTCAGCCTTCAGCGTCGGGTAGATGATCTCGCGCAGTTCGCGCAAATGATCCGGCCCCGAGTCCACCTGCAACAACAATCCTCCCGGCTTGAGCACGCGCAGAAACTCCGCATATACCGGAAAGCCGAACATGCACAGCACGCGATCCAGTGAGTGCGACTCTACCGGCAGGTTGGCGTTGCTGCCCACGACCCAGCACATCCGTTTGTCCTGCTTGGCCGCCGACAGCACTGCCCACTTGGAGATATCCAGGCCGATGAGTGAAAGCGAGCTTGTAGAGAGAGAACTGTTGGCAATTGAATCAACGTCGCTGCATGCCGCCACCAGCTCGCGCAGGTAATAGCCTTCACCACAACCAGCGTCCAGACAGCTGAGATCAGCGCCGGGCGGCGCGCCAGTCAGGGAGTCACGAGAGGTTTCACCAAGCACTGCGCGGCTGACGGCGGCTGCGATTGGCTGATAGCAACCCGCCCCGAGAAAGCGGCGCCGTGCTGCGACCATTTCCTTACTGTCCCCCGGGTCACGGGAGCGCTTGTTCTGCACCGGCAGCAGATGGATATAGCCTTCGCGAGCGATGTCAAAAGTGTGGCCGGATGCACAGCGCCACGATGCCCCTGCTCGTTGCAGGGGGTGGTTGTCCAGGGGGCAGATCAGAGAGTCAAATGAAGTGACAATCATCAGGTTGAGTGCAGCACTGCTCGCTGGAGTAATTCGGGAAGGGTAATCGGAAGGAAAAAATCCTCAGGATATTGGTAATCCTCACCCGATTCATCGACCACACGAATCTGACCCAACTGCGCTGCAAGCTGATCGGGCACTACCTCATAGAGCTTGCGCAGCTCAAGAGAAACTTCGTAACCGTTGTTTTTGATGCAAACTGCAAAGTGCTGCGTCATGGTTTAGTCCAAAATTTTCTTGATCTTAAATTCAAACTTTCCTAGCCCGCTTACCTCGTACCAGTGTACTTCGGCATTCAGCACAGAGCTATCGGGAAATCGCACCAATAACGAGAAGTGTAGACGATATTCAGAACCTTGCCGAAAAATCAGCGCATTTGATAAATCCCACCAAACTTCTCGCGCACATAGCGCACAAACGGGTCGGCGGTCAGCACCTGGCCTGTCGCGCGCTGACACAGCTCTGGAGCATCGTACTTGCTGCCATGTCGATGAATATTATTGCGCAGCCATGCAAGCAGAGTCGCGGTGTTGCCTTGTGCCAGTTCAGCAGCTATCTGTGCATCGTGGCTCCTCGCTGTTTCCATGAACAGCGCCGCGTAAAGATTGCCGAGCGTATACGTTGGGAAATAGCCGAACGCGGCCTGCGACCAGTGCACGTCCTGCAACACACCGTGCGCGTCGTCGGGTGGTGTGATGCCGAGCAGTGTCTGCATTTTTTCATTCCATGCGGCAGGCAGATCATCCACGCTCAGCTCGCCATTGATCAGCGCCTGCTCCAGCTCGAAACGCAGAATGATGTGCATGTTGTAAGTCAGCTCATCGGCCTCCACACGAATCAATGACGGCTGCACCTTGTTGATGGCCCGATAGAACTTTTCGGTGTCGACACTGCCCATCTGCTGAGGGAAGTGAGTTTGCAGCTGCGAAAAATGTGCGTCCCAATACCCTCTGCTTCGCCCCACCTGATTCTCGAACAGACGCGACTGACTCTCGTGAATCCCTGAAGAGGTTCCCTGCGCCAGCGGCGTTCGCTCCAGCTCCTCCCCCACGCCTTTTTCATAGAGCGCGTGACCGGCCTCGTGCAGCGTTGCGAACAGTGACGAGTTGGCGAACTCGGGATTGAAGCGTGTGGTGATGCGCACATCGTTGCGGCCAAAGCTGGTGCTGAATGGATGTTCTACCTGCCCCAGATGCCCGCGTGTGAAATCGTAGCCAATCGATTCTGCCGCATAGCGCGCGAGTTTTTTCTGCGCGTCCACGTCAAATGTTTGAAACAAAAAACTATCATCAACCGTATCACGTTGCGCGCTGATGGCATGAATCAAGGGCGCCGTCTCGCGCTTCACCTTTTCGAAGATCGCGCGCACGTCTTTGGTCCTCATACCGCGCTCGTACTGATTCAGCAGCGCGTCGTATTTCTCGTCTTCGTAACCGAGAATCTCCGCAGATTCCTGCGCGATGGCGACAGCCGCCTTCAAGTGCGGAGCGAAGGAAGCGAAGTCATTCTGCGCCCGCGCCTGTGCCCAGGCGAAGCCCGCCGCGCCGGTAATCTCACTGCGGCGACGCACAAAGTCGCTGGAAAATTTACGCTCTTCGTCGTACTGCCTGCGCACGTAACGCAACAGACTCGCCTCGGTGCTGTCGTAGTCTGCATTGGTCAGTTCCGCTTCTGCTGCCGCGAGCAACTCACCCATCTCGCTGCTGGTGCCAATCTCGTGAGCAAGCTGATTGAGCGTGGTGATCTGCTGCGTGCGACCACTGTTGCCCTGCGGCGGCATATTGGTTTCACGGTCCCAATGCAGGACGGCGATGGATTTCTGCAGGTCGTTGAGTGTGTGCAGTCTGGCAAGGAGATTGGTGTATTTCTCAGTCATGGTGTGCTCTTGTCATTTGCAGTGAAATCTTTGGCAATGAAGCTGCAGGGACAATATCGCTGGCAATTGCTCGGCACAAGAGACAATCGGAAAGAATGGCGAGATAATGAAATCACAGACGACCCAGGAGGCCGCCCATGTTGATGACAGTGATATTGAAGCGCCCAACGCGCCGCGCCATGCTCGCGCTGCGGCTGTTGACGTCGCTGTCGTTGACTTCGCTGCTGTCCACATCATTGCTGCTGGCGAATGCCGCCTGGTCGGCAGAAGACAGATCCGCTCAACGCGTTCTGTACTTGCAGGCGCTGGAGTTGCAGGCACTTGAACTGCAGAGCCCGTCACAAACCCAGAGTTTCGAATACCGGTCTGTAGTGGAACAACTGAACGACTACCCCCTGCTCCCGTATCTGGAATACGCCAGCCTCAGCCACCGTATCGCCGAGCTGGCGGCTCCCGGCATCGATCACACACCGGTAGATGAATTCCTCACCCGCAACGTCGGCACCTATCTGGGGGAGCGCCTCGAACGAGAATGGGTGCTGGCACTCGCCGAGCAAGCCCGCTGGAGCGATGTTGTGGATCGTCACAACAAGTCCAACACCACAACCGAACTGACCTGTCACGCCCTGCGCGCACGGCTTGAAACCGGCGACACGAGCGCGCTGCAGGACGTAGCACCGCTCTGGAACGTCGCGGTGTCGCAGCCCAATGTGTGTGACCCGGTGTTCAAGACGTGGATTGCGGCGGGTTACCCCACGCCAGACATCGCCTGGCAGCGCTTCGAGAAGACGTTGAAGGCCGATCAAGACTCGCTTGCGAACTACATCGCCCAGCAGATGCCTGCCCGCGAACAGGAGCTGGCGCAGCTTTACATGCGTGTCGACAGCGAGCCCCAGACATTGCACGACCTGCCCGGCTTCCAGGTGCCGGTTGATACGCCCGAGATGAAGGCGATCATTCTGCACGGCCTGCGCCAGCTGGCGCAGAGCAATGCCACGCAGGCCATGACCTTGCTCAAGCGCGACGACTTCGACCAGACATTGAGCGAGGCGGAGCGAGTCGAGCTGGAACGTTTCATCATCATGCGCCTGCTGACACAAGGGCGCGTCAACGAAGCCGAGACCCTGCTGCAAGGCACCCCCGCGCTGATCTCCGAGGCGCTCGGCGGCTGGATTCTGCGCGACGCCCTGAAACAGCAGGATTGGGCGCGCATCGAAACCTGGCTGGATCTGCTGCCAGGCGAACTGCGCGACAGCGAACGCTGGCAGTACTGGCGCGCGCGCATGCTGGTGGAGAAGGACACGCGCGAATCCCGAGCCGAGGCACGTGAGCTCTACACCACGCTGGCCGAGCTGCGCAGTTTCTATGGCTTCATGGCGGCGGACTTCCTTGAGCGCGACTACGAAATGGTCGACAAGCCCATCGAGGTCGATCCGGCACAGGTCGACGCGCTCACGGACATTCCCGCCATCGAGCGCGCTCACGAACTCTATCTGATTGGTGAAGAAGCCAGTGCGCGCGCAGAGTGGCAACATGCCACGGCCGGGATGCCGGAGGAGCAGATCATCGCCAGCGGCAAACTCGCCGACAGCTGGGGCTGGCACCGCAATGGCATCCAGGCCATGATCCAGGTGAGCTACTGGGACGACCTGCAGCTGCGCTTCCCGCTGGCCTATGCCGATATCGTCGCCGAGGCCGCCGACGAGAACGACCTGACGCCGCACCTGGTCTTCGCCATCGCCCGTCAGGAAAGTGCCTTCATGCAGGATGTCCGCTCCTCTGCTGGCGCCATGGGACTGATGCAGCTGATGCCCGCCACCGCCCAGCAGACTGCCAAGGGCGTGGGCATGCAGATCACCAATCAGGATCTGTTCCGCCCGGAGGTCAACCTCCAGCTCGGCAGCCGCTACCTGTCACAGTTGATGGAACAGTTCGACGGCAACCGCATCCTGGCCGCCGCCGCTTACAACGCCGGCCCCAACCGCGTGAAGCGTTGGCTGGAGGAAGCGGGCGAGACGCCGGTGCCGCTGGATATCTGGATCGAAACAATCCCCTTCGGCGAGACGCGCGGCTATGTGCAGAACGTGCTGGCCTACTCGGTGATCTACGGGTATCGGATGGGCCGCGCGATCGAACTGTTGACTGATGATGAGGCGGGGGGCGTTTAACCGCACGCAATCTCGTTGCTGAATGCGGTTCCTGAATCTATCTTTTAAGAAGCCTTGTCGCGGCCCTTGAAGCCGCCAACACACCATTCAACTCCATTCACCACACTTCGCGCCATTACTAGAAAGCCTAGCTTGCAGCGCTCACCTACGCTCAAAGAATCGGCGGCATTCAGGTGGCGCATGTGGCGGCTGGTTGTGAGCGTAAGCAGCCGCGCGACGCGAGATTCGCGTCAGCACATAGACGGCCAAAAGCAGGAACACGACGCCGGGTATGATCGGCAGGATCAGGCCCACCAGACCAATCAGCACAAAACCGACTACAAGAATGATCCCCAGGACTCTGTAGACCAGAGGCAGTGGGCGAAAACGCGGACGGGAAAGATGCACTGGAAAACTCCTCTTGGCTGTTGCTGAACACGCGGTGATGTTCAAGCCTCTATGCAGCCCTTGTGCCATGCTCCAAAGCGTTGTATCCACTTGAATATTTCCTGCCGAACCAAACGCTAGCTGGTGTGAACCGACAGAAACTGGTCAATGCAGCCACTCCTTTTGCTACGGACATCCGGGTTGATGTCTGAATCCTGAGCTATTCTTCAGTTAGGAGTTTTAACCGTGCGCGCTTGGAGTCTCAACTCATCAAGGAGAAAACTATGGAAGGGAAGCTGGACTTGGATGCGATTCATCAAAGCATTTCGGAATCTATTCTGCTTATCCGTGGGCAACGGGTAATGCTGGATGTGCATTTAGCCCTACTGTACGAAGTAGAGACTAAAGTTTTGAATCAGGCCGTCAAACGCAATGCTGATCGGTTCCCAGAAGATTTCAGGTTTCGACTAACTGCAGAGGAAAATGAATCTCTAAGGTCACAATTTGTGACCTTAGACGCGGGTCGAGGACATTACACAAAATATCTTCCTTTCGTATTTACTGAACAAGGTGTAGCAATGCTTTCCAGCGTGTTGCGCAGCGAACGCGCAATAGCTGTCAACATTGAGATCATGCGAATCTTTGTGAGGTTTCGGCGAATGTTAGCGTCCAACGCTGAGCTCGCTCTCAAACTTGATTCGTTAGAGAGGAAGTATGACGGTCAATTCAAAGTGGTGTTCGACACAATTAAAGCGATGGTGACACCGCCGGAATTAAGCAGGAAAAGACCCATAGGCTTCAGTACATGGGAGTAGTAGCCCATCAAAAGATGGGGGCCATTGCGGCCCCCATCTCTATCTCTCAACATCCGTCAACCACCTGCGAGCAGGCGTTGAATGATTACTTCGAGTACTTCGTGAACGCCCCACCAGCCTGACTCAGCGAGTTCGGGCCTTCGGCGGCAAACACCGTACCGTCTGCATCGACAGCCACGCCTTCGCCAGCCGTACCCTGATACACGCGGTCTTCACGCTCGAACGGAGGAATCATCGCGGTGACGACATCGCGGTCGATATGGCCAATACGGACACCATTACGCCAGCCGGGGTGACCCGTCGGGCTGGACTCGGAGTCGATCGCATACAGCATGTCGTCTTCAGTGATGAAGATGCCGCTGATACGGCTGAACTGGTAGCGTGACTCGAGGTAGTTACCGTCCTGATCGAAGATCTCGATGCGGTGGTTACCACGGTCGGCTACCCAGAGACGGCCGCGTGAGTCGAACTCCATCGCGTGCGGAGTACGGAACTCGCCGTGACGCACCCCGATATCGCCCCACTGCTTGATGAACGTGCCGTCCGGCGCGAACTTCATGATGCGCGAGGTCTCGCCGTTGGCTTTGCCTTCGGCAATCGCAGCATTGGTGATCATGCCCTGAGCGTTGTGGCCGTCAGACACGTAGATGCTGCCATCAGGACCGACAATCACATCATTCGGCTGATTGAAGTGGGCACTGTCGTTGCCGGTCTGGCCGGGCGTTCCCAGGCTCAGGAGCAGCTCGCCGGTCGGGCTGAACTTGTGCACCTGCTGACCCTTGGTGCTGTCAGCGTTGGTAGCGAAGTCTGTCACCCACACGTTGCTCTCGGAATCCACATGGATACCGTGCGGAGTCACCATGACGCCAGCACCGAAGTTGGCGATAACTGCACCGGTGTTGCGGTCAAACTTGAATATCGGGTCGACAACATTGGTATCGCAGGTCACTGGAGCACCGGTACCAAAGCTGCCTGCGCCGCAACGCTCATAGGCGACAATCTGGCCATCATTCGGGTCGATGTCGATACCTGCGGTAGAACCCCAGGTGCGGCCTGCGGGCAATGCACCCCAGTTCTGAGTCACAACAGGGTTTGGATTGGGCATGCCAACGCCGGTGATGTTGTTGCCAGCAGGGGCTGCTGGCGCGGCTGCTGGCGCGGGCGCAGCAGTCGGGGCGGCGGGCGCAAGGGCTTGTGCTGACGCGGTAGGCGCAGCGGGTTCACTGCAACCAACCAGCAGTGCGCTGGCACAGGCGATGGCAGTAAAAAGCAGTTTTCGTGACGGTGTCATGGCGGCTCCTTGTTATGGTGTTGTTATTAATATTTGTTCTAACGGACCGTTGGCTGAGCTTTCTCGGCTTGGGGGGAGCATAAAAGCTATCGTGGCGTAAGTCCATTGGAGCGGGACTGGATTACTGGCGCCACGTCGCAGACATGGCAACGAGCACAAGGATTACAAGCTGTACAAATCACCTCGAATAAGTACAATATCCTGTACATGTACTGGAGAGCCCTATGGACACCGTTACCTACACCACTGCTCGCGCCAACCTCGCTTCTACTATGAACCGAGTCTGCGAAGACCATGAGCCCTTGATCATCACCCGCAACAGTGAACAATCCGTGGTGATGATGTCCCTGGAAGACTACAAAGCGCTGGAGGAAACCGCTTATCTCTTGCGCAGCCCGGCCAACGCCCAGCGACTTCTCGCCTCTGTTGCACAGCTCGAAGCGGGTCAGGGGAAGGAGCAGGGTCTCATTGAATGAAGTTGATCTTCTCCGAGCAGGCATGGGAGGACTATTTGTATTGGCAGAAAGCCGATACGAAAATTCTCGTCCGCATCAACAATCTAATCAGGGAAGTGGCCCGTCAGCCCTTTACCGGTACTGGCAAACCGGAAGTACTCCGGCACGCACTGGCGGGCTACTGGTCGCGGCGCATTACCGATGAACACCGCTTCGTTTACAAGGTCCAGGAAAACGCTTTGTTGATCGCGCAATTACGCTACCACTACAGCACTTGCTAACGCTGGTGTAATCTCCGCTCAGGCCTCTCAGTTTCAACCCTCTCAACTTCCGGAATCAGTGCATGCCTCCTCGCAAACCGCTCTATATCTCCTATGCCGGCCCCACGCTGCTGGAAACGCCGCTTCTAAACAAGGGCTCAGCATTCACCGTGGACGAGCGGCGCGCCTTCAATCTGCTGGGCCTGCTGCCGCCGCGCTACGAAACCATCGAGGAGCAGGTCGAGCGCGCCTATCGACAATTCCGCAGTTTCGAGCTGCCGATCAACCAGCACATCTACCTGCGTGCCATGCAGGACACCAACGAGACGCTGTACTACCGCCTCGTCAGCGAGCATCTGGTGGAGATGCTGCCGATCATCTACACCCCGACCGTGGGCGATGCCTGCGAACACTTCTCCGACATCTACCGCCGCGCCCGTGGGCTCTTCATCTCCTGGGAGGAGCGGGAGTTCATGAGTGACATCCTGCAGAGCGTCACCAAGGATCTGGTCAAGGTGATCGTGGTGACCGATGGCGAGCGCGTGCTGGGGCTTGGCGACCAAGGCATCGGCGGCATGGGCATCACCATCGGCAAGCTGTCCATCTACACGGCTGGTGGCGGCGTCAGCCCCGCCTACACGCTGCCGGTGGCGCTGGACGTCGGCACCAACAACAAGACCCTGCTGGACGACCCGATGTACATGGGCCATCGCCATCCACGCATTGCCCGCGAGGAATACGATGCCTTCGTGGACCAGTTCATCAACGCCGCGCAGGAGCGCTGGCCGGGGGTGCTGATTCAGTTCGAGGACTTCGCACAGCCCAACGCCATGCCTATTCTGCAGCGCCACCGCCATCGCGTGTGCTGCTTCAACGACGACATTCAGGGCACGGCGGCGGTGACGCTGGGCACCTTGCTGGCGGCCAGCCGCAAGAAGGGCGAAAGACTGCGGGACCAGAAGATCGTGTTCGTCGGTGCCGGGTCGGCAGGTTGTGGCATCGCGGAGTTGATCATCAGCGCGATGATCGCGCAGGGACTGGACGAGGCTCAGGCCCGCGCGCAGATCTTCATGGTCGATCGCTTCGGTCTACTGACCGAGGGGATGGAAGACGAAATCGAAGGCATGATGGATTTCCAGAAGCGACTGTTGCAGCGCAAAGCGGCTCTCGCCAACTGGAAGATCGAAGCAGGCAACCAGTACGCGAGCCTGCTCGACGTGGTGAACAATGCACAGCCAACGGCGCTGATCGGTGTCTCCGGCAAGCCCGGCCTGTTTACCGAGTCCGTCATCCGGCAGATGCATGCCACCTGCCCCCGCCCGATCATCCTGCCGCTTAGCAATCCGTCGCGCCTTGTCGAGGCGCACCCGGCGCAGGTTCTGGAGTGGACCAGCGGCGAAGCCATCGTCGCCACTGGCAGCCCGTTCGGCACGGTGGATTCCGGCGGCAAGACTTACAACATTGCCCAGTGCAACAACAGCTACATCTTCCCCGGCATCGGCCTGGGTGTGATCGCCGCCAAAGCCAACCGCGTCACCGACGAGATGCTGATGGTGGCGAGCATCACGCTGTCCGAGTGCGCGCCGCTCTCAGACGAGCGGACGGCGTCGATTCTGCCGCCACTGACCGCCCTGCCACAGATCAGCCGCCAGATCGCCTTTGCCATCGCCAAGACGGCGATGAGTCAAGGCCATGCGCCATTGAAGGCAGACGAGGAATTACGCGAAGCGATCGAGCGCAACTTCTGGACGCCCGAGTATCGGGAGTATCGGAGGATTGCGTCGCGGGCGCGGTGAGGGGCAGACCGGTAACATGAGGCAGGGACGCCAACGCTTGACGTGCGACAAAATTATCGTATGATGTTTCCGTCGCGCGTCAAAAGAAGGGTGTGCTATGGGAGTGCAGAGAGATCCAAAAAATGTCATCGGGCGAGACAAAATTATTGAGCATATATGGGCTCGTCTCAGTACCCATGGAGAGTCACTTCGGTTCACCGCCGAACGTCGTGTAGGAAAAACGACAATAATGACAAAAATGGCTGCCGAACCAGCTGCCGATTTTGACGTGCTGTTTCTTGAAGTCGAGGGAATTGACTCTTGTAACCACCTAACTGAACTTCTGCTCACTCGCATGCGTCCCCTTTTAACGACAACTGAAACGGCCGAAAACTGGTATTCCGGTTTGCTGAATAAGATTGGCGGGCTCGAAATCGGAGGTGTTATCAAGCTGCCGGAGATGAGCAAACACGGCTGGCAAACGACACTTGAAGAAGCTATCGGAGGCTTCTGCCAGAACCGTCCCGACCGATTGATCCTTCTGATGTTTGATGAGCTGCCGTACATGCTGCAAAAGATAGATGAGGTTTCGTCACGGGTCGGTAGGCCTCATGAAGCACTCACTTTGCTCGACACTTTCCGAGCCCTTCGACAACGCCATGCCAACCTAAGGATGATCTTCGCTGGTTCTATCGGGCTCCATCACGTGTTGCGGAAATTAAAGCACGCAAACCTGGCAGCTGAACCAGTTAACAACATGCCCCTTATTGAAATTCACCCCTTAGAAGAGGTTGATGCGATCAAACTCGCACTTCAGTTGTTGAATGCCGAGCAAGTGAAGTTCGCCGATGATGCTCAGGAAATTGCCAAACGCCTGATAGACCACACCAGCAACGTTCCCTTTTACATGGAGCGAATCACTAGTCAGCTGGCGATGCTGGGACGTCCGATCACTTTGCAGGATGTCGATATTACATTTCAGGATCAACTGACGAATGATTATGATCCATGGGAGATGGAGCATTTTCGCGGGCGTTTGGAAACGTATTATCGAGGAACTGTGATCGATGTTAACAATCGCTCGATCTCGGAAAACGAAATTGCCCGATGTATTCTTGATCACTTTGCAGTCACAGACGATTCGCAAACTATTGAGCAAGTCTGGTTGATAGTCCGCAGTCAGTTCGCACTGACAGACCGCCAGCTAATCGTGCAGATGCTGAAATTTTTAGGGCAAGACCACTACCTCATTTGCGATGCACAGAAGCGGTACACATTCCGTTTCCCTTTGATTAAGCGCTGGTGGAGAATCGCCCAGGGGTTGGAATCATGAGCAAGCGTAATCGAGTATCAGCCTACACCCCCAGCAACATGGATCCCGAGTTGCTCAAACGAATCTTCGTTCAACGCGAGAAATTGTTGGATAGCATAGTGAATAAACTATCGACCAGCATGACGACGGGCGACAAGCACCACATCTTGCTTGTGGGGCCACGAGGAAGTGGTAAAACGCATCTTGTCTCTCTCGCGGCGTGGGAGTTGACGCAAAAGCCGGAATTGCTAGATACAATGCGCATAGCATGGCTTGGGGAGGACGATATTTTTTCAGGGCTAATTCACTTTGCGTTCGCTGTCGCCAAATCTCTTTTTAACGAATATCCAGATGAATTCCCTTCGGATTTCAAATCAAATGTACGCGGACTACCTGCCGACGATGCTGCGCTCTCCGTATTAAATGAAGTGCTCAAAAACCTTCAACATCGCCACTTGCTGGTCATCACGGAAAATCTGGATCAAACTTTCAGTGGCCTTGGAGAAATGGGACAAAAGAAACTTCGCGCGTTTTTGCAGGAAACGCGCCGCATTGCAACTCTTACCACAAGCCAGCAGCTGTTTGACGGTGTTTCAAGTCGCAAGGAAGCATTCTATGGATTTTTCGACATCCATCACTTGGAACCGCTGACGGTTGAAGATGCTCAGCAACTTATTCGCAACATTGCTGTAGAGCAACAGAAGTCCGATCTTATTCAGTATCTGAACTCCAGTGACGCTCGCTATCGAATTCGCGCTCTCCATCATCTGGCCGGTGGAAACTATCGAATGTATGTATTACTCGCAGAGTTTCTGACAAAAGACGACCTCGACGATTTGGTCGCAGCCTTTGAGACGCTGGCTGAAGAAATGACGCCTTATTTTCAGGAGCGAATGCGATGGCTTCCCGATCAGCAACGGCAACTTGTCCAGTGCTTATGCGATGCCGAAGGAGCTCTGACCGTCAAAGAAATTGCAGAAGAAACTTTTATTGCTGAAGGTAACTGTTCCAAGCAATTAGGTAATCTCAAGACCAAAGGATACGTCCGTAGTGAGAAACGCGGCAAGGAATCGTACTACGATATGGCGGAACCTCTGATGCGGTTGTGCTTGGAAGTCAAAAACCAGCGCGGTCGTCCTTTGCAACTTGTGACTCGATTTCTGAAAGCGTGGTTTCCTGAAGATAAACTGCGGGCATCAATCAATTTGGTTGGCTACCACTCTCGGGCGGTCGAATACTGCAAGATCGCGTTGCAGTGCGACGATACTTTCAAGACTATTATCAACTCGAAATTGACGGGTGAAATTATCGAAAAGTTGCAGGCCGGAGACTTTCAACAAATGCTCGCGTTAGCTGACGAGTTGACGGTATCAGAACGGAACGAAGGGCTGTACTACCGAGCCTGGGCATCCGGCAAGCTATATGACCGCAGGTCTGAAGTTGCGGCACTGACGGGAATTCTAGATAGCACTGATGCGCGCGTCGAGCAAAAGGCATCAGCGCTTTTCAATCGTGGCGTCACCTACGGGCTGCTGGGGAACGCACAAGCAGAGCTTGCCGATTACACGGCCCTGATTAAGATGCCCGAAGCGCCAAACGAGCAAAAGGCAAATGCCCTTATCAATCGCGGCTTCACCTACTGGCAGTTGGGGGACGCACAAGCGGCTCTCACCGACTACACGGCGATGATCGAGATGCCTGATGCGCGGTGCGAGCAAAAGGCAAAAACCCTCATCAATCGCGGCGTCATCTACGAGCAATTGGGGGACGCACAAGCGGCGCTCATCGACTACACGGCAGTGAGCGACATGTCTGATGCACCGTGCGAGCAAAAGGTAGCAGCTCTAATCAATCGGGGCCTCGCCTTTGGGCGGCTTGACAAGGCACAAGCGGCACTCGCCGATTACACAGCAGTAATCGAGATACCCGATGCATCAAGTGAGCAAAAGGCAAATGCACGCATCAATAGGGGTTTGACCTACTGGCAGCAGGAAGACGCACAAGCGGCGCTCGCCGATTGCACCGTCGTGATCGACATGCCCGATGTACCAGACGAGCAAAAAGCAAAAGCCCTCTTCAATCGCGGTGTGATGCATTGGGCAAATAGAGCTTGGCAAGCGAGTGTTGACGATTTTGAAGAGTCGCTCCGTGTGCCCAATGCATCGTCAAATTCGCAAACTATAGCAATGTTCGCTGTATTTGAGCCTATGGTAGCTATTTCTCCCTTGCCGCAGGTTGTGGCGGCTCTAGCGAGAGCTTTTGAAAAGGGAAATAAGCAATCGGACTACTACGGCGGAACTCCACATGATCTGCTATCAATGATCGTAGACCGAGGGCCGTCGGAGTGGGCTGACTATATTTCCGCAATCGCACCGCTTTACATCAAACACGGTGTTGCGGAGAGATTAGGTCAGGGAGTGACACACTCCATTCAATTCCTCGATGAACGAGACTTTTCTTCTTCTCAATTAGAGGTCTGGAATCAGGCTTGGCAGAACGTTGGCAAAGAGTGCGATGCGCTTAAAATACCCCTGACATGTCTTGATGCAGCTGTAGAAATTCTCAAGTCAGATGTTCCGAGTGATCGGCCGCTGTTCCGCCTTCCGTTGGAAGTGCGTGAGCTCATTCGGCCACTGCTTCAAAGGACCCTTTCTCAAAACTGAATTGAATTCTCATCAAGACGTAACATCCATCTAATTATTACAAGCCATGGGTCGGCTGCTATTCATACCGCAAAGTCAGCGCCGGCCTGACCCGAGCACTCTTCCACGACTGGGAGACCACCGCCCCAACGGCAATGAGCACCGAAAGGGAGAAGCTCACCAGAAACGGCATCAGACCGATTTCAGTTCGCACTGCAAACAGACTGATATAGCCGCTGGCAATCACGTAACCCAGTGGCCACGCCAAGGCATTGGCGACAATCACCGGCTTGGCAAAATCCAACAGCAGCATGCCCAGAAGGCGATTGCTGCTGGCGCCCATCACCTTGCGAATCCCCACTTCCTTCTGGCGAACATTCGTGATGAACGTGGCATTACCTAACAAGCCTATGCTGGCGATAAAGAATCCAAACATGGACAGCCCGCCGATGGCACTGGCAATTGCCAGGAACAGAGAATAGGTGTCGTAAAACAATTCATCAGCGAACACCCTCTTGATCGGGGTATCAGGCATCAGGTCACGCCACGTATTATCTATGTGCAAAAGTGTCTCGTTAAGGTTGGTCCGCGACACACGGATGATCATGATATTGGCGTTCTCGGGGCGCAGCGTATAGACATCACCGCTGATACCGAAGGTGTTGAAGTCAATGAACTGGAATTTCTGTTTGCCTACTGCACCGACAATGGTGTGTGCGACAACGATTTCATTGGGCACGTCGGGAGGGTCCAGGTGGCGGTAGACAGTTTGCCCGATGGCAGCATCCGCGTCGGCAAAACCAAGTCCTCGGGCGGAGATGTCGTCCACTATCAGCCCATAGGGTCCACCGCGAGAGACCAGCTCTTCCGGCGGTGGCAGCACATCGTTGGCACGATCGCGTGAGAACATGCGCCCAGCTAGCAGCGGGATATCCAGCGTTTCTGCAAAGTCATAACCCACATTGTGATTGCCCACCTCCACCGTGGTTGCATTCACATCAGGCTCCAGGGAAATGCTGATCGTGTTCATCCCCATCTCCCATGGCTGACGATCAACCTGAGTGATCGACAGCACATCGGGATGACTCTTGAGCTGGTTCATCAGCAGTTCTGTTTCCACGTCAATAGTATCCAGTGGCACAGTCACCACAATCTTGGGGTCGGCGATCTCGCCGTCGAGCTGCTGGGTCATGGTGACGTTCTGACGGAACATGACAATCGCCAGAATCATCAGCGTGCCAGAGATGAAGAACTGGGTGCCCACCATGATCGAACGCATGCGACCCGAGTAGCCACCCGAGCCCTTTGGCCGCATCATGGTTACCAGTCTTACCGTGGCGGTTCGCACTGCGGGATAGAACCCGGCGATCATCACAATCAGTGCGACCACTGCGAGCAATACACTCCACAGCGAGGGACTCAGCAGCATTCCCGGCCCGACTCCGGGTACAGCTTCGCCAAGCTGCGTCAGTAACAACGCGAACACCAGCAGCGTGATCGCGAGAGAAATGGCTACAAAGAAGAAACTCTCATAGCAGTACTGAAGAATCAGCAGGCTTCGTTTGGCCCCAAGAATTTTCTGCACCGCAATTTCCTGACTGCGCAAGGACAACTGGGCAATCACCAGGTTGGAATAGTTGAGGCAGCCGATCAGCAGCACCAACGCTCCTGCCACCTGCAGCACGTTCACCAGATTGAATCCTTGCGTGAGAATAGAGAACATTGAGGTCGTCAGTTTGTTCACGGGTTCCATTTCATAGGTCATGTACTCGGACCAGTCCGGCGGAATATAGGTCGTGACAAATTCCCCCAGACGTTGGTTGAAGTTTTCCACGTCCACGATTTCCCCTTCAGGAAATTGCAGAAACACAAAATAGGACTGATTTCCCCAATGGTCCGTCGCGGGGTCCAATTTCTGGGCGGCTTCAGCATTGCCATCGAGAGTGTCGAACGCCTCGATTGATATAAACAGCTCGGCCTTGAACATGGGAATGGGTGAGTTGAGATGCGTGGGAAAATCGATACTCGAAATTACTCCTGCAATATTCACATCCAATTGATTAGCGATGGTCAACACCCTGCCGACCACGTCGATGGTGCCAAACCGGGTCATGGCAGCAGTTTCAGTAATCAACGCGGAATTGGGCGGCAGACTCGATCGATCAGTCATGCTATTGGTGGTTGAGAGTGTTACGGGAAATATCTCGAAGAACTCCGCTTCCACATAACGCACGGCGAATGACTCAGTCAGACCTTCGTAGGTAATGTCGCTATTACTGGACATGGTCGTGCGAGCGATGTGTTCAATTTCCGGGAACGCTGCGCGCAGATAACGTGCGGCCGGCTCGTTGACAATTGGCCAGCGCTCGAACGGCGCATCATCGGTAAGGCCCACCTGGACGATGTTGTAGATATTTTCGGAGTTGGGAAATTTTTCCTCGAAGCTGTCCACATAATTGGCCAGCAATGTGGCGGCTATGAAGCAGAAAAATCCGAACACCAGACTGATCAGGCCGATGAGAGAATGCATCTTGAATCGCAATAGCGCGTTTACAGCCATCCGGGTGAAGTGTGCAAGCATGGGGAGTTCCGCCTGAAGTCGATCAGTTAGATATTTGCAGTCGCAACGAGATGTATCGGACTGTTGTTGACGATTTTTCCATCGAGCATGGAGATGATGCGATCAGCGCACGCGCCATGTTCCGGCGAGTGAGTCACCATCAGAATAGTGGCGCCTCGGCGGCGTAACGTTTCCAGCATCTGCATGACGTCTTCGCCGTTTTTCGTGTCCAGATTACCAGTGGGTTCGTCGGCTACAATCAACTTCGGATCTCCTACTACAGAGCGCGCCACGGCCACTCGTTGTTGCTGACCACCGGAGAGTTCCTGGGGTTTGTGTTTGGCGCGGTTCTCGAGCCCTACCACTGCCAACGCTTCAGCCACCTTGGCCTTGCGTTCACTCTTGGGGACGCCGAGATACAATAGAGGCAGCGCCACATTCTCTTCGACGCTGAGGTCGTCAATGAGATTGAAATTCTGGAATATGAAGCCGATGTTGCGCTTGCGCAGATCCACCAGATCATTCTCGGAGCGCTTGCCAATTTCCTCACCGTTGAACCAGTATTCACCGCTGACCGCAGAGTCGATCATGCCGATGATGTTCAGTAACGTGGACTTGCCGCAGCCCGAGGGTCCCATCACCGCCACAAATTCACCCTTGCAGACATGCAAGTTAATGTTGTCCAGCGCCGTGGTTTCCATATGGGTCGTGCGATAGGTCTGGCAAAGATTGATGAGTCTGATCACTGTCGTCTCTCCTGGGAGATGCATTGGCAATTGACGAGAGAATGCAATCCCTGCGCCAATGCACCAAAGTCCGTGTTTTCAATACGTTATCCGTTCGCCACTGCTCGCGATTGTCATGGACATGGCTTAACAGACCATCGGTTTGGTGATTTTGACCAATCAGGATTGCAATCTGAAGTTCAGTAGCTTAGTCGTGAGTTCAGGGAATTGGTTTACAGCCCTGAGAGTCTTTATTCCACTGTGGGGATTGTTTCCGGTAAGCCTGATCGTTAGTCTGATGCGCGCCAAACAACAATGGGCTTTGCATATGTTTCATTACAAATCGCTATACTTTCAGGTTCTGGTGGCAATAGCCATCGGCATTACCCTGGGTGTGATGGCCCCCGAACTTGGCGCGGCAATGAAACCGCTGGGTGATGGTTTCATCAAGCTCATCAAGATGATCATCGCGCCGGTGATTTTCTGCACCGTCGTCATGGGTATTGCCGGTATGGAAGACATGAAGTCGGTCGGCAAGACCGGCGGCTATGCTTTGCTGTACTTCGAAATTGTGAGCACCCTTGCACTGGTGATCGGCGTCGTGGTCATCAATTTGGTCAAGCCGGGTGCAGGTATGAATATCGACCCGGGGACACTCGATGCGGGCGCTGTGGCCACCTATGCGACAGCGGGCGAGAGTCAGTCCACTGTTGAGTTTCTTCTGAATGTCATTCCGACGACTGTCGTCGATGCCTTTGCACGAGGCGAAATTCTGCAGGTCCTGCTGTTCTCACTGCTCTTCGGATTCGCGCTGCATGCCCTGGGCGAGAGTGGCAAGCCCGTGTTCAATTTTGTCGATGCTCTGTCCCACGTCCTGTTTCGTATCATCGGTTACATCATGAAAGTCGCGCCCATCGGGGCGTTCGGAGCCATGGCGTTCACCATCGGTCGATACGGCGTGGAGTCGCTGATTTCTCTTGGTGCGCTCATGTTGTGTTTCTATGCAACCTGCCTGTTATTTGTGTTTGTCGTGCTTGGCCTGATCGCGCGGCTACACGGCTTCAGCATTTGGAAGTTCGTGGTCTACATTCGCGAAGAGCTGGCGATTGTGCTCGGCACGTCGTCCTCCGAATCGGTGCTGCCACGCATGATTCACAAGATGGAAATGGTCGGATGCCGCAAATCGGTTGTCGGTCTGGTGATTCCGACTGGCTATTCCTTCAATCTCGATGGCACGTCGATCTATCTCACGATGGCTGCGATCTTTCTCGCACAGGCGACCAACATTCCGCTATCGCTGATGGATCAGCTGGGATTGCTCGCGGTATTGGTGCTTACCTCGAAGGGTGCCGCCGGGGTGACGGGCAGCGGATTCATCGTGTTGGCCGCGACCTTGTCGGCGACGGGCACAGTGCCTGTGGCGGCATTGGCGTTAATACTTGGCATCGACAGATTCATGTCGGAGGCGCGTGCGCTTACCAACCTGGTCGGCAATGGCGTGGCAACCATCGTCGTGGCGAAATGGCGCGGGCAGCTCGATGAGAAAAAAATGCGCGAGCAAATTGGGTAGGGAGTCAGATATTCAGTAAAGATTCGAGCTACTTACTGCCGCCGCAGACTCACCGATCTGACAACTCCTTCCTGCAGCGATACCGACAGTGATCTGTTCACAGACAGGTAAATGGAATCCGAAGTGTTTTGAGAACTCCATGAATATTGGGAAGTTCTTGAAGCGAGCATGTCGACACTGGTGACTGATCGTGCCGGGCAGATGGACAGTGCTCGCAGCGCCTCCTCCGACATGCCTACCGCGACGGCCTTCGCAATGGCCTCGATCTCATCGACACTGCACGGCGAAGACGGGTACTGCAAAGTGGAGGTCATTCTCGTTGCCGCTGTCATTGCTCCGTTCAAGAGCGTGACTTCGATGCTGCTGCTTTGCAGCTCTCCGGGGATTGAGGTAAAGAGAGGAGTCGACCTTGAGCGCCAAGTGTAGTGTTCCTGCGTTGCACTTGCGCTGACTGTGGTACTTACAAGGCTGCCGTCGCAACCAAGAAAATCATCGATCTTCGTCAGACTGTCTCCTTTCTGCAGCGACGCGAACCCTGCTACCAGCGCGTTGTCCGCGCAGAGGCGCGAAGAGGTCTCGCTGGCAAAGGAGTAGGACTCGAACACGCCTTCACGCAGAGCAAGCGAGATCGCCGGCCCGCCGCTGGAAGAAAGCAGCATGGGAACGCTGAACGGTGAGGGGGTGCTTCCCGAGACGGGTACCCAGTTGCTCGACACACCGATGGCGATGACACTGCCAGTCACATAGCCGGTGGACCCGGAATTGGGCACGCCATCCTGGCCCACCCAACTGGCTTCCACGAGGCGGCCCAGTTTCAGGTCGGTTTCGCGCGTGCTGGTCGCAGCCTTGCAACCAATCAACGCTTCCGCTTCTGCCACCGTCATACCGAGGCGCAATTGGGGGATGGCGGACGCTACCTCGGCGCGGGTACATTCCTGATCCGGGATCAGACCCCGGCTGCTGACGACGCGAAAAGTCTCACCACCAACATGGGTCAACACCACATCGAACAGCAACCTGCCGGGATCAGCGCGGTTGGCGCGCACTGTCACAGTGGGCAGGCGCAACAATCCAGTGCTGGAGTCGAAGCTGAGTGTTCCGTCAGGGGACCCGGAGGGAATCCATAAGTCCTGGGCGTGTATTGCGGAAGCAGGCAATAGCCCCGCTACCAGTATTGAGAAGAGCAGGGTTGAGCAAAGCAGCGTTTTCTTTTTCATCCGATGAACCTTTCCGGTTGTTTTTCTCCATGTCCGGATTGTTTCAGTTGATGGCTGAAAAGACAATGAATATGGCGGGAAATCGGCAAATCCACATCAGATCATAGCGCTGTCATATCTCATTTCTGCCCGCCGCCTGGATGATATGGTCCGCCGCCCGGAAGGCCAGCGCCATGATGGTCATCGTCGGCTGTCCACGTCCAGAGGTCACCATGCTGCCACCGTCCACCATGAAAAGATTCGGCACATCATGCGAGCGGTTGTAGCGGTCCACCACCGAGGTCGCAGGGTCATTGCCCATGCGGCAGGTTCCCAGCAGGTGCACGCCCCCGGTCTGGCCATTGCGCGCATACGAGCCAACCTTTTTTATCGCCCCCACGGCATCCAGCATATCCATCGAGATGTCGTGGAAGAACTTCATGGTGGCAATGTCGTCAGGGTGATTCATGAAGGTGGTACGCAGTGCCGGACGGCCCCATTTGTCTTTGACATCGGGGTCCAGCGTGATGTTGTTGGTGGACAGCGGCAACGTGGTGCAGTGGCCATTGAAAGAGGCCGTGTGCGTGAACTCCTCCGCCAGGCCGCGTTTGAACTCGCTGCCCCAGCTGACGCCGGAGAACGTGCCGCCGCGCATGGCTGAGGCCATCGGCAACCCGCGCGTCAGAGATCGCGAGTCGATGCCTCCGCCGCCGTAGAAGCCGTGCTTGGGATCGATGCTGTAGAAGTCGTGGATCACCCGAGTGGTTGCAATACTCTTGTGGCCATTGATTTCCTCCGGGAACAAACCGGCGGCATTGGAAGAGCCATTGAACATCAGGTTCTTGCCAACCATGCCGCTGGAGTTTGCCAGACCATCGGGGAACTGCGCCGACGCCGACAGGAACAGAAGTCGAGGAGTCTCAGCGCCATTCGCGCACAACACAACTGCCTTTGCCTTCTGAGCCTGTTCAGTGCCATCTTCTTCCCAATACACCACTTCACTGGCACGGCCGTTCGCATCAGTATTGACGCGTGCGACGGTACATCCCGTTCGCAACTCGCAATTGCCGGTTGCCAGTGCCTGGGGAATCATGGTGACTGCAGTGGATGACTTGGCAGCCACTTCGCAACCGAAGCCGTTGCAAAATCCGCAATGTACGCAGGCCGGACGCCCATTAAAAGGTTTGGAAAGAATGGCAACTGGCGCCGGGAAGGGCGTGTAACCCATCGCTTTGCCTGCTCGCTCCAGCAGAACACCCGCCGATTTCACTGGCATGGGAGGGCATGGATAGTCGCGCGAACGGGGCGGGTCCCAGGGGCCGGCCAGACCGGATACACCAATCTCCCAGTCCACCTTCGTGTAATAGGGCTCCAGTTCTTCGTAGGTGATTGGCCAGTCCGCGAAATTAGTGCCTGCAATGGTGCCGCGCACACTAGCTTCGTTGAAATCGATCGGGTGCAGACGCCAGAAATTGCCAGAGAAGTGCACACTGCTGCCACCGACGTTGTGGGCGTAGCCCAGCGGAGCGCCGTCTACCAGCTCAGCCTTTTCATGCTCGTAGCGTCTGAATGTCTGTGGATGGCCCTTGCGGCTACCCCAGACAAGTCCCTCGTTCTGTGTGTTAGACCATTCGTCGTGACGGAAATCGCCCGGTTGCAGATAGGGTCCTTGTTCAAGCACGACAACGGAGAAGCCTGCTGTCGACAGTTCTCTCGCCATGATGCCGCCTGCCGCGCCGGAACCTACGATCACGAAATCCACTTCTTCGCGCGTTGGGAAACTTGCCTGTGCCATGATTATTCTCCCTTCGCCATATAGTCTGCGTCATAGAATCCGAATGGCGGACTCCAGACATGCTTGTGTTCGAAACCAATGAGCTTCCATCCTGCGTAGTCGCGATTGCCACCATATTCAGGAAGCGAAAACATTCCGGAGATCGTCATGTAGCGCATGGTGCCGAAGAATGCCGTTTCCTCAATGCTGACCAGCAAGGTGTCCTGTTGTTCAGACGTCAGTGCGCTGAAGCTCGCGCTGCCATAGGTGGATTGCGCAGAAGCCTGCAATGAGGCCAGTCCCTCTCGCATTGGCTCTAGCGCTTCGGTGCGTGAGGTGCCGAGAACATTGTCGATGAAGTAGATCACGCCGACCTCTGTTGCTCCGGGTGTCTCGTCGGTTGGAATGATGCGCGCGGCGATGGCGGCAAATTCTCTTGCCTCATCGCTGCCGAGGATCTTGAATGCGCTGTTCTCCAGCTTTGCTTCGCTTGCTGCGGCGCTGCTGCTCATGATGGCCGGCAGAGAAAGCACGATCAGAGAGTTTCGCGCCGCAATACCGGTTTGGCGCAGGAATGCACGTCGGGCTAATTGGATCTCGTTCAAGGAAATAGACTCCTGAGTAAATGGGAGGTCACGAAGAATGCGATGAATATTCTGGTGTTGTGTGCCTTACTTGGGCATGCGTGAAGCGCGGATCTCGATCTCGACAAGCCAGTTGTCGTTCACCAGATCGGCCACGACAACAGCCGTGCGTACTGGCTTGTTCGGATTTGCTTCCGTGCCGAAGAACTGCAGGTAGCCCTTGTTGAGGCCTTCGAAGTCAAACTCACCGTCCGCGCCGACAACGCCGAAAATGCGGACCTGCACGATGTCGGACATGGACCAGCCCTGCTCTTCCAGCGTCGCCTTGAACTTCTCGAAGATGTTGACAGTCTGCTGCTCCATGTTGCCCCAGGTGCCATCAGCAGCCGGTGAAGCACCAGAGCCACTCAAGTAGAGAGTCTCGGCACCTGCGGGAATGTAAATGTTGTTGAACAGCACGCGACTTTCACCGGTGCGAACAATCTCCTGAGCGCTTGCTGTGGCAGCAAATAACGTCGCTGCCATGGCAGTCGTCAGGCAAACGGTCTTGAACAGAGTTTTCATATTGCGATTCCTCGTACGGTAGGTTGGCGTGTCGAGCCTGCGAACTGAGCTCAGGACAACCCGATTATCCCGAAGGGAAATGCTGAAAGTCCTACCAGTTTTGTTCCGAATTTCTACTTCTGGAAAAGAACGTTAAATCAGTTGGATAGAAGCGAGAGCCGCGCTGCGCAGAAGCGTTGCGGGAGAAATTTTGACGTCATTGGTAGAAAAAGGAGGTTGAGGGGCAGGACGAATAAATCGGTTTTGGGGGGCACCTAGCCTGAGTTTGATACTGGTGGGAATGCCGAGGCGGATCAGCAAGCAGGTGAACTTTACGATTGAGTAGAGTCCGCCTGCTGACGCGGGCGCTATCGACGGCCTCCATTCAAGCCTATGCTACGAGCGCCATGGTCAATGCGATGAGCAGGAATACGATGCCCACGAGCACGAACCCTAGTTTTATGAAGTTGCTTTTCAGCGAAGACATAGGACACCTCAATGGCAAAGTTGAAGGAATAAACTCGCGTTTAGTATGCAACTTTCCCAGCTCGGGGCATTGAGGCAGATCAAGTGCGGCTCTGCAGTTATCGAGAACTTGTCAAGAAACCCGCTCATCAAATATGCGCAGGTACGGAGCGAATACGAAGAGCCGATTGCGTGTCTGCCCCGTGATTTCCTCTAAAATATTGTGTTGCTGCAGCATGGCGACTAACGCATTGGCAGGACGATACGTCGTCTTCATTACCTTGACGGCAGCATCGACACTGATCACCGGCTCTTTAAACAGATGGTTCAGCAACAGGTGCGCCGAGGGAGCACGACGACCAAAATTCTCGCCGATAGTTTTCTCTGTGCTCACTTTCAACTGCAGAATGCTGCTCAGCGTATTGCTCGCCTGAGTCGCCGTTTCTTCGACACCCACGAGAAAATATTTCAACCATTGCTGCATATCGTTACGGATTCTTACAAAGGTGAGATTGTCGTAATACAGACTTTTATTCTTCTCGAAGAACGCTGACAGATAGAGCAAGGGTTTGTCCAGAACGCCTATCGCAACAAGATAGAGAGTAATCAAGAGACGACCGATGCGGCCATTGCCATCCAGAAATGGGTGGATAGTTTCGAATTGATAATGCGCGATGGCAATACGAATGAGTGCAGGGATTTGCAGCTCATCGTTATTGAGGAATTTTTCCAGATCGCCCATTAACTCAGGTACATGTTCCTGACCGGGAGGAATGAACGTGGCATCGGCAAGACTCGCCCCGCCTATCCAGTTCTGGGTGCTGCGAAATTCTCCGGGCGCCTTGTGCTCGCCTCGCACGCTGTCCATCAGAATGGCGTGCGTCTGGCGGATCAACCTCGACGAGATCGGCAGGGTTTTCAGTTCGCTGATCGCCGCGTTGAGCGCAAGGATATAGTTATTGACCTCCCTCCAGTCATTCCTACGCTCAGGAGTAATTTCTGCCTCGGGGAGCAATGCTTCGTCCATGTTGGTTTGTGTCCCTTCAATCCGGCTGGACAGCACCGCCTCATTGGTCACATGCAGCCTGATGAACAGATCGATATCCGGGACTAGTCGAGAAAAGGCATTCAGCTCGCCCAGTTTAACGGCCGCCTTTTCCAGCAACTGATTAATGGCGGGCGAAGTCCATTGCCAATCATCGTTGACCATCGATGGCAGGAAGTAGTTGTACTGATAGCCTTTTCGATACTCTCCGGCTTTGTAGGTATCCAGTGTGATGCTCATTCGCCGCTCCTGAGTGGTCGAAAGTAACATAAGAATCATCATGTGATACTTTAATGCAAAAAAGTATCATAAGCGAATTCATATAATACTTTTCCAACCACAGTGGCTGCTGACCAAAGAGCCGAGGACATCTCTTTTCGTTGCCCGTTCTACCCCTCGCAAGGGCTGAGTCGGGGCGCCCGGCAGCTCGCCTTGACTTGACTTGATTCAGTACCCTTGATTACCGCCTGCGTAAATCCTGTTAAGCTCCACGGCATAGCGGTCGCCTGCAGGCAGGCTCATACAGGGCTGGGCTGCATCGCAAATTCGTTCCAGATAAGAGGGCGCAGTTGCAGGCCCCGGAGTGCACACCATGCGCAAGCTGTTCGACGAACTCAAACGCCGCAAGATCTTCAAGGTCGCCGCTGTCTATGCCGTGGTTTCGTGGCTGGTGATTCAGGTGGCTACGGCAATAACACCGGCGCTGCAGCTGCCGCTGTGGACGCCTTCGCTGGTTGTGGTGTTGTTGCTGCTGGGATTCATTCCAACGCTGATTGCCGCGTGGGCTTATGAGCTGACGCCAGACGGGTTGCGGCCCGATGCGCAGGTGGCACCAGCCACCGGTCTGCAATCCACCGCTGCGCAACCCATCAACTATGTGATTCTGGTAATCATCCTGCTGGTAGCCGGGTTTCAGGTGACCGATCGGTTTCTGTTGAACACCGCGCTGGTGGCAAACCCCTCCAGCGAATCAGCGATCACAGACATAGTACGTTTGAGTTTACCGGTCGGCGAAGGTCGATCCCTGTATCTGGGCGGCAAGGACGCCCTTCATGGCCGACCGGCCGCCACGTCGCTGGCATTTTCCAATGACGGCAGGCTGTTGGTGTATTCAGCCTGGGAGCCGCAATCGCGCGGGCGAAGATCGCGGCTCTACTTGCGACCCCTGGATCAGGAGCGAGCACAGCCCATTGACGGCACCGAGGGTGGAAGCAGCCCGTTCCTGTCGCCAGACAATAATTGGATAGGATTCTATGTCGACAATGCGCTCAGGCGTATTCCGCTCACCGGCGGCATCGCCCAGACCATTGTTGCGTCCACTGAAAGCGATCGTATGGAACTTTATGGCGCCAGCTGGGGCGACAACAACCGCATCGTCTATGCAGACCAAGTGCCGGGGTCTGTGGCCGCCCCAAGAATTGGACTTTACCTGGTCGAGGCCAGTGGCGGCAGTGGCAGCTTGCTGGCCGACCCCAGCGCATCCCAGGGCCAATTCGGCAGCTACACGCAACCGCACATGCTGCCGGGTGGTGAGAGCGTGCTGTTTCAAGGCATGGCGGTGAGTGGCGACCCGGAGCGCGCCGAAATCATCGCTCTGGATATCGCCTCCGGCACCCAGACCAGCCTGCTAAGCAACGCCATGAACCCGCGTTACGTGGCCGAGACGAGCCAACTGCTGTTCCTGCGTCAGGGCTTGCTGATGGCAGTGGGCTTCGATCCTGCAGCGCTGACCTTGATGGGAGAGCCCGTGGTCATCGCGGAAAACGTCATGCAGGCGCTTAATATGCGCAATGTCGGCTGGAATACGGGCGTTGGGCAATTGGCGATTTCTGCGGCCGGGCACCTGGTGTATGGGCGCGGTGGTGTCACACCTGATCAAAATACCACTCTGGTCAGGGTCACCGTGGATGGTCAGGCCGAGCCGCTGAACTCGATCTCGCAGTCAACACCTATGGCAATTTACATGCGCCTGTCACCTGACGGCACTCGCCTCGCCTATCAATCAACCAGCGCAGAGGGCCGCTCTGTCCATGTACACGATCTGGTCCGCAATGTTTCCCAGAGAATGAATAGCGGAGGCTTTGGGAGCGGCTTCCCTGTCTGGAGCCCGGACAGTGAATCCCTCTTGATGAGCTCGGACCGGGAAGATAACGTCCGCAACATTTATCGCATGCGTGTTGATGGCAGCGATGAGCGACCGGAACGCCTGGCGCCTTCCGAGCAGGTTCAAGCCATGCAATCCGTGTCTGCCGAAGGCGTGATCGCCTGGCTGCAGAATGGTGACATCTGGACCCTGCCAGTGGGCGGCGAGCCAGCGCCTTTGTTCACCTCGGACGCCATCGAAGCATACGCCACGTTCTCAAGCGATGGCCGTTGGCTTGCCTATTCAAGCACTACTGGCTCCTCCTTCTTTGACGGAGACCTCTATATCCGGCCATATCCGGGGCCAGGCAGTGCGATACTGATTGCGTCCGGCAGGAGCTCCGAGCCCGCGTGGTCCCGTGACGGCACCCAGCTTTATTTTCTGGAAAGGAATCGAGACGCTTCCATTGCGCGCATGATGGTCGCAGACATTGCGAATGGCGTGCCGTCCCCGGTTCGTCCACTCATTGACCCCTGGCCTTATTACACCACTACGGATGCCAGGAACTTTGATGTCCTTGACGATGGCTCCTTTATCACCTCGATTGATTCGTCCCAGGGTAATAACGACACCCCGGCAGCAATTGCCCAAGCAGAGGAGCTGGCTGTATCAGAGCTGCAAGTGGTGTTCAATTTCTTCGAATTGCTGGGGGGGCGGTGAGGAGCGCGACCCGATGCCCCTGCTTTCAAAGTAGAACCTGCGCAGCATAAGTAGACACTAAAGACACACATACGAGCCCTTTGCGTCTACTTGATCATGAATACCAATACTGCCATCAAACGCCTGACCCACTGGGATCAACAAGCGTTCTCCAGCGGAGATTCTGCCGGGTGTTCGCGACGTCAAGCGACCGCTTAAACTGGCTACTCCGGCTGTCGCATGGCGGGACTTGAAGAGGGTAGGAGGCAATACGCATCTGGTGGATGAAAGGGAGTTGAGCGCATATGCGTCCGGTCGTTCAAAAAGAGTTGCTTCATTACGACATTCTATTCAGCCTGGAAACGGCAGGTCTGCTTGATCAACTGACCTTTCGGGGGGGCACTTCTCTTCGCCTGTGCTACGGTTCCCCTCGGTTCAGCGAAGATCTGGACTTCGTCGGAGGCCAGGATTTCACACGCAAGCAGCTGGATCCCATCCGGGAGTGTATCGAGTATTACATTGGTCAGCGCTATGGTCTGGAGGTCACGGTCAAAGAGCCAAAGGAGTTGAAGTATGAGCGTGAATATGCGGACCTGAAAATCGACAAATGGCAGGTGTCGGTGGCCACCGCGCCGGAACACAGTGACATCCCCCAGCAGCGCATCAAGGTGGAAGTAGCCAACATTGAGGCCTATTCTCGCCAGCCCCGGGCGCTGCAAATGAATTACGATTTTCTGCCTGATGGCTATGGCGACACTCTGGTGTTGACCGAAACACTGGATGAGGTGATGGCCGACAAACTCGTGTCGCTGGTGAATACCACAGGGTATGTGCGTAATCGCGATATCTGGGATCTGCGCTGGCTGAAACAGCAAGGGGCGACACTTCGAACAGATTGGGGCTGCGCAAGATCAGCGACTACCGCATTGATGACTATGCCGACAAACTAAACCGAATGCTGGAACGCCTGCCAGGGATAATTGAAGGAGAGGCCTTCAAGTCAGAACTGTTGCGTTTCATTCCTCTGGATGTCGCGGAACGCACATTGCAAAAGCCGAAGTTCATCACATTTCTTGCTGTCGAGGTGTCTGATTTGTTAAAGCAGGTGCAGGTTGCGCTGCGGGGCTAGCGCAGCGCGTGAACGATCACAGATTCTGCGCCTGCGTATCAGCAATGTACTCATCTACGATCGCTTCCAGCATCGTCAACGGCACCACCCCGGCCCTCAACACAATGTTATGGAACTCCTGGATAGAAAAGACGCTGCCCAGGGCGCTGCGTGCACGTTCCCGCAGTTCGACTATCTTCAATTGCCCGATCATGTAGGAGCAGGCCTGTCCCGGGAGCACGACGTAACGCTCCACTTCGCTGGGTGCAATGCCGTAATCAATCGCCTGCTGTCGCGTCCAGCCCTTGGTGTGCAGTCCGGTATCCACGACCAGACGACGCGCTCTGAACAACGCGCTTTCCAATTGTCCGAGGTGCCCCTCAATATCCCCCTCGTACCAGCCGGATTCCGCTGCCAGTCGCTCGGCGTACAACGCCCAGCCTTCGGTGATGGCGGCTATGCCTCCGTAAGCGCGCATCTGCATGAAGCGGGGCAGGTTGGAGTTTTCTCCTATCAGGGCTAACTGAAAATGATGTCCCGGCACAGTTTCGTGATAAACCAGAGAGCGTTTGCTGAACAGGGTCAGTTCATTTTCCCGCAGGGGCATCTGAAAAATAGCCGGACGACTGAGATCCAGCGGTGCCGCCGAGTAACTGGCAGCGGCGTTGGGCCACATGAACTCCGGAAACGGTTGCGCAATCACGGGCGTTACCGGCATGGTGTCGAACAGCAGAGCAGAACGCTCCAGAGCATCGGCAAGAAAATTGCGGATGTCACTGACCAGAGCATCGCGGCCTTCGGGTGTGTTGGGGTAGGCGAGCCGATCGCGCAATGCGCTGACTCTCTCTGCAATGGATCCTTCTGTCATGCCGATCTGGCCAAACAGCGTTTCCATTTCTGCTTCAATGCGAGCCACTTCGTCGAGACCGATCTGGTGTATTTCGTCGGCAGTCAGTGTCGTGGAGGTATAAGCCTCAAGCCGGTTCTGATAAATCTCCGCGCCATTGGCAAATCTGGACAGGCCAGCGTCGTCAGTCGCGCTGGACAATTGTGATTCCAGTTGGGAGATCGCGCCCTGCCAGGCTGGATAGATTTCTCCTTCAAGAATCTCAATGGCTTCGGCGACAAGCTGATCGCGACGCGTGCCTTCAAGCCCAATGAGATCAGCAGATTTCTGTACCAGGGTAGAGATGAGCGGATTGTCCTGCGGGGCATTGGCTATAAAACGCTGCATCTGTTCTATGGTCGCATTGAGAATGAATGCAGGCTGATTGATACCAAGCGCCATCCGGCGTGACGATTCTGCCGTGGCCTCCCGCATGCGATCATCCACTTGTCTCAGACGGATCAGATAATTTTCCGCGTCGAGCGCATCCTGGAAAGGATGGTTGAGGGTAAAGGTAGACACCAGACCATTATTCGCACCGTCGAATTGATTTAAAGGAAAATCGATGTAATCCAGAAGCGGCTCGGCAGCGACCGTACTTTCCAGCTGCCATTGCATCACCTCGGCGGAGAGCTGCTGTTCCGGGCTTGCGCTGGACAACTCCAGTGTCTGCAAACCTGCCAGACCTTCACGGGCCAGTCCGATCCGTGCCAGTCTGTAGTTCATGGTCCAGGGAGTCAGTTGCTGCTCAAACTCGTTCTGCCTGGCCGCATCAAAATAGGCGGTCGACACTGCTGCGTTCGGATTGCTTTGCATCCAGCGGTCGGTAAAGCCGGAGAAGAACATATCGATCTGCTGCTGCGCCGTTTCCTGTCCATAGGTAGCCGGGCTCAGTAGCAATACGGAAAGGAAGAAAAAGCGAAGAACGGATGCCATCTCGTGGTACTCCAGCAGTTTCAAGCAGAGGGGTGGGGTAGGAAGAGTACGTCGGCATTCCGGTGCTGTCGAGCCAATTGATTACCGCCTGCGTAAATCCTGTTAAGCTCCACGACACAGCAGCCGTCGGCGCGCCAACCATCCATTGAGCCCGGCTCCATCGCAAATTCGTTCAAGAAAAGAGGGTGCAGTTCCAGACCCCGGTGCACAAAACCATGAGTAACCTGTTCAACGAACTCAAACGCCGCAAGGTGGTACGCGTAGCCAGCGTCTACGCGGTGGTGGCGTGGCTGCTGATTCAGGTGACCAACAACATCGTGCCCGCGCTGCAATTGCCGGTATGGACAAGCACCTTCATT
Source organism: Gammaproteobacteria bacterium (assembly GCA_030654835.1). Taxonomy (GTDB): domain Bacteria; phylum Pseudomonadota; class Gammaproteobacteria; order Pseudomonadales; family Pseudohongiellaceae; genus UBA5078. Next base: position 213,192 of record JAURWS010000030.1, on the reverse strand, counting down.
GTGGTGCTGCTGTTGATCGGCTTCATTCCAACGTTGATTGCCGCGTGGGCTTATGAGCTGACGCCGGACGGGTTGCGGCCCGATGCCCAGGTCGCGCCAGTCACAGGATTGCAGGCCACCTCCGCGCAGCCAATTAATTATCTGATTCTGGGCTTGGTGGTGCTGATGGTGGGCGTGCAACTGGTCGAGCGCATTACCAGTGAGCAAGCCTCCCCAGCCATCACTAGCACAAACCCGACCTCACTGGTCTCCGGCACGCAGCGAACGTCCATCGTACTGCCCGAGCGACAACCAATTTTCATCAATTCATTCCCCTCGAACAGCCTGGCGCTGTCATCGGATGGCCGCACTCTCGTTTATGCCGCACAGAACCGGGACCTGCCGGCGGGAGTACGGCAGCAACTGTTTCAGCGGTCGCTGGACTCCCGCACCATCAGTGCGCTGCCAGAGACCCTGGGGGCCTTTCAACCTTTCTTTTCGCCCGACGGGCAAGAGGTGGGCTTTTTCACGGGCTTTGGAGAGCTAAAAAAAATCGCTCTTTCCGGCGGCATGCCGGTCACGCTGGTAGAAGGCCTGCCCGCTGGCGCTTGGAGCTTTGGCGCCTGGAGCGAAGAAGATGACATCGTCTATAGCGACAGAACCACCCTCCACCGTATCCCGGCTGGCGGCGGCACCCCGGAACAACTCACCAGCTTGAATGAGGCAAACGAGGAGCTCAGCCATGCGTTCCCGTCTCTGGTCCCGGGCAAACGCGCCGTGTTGTTCACGGTGGGCAGCGAGCCTCCCATCGATCGTCGTATCGAGGCATTGCTGCTGGACAGCGGCGAGCGCCGCGTGGTGCTCGACAATGCCAGTGGTGCCCAAGTGCTGGCCAGCGGGCATGTGCTGTTCCAGCGTGACGCCAACGTGATGCTGGCGCCCTTCGATTTCGATACGCTCACAGTGACTGGCGCCGCCGTTGCGGTGCCCGATGCCATCGGCATGGACAGCCTAGCCAGCCCTTATCCCCATGCGCAACTGGTCGTGGCCGGCAACGGGTTGCTGGCGTATCTGCCGGAGTTGACCTCGACCCGTGAGCTGGGAACGCTGGCCCCGGGAGGCAACTTCGAACCCTTTGAGCTGGCCGATGACTACTATGAGCAGCCGCGCGTGGCGCCGGACGGACGCACCTTGTCCTTTCTGCTGCAAGGTAATCGGGAGAGTGTCTTGTACACCTACGACCTTGCTCGCGGGACGACGGCGCGTCTGTCGCAAGACAGCAACGCTGTGCAAGCTGCCGCCTGGCATCCCGACGGCAATGGCTTGGCAGTGGCAATAGCAGGCGAAGGGATCTCTATGCTGGAAAATGGCCGCCAGACTTTGCTGGTTGCGCCGGAGCGCGGATATGAAAAGCGCAACATGCGCTGGACGCCGGACGGACGGCAGTTGGTGTATACCCAGCAACAAGGGCAGAACCACGATCTGTGGGTGCATGACATCGATGGCGTGCAACCTGATCGGCCCACCGTCGCCACACCAGCGCGAGAGGAAAGTCCCGCGTTATCGCCCGATGGCCGATGGCTGGCGTTCACAGGCAATGAATCTGGTCGTCGTGAAATCTATGTTCAGGCCTACCCGGAGGGACCGCGCTACACGGTATCCCGCGAGGGCGGTTTTTTAGCGAACTGGAGCCCCGATGGCAGTGCACTCTTCTTCGTCGGCTTGCACGACGATGCAGAAAAGATGTTGCGGGTCGCGGTGACGGTGGGGCCGAACGGGCTGCAACTGGGCAATCCGGAACCCGTGTTCGACATGCGCTACACCGCTCCTGACGGCACTGATTATTCCTATGTGCAGGGCATGAACAGCTCAGGCGCAGGTTACGACATCCTGCCCGATGGCCGCTTTGTGCTGCTGCGCCAGGCACAAGCGGACATCCGCGAAGTCGTCATCGTGCAGAACTGGTTTGATGAGGTGCGCAGGCTGGCGCCGGTGGCAGTACCAGTGCCGACGGAATAGGTTCACGTTTCAGCGGAAACGTGATTTGAGTGATAGCAGTTCGTATGGCCGCCCCTACAACAATGCAGCCGCCGCTGTCATTTGTTCATGCTCGAAGGCGGGCGCAAAATCGTCCAGCTCCATCGGCAGCAGCCCAACTTCCGGACTGAGCGCAATTTCTCGCCAGTGCGACACGGCGGCATGCACCTCGGCCACGGTGGCCAGGGCTTGCTCCCTGTCCAGCGCAAAGTAGGCCGCGCGGGCCAGCAGCATCTGCACGTCGGTGATCGGCCCATCCTGCTCGGACAGCCAGGTCTTGGATTCCCGGTCTTTGTCCGGAAACGGGTTGATGTCGAACGCCGGGGCCAATCGCCACAACCCCCGCTCCACATGCAGGAAACCGTGATTCTGCAGGTGGTCGTCCACATTGGTGATCAGCAAGTTGAACACCAGGCGACGCCAGAGCTGCTGCACGTCCTGCGTGGGAGCATGGCCATGAGCACGAATGGCGTCGGCGATCTCGGTGTAGCTGCGATCCTCGTCACGCACTGCCTGCAGGACAGAGGCGGCGGACTGGTAGGGAATGCGGCCATCGGCACCGTCGCGGTCGAAGCGGCGGATGACCGCCACTGGCACTTCGCCGAGCTGCACGATGCGCGCCGACGCGGCGTCAATGCCCGCCAGCGCTGCCAGTTTCAAGGCCAGCACCTCGCCCCGTGTGACACTGCGGGTGTCGCCAACGCTCGGGAATTTACCGATGGCGAGCCGCCCGTCTTCGTCCACCAGCGTGCATTTGGGCCGCATGCCGCCCAGCGAGGTGCCCTTGCCTTGCAGATAGCGCAAGTCCTCGCTGGTTTCCTGCCCGCGCTCCAGCGAGCGGCTGGCCTGAAAAACCCGCTCCAGTTCGAGCAGCGGCGGCGTACTGCGGCGGCCCTGCTCGACAGTCCGGTGCCAGCGTCCGTCCGAGTCGCCCAAGCGCAGCGCGCCGACGCGGCTGAAATCATCCACTGCCAGCAGATAGTCCAGCTCGGAGAGTGCTGGCAGATGAGGGTCGTCCTTGCGGCGTCTGGCGTGGTCGCGGGCGATAACGCGTCGGCCCCAGGCGTCTGGTGCCGTGTCGGCAATTGCGCCATAAAAGACCGAGTCGTTTGGTGAAGCCGCCTTGCGGGTCTGGTAACCGGACGCCAATTGCAGATCAGCAGAGACATTGAATCGCTCCGCGCTCGCCAGCCAGGATGCGTCATAGGCGATAGCGCAGTTCTCACGCTGCCCCTGGCGGACATACACCAGCGAACCCACCGGCGTGCCCGCCTTGCCGATGCAAAGCTGAACCTGCCGACGAATCGGCGCCGCCGGGGTCTTCGCTCCAGAGGTTCTCACAGCGCCCCCGAGGTGCCAGGCTTGCTGCGCACGCGCTTGGGCAGTTGCTCGTCCATCAGGGTCAGGCCGATGTCGTCGTTCGAGGTATCCAGCAAGTGCTCCAGCGCGCGGATTTCGCCGAAGACAAACAGTGCGCGGGCAAAGAAGTGGATGGGCACCCGAACGTCACCCTGCTCCATCCGCCGCACGGTGGAGACGGAGGCCCCCATGCGCTCGGCCAGCGACGCCTGAGAAATGTGGCGCCGCCGCCGGGCGAGGGAAATATCGCCGCCCAGCTTGTGGATGGCTCGCTCGACGGGAAGAGGTAGTGGGGATTCCATTTTAAGCACTCCGTTAAGGTTGTTAAATCATATTTATAATCTCTATAGGAGTGATTGTAGAAAAAATCAACTTTTGATTCAATGTGAAATTATTCCGTCAGTTACATTCGTGTCCACAGCGGCTGGCGATAGAAGACAACCGCTGCTGCCTTTGGTTACCGCCCGCGCAAATCCTGTTAAGCTCCACGCCGTCGGCGTTCCGTCCGAGCGCTGAGCCCGGCTCCATCGCAGATCCGTTCCAGATAAGAGGGTGCAGTTCCAGGCCCCGGGGCACAAAACCATGAGCAAGCTGTTCGAAGAACTCAAACGCCGCAAGATCTTCAAGGTCGCCGCCGTCTATGCCGTGGTTTCGTGGCTGGTGATTCAGGTGGCCACCGCAATTACTCCCGCGCTGCAGCTGCCGCTCTGGACTCCTTCGCTGGTTGTGGTGCTGCTGCTCCTTGGCTTCATCCCGACCCTGATTGCCGCGTGGGCCTACGAACTGACGCCAGACGGGCTGCGGCCTGATGCGCAGGTCGCACCAGTCACAGGATTGCAGGCCACCTCCGCGCAGCCAATCAACTATGTGATTCTGCTGGTGGTGCTGCTCGTGGCGGGTGTTCAACTGGCGGAGCGTTTCGGCGGTGGAGAAACCCCTTCTGCAATCACTGGCGCCAACCCTACTGCACTTGTCTCGGGCACGCAGCGACTCTCCATCGTCTTGCCTGCGAGACAACCGTATCGAGTGGACGGATGGCCTGGAAACAGCCTTGCGCTCTCACCGGATGGCCGCACTCTCGTCTATGCCGCAGAGAACCGAGAATTGCCAGCCGACAGATCGGGAGGACGCAAGCAACTGTTCCAACGGTCGCTGGACTCTCGCACCACCAGCGCACTGCCGGAGACGTTCGAGGCCGGGCAACCGTTCTTTTCACCCGACGGAAAAGCGGTGGCCTTTTTCACAAGAGGTGAGCTGAAAAAAATCGCTCTTTCCGGCGGCGTGCCAGTCACGCTGGTCGAAGGTTTACCCAGTGGCGCATGGGATTTTGGCGTCTGGACTGGCGAAGATGACATCGTCTATAGCGATAGAGGCCTATTCCGCATCCCGGCTGGCGGCGGCACGCCTGAACAACTGACGACGCTGAACGAGGACAACCAGGAGCTCGCCCATTGGTTCCCGTCCCTGGTTCCGGGCAAACGGGCCGTGTTGTTTACGGTCAGCAGCGAACCCCCTTTCGAGCGTCGTATCGAGGTGTTGCTGCTGGACAGCGGCGAGCGCCGCGTGGTGCTCGACAACGCCAGCGGGACCCATGTGCTGTCCAGCGGGCATGTGCTGTTCCAGCGTGACACCACCGTGATGCTCGCGCCCTTCGATTTCGACACGCTGACCGTCAGTGGTCCTGCAGTTCCGGTGCCCGACGCCATCGGGATGGACAACGCATATAGTTCCTACCCCCATGCGCAATTAGTCGTGGCCGGCAACGGCTCGCTGGCGTACCTGCCCGAGGTGACCTCGACCAATGAATTGGGAACACTCACACCCGGTGGCAGCTTCGAGCCCTTCGACCTGGCTGATGACTACTATTCGCAACCGCGCGTGGCGCCAGATGGCCGCTCCTTGTCCTTTTTGTTGCAACGTGACCGGGACAGAGTCTTGTACAGCTACGACCTCGGACGTGGCACGACGGCTCGCCTCTCACCAGATAGTGCTTCGGTTCAAGCCGCAGCCTGGCGGCCGGACGGCAGTGGCCTGGCGATGGCCGTACCAGGCGAAGGCATTTCCCTGCTTGAAAATGGCCGCCAGACTTTGCTGGTTCCGTGGGAATCCGGAAACACAAAACGCAACATGCGCTGGACGCCGGACGGACGGCAGTTGGTGTATACCTGGCAACAAGGCACGAGTCACGATCTCTGGGTGCATGATATCGATGGCTCGCAACCCGATCGACCCATTGTGGCCACACCGGCGCCAGAACACGGTCCTGCGTTGTCGCCTGATGGCAGATGGTTGGCCTTCGAAATCCGAGAATCTGGTCGTAATGACGTCTATATTCAGGCCTACCCCGAGGGACCGCGATACACGGTATCCCGGGAAGGGGGCACCAATGTGTTGTGGAGCGCCGACGGGAGTGCGCTCTTTTTCGTCGGCGTCCACGACGATGAACGAAAGATGTTGCGAGTCGCGGTGACGGTGGGGCCTGGCGGGCTGCAACTGGGCAGTCCGGAGCCACTGTTCGACATGCGCTACACCTCTCCTGACGGAACTGTTTACTCCTATGCTGCTGGTGACAACGGGATCGGCGCAGGCTACGACATCCTGCCCGATGGCCGCTTCGTGCTGCTGCGCTCGCCAGAACCCGACAACCGCGAAGTCGTCATTGTGCAGAACTGGTTTGACGAGGTGCGCAGGTTGGCACCGGTGGCGGTGGCGACGCAGTAACGGGCGGTAGAGGCTGGGCGTCGACTTTCGCAAACTTTGACCAAGCCCCGCCAGACAATCGTCTCGAAATTGGGTGTAAATGGGCGTAGTATTGGCGCATGCTGAAAACTCACTCCCTGCAGATCACCCCGGAGATTCTGAATCTGATCTCCAGAATCGACGAGTTCAAGGGCGCCTGGCGCGCCTTGGGCACGCTTGCCCCTGACCGTCTGTCGTCCTTGCGCCGAGTCGCTACCATCGAGAGCATCGGCTCCTCCACCCGCATCGAGGGCAGCAAGCTGACGGACCGGGAGGTGGAGCAACTGTTGTCGAACCTAGAGATCAAATCCTTCGCCACCCGCGATGAACAGGAAGTGGCTGGCTATGCGGAACTGATGGATCTGGTCTTTGCCTCATGGCAGGACATCCCGTTTACCGAGAATCACCTCAAGCAACTGCATCAGGTGCTCCTGCGCCACAGCGAAAAGGACGCCTGGCATCGTGGTCACTACAAGACCAACCCCAACAGCGTCGCTGCTTTCGACGAAACCGGCGCGCAGATTGGCATCGTTTTTCAAACCGCCTCGCCGTTTGACACCCCTCGTCTCATGGCAGAGCTCATCGGCTGGGTGAATGAGGAACGTGAGACATCGCGCCTGCATCCTCTGCTTGTCATTGCGTTATGTGTGGTTGTGTTTCTGGAAATCCATCCCTTCCAGGACGGCAACGGCCGACTCTCCCGCGTACTGACCACGCTGCTGCTCCTGAAGGCAGGCTATGCCTATGTGCCTTACAGTTCGTTGGAAGGTGTTATTGAACAGAGCAAAGAGGCCTACTACGTGGCGTTGCGACAGACACAAGGCACGATCCGCACTCAAACGCCGGACTGGCAACCTTGGCTGATGTTCTTCCTGCGCTCACTGGCAGAGCAGGTTCGCCGACTGGAGAAGAAGGTCGAGCGTGAGAAGATTGTGCTGGCGGCCATGCCCGAGCTGCAACTGCAGATCGTCGAGTTTGCGCGCGAGCATGGCCGCATCACCATCGGCGATGCCATCAAGCTGACCAGCGCCAGCCGCAACACGCTCAAGCAGCATTTCCGCTCACTGGTCGAACGCGGCACACTGAATCAGCGCGGCAGTGGCCGTGGGGTTTGGTATGACTTGCGCTGAGGAGTGACGGGCAGGGTCGCATGAATTGCGTTAAGCCCCCTGCGTAAATCCTGTTAAGCTCCGCGACACAGCAGCCGTCGGCGTTCCACCCAAGCAGTGTGAGCCCGGCTCCATCGCAAATTCGTTCCAGATAAGAGGGCGCAGTTGCAGGCCCCGGTGCACAAAACCATGAGTAAGCTGTTCGAAGAACTCAAACGCCGCAAGATCTTCAAGGTCGCCGCTGTCTATGCCGTGGTTTCGTGGCTGGTGATTCAGGTGGCTACGGCAATAACACCGGCGCTGCAGCTGCCGCTGTGGACGCCTTCGCTGGTTGTGGTGCTGTTGCTGCTGGGATTCATTCCAACATTGATTGCGGCTTGGGCTTACGAACTGACCCCGGACGGGCTGCGGCCCGATGCGCAGGTGGCACCGGCTGTCGGCCTGCAGGCCACCGCCGCGCAGCCCATCAACTATGTGATTCTAGGATTGGTGGTGCTGATGGTGGGGGTGCAACTGGTCGAGCGTTTCACCAGTGAGCAACCGACATCTGGCACCAAGGGCGCCAACCCGACGGCTCTAGTCTCGGGGACGCAGCGAGTCTCCATCGTGGTGCCAGCGCGGCAACCGATCCTCATCGATACATTCCCCTCGAACAGCCTTGCGCTCTCACCGGATGGCCGCACCCTCGTCTATGTCGCAGAGAACCGGGATCTGCCAGCCGACAGGGCTGGCGGACGCAGGCAACTGTTCCAGCGGTCGTTGGACTCTCGCACCATCAGCGCACTACCGGAGACGTTCGGTGCCGGACAGCCGTTCTTTTCACCCGACGGGCAAACGGTGGCCTTCTTCACGCCAGAAGGAGAGCTGAAGAAAATTGCGCTTTTCGGCGGTGTGCCAGTCACTCTGTTCGAAGGCCTGACCGATGGCCCTTGGAGCTTTGGCGCCTGGAGCGGCGAAGATGACATCGTCTATAGCGACGATGACAGCCTCTACCGCCTCCCGGCTGGCGGCGGCACGCCGGAGCAACTGACGACGCTGAACGAGGGCAACAAGGAACTCAACCATTGGTTCCCGGCCATGGTCCCGGGCAAACGGGCCGTGTTGTTCACGGTGAACAGCGAGCCGCCCTCCGAACGTCATATCGAGGTCTTGCTGCTGGACAGCGGCGAACGCCGCGTGGTGCTCAACAACGCCAGCGGGGCTCATGTCCTGTCCAGCGGGCATGTGCTGTTCCAGCGTGACAACACCGTGATGCTCGCGCCCTTCGGCTTTGACACGCTGACAGTGACTGGCCCTGTCGTTCCTGTGCCAGAGGCTATCGGGGTGGATCGTGTGTACAGACCTTACCCCCATGCACAGTTGGCAGTGGCCGACAACGGGTCGCTGGCCTATCTACCCGAGGTCACTTCGACCCGTGAACTGGGAACGCTGGCCCCCGGTGGCAGCTTCGAGCCCTTCGGCCTTGCTGATGACTACTACTCGCAGCCCCGCGTGGCGCCGGACGGGCGCACCTTGTCATTTTTATTGCAACGTGATCGGCGGAGCGACTTGTATACCTACGACCTCGCACGTGGGGCGACGGCACGTTTGTCGCAAGACAACAATTCGGTTTTAGCCGCAGCCTGGCGGCCCGGCGGTGGTGGCCTGGCCGTGACGACAGAAGGCGTAGGTATCTCCTTGCTTGAAAATGGCCGCCAGACTTTGCTGGTTCCGTACGACCGCGGCTTCGCCAAGCGCAACATGCGCTGGACGCCCGATGGACGGCAGTTGGTGTATACCCAGCAACAAGGCGGCAACGAAGATCTCTGGGTGCATGACATTAATGGCGCACAGGCTGATCGGCCCATTCTGGCCACACCAGCGCGAGAGAGCAGCCCTGCGCTGTCACCGGATGGCAGGTGGCTGGCCTTCGACAGCCAGGAATCTGGTCGTAGCGAAGTTTATATTCAGGCCTACCCGGAGGGGGATCGGCACACAGTGTCACTTGAAGGCGGTCGCGTGCCGTTATGGAGCGTCGATGGCAGGACACTCTTTTTCGTCGGCTTGCATGAGGAGATATTGAAGATGTTGCAGGTAGCGGTCACCGCCGATCCCAGCGGGCTGCAACTGGGCAATCCTGAGCCACTGTTCGACATGCGCCAGACTGCTCCTGACGGAACTGATTACTCCTATCAGGCTGGCGAGAACATCATCGGCGCAGGCTACGACATCCTGCCCGATGGCCGTTTCGTGCTGCTGCGCTCGCCAGAACCCGACAACCGCGAGGTCGTCATCGTGCAGAACTGGTTTGATGAGGTGCGCAGGTTGGCACCGGTGGCGGTGGCGACGCAGTAACGGGCGGTAGAGGCTGCACGTCGTCTCTGCCACGCTTTGATCAATCCCTTGGAGTGATGCGGAAATGTGGAATCTTAACGAAGTCACCAGCATCGAGTACCGGTCCGGACACACCTTCCTGGTCTCTTTCGATGACGGCGTGTCGGGACTGATGCATTTCTCCGAATATCTGAATCGCGGGCCAGTCTTTGCGCCCTTGCGTGATCTGGATTTTTTCCGCAAGGCGCGTATCGAAGGAGGCACGATTGCCTGGCCGAATGGTGCTGACATTGCGCCTGAGACCTTGTATGAAAAGTGTCAGCTGGCTGCGGCCTGAATGCCGATGGAATGGAAAAGACGTTCCCGCAGAAACGTCTTTTGAGTGATAGCAGTTCATGCGGGCGACCGACCGCCAGGCGGAGTAAACAAAGCTAGCTTCAAGTCCCTGCGTAAATCCTGTTAAGCTCCACGGCACAGCACCAGCCGTCGGCGTTCCGTCCGAGCACTGAGCCCGACCCCATCGCAGATCCGTTCCAGATAAGAGAGGGTGCAGTTCCAGGCCCCGGTACTCAAACCATGCGCAAGCTGTTCGACGAACTCAAACGCCGCAAGATCTTCAAGGTCGCCGCCGTCTATGCCGTGGTTTCATGGCTGGTGATTCAGGTGGCCACGGCAATAACTCCCGCGCTGCTACTGCCGCTCTGGACTCCTTCGCTGGTCGTGGTGTTGTTGATCCTGGGTTTCATTCCAACGCTGATTGCCGCATGGGCCTACGAGCTCACCCCCGAAGGGATCAAGCCAGATTCTGCCAACCAGTCAGTGGCGCAGATTCCGGCGCCGCAGCATCAAACCCTCATTTACGCGATGCTCGTTCTCTTGCTGATCGCGGTGGGATTGCAGATCACTGACCGTTTCCTGTTGAACACACAGACTGAGGCAAACCAAGCATCTGCGACCGAATCAACGATCACAGAGGTCTTGCGTTTCAGCTTACCGGTAAGCGAGGATCAACCGCTGCATCTGGGCGGCAAGGACGCCCCATTTGGCCGACCCGCCGCCACGTCGCTGGCATTTTCCAATGACGGCAGGCTGCTGGTGTATTCAGCCTGGGAGCCGCAATCGCGCGGGCGAAGATCGTGGCTCTACTTGCGACCCCTGGATCAGGAGCGGGCACAACCGATTGGCGGCACCGAGGGTGGAAGCAGCCCGTTCCTCTCGCCCGACAATAATTGGATCGGATTCTATGTCGAGAATTCGCTCAGGCGTATTCCACTCAGAGGCGGCATCGCCCAGACCATTGTTGCTTCAACTGAAAGCCGTAGTTTGGAACTCTATGGCGCCAGCTGGGGCGACAACAACCGCATCGTTTATGCAGACCAGGTGCAAGGGTCTGCGGCCGCCCCACGGATTGGACTTTACCTTGTCGAGGCCAGTGGCGGCAGTGGCAGCTTGCTGGCCGACCCCAGCGCATCCCAGGGTCAATTCAGTAGTTACACGCAACCGCACATGCTGCCGGGTGGTGAGAGCGTGCTGTTTCAGGGCATGGCGGCGAATGGCGACCCGGAGCGGGCCGAGATCATCGCGTTGGATATTGCCTCCGGCACCCAGGCCAGCCTTTTGAGCAATGCCATGAACCCGCGTTACGTGGCCGAGACGGGCACTCTGCTGTTCATGCGGCAGGGTTTGCTGATGGCAGTGGGCTTTGATCCTGCAACGCTGACATTGATGGACGAGCCCGTGGTCATCACGGAGAACGTCATGCAGGCGCTGAACATGCTCAATACCGGCTGGAATACGGGTGCTGGACAATTGGCGATTTCTGCGTCCGGGCATCTGGTGTATGCGCGCGGAGGTGTCACGCCTGATCGTAGAACCACTCTGGTCAGGGTCACCGCAGATGGTCAGGCCGAGCCGCTGACCTCGATCTCTCTTTCAACGACCAATGCACTTCGCATGCGCCTGTCACCGGATGGCACTCGCCTCGCGTATCACTTCGTGAACGCAGAGGGTAGCTCTGTCCATGTGCACGATCTGGTCCGCAATGTGTCACAGCGGATGAATAGCGAAGGCTTTCGGAATGCGTTGCCCGTCTGGAGTCCAGATGGTGAAACCCTCTTGATGGACTCGAACCGGGAAGACAACGTCCAGAACATTTATCGCATGCGTGTTGACGGCAGCGATGAGCGACCGGAACGCCTGGCGCCTTCTGACCAGAGTCAGGCCATGCAGTCCGTGTCTGCCGACGGCGTGATCGCCTACCTGCAGAATGGTGACATCTGGACCCTGCCACCGGGCGGCGAGCCTGCACCATTGTTCACCTCGGACGCCATCGAAGCATTTGCAACGTTCTCAGGCGATGGCCGTTGGCTTGCCTATTCAAGCGCCACTACTGAGTCGTTCCGTGAAGCAGATCTCTATATCCGGCCGTATCCGGGGCCCGGCAGAGCAACACTGGTCGCGTCCGGCAGGAGCTCCGCTCCCGCCTGGTCCCGTGACGGCACCCAGCTTTATTTCATTGAGACAGATCGAGACACTTCCATTGCGCGCATGATGGTTGCAGAAATTACGAATGGCGCGCCCTCACCGATCCGCCCGCTCATTGCCCCTTGGCCTTACTACACCACGGTTGTTTCCAGGAACTACGATGTCCTCGAGGATGGCTCCTTTATCACCTCAATGGATTCGACTCAGGGTAACAACGACACAGAGGCAGGAATAGCTGCTGCAGAGGAGCTGGCCGTGTCTGAGCTGCAAGTGGTGTTCAATTTTTTCGAGCTGCTGCGTCGGCAGTCGCAATAACGCGGGTACAGCCCCGCGCTGGATTTCGTGAAGTCAGAAAACGCCGCAATACTGGCGGAGTTGCAGGCGGGACTAACGCTGGAAGATATTGCGCAGGAGCTGTGATGCCTAAACTGTTCGAAGAACTCAAACGCCGCAAGGTGGTACGTGTGGCCGGCGTGTACGCGGTGGTGGCCTGGCTGCTGATCCAAGTAGCCAACAACATCGTGCCGGCGCTGCAATTGCCAGCGTGGACAAGCACCTTGATTGTGGTGCTGCTGCTGATCGGCTTTCCGATTGCGCTGGTGCTGGCCTGGGCCTTTGAGGTCTCACCGGACGGCCTGCAGAGGCAAGGCGCGGCGGATGCCCCGCGGGGCGATCAGATTCCAGTCGCGCAAAGCGCCAATACCAAACTCCTGTACGCCACCTTTGCCCTGGTGCTGGTCGTGGCGATTTTCCAGATCGGTGAGCGCTTCATGGGCAATCGCCCGACGCTCCCAGCCCCCAGCGGCAATGAACTCAGTGCCGGGCTCTCGCCACTGCGCGCAGCCTTGCCACTGGGAGAGCTGGAGCGGTTCCGCAACAGCAGATTACGCAGCTACGTGGCACTGTCGCCGGATGGACGCTGGCTGGCGTATACCGCCCGCTTGAACGGAACGGTCAATTTGCAGCTTCGCGATCTGGTCACCGGTGAGACACGTACCGTGGTGGAAGGGACCTTGGAGCAACTCTTCCCGGTCAGCCCGTCCTTTTCTCCGTCTGGAGAGCATATCCTGTACTTCGTGAACGGCTCAGGTGAAACGCACGTCGTCCCGAGAGCCGGGGGTCGTCCGCAAGCGCTTGCCGTTAACACAGGCCCCTACACCGTGGCTGGATCCTTTTATGGTGCGCCAGCCTGGCTTTCTGAAGACAGCGTTGTGTTTACCAATGACGGTGGCGTAGTGGAAACACTGCATATCCCCACGGGCGAAATCGTCACGCTGGACATTCCCAAAATTGACGGTGAGGCCAATATCTACCCAAGGCTGATGGAGGATGGGCCGTGGCTGCTGTACACGGTGTTGACGAGCGAAGGCATCGGGTCAGCCCGGTTGGATGCGTTCAATATGAGCACCGGCGAGGTCAAGAATCTGGTCGCCAACGGCTTTAACGGCCACTACCTCCGTTCCGGAGTCCTGGTCTATATGCGCGACAATGGCCTGTGGGCAGTGCGTGTTGATGGGCAGCAGATGCAAATCAGCGGCGGCGAACGGCTCATCGAGGACCGTGTCGAAGCCAATCTGACGCGTGGTTCTAGCAGTTATGCCCTGTCGGATAACGGCAGACTGGTGTATCTGGAGGGAGGCGATGTGGCTGCTGAGTCCAGCGGGGCTGATCGGTGGGTGCTCAGCTCTCGCAATGGCGAGCGGCTATCTCTGGATCTGCCAGCCAACGCCTTTCATCCGGTGTTTTCCCCGGACGGGGGACAGTTGGCAGTGACGGTGCAACAGAATGCCTCTGCCCTTGGCACGGGTGCCAGTGAGCATCTCCTTGGCTACATCGCGCTGTATCAGCTTGCGGATGGTTCACTGACACGCCGCAGCTTCACAGGCGCCGCTTTTCGGCCCAAGTGGACACCCGATGGCAAACAGCTTGTCTATGGCATGCTCATGGACAATGCATGGGGCCTGTGGATCACGGCGGCCGACGGCAGTGGCCAGCCGCGTCAATTGCTGACAGCAACGGAGCCGGTGTGGCCGGAATCAATCACGCCGGACGGTGACGGCCTGATTTATGGAATTGGCTTATTCCCTCCCGACGGCATTATGCGATTGCATCTGTTATCTCTGCAGGAAACCGCCGCCACTGGCCAGCCGCTGCTTGAGTTCGGCGATAGGCAGTTCGGCGCGGTGATCTCGCCCGATGGACGCTTCGTTGCCTACACGGGCAACGAACTGAACCGCGACACTGACGACCGAGCCTCCATCCGCGACCTCATCGTGCGTCCGTTTCCCAACGTGAATGATGGCCAGTGGCAGATCGCCAGCTCTGTCGGAAATGCTGTCTGGGATAGCAGCGGCAAGAGCATGTACTTCTTACGCGGGAGCGATATTTACCGCGCTCCTGCCGACCCGGAAAATGGTTTCCGCCAGAGCGCTCCCGAGCCTGTGTTTGATTTGACCGCGTCCATATCAGGCGGGGGCTCGTCCTCGGCTCCAGGGTTTGCGGTCTCGCCTGATGGACAGCGCTTCGTTTACCGCGAACTTGCAGCGGAAAGCTCCTTCTTTGCCGCCGAAATGACGCATGCGGTGCTGGTGGACAACTGGATTGAAAAGGTGAGGCAGCTGTTGCCTGTTACGAACTGATGAATATGGGGGGATCGGAACTCTGCAAGATGATGAGCGCTCAACGCCACGCAGTCTGTCCTTTATCACGCATGCGGAATCCAGCTTTCCCGACTAGACTGCATACTGCCAGAAGAACACTTGCCAAGGATGGCGCCCATGCCGGAAATCAGCCGATTCTTTGGGAATGGGCGCGAACTCAAGTCGATCAGTCCCTTGGAGTGAGGCGGAAATGTGGAACCTTAACGAAGTCACCAGTATTGAGTACCGGTCAGGACACACCTTCCTGATCTCTTTTGATGACGGCGTGTCGGGAGTGGTGGATTTCTCGGAATATCTGAATCGCGGACCGGTCTTTGCGCCCTTGCGTGATCTGGATTTTTTCCGCAAGGCGCGTATCGAAGGAGGCACGATTGCCTGGCCCAATGGGGCGGACATTGCGCCTGAGTCCCTGTATGAAAAATGTCAGCTGGCTGCAGCCTGTTCATACTGCATGTAATGTCCCCGTTTTCTGCAATAGAGGGGCTAGCACTAATGCCCCCGCTCCGCCGCAATCCTTTCCTCTATCGACGCCCGGCGCTCAGCCACCAGCTCGTGCCACGGCTGTTGCTGCAGCAGAGGATGTGGGCGCACCTGCACGCGCAGCTGCTCCATGATGCCCTCGAATGGCGCCTCGGGGTGGCCGGTCAGGTAGATGTCCGGGTTCAGTTTGTCGAGATTATCGAAGCCGAACAAGGAGTCTTCCGCCAACGTGGGGAAGCGCGGATTGTTGACGATCTGCACGCCATCGTTCGGGCCGTTGCAGCCGAAGATCACCACGTTTACTGTCTCGCCTGGGTTCTGAGGATCGTCTTGTGTGTCTGTGCTCCAGGTGGTGCAGCCCGGCGTGTGGCCCGGCACCCAGGTCGGCGTCATGGTGGTGCCACCAAGACTGATGCTCTCGCCGTCCTGCAGGCGCCTGTCCACTTTCACCGGCTCCCAGCCTTCGAAACCCAGCGGCGACAGATCTCTGCCTGCTTCCAAGGCATCTGCATCGGCTTCCAGCGCCATCACCTGTGCGCCGGTCATGCGCTGCAGCACGGCGTGGGCCTGCACATGATCGAAGTGCGCGTGG
The DNA here is from genome assembly GCA_030654835.1 of Gammaproteobacteria bacterium. Lineage (GTDB taxonomy): Bacteria > Pseudomonadota > Gammaproteobacteria > Pseudomonadales > Pseudohongiellaceae > UBA5078. Next base: position 197,440 of record JAURWS010000030.1, on the reverse strand, counting down.
CTGGAAAGCATAATCTTGATGTCGCTCATGCGAAAGCCGAGCTTCTCGACGCTGTCGCGAATTGTGGCGCTCATCTCGTTGACTCCCGAGTCCACCAGAATATGTCCCTCGGGCGTCGCGATCAGGTAGATACCGATGTTGGTGGTGCCGACGAAGTAGATGTTGCCGACGACGCGGAAGGGCTCGACGGGCACTGCCTGCCGACCGTGGTAGCTCTCCCCAGCCGCCACTTTCTGTTCCATCGTCATGGTGTCGAAGCGACCGGGTTGCGCACTAGCCTGCGAGAGTGTCAGCAGCGCCAGTCCGGAAAAGGTCAATGCGGAGATAATCACCTGCAGTGATTTTTTCATTCTGACTCCATGGTGCGGTTGACGGCCAAGGCACTCCACGACTGTCTGACGGATGGAAGCCTTCTCAGCCCCCCCCCCCCCCGCTCACCTGGGGCAGCTTTGTGTATTTGTCCAGCACGATGAAGTTGTTGGATTCAGCGATGGGTTTGTAGTCGACGATCATTTTTCTTTGCCTTTGGTTGAGGGCAATAATTTTTTGGCGTTTTCCCTGCTGACGACCTTCTTCCCGGTCTCTGCTTCAAGCTTCAATCGGGCTCCCTTGGCAACACCTCCGCCACGCTTTGCCACATCTTCATGCTCGCCCATCGACGATGGACTGACGACTTCTGAAATTTCCTTGGTGGACAGCTCCGCCAACATGTTCATCACCAACTCCTTGTTGGTCATGTTATCGCGCAGGTTTTCCTTCTTGAGCCCTTTGTACTGCTTGTATTCCTTGGCCGTCTTGCCTGCCCAGGTCTTGTAGATCACATCGGTCAGAAAGGCGAATTCACCTCCCTCCTGCAAGCCGTGCTTTTTCCATTCATCCGTCAATTCCTTGCGGATTTCTATGCTCTTCAGGCGTTGGTTGATCCAGTTGTCTGAATAGCCCAGGCGCTTGTAATCCAGCATGGCCTGTTCGATGGAGAGTTCCGGGTCTTGCAACTGATCCAGCCGCTGGTTGGCTACTTCGGCCAACCACAGCTTGAAAGGCTCTGCCTTCCTGGAGGGGATGGACTGCACAATGCGCAACAGCTGTTGTGTGCTAGCCGCCAGGGTTTTTCTCATTTTACCTGTCGCCGTCTGCATGGCTACCTGGGGACAATTTGTCCCTACGTAGCTGCCCAATTGTTCATCCCGCTTGCGCAGCTTCTTCAGATAGTCGGTGGGGTTTTCACTGTCGGTGAGGGCCGCCACCACATCCACCACAGAAAAAAACCATTCCTCCAGCTCGGCGTCCCAGTGACTGCGAATGCTCTTGTCCTTGAACAATATGATTTTATTGTGCTGATCCATTAGCACGCTCCTCAAGGCGTGAGCCAAAGAAAATAGACTGTTGCGACAGCAAGAAGGACAGGAAGAATAAACAGGCATTCCTGTGCCGTCGAGCCTGAAGTTGATATCCCTTGGTATATTACTTCTTCATTCTGACTCCATGGTGCGGTTGACGGCCAATGCACTCCACGACTGGCAGGTAGGCATCACCTCCAGCGTGTTGATGTTCACATGCGCGGGCATCGCGTTCACCCAGTGAATGATGTCGGCGACATCCTCGGCGCTAAGCGGCTTCGTGCCTTCGTAGACCTTGTCTGCCTTCGCGTCGTCGCCCTTGAAGCGCACGTTCGAGAAATTGGTCTCGGACATGCCCGGCTCGATGCAGGTGACACGGATGCGTTTGCCCAGCAGATCCGCACGCAGACCACGCGAGAAATTCTGCACGAAGGCTTTGGTGCCGCCGTAAGTATTGCCGCCCGGATAAGGCCAGTTGCCCGCCGTGGAACCGATGTTGATGATGTGCCCGCGATTGCGCTCCACCATGCCCGGCAGCACCGCGCGCGTGACGCGCAACATGCCGGTAATGTTGGTGTCGATCATCGTCTCCCAGTCGGAGAAATCCACCTTGTGCGCAGGCTCCAGACCGAGCGCGAGACCGGCGCTGTTGATCAGCACATCGATGTTCTGGAACTCTTCGGGCAGTGTGGCGAAGAACGCGGCGACGGATTCGGGTTTAGTGACATCCAGCGCGGCGACGTGAACGCGACACTGGGTCGAAGATTGGGAGGAGCTTGGTGCTCTGAGCTCAGCGGCCAGCACGGTGAGCTTGTCGACGCTTCTTGCGGCGAGGATCAATTTGCAAGGCTCTTGCAGTTGATAGTCCTGCGCAAACTTTCTGGCTGCGGCGGCGCCGAAGCCGGAAGAGGCGCCGGTGATGAGGACGACTTTGGTCATGGGGTTTCCCTCGTAGAAAATTTCTTATCGGCCTTCTGCTTACAAAGCCCCTTGTGCTGCCACCGCAAGCTCTGCAAATGGCACGGCTTCCACGCGCTCGGCAAGCGCATAGCGTCGTTCGCCCGGATAGACGACCAGCAGTCTGTCCAGACTCAGTTCATCCACTGCAATGCGCATCGAAGCAGTCAGACGCGGAGCATCCATGCGCTTGATCTCTACGCCGATGCGCAAGCCTTTTTGCATCATCAGCAGGTCCAGCTCGGCACCGGCGTGTGTCGCCCAGAACCAGGCGTCATCCGGTTGCTGTGACTTGAGAATCTCCTCCAGCACATAGCCTTCCCATGACGCGCCGAGGCGAGGGTGAAGCTGCAAGTCGCTGCCCGTCTGAATCCCCAGCAGCTGATGCAGCAGGCCACTGTCGCGGAAGTAAATCTTGGGAGATTTCACCTGACGCTTCTTCATGTTCTCATGCCAGGGCTGCAGACGCCGCACCATGAAAACACCTTCGAGCAGGTCCAGATAACGTCGGACCGTACTTTCATTGACGCCCATGGAGCGAGCCAGTTCAGCGGCATTCCAGATCTGACCATGAAAGTGCGCGAGCATCGCCCAGAAGCGTTGCATGGCAAGCGCACTGACGCCATTGCCAAGCTGCGGAATATCCCGCTCCAGAACAGCTTGAATGAAATTTTTGCGCCAGATGAAACTATCAGAATCGCTCTCAGCAAGAAACGAAAGTGGAAATCCCCCTCGCAGCCAGTGCTGGCTTTGCGCGGATTCACCCACCTCTGTGAGACTGAAACCACTGACTGCAATCACTTCCATCCGCCCGGCCAGAGACTCGGATGACTGTCGCAGCAGTTCCGGCGAGGCACTGCCGAGGATGAGAAAGCGGGCGGGCAGCGGGGTCCGATCGGCCAAAACTCGAAGCACAGGGAACAGCTCCGGCATCCGTTGGATCTCGTCGATGACGACCGTGCCGGTCAAATCCCGCAACGCCGTCATGGGCTCACTCAGGCGCGCCAGACTGACGGGGTCTTCGAGGTCAAAGTAGTTCGCCGAGCTTACGGGCACCAGCAGACGTGCCAGTGTGGTCTTGCCAGACTGCCTGGGGCCAAGCAATGCCACGACCCTGCTGCGTTTGAGAGCAGCAGTCATGGCAGCATGTAGGGAAGGTCTTTCAATCATGGAGCAACTTTAACCTTGAAAATCCCGCACGTAAAGCGGGATTTTCAAGGTAATTGCCTATTCCCGGCCGCCAATGTGTGGGAGCGGGCCTCGCCCGCGATCTTTAACTGTCGCGGGCAAGGCCCGCTCCCACAGGTATAGGCTCAGCGCTATGCCAGCTTCAGCGGCAAGCGTGTCAGTGTCTGACCGGTAATCGCAGCCAGTGCGTTTGCCACAGCAGGAGCGATGGGCGGGGTGCCCGGCTCGCCCACGCCGGACGGCGCGTTGGTGGAAGCGATGATATGGGTTTCCACTTCCGGCATCGCATCCATGCGCAGCACACGATAGGTGTGGAAGTTGGTCTGGTCCACGTTGCCGTCGGTCAGTGTCACTTCGTCGGCCAGTGCCGCAGACAAACCGTAGGCGATAGCGCCTTCGACCTGCGCACGCACGACGTTCGGATTGACCGCGATGCCGCAGTCAATCGCCGCAACCACGCGCTCCACCTTGAAGGTTTTGCCCGTGACGGACACATCTACAATCTCGGCAACGGTGGAACCGAACGAGGTGTGTACGGCGACGCCACGTCCCCAGCCAGCAGGCAACTCTTTCGTGCCCCAACCCGCCTTTTCGGCAGCGAGTTTCAGAACGGCTGTTTCGCGCGGATTGTTCTTCAGCAGATCGAGACGATACTGCACGGGGTCAGCGCCGGCCTTTCTCGCCAGCACATCGATGAACACTTCCTTGCTGAACGCGGTGTGCGTGTGGCCGACCGAACGCCACCATTGCACGGGCACGCCTACGACAGGGGAATGCAACTCCACCTGGCGCTCAGGGATATCGTAGGTCATTCCAGTGAGACCTTCGACAGACGTCGTGTCGATGCCATTGACCATCATCATCGCTGCCAGCGGTGTGCCTTCCATGATGGATTGCCCCGCAACACGAATGTGAATTGCACTCGGTTTGCCGTTGCTATCCAACGACGCAGCCAGCTTGTGCACATAAGCCGGACGATAGTAACCGCCCTTCATGTCGTCTTCGCGTGACCACACCAGCTTCACGGGAGTGCCCGGCATCTGCTGTGCAATGCGCACGGATTCCAGCACATAGTCAGACATCGGGTTGGCACGACGACCGAAGCCGCCACCGGCGAACACGGTGTTGATCTTCACGTTCTCGATGCCTGTGCCTAACAGTTGAGCGATGGCCGCCTGGTCACCGGTTGCGCTCTGACAGCCGTACCACATTTCGGCGCTGTTGCCGTTCACCTGCGCGACACAGTTCAGCGGTTCCATCTGCGCGTGTGCGAGGTACGGGAATTCGAACACCAGCTCCTCGACATCGCTGGACTGGCTCAGCACATTGGCGGCATTGCCCTCGGACTCGGCGACGAGGCCATCGGTGTCCACCAATTCGCGGAACTGTTCCAGAATGCGGCCACTGCTGCGGGTTTCGGCAGCGGTGTCGTCCCACTCGATCTGCAGCAAACCTCTGCCCTTCAAGGCTGTCCAGTAATCGCTCGCGACCACCACCACACCGGTGTCGATCTGGAAGACTTTCTCGACGCCCCTTCTCGCCAGCGCCTGCGTGGCATCCAGTGACTTGACCTTACCACCGAAGCGCGGCGCGTGCGCGACCACGGCCGTCAGCATGCCCGGGAGCTGCACGTCCTGCGTGTAGATCGCAGTGCCGTTGTGCTTGCCAGTATCTTTACGCAGCGTGTTCTCGCGGCCGATCAGCGTGAACTCCGAGGGATCTTTGAGCGTCAACGAATTCACATCCGGCGCAGGTTGTTGCGCTGCCGCCACGGCCAGCTCGCCGAAAGTGGCTGAGTGCGAACCGTGTGACACCACGCCTTGAGAGACCTTGATTTCACTCGCAGGCACGCCCCACTGAGCAGCGGCGGCGCTGACCAGCATGGACTTCGCCGCCGCACCCGCCTGACGCATCTGCGTGAAGCTGTTGGCGATAGCAGTGCTGCCGCCAGTACCTTGCTGACCCATCAGCAGGTTGGCGTATTTCTCGGTGTTGGCTGGCGCATGCTCACAGACTACTTGAGCCCAGTCAGCATCCATTTCGTCAGCGATACAGGTGGCCAGACCGGTGTAGACGCCCTGCCCCATCTCCAGATGCTTGATCAGCACCTTCACGGTGTTGTCCGGTGTGATGCTGACGAAGGCGTTGAATTCCATCGCGCCTTCCGCAGCGGATTGCGCAGCAGATTGTGCAACGGCGGCTGAGCCGGTGAGGTTCACGCCCAGCACAAGGCCCGCAGTCCCGCCAGCGGTGATCTTCAGGAAGGAGCGGCGGCTGAGGTTGCCGGAGTTGCTATCTTTGCCAGCTTTGCTGCCAAACAGACGTTGAAGATTCATTATGCGGCTCCCCCTGCGTTCTTGACCTGCGCGGCCGCCATGTGAATGCCCGCCTTGATGCGTGAGTAAGTGCCACAGCGGCAGATGTTGCCGGACATGGCCGCTTCAATGTCGGCGTCGGTCGGGCTGGCATTCTTCTCCAGCAACGCCGTGGCGGACATGATCTGCCCGGACTGGCAGTAACCGCACTGCGGCACCTGCAGCTCTACCCACGCTGCCTGCAGAGCAAGCGCCTGGGGCGACTGCAACCCTTCGATGGTGGTGATGTTCTTGCCCACGGCATTGGCAATGGTCAGCGCACAGGTACGCTGGGCCACGCCGTCGATCTGCATGGTGCAGGCGCCACATTGGGCGACTCCGCAGCCGAACTTGCTGCCGGTGAAGTTGAGGTGATCGCGAACCACCCACAGCAGCGGCATGTCGCCGTCGACATCCACTTCGTGGGTCTGTCCGTTGATGGTTAATTGATAGGCCATGAGTCCTCCTGAGACTGGGGTCGAGTTGATAGCGGTGTGGCGTAACTAATAGGCGTGACTTATAAGCGAAGGTTGACAAATAGTCAATTTCTGTAAAGATGCAAAGCCATGGAACCCCGTGAAATCAAAATCGTTGAAGCCGCCATTCGCATGATTCTGCGCTATGGCATGGCGCGCACCACCATGAGCGACGTGGCGCAGGAAGCCGGCATCTCGCGGCAGACGCTCTATGCCAGCTTCGCCAGCAAGGAAGACCTGCTGCGCGCCAGCATCCGTTATCTGGCGGACCGCAACGTGGCCGACATTGTTGCCGACTGCGCGAAGACCACCGATCTGGCCGCGCAACTGGACGTGGTCATCCACCACACCGCCGTGCGCAGCTTCGAACTGCTGCACGCATCCCCCGATGCCAACGACATCGTCAGCGGATTCAACAGCGCCTGCAAGGAGGAACTCACGGCAGCCTCGGCGCGCTATCAGACGTTGATCGAAGACATCCTGCGGCCCCGCAAGGCCAGAATCGAAGCTGCTGGCATGTCACTGGAGCAGCTTGCCGACTTCATCCAGAAATCCACGCTCACCATCAAGCACGAGGCCAGAGATATCGCACATTTACAGCAGCTCACGCAGGCATTGCGCGTGATGGTGTTGCGGGTGGTGGCATAGCTAATTTTCGTTTGGACGAAGATTTATTTTCATTTGGACGAAGACTTATTTACATTTGGCCGAGCTGCAGACCCGCACAGTGAGCCCCTGAGTTTCTACCATTTCCGCAACAAGGACCTGGTCGAAGTAGACATCGTTGTCGAACAAGGCAGGCAACTGGCAGGCATCGAAATCAAAGCTGCCGCGACCGTGACTCAAGGGGATTTCAAAGGTCTGAAAAAATTGCAGGACCTCTGCGGCGAACAGTTTGCCGCAGGCGTGGTGCTATACGATGGCGAGAACATACTGCCCTTTGGCAAACACCTGTTTGCAGTGCCGATTGGCTTGTTCACTTAGCGTAAAACCAGAACTCGACTTCCGAAGTTTCCGTCTCGAATCGCGCGGCATGCATCGCACTCGCCGGAACGTGATACCAATCGCCCGGACCATACCGCGTTTCCTTGCCATCGAGCGTCAAAATTAGTTCGCCTTGCGTGATGACGCCGACATTCTCGGTGTCGTGATTGTGCTCGGGGATTGTCGTATTCGCCGGGTAAGATGCAAACAGAACGTCGCCGCCCTGTGCTGCCAGCTTGAAGGCATCGAAGGGGCCTTCGAATTTTGGGAGATCGCGGAGGAGCTTGGGAAAATGTGACATAGGTTCCTTTGTTGAAGATTTACGATGTTGAAACGACGATCAGCGGCTGCTCTTTGGATAACCATGCAGTCCCACCATTCTAGTCAGAATCGCCTGGAATTCCGTCTGGCTCATATCCACTTTTTCCACGACGCGGCCGTAGAGCATGAGTGTCGGAACGTTCCTGCCATTGAGTTCGTTCTGCGTCTCGCGCAGACAGTAGAGGACAGCTCGTTCCTTGCGGGTCAGGCCATCGCGTACATCGGGGATGAGATCCTGCAGCATGTGTCTTAAAGTCCTGGATCCAGCGTTGTCAGCCTGAAACGAATCGCAAAGGTGGACGGCGAGTTCTGCACGATTGTAAAGCTGCCGTGCAGATACATATCGTCCTCCACGATCTTGATCCAATTCCCACTTCCCGTCAGCTGGCCAGCCCCTTCACTGTCCAGCGCCCAACCTTGCGAGCCAATCTGATCGGCGAAGTGTCTGTACAACTGCGGCACTGTCATGTCGCTTGTAAACGTGGAGCTGGTCTCAACAGTTCCTCCGGAAGCACTTGATCCGCCAGAACTCAGAAATGGTTGGGGAGACTGATTGGCGGCGGCGGGAATATTCATCACCGGCATGTGCTGAGCAAGATTCTGCATCGTTCTGGCTGAAAGATCGAAGAAAGGTCCTCCAGAATTCGCCCGCGCAACACAAGCGGAAGCACCTGAGCTTAACGTCGCCGCCGAGGTACTAAGTAAAATCAGATTGAGGCCGGGTTGCTCTGTAAAAGCCACTGTCAAGTATCCGAGATCATCACGACACAGCACCCGACGCGACTGAGCCTCCTGTGTCACAAACCCTGTCGGCGCTCTATCAGCCACCGTTTGCACGTCAGAGAATCCGGCACTCGAAAGTATCTCGGAAAGCATGCCCAAAGCCTCATCACGCTCCCTCTCTGTCTGCATCACCACACGCATGCTATTTCCCATATCGATGCTCCCCACCATAGAAAAGCCAGGCGGAATCACAATGTCGGGGAATCGTTCCGGAAATTCCGAGTATGCCCGCAAGCCGACCCCCGAAGGCCCCGCAAACAACCCTTGCAGCAGTGTGAGTGGAACGGTGTCGACATATTCAGCGGCGGGCACTGACGTGGTGGTACTCAACGCTGCAATGAAAGCGAGCGCAACAGCGTGGCGGTTCGATCTGACTGAGTTCATGCTTAACTCCTTAATAACCATGTAGAGGTTAGCTCCCAAACCTCACCATTCATGAAGGGTGCCATATCAGTTCTGGGTAAGCATTCGCGCGGTATTTGGTACACCGTGAGAATTGCCGCAATATATCCTTCACACCACCGCATCCCATCCAAGCCTTTGCAGAGGTCCAGCAGCTTCCCTCGGCCCATTGGAATTCCCTGCGCAGCTGCATATAAATCTTGAACCTTGTCCATGCGCTCTTGGGGAGAGCCGAACTCCGCTGGGTAGGAAAGTGCTGGGCCAACGAGGAAGCAAATTATCAGGAAGCGGTTGAATTTCATGAGTTCTCCTTGCGAATTACTGATCGCACCTTTTGCAGGATTGAACCCCTGCAGCAATTCATCTAAACTCTATCGCAAGTGGATTGGGGGTGCCCGGTCGGCGTTATAGCCTCGGTGAGTGTCATCGGGGCTTTTCGCTTTCTGGGACAGGATAAATCCTCATTCCAACCCCCTCGTAGCCTTGCCCAACACTCTGCCTGCCTCCATCACAATAGAATTTTCGCTTCAAAACATCAAAGGCCCTGTTCTCCTGGCTCGGCCGTAAAGTCTTCAGACCAATTGGGCGTGCAACCAGATCAGCTAATTGCAACCCCGCAGACATTGCTTTCTTGTCGGCGAATCGCAGCTCGAATGGCAAGATTGCCTCTACCCTGTTACTGCCATCGCAGATTCGTCGAAACTCCAGCTCAAGATCCTTGTCTTCTTTATCTCCTCTGCATTCCACCACGATATGCGTCCTCTTCTTTTGCTGACCTTTTTCCTGCAAAAATTCATACAGGGACTCCATACAAAATCCTAGTGCAGTATGGTAAGGATTTGACTCTATATCACTCTGAGTTCGGATTAGGCGTTTATCAATTGTGCAGCTGATCAAAATAAAGTTGCTTTGGTCAATAATTGCCGTTAAACCATCAAGGAACTGGTGCTTGTCAGCACGACTTTTGAAAATATTGAATGCTCCCTTCTCTTTTCTGATCTCGTTTTCATGCAGAACAACCTGATCATGTCCGAAGTAACTGAATTTGAATTTCTCCAAAGCGGGCACAATGACTTCACTGTAATGACGCTTATGAAATACACAGAACGCCAGCACAAATATCGGATAATTTGAGTCGATACTCGTCAAGCTGTGATCACCGCTTTCATCTACATAAACAATGTAGCTTCCAAAAGACGACTCGGTCTCAGCCTTTTCCAGGGAAGTTTGCACCTCATTTCCAGGGCCTTCTTCATCAAGCATAAAAAGCGGGAGTTGTTTTTTATCTGAGGTCATGTCCATGAATTTATCCGATATCGGTTTACTCTCTCCAAGCATTCTTCAATGGGTTAGCTCACGAAAGTGTTGAACGCTCTCACAGAGCGCTCTTTCGATACAACACCACGTGGACGCAGAACAACTGCGAGAAGCGCTCGTTGAATCTGAACTTGTATTCGAAGTTGGTTTCGCCGAGTTGCTCCCATGACGTATCGAAGTACTCGTTGATATCGCCTACCATGTCTTGAGGTCTTTCCAGATATTTCTTGCTCCATTGATAACTGCAGGCGAGCACCAAAATGCCATTGCGTTTCGTGCAGGCTTTCGCAGCGCTGACGATCTCGATGGGTGTCGTGACTTGATCGATGACATTCAGGCAATACACCAGATCGAACTGACCGGTAATTGTGTTCGATTGCATGGGCTCATTGATCAGCGTGAAATCCACATGACGATATTCATCCGCTATCCTGCGGGTATCAACCTCTAGCGATTTGAATTCTCGAAGGCTGTGGATGTAGGGGAAAGATGTGATCTGGCCTTCCACCAGCAGTCTTCGAAAACCGTTCAACAATCTCTTTGATGGTTCGACAACGGTGACGCTGGTGATGGAAGGAAAATTTTGCAACGTTTGATGACAGGTCCGGCCGAGAGCGGGACCAATCTCCAACATATTTTGAGGAGCAGGGAAAAACTCTTTGGTGTTGTCGAAGACAAAGCCGGCAACCTTGGCAAAGAATGGCGAGTCGATAAAATCTTCGGGAATTTTTCCTGATGCAGATGTCAGTGGTGTAGCGTTGCCGAGCTCACGGAATTTGCTCAGCCATGAGCACTCGAAGTAGGAAGCGAGGCCGCGCTCGTCGAGGTAGAAGTCGTCATTTTCTGGTGTGCTCGCCATACGACTCCCTAGACTTTCCACAAATACATACTCGCCTTCTTGTTCATGACGACAACTTCGTACAGCTGCGCGCAGGGAGTTTGCGCTGCGCCGTAGCACACATGCAGCGGCAACAGATGTTCTTCGCGCGGATGACAGAAGCGGGCTCCTGGCGCCTTGCTCCAGTGAATCAGTTGTTCACGCCTGGCGTGCTCGGGGAGTTCACGATCACTGCAGGTGTTCTGCAACCACGTTTCGAAGGCATCGTTGCGCTGACGAGAATCAGCGGAATCGGCCGAGAAAAATGCTCTCAGATTGTGGAAGGAAAATCCTGAACCGATGATCAGAACTCGTCGGTCTGCCAGGCTGCGCAGTGCATTGCCCATTTCGATGTGGACGAGCGGATCGAGCGTGTTGACCAGAGATAATTGCACGCAGGGAATGTCGGCTTGCGGATACATGATCTTCAGCGGGATGAACACCCCGTGATCGAGCCCTCTCGCTTCATCCAACTTCGCATCGATTCCACTATTTCCGAGCAATCGCTGAACCTCACGCGCCAGCGCTGGATCGCCGGGACACGGATATTGAATCTCGTATGACTCTGGTGGAAAGCCGAAGTAATCGTAGATCAGCGCGGGCTTGCTGCCTGAGGTGATGGCAGGAAGCGGTTCTTCCCAATGGGCGCTGATGACGAGGATCGCATCCGGTCTGGGGATGCTTGCCGCGATGCCCTGCAGACACGACACCATCTGGCGATGGCCCGGGTCTCCGAGCAACGGCATGGGGCCGCCGCCGTGGGAGATGAAGAGTGCGCGAGGGAAGGAATTCATGTGGTTTCCGCTGTCTTGACCAACTTGTCGAAATCACTCGTGTACAAACGATCCTGCACAATCCGATACTTCTCGAATTCACTTTCGGCGTGTTTTTTGGCTATTGATGCGCTGATATTCCCGTTGTCCTGCAAGATGTCCCGCTCGTCAAATTGCAGGAAAGCATCAAGGCGCTTTGCCCAGTCTTCCATGGTCATGGGAATCTTGCGTGTGGCACGGTCTTCGGCCAATTCCAGATACGCGTTGACTATACGGCCCAGCGAGCCCAACTCATCCTTGCTCAGATAGTTCATGGCAAAGTGCAGTTTATTCTGCACCGTGGCGAAGAAGGCTTTGGTGGTAGGCGCATCCTTGTTGTAATCCAGACTGGTTGCATAGATATCGGCGATCTTCTGATAGAAGCGCCGCTCGGAGAGCCGGATCTCCCGAATCTCTTCGAGCAGGCGCTCAAAGTAGTCCTCGTCGAGAAAACTGCCATTCTCCATGCGCTCGCGGTCAATCACGTAGCCCTTGATCGCAAATTCGCGCAACACGCGCGTGGCCCATTGGCGGAACTGTGTGGCTCGTAAAGAATTGACTCTGTAGCCAACGGAGATGATGGCGTCGAGGTTGTAGTGTTTTTGCTGCCTCTTGACCTGCCGATCACCCTCAGTTTGAACCTGTAAGAAATCCTTACACGTTGCGGCCTTCTGCACTTCACCTTCCGCATAAATGTTCTTCAAATGCTGAGTGATATTTTGCGGCTGTACTTGGAACAACTCCGCCATCAACTTCTGCGTCAACCAAATGGAGTTATCTTCAAATCTCGCTTCAATACTCTGTTCGCCGGCTTGCCCGGTGAAGATCAGGAATTCAGCGGTGCTGTTGCGGATCAATTTTGTGCTCATCGACTGGTGCCTCCTTGCGGCATGAGAGCGATCAACAAGACCTTCTCTAAGGAGAGTAGCACAAGAATGCTGTATGCATGAACAGTGTCGTCATCACGGAATAAATATCTCGCGGCTATACCACGGAATTGCGGTAACGCCCGTAAGCACTTCGGTGCCATCGAAGATATGTGAGAACAGCGGCCCCGCGACGGTGAACGACAGCTCTTCGATCCGGCTGTCGGGGGCATCGGGAAGGCCCAGCACATCGGACGCCTGATCGATGTGATACGTGCGCGTGAACTCCGGGCGGCGGCTGGAGCGAATGACGACCTCGGATTGCCGCCTCACCGCCGTGGCCTTGCGATAGCGCAGATTCAACGTCACGCTGTCGCCACTTTCTGCTGCAAGCTCCCATGTCTCTTCTGTGTGTCCACTCTCCTCGGCCTGCCCGGATGAGGTCCGTTCGACTCGCGCCACGACTGCGGGTTGATACACCTCGTAAGCCCCAGGCCCTTCCGGCGAAATACCATTCACGATCATGGTGCCGACCTGCTCACCGCTCGCGTTGCGCGCCTGCACAGACATCACCATGTAACGGCTCGTGCCGGTGCGTACTGGTTGGCCTTGCGCGTCCAGCACCAGATGGCGATCCATGAACGTGACCGAAAGATTCACCTGGCCCGGTGCGTCTGCGATGGTGGCAACACTCCACCCATCGGGGAGTAGAGGAGTGATCGATGCTGCATTGACGCGGAAGCCGAGCGAGGTGCGCGTCTCGGTGCTCCATTCGACGTAGTCCTGTGCCATGGACGAGGCGGACCAGGTGAGAATCGCGCAGGCTAGAAAGAGCAGGTGCAGGGTGGTGCGCTTCAGCGTGGTCATTTTTATTGTCCATTTGAAAGCGTAGGAATGTAGAGATCAAAAACGGTGCGAGCCATGACTAATTGCGGGCAAGTCCATAGTGCGGGCGACGACGCTGATGGCGAATCACCAAGATCCGCACAACTTCAGCGTCGTCGAAAGCCTCGGTAAAAGATTGTCCAAGGAAAGTTGCGTACCGGGCACCTTCGAATCTGTTCTTCCTGCTTTTTATACCAGTTTGGATTGGCTAAAATTCTTTCAATAACGGCGTAAACTTCCCTCCGCAATTGTGAGCCAAGACCTGCTTGAATTCTTTCATATTCATAGTAGGTAACCGCGTCGTTCAGTTCCAAAGCTACCCGAGGGTGATACTCAATCCTCATTCCCGGCACCACCCGTAAGGCGCCGGAACTCAGAGTGATCGATAGGTACTACTTTCCCTGTTTCGATTTCCTTATCCCGTTCAAGTGCCTTTGCCAATCCCTCGGCCTCAGCCAGAGCTATATTGCTCTCTGCCAATTTTTCTGTGAGATTCTGCATATGTCTGGCCCCCACAACCATTTACGATATCTGCCTCTTCCAAGTGGCACTCGCACGACGGTGCTGTAAGTACTATAGCCTCGATTATCAATATTGGCCAATTAGGTACAGGCCGTCACATAAATCTCTTGGGGCACCACTGCTACTTCTGCTCCAGATTAAACCGAAACACATACTGTACATTCACCTGAGACCAGCCCTCAATCCCATCACGCTCGGCAACGGACGGATAAGTGGGAATCACTTCTTCCAAGGGCAGAAATGCTCGTTCGTTCCGCATCTGATCAAGTTCGAAGTCAGATAAGGGAATGAGTTCGCGGCCTTCGTACGGGAGCATGGCGTTCATCGGACACCTGTCCTGTTCGGCGAGAGCGGTAGTAACCGCCTGAAAGAAAGTGAAGCGCGAAGCCTCCGGCTGCCCGTATAGCCAGCTACTGGTCAACTCCCAAACCTGACCGTTCATGAAAGGCGCCATGTCAGTTCTGGGCAAACAGATTCCGTGGAATCTGGTATACGGTGAGAAGCGCTGAGATATACCCTTCACACTAGCGCACTCCATCCAAGCCAATGCAAAGGTCCAGCAGTTGCGCCCGGCCCAAAGATATATTCTGGGAAGCCGCAAATAAATTTTGAATCCTGGCTATGCGATCCTGATCATTGATAGGTTCAGCCGAGTAAGTCGCTGAAGGCCAAAGGAGAAGGCAAGTAATCAGGAAATGGGATAGTCTCATTGGGTATTGCACCATCGTTCACTGACTAAATATTTCCAATCTTCGTCAACTTCTTACCCTGCAGCTGCAAGACAATTCTATCTGGCTTCCCATAAGCTCCAACTGCTACAACCTTGTTTTCCGCCGACACGCAGTATGACTTTCCGAGCTTCTTTAATTCGCCAGTCTTCTCTCTGTATTGATGAGACAGATTGATCAGCGCCATTGGAATTTTGTACTTGGCAACTTTTGCAAAAGCCTTGTTCCATTTCGGATTCTCCGGATCCAGAGTTGTCCAGGAACTGTGGTAGAACATTCCCCATACTGCTGGCCACAATAACATATCGGGCATTTGATTCTTGTTGAGGTAGCTATAGTGTTTGTCGTTGATCTCGCGGCAGATGATGACGCCGAACTTGTAACCATTGACTTGGAATGTTCTGGGGCCACCGCCCGGTTTCATGACAGTTGCTTCGGCCTCAGTCAGTCCTTTCTTGTGAAGTATGGAATCTCCCTTGTCGCTGCTGTAGACGAAGATCGAGTTGTAGAGTTTGTCGTTGCGCTTTGATAGTGAAGGCATCATCACGCAAATGTCTTTCTTGTACGCGTGTGCTCTGATTCTGTCTAGATAGTCTTGCATCGGCGCGTAGTCTTTCTCGATGACACTGGCGAAGTAGCCGCTGAGAAACGCTTCTTGAAAGCAGACCAGATCTACCTTGTTCCTTGCGAAATGGTTTATCGTCGCGATGGCTTTGCGGAAGTTGCGATCCCAGTTTGAGGTGTTCTGGAGTTGGGCGATGCCAATTCTTACAAGGTGTGCTTGTGACTTCGTGATTGACATTAGCCCCCTACTTTTCTCAGAACCTTAACCAATTTTGTTCGAATCGCTTGCGCTCTACTTGATCCGCAAATGCATTCCTGATGACTTCGGCATTTCATTGAACTGGAAACCAAATTTTGTATAGAAATATGGCGTGCCGTGATCGGCCATCAATGTGACGTAAGCGGTGCTCGGCGCATTCGCATGAAGGTACGTCATGAGCGCCTGCATGATCATGACGCCTACACCTTTCTTCTGGTGCTCTGGCAGGACGCAGATGTCCGTCACTTCATAGAAGCATCCTCCATCACCCACTATGCGCCCAAGCCCGACTGGCTGATCGGAGTGATAGGCCACCACGCTGTAGATCGAGTTTGGCAGACCTCGAGCGGCGGCCTCTTCCGATTTTCGGGATAGACCGGAGCGAATGCGAATATCTATATAATTCCGAACTGTGGGAACTTCGGCTCTGATTTCGTAGCTCATTCGATGCTCCGTGATTTTTAATGCCAAGAACGAGTGCCATTTCAACGCCGTCAAACGGCCACTTGAGTGATACTACCTGCACCGTCCTTGTATTTGATCTTCGCCAGCAAGCCGTTGATCAAAGTGAACTGCGGGGGTTGGTGACCGATGTCGACATCGTAGAGCACCGGGCAAGGTAAATCGCCGAGCACCGATTGCAAAGCCTCCACATAGCTGAGACTCGATGGCGAGTCCGACTCGGGCGCAGCACTTCGTCCAAGCATCAGGCCAGCGATTCCTTCGAACCACCTTTGGCGCCGCAACGACAACAGCGCGCGGACAACCTCAGGCGGTGCCAAATCAGCATTCTCAAGATAGAGGATAGCACCGTGCTTTCCCGCGCGATCAACGAAGGCAGGTATGTCGCCATACGCTGAGCCTGCCAACCACGCAATGGTATCCAGGCAACCGCCAATGAGCAGGCCTTCAACCTCGAGTGGCGCCCGCGATCCGTCCAGACGTTTCCATTCTGTCTTCTCAGTCAGATTGAGCGGCGCATCAAACTGAACAGCGAAATCGATCCACTGCTTCTGATACAGGGTCGTTGACCTCTGAAGTACAGGCGAACTGAAATCGCTGCCGAGTACCGACAGAACCGCAGTTGTCAGGGGGTCCGTCTGCGTTGGTGCAAGGTCCATCATGTTCGAACCGTGAGCGGTGGCCCAGCCGGAGATCAGCGTCAAAGGAAGTAGGATTGTGCTGATGTCAGAGAAACCAAGAAGCCACTTCGGAGGAACCGACCTCAGCTTCACGAAGTCAATGTGATCGAGTATCTCGCTGGCGAGTTCACCACCCCAAGGCGGGAATATCGCGGCGACTTCCGGATCGTTCAAAAATCGAGAGAGTTCGTGAGCCCGATCGAGGCAGGGAGCGCTCGCATTCTTGTGCTCACTTCTCAGACACTGCCCCTCGACCACTCGGTAGCCGAGATGGCGAAGAGTGTCGAGCACCAAGTCGAGTCGCGCATGCATGTTGCCGGTTACGCCTGAAGATGGCGCTGTAATTGCAATCAGATCGCCTGGGCGCAGTGGTGCTGGGAGTCGTATCATCTGAGTATCACTTAAAGGTTTTGTCGTATTTTATTCTGACTTTGATTGTTGTTCTGCGGTCAAACTTTCGATCTCATCCCTTCGACAACTGCCGCCACTCTTTCCACCGCCCTGATTGATTCCTCTGGATTGAGGTTCTCGCGCGCATTGTCAAAATCTCCACCGGCACCCGCCTGCACCAGCAAGCCATCACGTCTTGGGTACACAGATATTCCCCGCTCGGCGTAGTGGAAACCGTAGTGTACTTCCGGCTGCGGAATCAACTTCGCGGTCTGTCCCCGGACCGGTACGATCGTGTCATCAGCGAGCAATTCCCGTGCGCCATAGCCGGTGCAGTTGATGATAGTGCGCTCGTCAAGAGCGGAAAAGTCGCTGCGATCCTTCAGTTCGAAGTTTTCGATGATACCTCCCGCAGCGAGAAACTCATCCATCAGCAAACGCGAGTAAGCGGCAATATTGAAAATCAAAGAGGGTGCGCGAGTGACATAGCGGACAGGAAATGGATGTGGCTGATTGCTGAGCTCTACCGCTTGCGGCGTAATATCCTTTATCAATTCTTTTTCGAAATCCGGATATCTCGGCTCCCCTCTCCCACCACGCATCTCATTCGAAGTGATCGACGCATTGGACAAATTGTACATGTCGCGCCACTCAACAGGATCACCTGCCACACCAAGCAAGGACTGAAAGCGGCGATGGGAGTAGCGCGCCATCGACTCCCAGCGCTCAGCAAAGTCTGACGCATGCTCACTGCTGCAAATGCGCGAAGCCGGTGTCCAGGCTCCGGTTGCGAAGTAGGAACGCACGAACGGAAATCGCTCCTTCGCATAGATGCTTACTTTCAGCCCGGCCTGCTGCGCAACCAGCGCTGTCGTCAGCCCTATGGCCCCGCAGCCGACGATAGCAATCTGCTGCTGACCGGTTGTCTTCGCCATCTCCACTGCCAACAATCCGCTACCCCAGGACAATGACCAGCCACTGCCCCCGTGGCCGTAATTGTGCACCACCGTTTTGCGGCGCATCCGCTCGGTCTCAATGCGCGGCCCTTGGGCACGAAACGGCCGCGTGCAGACATTCATCTCGATAATCCGGTCCGCGCTCGCGATGATCGGCGAAAATTGCGCGCTGCCTGTGCCAAGTGTCGCGGCAGTGTTTTCAGATGACAGCGCCGAGCTGACCGGAATTGCGGCGAGCAGTGCTGCTGAATGTTTGAGGAATTGGCGTCTTTGCATGGGTGGGCTCTTGTTCGCCTTGGCAGCTCTGGCGTAGTGTATTTAATACTCCGGGAAGGTCGGGCTAATTGTACGACTTACATCCACGATGAAGGTCTGTTCCACCGAATTAGCTTCGCGGGTAACCGGTCTCACCGTCCAGTGGTGGCGCGAATAACAACGATTCAATAATAGGCTGTGTTTGAGATCTTCGCACCTGCTTTGTATGTGCCTGACAGCAAGGGTTCAGTCATCATCGATGCGCATGGGGTGATGGCGCGGCAGGAAGTGCATCACTCGGCACGGGATACGGATCATTCGTGAATGATCGCATTTTCACTCAGCTATCAGTCTCTCGCAGTCTGATTACGCTCTGCTCGTACAACGCTCTTAATGGGTATTCAGAGCCCGAGAAAGTCGCTCCCTCGATTGCCATCTATACTGTTGCTTAAGCAAACAAGGAAGCTTGCCAGATATCTCATAATGAGATATCTGGCCGCCTAAAGAAGAATTACATGCACTTGATCAGCAACAGGATGTTGTTGGATTTCGCGTCTGCAAATCCCGATGCTCACCTGCCGTTGCAGGCGTGGCGTCGGTTAATTGAATGCACCGCATTCTGCTCGTTTGCCGATTTGCGCGCGGCGTTCAACTCGGTGGATCGAGTCAAGAATTTTTACGTTTTCAATATCGGTGGAAACAAGTACCGTGTAATTGCCGCAATCCATTTCAATCAGCAAAAACTCTACGTGCGGCATGTGTTCACACATTCGCAGTACGACCACTGGAGGCCCAACGATGCTAGTTCTCAAAGATCTCATTGATCATTACTCGGCGCTGTGTGCACAGGTACCCCTGCGCTCGATTCGTAACGAAGCAGATTATGGTCGGGCTGTCGTCGCGATGAACTCCTTACTGGATGCAGGGGTTGCCGACGAAGATCATCCTCTCGCGGACCTGCTGGCGACTCTCGGGGAGCTGATCAGTGACTACGAAGAGAAGTGGCGCGTGCCTCACACTTCACCCGCCGAGGTTCTGCGCTTTCTCATGACGCAACATGCTCTGGGGCAGTCGGACTTGCCGGAGGTGGGGAGCCAGGGCGTGGTGTCGGAAATTCTGTCTGGCAAACGTGCGCTGAATGTTCGTCAGATCAAAGAACTGGCGCAACGCTTTGCGGTGTCTCCGAGTGTTTTTGTGAAGGGATAAGAGCGACGAGGGAGCGGGGGAGTCCGGTAGCGCATTCAGGTCGCGCCCCGCCCAGGCAGGACCAACCCAAAAGCAATATGTCTTCATAAACCCCATTCTTCAAAACGTGCCGGTGCTGACAGCCCTCCAGCGTGAGGTCGGCCTTCTCCATGACTCGCGCAGACACCGGATTTCTGGCAAGGCATCGGGCCACAATTCTGGTCATCCCCAATTGCTCGATCGCGAAATTGATGAGGCAGCGGACTGCTTCCGTGCAATAGCCTTCGCGAGGCGTTGAACTTGAGCAGCGTCGTCGAGAGTATACGGACGGAGAATCAGACGCGATGAGCGCAGTGTTGGTTGCATGACAGAACTCGGCAGAGGCACTTGCCCCATTTAACATTAACCCTACTGTTGCTCAGCAAACTCCTGAAGCAATTTCGGGAAGGTTTCCTGCGGAGGGAACTTGTTGAAACTGTGTACTGCTCCTGTCACAGCCCACGCAAGCTTTTCATCCAAATAAGTTTCAATAAACGGTTTGTAGTGTTGAGAATCTTCCAGCAGGGTTGAGCGCACATTGACGAAGTCATCCATCCCTTCCGGGCGTGTGAATAGCCAACTCATACAGTGGTCGCAGAAATAATGGCGTGTGCTGCCGTGCAGACCACCGATAACGGGGTCTCCCGATGTGATGGCGAAGCTGGCGCTTGGGAACAGCGAGCTCAGGCTGAAAGCACTGGACGTCATTTTCTGGCATCCAGTGCAATGACACGCCATCGTGATCAACGGCGTGGACGTCATTTCAAATTGCGTTTTGCCACAGCGGCATTGGCCACGCACTTTTAGCGAATCAACAGTCATAATTTGTTTTCATTAAATCTGTACTGATTTTCGGTCATCGCGCGTGCCTTTGTGGCACTAAGTGTAATCATGATTTCTTCGCCACAGACTTCTCCTGAGCTTCTACATAACTGTCGAGCAGCCTGCGTATCATTCGCTGATACTGCGTGTGGTGTTTCGATGCCTCAGTCTTGAAGAATTCCACGCTTTTCTTGCTGAGCGCCAAAGTGACTTTTACGCCCTCCTCTCGAAAAGCCAACTCCTCTGGTGAAGGCAGAAAGTTGGGAACTATCGCTATCTCGCCGATCGGCTCATCTGTGTATTTGATTTTCGATTTCATAAACAGCCTTGCCCTTGCGCCAGTAGCCCGCGCCGAAGATGCGGATTATTTGGTCTCGATAAGTGAACCGGACCGTAAGAACACCACCATAGACCATGCCAAAGCAGTAGAAGCGATCTTCGCTCTGACTATGCTCGACATCTTTTGCGATTACGCGCTGTGGATCAGAGAAGGCACGTTGAGCCAACTGGAAGGGCACACGGTGCTTTTCCTGGTTGACCCTATCCTTGTCCTCGTCCCAATCAAAGTGACTTGATGTCATGGGCAGCCTACTCCTTAGCCATATAAAACGCCATACTTTTGTCGGCTAAAAATACCAGTCTATGCATCTGCAGCACTTCTGGCATTAAGTGTAGTCATGATTTTAGTTCTTGCCGAAACTCACGGTTGTGTGGGCCGCAGCCCTTCCCTTGAATCGACTCAAAAACCAGAACAAGAGCGCACCCCAAACCCACCCCCAAGCTCATCCGCCGCAACAAACCCAAACGCCCGCGAGCGATCGCTTCGACTACGACTCGCACAACCCGGTACCGACACTGGGCGGTGCCATGATCGGCGGACTAAACGTGCCGGGCATGCGCGCCGGCCCCATGGATCAGGCCGCTATCGAGTCGCGGCAGGAGATATGGCATGGGGTGGAGAGGTTGTCTTATTTGGAGATGGCGATGGGGGGTTAATACCCCATCTGTTCCTTTTGAGAGAGAGCAGCCAACTGGTCGAGCACTTGGGTGAAATACAGATAGAAGTCAGTGCTGTCAGCTGGAGTGGCGTTGATGGTCGGCGTCTTCGTGGTTTTCGGTTGTTGCCGCAGGTCTGTCGATAATTCTGGTTGTGAAATTTTCCAGATCGAATAGAACCACCATGGCCTGGTCCTCAGCTAGTACCAGCGACGCCGATGACAAGCGAGGAGTGTGCGCGAAGAGCAATGCTCTGTCGGCTGGCGACCATTGCAGGTTGTAGATGGAGTCCTGAGTCGTGAACACAGTGATTGTAGAGCCGGGCAGTTGGGTTGATCCAACTACCAGACTTGAACCCTGCTCGTTGTAGTGGATATAGGCGAATAGATCACCGTCATGCGACACCACTGGTTGAAATGCACCAAGAGAACCTACGTCTGCAAATTCACCAGCCTCACCGTTCACGTTGGTCTGCTCGGGTGCACCCACCTGCCGTCCAGTAACCAATGCGTTGAAGGCAGCTTGGCCGCTGAGGTTGATGTCGGCTGCGGTAAATCTGGTTGGCGTGTGTTGCTGCTCAAATGGACTCTGCATCTGCAGCATTACGCCAATAATTGCGCCAACAACCAAAGGCACCGCAGTTGCCATACCCGTCAACGACATGACACTAGAGCGAATTGCAGTCAAGACGGCTGACCGAGTCCATTGATGCGAAGAATCTGATTTCTCCAACTCCGTTATGTAATCCTGCACCTGGTACTCTGTTGCCAGACGGTAGCCGATCTTGGGTACAGTTTGAATCAGCTTGTCCGTTATACCCGCATGGTTCAGTTGCTTGCGCAGTTCCGCGACGGCGCGGGTCAGAGAGTTTTCATTAACAATGACCCGTGGCCAGAGATGGCTCATCAACTCATCGCGACTGAAGACTCTCTGTGGGGCCGTCGCCAAAAGGCACAACAAGCGCATCAATCGGGGTTCAAGCGAGTGTCGCTTCCCACTGTCCAGACAAACGAGCTCATTACGCTGCGGGTGCACAACCCAACGGTCCAGACGGAAGAAGGTTGCACGTTCGTTATCACTGTTCGCGTTGCTGCCCATGATGTACACCCATTTGTGTCAGTCAGAAATCAATCCGCTGAGATTTTAGTCGAAATTCCCATGCTACCGCCGCACAACCTGCCGTCTTCACTTTTTCTGGATTAAAAGTTCACTTTTCGTCAGGTATTCGACGGCTGAAGCTGCCAGATTTCCACGACGTTGGAAGCATCGCCTCTCACCGATGCGAGCCGACTCGTTAACGTCCCAATCTTTCTTTGACTGGACCGCCCTATGAAAAAAAGAACACTTGCAGTGCTGTTGGACCGTGTTGTAGATCTGCGAGAGGGCGAAGAGGCCGCACTTGGCTGGTCCTTCGCCTACTATTTCTGCCTGTTGTGCGCGTACTATATCCTTCGTCCAATCCGCGACGAGATGGGAGTCGCGGGTGGCGTCGACAACCTGGCTTGGCTATTCACCGGCACGTTGTTGGGCATGCTGCTCATTCATCCTGTGTTCTCAGCTCTGGTAAGAAAGCTGCCCAGAAATCAGTTTGTGCCACTCATCTACCGCTTTTTCATTGTCAATCTCGTGCTCTTTTTTACATTATTTCAATTGATTTCGGAAGAGAACCGCATCTGGATTGGTCGCATATTCTTTATCTGGGTCAGCGTATTTAACCTGTTCGTGATCTCGGTGTTCTGGTCTTTCATGACTGACCTTTACCGCTCTGCTCAGAGCAAGCGGTTGTTCGGCATCCTTGCGGTCGGAGGTACGGCGGGTGCGATCATGGGGTCATCCATTACCTCAGCGCTTGTATCGGTGCTCGGTCCAATGAATTTATTGCTGGTTTCCGCGCTGCTGTTGGAAGCCGCTGCGCGCGTATCAAACAGGCTGGAGAAATCGGAAGAGAGCCTTGCCTTGGCCGCGCTGCGGGATGAGATGGAGGATTCGGGAAATCTGGAACGTAATTCGATCCTGGCTACGCCCAGCTCCAACGATGGAAACGTGGAACCCACCAACGAACAGAAATCCGACGTGATCAAGGCAGTGGCCGCCAAGCAATCGGAGATTATCGGCGGCGGTGTTTTTGAAGGAGTCGTTGATGTCCTGAAGTCTCCCTACTTGATTGGAATTGCAGTACTAATGTTGATGTTCACGATTACTTCCACCTATCTCTATTTCATGCAGGCAGAGATCGTGAATGGAGCATCGCAGGACTCCAGCGTACGTACCCGGCTATTTGCGAACATCGATCTCATTGTCAACATCATCACCCTCGTGACTCAACTGTTTCTTACGGGACGGCTGCTCAAGTGGATGGGCATCGGATTCAGTCTTGCATTCCTGCCCGTCGTCAGTTTGGTGGGATTCAGCATTCTCGGGGTGGCGCCCGCCTTAACGGTGCTGGTGGTGCTTCAGATATTGCGTCGCGCGGGCAACTACGCAATCCAGCGTCCAGCACGGGAGGTTCTCTACACGATTCTGCCACGAACAGAAAAATACAAGGCGAAGAACTTCAATGATACGTTCGTCTATCGTGTTGGTGATCAGGTCGGTGCGTGGTCCTATACATGGATGGGATGGCTCGGGCTGGGCGTGAGCGGTCTTGCCTTCAGTATGGTTCCTGTGTCTGCCGCGTGGTTGGTGTTGGTGTTGTGGTTGGGACGCAGATATCGTAACAGCAACTGTATGTCTCCGGGAAAAATTCCTGAAAGTGAAGACGCAGGCATTGTTGTAAACGTCGCAACTCCTACCGCCCCCAGTTGAGTGTACGCGAAGTGCAATTTTCCACGGAAGGAGCAAATCATTCTTGTAGACGGTCAGGCAGAAATCACAACAGACAGGTGACATTCCAAAATTCATATCACTATAAGTAAACAGGAATTCTAATCATGACTCAGGAAATTCGAACACTCTCGAGACAAATCCATAACCGCAGCGTCATCCTTATGGCAGCATTGTCGATGGCAGTCGCAGTACTTCTGTTTTCTCCCTGGTCGCCCGCATATGCAGCAGATAGCGATCGCTCACGAATCATTGTTTCGGGGGCGTCCGGACAAGTCGGATCGATGGTCGTAGAAGAGTTGCTCTCCCGTGGTGTGCCACCGCAGGATCTGATCCTGGTAAGCCGGACACCAGATGAGCTCTCCCGATACGCTCAACTCGGAGCGGCGACGCGATTTGGTGATTTTACTCAACCAGAGTCGTTACCCGCGGCCTACGAAGGTGGTGAGCGATTGCTTCTGATAAGTATCAGTGCCGGTCCGGATAATCGGCCGCAACTGCACAAGAACGCGATTGATGCGGCGGTTCAGGTAGGAGTTCGACATATTGTGTACACCTCAACCGTCGATGCCGAGAATATGGACGAAGCCGCACAGTCTGCGGCCATGCACCGCGAGACGGAAACCATTCTTCGGAACAGCGGAGTGGCGTGGACGATACTGCGTAATCAACTCTACGCTGACGGAATCGTTGGACAGGCCGCACGCATGCTGGCGGCCGGCCAGGTCGTAGTTCAGCCCGACGAAATTCCGACAGCATTTGTCACTCGTGAAGATTGTGCAGCAGCTGCGGCAGGTGCGCTTATCATGCCGGGGCATGAAAACATGATTTACAACATCACAGGCCCCACCGCTGTGTTGCGCAGCGACATCGCCCGCATCGCGAGCCAGATCACGGGGCGCCCGATCGAATTGATTCAAGGTGCGGGCGGTGAACCTCAGGCCGCCGGTGCCATTGCTGGCTTCAACTCGTTTGATGTGACAAGCAATGCGGTTGAACTCTTGGCCGGTCGGCCGGCAACCAGCGTGGAGCAATTACTCGAGAGTAATCGTGAGGCGCTTATGGAAGCAGTGAGGAACCAGTAACAGCGCAGGCGCCTCTATATGCACAGCCAAGGCAACGCCAACTCCGCAGCCGGTGACGGCGCGCTGCTGACCCAGCCGCCGCAACAAGCCCAAACGCCCGCAAGCGATCGCTTCAACTACGACCCGCACAACCCGGTGCCGACACTGGGCGGTGCCATTATCGGCGGACTGAACGTACCCGGCATGCGCGCCGGCCCCATGGATCAGGCCGCCATCGAGTCGCGGCAGGATGTGCTGGTCTACACGTCGCAGCCCCTCGAGCAGGACATGGAAATCAGCGGCCCCGTCACGCTGAAGCTGTTCGCGTCCACCAGCGCCGTGGACACGGACTTCACCGCCAAGCTCACCCATGTGCGCGAAGACGGCACGTCCATCAACCTGTGCGAATGTCTGCTGCGCGTGAGCGGCCGCAACTTCAAGGGCGTTCCAGAACTGACGGTGCCGGGGGAGGTTTATGAGCTGACGCTGGGAGTTGGGCAGACCAGTGTGGTGATCGGTCAGGGGCAGAATATGCACCCGTATGATTTACCCGTGATGTAGGATGCTATCTTTCTATCTAATTGTTTTATAATGCAATTATTGCTGACACGTCTTTGCAGCAGTTATGCGCCTCTTTATGACTCATGAGGCATAACTCCAGGACATCAGTCATCCGACGTCAGCGCATCAGGATTCTTCAGCGACTTCTTTTCCTCTGAAGCCAGTCTTCGTTCAACCTTCTTCACATCTTCGGCGGGTGACAGGGACTCCGGACGAATGCCGCGTTGAAGATGGTGATTTCAGCGGCGAAGTCTTTAGCCTTGAGAATGATGGTCGGCGCAAAGTCAGCTAAAGGGCGACTGTCCGGCACCTTCCACTGCGCCTTCATGGCCTGCGTGTTTTTATTGAACAGCGCATAGTCGCCTTTGCTGCGGATGAGTGCGAAGTTCTCGGTGCCACCGGTCTGCTCGAAGATGACGTCAGAGAGTTCTTTTTCAGTGGCACTGAGTTTCTTGCGGGCGTTGAGGCGCTCAGCTTCCAGCAAGCGCTGCTCGATCAGTTCGGCGCGACGGGTCTGGATGGCAAAGTAAGTTTGGGCAAAGGCGATTTCTGGCTTCTTGGGATCACCGTTCTGCGCAATCAGGTAGCAGGCGTAGCGGGTGAGCATAATATCGGGGACTTCTTTAGTTGCGCCTTTGGGCATTTGGATCGTTTTGCCGACGTCGGCAAAATGATCGAGCGCCTTGTGGCCAGAGACTTCGCACGCCGTTCTGGCCTTGGATATGACACCAACAAAGTTATCCCACTTGCTGTAGCCCAACAGATGCTGAAGGTCTCGGGCCAGCCAGTATTCGATACCGCCTTCAGTTTGTTGGGCGTGCCCTTCAAAGGTGTCGGTCAGACTATGTATGAGTTCAGTTTTCATGTTTGCAGTATCCCTACATCATTCAAGGCATATCCTTAAATTTCTACAGCACTGAAAGAATAGCACCACAAAACGATTGCTGCCTTTTACAGAGCTCCATTGACGACCAGTCAATCAACGCGTCCAGAATTTGCTCTGTTGAATACCGACTCATAGTGCTGAACCAACGGGAAAGGATCGTAGAAATGGTGTAGCAAGGAACGCCATTCCTGATACTGCGGTGACTCACGAAAACCCACCGTGTGATGCTCCAGCGTTTCCCAATTGACCAGCAGAATGTAGCGGGTTGTCTTCTCCAGGCAATGCTGCAATTCGTGCGAAATGTAGCCGGGCATGCTGGAGATGATTTGCTGGGCGCGTGCAAAGGCTGATTCGAAGTCAGACTCCATACCAGGCTTTATGTCGAGAACTGCGACTTCGAGTATCACGGTACCTCCTGTTTTCCACTCAGGTTCCTGTCAGATTACTTAAACGATCGCGCAAGTCTGCAGGAGCATAAAACACATACGCATTGCCTTGCTTGGTTTTTTCCAACAGGCCCCATTCTGCTAGCGCCAGCAAATCACTTCGCGCCGTCTGGTAAACCACCGCATGGGAACGCTGGTGAGCGTCGACCCGATAAGCCTCCCCGGCATTGCGCAGCGCGTGATCCAGCAGCGCCAGCTGGCGGTGATTGAAGCGCCCGCGCAAGGCCATGGAGGTCGCCAACAAATTCTGTGTCTCCCTCTGCTCGCGCACCTTGCGATCCACGTACTCATGCAGGGCGGCGATGGCACGGCGAATGGTTTGCAACTGATGCAGCAGGAAGTAAGTGGTGTCGTTCTTGTCCGTTTCAGTGTGCAGATAGGCGCGCATGTATTTCACTGGTGCCATACGCAGAATGTGGCTGATCGAAGTGTATTCCATCAGCCAGTAGCCACTGCGCGCCATGGACCAGTAGAACAGCGCGCGTGCTGTTCGCCCATTGCCGTCGGCAAAGGGGTGGTCATAGCCAATCATGAAGTGCAGCAGGATGGCGCGTACGACAGGATGGATGAAGGGCTGAGCAGTCTCATCTGCATTGGCAAAGTCGCACAGGCGCTGCATGCGCTCGGGTAGCTCGGTATTCGTGGGCGGCACATGCAGGGCAGTATTGTCACGGACATCGACGACATGAACATCATCACTGCGGCGGTAGCAGCCCACATCCTGCGGGTTATCCAATGTGTCTTCCGACAGCATCCGGTGCAGGGCCAGAACATGCTCCGGAGTCAGCTTTTCGTTACGCAAGGAGCGCAGATGCTCCATGGCCCGGTAGTTGTTGAAGATCATTCTTTCACTATGGTCGCGCGGTTTGCGCCCACTGCGCAGCATGGCAGCCGCCACATTGCGCGTCGTGGCAGCGCCTTCCAACTGGCTCGATGTGATGGCCTCTTCGATCAGCGAGCTGATCAAAAAACGGTGTGAATCCGACTGCAATGCCGTGCCCGCACTGCGGATCTGGCCTGCTGCATCACGGTCAATGTGATGCAAATCGATGGTGACCGGGGACGGTGTGGCAAACACGAAGGGCTGCCCCTGTTTGTCCAGCAGCGGCAACGGCTGGACAAGAGGCTTTCGCGACAGGGCAACCGCCGCCCACCACTCGGCGTGGCTCAGGCCCTCCGGCGCAGGCCGCCGCCGCAGTTCGTCCCAATGCAGATACTTTCCGCTCGGGAGAGGCGTCATGTGGGGCAGCAACTCCACCATCCGGGCAGGAGTCAGCGATTTCATACTGGCTCTTAGCGACGGGGCTGATTGTGGCAGGCGCATTTTTCTACTAAATTGGTGATGGATTAGTAGGAATTAGTATAGTAACGATGTCTGGGGGAGGTCTACTAATTTGTTTGTAGATTAGTAGGGATTGGTTTACTGGACTTCTCATCAAGGGGCAGTGTTTTGCACTAATGGACCCAATTGCAAATCACTCCTCTGATCACAGCGACCTGGCCGGTGGTGTTCCTTTAGTCCCATACACGATAACCCTGACGTCAGAAAGAGGGCTCAATGCCGCTTCAATGCGTGGCCTGACGTCTACCCAGTCGAGACCTCCCAGTCCACAGCCCAGCGGCGGGATGGCAATCGCTTTGATCTGGTACTGGCGAATGGTTTCCCTCAAGGCAAAGAGCCCGGATTCGATATCCTCCATTCGACTGGCATCACGCCAATGGCGCTTGGTTGGAAAATTGATGATGAACTGCGGAGAGGTCCGCCGTCCAATCTCAAATACGAACATACTCCCTGGTTGAACGACCGCATTCTTGCATGCGGCAGCATAGGCTTTGAAATTCTCGGGGAAGGCCTTCTTGAACTGAAGCGCAATACCACGCCCCATCACACCGACACAGTTCACTGTGTTGACAATTGCGTCGGCATCTTCACGAAGGATGTCGCCTGTTTTGTATTCGATCATCTTAGAGTTGTGGCCTCATGATCGCCTCAACCCAATCAACACTTCCCTAAAACTATTCAGCCCCGCCTCCAGATTCTCGATTATCTCTTCCGCCAACTCATCCGGCTCTGGCAGATTGTCGAGGTCAGTCAGGCTTTTGTCTTTGAGCCAGAACACATCAAGGCTTGTCTTGTCCCGCGCAATCAACTCTTCGTAAGTAAATTTGCGCCAACGGCCTTCCGGACTTTTCTCAGCATCCCAAGTAGCTTTGCGCTTGTGGCGGTTCTGCGGGTTGTAGCACTTGACGAATTCCGCGAGGTCTTCAAAGCGCAGCGGTTTTTTCTTCAGCGTGTGGTGAATGTTGGTGCGGTAATCGTAATACCACACTTCCTTCGTCCACGGTTTAGGACTGGCTGGTTCGTTATCGAAGAACAGCACATTCGCTTTGACGCCGTGCGCATAGAAAATGCCAGTGGGTAAACGCAGGATGGTATGCAGGTTGGTATTTTCGAGCAGCTTCTTGCGGATGATTTCGCCAGCGCCACCTTCAAACAAAACGTTGTCCGGCACAACTACCGCTGCCTTGCCAGTCGTCTTCAACATGCTGCGAATGTGCTGCACGAAGTTGAGCTGTTTGTTGGAAGTAGTGGCCCAGAAATCCTGACGGTTGTAGGTCAGATCATCTGTTTCCTGTTCGCCTTCCTCGTTGGTAAAGCTCATCGAGCTTTTCTTGCCAAAGGGCGGATTGGCCAGCACGTAGTCGAAGCTCTTCGGGCTCGCGGCGACCAGCGCATCGTTCGGGGACACCATGCTGTCGCCATCGATCTCGCCGATGTTGTGCAGGAACATGTTCATCAGGCACATGCGGCGCGTGTTGGCGACGATCTCGTTGCCGTAGAAAGTTTCGTGTTTCAGAAACGTCTTCTGCGCCTTGTCCAATTTGAAGTTGTCGGGGCTGGTCAGGAAGTCATAGGCCGCGAGGAAGAAACCGCCCGTGCCACAGGCAGGGTCGGCAATCGTCTTGCCCGGCTCCGGACGCATGCACTCCACCATGGCGCGGATCAGCGCACGCGGAGTGAAATACTGGCCAGCGCCGGACTTGGTGTCTTCTGCGTTCTTCTCCAGCAGGCCCTCGTAGATGTCGCCTTTGACGTCGGCGCCCATCATCACCCACTGCGTGCTGTCCACCATGTCGATCAGGCGATAGAGCTTGGCCGGGTCCTGAATCTTGTTCTGCGCCTTGGTAAATATCTGACCGAGCATGCCCTTCTGAACACCCAGCGCGCGCAGCAGTTCCACATAGAGCACCTCCAGCTCGGCGCCGCGCTTGCTCTTCAGCGAAGCCCAGCTGTACTGCTCGGGAATGCCGACGTTCCTGTTGTAGGGCGGTTTGGAATACTCATCAGCCATCTTCAGGAAGATCAGGTAGGTGAGTTGCTCCAGGTAGTCGCCGTAGCCGACACCGTCGTCGCGCAAGGTGGTGCAAAAACTCCAGACTTTGGAAATGATGGGGGCGGTGGTCATTGGGTTCCTTGGTAGTGGTTCTGTGGACGTGTTACTTGTACGGTACTTGATCGGTTACTTGTACGGTTGCGATAGCAGTGGCCATCGGGAATATCTAGAAATGCCTATTGATTTTGCTCAGTTGCGACAGCTATCAATCAAGCAAATTCGCGCTCTCAACTTACTGTTTATTAAAAGTATTTGGTTCTGCCAGCCTGATTTAGCGGCGGCTCGATCAAGCAACGGTCAAGCAAATCGATATTTCTGCGCACCAAAGGTGCATAAAAGGCGCATAAAGAGCGCATAAAAACCTGTGCTTTTTTGAATAATGCTGAATCAAACATTTTTATCCTGCTGTTTTATAAGTAAATATTGTCGGTAGTCCATTTCGTCGTTTTATGCGCCATATCACCAACGAGGCGTATAAAGTTGCTATCTGACGACATGTAATTGCACGTTCTTCCCGCCCAACGCTTCAATTTCTCACCATGGGGAATATCTAAAAAATGTCTAGGAATCGGGTTTAGATATTCGCCAAACCTTTCCTATTGGCTCTATAACCCCTTGATATTTCGTGGCTTTCAGAAGGCCCTTCACTTTACGATGCTTTCGGTGTTCGTCTGGAACAACTGGCAATTTCTCAAAAAATGTCTATCAATGCGGCGCAACTACACCGGCCGCTCGATCAAGCAACGGTCAAGCAAATTCGGGCTACGCCCACCAAGGCACATAGCGCATGGCCTTCGTGCCCGCCGACTCGTCGTAAGGCCGAATTGCTCTCACTTCTACTGCCTGTTTGATGATACGGCTGACCATGGCACTGTTCTTGGTATCAACACCAAAACGCTCACGTAAGCTGGTGTTATTCATTGGCTGATGATTCAGGTATTTCAAAGCCGAATGCAAATAACAGGCTCTGATCCTCTCCTCCTTGTCCATATCCCTGAATTCACGATAGGCAAACAGTACGCAGCGGGTATGCTCTTCAAAGGCTTCAAATATCGGTGCAGGTAGCTGATAGATTTCCGTTTGATGAACCACCTTGTCTACACCGCTGCCACGCTCCTCGCAAAAACCGATTCGACGCATCAACGAAGCCAGACCCTCGTTGCGACTACGCGGCGGGCTATCAAGAAAACGATCTGTTGCAACCAATGGTGTGCCAGGATTAGTGATCTCAATGCGATTAGCAAACACTTCGATCATCGGGCCGGTGCCGGTAAGATTAAAATCCTGATGAATAATTGCATTGGCCACGAGTTCGCGCAGCGCCAACTCCGGGTACATCGGAACCTCCTTGCGCAGCGCTTTGCCAATTTCCTCGTTAGAGGGCAGCAAAGTTTTCAACGTATCAATCAAACCTTCAAAGCCGATGGCATACCCTTTCTTGCCCTCCAGCTCTCGAATAGTCTCAAAGCGATCATCACCCTTGTAAAGCACCAGACGGACAGCCTTACGAGCCAGGTGCTGAAAGTTGGAGAGTTGTTTGGCAAACAGAATGGCGCCCAAATTGGTGATATTCCACGAACCCGCATCCGAAGGGTGGATCAATTGGTCTGCCTGCAAAGCGCTGAGAATGCCCTCTCGCCCCTCAGGCAGTGGAAGCTCCAGCAGATCGAAGTAAGTCGGGTAATCAAGCAGTTTGAGAATATCTTCAATGCTCACTGCCGCAGCAGCGATTTGTTGTTCGAACGGAATCCGGTCAAACACCCGCCACAACTCGCGTTCCTTTTCAGGAAATTCGCGAAACTTCTTTTTGTTCGATCCCACTCGAATGAACTCGGCACCGTCGAATTGCACTGGCGTATGAGTCGCCGCCTGAATTTCCAGAATAACCACTGGCAACTCATCATCAGTGAAAAATTCATAAAAGCGAAAATTGATCTTTGGGGCAATCTTTTGCAACAACCAACTTTCCAATTCTTGTTGTTTGTATCGAGTAGTGCTGGGTCTGAATGTTGTACCCAACACCCTCTGATCAGAATCGTTAATGCCCCACACCATGTAGGCGCACTTCTTGCCATAAAGTGCGGCAGAATTCGCCAATGCGGAAATGTATTCGCCGATCATCACTGGCTCTTCGTTGTTGTGCTTGAACTCCACCCACTCAGTTTCGTGAGTCAAATGCAACAATTCGCGCAGCAGTGAGCGCAGATATTCCAAATTACGCTCGATGGTCATACTTGCCCCTCATTGCTACTAATGCTTCCGAATTGGCTCTTCGGAGACCTCTCTTTGAGCTGATTGGCGGGATTGATAGTCATGGCACAATGCCTAAATCACAGGGAATTATTTCTTCCTCCGCAAACCAGCCTTGTTTTAGAACATATCCTTTAACTTTTTTCGGATCTTTTGTGTAGGCAACAATTGCCAGACTATCCTCAGCTCGACTACAAGTTACATAAAAGAGTCGCCTGGTTCGATCAACACTTGTTTCCTTTCCCTCAGATTTATTCTTTAGATCATTTGCTGATGGCTCGGCGGCTCCGAACAATTTGTCGTAGCTGAACAGAAAACCTCGCGCCTCTTCATCGTCCAAAATCACCATTACGCGAGGGAACTGTAATCCTTTGATTCCTTGGTGTGTGCCGAAACGAGACTGGTCAGAAATATATCGGACATATTCTTCGAATTCACTGAATCCACATTGCAAGGCAGTGTCCCAGGCATCGATGATCGGATTTACATCACTCTCATCTTCAGCAGCCTCAAAGGTATCTCCGCTTCTTGCCGCAATTGTTCCTAGATTTTCAGGGATTTTGAACAACCCACTTCGATAAATCTCTGTGAGAATACTTACCAAGGTTGGTGCTTTGTCTTTATTCCACAAAGCACAAAGTGAATCAACGGCCAGCTTTGCGGTATCTATATCCGCTCTAGGGTTGGTGCTGGCTTTCAGTTTATCTTTCGACAATAAGTCAGAGTATCTGGTGACAATCCGCGATAAAGAGAGTTGGTCGCTCGCCTGAAAGCTTTTAACCAGTGGGAGAATTTTACTTGAGAAGAAGGTGATGCCAGAAAGTGAGCCGTCCAGCAACCCCGTTCTTAGACTATCCACGCCATACAATGGATCGAAAAAAGCGGAAAACCCTCCTCGCAACGCAGCCATATGATGCTCTAGAGTTAAGGTCTTATTACCCGTCACATGATCAACCCATTTATCATCACCGGTGACTTCAGCCATCTTTAAACTAACAGCATTTTCAAATTCTTCTTTATCAAAAAAAGTACTTGTATCGACGATGAATAACCTAACAAAACCATCCCCATCAGATTTATGAACTTCCTGCATTTGTTGATCTACATCAGCTCGGATTCTGTTAATCAGGGCAACTACTCGTGGCGGGCATCTGTAGTTAATCTTTTTCGCAGGCTTAACCCAGTCATCAGGAATATTTTGGCCAAGATCAGTCTTCCCATCTGAGTAGATTCTCTGCATAGTGTCTCCAAAAAGACCAAGCGAAAATTCACCACCATGTTGTTTCTGCACTGCAAAAAAAGCATCCATGAGCTCTCTTTTTGTGTCCTGACTTTCATCGATTAACAGTATCGGAAACTTACGGATAAGAATTCGCCGCATGAGTGGTTTAGCTGCCAGAAACTCTGATGCCAGATTTATAACTTCCGCGTGATTTAGTGAGTCTTTGCCTGTGTTTGCGCCATTTGGGTTATAGGTAAATGCTTTGATCTGATCCAGGGATTCCAATCGTCTTGTCTTAGCTGCAATTTGTCTTGGCCTATCTTCCGCAGCTTTTGTACCGGCACGACCTTTAGCTTGGGCTGCCTCTAGTTCTCCAATTTCTGTTCGAAGATGACTTTTCAGCCATTCTCTAATGTTCTGCTGATGGGACTTGATTAGTTCCCAAGAAAAGCTGTGGATTGTAGAAACACTAAATGCAGGGTCAAACTCCAAGCGCCGATTGATCTCGTCACGAGCGGCGTTTGTATAAGTAATGATGGCAACCTTCTGCCCATTCAGTCTTAAGCGCTGGATGTTGTCCTTGCGAAACCGCTTCAAAACCTCAACCAAAGATCGAGTCTTTCCAGAGCCAGCTCCAGCGAACAAAAAGAAGCTCCTTGGAGCGTTCAAATTAAGGCAGCCATATATTTCTTCATCAACTGAATTGACGAAATTAGGCTCCGTCATCACTCAGCCTCCACGGTGGCTGGAGTGTAAATCTGTTCGAGCTCGTTTGCAGCTAACTTGGCTTTTAACCAATCAAGCCCTTCCGTTATGTATTGTGGTGTTTGAAGCGTGCTTGGCTCCGTGGTGTAAAGCAGCTCCAAGGCCATCTCAGCTTTTCTACCACTCTTAAGCGCTTCAAACATCGCTTCGCAGGCTTCGCTAAGGGTTCCTAAGTTCACAGCATCAACCATTTTCTTAAGTAGCCCGGCAGTCCCTGTCTTGATTTTGAACAACCCAAGATTTCCCAACACGAGCGCATCTTCGAATGTGTATGGAATGGCCTTTCCTTCGCTGCCTTGATAATTCAAAGCAACTTCACACGGATATGTAACTCTTACCCGACCGCAACGTGCAACTTTGCTCTCGGAGGAAGCCTTCAACAGTTCGTCCAGCATCGTTTCAACTGGTATCCAACTCTTTAGCGTGTCATTACCTGTCCTAAAACCCTGGCCTTTCACCGGCAATACTTTAGAGCTCGTATCCGCAGCTATAGAATCCAAATCGGTTATCACCAGCGTCAATAGTCCAAGTGCATCTATAAGCGGGCATAATCGATGCGCATGGCTGCCGCCAATTTCGAGCAGAGATATATAGCTTCTATCCAAGTCAGGATACTGGCAGCGAATAAAATGTGGCACCAGCATTCGTTCTGCTGGCCCTTCAACCAAAATGACTGCATCCGCAAAGAAGAGATCGCAATGGGTAGTTTTCAGATACCGAGTAGCAAACCTTGCAGTATCTGAATTTCCTCCAAACGTGTTCGTCATATTGACGACTGTTGCGTAAGGCACGTCACCCGGCCTGGAAGGATTTTGTCTGCGGAAATAGCGTAAGCTTGCAAAGTCGGTTTCGTGCGCGATATGACTGGAATGTGTGCTGACTACCATTTGTGTTACAAACTGCTTGTTATTCCCTAAGTCTGAGTGACTTCTGAGAACGCCAAATGCTTTCTTGATAAATACCTGCTGCACCTGTGCATGCAAATGCGCCTCTGGCTCTTCGATTAACATCAAGTGAAGGGGTTGAATTGGACGGCTATCATCAGCTTCTCTCTTCCCTGCTTTTCCGATACGCATCCATTCATCACGAAAGCGAATAAGGCTAAATATCATGGAAATCAGGTTCTGATAACCCAACCCGTTGTATTTTTCTGGCAAGCACAAAGCATCACTTTCGGGCGCATCATTTCTAGTAACTTTGAATTGTACAGCCGAGTCATGATTCAGACTTTCAAGCGGGTTCATTTTGCTTGACAAGAGAATTTGAGGGTCGCTGAAGCCGGGGTAGTTTAGACCTTCTAATTCCCCAATTGCGGAACTGAAACTTGCTTTGAGTCTAACATCGAAAGCCGAACGTGCAGCCTCCATCGCTTCCAGAGCATCCAGATCAGTAATGTCTGGCAACTCAGCGGGATCTAAGTGGTTATCGAAATATTGTCGCAGCTGCGACGAAAGGCGTCGGTCTGCATTGCTAATTCCCTCCCCCGAGTTGGGATCGGAAAAGCCTCTTTGGGCATTGATAATGTCTATTTTGAATAGACCATCGAACGGGTCGCCTTCCAGTGGCTCAACATCATCTGCAATATCTTGTGCGTTTGGTTGATTAACTTTTGATGGATCAAGTATGAACGCATTTACAGAGAAAAAAGTTTGCATTTCTCTGTCCAAAAAATCACGCATCGACTGCGGCCACAGTTTTAGTGTGGAGGCCAGCCCCTTGCCCCCTGAAACCGGTCGGGAACTCATTGTTGCCTTGGCAGATTCGAATGCAGAGATGAATCGCTTATACAACTCTTCCGGCTTCTTCGGCTCTAAAGCTAATCGAACTCCCAACAATCCACCGGTCCAATCCAAAGTTGGCAGTATGTGACTGACATAGTGAATTTGCGCATCATCCACCTGAAGCCAAACATCAATCGAAGGCAGATGCGGGCGCCATATTTCCAATGAGAAATCAGGTGCCTGTTCGTCAATGGCAGCGACCCAGCTATTGCCAATCTTATTTATCGCAGCCCAATTGGATAATGTAAAATCGGTTGTTGATAGTTCTTTCCTCTTCGATTTCTTCAAGAACATTATCAGCGCATCCATTGCAGACGTTTTTCCGCTGTTGTTCGCGCCGACGAAAATAGTTTTTCCTTCCGCTAACTCAACACGACATGATTTCAGTTTCCGAAAGTTTCGGATATCTATGTGAGCTATTTTCATGCTTTGACCTCCTTTTCAGTTATCTCGAGATTGCGTCTGATCACCAATGCTTTTTCTTTTTTTTTTGCCGCTCATCTCTACGGACGTCTCCTTTCTAATTCGCTCCAGTATGGTAGTGCTAGGTTCATCGCTGCAATCCTGCGCTACTAACTGACCAGAGAAGGCTTTTTTTAGGATTGCGTGTCGGAGGATTTCAGACATAGCCTGCTGATTTTCAATTTCTTGATAAAGATAGTCTATTGTGCTCATCTGCTGACTTATTGAAGCAACAATCTCAAGTTGCTCAAGCTCGCCACACACTGGAATTGCAACATGCTGAATATCTCTAAGATAAATTGCTTGTTGTGCAGTCGCGCCAGACGAGGAAACGACAGCTCTGCTGATTGCGGGTGATTTGAGAGCAGAGCACAAGTAAAGGCTCTCAATGCAACTTGTGGCTTTGACTAAAATGACGCTTCCCAACAGGCAAAAAAGTTCGTCGGTATCAACTACACACATTCTTCCAACCGTGGCGCCTCTGCTAACGATTAGTATGTCACCCTTTTTCGGATCACACCTCAATCTTGCCTTTAGTGCTGTCTCTTTATCGACATAGAGAGGCGCGTCCAACGAAACACCAGAGTCTCTGACATCTTTTGCAGATAGGAAATAAATTCCTTGCTCCTGCACCTTTGGTCTGAAATGCTCCCCATCCGTAATTTTGGATGAGAGATTTCCTAGCTTTACCCAAATCCATCCACTCGGAAGATCACCGAGCCGATCTAGATCATTTGATGTCAGATTAGGTAATGTCTTTGGCGCTATCGGCTTCGTTGGCTTTTTGCTTCCGTCTTCTGATCTCTCCCAAGCGCTAACGGCAGCTTGCCAATCATGTAGTTGTTGTTCATACCGGACGTCACGTTCCTGCTGAATTCGAGCAAGGAGTTGCTCGGGCGATTCCAGTTTGTCTTTATTTTCTTCGCGCCATTGGGCGGTGAGTTTACCTTCAAAGGCGTGTTTGAGGACTGCTTGGCGGTAGACTTTCAGTTGTTCGCGGGCGGTCTTGAGGGATTCGATGCCTTTGTCAAGTTCGGAAAACAGCTCTTCTATTTTGGCGACGATGCGATGTTGTTCTTTGATGGGCGGCAACCAAAAGTCCAATCGATAGGCATCATCTCTATTTAACCCTGGTATGGCCGTCGAGGTTTCAAACTGGTGTAGTCGAAGATTTTTCAAAAAATAGTAGGCGAACTTTACATTTACTTCTTTTTTTGGATTAACGAAGTATGTTGTATCTATAGGCCAACAGTTTTCGGGACAAAGGTGGACAGACCCGGCGGCACCCTTTCTACCAACAACAATCTTCGGCCCTTTCACAAGGAATTCATCGTGATATCCGACAACTCCACTTGAACCATAAACAGGAAACTGACCTCCCACTTTTCTAGATGACTTCACCAACCCTTTCCCATAAGCGAACTCGAATACTTCACCTACTGACGTGTCAGTCCAACCTACTGGAAGTTTCTGCATCACGCCACCAACTCCCGATTCAATTCCTCAATCACCCCATCCATCCTTTCACCAAACAATTGATACATGCGTCCCATCCCACCCTTGCTGTCGAAGGGTGCCATTTCCAGATCATCGCGCTCGATGTGGAAGGAGCTTATGACGTGCTCGCGAATCATGTGCAACCAGGCCATTTGTTCCTCGTTGAATTTTTCACCCGCGCCGCTGTGGTGCTGCATGATCCAGCTCTGAAAATTGCGGCGTACCGTGGCGGCGTAGTTTGTGAGTGTTGTGTCCAGTCCCGTGACACGGCGAATCAAGGCGACCAGCGCCGTAAGATCGCTGATCGGGTTCTCGCCTCGATAATTGTCGAGATGTGCATAGGCGGTCCAGACGCGCAGCGGTGCGAGTTTGGGTCTGTCCTGACGCAGGCGTTCAAGCAGTGCACGGATCATCGGGTAGGTGACTTCGGAGCGGCGCGCGGGCTGCTGGAAATAGATGGTCAGAGCGTCGATTTCGTCGCGATGTTCATTCAGGTAGTCGGCGAACTCCTGCGTGAGAGCTTTGGCGTTGTCGGTGGTGTCGCCGTCCCATTCGGCACGCAGCAGGTTATCCAGATCATCGTGAACGATGGTCTGTTCCTTGTCGCGACGAATGCTGTCGATCAGGTCTATCAATTCACCTGTGAAGACGCTGGCTGCCACACCCACGAGCTGGTCGCGGGCCTGATTGCGAGCACCGTCACCGGGGTCGGTGCCTGCGGGCTGTTGTGCAATTTCCAATGCCTTCTGTTCCACGACGTCGGGGTTGATGGCGTTGAGCAGTTCGCCAACGATCAGCAACAGGGGTTTGCCGCCTGCCTTCTCGCTGATGCGGGCGCGCTCCTTGTCCTCCAGTTGTCTGTCGAGGCGCGCGAGACGGCCGGCCAGTGATGACACGGAGTCTTCGTCGCGGGCCGAGCCCATCATCACGCCCATGGCCAGGTCTTTGAGTGAGACGCCGGGTTTGGTGATCAGCGGCTGGCTGGCGGTCTTCAGGGACTTGGTGACGCCGATGGCGTCGACAATCACATAGTGGGTTTTAGCGGTGATCGCGGAGGGCGTCACCTTCTTCAGGCTGTCGGCATCCAGCGTGCGGGTGCCACGGCCCTTCATCTGCTCGAAGTAGTTGCGGCTTTTCACATCGCGCATGAACAGCAGGCATTCCAGCGGACGCACATCGGTGCCGGTGGCGATCATGTCTACGGTCACCGCGATGCGCGGGTTGTAGTCGTTGCGGAACTGGGCCAGCACGGACTTGGGATCTTCGCCTTTCTCGATGACATTGCCGTCGATGTCCTTGCGGCCATCTGCTGCACGGTACGTGATCTTCTTGCAGAACGCATTTCCTTCGCCGAACTCCTCACGCACGATGTTGATGATGTCGTCGGCATGGCTGTCGGTCTTGGCGAAGATCAACGTCTTGGGCACTTCCGTGCGGCCGGGGAACATGTCGGGCAGGCTCTTGTGGAAGGCCTCGATGACGGTTCTGATCTGATCGGGGTTGACGATGTCCCGGTCGAGTTGCTTGGCCGTGTAGGCTTCGTCTTCGTCCTGGATTTCCCATCGCCTGCTGCGCGTGAGGCGTTCCCGTTTTTCTATTTGCTGCTTGGCGGTGAGTTTGCCGCCCAGTTTGGATTTCTCGGTTTCGATGACGAAGATCTCGTTGCCGACATTGACGCCATCAGCCACAGCTTTTTCGTGGTCGTATTCGCTGACGACATTCTTGTGGAAGAACCCGAAGGTGCGGTTGTCCGGCGTGGCGGTTAGGCCGATCAGGTAGGCGTCGAAGTATTCGATCACCTGGCGCCACAGGTTGTAGATGGAGCGGTGACACTCGTCTATCACGATGAAGTCAAAAAACTCCGGCGTGATCTTCTCGTTATAGATCACTGGCAACGGCTGTTTATCCAGCATGCTGGTGGTCTCTTCAGCGGCTTCGTCGAGTTCTTCGCCCTTGAGCAGGGAGTACATGCGCTGAATGGTGCTGATGCAGACCTGGCTGTCCTTGGCAACGAAAGAGGATTTCAGCCGCTGCACGGTATACAGCTCGGTGAACTTGCGGTTGTCGTCGTTCGGCAGGAAGGACATGAATTCCTGCTCGGCCTGCTCACCGAGGTTCTTGGTGTCGACCAGGAACAGGATGCGTTTGGCGCCAGCGTGTTTCAGCAACCTGTACGTGGACGTGATGGCAGTGAAGGTTTTGCCGGAGCCTGTTGCCATCTGCACCAGAGCGCGCGGCTTGTTCTTCTTGAAAGAGGCCTCCAGGTTGGTGATGGCTGTGATCTGGCAGGCACGCAGGCCATCGGTGTTGAGCGCTGGCATCTGCTGCAGGCGAGCGCGCAGTGTGCCTTCATGTTTGGTCGCCTGGCCCATCCAGTCGACGAGTGTTTCCGGGCGGGGGAAGCTGAACACTTCGCGGGAGCGGGGCGCGGGGTCTTGACCATCGGTGAAGCGGGTTATCACGCCTGTGCTTTCGTAGACGAAACGTAATGGGGCGCTGTTGTTGACCCATTTCAGGGTGGCGTTGGCGTAGCCTTGGGATTGGTCTTCTACGGTGGTGATCTTGTGGCCCCAATCTTCGGGCTTGGCCTCGATTACGCCCACTGCCTGCTTGTTCACAAACAGCACGTAGTCGGCGGGGCCGACATCAGTTTGATATTCACGCACGGCAACACCCGCGCCTGCGTTGAGGTTGATGGCGTTTTTGTTCTGCACAAGCCATCCGGCGGCGATTAGCTGCCGATCTATGCGATCCCGGGCCCTTTGTTCCGGGTTCTGGTTCACTGGGGTACTGGTCATGCGCTCTCCCGCTCCTTCAGATGCATGCAGGTATTGTTATTGGGCAACAGGTGGGCTGGAGTATACCTTGTGAATGCCGGGATTGGGCATTTTGGTGCTGGGACACTTGTAATGCAGTGCCTCACTCTTTCACGTTGAGAGGCGAGTTTGATTTGTACGGAACCTTTCCTGCTGGAACGTGCTTAGCCGCAGCGTCAAGGTGAAGATCTTGATCGTCGAAGAAAATATGAGGACGGAATGCCTTGAGAACTTTGGCTTTCTCAACTCCTCCCAAGAAGAATATCTCATTGACATAGACGCCCCAGTGACGAAGCGTCTTGATAACTCTCATCTCCGCAGGCGCATTTCTGGCAGTGACAATTGCCATATGAACAGGTGAGAACTCGACACCAAACGGAAGCCTCTTTTGAAGTCGAGAGAGCTTTTCAAGGAAGACAGCATAAGGGCCATTTGGCATCGGTACGTCTTGTTTGGCGTCTTCGTTTGCATGAAATCCTTGAAGTCCTTCCGCCTTGTAGACGAGCTCGCTGCTGTCGTCGAAAAGTACGGCGTCACCGTCAAAAGCGATTCGCACCTGCCCTTCTGGTATTGATGCCAAGTCACTTGGCGGTGCTTTGACAATCGCGGTTGCGCAGTTGCCGTCGTCAATTACTCGCTGCGCGTCATTGATATTGGTAGTGAGAAATAGGTCGACATCGAAGGCATCAAGGTAGCGAACGACCGATTCCCCTCCGGTGAATGCGTGGCGAGATATCGGGAGGCTCTGTGCGCGAATGTTGTTGAAAACACGGATGCCTGTTTCTGGGCTATTGCGCGACATAACGACAACTTCCACTAGCGGCTTGTCTCCTTCCTTCTTGTATTTGTTTAGCTGAAGTAGTGCTTTTACTAACGGCATTCCCGTTCCGTCACAAAGCGGCTCGTCTTCATGTGCGAGCATGTAGGCTCGATACTCTGAGACTGCCGTCTCTTTGTCGCTCGCAAATTTTTCCCGAAAAACTTTGTCTGCCTCCGTCAAATCAAAGAGTGCCGTTGCAGAGATTCCAACGACAAGCGTTTCTGAGAGATCAAATGCCATGTGTGCTCCGGTGAAGGTGGGGCCTAACGCGTACAATACGGGACGACTGATCTCTTATTAGAGCCGACTTGCACTCACTTTGGGAATGCCGTCAACTCTCAGAATATTGATCGCCGTCCCGTTAATCTTATTATTAATTTCACTTAGTCGATTAATCGCCGCCTGGGTACTCCCAACATCGACAACCAAATAGACAGCCCGCTTAGAGCCTTCTGCATTCATATACTCCGGAAGCTGTTTTTCTATTCCTTTCTTGAGCCCGGAAGTGTTTGTAGATTTCTTAATTTCTACGAGCACGCTATTTTCCATATTCGTGCCAAACTTAAAATCCACAGGTCCCCTACCAGAGTCTGATTCAGGCGCAATCAGAAGTTTGTTTGCCTGGCAGTATGAAT
This sequence comes from Gammaproteobacteria bacterium, assembly GCA_030654835.1. GTDB lineage: Bacteria > Pseudomonadota > Gammaproteobacteria > Pseudomonadales > Pseudohongiellaceae > UBA5078. The sequence goes on along the minus strand of JAURWS010000030.1, from coordinate 154,597 downwards.
CTGAGATTCCAAAAAAGACTAACTGAATCGCACTCTCATGCTTTGCGGTGCCATCTTCGTTGTAGAAAAGTTTGCAAAGACCATTATTTTCTACGAGATTCTTAAATTTTACGCAAATCGAAAGAACCAATTTATAAACATCATCAGTTGTCGGATGTGTCGGCAAAAGTAAACTCAGCGGGTTATCTTTGACAAATTGGCGCGATATGGAAAACCAGATGTATTCCCCAGCACGATCATTTACGAAGTCATATTTTTGCGCTTCCTTCGCTGCGTACTGTTTCACCAGATCGTCAATTAGCTCGGGATTCTCAAGCAATATTTCCTTAAGGTCGCCTTTCTTAAGGCCGCGAGTTGCTTCTTTCCAAGACTGGCCAATGATATGGTTGACTCGTTGTCGCAACTCTTCGTTGTGTTGCGCGATGATGTCTCGGCTACTCCAATCAAGCGCAACAGGAAGATCTCTCAATAAGGATATGGGGACCAACAGAATTGGCTGATCTGTAAACGGATTAATTGGAAGATCGGTTTTCGTGTCGATTGCTAGTGGCGTTCCACCTGCCTCTATAAGCTCTCTATAGATGCGCTTCGTAAAAGTAACCAAGTCGTCACGGATCACATTGGCACTCATATCACTAATTCGATCTGGGCCGAAATCCTCTTCAAGAAGTCCTACCAGCTCAAATAGTTCAGGTTCATCACGGCCTTTGGAAATAATTGCTTTTGCCGTGCTCAATAGTCGACGTCGAAGTTCAGGCCCAATCCCGCTTCCCGAAGTTCCCTTGCTCGCGTACCCAATACAGAGACCTTTAACCTCTGACCACTGCATCATTTTGTCGGCATTTCGCCAGAACACATCGTTAATGGCTTCACTTGCACTGAGCAGCTTTGATATCCGCTGAAAGTGTGCCTGGAGACTTATATAGCTATTTCTGAATTCCGGAATATCTTCATGCTTAAGCAAATGCGGATCGATAAATAAGCGTGTATCCAAATCAAGAATTGGGTCAAAGGCGCCGCGGCTGTTCAGCGCAGATTGAGGAAGGTCTATCAACATTGAAAGTGACGTTGGCATTGTGCTGATTCTTGCCTGGCTCCAACATTGAATTAGTGCAATCGCGCACTTCTTCATTGAATTGACGGGATTCTAAACCGATTTAGCATAAATGAATAGGCAGCCTTTACACTTGCCCCACCCTAAACGGCAACAACCCCTCCGCCTCCCCCCGATACTGCTCCACATACTCCCGCTCCCTCTTCAAAAAATCCCCAACCGCCGCATCAAACTCAGCATCCGCAATCCAATGATTCGAATGCGTGATGATCGGTTCAAATCCACGCTGGATCTTGTGCTCGCCCTGCGCGCCGGAGTCGAAGCTTTGTAGGCCGTGTTCGATGCAGTATTCGATGCCCTGGTAGTAGCAGGTTTCGAAGTGCAGGAACTGGAATTCCTGCAGGCTGCCCCAGTAACGGCCGTAGAGTTTGGTGTTGTCGCGCAGGCTCAGCGCGGCGGCGATGCGGCGGCCGTCGCGGGTGGCGACAATCATGAGAATGTTGTCGGGCATGGTAGCGCCGAGTTGGCGGAAGAAATCGAGCGTGAGGTAGCCGTGCTGGCCTCGGACCTGGTAGGTGTTCTGGTAGAAGCGGTAAAAATCCTGCCACAGGTCTTCTGTGATGGCGTTGCCGCTGAAACGTTCGAAGTGGACGTTATCGGCACTTACAGCCTCGCGTTCCTTGCGCAGGTTTTTGCGTTTGCGGGAGTTGAAGGATTCGAGGTAGTGGTCGAACGAAGTGTAGCCTCGGTTGAACCAGTGGAACTGGGTGGCGATGCGCGGGTGGAGGCGGTGGTGCCCATGGTCTTGCGACGGAAGCTGCGCGAGTCTGGCGCTTTCTTCCTGCGTGGGGAACAGCACGTGCCACGAGCTGGCGCGCAGGTGCCTGGCCTCTTCTATCACGCGCTGCGCAATAGCGGCGGTGATGGCATCGGCGTCTTCGCCGTGTGCGATCAGCAGGCGTGCGGCGTGGCTGGGCGTGAACGGGATGGCGGTGAGGAGCTTGGGATAGTAGCGGCGGCCGTGCTGTTCATAGGCCTTGGCCCAGGACCAGTCGAAGACGTATTCGCCGTAGGAGTGGCTCTTGATGTAGAGCGGCATGGCGGCAATGATCTTGCTGCCCTGGCTGACGGTGAGGTGATGGGGTTGCCATCCAGTGTCGGTGCAGGCGCTGCCGCTTTGTTCCAGCGCCAGCAGGAATTCATGGCGCAGGAAGGGGCTGGCCGTGTTGGGATTTGCCTGCGCCAAGCCATTCCAGAGATCGGCGTGGATATTGGCGATGCTGGCGTGGAAGTGGAATTTGTATGGTGTTGGCAATGCTGATCTCTGGGTGTGTTGGGGTGGTGCCGCCTATCGCCTGCAGGCAGGCTCCCACAGGAGCGTAGCGTGGCGGTGTTGGCATTCTGGCCATAGCACGGCGGGTTATCAACCCCGGGCCCTGCCGCCCGGTAGTTAAACCTCTGTATTTCCTGTTATATTGCGGGCTGCTTCGAATCAGGGAAACTCCGCGTGGAACCGCATAATCCAATCAACAAGATCAAGGAACACCATGACGCGCTGCGCAAGTCGGAGCGCAGGGTGGCCGATTTCATTCTCGACCACGCAACCGCCGTGATCAACATGCGCATTGTGGATGTGGCGTCGGCTGCCGAGGTGAGTGAACCGACGGTGCTCCGCTTCTGCCGCGCGCTGGGCTTCGATGGTTTTCAGTCTTTCAAGCTGCAGCTGGCCCAGCACCTAGGGGCGGCCGCGAGTTACTCGCAGTTCTCGGTGGACGATACGGATACCGCCGCAGACCTGAGCAACAAGGTGTTCGAATCCACCATCGGCTCGCTGCTGGCGGTGCGCGATCAGCTGGACCCAGCCGTGCTGGAAAAGGCTATCGATACGCTGTGCCATGCGAGCCGCGTGGAGTTCTATGGCTTCGGCGCGTCGGGTTCGGTGGCGGCGGATGCGCAGCACAAGTTCTTCCGTCTGCAACTCTCCACTGCCGCGTATACGGACCCGCACATTCAGCTGATGTCCGCGATCTCGCTCGGCGCGAAGGATGTGGTGGTGGCGATATCGCAGTCAGGCCGCACCAAGGCGTTGATCCAGAGCGTGACGCTTGCTTTGGAGGCCGGTGCAACGGTGATCGGTCTGGCGCCCCAAGGCACGCCGCTGAGCGAGCTGTGCAGCATTCCCATCTACGTGAACGTGGAGGAGGACCAGCACGCGTTCACGCCGGTCTCCTCTCGCATCGCCCACCTGCTGGTGATCGACGTGCTGGCGATGGGCGTGGCGCGCCACCGCAAGGAGCTGCTGAAGGATCACCTGAAGCGGATGAACAAGAGCTTGCGGTCACTGCGGACGTACAAGACTTAATCGCTCCCCCCATCGCTATTCCAAACTCCACCTATACTTAGAGTGATTACGCTATCGAGCAGGACGCTCAATGGCCTTGCCTTAATATCCATATAGGTATAATTTCATGGACGAATTCATAAAGCCCCTATTTTGGGTGGGCTCCTCAAAACGTGACCTGAAAACCATGCCCGAGGATGTTCAAGATGTTTTTGGCTACGCGCTGCACCTTGCCCAGAATGGCGAAAAGCACGCACAGTCGAAGCCACTGAAAGGATTCAACGGTGCTGGTGTACTTGAGGTCATGGAGGACTACATGGGCAACGCCTATAGGGCTGTTTACACAGTGACCGTTGGCGATGCTGTCTATGTCCTGCACTGTTTCCAAAAGAAATCGGCGCGCGGTATCAAAACCCCAAAACCCGACAGAGAACTAATTCACGCAAGACTGAGTGCTGCACAGGCTCACGCAGCAGGAGGTACGCAATGAACAATATTGAAATCAGCAGCGGCAATGTCTATGAGGATCTTGGCCATCCTGACGCCGCCGAAATGCAGATAAAAGCGCGCCTCGCTGGCAGGATTGCGCAGATCATCAAGAGCGCCAGAATGACCCAGGCCAGTGCTTCGGAAATACTCGGCATGCCGCAACCAAAGTTGTCCGGGATGCTGCGGGGACAGTTCCGGGGAATCAGCGAAGCTAAAATGCTCGACTGCCTTAATCGGTTGGGGCAGGACGTAGAAATTGTGATTCGCGAATCTTCAAGCGCCCAGCGCAATGGGCGCACGAGTGTTCTGTTTGCGGAGTAGGGCACGCCTGTATGAGAGGCTCATATAAGCATTGTGCGGCACATGGGTTGGTCATCCCGATTTTTCAAACCAGCTATTTCCTGAGCTCGGCACTCGCATTCAGATTTGACGCCAATCGGCACGCGGCGCCGTCGTATGGGCCTGCCCTGTGGGAGCCTGCCTTGCAGGCGATTGGGCGCGGAGGCTAATCGCTTGCAAGGCAGGCTCCCACATTGGGGGTCAATGAGCGCACGCAGCCGCGCTCTTGCATGACGCCTTCCACGCCTCTCCTGCAAACGTGGCGTCGAGCGGGATGTCGGTCATGTGATTGACGTAGTTGCTGAGGGTCTTCATGGTGACGCCAAGCACAACCTCCAGCGCGTTCTGTGCGGTGTACCCGACGGCGAAGAAGTCGCTCAACTCTTTGCTTCCTGCAACCCAGCCGCGCTCGCGCACGATTGCTCTGGTCAGTCGGCTAAGCGCATTCAATCTGGCATCGGGTATTGGTTGGCCGTTGCGGAGCGCGCTGATCACTTCGCCAGAAACCTTGACCAGATTGCGCGCGAGAAACGAATGCGCAGCGACACAATACGCGCAGTTGTTTTCGACACTGGCAGAGATGAGAACCACCTGCTGCTCCGCCAGAGTCAGCTCGCTGTGTTCGAGCAATTCCCCCAATTGCTTGTAGGCCTGCAGTGCAGTGGGTGCGTCCGCCATTCCTGCGTAAAGATTGGGAATGAATCCCAGCCCTTTTTGCGCGGTCTGCAGAATCGTGACTGATCCGGCCGGTGCTGTAGTAGGTGTGTGCAGTTTGAATGAACTCATAACGATCTCCTTGAATAGGTTTCGCAACGACATGTTGCTGATGCGTATTGTCGGGAACCGAGAGATTCTCCTCCATGACCGGAGGACCGTGAATTATGTCTGATCGTCCAGATTCACCTGCAGTGAATCAGCCACGTGCTTTGCCGGGAGGAACGCCGATGATGCGTTTGAAGGCCTTGCGAAACGCGGCTTCGGATTCGTAACCGCAACGCGCCGCAACATCCAGCATGTTGGCCTTGCCCTGCGCCAGCATTCCGGTGGCCATTTGCATGCGCCACGTGGCGACGAACTCCATGGGCGCCATCTTGATGAGTTGGGTAAAGCGTTCGGAGAACGCCGAGCGCGACTGGAAGGCCAGCCCGGCCATGCGCTCAACGGTCCAGGATTCGGCCGGCTTTTCGATGAAGGACAACACGGCCAGACGCAGGTGTTCATCTGACAGCGCAGCCAACAGCGGCGACATCTTCGGCTCAATGTGCAGCGCGTGCCGGAGAACGTAAAGGAAGAGCGCATCGGAAAGACGATCGAGAATGGCAGTCACAGCAAGATCATTCTGCGCCGCCTCTTCCGTCATCAACTCAATCAAATGACGCATTTGTTGACCGACGGGGCTCGTGCCTGGACGAATCAACATGAAGTCGGGAAAGGATGCGAGCAGAAGCCGACGAATGTGCAGCGGCAGTTTCAGATGCCCGCACAGCAGACCGGTGCCGGGTGCGTTGCTGTCCAGCGGCAACGGATTGCTGTAGTCAAAGGGCTGATCGGGAAGGCTTGGCAGGCCACTGAACGTGTGTGCTGCGTCGTTTGGAAAAAAGGCGATGTCACCGGCTGACATCCGTGTGGGCTGCTCATGGCCTGACATGTGGATCCACGCCTCACCGTGACACACGAGATGAAATGTCGTGGCGTCGCTCCCCGTAGTGGACATGTGCCACGCATTGCAGAGCTGCCCGACATAGTAGACTTCCGACCCCAGGTGCAGGCGGCGCAGAAATTCATCTATGTTCGGTAATGTCGGCTCGCTCATTGGTCAGTCGCTTGGAGGCTATTCCACCGTCACCGACTTCGCCAGATTGCGCGGCTGATCCACATCGGTGCCTTTGAGGACGGCGACGTGGTAGGACAGCAACTGCAGCGGAATGGTGTAGATGATCGGACTGAGCACATCGGGCACACTCGGCATGTGCACGACCTTGCAGTTGCGGTCGTTCTCGAAACCGGCCTTCTCGTCCGCGAACAGGAACAGCTTGCCGCCCCGCGCACTGACTTCCATCAAATTGCCCTTCACCTTCGCCAGCAAGTCATCGTTAGGCACTGTCGCGATCACCGGCATCTTTTCGTCCACTAACGCCAGCGGCCCGTGCTTGAGCTCGCCTGCAGGATAGGCCTCGGCGTGGATGTAGGAGATCTCCTTGAGCTTGAGCGCGCCCTCTTTCGCCACTGGGTATTGGATTCCTCGTCCCAGAAACAATGCGTGCTGTTTGTCGCGCAGCGCCTTGGAAAGTGTGCGGATTTCCGGGTCCAGCTCCAGCGTTTTGGTGACCAGCGCGGGCAGTTCGTTGAGGTCGCGCACGTACTGCTGCTCGACGGCGTCCGTCATGCCATGGCGACGCGCCACCACGAGGGTCATCAGCAGCAGTGCACACAGTTGCGTGGTGAAGGCCTTGGTGGAAGCCACGCCAATTTCGCGGCCAGCGTTGGTCATCAGGCAGAAGTCGGACTCTCGCACCAGCGAGCTGGTGGCGACATTGCAGATCGCCAGGCGACCAACGTAGTCAGCCTGTTTGGCAAAACGCAGTGCGGCGAGTGTGTCGGCAGTCTCACCGGATTGAGAAATGCTGATGAACAAGGTGCCGGGTTGCACAATGATATTGCGATAGCGATAGTCGCTGGCGATGTCGACGTGGCAGGGAATTCTGGCGATGTCTTCGAGCCAGTATTTGGTGACAAGACCCGCGTGGAAGCTGGTGCCACACGCGACGATCTGCACACTCGTCACCTTGTCAAAGATCGCCTTGGCTTTCACACCGAAGGCTTCTTCCAACACGTGTGTATCGCTGATGCGCCCGTTCAGCGTATTGCGGATGACGTGTGCCTGCTCATAAATTTCCTTGAGCATGAAGTGGCCAAATTCGCCTTTGTCTGTCGAGGCGATCTCGCTGGTGATCATGGTGATGCTGCGTTTCACGGGCTTGTCGTTGACATCCCAGATGCGCACGGAGGTGAGCGTTACTTCCGCAATGTCGCCCTCTTCGAGGTACATGAAACGGTCGGTCACCTGACCAAGTGCCAGCGCATCCGAGGCGATGAAGTTCTCGCCGATACCGACGCCAATCACCAGCGGGCTGCCACTGCGGGCAACGATAATCTTGTCCGGCTCGCTGCGGCTGATCACAGAGAGACCATAGGCACCATGCAATTGCTTCACCGTCTTCTTGACTGCGGCGAGCAGGCTCAGCCCTTCGTCTCGGCACGCCTGATGAATGAGATGCACCACGGCTTCGGTGTCAGTCTCTGACAGAAACCGATAGCCGACATCCTGCAAATTTGAGCGCAGGGTCTGATAGTTTTCGATGATGCCATTGTGTACGACGGCGATTTCATCGTCGGAGATATGCGGGTGGGCGTTGCGCTCGCTCGGCTCGCCGTGCGTGGCCCAGCGGGTGTGAGCGATGCCGACCCGGCCTGCGAACGGACGCTGTTTCATGGAGGCTTCCAGCTTCTCGACCTTGCCCATCGCTTTGATGCAATCGATCTCGTTGGTCTGCACACTTATCAGCGCCATGCCAGCGGAATCGTAGCCTCGGTATTCGAGGCGCTTCAATCCTTCGAGAAGAATCTGAGATACATCACGTTGCGCAACCGCGCCGACTATTCCACACATTGTCTTGCTCCTTTTTAATGCATCGTCTGCCAGGCAGACTCCCACAGGGTTATTTTTTAACCGGGCGTTTCCAGCTGTCGATGTTGCGTTGACGCCCTCTGGCGACGGCGAGATTGCCGTTGGGTACGTCACCGGTGATGGTCGAGCCCGCACCGATGGTGACGTTCTCGCCGAGTGTCACTGGAGCGACCAGCGCGGTATTCGAGCCCACGAACACGTTGTCATCGATGTGCGTTTCAAATTTGTTGATGCCATCGTAATTGCAGGTGATCGTGCCAGCGCCGACGTTGACGTTCTTGCCCAGCGTGGCATCGCCAATATAGCTCAAGTGATTCACCTTGGAGCCAGCGCCGATTTTTGCTTTTTTGGTTTCGACAAAATTGCCGATTTTTGAACCGGTGTTCAGTACGGTGCCAGGGCGAAGACGGGCGTAGGGCCCAACGGTACACTTATCAGCAATCTCGACATGATCGACATGAGAGTTCGCAAGGATGTGCGTGTCGTCGCCAATGCTGGCGTTCTTGATGTAGACGTTAGGCCCGATGACGACGCGATTGCCAAGCGTGACCTTGCCTTCAATGATGACGTTGATATCGATCTCGACATCTTTGCCGCAGTGCAATTCTCCGCGCAGATCGAAGCGTGCGGGATCGGCGAGTGTCACGCCGCTGAGCATCAGTTCGTGCGCACGAAGCCCTTGGTAATGTCGCTCAAGCTGCGCAAGCTGCAGGCGATTGTTCACGCCTTGCACCTCCATGGGGTCTTCAACCGTTAGCGTCGTGACATGCGCGCCATCGACTACCGCCATTTCGATAACATCGGTCAGGTAGTACTCGCCCTGCGCGTTGTCGGTCTCCAGCTGACTTATCCACTCGCGCATCTGCCGCGCCGGGCCGGCCAGAATCCCGCTGTTGGTTTCCTTGATCAGCTTCTGCTCGGCGTTGGCGTCCTTCTCCTCCACGATGGCAACCGGGTGACCGTGGGCGTCGCGGATGATGCGGCCAAGCCCGGTCGGGTCCGGGCTGATCAGAGTCAGAACAGCAAGCGCGCCATGGGCGGTGCGTGCGATCAGTTTCGCCAGGGTGTCGGTGCTGATCAGCGGAACATCACCATAGAGCACCAGTATCGTGCTTTCGTCATCAATGGCCGGCAGTGCCTGCATAACGGCGTGACCGGTGCCTAATTGTTGATCCTGATTGATCCAGTGCAAATCCTGCCCGGCCAGCGCATCGCGAATCTTCTGACCTTCGAACCCTACAACAAGGTGAATGCGGCGCGCCTGCAGACGGTGTGCACTCTCGACGACGTGCTGGAGCATTGCCTTGCCAGCAATTCGGTGCAGAACTTTGGGCTTGTCGGAAAACATGCGCGTGCCCTTACCGGCCGCGAGGATAACGACTTCAAGCGTGGTGTGTGTATGTGAATTCATAGTAATTGACTGCTGGAAGGACAATGATCGGTTACGGGGGCTGAAGTAGTCGCCAGTGTGTTGAGAGTAGGTGTGGCGCTATTTCCAGCGCAAAAAAAAGGGTGGCTGATGCCACCCTTTTTAATAGTTTTTACCACGAATGTAAAAGCTATTTTCTCAGTTGCTTCAGTGCTCGCAGCTGAGCGACGGCCTCGGCCAGCTGGGCTGCGGCACGTGAGTACTCGAACTCGGCGTCCTTGTTGGCAATTGCGTCGTTGGCATCCTGAATCGCCTGCAGGGCAGCCGCTTCATTCACGTCATCGGCGCGCAGCGCGGTGTCGGCCAGAATGCTAACGACGCCGCTCTGCACTTCGAGGAATCCGCCTGATACGTAGAACACTTGCTCTGACCCATCCTGCATCACTAGTCTGACTGGGCCTGGAATCAGGGCCGTCAGCAGTGGCGCGTGGCCGGGGGTAACACCGAGGTCACCGAGGGTTCCAGTTGCCACGACCAGTTCTACCAGTCCGGCAAATATCTTTTCCTCTGCGCTTACGATGTCACAATGCATTGTCATAGCCATGGCGTAGCTCTCTGTTTACCGGTTCTTCTTACAGGTTCTTGGCTTTGGCAACAGCTTCATCGATGCTGCCAACCATGTTGAACGCCTGCTCAGGGATATGGTCGTAATCACCAGCCAAGAGGCCTTTGAACCCTGCGATCGTGTCTTTCAGCGGTACGTACTTGCCTGGGGTGTTGGTGAACACCTCGGCTACGAAGAACGGCTGTGACAGGAAGCGCTGGATCTTACGTGCACGAGACACGATCAGCTTGTCGCCTTCTGACAATTCGTCCATACCCAGAATCGCGATGATGTCTTTCAGTTCTTTGTAGCGCTGCAGTACAGACTGCACGCCACGAGCCACGTCGTAATGCTCTTGACCGATCACCAGCGGATCCAGCTGACGTGAGGTAGAGTCCAGCGGGTCGATAGCAGGGTAGATACCCTGTTCGGCGATCGCACGGGACAGTACCACTGTTGCGTCAAGGTGCGCGAAGGTGGTGGCAGGTGATGGGTCGGTCAAGTCGTCCGCAGGCACGTACACGGCCTGAATCGACGTGATCGAGCCAGTCTTGGTAGAAGTAATACGTTCCTGCAGAACGCCCATCTCTTCCGCCAGTGTTGGCTGGTATCCCACCGCTGAAGGCATACGGCCCAGCAGTGCTGATACTTCGGTACCGGCCAGTGTGTAACGGTAGATGTTGTCGACGAAGAACAGTACGTCACGGCCTTCATCACGGAATTTTTCGGCCATGGTCAGACCGGTCAGCGCTACACGCAGACGGTTGCCGGGCGGCTCGTTCATCTGGCCGTACACCATCGCCACTTTGGAGTTGGTCAGGTTGTCCAGATCGATTACTTTGGAATCTGCCATTTCGTGATAGAAGTCGTTACCTTCACGAGTACGCTCACCCACACCGGCGAATACGGACAGACCGGAGTGTGCCTTCGCGATGTTGTTGATCAGTTCCATCATGTTGACGGTCTTGCCCACACCGGCACCACCGAACAAACCTACTTTGCCGCCTTTTGCGAAGGGGCAGACCAGGTCGATTACCTTGATCCCGGTTTCCAGCAACTCGTTGGAGGCTGACAGTTCTTCGTAGGCAGGTGCCTTGCGGTGAATCGGCATACGCTCTTGTTCACCGATCGGGCCACGCTCGTCGATTGGGTTGCCGAGAACATCCATGATGCGGCCGAGTGTTTCCAGACCAACCGGGACAGAGATCGGTGCGCCTGAGTCGGTGACATTCAGCCCCCTGGACAGACCTTCTGTACTGCCCATCGCAATGGTACGAACCACGCCGTCGCCCAGCTGCTGCTGCACTTCAAGCGTTGTTTCCTTACCTTCGACCTGCAGTGCGTCATAAACCTTCGGGACAGATTCCCTGGGGAATTGCACGTCAATCACCGCGCCAATAATTTGAACGATACGACCGCTACTCATGTTCGGTTCCTCTTAATTACTAAATTCCGGATTCTTTCTGAATGCCTGTTTGCCAATCTTTGCGCCTTGCGGCGCCGACCTGCTGTCTTGTCAGACTGCGGCCGCGCCACTGACGATCTCGGACAGTTCCTGCGTGATCGATGCCTGTCTGGCTTTGTTGTAAATCAAGCCCAGGTCTTTGATCAGGTCACCGGCGTTCTCCGTGGCATTTTTCATCGCCATCATCCTGGCCGCCTGCTCGCAGGCGATGTTCTCCACAACAGCCTGATACACCTGTGATTCGATGTAACGGACCAGGAGAGAGTCGAGAAGCTGCTGGGCCTCCGGCTCGTAGATGTAGTCCCAGTGGTGCTTGAACGCCTTATTGTCGGACGCTTCCAGTGGCAGCAACTGCGCGACCACTGGCGTCTGAGTCATGGTGTTCACGAAAGAGTTGCTGACGATATACAGACGATCGATTTCACCGACTGCAAACTTGTCCAGCATCACCTTCACGGCGCCAATCACGTCTTCCACTTTCGGTGCATCACCGATACCACGTACGGAGGCAACCACATTGCCACCATAGTTGTTGAAGAAGGACGCCGCCTTGGCTCCGATCACACCGATGTCGATACCGACATTCTGTTCTTTCCATCCCATCATCGCCTTCATCGTTGCCTTGAAGGAGTTGACGTTCAGACCGCCGCACAAGCCACGATCTGAGGATACGACGATGTAGCCAACACGCTTGACTGCTCTGTTGCTGAAATAAACATGGTGGTACTCGGGCGTCGCGTTAGCCACATGCCCAATCACTTCCCTCATGCGCAACGCATAGGGCTTGCCAAGCGACATGCGGTTCTGGGCCCTGCGCATCTTGCTGGCCGCAACCATCTCCATCGCACTGGTAATCTTCGCCGTGTTCTTGATGCTGGAGATCTTGGTTCTAATCTCTTTGCCGACAGCCATATCTCACCGTTCTTTATCAGTTACCAGGTCTGTGTTGCTTTGAACTTCTGGATAGAAGCCTTCAGCTGCGCAGCGATGTCGTCGTTGTAATCGCCCTTCTCGTTGATCTTGGCCAGCAGCGCTGAACACTCAGCGTTGGCGTAAGACAGCAGAGCGCGCTCGAATGCCACTACCTGCTTCAGCTCAACATCCTTCAGGAAGCCTTCGTTGGCTGCGAACAGCACCAGCGCCATCTCCGCGACTGACAGCGGGGAGTACTGTGATTGCTTCATCAGCTCGGTGACGCGCTGACCGTGTTCCAGCTGAGCACGGGTGAACTCGTCCAGGTCTGATGCAAACTGGGCGAAGGCCGCGAGGTCGCGATATTGTGCAAGAGCCAGACGGATACCGCCGCCGAGCTTCTTGATGATCTTGGTCTGTGCCGCGCCACCGACTCGAGATACCGACAGACCGGCGTTGATCGCAGGACGGATACCGGAGTTGAACAGGTTGCTTTCCAGGAAGATCTGACCGTCGGTGATGGAGATCACGTTGGTCGGAACGAACGCGGATACGTCACCGGCCTGAGTTTCGATGATTGGCAGCGCGGTCAAAGAACCGGTCTTGCCTTTCACTTCACCGTTGGTGAACTTCTCAACGTAATCGGCGCTCACGCGTGATGCCCGTTCGAGCAGACGGGAGTGCAAATAGAACACGTCGCCGGGGTAGGCTTCACGGCCTGGCGGACGACGCAGCAGCAGGGAGATCTGACGATAGGCCCATGCTTGTTTGGTCAAGTCGTCATAAATGATCAGGGCGTCTTCGCCGCGGTCACGGTAATACTCACCCATTGAGCAGCCCGCGTAAGGAGCGATGAACTGCATGGAGGCGGGGTCTGAGGCGCTGGCGGCAACCACGATGGTGTATTCCATCGCGCCGTGCTCTTCCAGCTTGGATACTACGTTGGCGATAGAGGACTGCTTCTGGCCCACTGCCACGTAGATACACTTAACGTTCTTGCCTTTCTGGTTGATGATGGCGTCGACGGCTACTGCGGTCTTGCCCACCTGACGGTCGCCGATGATCAACTCGCGCTGGCCACGGCCGATAGGCACCATCGCGTCGATCGCTTTCAGACCAGTTTGTACTGGCTGGTCAACAGATTGACGGGCGATTACGCCAGGGGCTACTTTTTCAACAGGGGAGCTGTGCTTGGCGTTGATCGGGCCTTTGCCATCGATTGGCTTGCCCAGCGCGTCCACAACGCGGCCTTCGAGTTCCGGACCAACCGGCACTTCCAGAATGCGCTTGGTGCAGCGACAGGTTTGACCTTCCGCCAGCGTTTTGTAGTCGCCGAGAACAACGGCACCAACTGAGTCTCTTTCCAGGTTCAGCGCCATACCGAAGATGCCGCCACCGAATTCGATCATCTCGCCATACATGACGTCTGCGAGGCCATGAATACGGATGATACCGTCGGATACGCTGACGATCGTGCCTTCGTTTTTGGATTGCACGGAAACATCGAGATTATCAATTCGCTGCTTAATAATTTCACTGATTTCTGATGGATTCAGTTGTTGCATGCTTTTTCCCTCATTCCCAGATTTTCTAGGAATTCATTGCTTCGGCTAATTTGGTCAATTTTCCCCGGACAGAACTATCAATCACGGTGTCGCCTGCTCTGATAACAGCGCCACCAATCAGATATTGATCAACTCGAGTCTGCAGATTGATTGCTCTGTTCAAGCGAGTCTGGAGTGCCTGGGTAATTTTGTTCACAACTTCTTTGTTCAGTTCAAACGCTGTCGACAACTCTACATCAACAGTCATTTCCTGATTCGCTTTCAATGCATCGAACAGCTGGGAGATCTCTGGCAGAAGCAGCAGACGCTTGTTCTCTGCCAACAATCGAACCAGGTTTCTGGCCTTGGGCAAAAGTTCGTCGCCACACAGTTCTATCAGGATGCTGGCTTGTTCCGTTGCTGTCAGTGCTGGCGACAGCATGGTTCTGCGAACCGTTTCGTTCGCAGCGACGTCTGCCAGCAACTTGAGCGCCTGAGACCAGACGTTCAGCTCGCCAGCCGCGAGCGCGACTTCAAAAGAAGCCTTCGCGTAGGGTCGGGCTAGTGTAATTGACTCTGCCATTGCTTATCGCCTATAGCTCTGCTGCGAGCTTATTCATCAGCTCTTCGTTGGCGGCCTGATCGATTGCGTGCCCCAGAATCTTCTCTGCGCCAGCCACTGCAATCGCAGCAACTTGTGCACGCAGCGCTTCTCTGGCTCTTTGCGTTTCCATTTCGATTTCGGCTTGTGCGGCTGTAATCAGACGCTGCCCTTCTAGTCGAGCTTTGTCTTTCGCTTCATCAATGATCTGATTGGCGCGCTTGTTCGCTTGCTCAATCAGTTCAGCGCCCTGCTGCTTCGCTGCGCGCAACTCATCAGCCGCTTTATTCTGTGCAAGATTCAAATCGCGCTGGGCTCGCTCAGCTGCTTCAAGCCCTTCTGCAATTTTCTTCTGTCTTTCTTCAAGAATCGCGGTAATGGGAGGCCAGACATATTTCATGCAGAACATGACAAATACTGCGAACGCAATAAGTTGCCCGATTATGGTTGCGTTGAGATTCATGCAAGTACCCCAAAATAAACGTTTGTAGTTAACATCGTTCTAACCGTTAACTGCCTGACTATCCGTTCTATCGATTAGATGAAGGGATTTGCGAAAATGAACAGGAACGCCATACCCACGCCGATGATGGAGATTACGTCCACGAATGCTGCTACCAGGAAGAACTGGGTCTGCAGTTTCGGTGTCAGTTCTGGTTGACGAGCAGAGCTCTCAATCAGCTTGCCGCCGAGGTTTCCGAAACCGATCGCGGTTCCAGCACCACAGATGCCGAAAATGATTGCGGCTGCGAGCAAAGAAAAGGCTTGTATAGTTTCCATTTTTATCTCCAAGGTTTACTAAAATTTAAAGTTATTGATTAATGGGTTTATCAGTGAGTCGTTTGGTGAGCCTGGTTCATGTACACGATGGTGAGCATCATGAACAGATAGGCCTGCAGTGTGACCACCAGAATGTGGAATACCGACCAGCCAAAATGCATTGGCAACTGCCAGTAACCCACAAGGCCGATCACAAGGAAGATCACCTCGCCGGCGAAGAAGTTACCGTAGAGTCGCAATGCCAGTGATACAAATTTCGCGAAGAAGCCAGGCAGTTCCAGCAGCAGGTTCAGAGGAAGAGCCCACTTGCCGAACGGGTGGAATGCAAACTCACCGAGGAATCCGCCCAGGCCTTTGACTTTGATGCTGTAGTAAATAATCAGGATGAACACACCGATTGCGAAACCGGCGGTGATGTTGAGGTCGGTGGTTGGCACAGCTTTGAAGTAGAGGTGAGGATTGCCAGAAACCCACTGTGCAAACATGGGGATGATGTCCACGGGGATCAGGTCCATCGCGTTCATCAGGAAGATCCAGCAGAATATGGTCAGGGCCAGCGGGCCAACCAGATCATTCTTGCCGAAGAAGGTATTCTTGACGTTGGTCTGCACCATCTCGACGATGATTTCGAGGAAATTCTGCAGGCCGCCCGGTTTGCCGGAGGTCGCTTTGGAAATGCTGAAGCGGAACAGGCCGAGGAACAATAACCCCAGCAGCAGGGAGATCATCATGGAGTCGACGTTGATCGCCCAGAAGCCCATTTCTCTTGCTTCTTCAACGGAATGCGCAAAGCCCCAAGTGCCGTCAGCATGTTTGCCGTACGTCAAAAACCCGAGATGGTGCTGAACGTATTCCGATGCGGTTTGCGTCGTTTCTACTACTTCGTGTGAATTTGCCATGAATTAAACTTTATAAAAGTAAATTTTGGGAACTTAAATTCCGTGCTTGTCCGTATGCGTCATGATCAACGCCGTCAAGCCTGTTAAATACACAATTATGAACCCTGAAAACAGTGCTGGCGTGCTCAAAGGTTCTACGAATACAAAGGCCAAAGCGAAACCGGCACAGGTCAATAAAATCTTGATCCCTTCGCCGACGTAAAATGCTCTGACGATTTTCTTTGCTGCTCTCGCACCTCTATACCGAAACGCTTTTACTGAAAAGTACGCATTTGGTATGGCGCATATCAAACCGCCAGACAGCAAAGAATAAGCCACTACCCAACCCTGTACCGCGTAGCCGACCACTGCAATTAGCACCGCAGTAGCGAACTGACTGGCAATTATCTTTCGGATAGGAGGAGCTTTTATGGTTGACACGGTGCTTTTATTTTTTCCAACAGCATCCAATACCATGCAAGGCAGCGCATTATAGGGACATTGGGAACCCTAATCAACAGTAAAGCACCTTCATTTGATATGGGACAATATGCCGTCAAGTTCATCCAGGCTGTTGTATTTTAATGTCAATTTACCCGCACCTTTGGAGGTGTGCTGAATTTGGACGTGCGCCCCGAGCGTTTCCGAGAGCCTCTCTTCGAGGCTCTTGATGTCGGGATCTCTAACAAACCCAGGTTTTTTCGCGGCGCCCTCTTCGGATTGAAGTCGTCGTGCCAACGCTTCTGTCTGCCTTACGGACAGACCTTTGCCAACGACTGTTTTGGCAGCTTCGTTCTGCAGCGACTCGGACAAGGTCAATAGTGCGCGAGCATGACCCATCTCCAGATCACCGTGTTCGAGCATCAGTCGCACATCCGGGGTAAGACCAATCAGACGCAACAGATTGGCGACCGCTGCACGAGAGCGCCCCACTGCATCCGCAACTTCCTGCTGTGTCAGGTCGAACTCATCCTGCAGACGCTTGAGGGCAACAGCCTCTTCGATGGGATTGAGATTTTCTCTCTGAATGTTTTCGATCAGCGCCATGGCGATGGCGGATTCGTCGCTGACCGGTTTGATAATCGCGGGGATCATGTCGAGGCCGGCGATCTGCGTTGCACGCCAACGTCTTTCGCCCGCGATGATTTCATAGCGAGTATCAGAAATGGGGCGAACCACGATCGGTTGCATCACGCCCTGTGCCTTGATCGAAATGGCCAGGTTCTGGAGGGCCTCTTCGTGCATATCTGTTCGAGGCTGATATTTGCCGCGCTGAATCAGATCTATCGGAATATTCCTGAGATCGCCGTCTTTGTCCTGACGAATCGGGCTCGATTCCATGCCAGCGGCTGGCTTGTTCGCCAATTTATTGGTGGATCCGCCCAACAGCGCATCCAACCCTCTGCCCAGTTTCTTTTTAGCCGTCATCTCAAATTCCGTTCTTTTCAATTTTTTTGTCGCAGGAATCCTGCCACATCAAGCGATCTGTTGTGCCTGCTCAATTCGTCTGATCATTTCACCCGCCAATGCCAGATAGGCGATTGCCCCCCTGGACTGACGGTCATACTGCAATACCGGCACACCATAACTCGGAGCCTCCGCCAGCCTGATATTGCGAGGCACAACGGTACGATAGACCTTGTCACCGAAGTGCGTGTAGAGCTGATTGGAAACCTCTACTGTCAGCCTGCTGCGCGGATCATACATGGTTCGCAGGATGCCCTCGATCTGTAACGGCGGATTGAGCGTGCTGCTGATGGCTTGAATGGTTTCCACCAACGCCGACAATCCTTCCAGAGCGTAGTATTCGCACTGCATCGGGATGAGGACGCCCTCCGCTGCAACCAGCGCGTTGATCGTCAACATGTTCAATGAGGGCGGGCAATCGATAACGATGAAGTCATATTGCTCCTTCACCGTCGCAATGATTTCGCGAAGACGAGTTTCCCTGTTATCGGCCTGTAGCAGCGCCACCTCTGCGGCAGTCAAATCCCCATTCGCCGGCAGGAGATCGTAGCCACCCGGGGTTTCCACTACGGCCTCAGGGATGCTCGCTTCGTTCATCAGCACCTCGTAGATGGAAAGCTCGAGGTCGGATTTGTTGATGCCGCTACCCATAGTGGCATTGCCCTGCGGATCGAGGTCGATCAGCAGCACCCGCCGTTTGGTTGCACTCAACGACGCCGCCAGATTAACCGACGTAGTGGTCTTGCCGACCCCTCCTTTCTGATTAGCAACTGCCAGTACTCTACCCAATTGGATGTAACTCCGACGCCATCATTTCGATAATATGCCGCTCTCCCGCACTTCCGGGAACGTCCACTTTGTTCGCACTTACAAGCTTGAAGTCATCAGGCAACTTGGCCAGCTCATCCGTCGGATACTGACCCTTCATGGCGATGATCTTCGTCGGCGTGGTAGCTCTTGCCCTACTTGCCTCGTCAGATCGCTCGGTGAGATGTCTAGTCATATTGACAAGGTCAGCCAGCGAGGAAAAGGCACGACATACGATAATGTCGACTGGTTCCTGACTGTAGTACTTCTCGATACGCGTATTCTGAACATCGACGTTATCAAGCCCCAACTGCAGCTTTGCCTGGAAAATAAAGCGCGTTTTCTTGCCATTGCTATCCAGCAGAACGAAGGTCTTTTCTGGAAAACAAATAGCAAGGGGGATGCCTGGCAGACCGGGTCCGGTGCCGACATCCAGAATGCGTTGCCCTGTGATGAACGGCACCAGTGTGAGGCTGTCCAGCAGATGTCTGGACAGCATCTCCGTGGAGTCTTTCACTCCTGACAGGTTGAAGGCTTTATTCCACTTGAGCAGCAGGTCAAGATAATCGAGCAACAGTGCTTTCTGTTGTTCATTTAGTGTCAGCTCGAGCTGATCCAGCCCAATCTGCAACTTCTCTGCAATGTCTTTGCTTGCCATGTTAGACCGATCCGCGTTGATCAGGCCGACTTAGCGCGGACTGCCTGGTATTTTTTCAGATATATCAGCAACAGAGAGATGGCAGCCGGGGTCATGCCTGGAATTCTGGTCGCTCTGGAGATGTTTTCCGGACGAACTTTCTGCAGCTTTTGCTTCAATTCGTTGGAGAGACCCTGCATCTGCTGGTAGTCAAAATCCTCTGGCAAAGGCGTATCTTCCTGGCGCTTCAGTTTCTTGATGTCTTCTTCCTGACGATCAATGTACCCCTGATACTTCAGCTGAATCTCAACCTGTTCGGTGATCTGCCTCGCCAGCTCAGGAGATGCTGGCAAGTCTGCGGACACCTCGGAGATTGCTTGCGCGAGAGTCTCATAAGTGACTTCCGGCCGGGCAAGCAGGTCTGCGAGACTGTATTCGCGGACCATTGGCTTCTCAAGCAGCTTGTTGATTTCTTCAGCCTTGGTGGATGTTGGTTGAATCCACGAGGTTTTCAGGCGTGACAGTTCTTTGCCAATGGCCTCTTTCTTGATGCTGAAATGCTCCCAGCGTTCATCATCGACAAGGCCCAACTCCCTGCCCTTCGGGGTAAGTCGCAGATCCGCATTGTCTTCGCGCAACAGCAGGCGGTACTCGGCACGACTGGTAAACATTCGATACGGCTCAGTTGTCCCGAGGGTGATCAGATCATCTACCAAAACGCCGATATAGGCCTCATCACGACGAGGGCACCAGCTCTCTTTGCCTTGTGCGTACAACGAGGCATTGAGCCCCGCCAGCAACCCTTGAGCGGCTGCTTCTTCGTATCCTGTAGTACCGTTGATCTGACCGGCGAAGAAGAGGCCCTTGATAAACTTGGTTTCGAGCGAATAGTGCAGATCGCGCGGGTCGAAATAGTCGTATTCGATGGCATAACCGGGTCGGGTGATGTGCGCATTTTCAAACCCTTTGATCTGTCTGACCAAAGCAAGCTGCACATCAAATGGCAGGCTGGTGGAGATGCCATTGGGGTAGAGTTCGTGAGTGCTGAGGCCTTCGGGCTCCACGAAAACCTGATGTGAAGTCTTATCGGCAAAGCGCATGACTTTGTCTTCGATGGACGGGCAATAACGAGGACCAAGCCCCTCGATCACCCCTGTGTACATCGGAGAACGGTCGAGCCCGCCACGAATGATTTCATGACAACGCTCGTTGGTAGACGTGATATAGCAATTGACCTGTTGTGGATGTTCTTCTGCACGACCCAGGTAGGACATCACGGGAACTGGAGTGTCCCCCGCCTGCGGAGTCATCACTGAAAAATCTACTGACCGAGCGTCGATTCGTGGTGGAGTGCCCGTCTTGAGCCTGCCGACATTGAAGGGAAGTTCTCTCAGTCTTTGTGCCAGAGCAATCGAGGGTGGATCGCCCGCCCTGCCTCCAGAGCTGCTTTCCAGGCCAATGTGTATTTTACCGCCCAGGAAAGTACCCGCTGTCAACACTACGGTTGGTGCGAAAAAGCGCAAACCCATCTGAGTAACGACACCAGCCACAGTTTCCGAGTGGATAATGAGATCTTCTACAGGCTGTTGAAATATATCGAGATTTTCTTGATTTTCCAGAATGCTTCTAACAGCGGCTTTGTACAAAATTCTGTCTGCCTGTGCTCGCGTGGCACGCACAGCCGGGCCCTTGCTACTGTTCAGGACTCGAAACTGAATGCCCCCGCGATCGGTAGCACGAGCCATTGCACCACCCAGAGCGTCGATTTCCTTGACCAGATGAGTTTTGCCGATACCGCCAATGGCTGGGTTACACGACATCTGCCCCAACGTCTCAATGTTGTGAGTTATCAAAAGAGTACGTGAACCCATGCGGGCCGCTGCCAAAGCCGCTTCGGTGCCGGCATGGCCGCCACCAACGACAATCACATCGTACTTTTTTGAAAAATCCATGAGACACCAGGTTTTTGACCGAAACAAAGGGCCGATAAGTATAAGCCTTGGAATTCAAAATTGAAGTATTAAATTCCAAGAGGAAATTTAAGCTGAAGAGGTTTGTAAGAAATTATAAATGTATAAATTTATATGTATGTAAATATGAAAAGAGTTTAATGCTATTAATGAATATGGTGAGGCATACTTCTGTGGAAAACATCTTTAATCTTATTTAAATCATATAGTTAATAGAACTATAACTGCGTTGATAGAGCCTGTTTAAGCTCTTCAGATACTCTGTGTGTGCTGTGCACAAATAGCTGACTTATACATAGGGATGATTCGGCTGCGTTTTCTATCCACTGATAAAAGTGATCAATCCTTGGTTTATATACAGGTTATTACAATGATATGGACAAGCAAAAAAACCTATTTCCCTACACAAAAACTCGAAAAAATCTTTCCAAGAAGGTCGTCGGTGGAGAACTCACCAGTAATTTCTCCAAGATGTTGATGTGCGTGTCGAAGATCTTCGGCAACTAGCTCACCGGCGCCTGCGCCCAGCAGTTGGGTTTCTGCTTGAAGCAGACATTTCCGAGCGCTCTCCAGCGAATCAAGATGTCGACGTCTCGCGATAAAACCACCCTCCCCCGCTGATTGGTAACCCATACAATCCTTTAGGTGGTCCCTTAACAGCGCAAGCCCTATCTGATTTTTTGCGGATATATGAAGCGTGGTGATGATGTTGCCTTGCTGGTCGTGGTCCTTGTGGATGCCCTCTTCAAGGTTCGCCTTATCGATTTTGTTTTGGATGATTGTGACCCTGCTGGGGTCGACGGCATTGGTCAGTTTTCTGAAGCCGAGCTCAGATAGATAGCTGACGAGATTTCCTGGCGTTACCGTGTCCTGTGATGCATCAACGACAAGCAATATCCTATCCGCACCATCAATGGCTTGAAGAGCACGCCGGACACCCTCTTTTTCGACGATATCGTCGCTCTCTCGAAGGCCTGCGGTGTCGGTGATATGCAGAGGCATACCGTCGATATTGATTTGCTCTATCAGCGTGTCCCTGGTG
Organism: Gammaproteobacteria bacterium; assembly: GCA_030654835.1. GTDB lineage: Bacteria > Pseudomonadota > Gammaproteobacteria > Pseudomonadales > Pseudohongiellaceae > UBA5078. Next base: position 132,610 of record JAURWS010000030.1, on the reverse strand, counting down.
GTTCCAGCGATGTCCGTGACGATCGCGCTGTCTTTTCCTGCCAACGCATTTAGCAGACTGGATTTGCCGGCGTTTGGTTTACCTGCTATTACCACAGACATCCCTTCGCGAAGTAGAGCACCCTGCTTGGCTTGCGCAAGTATGGAGTTGAGCTGATTGATAATTCCTCGAAGTGATTCCGCTGTTTTTCCCTCTGTCAGGAAATCAATTTCTTCTTCCGAAAAGTCTATGGCAGCTTCTATATAGACTCTAAGGCTTACTATTGCAGAGCAGAGTGAATTGATAAGTTTCGAGAAATCCCCTTGCAATGTGCGCAGTGCGCTTCTTGCTGCTTCTTCGGAGCTAGACTCAATGAGATCAGCAATTGCTTCTGCCTGTGCAAGATCGATCTTGTCGTTTAGAAATGCGCGTTCTGAAAACTCACCCGATCTGGCGATTCTGGCTCCAGCCTTGATGGTTTCATTGAGGAGAAAATCGAGAACGAAGTACCCACCATGCCCCTGTAGTTCGAGCACATCCTCTCCAGTGAATGAATTAGGCGATGGAAAGTAAAGTGCTATCCCTTGATCGATAAGTTGTGAATCGGTGCCGTAGAAATTCGTGAAATGTGCATGACGAGGTGTGGGAAGGAAGCGGAGTATTTTAAGCGCTATGTCACGTGACAGCGGCCCTGAGACACGCACAATACCTACACCACTTCTGCCTGGTGGTGTAGCTATTGCGCATATGGTGTCTGTATCAGTGGAATACGACATCGCTGGTCTGCCGTGTTGCGGTTATGACGTGCTCTTGGCCTCGTACTCTCTATCAATCTTTCGAGTGATGTACCACTGTTGCAGGATTGTGAGAACGCTGTTGGCGAGCCAGTACAGCACCAACCCCGCAGGGAACCACAGGAAGAATACTGTCATAACCACGGGCATGAATCGCATGATTTTTGCCTGCATCGGATCTGGTGGAGCGGGGCTCAAGAAAGACTGCACAAACATGGATGCGCCCATCAACAATGGCAGAATAAAATACGGATCCATTGCCGAAAGGTCTTTAATCCACAAGATGAAAGGCGCCTGTCGTAATTCAACGCTCTCCATCAAAACCCAGTAAAGCGCGATGAATACGGGCATCTGTACCAGCATCGGCAAACAACCACCAAAAGGATTAATCTTCTCTTTCTGATAGAGCTCCATGGTTGCCTTCTGCATCTTCATCTTGTCATCACCATAACGTTCCTTGAGCTGTGCCATTTTTGGCATGACCCGGCGCATATTGGCCATTGAACGAAAACTGGCAGCAGAGAGTTTATAGAAGAGTCCTTTCACGCAAACGGTGAGTAACAGGATTGACCAGCCGTAATTGCCAATCAGAGAATCAATCTGTCTGAGCAGCCAATAGATAGGTGATGCAATGAACCAGAGAATGCCATAGTCGATTGTCAGATCGAGATTTGGAGATATCTCCCTAAGTGCGTACTGATCTTTTGGCCCAGCATAGAAACCGAGATTCTGTGAAGCAACTACGCCCGGCGCGACTGAGAACTCCTGGCTGGTAAAACCGCCAATGTACTCACTTGAGTTCTGCGGGCTTATGCGAGTAGAGAAGGTGTTGATCGATTCTGCTGGTGGAATCCATGCCGAGAGGAAGTAGTGCTGACTTAACCCAATCCAGCCGCCTGTAAGTTCGTGCGAAGGCAAAGCGTTGTCGATGTCGTCGAACGCTACTTTGAAGTAAGGATCATCAGTCGAAGTTAGAGCAAAACCAAGAAAAGAAGATTTGCCCACACCGCCGGCACTGCTCGGGTCTGGGAAATTGTTGCGATTTATTTGCCCGAAGAGGTTGGCTTGCCAGATTGCTGAGGACGCATTGTTGATTTCGTACTCGATACCGATGAGGTAGCTGCTTCGCTCGAACGTAAAGCGTTTGGTGACCTGCACACCAAGTGAATCGGTGTGTTTCATTTCAACGACAAGACTATCTGTGCTGTCAGCTAACTCATAAGCGTTGGCGGTGGTCTGATAGACCGCTCGACGAGTGCTGTCTATGCCATTTCTTCCGACCAGGCCGCTCTTCGCAACAAAAGTTCTGGAGTCGCTGTTTTCCAACAGAATAAACGGATCATTCTCGACATCGATCTGTCTGCGGTATTCGGGCAGAGTGACTTCTACGATGTCACCGCCATTACGACTGAGAGAGACGGTTAACACATCGGTTTTGACAGTGACGACATTGTTTGCGGAATCCGTACTGAACGAAGCAGCGGAGTCTACAACAGGGACATCTGATCCGATTACAGATCCGGGAGTGACAGCGGGGACATCTGTGACCAATGTAGGTGTAGTTGAAGCTGCGCTCTGAGCTTGTGCGGTCGGAGTAGCGACTGGAACCCTTGGATAATCCTCTTGCCAGGCGAGGAGTAACAGATAGGAAACGACGGCCAGGCCACCAAAGATTAGATATTTAATTGAGTCCATATGCAGCTGCTACAGAAGAGATGACTTTGAGGGATTATTGTGAGTTTCGGTGTCAGGCACCAGATCTATGCCACCGGGATGCCAAGGGTGGCAACGAAGAATTCTTCCGGCCCCCAAGCGAACTCCTCTTGCGAAACCATGTTTCTGGATCGCTTCTTGAGTGTAGTGCGAGCAGGAGGGATAGAAGCGACATTGATTGCCAATGAGATAGCTCAGAGTGTGCTGATAAAGGGTGATCAGCTTGATGGCAAAATTATCCAGCATTCGCTTGGTCTCTTGTCACTGAGGAGCGGCGAGTTTTATTGATAAGCTCCTGCCACAGCCGTTCGATATTTTTGTGCACCAGCTCATTGCTTAATGAGCCTAAGCCACTGCGCGCTAGGATAACGATGTCGAGCGCGGGGAGCAAACGCTGATTGTGTCGGAAAGACTCGCGAAAGATGCGTTTGACGCGATTGCGCTGAACGGCCTTCGCAATGTTCTTCTTGGCGATAACAAGTCCAAGACGCGGACGTGCCACAGTGCTGGTCACTGCCAATATCAAAATGTATTGGCAGGAGACTTTATAGCGGGCGTTTTTGAATACGGGTTGGTAGTCTGCGGCACCCAGCAGACGCAGCTTCTTGCTAAAGCCAAAGTCAGACACAGGTTCTACTTTCGTGAGTGCTGCAGACTAAAAGGAAAACCGATTACGCTGTAAGTTTGGCGCGACCACAGGCACGACGTCGTTTAATGACGAGGCGACCACCGCGAGTAGCCATACGTGCACGGAAGCCGTGTGTACGGGCGCGTTTCAATAAGCTGGGCTGAAAGGTTCTTTTCATGATGAAGTCCAGGTTGATCCAAAGAATAAATTTAGCCGGTTCTAAACCGAGCGCGAATTCTAGATGTTTCAAGCATCTATTGCAATTCAAACCTTGAGAAATGTGGTGTAAGTTCCCGCATTTTCAGGAAATAAAAAAAATACAGGGGGTTACAATTTATACGCTGTTAATAACAAGTTATCCACAGGTTTGCTTGCTGGGGATGCCTATCTTCTTGCGTCGTAAACCTATGCCTCTGGAGCGCATTAATGTTAGTAACATTATGATATATAGGTGGTTATTTATCGTTTGGCGATATTCGTATGTGTTGCTGCGGGTGTGGATAACTATGTTCAGTCAGGCTAGAATCCATGCTCCAGTTAATTCCAGACGAAAATGGAAAGGTAATAAAAAGAGTGAATTCGGTAAATTGGCAAAGTTGTGTGAGTTGTTTGAAAAATGAGCTGCCTTCTCAGCAATTCAATACATGGATTAGACCCCTGCATGCGGAAAGTTCGGCAAACGAGCTCAGGCTTTATGCCCCAAATCGATTTGTCCTGGACTGGGTTAAGGACAAATTTCTTAGTCGGATCATGGAGCTCCTGAGGGAGCATTCTCGTGGAACAACGGTTGATGTGGTTTTTGAGATTGGCGGCCAACGTCAGGCGCTCCAATCTCCGGATTCCTCCAGTTCATTACAGCCAAGGCCGTCTGCAGAAATTCCGAGAAATCCCGGCGAACGCAATATCGCAGATTCGCTCCCCGTCATTCGTACGCCCGTGATTGAGCAGGCCGCTAAACCGCTTACAGGTAGCTTGATCAGACGCACCTCCAGGAATATGGAGGTCATTATCGATGGTAAACTGAGTCACAAGGGCAGCTTGAATCCTGAGAATACCTTCGATAATTTTATCGAAGGGAAGTCGAACCAATTGGCTCGTGCGGCGGCCCTGCAGGTAGCAGAGAACCCAGGAGGCGCGTATAACCCTCTATTTATATATGGTGGTGTAGGCTTGGGTAAAACCCATCTTATGCATGCTATCGGCAATTACCTGGTGGCAAGAAAGCCCGATGCTAAAGTTGTCTATCTGCACTCTGAAACTTTTGTGGCTACCATGGTGACGGCGCTTCAGTTGAATGCCATCAATGAGTTCAAGCGTTACTACAGGTCCGTGGATGCTCTGTTGATCGATGATATACAATTCTTCGCGGGCAAAGAGCGATCTCAAGAGGAGTTCTTTCACACATTTAACGCGCTGCTGGAAGGCGGCCAGCAAATAATCCTGACAAGTGACAAATACCACAAAGAAATCAATGGGTTAGAAGAGAGATTAAAGTCTCGTTTTGGTTGGGGTTTGTCGGTTGCGGTAGAACCCCCGGAGCTTGAGACTCGTGCAGCGATTCTGATCAACAAGGCTGAACAAAGTAACGTGGAATTGCCAAGTGACGCAGCGATGTTCATCGCACAGCGTCTTCGCTCGCATGTCCGAGAGCTGGAAGGCGCTCTGAAGAAAGTGATAGTTCATGCGAATTTTGTCGGCAGACCCATTGATCTCGAGTTGGTGAAAGAGGCATTGAAAGATCTCTTTGCGCTTCATGACAAACTGGTCACTATAGATAACATTCAGCGATCTGTGGCTGAGTACTATAAGATCAAGATGTCCGACATGTTGTCGAAGCGGAGGAATCGTTCTGTTGCTCGTCCCAGACAGGTCGCGATGTGTTTGTCCAAGGAGCTGACTAACCACAGTCTTCCTGAAATCGGAGATGCTTTTGGTGGGAGGGATCACACCACCGTATTGCATGCGTGCAAGCAGGTGAAGAATTTGCGCGGTTCGTCATCCGATATTGCCGAGGATTACAACAATCTGTTGCGCGCTTTGGCGACTTGAACAGCAACTGGGCGCGATATCGCGCCGCTTGGTCCGGCGGGCTAATTTCTAAACAACGATAAATACAACTAGTGAGATAGTTATGCATTTTGTGATTTCCAGGGAAGCCATACTAAAACCTCTGCAGCTTGTGACGGGTGTTGTGGAAAGAAGACAGACATTGCCAGTGTTGTCGAATGTCCTGCTATCCCTGGATTCAAATTCGATGTTGTCGATTACGGGGACGGACCTGGAAGTCGAACTGATAGGGCGTGTCAGCGTCGATGGACCCAATAGACCGGGAGAGATAACCGTTCCTGCTCGCAAGCTTGTGGATATCTGCAAGTCTCTTGCAGAGGATGCCAAGCTGGAGTTTACGGTTGAAGAGTCAAAGATGGTCATTAAGTCAGGCCGAAGCCGTTTCAGCCTGGCCACGCTTGCTGCAAGCGACTTCCCGAATACAGAGGAAGAACCGGGCACAATCGAACTGTCCTTGACCCAGAAAGACCTCAAAGCGTTGCTGGATGGCACTTCGTTCGCCATGGCTCAGCAAGATGTCCGTTATTATCTGAACGGGATGCTTTTTGAGTTGGCGAGCAGTTATCTGCGAGTGGTGGCCACTGACGGCCACCGTTTGGCAATGCAGACTTTACATATGCAGAATGCAGTGGATGTGCCAATACAGCTGATATTGCCCCGCAAGGGGGTTGTAGAGCTGGGCAGGCTGTTGAGCCTGGATCAGGAAAGTATCTCGATGGTGTTTGGCCGCAATCATGTGCGTGCGCGGACTAAGGATTTTACATTCACCTCGAAGCTTGTTGATGGCAAATTCCCGGATTACAACCGCGTGCTGCCCAAGGGCGGTGACAAAATTGTGGTTGGCGATAGAAATGAACTCAGGCAAGCATTCACCCGTACATCTATCCTGTCGAATGAGAAATACCGCGGAGTCCGAATCCTGCTGACAGATAACGAAGTCAGAATTCTGGCAAACAACCCTGATCAGGAAGAGGCCGAGGAGTCGGTGTCTGTTGATTACAAGGGAGAGGCGCTGGAGGTTGGATTCAACGTCAGTTACCTCGTTGATGTGTTGTCCGTGTTGGGCTCAGAAAGGGTCAAGATCAGTCTCTTGGACTCCAATAGCAGCGCTCTGCTGGAGGCTGCAGATGGCACTGGGGATGCGCTGTATGTCGTTATGCCTATGCGCCTTTAAATCAATATCTGCCCCCTACTCCTCGCTGCAGTCTCTGAAATACTGAAGGGATATGTCTGTAATCTCTCGCCTGGACGTGCTTAATGTTCGAAATCTTTCGAACGTTAAGCTCCTGCCAGCTCAAAAGCTGAACCTTATTTTTGGCGACAATGGCAGCGGCAAAACCAGCCTGCTGGAGGCGATTCATTTGCTTGGTTTGGGGCGTTCATTCCGGAGCCAGAAACTGGATTCGATTATTCAGAATGAAAAGGAGGAATGTGTTGTTTTTTGTGAGTTGGCTGAGGGCTCTTCAATTGGATTGAGTAAATCAAGGAGGCAAGGCCATCAGCTGAAGCTCATGGGAGAGAAGCAGCGGAATTGGGCGGATGCAGCAAGACACCTTCCTGTTCAAATTCTCAACTCTGAAAGCTTCCTGTTGTTGGAGGGAAGCTCTAAGGTTAGAAGGCGGTATTTGGACTGGGGTGTGTTCCACGTGGAACAAGATTTTGTTGGGGCCTGGAGGAAGGCAGCGAAGTGCTTGGCCCATAGAAATCTGCTATTGAAACAGCGAAGCCCGGACAGGGATCAGCTTGCCGCGTGGGATATTGAACTGTGCAGGCTTTCTGAGTTAATCGATAGTTCGCGCAGCGAATACTTTGCTCTGCTCTGCCCTGCCCTGTTGGAAACTGTAGCAAAGTTGATCGATCTTCCCGATTTGAATCTTCAGTACTGCAGGGGTTGGGACAATACTGCGGATCTCGCGAGCGTACTAAAAGCCGGGCTCGTTAAGGATTTGAAGTATGGAGCAACGCAGCATGGTCCGCACCGGGCGGATCTTGTTGTGAAGATTGGCCGTAGTGATGCGGTCGAGATTCTATCGCGCGGGCAGCAAAAGCTTTTGGTCAGTGCCATGAAAGTTGCACAAGGCTACCTTCTGTCCCAGCTGATCGGGGTGAAGAGCGTCTATTTGCTTGATGATCTTCCATCTGAATTGGACGCATCAAATCGAAGACGAGTTTGCGCTCTCTTGGACGAGTTGGATTGCCAGGTTTTTATGACTTGCGTCGACCCTGAGGACCTCGAGAAATCATGGCCGGCGGGATTAATGCCAAGAAAGTTCCACGTGGAACATGGTAAAATAGCGCAGAGATACTAGGGGATTGCCTCGCTGTAAGGCCCAGGCAATTAAACCCTCGGTAATAGATCGCGTCCATCTCAAGGGCGCAGTGAAGTAGCACACTTAAAGAATTCAGTGAGTAGGAGATAGCATAGATGGCTCAGGACTCGACATATAACTCGTCAAGCATCAAGGTATTGAAAGGGCTTGATGCGGTCAGGAAAAGGCCAGGCATGTACATCGGAGATACGGATGATGGTACAGGTCTTCATCACATGGTCTTTGAACTGGTAGATAACTCCATTGACGAAGCTCTTGCGGGCCATTGCGATGACATTCGAGTGGTTATCCACCCTGGTGAAACTGTCACCGTGACAGACAATGGCAGAGGGATCCCTACTGATATGCACACCGAGGGTGTATCAGCTGCCGAAGTGATCATGACAGTGCTGCATGCTGGCGGTAAGTTTGACGACAATAGTTATAAAGTCTCCGGAGGCCTCCACGGCGTAGGCGTGTCTGTGGTTAACGCGCTTTCCGAAGAACTGAAGTTAACCATTCGCAGAGGTGGCAAGGTCCACGAACAAAATTATGTGCATGGGGTGCCGCAGGCCCCCCTGGCGGTGGTGGGAGAAACTGACGCCACAGGAACCGAGTGTCACTTCAAGCCATCGAAGGATACGTTCACCAATATCGAGTTCCACTACGACATACTGGCCAAAAAGCTGCGAGAGCTGGCCTTTTTGAATGCTGGCGTGTCAATTCAGCTCAAGGACGAAAGAAGCGGCAAGAGTGATCTTTTCAAGTACGAGGGCGGCTTGAAGGCTTTTGTTAATTACCTCAATACGAACAAAGCCCCCATAAACAAGATTTTTCACTTCATGGCAGAGCGAGAGGAAGACGGAATCACCGTAGAAATAGCTCTGCAATGGAATGACACTTACCAGGAAAATATCTTCCCGTACACAAACAACATTCCGCAGAAAGATGGTGGTACGCATCTTGCGGGTTTCAGAGCTGCGCTCACCCGTGTTCTGAACAGCTATATAGATAAGGAATTGGCTACCAAGAAGAACAAAGAGGTGGCAACGACCGGTGATGATGCTCGTGAAGGGTTGACCGCAATTATTTCTGTGAAAGTCCCTGACCCCAAGTTCTCCTCGCAAACAAAGGACAAGCTCGTTTCCTCCGAAGTCAAAGTGGTTGTGGAGCAGGAAATGGCCAGCCACTTCACAGACTATCTGATGGAGAACCCACTTGAGGCGAAGCAAATCGTCAATAAGATGCTGGATGCGGCCAGGGCGCGTGAGGCGGCTCGAAAGGCACGGGAGATGACTCGTAGGAAAGGGGCGCTCGACATAGCGGGTTTGCCCGGCAAACTCGCCGATTGTCAGGAAAAAGATCCAGCATTATCAGAGATTTACCTCGTCGAGGGTGACTCGGCGGGTGGCTCAGCCAAGCAAGGTCGAAACCGGAAGAATCAAGCGATTCTGCCGCTGAAAGGCAAGATATTGAATGTCGAGAAGGCCAGATTCGACAAAATGTTGAGTTCCGCAGAGATCGGTACGTTGATCAAAGCCCTCGGCTGCGGCATTGGCAACGAAGAGTTTTCTCCCGCCAACCTGCGCTACCACAGCATTATTATCATGACGGATGCAGACGTGGATGGCTCTCACATCCGCACCCTGCTGCTCACCTTCTTCTTTAGGCAGATGCGCGAATTGGTGGAGCGCGGACATATTTTCATTGCTCAGCCGCCGCTCTACAAGATTAGAAAGGGAAAGCACGAACAGTATTTGAAGGATGATGACGAATTGGCAAAGTATCAGACTCATATTGCGTTGGAAGGCGCGAGTCTATACGTCAATCCCGAGGCTCCTGCTATTTCTGGCGATGCACTGGATGCGATCGTTAAACAGTACCACAGCACCTATGCAATCATTAAGCGTTTGAACCGCCTCTATCCAGCTGAAATTCTTGAGGCGATGGTGTTTACCTCGGAGTTGCAGGAGTCCTCTCTGGTTTCACTGGAGAGTGTTGAGGCTTGGGCAAACAACCTTTCGGCGACATTGGCGCGCATCCATCCGAAAACCAGCCTTGGCTATAAGATCACGACGGTTAAAGATCGTGAAAGAAGTGTCTATCTGCCGCATATTCGCCAGTCCTTCCATGGGTTAACCAAGGATTATCAGTTCAACACCGACTTCTTCCATTCGGGCGAGTATCGAACCATTGTGAAGCTGGGTTCTACGTTGGAAGGGCTGATTGAGCTGGGCGCCTATGTGCAAAGAGGTGAGCGTAAACAGGAAGTGACGAGTTTCGCGGAAGCGCTCGATTGGCTAACTACCGACGCGATGAAAGGGCATTACCTGCAGCGCTACAAGGGTCTGGGAGAAATGAACCCTGATCAGCTGTGGGAAACGACGATGGACCCGGAGAGCAGGCGCATGCTGCAGGTCACTATTGAGGATGCTATCGGTGCAGACCAGCTGTTTACCACACTCATGGGGGATCAGGTTGAGCCGCGTCGTGAGTTCATCGAGGCTAATGCGTTAGCGGCACAAAATCTCGATATATAACAATGTATTATTGGTTTTGAGGGGGCGAGGTTGAAAAAACGCTGTCACCGAGAATGATAGCCTTGTTCTCCTCCACCCAAGCAGAAAACGCGGCGGTGACATCTGCAGAGGTCTTGCCGGCAACTTGGAGTGGTTCACCAATTTTTACCTTGATGACCCCGGGGTGCTTGATGATCGTGTGTGGGGGCCAACAAACGCCCGCATTGTGAATGACGGGCAGAACAGAAAAGTTTGCTGTAACTGCCAGCTTGGCCCCTCCACGTGAAAACTCCTTGATCGTACCTGCAGGGCTGCGTGTGCCTTCAGGAAAGATCACAACAGACAAGCCTTCTTCCAGTCGCGCCTTACCCTGAATCAACAGTGATCTGCCCGCTTCGCGAGGCTTGCTCCTGTCGATTGCGATCGGCTTCTGAAGACTCATGGCCCAGCCCCAGAACGGGACTTTCAGTAACTCCTTTTTCAGAATTGGGCACACGGGTGACATGGCGTAGTACAGGAAGATGGTTTCCCAGGCGCTTTGATGGGTGCTCAGCACTACTACAGGGTGAGCCGGGATATTCTCCATTCCCTGAATCTCATATCTGATACCGCATGTGACGCGTAACCAGAACAAGACCAACTGACACCATGTGGAATATAGAGTGAATCGTTTTCTCCATGGGAGAAGGAAGAAAACCGTCATGCTGAGCAGTGACGTCAAAATGGTGGCTATAAAATAGCCAGCATAGAAGATCAGAGAGCGGACGAGTAACAGATTGTGCTTCAGCATGGAGGGTATACGTCAAAGGGTGAGGGAATGGCCGTGGCGATGCGGAAACGGGCTTTGATGATTCGACGACTCAAGACGGTGTCTCATTCTGCAGGAGGGAATCTGCGAAATCCTTCAGCGAATCAAAGATCTCGACTCCTGCCAGTTCGGTGCTGTTGATTTCGGCCAATGTTGCGACGCCTTTGCCGGTTTTTACCAGCACAGGATGGCAGCCAGCGAGCTTGGCTACCAGTATGTCCTTCGCTGTATCTCCAACGAACGGAGTGCCTTCTACGGAAGTTCCAAATTCAGTTTCTATCTGTTTGATCAGTCCCAGGCCCGGTTTGCGGCACTCGCAGCCGTCATCCGGCCCGTGTGGACAAAAGAACACGCCGCTGATCTGCCCGCCTGCACCCTCGACAAGCGCACACATCTTCTGGTGCATGGCGGCGAGTTCGTACTCATCGAAATATTTGCGGGCAATGCCGGATTGGTTGGTCGCCACCACAATGGTGTATCCCGCTGAACTCAGCGCCGCAATTGCCTCGACGCTGCCAGGAATTGGAATCCACTCTTCCACAGACTTAATGTAATCGTCCGAATCCTCATTAATGACGCCGTCTCTGTCGAGGATGACCAATTTCATTCTTCAGCGCTCCGGAATGATGATTCTTTCAACTGCTTTGAAGGTAGGAAATGTCGGCAACTTCCAGAAAAAGCTCTCGAAGTGCGCGCAACAGGGCAATCCGGTTGTTTCGGATTAGAGGGTCTTCATCCATTACCAGCACACTGTCAAAGAAGCCGTCGATCGCATTCTTGCACCCCGCCAGACTTTCAAGACCGCGAGTATATTCGCGAGCCTTGAACAAAGGGGTCACATGAACTTTCTGCTCTTCCAGCACGCCAGCCAATTGACGTTCTGCATCCTCCCTGAATATAGTGGAGTCGACCGGCACGTGTTCCCCGGACGGCACTTCCTTTTGCAGGATATTCGAGACGCGCTTGTTGGCAGATGCCAGCGACTGTGCTTCCGGCAGGCGGCTGAAATTATGCACCGCGCGCACCCTTAAATTGAAGTCCAGAGGCTTGGTTGGTCGCAGGACGAAAACAGACTGGAACACTTCTGCGCTGACGCCCTCTGCCTGATACCAAGCCTTGAATCGGTCCAGGAGGAATTCGAAAACCTGGTTATCGAGCCCTAGCTTCAGAGCAAGGTTGCTGTAGTTGCCGCAGGCAAAACGAATACTCTTGAGGATATCAAGATCCAGCTCTTTTTCTACGATGATGCGCAGAATACCGAGTGCGGCACGGCGCAGAGCAAAGGGATCCTTGGAGCCTGTTGGCGGTTGTCCAATCGCGAACAGGCCTACGATAGTATCGAGTTTGTCCGCTATTGCGAGCACGCTGCCGGTAAGCGTAGTTGGTAACTGATCGCCCGAGAATCGCGGCATGTACTGCTCATTAAGCGCACTGGCGACCTCGCTGGGCTCGTTGTCATTCAGAGCGTAGTAATAGCCGACAATGCCCTGCAGTTCTGCAAATTCCGACACCATGTTGGTCACCAGATCGCATTTGGACAGCAGTGCGGCGCGTTCACACCATGCCTGGTTGGCAGAAAGCTCGCCAGCGATGAAGCCGGACAACGCCGAAACCCGCGCAGATTTTTCAAAGACTGTGCCCAGCTCCTGCTGAAAAACGATGGTCTTCAGTTGCTCCTGTCGCGAGGCCAACGATTGCTTGCGGTCTGTGTCGAAGAAGAATCGAGCATCGGCGAGTCGGGGACGAATCACCCTCTCGTTACCAGCAATGACCTGAGCCGGATCAAGACTCTCGATATTGCTGACGGTAATGAAGTTCGGCAGCAGATTCCCTTGCTTGTCCAACAGGTAGAAACACTTCTGGTGCGACTTCATGGACGAGATGAGTGCTTCGCGCGGCACCGACAGGAAGTGTTCGTCAAACTTGCCGGTGAGCGCAACAGGCCACTCCACCAGACTGGTGACCTCCTCCAGTAAATCTTCCTCGATCACGACGCGCGCCCCGAGTTTCTCACCTTCGGCATTGACCAGCTTGCGGATAATATTCTTGCGCTTCTCGTAGTTTGCAACGACTTTGGCGTCAGTCAGCTTTGCCTCGTATTCGTCGGCAGACCCGATAGTGACTGGCTGATTGTGCTGGAAACGATGTCCGCGAGACAGATTGCTGGAATTGATACCCAGGATAGATGCCGGAATCACTTCTGCGCCGAATATCATCACCACCCAGTGTACGGGGCGAACAAATTCATCTCGACTGCTACCCCAGCGCATTTTCTTGGGGATCGGCAATGCTGACAGCGAACGAGACACAATGTCAGCAAGCAGATTGCGGGTTTCACCGCCTTTGGTAACAGAGCGGAAGACGAGCTTGACGACACCGTCTTTCTCGACGCTCTCCAGGCTTTCCAGTGCGACACCACAGGATCGAGCGAAACCAGATGCCGCAGGGGTTGGCTTGCCGTCCTTGTCGTAGGCGGCAGAGACTGCAGGGCCGAATCTCTCCATCGCCTTGTCAGCCTGATGCTCCTGCAGACCTTTGACAATCACCGCTAAACGTCGTGGTGTTGCAAAGGGTAAAATCGCATCGAATTGGAGATCGGCAGATTCAAGAGCGGAACGGATACCCGATAGGAAGGACTCCGAGAGTGTTCTCAGAGCTTTGGGCGGAAGTTCTCCAGTGCCTATTTCAACCAAAAAATCTTTTGTTGCCATGGTGTCCTGCGATCAAATTGTTATTTATCCAGATATTGCCGACGCATATCCTCGGGTGCCAGCGGGAAGCCCAGTGCTTTGCGACTTTCGTAATAGGCCTCTGCAACCAAGCGCGATAAAGTCCGTACCCTGAGGATGTAGCGCTGGCGCTCAGTCACGGAGATCGCATGACGGGCATCCAGCAGATTAAAGTAATGGGATGCTTTCAAGACCTGTTCGTATGCTGGCAACGCCAGACCTTTCTCGATCAGCAATTGGCACTGTTGCTCACAGTCATTGAAGTTTCGGAACAGGATGTCGACATTGGCATGTTCGAAATTGTAGGCGGACATCTCCACTTCGTTCTGGTGAAAAACATCACCGTAGGTTACGACACCGTTTGGGCCTTTGGTCCAGACGATGTCATAGATGCTGTCTACGCCCTGCAGATACATCGCGATGCGCTCGATCCCGTAGGTAATCTCGCCGCTGACGGGATGACATTCTAGGCCGCCAACCTGCTGGAAGTAGGTAAACTGTGTCACTTCCATGCCATTGAGCCAAACTTCCCAGCCGAGGCCCCATGCGCCAAGTGTAGGAGACTCCCAGTTATCTTCTACAAAACGGATATCGTGAATTCGCGTATCGATACCGAGGCTTGCCAGTGACTCCAGGTACAGCTCCTGAATATCGGGTGGCGATGGCTTCAGGATTACCTGGAATTGATAGTAATGCTGCAGGCGATTGGGGTTTTCGCCATACCTGCCATCGGTTGGACGTCGGCTTGGTTGTACGTAAGCGGTGTGCCAGCTCTCCGGGCCGATTGCCCGCAGGAAGGTGGCCGGATGAAAGGTCCCTGCCCCCACCTCCATATCGAGCGGCTGCATGAGGACACAACCCTTGTTTGCCCAGAATTGTTGAAGAGCAAGAATGAGACCTTGGAAGGTGCCAAGGTCGGGCTGTGTGGCTAAGGCGGACAAGAGGAACTCCCTTGGTCTGATTTTTAAGAGCTGGCAATTATCCTTGATTCGCCAGTCAATATCTATACTGGAGCCGCCCGCCGGGCATGGAGGCTGGAGTTTTGCCGCTTGGCCATGGCTGGGTTAGAATCCATCGCCCTGTTGCAATGTCCTTATCCGGAATTGCGCTTTGTACACGCAATATCGCTACTCGAATTCGTTGAAGGCCAGGAGTCAGCACATCCAATCTCTCAAAGTATTTCTGATCAAGGTGGTTTTGCGCGCCTGTTCCTGGCTGCCTCTGAGAGCGAATCAGGCGCTGGGGACATTGATTGGCTTGTTCGCTTATTACTTTCCGTCAGATTCGCGCAAGGTCACTCAAGCCAATCTCAAATTGTGTTTCCCCGAGCTGGCTGATCTCGAGTTGAAAGCATTGACCCGGCAAAGCCTGATTGAAACGGGCAAGACAGGCTGTGAATTCGGATACGTATGGCACGCCCCTCTTGCCAAAGTTCTTTCCAGTATTGTTCAGGTGACAAACCAAGAGATTCTGAACAATGCACTTGAGGCAAAGAAGGGCGTCATTGTTCTTGCCCCTCATCTCGGGAGTTGGGAAACCTGTGGACCCTTTCTGACCAATTGTGCACCTACCACTTATTTGTACAAGCCGCCTAAATTGGCTGGCTTCGAGGAGTCGATGGTGGCGTTCCGCAGTCGTGGAAGCGCCAGTCTCGCTCCGACGAACAGGAGGGGTATTGCGATGCTGATCAAGGCCCTGGAGCGCGGTGAGATAGTGGGTATTCTTCCCGACCAAGAGCCCAATGAGGACGGAGGGGTGTTTGCACCCTTCTTCGGCATCAGTGCGTTAACGATGACCTTGATATCCAGACTGGCAGCGAAAACAGGCGCCACTGTGGTCACAGTTTTTGCGAAACGACTTGCTCAAGGACAGGGTTTTGAAATCATCTTTGGTGCTGCCCGGCTGGGCATTGACAGCGAAGACCCTGTTATGGCGGCGGCGGCATTGAATTTATCCGTGGAGGATTGCGTTCGTCAGGTTCCCAGCCAGTATCAGTGGGAATACAGGCGCTTCAAACGACAGCCCGACAACTCTAAAAATGCTTTATATCGCTAACGGCGCCAGATGATTCTGGATACGATGGAGAAGTGCACAGCTGGAGCCAAGGTGAGCCTTACGATTAGCCCTTCAGAAGAAGGTGAGCCCAACCTGGAATAGACGCTCCACCTCGGGAATCCGCTTCTTGTCGACGAGGAAGAGGATAACGTGATCACCGGACTGAACAACAATATCATCGTGCGCTATAAGCACTTCGTCATTGCGAACTATTGCCCCGATAGTCGTCCCGTGAGGCAAATCGATATCTTCAATCGCTTTGCCGACGACCTTCGAAGAATTGACATCCCCATGCGCGATTGCTTCCAGTGCCTCGGCCGCCCCGCGGCGCAGTGAGTGCACATTGACAATGTCTCCACGACGCACGTGTGTCAGCAAGCTGCCAATTGAAGCCAACTGGGGAGAGATGGCGATGTCAATTTCTCCGCCCTGCACCAAATCGACGTAGGCGGGGTTGTTAATCAACGTCATAACTTTGCGGGCCCCCAAACGCTTGGCCAGCATGGAGGACATGATGTTGGCCTCGTCGTCGTTGGTCAGTGCCAGAAACACATCGGCGTCTTCAATGCTCTCGGCCAGGAGCAGCTTCTTGTCCGATGCAACACCATTCAAGACAATTGCCTTGTTAAGGCGCTCTGACAGGTGCATGCAGCGCTCCGCACTGCTTTCGATTATCTTGACCTGGTAACGATGTTCTACTGCCTCTGCGAGGCGTGAGCCTATATTGCCACCGCCAGCAATAATGAGGCGCTTGTAAGGTTTGTCCAGGCGTCGCAGTTCTCCCATGACGGCCGTTATGTTGCCTTGTGCGGCGATGAAGAACACCTCATCGTCAGCTTCTATTACTGTGGAGCCTTCGGGCATGATGGCCCTGTCACGACGAAAGATCGCTGCCACCCGGGTATCGACCGAAGGCATATGGGCACGAAGGAAGCGAATTTCCTGCCCCACCAGCGGCCCGCCATAGTAGGCCTTGACGGCCACGAGCTGCGCCTTGCCATCGGCAAAGTCCAGCACTTGCAGAGAGCCGGGCAGATCAATCAGGCGCTCGATGTAGAGTGAAACGAGTTGTTCGGGGCTGATGACAACGTCTGCGGCGATTCCGCCAGGACTGAACAGGCTCTCATTAGCCATGTAAGAGGCCGAGCGCAGACGACAGATTTTCTTGGGTGTCTTGAACAGGGCATGAGCGATCTGGCAGGCCACCAGATTGACTTCATCATTTTCGGTGACGGCGATCAGCATGTCTGCATCCTCTGCACCGGCCATGCGCAGGATATCGGGATAGGAAGGCTGACCGACTACGGTGCCAACATCTATCCGATCCTTCAGCTCTCTGAGGCGATCAGCGTCAGTATCGACAATCGTTATGTCATTCGCCTCGCTGGCGAGGTTCTCTGCAAGGGATACGGCAACATGATTGGCGCCGAGAATGATGATCTTCATTTATTGTTGTCGCTCACCTTTTGCATTGATCGCCAGGCGTTGTGATTGATGTCGAGATCCGTATCAGCGCTTCCGCAATCTGGCAAAGAAGAAGCCATCGTTGCCATCAGGAAGCGGCAGCAGTTGCCTGCCACGGGCGCATTCTACTCCCCAATCGGCCTGAATTCCTTCATGTTGTGCATCGGACTGATGCGCCAGGAAGGCCTCGATAATGTCACAGTTTTCCTCTGGCAACACTGAGCATGTCGAGTAGAGCAATAGACCACCAGGCTTTAGACACGCCCAGAGGCTGTTCAATAATTGCGTCTGAATTTGTTTCAGTTTTTCCAGATCGACTTCGCGTCGTAGCAGTTTGATATCCGGGTGGCGCCTGATGATGCCTGTTGCCGAGCATGGCGCGTCCAGAAGAATTCTGTCGAACGGCTCACCTTCCCACCAGTCTTTTACTACACTGGCGTCTGCCACGAGAACCTCAGCCGAGAGCTGCAAACGCGCGAGATTCTGATGCAGCCTCTCCAGCCTGCGAGCGTCGTTGTCGATTGCAACCACTCGATTTGGTGAGCGTACGCTTTCAAGAATATGACAGGTTTTTCCTCCTGGTGCGGCGCAGGCGTCGAGAATGGAAAGGCCCGGTTCGAGAGCCATGAGCTCAGGTATCAATTGCGACGCTTCATCCTGAACACTGACCAAACCTTCCCTGAAGCCGGGCAGTGAGTCCACGGGGCAAGGGCTTTCCAGGTAAATGGAGGTGTCTGCCAATGCGCCAGGATGCGCCACCACACCGGCCTGCTCCAGACGCTGCAAATAGTCTGCTCTGGAGATCCGGCTGCCATTGACCCTCAGAGTCATGGGAGGGTGCTGATTGTTGGCCGCCAATACGGCTTCCCATTGATCAGGCCATGCCGCCCGGATGCGTTTTATCAGCCACAGAGGGTGAGCGTATCGTGATTCCTGTGAGGCATTGGCCTTTTGCAGCAACTCGTCGCTATCGCGCAAGAAATTTCTCAAAACAGCATTTACCAGACCTTTTGCCCACTGCTTGCCGAGAGCCTGAGTCGCCGCTACAGTCTCATTGACGACGGCATAATCGGGAACCCTCAGGTAATGAAGCTGATAGATGCCGATCAATAACAGGCAGTGCAGATCGGCGTCTTTCTCCTTCAGCGGCTTGGCGATTAGCTGTCTCAGGATCGCATTGAGCTGGTAGTACCAGCGGCAGGTGCCAAAGCAAATCTCCTGCAATAGCGCACGTTCCTGAGGATTGATCAACTCCCCTGTTTTTGAGGAAAGCGTCGCGAGAGAGCCTTCCTGAGAGAGGAGTTTGCTCAGGGTGAGTGCCGCATGGGCGCGTAATGGCAATGACTTCATGTCGCGATGGGTTCTGTTGAAGAGAAGCACTGCCCCGGTGCTAATAGTTCTTTGCGGGAGTTGAGGATTTCGCCAATTGACAGCGGGTTCTTGCCGGGCAACTGCATGAGAGTCACATTGAGCAGGGAGTTCGCGCAGGCAATGCTGAGACGATCCCGGTCGGCCTGTACGATAGTGCCTGGTACTGCGGTAGTTCTCTCGGGGCTCGGTCGCGCTCTCAGAAGGCGGATGCGCTCACCGCCGAGAATGCTGTAAGCAGGAGTCCTGCCGATGCCGCTACGAATTTGCAGGTTGATGGATTCCGCGCTTTGCTCCCAGTTGATCAGTGCCTCGGCCTTGTCCAGCTTGCTGGCATAGGTGCTTAGATGGTCGTCCTGAGTTTGCGCCGTCTCGCGCAGAGCCTCCAGGTTCTGCAGGCAGTAGACAAGGCCAATTCTGCCAATGTCTGCGAGGCGGGATTCGAGTGTCTGACGGTCATCGTCTTCAGTGATCGCCAAGTGGATTTTGTAAAGCATAGGCCCTGTGTCGAGCCCCTTGTCCATCTGCATGATTGTGACACCAGTTTCCTTATCTCCCGCCAGAAGAGCCCTCTCGATCGGTGCGGCGCCGCGCCAGCGTGGCAGCAGCGAAGCATGCACGTTGATGCAGCCGAAGCGTGGGATATCCAGCACGGCCTGCGGAAGCAGCAGGCCATATGCCACGACAATCATCAAATCTGGCCTAAGCTCGGCAAGCGTCTGTTGTGCTTCGACAGAGCGCAGGCTGACAGGTTGGTAAACCGGCAGCTCGTGCGTTTGAGCCAGATACTTGACAGCACTGGGATGCAATTGTTTGCCTCGTCCGGCAGCTCGATCTGGTTGTGTGTAAACGCCGACAATCCTGTGCTCAGTCGCAAGCAGCGACTCCAGATGCTGCGCCGCAAACGGTGGGGTTCCCGCGAAGACGATTCTTAATGGCTGCATGCAGATTCCGAAGTAGACGAGCTTGACCGCTGGAGGCGCGCAAGCGCCCGGTTTGGAGCTGAAGATATCAGGCGGATTCCTTGTGAGCCTTCTCCAGCTTGGAGCGAATACGTTCTCGTTTAAGAGCGCTAAGGTAGTCCACAAAAAGCTTGCCGTTCAGATGGTCCATTTCATGTTGAATGCACGTCGCAAGCAAACCGTCTGTTTCCACCTCAAACAGGTTTCCATCCCGATCCAGTGCTTTGATGCGGACTAATCGTGGTCGCGAGACGGTTTCATAGAATCCGGGTACTGAGAGACAACCCTCGTCATACTCCGCGAGTTCATGGTCTATAATTTCAATCGAGGGATTGATAAATACCAGCGGGCAGTCCTTGTTTTCGGATATGTCGATGACGATCAGCTGTTTGTGTACATTGATCTGCGTCGCGGCCAGCCCAATGCCAGGGGCGCCGTACATGGTTTCAAACATGTCATCGATAGTCCGTCTCAACGCATCCGTGACCTCTGCCACGGGCGCCGCCTTCTTGCGTAGCCGAAGGTCCGGGAACTCAAGAATTTCTAGTATTGCCATAGTGTTAACTGTACCGTTCGTATGGCTATCAAGCCTGAATTAAATGTCCGTACTGTGAACTGCTTCTAGTGCTCAGTATACCTAATTGCTAAGATAACGAACCCCGCCACCAGGTTGGAATTGTAATGATGAACGTGTCAGGACTGAAGAGTTTAGTTACTTTTTGCACCGTTGGCATTGTTATGGCGCTCACGTTGGTGAGTGTTCAAGCGCAAACCTTGCAGCTTTCCCCGAGTGCACCAGCGACGTATACCGTTAAAGAGGGTGACACGCTTTGGGACATTTCATCGATTTTTCTTGAAGATCCGTGGCGCTGGCCGGAAATCTGGCAGGTGAACTCGACTATCAGTGATCCAGATCTGATCTACCCGGGAGATACGTTGAGCCTAGTTTACGTGGATGGTAGTCCGCGTGTGGTGCTGGATCGCGGCACACGCCCTGCCGTCCGATTGAGCCCGCAGGTTCGCGAAGCCCCTCTGCTCAGCCCGATTCCTGCTATTCCTCGTCAAGCGCTGTCGGGATTTCTGGTGGACAATCGTATCGTCGATATCGAGACTTTCGAGTCTTCTCCTTACATTCTCGCAAGTGCCGCAGGAAATCTCATAGTCGGAGCTGGCCATGAGGTCTATGCGCGAGGAAACTGGGAAACCGGGGTCAATAGTTACGATGTCTTCCGGCTGGGAGTCGCCTACGAGGACAAAAAAGGCGATGAGTTTTTGGGGCAGGAAGCCATCAATCTCGGGTCTGTGGAGATAGTGTCCGACGAGGGCGGTGATCTGCGCAAGGCGCTCGTTTCAGGCAGCAAAGAAGAACTCAAGGCTGGTGACAGACTACTGCCTCGCGAGACCAGTCCCATCAATCAGAATTTTTTCCCCTCCACTCCCGCCGGGAATCTTGAAGGGAGTATTGTCGGATTGCTCAATAATGAGAGCAAGGCGGCGCAGTTTGAATCAGTCGTCATGGATCTGGGACAGCGTGACGGGCTCAAGTCGGGGGATGTGTTGTCAATTTACAAGACCGGCGAGACTGTACGTGACCCCGTTACCGGCAAGAGGGTAGAGCTGCCTTCTACAGAGATCGGGATTCTCATGACCTACAAGATTTTCGACAAAGTCAGTTATGGCGTCATCCTGTCTCTGACCGAACCAGCCGTGGCGGGGAGCCATGTACGAACGCCCTGATGGGCAAGATAATGCGCACTTGAACCTTCTGATCAAGGATGATCGAAATGGACCAGTATTTTCTGAGTCAATGGCTTACCCTGTCCGAATGCTCCACTGTCTCCTCCGCCGTCATAAGCAGACTGCTGCGTGACTTCGATTCTCTGCAGGAAATCGTGGATGCACCTGGCCTCGCTGCGTATGGGGCATCCCCGGAGATACTCACGCAAATTCGGCGTGCGCTGAGGCAAACGGTTGCACCGCCGCATGCGACTAAGGTGTTGTTGTGGTGTCAACAGCCTGGCAACTACATCATCACGCGTCGTGACAGTGCCTACCCTCCCCTGCTCAAGGAGATTGTCGACCCTCCTCCATGGCTGTTTGTCCGAGGCCGACCGGAGACATTGCTGCTCCCGCAAGTAGCGATTGTCGGCAGTCGCCATTGCAGCGTCGACGGGCGTGAAGTGGCTGCTCTGTTCGCGAGTGATCTGGTGAGCCGAGGGTTCTCCATTTGCAGTGGTCTCGCCCGAGGGATTGATACTGCTGCGCATGTCTCAGCCTGCAAGGCGAAGGCCGCCACGGTTGGGGTCCTGGGCTGCGGGGTGGACAAGGTGTACCCGTCGAGCAATTTCCACTTGGCTCAGGAGATTTGCCACACCGGAGCGCTGGTCTCCGAATTGCCCCTTGGCAGCGCTGCTCGTGCAGAACACTTTCCGAAGCGCAATCGCATCATAACTGGGATGAGTCTGGGAGTTATCGTCATAGAGGCGGCGGAAAGAAGTGGCTCGCTGATTACGGCGCGAATGGCAATCGAGCAGAATCGCGAAGTGTTTGCCGTTCCCGGCTCGATTCGCAACCCGCAGAGCCGCGGTTGCCATCGAATGATTCGCGAAGGCGCTACACTTGTCGACTCTTCTGAGCAGGTAATAGAACAGCTCCGTTCTCTGGTTGAATTTCAGATCGAGTCTCTTGGAATTCCACGAGTTGAGCACGCAGTTGTTGAAAGCCCTGCGACAACGGGCGACAAGGTAACTGGAAAAGAAGAGCGAGAAGTTTTGCAGCAGATTGGTTACGATCCCGTGACGGTCGACAATTTGATCGAGCGCGTGAATATAGAGTTGTCAGCATTGCACACGATACTGCTGAGGTTAGAGTTGAGTGGCAGAATTCGCTGTGAATCGGGTCGCTATGCTTTGAGCTGAGCACGCTATTGCAACCCCAAACAGACTGCTGTAATTTCACGTGCTCAAAAATTCCTGTAGAGGTGATGTGATGACTGGTGTGTTTGTGGCGGTACTCATGGGGTCCGAATCAGACCTGTCTGTGATGCAAGGAGCTGCTGATGTTCTTGGCAGCCTCGGAATCCGCTGCGAAATGAAAATCACATCGGCTCACCGGACACCGGCGGCGACTCAGCAATATATTGCTGATGCGGTATCTCGTGGTTGTGAAGTGTTTATTGCCGGTGCGGGGCTGGCCGCACATCTGGCTGGCGCTGTTGCGGCTCACACATTGAAGCCCGTCATCGGTGTGCCTATTGATTCCGGCCCCATGCAGGGAATGGACTCGCTGCTCTCAACTGTGCAGATGCCGGCAGGAATTCCCGTTGCAACTGTTGCGATTGGCAAGACTGGCGCCAAGAACGCAGGCTATCTTGCGGCGCAGATACTCGCGCTCAAAGATGAAGCTCTTGCGTTGCGTGTGAAGGCCGAACGGGAGCAGAAGGCTGAAAATGTGCAGGCTCAGGATCGGGCGCTGCAGGAAGCTCGCAAATAGACAGTTCCAGGAGCGGCGCAGTGGCGACAGCAGCGTTGAATAGCTGGCAGGTGGCACAAGCTGCAAATTCGCTGCTCAACGGTGAGGTGATTGCCTATCCCACCGAGGCCATCTGGGGTTTGGGATGTGATCCAGAGAACGAGGCGGCAACCCTGCGGCTTCTACAAATCAAGAAGCGGCCAGTTGCCAAGGGTCTTATTCTGGTGGCCGGCTCTATTGATCAAATAGAAAATTTGCTTGATCCACTGACACCTTCACAGAGAAGGCGAATGCTGGCCACGTGGCCGGGTCCGAATACCTGGCTTGTCCCGGACTACAATCAAAAGATTCCTGACTGGATTAAAGGTGAACACGACAGTGTGGCGGTGAGAGTATCGTCCCACCCGCTGGTCGTTGCCCTCTGCCTCCGGTTCGGTGCACCTCTGGTCTCTACCTCGGCCAACAGGACAGGACAACGTCCGCCAAAGACAGCATTGCAGGTTGTCAAACATCTGGGTCGAGAGATCGATGGAGTGCTGCATGGCAAGCTGGGCGATGGGGCAAAGCCCTCCAGAATTATCGACTTACTGTCCGGACAGGTCCTGCGCGGATAATTGATCAAACACAAAAGCACCCTTGGGAGAAGCTCACTTGGCAACTAATAAGATCGGGACAGACGACGTCAGCAACGTCAGGAATTACCTGCTGGGTTTGCAGGATCGGATCTGCAACGCGTTGGAATCAGTTGATGGGTCCGCAACCTTTATGACAGACGCCTGGGAGCGGGACTCTGGCGGCAGCGGTCGAAGCCGGGTTATCAGTAATGGTGCAGTGTTTGAAAAAGGCGGTGTCAATTTCTCGCACGTTTTTGGTGACAAGCTCCCACCGTCGGCAACTGCCACTCGTCCGGATCTTGCTGGAGGCTCCTTTCAGGCCATGGGGGTCTCGCTCGTTATCCACCCTGGCAATCCGTTTGTACCGACGTCCCATGCCAACTTTCGTTTCTTTATCGCCGAGAAGGAAGGGCATGAGCCGGTCTGGTGGTTCGGTGGTGGCTATGATCTGACTCCGTACTATGGTTTTGAGGAAGATTGTCAGCATTGGCACCGCACCGCCAAGGCGGCTTGTGACAAATCAGGAGCGCAGATTTATCAACGCTTCAAGAAAGAGTGCGATGAGTACTTCTACCTCAAGCATCGTCAGGAGCCTCGCGGCGTCGGCGGGTTGTTCTTCGACGATTTCAATGAGGGCGGGTTTGCTGACAGCTTCGAGATGGTCAAGGTCTTGGGAGACAGCTATCTGGATGCCTACTGCCCGATAGTGGAGCGCAGGAAAGACACTCCCTACTCGGAAACAAACAAGCAATTCCAGTGTTACAGACGTGGAAGATACGTGGAGTTCAACCTCGTCTATGATCGAGGGACATTGTTTGGTCTGCAGTCCGGGGTTGGCAGAATCGAATCGATATTGATGTCCCTGCCTCCCGTCGTGCGCTGGGACTACAACTGGCACCCGGAGCCCGGCAGTGAAGAGGCGCGTCTTTATACCGATTTCCTGCGTCCGCGTGACTGGGTCTGACCCCTGACCGACCGGAGGCGAAATTGGATCGATATTCGGTATTTGGCAATCCGGTAAAGCACAGCAGATCGCCGTGGATCCACGCCAGGTTTGCACAACAGACTGGCCAGCAACTCGTATACACAGCCGAAGAGATTCCACTGGATGACTTCGATTCGCGAGTGAAGAGCTTCTTTGCGTCCGGTGGAAAAGGTTTGAACGTCACAGTGCCATTCAAGGAGAACGCCTGGGCACTGGCTGAGGTTCGCAGTGTGGCCGCGCAACTGGCCGGGGCAGTCAACACTCTGTATCAAAATTCCGAAGGGCGGCTTCTAGGCGATAACACCGACGGCACAGGAATGCTGAGGGATATTGTTTCCAACCATGGTGGGAGTATAGCCGGGAAGCAGGTACTGATCGTTGGGGCGGGCGGCGCTGTGCGTGGCGTATTGCCCAGGCTGCTCGTGGAGAAACCAGCCAGTATCACTATCGTCAACAGAACGGCTTCAAGAGCACAGACTCTGGTTGACCTGTTCAGTTCGACAGGCCAGATGCAGGCGCTTGGGTTTGACCAGCTGCAGGGGCATAGCTTCGATCTGATCATTAATGGTACGTCCGCCGGACTCGCGGGGGAGCTGCCGCCGCTGTCCGGCTCCATCGTTGGTCCTGAAGCCTGGTGTTACGACATGATCTATGGACGGGGAGATACGCTCTTCCAGAGCTGGGCAAAAAGTCATGGGGCTTTGAAGGCGCTCAACGGCGTCGGCATGCTGGTCGAACAGGCCGCAGAGTCCTTTTACTTGTGGCGAGGAGTCAGGCCGGAGACGGCGAGCGTCATCGCGGCCCTGCGCGCAGGGCTGGTCGCGCCCGGTTAGAGCCCGGCTTCATATTTCCAATGCCTTCCTGTGGCGATTTTTCAGCTCCACGTACTTGCCTGCGGTATAACTGAAATACTCCAACTCCTTTTCCGTCAGTTTCCGGACCTGTTTAACAGGTGAGCCCATATACAAGTAGCCGCTGACAAGTGTCTTGCCCGGCGGAACGAGACTGCCACCACCGATTACCACGTCTGACTCGACCGTAACGCCATCCATGAGAATGGCGCCCATCCCGACCAAGACTCTGTCTCCGATGATGCATCCGTGCAGCATCACCTTGTGGCCAACGGTAACTTCATTGCCTATCAGCGTCGGAAATCCGCCAGGGTTGAAAGGACCATCATGGGTGACGTGGATGACCGTTCCATCCTGAATGCTGCATCGATTGCCAATCCTGATCTTGTGAATATCTGCTCTGATTACCGCCAGAGGCCAGACTGAGCTGTCATGACCGACGATCACGTCCCCAATGACGACAGCACTGGGGTCGATAAAGACGGATTCATCTATTACGGGTGTGTGGTGCTCAAAGTCGCGTATCGCCATGCTGATTCTCGGTAGTTTTCTGTAAGTGGATTCGGGAATTCCACCCGGGCTTGCAGTAGTATACAGGCCACTCCACGTATTCAGTATTCCCGGAAGAGAGCCTCATGACTAGCAATCCCCTGCTGCACTTCGAAGAATTGCCACGCTTTTCCACCATTGGCGCCGAACACATAGAGCCGGCGGTAAGTGTCGTTCTTGCGGATAACAGATCGCGGCTGAGCACGATAATTGACGCTCCAGCCAACAAGACTGACCCCGACTGGCAAAGCCTGATGGCGCCACTTGATGACATGGAAGACAGGCTCAGCAAGGTATGGTCAACAGTGAGTCATTTGAATGCCGTTCGCAATACGCCGGAAATCCGTGAGGCATATAACACCTGCCAGCCCATGATCACCGAGTACTACACTGCGCTAGGACAGAATCGCGCGCTGTTCGAGGCTGTAAAGGCGCTCGCCGGGAGGGCGGACGAACTGCATCTTGGCAGCTCGCAACGCAAGATATTGCGAGACTATCTGCTTGAATTTCGTCTGGCTGGAGTGGATCTGGATGAAGATCGCAAGAAGAAGTTTGCAGAGCTCGAATCTCGTTTGAGCAAGCTATCCAACACATTCAGCAACAACGTGCTGGACGCCACCATGGCGTGGAGCAAGCAGGTAACCGACGTCACTGAACTCAGCGGCATCCCAGAGATGACGCTGCGTGGGGCGGCGGATATTGCAGGGCGCAGAGGGCTCCAAGGTTATGTGCTGACGCTTGATGCGCCCTGCTACATCAGCGTCATGACCAATGCCGATAACAGGGAACTGCGCAGAGAACTCTATGAGGCGTATGTGACCCGAGCCTCTGACCAAAGCGAGGCCGGTCAGAATTGGGACAACAAAAGCGTCATAGACGAGATTCTCAGCTGCAGGGCGGAGTTGGCCCGCCTGCTCGGTTACGAGAGTTACGCAGAGGTGTCGGTGGTAAGGAAGATGGCCGGTTCCGTGGGCAGGGTCAACGAGTTCCTGCAAGGCCTGGCGGATCTTGCGGTCCCTGCTGCCAGGCGTGAGTATGAAGAGCTTCGACAGTTTGCAGCGTCGGAACACGGGCAGTCGTCGTTGGAAGCCTGGGATATTCCCTACTTCAGTGAAAAGCTCCGCAAGCAGAGCTTCGACATTTCGCAGGAGGAGTTGCGGCTGTACTTCCCCATTGACCAGGTCCAGGCAGGACTTTTTGAGATTGCCACGCGTCTCTACGGCGTCACAATTCAGAAGAACGCGGAGATGGAGCTATGGTCGGGCGGTGTAGAAGCGTTTGACATCTTGAAGGAGGGCAGTGTTCTTGCCCGGTTCTACTTCGACCTTTTTACTCGCGAAGGCAAGAAATCTGGTGCCTGGATGGCGGAATGTCGATCGAGGCGTCAGCTGGCGGACAGTTCCGTGCAGATACCAGTGGCATATCTGATCTGCAATTTTGCTCAAAGTGCAGATGGGAAGCCGTCATTGCTTACCCATAATGAGGTTACTACGCTGTTCCATGAGTTTGGTCATGGACTCCATCACATGCTGACCAGTGAGACTCACCTACGCTCCTCCGGCATCAATGGGGTTGCGTGGGACGCGGTTGAATTGCCCAGCCAGCTCATGGAAAACTGGTGCTGGGAGCCGGACGCGATAGCCATGATTTCCAGGCACTACAAGACTGGAGAAAGTTTGCCAACCGATCTTCTCAACAAGCTCCTGGCCGCCAGGAATTTTCAGGCTGGCATGAAAACTGTTCGGCAGTTGGAGTTCGCACTGTTCGACTTCCAGCTTCACCAGATATCCGGGCCGATGGGAGATGACCTTGTATTGCGAGTGATGCAGCGGGTGCGAGCCCTGACGTCGGTGTATGAAACCCCCGGGTTCAACCGCTTCCAGAACAGTTTCTCCCATATATTCGCTGGAGGATATGCCGCCGGTTACTACAGCTACAAGTGGGCAGAAGTGTTGTCCGCTGATGTGTTTTCACGTTTCGCTGAACATGGAGTATTTAATCCGGATACCGGTTCTCGTTTCCTGGAGCAGGTGCTTTCGCGAGGTGGCGGGGCTGACCCACTGGAGCTGTTTACGGCCTTCATGGGCAGAGAGCCAAAAATCGAGTCACTACTCCGGCAGGATGGGCTCCTGGCGTAGAAAGGCCCCGAAAAACAATAGTCAACCCCGCTGGATGCCTTGATTTACGTCAACTCCGCTCCAATTTGAGGATGGCATTTTAATTTCAAGCCTTGCTATAATGCCTCGGCTTTTATCGCACCCGCGTGATATTGAGCAGGGGCTTTTACTTTCTACCTGGCCTTTCCAGGGAGATTCCTGCTCGCTGTATGCGGTGATTCGGTTAGGTATTCCTGTCTTTCAATCAACTCGGATGGAATAATAAGGCTGGTTCACGAAGCCGCCTTCAGGCCTAAATCAGATCGTCACGGTGATCTTAGCTGCTGATACTTAACAATGTGTCGGCATAAAATAACTACTAAATTTAACTCAGCCTTATTCTAAATTTAACGGAGACACGGCGAATGTTGCCTAAAGCAAAGCTGTGGTTAGGCCTGGTGGTTGCTGCGTTGATGACGCTTAGCACTAACCTTCAGGCAGCCTGGGAACTTAACATGACCCGAGGCGTAACCCAAATCAGTAGAGATACCTATGATCTTCATATGCAGATTCTCTGGTGGTGTGTTGCCATCGGGGTAGTTGTATTTGGGGTCATGCTCTGGTCCATCATCAACCACCGCAAATCGAAGGGGGCGGTTGCCGCCGCTTTCCACGAAAGTACCAAGGTTGAAATTCTGTGGACCGTCATCCCGTTCATCATACTGATCTTGATGGCTATCCCTGCAACCCGTGTTCTGACTGAAGCTTATGATTCCTCTGAATCAGATCTGGATATCCAGGTGACCGGCTATCAGTGGCGCTGGGAGTACCGCTACCTGCGCGAGGACGCTAATGAAGAAGAAGTAGCTTTCTACAGCATCCTGAGCACTCCGCGAGATCAGATCAACAATGACCTCCCCAAGGAAGAGCATTATCTTCTTGAGGTAGACAAGCCATTGGTAATTCCGGTCAACAAAAAAGTCCGCTTTCTTGTCACTTCCAACGACGTAATCCACGCTTGGTGGATGCCTGCATTTGCAGTCAAGAAAGACGCGATCCCCGGCTTCATCAATGAGGCCTGGACGATTGTTGAAGAGCCTGGCATCTATCGTGGACAGTGCGCAGAGCTTTGTGGTCTAGACCACGGCTTCATGCCTATCGTTGTTCATGCAGTCCCCCAGGAAGAATATGATGCCTGGTACGCGGGGCAGCAACAGGCCGCAGCAGCAACTCGCGCGGCTGCCAATAACGTTGTCACCTTGAGTGCTGCACTTGAGCAGGGCGAAGAGATTTACAATCGCATCTGTATCGCCTGCCACCAGGCTAACGGAACCGGATTGCCGCCAGCTTTCCCGGCACTGGCAGGAAGTGCCGTAGTAAACGGTGACGTCGAAGCCAACATCCGTCTGGTCATCAATGGCGTGCCAGGAACAGCGATGGCTGCCTATGGTCGTCAACTGAACCCGGTCGAACTGTCAGCGATCATCACCTATATCAGGAATTCATTCGGCAACAGCACTGGTGATCTGGTGCAGCCCGCCGACGTGAACACCATTTTACAAGAAGCACAGTAGAGGACAGTAGAACAAATGAGCGCAGCACACGACGATCATCATCACGGTCCAGCGAAGGGTTTATCCCGGTGGTTGTATACTACCAACCATAAAGATATCGGTACCCTTTACCTGTGGTTCAGCTTTGCCATGTTCCTGCTTGGCGGTACGTTCGCCATGGTTATCAGGGCGGAGCTCTTTCAGCCTGGTCTCCAGTTGGTAGACCCGAACTTCTTCAATCAGATGACCACCATGCATGGTCTGGTGATGGTGTTTGGTGCGGTTATGCCAGCCTTCGTAGGCCTGGCCAACTGGCTTATCCCGATGATGATCGGGGCGCCGGACATGGCTCTGCCAAGAATGAATAACTGGAGCTTCTGGATTCTGCCCTTCGCCTTTGCAATGTTGTCCTCAACGCTGCTCATGGATGCGGGTGCTCCGAACTTCGGTTGGACATTCTACGCTCCGCTGTCGACGACTTATGCCCCGGAAACGGTTACGTTCTTCATCTTCGCGGTGCACCTCATGGGCGCATCTTCCATCATGGGTTCAATCAACATCATTGCTACCGTTCTGAACATGAGAGCGCCAGGCATGACCATGATGAAGATGCCATTGTTCGTATGGACCTGGCTCATCACTGCTTATCTGCTGCTGGCCGTAATGCCAGTGTTGGCTGGCGTCGTCACCATGATGCTGTTTGACGTGCATTTTGGTACCAGCTTCTTCAACGCAGCTGGTGGCGGTGACCCTGTTCTGTTCCAGCACGTGTTCTGGTTCTTCGGTCACCCTGAAGTGTACATCATGATTCTGCCGGCTTTCGGCGTCATTTCTGCGATCATCCCGACCTTCGCCAGAAAGCGTCTGTTCGGTTATGACTCAATGGTGTACGCATCTGCGTCAATCGCTTTCCTGTCCTTCATCGTGTGGGCACACCATATGTTCACCGTGGGTATGCCGATTGCAGGCGAACTGTTCTTCATGTACGCCACCATGCTGATCGCTGTACCGACGGGCGTGAAAGTCTTTAACTGGACAGCGACCATGTTCCGCGGCTCCATGACCTTCGAAACCCCGATGCTGTTTGCCATCGCGTTCGTGGTTCTTTTTACGATGGGTGGCTTCACCGGCCTGATGCTGGCGATTACGCCTGCGGACTTCCAGTATCACGACACTTACTTCGTTGTGGCACACTTCCACTACGTACTGGTCCCCGGTTCCGTTTTCTCCATCATGGCTGCTGCTTACTACTGGATGCCGAAATGGACTGGCCACATGTATGACGAAAGACTTGGTAAGCTGCACTTCTGGATGTCATTCATCGGCATAAACGTGCTGTTCTTCCCACAACACTTCCTGGGTCTGGCGGGCATGCCGCGCCGTGTCCCGGACTATGCGCTGCAGTTTGCTGATTTCAACTGGATCTCCAGTATTGGCGGCTTCATGTTTGGAGCCTCGCAGCTGATTCTGCTGGTGGTGGTGATCAAGTGCATCAAGGGTGGGCCGAAAGCGACTGCCCAGGTTTGGGAGGGTGCTCAAGGTCTGGAATGGACGCTGGAATCCCCTGCTCCATACCATACGTTCACGACACCGCCCGATCCTAAACTGATCCATGCTCAGTAGAACGTTGATAACCAGGAACCGACAATGAGTAACCAAAGCCCGACATCCACAACAAAGAAGCTGGTGCGCAAACTGATGCTTGCCGCCGCTGGAATGTTTGGCTTTGGTTTTGCGCTGGTTCCTCTGTACGACGTAATCTGTGATATCACCGGATTGAATGGCAAGACATCCGGCCAGTACACCGTCGCAGAAGCTGAAACGATGGCCGTGAGTGATCGAGAGATTACAGTTCAGTTCATGGCACAGAACAGCGAAGGAATGGTCTGGGAGTTCCACCCCAATGACATGCAGGTCAAAGTGCACCCTGGCGAAGTAAAAGTCGTCAGTTATCGGGCGAAGAACCCGAATGATTTCGCAATGATCGGCCAGGCCATCCCTAGCGTTGCCCCTAATGAGGCAGCGCAATATTTGAAAAAGCTGGAATGCTTCTGTTTTGCGGAGCAGAAATTGGAACCCGGTGAGGAAATCGATATGGCCATCAGGTTCTTTATCGATGAAAACATCCCGGAAAAGATAACTAAACTGACCTTGTCATATTCCCTGTTCGATCTCACTGACTATTCAGAGCCCGCACAGGAAATAACAGCAAGATAGCAGTGACCGATTGATCACACTTGGAGATTGAAAGATGGCCAGCGCAGGCTCTCACGAAACTTACTACGTCCCGGAACAGACTCGACTACCATTCTTCGCGTCGATCGGGTTGATCCTGACCATCTTTGGTCTGGGCAATGTTCTTAATAATATCCGAGCCTCCGAAAGCTCGTCCTTTTCTACCCTGATTGCTGTGACAGGCTTCCTGTTGCTTTCATTCATACTGTTCCAGTGGTTCAGTACCGTCATACGTGAAAATCATGCCGGGATGAACAGCGACCAGCTCAAGCGTTCTTACGTCTGGGGCATGGCTTGGTTCATTTTCTCTGAGGTGATGTTCTTCGCAGCATTCTTCGGTGCCCTCTTCTACGTGCGTAACTTTGCAGTGCCCTGGCTGAGTGGCGAAGGCGGCAAAGGTCCTACGGGTGAATTGCTGTGGCCGGAGTTCCAGGCTGTTTGGCCCGTTATCGAGAATCCGAATGCTGCGATTTTCGAAGGTCCGCATGAATCAATGGCTGTGCACGAATGGAGCCTGGCTTTCTTCGCCAAGTATCTGCCGTTCTGGAACACACTGATCCTCTTGACTTCGAGCGTCACGGTTCATTTTGCGCACACGGCGTTGAAAGCCAGCAATCGCAAAGGTCTGATTCAATGGCTGTCAGTAACTGTGGCGCTGGGTCTATTGTTCCTTACGCTACAGGTCATTGAGTATACAGAAGCATATGGTCATTATGGACTGACACTGGACTCTGGTATTTACGGTTCCACGTTCTTCCTGCTGACTGGCTTCCACGGTTTCCACGTAACACTGGGGACTTTCATGCTCTCAGTGATGCTGGCGAGAGCGATCAAGGGACACTTCAAGCCAGATGACCATTTCGGTTTCGAAGCGGCTTCTTGGTACTGGCACTTCGTGGACGTAGTCTGGGTAGGCCTGTTCTTCTTCGTATACCTGCTCTGATTTCTCTGCAGACTCCACCAGCAGGTTTCTCGATTGAGAGGCCTGCTGGCGCTTTTAAGCCCGCCGCACCAATAACTATTCCAAGCGCGACAGCCCTACAGCCACGGAGCCTGAATGGTTAACGTCCCTGTAGCCAGACCGAACGCCACGCACAACATCAGTAGCACCGCAAGAGTGACGCGAACCCCCAAGGCATATAGCACTCTTTTCGATCTACCCTTGTCCTGATAGAAGAACACGAACCCACAGGCCAGGCTGATCACAATGCCGAGCAGAAGCAACGCGATTATTATCTTGAGCATAAAAATTCCTGAATAAAGAGAATTTGTGCATGATAGCAAACGTCGAATCATGACAGTAAGCGAGCCTAGATAATGTCACTTCCTCAATTTCGTCCAGGCTGGAAACTTACGGTGTTTACCCTCGTCTTTACCCCACTGCTCCTATGGTTGGGTTTCTGGCAGTTGGATCGTGAACAGGAAAAAGTGGCCCTGCAAGCAGACTTTGGGAGCAGAGGCCAGCGACCTGCAATACCGCTGGAGAACGTAGACTGGAGCCGCCCCGGGGAGTTGGCGTACCTCAAGGTCATCACGACAGGAGCTTATGACAACGAACGCACCTACCTGTTGGATAATAGAACCTATCAAGGACGTGTTGGCTATGAGCTTATCTCTCCTTTTGCAGCTCAAAGTGGCATGACGATACTCGTCAACAGAGGATGGATTGCACAGGGTGCGACGCGAGCAGAGCTGCCGCAGATCAATCGGATTGAGGGACAGGTTGAAATTATGGCAACAATCTACGTTCCACTCGAAGAGCCCTTTCTGCTCAGCAGTACACCTGAAGGCGGACAAGCGACATGGCCAAGAGTGATACAAAGCATTCAGGTGTCACAGATGGAGCAGGAGCTTGATCAGACACTGGCCCCCTATACAATAAGACTCCAGGAGCAATCACCGGGACTTGAGCAAAACAACTGGCAGACGGTTAATATGCTGCCAGAAAAGCACCGAGCCTACGCTGTACAGTGGTTCGCCATGACCTTCGCGTTGCTCGCCATGTATATCTTTTTTGGCTTCCGGCACCCCGCCAACAACACTACGCTACAAAGACGAACAGAGAGTTAAAATGGACGCGAATTTGAAAAGCAAGATCAAACTGACCGTATTGCTGCTGGTCACCGCAGTGCCGATCATCATGGCAACATTGTCTTTCAGGACGGCCATCGACAGCGGTGCCATGACGGCTACTGCCAATAAAGGGCACCTGATCAATCCTCCCGCCGACATTACCGCGCTGGTCATGAACGACCAGAACGGCCAGCCCGTGTTCAAGAGTTTTGAGGAAGAAATTGCCAGCTTGCCGGAAGGCCGGGAGTACGAGATTCGTCCATGGCTGCTGCTCTATGTCACAGCCAATGAGTGCGAGGCTGGCTGCAAGGAGAGAATTCACTACCTGCAACAACTGCACATTGCGCTTGGAAAGAACATTCAGCGTGTTCGTCGCTACTATCTGCACGCCAGCGAGCAACCGATTCCGACGGAAATCGCCGACTATTTCCGCGCAGAATTCCCAAGCATGGGGATTGCTTACAGCAATGCTGCTGCGCTTGAACAGAATATGAAGGCAGCTGGAGTAGACCTGAC
This sequence comes from Gammaproteobacteria bacterium, assembly GCA_030654835.1. GTDB lineage: Bacteria > Pseudomonadota > Gammaproteobacteria > Pseudomonadales > Pseudohongiellaceae > UBA5078. The sequence goes on along the minus strand of JAURWS010000030.1, from coordinate 98,272 downwards.
TCTGAGCTCTCAGAGTTACATAGTTCTGGTGGACCCGGTCGGGAATGTCATGATGTATTACACGGATGAGAATACTGCGGAAGACATCATGACAGATCTGGAAACCTTGCTTAAATACTCCAGCCTTGGCTGATCATCGACTTTTGCAAAGCATCAATCCGGAGGGCGAACACTCGTCCCCCGGGTTTCTGATGTCATCAGCTAACCTTCAGCCCCGAGAATGGGTTCAGGAAGTGCGCATCCACCGCTGCCAGGCGAACTTCTTTGTGACGGCTCTCCATCATCCTCTTGATGTTTTCCTCCTGATGCTGCTTCGCATAGATAAGGATAAGATACTTTCCGGCCTCAATATCGTCGTGAAATCCCGCAAGTTTCTTGTTTTCCCTGGCCAGGCCGATCATGCCGCCAACCCATGCGCCAAATCCGCTGAGTACCAGCAATATGCCGAAATAAGCGATAAGTGGAAGATTTGGCCCGAATGGCTCCAGACCCGTCGTGAGCAGAGACAGCACGCCGACAGAAAGTCCTATGGCGCCGCCGATGATTCCTTCACGAAGGAGATCCTGAGTCTCGAAATAATTGCTGGAGTGAAGACGCTGATTACTTAAGCCGCTCTCGTCCTTGCTGACGATATGCAGGTACCAATCGTCTACGCCGATCGCATGGAGATCGTCAGAGATTTCCTGAGTACTCTTCAGGGAGGGGGAAAGATAGTAAATGCATTTCATGATGGTTCTCCTGCTTTAGCTAAATATAACGGTGATGAAAATTTCAACAACACATTCACTTATGCATAGCATGGAACGACTTTCACTCTACAACTTCCAAAAATGAAAGTCTCAATATTTTTGATGGGGATACTCACCCGCAGCTTCAACGACAAGAGGTTTTCCAAAACTTCGCCGATCATTTCTACGTGAGTTTTAGTACAATCAGCGCCTCATGCAGATGTAAACAAAAATACCTCCGGCGATACACAGGCGGAGGTATGTCGGCCCCATTAACCGGGCCAATGAGAGGAATTCCGTGACAGAACTGGCGAGCAAGCAATCGGCAACCTGGCGTGATTACTACGAGATGTGCAAGCCTCGTGTCGTCATGCTGATGATCCTCACCTCCATGGTGGGTATGTTCCTGGCGGTGCCGGGAATGGTTCCTATCGATGTGTTGATTCTGGGAAATCTGGGGATTGCGCTGGTGGCGAGCTCTGGAGCCGTGGTCAATCACCTGATTGATTACAAGGTCGACACCCTGATGAGACGCACGCATAACCGCCCCATTCCCCAGGGACGCGTCGACCAGAAGCAAGCCGCCATATTTGCGGCAGCTATTGGCGTGATTGGCATGTTGATCATGCTGATATGGGTCAATGCGCTGAGCGCCTGGTTAACATTGGCGTCGTTCATAGGTTACGCCTTTATCTACACGGGCTATCTGAAGCGCGCCACTCCGCAAAACATCGTCATCGGCGGGCTGTCAGGCGCCATGCCTCCGCTTCTTGGTTGGGCGGCGGTGACCGGCACGGTCGAGCCGGGCGCTCTGATTCTGGTGCTGATCATCTTCGCGTGGACGCCTCCACATTTCTGGGCACTGGCCATCCACCGCAAGGACGAGTACGCGAAGACTGGCATTCCGATGCTTCCAGTCACGCACGGAGAGCACCTGACCAAGCTGCATATCATCCTCTATACCGTCATCATGATCCTGGTCACGCTCCTGCCCTATCTGATAGGCATGAGTGGTCCGCTCTATTTGCTCGCCGCAGTAGTGCTGGGCCTGGCATTTCTGGGCTGGTCGCTGTTATTGCTGCTCAAACCCACACAGTCCACCGCCATGGACACCTTCAGATACTCGATTGTTTACCTGATGGTGCTGTTCGTCGTACTGCTCGTCGATCACTACTTGTAACACCCCGCGTTGAACGACGCTTTGTCCCAGACCTTTATCAGAGCCCAAATGATGGAAAAGAACATCAAGATCACCGTAATCACCTGTTTACTGGCTGTTGTGCTGGTCCTCGTCCTCACCTACCTGCGGATCACCGGGGATCAGACGGGCAGTGCAACCGCTGTCACGCTGACCGCCGAAGAATTGCGCGAGCTGGGTGCCGTTGTTTATGAAAAGCCCGTCGTGCTGCAACCGTTCAGCCTGACCGATCACCGTGGGCAGGTGTTTTCACAAAACAATCTCACCGGCGGTTGGTCGCTCATTTTCTTCGGTTTCACCTCCTGCCCCGACATTTGCCCTCTGACTCTGGCAGAGTTGAGCCAGTTCTATAAAAACCTGCCCGTGGATACCTTGGCGAGGGACACGAAAGTCATTATGGTCAGCGTCGATCCGGACCGGGATACCACCGAGAAGCTGGCCGAATACATGGCCACCTTCCATGAGGATTTCGTTGGTCTGAATGGCCCTTATGCCGACGTTGCGGCGCTGGCGAAACAATTGTTCATTGCCCACTCCCCTCCCCCTTCACAGGCGTCTCCTCAGAATGAGCATGCCGGACATGGTGTCGACGTGGCGGCCGAGGACGATTATGTGATCGACCACAGTGGCAATATTCTCATGATCAATCCAGAGGGGCGTTACCATGGGTTCTTCGATGCGGCCATTCAGGACCGCGAGTTGACGCAGGCTTACGAGGCGATAAGAGCCGCCTACTGAGAGCGCTTGCCTAGCAGCGCAGGGCTCAAATAAGTCACCAGGAAGAAGAAACACGCGGTGACGACGATAGAGGGTCCGGCAGGGGTGTCGAGCCGATAGGACATCAACAACCCCAGGCTGACCGCCAGGCATCCGGCGATACTGGCCCCGAGCGCCATCTGCTCGGGGGTGGAAGCGAGTCTTCTTGCCGCTGCCGGTGGAATAATCAACAGCGACGTAATCAGCAAGACGCCGACTATCTTCATCGACACCGCAATCAGCAGCGCCACCATCAATACCATCAGACAGTGCACTCTTCCTACCGGCACGCCCTCTACCTGCGCCAGCTCTTCGTGCACGGTAATAGTCAGAAAGCTGTTCCAGAAAACGACCAGCAATATGCCAATAACTGCAGTACTACCCATGATCCAATACAGATCCGACGAGCCGATGGTGAGCAGGTCCCCGAACAGGTAAGCCACCAGATTCACCTGCACCGTATCGGACAGAGAGAGAATGAGCAGGCCGAAGGCCAGCGTGCTGTGCGCCAGGATGCCGAGCAGCGTGTCTGTCGACAGGGTCTTTCTGGTTTGCAGCAGCACCAGTATCAGGGCGAACAACAACGAGCTCACGACAACCGCCAGCTGCAGGTTGACGTCCATCAGGATGCCAAGTGCGATCCCCAGCAGCGACGAGTGTGCAAGCGTGTCACCAAAGTAGGACATGCGCCGCCAGACGACGAAGGACCCCAGCGGGCCAGCGACGAGTGCGATGCAGATGCCGGCAATCAAAGCCCTGACAATGAAATCAGCCATTCTTCTTCTCGATCACGCAGCCGTTGATGTCGTGTTGATGGTTGTGATGATGGGTGTAAACCGCAAGGGTCTTGGCTTCCTTCTTCCCGAATAGCGCAAGATAAGAAGGATCGACGCTGACCTGCTCCGGGCGGCCATGACAGCAGATGTGATGATTGAGACAGATCACCTGATCCGTGGTGGCCATGACTAGGTGCAGATCGTGAGAGATCATCAGCACGCCGCAGTGGTGGCGATTGCGAATTTCGTTGATGAGCTGATAGAGCTCGGCCTGTCCGGCCACATCGACGCCTTGCGCTGGCTCATCAAGTACCAGTAATTGCGGCGACTGCGACAGGGCTCGCGCGAGCAGTACCCGCTGCAGCTCACCACCGGAAATTGCCTGCAGCTGCTGGTTCATCAGGTGCCCGATTCTGACCTCTTCGAGAATCCGGGTGATGGGCTCGCCGCTGGCGTGATGGGCCAGTGCCAGGAAGCGCTTCACCGTCATTGGCATTGTCGGTTCCACGTGCAGCTTTTGCGGCATGTAACCGATGCGCAGGCCTGCGGGTCTGGCAATGGTGCCTGAGTGGGGAGACAGCAGGCCGAGCACAATGCGAACCAGTGTTGTCTTGCCCGCCCCGTTCGGGCCGACAAGCGTGACGATTTCCCCTTGATGGACCTGCAGTCCAACATGCTGCAACACCTGGCGATCGCCGAATTGCATGCAGATGTCGGCAGCATCGATGAGGCAGGCTTTGTCCATCCGCAGATTCCTTTAGGGGGCGTCCTGTTATAAACGATAATGGTATAATATAGCATTTCCACTATTGACCTCCATCGAAGAAGCCAGCCATGTTCAAGCGTGTCGCCGCCGTCTGCGCACTCATTCTCGTGTTCACGGACGTGGCAGTTGCACAGCCGCAGGTGCTCGCTTCGATCAAACCGCTGCAACTGATCGCCGCAGACCTGATGGACGGCGTCGCAAAGCCAGAATTGTTGATCCCTGCAAATGTGTCCCCCCACCACTTCACTCTGCGACCCTCCGATGTTCGCAAAATGACGGATGCCGGGCTCGTGCTCTGGGTGGGTCCGCAGATGGAGACCTATCTGACCGACTTTCTGGGGCAAATCGATGGGCAGACCGTCGTTGTTGAAGTCGCCGCACTGGATGGCATTATTCTTCACGCGCCCGGCGGAGGGTCTGAGCCACAGTCCGCTGCCCGCTATGATCCGCATCTCTGGTTGAATACCCACAATGCCCGGTTGGTCGCAGAACAGATAACACAACACCTGATGACGCTGGACCCGGCCAACCGATCACGGTATCAAGCAAATCTGTCACGCTTTGTCGCCAGTATCGACACGCTGGACAAGACGACAAGCGCAGACGTGCAGCGCTTGAAAGATGGTCGCTACGCTGTCTATCACGACGGCCTCCAGTATTTCGAAAGGCAGTTTGGTCTCGAACATCAATTTGTGCTGGTGCCGGACCATGAAATTCAGCCGGGAATCAGGCATATTCTCGACATCAGATCGCGGCTGGAAGAGTTGCGCCCGACTTGTCTGCTGGAGGATGTGAACTCCAATGACTCCACCACGGAGACGGTGTTTGGTGATTACCCCGTTAACAGGGTACGTGTGGATGTGCTCGGCGACGCGATCTCTCCCGGTCCGGGCTCTTATGCTCAATTGATCGGCAACCTGGCGCAGGCCATCAACACTTGCCTCGGGCGTTAATCAAAGGCCAATGCCTTCGCCCGAGGACAAAGGACAGGGAAGACAAGATATGGAAACAAGCATGCCGCGTGAAGTGCAGCTGATTCTGGTGGATGGATCATCCTACCTGTTTCGCGCCTTTCACGCCCTCCCGCCTCTCGTCACCAGCAAGGGTCAGCATACCGGCGCCGTCAAAGGTGTCATCAACATGATCCGCAGTCTGGTGAAGGCCTATCCAGACAGCCACATTGCGGTTGTCTTCGATGCCAAAGGCAAGACCTTCCGCAACGACATGTATGCCGAGTACAAGGCGCACCGTCCGCCGATGCCGGATGAGCTGCGCAGTCAGATCGAGCCCATTCACGCCATCATCAGGGCCATGGGCCTGCCGATGCTCGTGATTGACGGCGTGGAGGCGGATGACGTGATTGGCACGTTGGCCACACAAGCGTGCGCGCAGCGGATCAGAACCCTCATTTCTACCGGCGACAAGGATCTGGCTCAGCTCGTCACCGAGAACGTCACACTGCTCAATACCATGACCAACGAGTCGCTGGACCCGGCCGGAGTGACGGCCAAATTCGGATTGCCACCGGAACGCATCGTCGAGTATCTCGCCCTCATGGGAGACGCCGCCGACAACATCCCTGGTGTACCTGGCGTCGGACCGAAAACGGCCTTGAAGTGGCTGCAGGAATACGGTTCGCTGGATGCATTGGTCGCGAATGCCGACAAGGTCTCCGGCAAGATTGGCGAGCGGCTGCGCGAGAATATCGATCAACTCTGGTTGAGTTATCGCCTGGCGACCATCAAGCGTGATGTGGTTCTGGACGTGCAGATCGCCGATCTCGTGCACAGGGACGAAGATGCAGAGCAGCTGCATGCCCTCTTCAGCCTGCTGGAGTTCAAATCGTGGGTGAAGGAAGTCGAGGGTCGGGGTGGCAAGTCCGCCGCGTCCGCGCAAAAGAACAGTTCAGCCGCAGTCACCCGCTCTGACGATGACTCATCCGCACAAGCGTCGGTCTCCCCCGAGACACAAACCATCCCGGTTCTCGACGATTCGGTTCTCGACAACTGTATCTCGCAACTGCGTGCCGCGCGCCAGTTTGCCGTGGCGCTGGAAACGGATGGCGCCCAGTATATGGAAGCCACTATCGTCGGTATTGCGCTGAGTACGAAGGCTGGCACCGCCTTCTATATTCCGGTCGGGCATGATTCTCTGGAGTTTCCCGCGCAACTGCAGCGCAGCAACGTGCTGAACAGGTTACGGCCACTGCTGGAGAGCGCCAGCGTTCACAAGGTTGGGCACGACTGCAAGTTCATCACCCATGTGCTTGCCAACCACGACATCAGCTTCAAAGGCTTTCGCTTTGACACGTTGACGGGCTCCTATGTCCTCAACTCCGTGGCGATTGACCATTCGCTGGAGAGCATTGCCGAACACTATCTGCATCTGTCGACGGTCAAGGTCGAGGAGTTGCTGGGGAAGGGCAAAGGCAAGATAACCTTCAGCCAGCTGGATCTGGATGCCGCCAGCCGCTACGCCGGGCGCAAGGCGGATCTGGTGCTGCGTCTTGGTGAATTTCTGGCCGCCAAGCTGGCAAGCACGGGCGAGCTGGCGGGACTGCACAAGTTTTATGAGCTGGCACTGATCCCTGTTCTGCAGCGGATGGAACGCTACGGCATTCTCGTGGATGCCGAGTTGCTGGGCAAACAGAGTCAAGCCATTGGCCTGCGGCTCATTGAGGTCGAGAGAGAGGCTTATCGTCTCGCAGGCGAAGAGTTCAATCTCAGCTCGCCGAAGCAGCTGCAGGCAATTTTCTACGAAAAGCTCGGCCTGCCTGTGTTGAAGAAGACGCCGACCGGGCAGCCTTCCACTGCTGAACCGGTATTGCAGGAACTGGCTCTGGAGTACGAGCTGCCGCGACTGCTGATGGATCACCGCGGCCTGAGCAAACTGAAGTCCACTTACACCGACAAGTTGCCGCTGGACATCAACAGGCGCACCGGGCGCATTCACTCCAGGTTTCAGCAGGCCGTTGCAGCCACGGGGCGCTTGTCCTCTACGGACCCCAATCTCCAGAATATTCCTATTCGCACGCCCGAGGGGCGCAAGGTGCGGCAGGCGTTCATCGCGGCGCCCGGCTACAAGCTGCTGGCGGCCGACTATTCCCAGGTGGAGTTGCGAATCATGGCGCACTTGTCGCGGGATGCCGGATTGCTGAAAGCTTTCTCCAGCGCGCAGGATGTGCACCGGGCTACGGCCTCCGAGGTCTTCGGAACACCGCTCGACGAAGTAACGTCGGAACAGCGGCGCCGCGCCAAGGCTATCAACTTCGGGCTGATCTACGGGATGTCGGCGTTCGGGCTCGCCAAGCAATTGGGCATCGACAGACACAATGCCCAGCACTACGTCGATCTCTATTTTCAGAAATACCCCGGCGTCCTCCACTACATGGACCAGACCCAGGCCTTTGCGGACGAACACGGCTACGTGGAGACGCTGTTTGGTCGACGTCTCTACCTGCCCGATATCCACGCGGGCAACGGCATGCTGCGCAAGGCGGCGCAACGCACTGCGATCAACGCGCCGATGCAGGGCAGCGCTGCCGACATCATCAAGCAGGCCATGATCGATATAGACCATTGGCTGAGCACCGGAGTGCTGGATGCGCGGATGGTATTGCAGGTACACGACGAACTGGTCTTCGAGGTAGCGGAGGCCGATGTGGATCTGTTGCGTGAAGGGGTGCGCTTTCGCATGACGAGTGCTGCCGCGCTGGATGTGCCGCTGGTGGTCGACGTTGGGGTGGGTGACAACTGGGATGAGGCGCACTGACTGCCAACCAGGAGACACTGGCCGGTCGTGATCGGCCGGTGCATCAAGCCGAGGCTGGGGTGATCGGGTCTTCGGCTGTCGGCTCGACAGGATCGGCGAACCATTGATCCAGAGTAGCCTCAAGAGTATCGATACCGGTCTTGCTCAGTGATGAGAACACCTGAATCGAAGCATTCGGGAAATCGACCAGTTGCTTGCGGGCTCCCAGCAGCGCGTTCTGAGCGGCACCGCGCTTGAGTTTGTCGGACTTGGTGAGCATCACGTGTACGGGCAGGTTCATACGACGCGACCACTTGAGCATCATCAGGTCAAAGTCTTTGAAGGCGTGCCGGATATCGGTCAGCAATATCAGGCCGACCAAGGTCTTGCGTTCATTCAGGTACAGCTCCAGGTGATCCTGCCACTGACCCTTGACCGACAGCGGGACTTTGGCATATCCGTAACCTGGCAGGTCGACCAGATACTTGCCCGGACTCAGACCGAAAAAATTGATCAGCTGGGTACGACCGGGCGTCTTGCTGGTGCGTGCCAATCCGGTCTGGTTGGTCAGAGTGTTGATGGCGCTGGACTTGCCCGCGTTGGAGCAACCCGCAAAGGCAACCTCTCGCTGGCTGTCGGCTGGACAATCGTCGAGGCCGACGGAGCTGGTAGTGAAACTGGCAGTTTTGTAATTCATGGGCGCACTAAATACAGCAAGAGACCTGCAAGAGCAAGCATCTCGGCAGTCAAACCGCGTCCCCAGACTGGTAAAACCCTGCTCTGAGTCATACTATTTGCCATCGCGCCCAGTGCAACACATAGAGTAATAAGAAGCTATGCGTTATACTTCGCGGCCGCTCGTTTCATTGAAAACGCCTGCCAGATCAGGTTGCTGCCTTGCAAAAGGTGTGTCCTGGCCCTCTGACAGAGGTTGTATTGAAATCTAAAGAACTCTCAAGAACTCTGAAAATTTTAGGAAAGTTGGACTATTCATGAAAAAACTAGCCACCAAGAAAGTACTGACTCTGGTATCAACACTGATTCTCGCTGGATTTGCCAGTTTCAGCCAAGCGCAAGGCAATGCTGCTGCCGGTGAGAGCAAGGCTGCCGTATGTGGCGCGTGCCATGGCGCGGATGGCAATAGTGCCGTTGCAGCAAACCCGAAACTGGCAGGCCAGAATGCCCGCTACCTGATCAAGCAAATGAACGACATCAAGAGCGGTGCACGCACGGTCCCATTGATGACCGGCATTCTGAACAACTCCAGCGCTCAGGATATGGCCGACATCGCTGCCTATTTCGAGTCCAAAGAAATTACCCTGCAGGGCGCGAATCCTGATCTGATTGAGACTGGTGAGGACATCTACCGTGCCGGTATCGCCAAGCTGAACGTCGCCGCCTGCTCGGCCTGCCACTCCCCCACGGGTCAGGGCAACAGCCAGGGCGGATTCCCATCACTGGGTGGCCAGCATGCCGAATACACAGCGACGCAGTTGAAGGCGTTCCGTGCCGGTGAGCGCACCAATGACGGCCAGTCATCACCCATGCGCATAGTGTCCGAGCGTCTGACTGACAAGGAAATCGAGGCGTTGGCGAGCTACATTTCCGGCTTGAACTGAGGTTAAGACCTGAGGTTAAGACCTGGAGTTCAGGCTTCGTTCAGGCAATATTTGCTTAAGTGAAGCGGTCTGTAGGGTAGTTAGTTACAGATCCCAAGCGTTCTTATATAGAGGAAGCAAAAATGCACAAGAAGATCATACAGTTATTGGCAGTACTCATTCTGGCTCCGCTGGCGTTCTCCGCGTTGGCACAGCCAGCGCGATTCGTTGAAGGCACACATTATGTTGTGCTGCCGACACCAGTGAAGACCAATGACCCGACGAAGATCGAAGTCGTTGAGGTGTTCTGGTACGGTTGCAGCCACTGCTTCCGCTTTGAGCCACTGATCGAAAACTGGGAAGCCTCGCTGGCCGCTGATGTGGACTTTGTGCGCTTCCCCGGCATGTGGAACGATCTGATGAAGATTCACGCTCAGGCTTTCTTCACCGCCGAAGCTCTGAATGTTCTCGATAAAGCGCACAGCCCGATGTTTGATGCCATCAACGTTCAGGGCAACCGTCTGCAGAATGAACAGCAGCTGTCAGCCTTCTTTGCGCAGTTCGGTGTAACGGCAGAGCAATTCAGCACTGCGTTCAACTCCTTCTCTGTCCGCACCAAGGTCAATCAGGCTGAGGCCAAGATGCGCGAGTACCAGGTGCGCAGCACACCGAACATGGTGGTGAATGGTAAATACCTTATCTCTACCGGTGAGGCGGTACTTACTCAGCAGGACATGCTTGAGGTGGTGAACTTCCTGGTTGAGAAAGAAAGATCCTCCAGCTGAACCTCTCCCCGATTACTTTCCAGTAATCGCCCTGCCCGCAATGCACTCAAGTGCACACTGCGGGCCGGTGGGCGGGCCACGCTGGATACGTTCCTGAATAAGAGCTGATCACAATGAGCCAAAGGAATAGCGACAGCGTAGAGGCCTCCCGCTGGAAAAAGAAATTCCTCGATGCCCTCGAAGATCAGGACAAGCGTGAGAAGACGCTGATCAATCGTATCAAGCTGCTGCGTCGCGGGCTGGTCGGCGTTAGTCTTGCCGGCGATGGCTTGGACTACGAGCTTGATCGTGAACTGGCGGCCTTGCGTACCACGCTGCGCTCGGAAGATAGCGAAGCCGGCTTGGAAGTTCTTCTCGAGCACATCGAAAAATCCGTCTTGCGCCTGGACTCTCGCAAGGAGCACAGCACTTGGGCCATTCAGAACGCACTCACGCTCAGCATCTCGCAGCTGCAGGAGCTCGAACTCTCTCGGGAGCTCAAACGCGGGATCAAGCAGTACTCCAAAGCCCTCGCCGCCAAAGTTTCCGACCCGCAGAATCACTCCGAACTGATTGCTACCTTCCTTGAGCTGCTCAGGCTGGTAGTCCGCGAGCTTTCTGAAGAGGCGGAGGCCCCTGCTTCATCCTCTGCCGGTGGGTTCTGGTCGCGACTGTTTTCGCTGCATCATCTGGACACCAGTGCTGAGGGTGCCGACGCTGGAGAGGCTTCGGATGCGCCTGCGCATGTTCCTGCTGCAGAGCGGACGCAAGCTGTCTCCGCCGAATCATTAACGCCAGCACGGGGCGCCACTTTGTCGTCTGCCAGCCTGGCCGCAGACGCCGAATGGCAAATGCAGGACAACCCGGAACAGGACGATCAGCCCGAGAGCACTGGTCGTGTTGAGGGTGTTGAGGGTGTTGAGGGTGCCGAGGGTGCTGGAAGTGCTCCGACCACAGAGACTCAAGAGCCCTCCTCGCCGGAACCGGACGATGTCAGCCCAGCGCCACAGGAATCAGAAGTCAGTGGCTCGTCCGCACAGGTGAGCCACGAGCCCGGCTTTTCCGCCATTGCCAATCACGCCGAGCCAGTGCTGCTGCGAATCCTTGAGAATATCTACGTCTCGGAGCAGTCGATTACTCTGGCAACGAAAATTCGCGATCAGGTTGCGCGTGGCCTCAACTGGTATGAATTCGTTGCAGTGCTGGAAGACATCTCTGCGGTAATCACGAGCTCGCTGAGCCAGGAGCGCTCCGAATTCCAGCGCTTCCTGAATGAGCTGAACGCAGGGCTCGGGCAGGTGCAGCAGTATGTGCAACTCTCCCGTGCGCTGGAACAGGAGGCGCGCGACTCGGATTCCGCCCTGGATCAGGCGGTCAGGACCCAGGTCAGCGGCATTGCCAGCTCTGTGGAGAGTGCTTCCGATATCGGTGAGCTCAAGAGCGCCGTTCAGCATCAGCTAGATGCCATTCTTTCCTCCATGGATGGCTTCAAGGTGTTGAAGAATAGTCAGGAGGACGCCAGCGGCGAGCAGACCCGCATGCTGGAGGAGCGTCTCAAGGGCATGGAGGAAGAGTCGCGCGAGTTGCGCCTGCATCTGGCGCAGCAGGAACAGAAAGCCATGCGCGACGCCCTGACGGAGCTGCCCAATCGCGCGGCCTATGACCGGCAGATTCGCCATGAGACGGAACAGTGGCTCAACAGTCAGGGACTGGGGGATGGCAAAGAGCTTTGCCTGATAATCTGCGATGTCGACCATTTCAAGCGCATCAATGACACCTACGGACACCTCGCGGGTGACAAGGTCTTGAAGGTGCTGGCCCGGGAAATTTCCAACCGCGTGCGCAAGAGTGACTTCGTGGCCCGCTACGGCGGAGAGGAGTTCGCCATCGTCATGGCCAATACCTCGCTGGAGGATGCCGAACGTCTGACCAACAAGTTGCGGCAAGCCATTGAACAATGTCCCTTCCACTTCAAGGAGAAACAGGTGCAGATCACCATGTCGTTCGGTGTGGCTGCTTTCCAGCCCGGAGACACCTCGGACCTGGTCTTTGATCGTGCCGACAAGGCGCTCTACAGTGCCAAAGAACAGGGGCGCAATCGCGTGTGCGTTGCCGCTGAGGGGAAGGGATCTGCCTGAGAATGCGGTGCCCGCCCTCGATAATCCCGCAAAATTCGCCACCCCTAAAACTTTTTGGGCGTATCCTCAGTCCCAATATAAAAAGTCCCAGTATCAAAAGCCCAGTTATCAAGAGTCCTATGGTTAACCCACAGAGCAATTTCATTCACCTGCAGCGCGCGACATGACATCCATTACAACGCATAACTGGCAGCAGGTCCTGAAGGAGCGGTTGCCGGGCAGCCTGAGAACGCTGTTCCAGGCCAACGCCAGGGCGCAACTGCTCAGGCAGGTGAACACCGTATTGCTGGTGCACGACGAGCGTCTGTATGACCTGTCCAACGGCTCCTGGCGGCAGTTGAATCAGACCGTCGATGGCGAGTGGAGCATCTCAATCGCTGCCGCTGCCATCGAATTGCTGAATCAAGAGATCACCGAGCGTTCGGTTCTGTTGCTCCTGCCCGCTGCAGAGTTCATCGCCACCACCATCAGCATGCCGGGCGTGGCCAGAGAGAATCTGCGTTCCGCATTGCAGCTGCAAACTGCGGTGCTGTTGCCGAGCCACAATGGCAATCTGCTGTTCGCCGTGAATACGGCTGCCAGCCACAACGATGGTACCGATGTCGTGCTGTGGATGAATGAGAATCGCCTGGACGTGCTGTTTGAGGCGTTCGCAGCGCAGGGTCTCTTCCTGGCATCCGTGATGCCCAGAACGCTGGCCGCAGCGAGTCAGACGGTGGATGCAGGTGAGCTGCAGGTGGAAGACGGCGATGCCGCTACCCTCACACAGCTGGGCTTCAGCAATGGCTTATTGACGCAGTGGTTGCAGATCGACAGAGCGGATCTGGAGGACGAGCTGCTGCGCAGGCAGTGGCTGGAGGCAACAGCGACGAAGCCGTCCGCCACATTGACGCGACAGAGCTTGCAGTCTGCACAGGCCTGGGTCGATCTCGCCCGCACTGTCGTGGCCAATCGTGATTACAGCTTCATCCCAGCGGGCGCACAGGCGGTGCGTAAACAGATGGAGAAAGGCAAGCGTCTCGTCGGGGCGGGTATTGCAGCGGCAGTGGTATTGCTGCTGGGAGTCAGCCCGTTTCTCGTCCAATCCCTGCAGGCACGCAGCCTTCTGGCGGACCTCGCGGAGCAACGGGAGCTTTCCGCTGCTGCGCGTGCTGATCAAGCCGTCGTGCGCGATTTTGAACAGCGCTGGGGCGTGCTGACCGAGTTTCCGGCACAGAATATTTCCGCCACTTTGCTGCAGTTGCAGACAGTCCTCAGCCCCAGCGTGCTGACCTCGTTGGAGGTCGATGAGGGCAGTGTGCAGATTGAGGGCGAGAGTGATGATCCCCAGAGCCTGCTGCAACGCCTGGAGCAGGACTCCATGTTCACCGGGGTGGACTTCGCCCGCGCGACCAACAACAACCGCTACTATATTGACCTGCGTCTGAGCACCGTCGACTTTGACGGTTACCGGCAAAGGTACTTTCCGGAAGTGAGACGCTGATGGGGATCAAGGAATCAAGATGACCAAGCGGGAAAAAAATATTCTGTTCGCCGCCCTGGCCGTGGGGGTCGTGTTTGCCCTCACGCAGGGGTGGCCGAGCGTGCGTGCAAAATACAGCGAACGCGCCTCGTTCATCGAACAGGCACGCAGTGACATCGAAAGAGAAAAGCGCCTGATTGCCGATTCTGAGCAGTGGCTGGAGCGCCGCCAGCAGACCGAGTTGCGCCTGCAGAGTCTGGGTCAGGACCTCTTTCAGGGCGGCTCTGTGCCATTGATCAGCGCCAACATTCAGCGCGTGGTGCGCGACTATGCGAACCAGACCGGTATTTCCGTCACCAGCACCAAGCTGGCCGAGGCGATGGAGACCGAGGGTTGGGTGCTGGTGCAGCAGGAGATCACCATTCTGACCGACAACCAGCGCAGCATCATGGCATTCCTGCAGCGGCTGGAGCAGTCCAGCCCACGCCTGGGCGTCAGCACCTTTGCCATCCGTCGCAATCGCAATCAGTATGCCGGGACCCTCACGGTCGTGGGTTTCAGCAGAACGGCGGAGGCCCCGGCTGCCGGGGCAGCGGGATGAATCCATGAGCCGAGCACCGATCACTCTTCCCATTTTCGGGCAGTTGCTGGAGCCCGAGGGCATCGCCCCGGCGCAGGACTTCAACGATAGCGGCATGCTGGTCTACAACACGCTGCCGGGCATTGAGCTGCGCGCCAAGATCCGTTTCATCGTCGGCAACCCCGTGCGCTTCCGCATTGGTCAGGGCGACGAAGTCTCGCGGCTGATGAAGCACTGGCGCGCCGAGCTGTCGCCACAGATCGATCAGACCGAGGACGTCTTCGTCTCCGGTTTCGAAGACGACGAGGAACTCAAGGACCTGGCCTCCGAGGCGCCCATCATCCGGCTGGTCAACCACCTCTTCGCGCGGGCGTTGGACCTGAATGCCAGTGACATTCACTTCGAGCCCAACGAAGATTATCTGGACGTGCGTTGCCGCGTGGATGGCATCATGACCCGCATCGAACGCCTGCCGATCAAGATTCACACCGCAGTGGCCTCGCGCCTGAAGCTGATGGCGCGGCTGGACATCGGCGAGAAGCGTCTGCCGCAGGATGGCCGCATCGATTCCCGCATCGGCAACAAGCAACTCGACATGCGGGTCTCCACCCTGCCCGGCGTGCACGGCGAATCCATTGTGCTGAGGATTCTGGACCGCAGCGACACGGCGGTCAGTCTGCAACAGTTGGGCATGCCGGAAGCCATCCTCGGCATCTATCAGCACCTGATCACGCAGCCCCACGGCATGATTCTGATTACCGGCCCGACTGGCAGCGGCAAGACCACTACGCTCTACGCCACGCTGGAGAAGATCAACAGCGAGCAGCAGAAGATCATCACCGTCGAAGACCCGGTGGAGTATCAGCTCGAAGGCATCACCCAGATTCAGGCCAATGCCAGCATCGGCTTGACCTTTGCCGCCGGTCTGCGCTCCATCGTGCGGCAGGACCCCGACGTGCTGATGGTGGGCGAGATCCGCGACCACGAGACGGCGGAGATCGCCATCGAATCCGCTCTCACCGGCCATCTGGTGTTTTCCACGCTGCACACCAACGACGCGGCCGGTGCCGTGACCCGGCTGCAGGACATGGGCGTCGAAGGCTATCTGATCAGTTCCAGCCTGCTGGCAATCCAGGCTCAGCGGCTGGTGCGCCGTGTCTGCACCGACTGCAAGATCGAACACCCGATCAGCCTCGACGAGGCCAACGTGCTGGAGATCGACGCAAAGGACTATCCAGTCCTGCAACGCGGCACCGGCTGTGAGCGCTGCGGCGGCACCGGCTATCGAGGCCGTATAGGACTGTATGAGTTGCTGGTGATGTCGGACGCCATTCGCCATCACATCGCCAGCGGCGCCGACGCCAATGTCATCCGCGAGCAGGCGATCCGCGAGGGCATGAAGACCCTGCGTCAGGACGCGCTGGAAAAACTGGCGGCCGGATTGACCACGCCCGAAGAAGTAGTGAGGGTGACGCGCGCCATATGAGTGCTGCCTACTACAAGTATCAAGCCTATGACGCCGAGGGCAAGGTGCAGACCGGACAGGTCAACGCCGAGTCCGAACGCGAGGCGCTGAAAATACTGCAGGGCAAGAAACTCATCCCGGTGAAGATCACCCGTGCCACCCAGGAAGACGCACGTGGCAAGGGCCGCAAGAAGGTCAAAGGCGCCGATTTGCTGGATTTCACCACCGGGCTGTGCACGCTGGTGGAGGCGCGAGTGCCGCTGGACAAGGCGCTGCGTCTGCTGGAAGGCATCACCGAATCGCCGACCATGCGTCAGCTGGTGATCACCATGCGCCGCGACGTCAAAGAGGGCAAGAGCCTGGCCGAGGCCATGGAATCCCGGCCCGACGTGTTCTCGAAGATGTATATCAACATCGTGCGCGCGGGTGAGGAAGGCGGCATTCTGCACCAGCTGCTGCCGGATCTGGCCGACTTTCTGGAGACCAGTGCGAAGAATCGCCAGGCCATTGTTGCGGCGATGATCTATCCGATCGTGCTGCTGATCACAGGCGTAATTTCGGTTTTCCTGCTGCTGGTGTACGTGGTACCGCAGTTCGCCGTGATGTTCGAGGACGCAGGCACCGAGATCCCCGCCTCTGCCGCCTTCCTGCTGGCGATGAGCGAGGGGATTCAGAGTTACGGTTACCTGTTCTTCGTGCTGGTGGCCGCCATCGTGTTCTGGTGGAAGTGGCTCGACAAAGACCCGCAGCGCAAGCTGCAAAGGGACAGAGGGTTGCTGGCGTTGCCATTGCTCGGCGCGCTGCTGCTCTACAAGGATTGCGCCGTGTTCGCCCGCACGCTGGGCGCGCTGCTGGAGGCTGGCATTCCGCTGATCAGAGCGCTTCGTGTCGCACGCGAAGTCGTCGCCAATACCGAGCTGACGCGGCATCTGCAGCAGGTGGAAGACGACGTGCGCGGCGGCGCCGGGCTGGGCATCTCGCTGGAGAAGACCAATCGCTTCCCGACCCTGCTGCACCAACTGATTACGGTAGGCGAAGAGTCCGGCCGCACCGGCAGCATCCTGCTGAAGACGGCGCAGACCTTCGACACCTATGTGAAGAACCAGATGTCGAGTCTGGTCTCTGCGCTGCAACCAGCATTGATTCTGTTTCTGGGAATCGCGGTGGGCGGTATCACGATAACCATGCTTTCGGCCGTGTTCAGCATGAACACGGTAGATTTCTGACATTTGATCTGGAGCTTATTTGTGAACGGGAAAAAACACCTCGCACTTCTCGGTCTGGCGTTAAGCCTGTCTTCCTGTGCCGTGTTCGAGCACGGCAGCGGCGCGCAGGCGGGCAACGGTTCTACCAGCACCGCGCCGGGCAGCGACACGCGCACCGGTGTTGCAGCTGTGGCGGGCAACCAGACGGTGGCCACGCTGCCAGTCAATGACAGCGACAATGAGCAGCAGCGCCTGATCGACGAGATCAATCGGGTGGGTGAGGACGTCAACCTGCCCGGCTACACCGAGACGCCTCCACAGGCCGTCACGCCAGAGTCGGAAGACATCGTGGAGCTGAACTACGAGCAGGCAGATTTGCGCGTCATCCTGGAAGAACTGGCGGAAGCGGTGGACGCCACCATCATCATCGACCCGACCATTGCCGACAAAGTCAGCCTGCGCACCTCGGCCAACCGCCCGCTCACCCAGGCCGACATCTGGCCACTGGTGCGTCTGCTGACGCGCCAGGCTGGAGTCACGCTGGAGCAGATCGGCAACATTTATTACGCCCGCAAGATGCAGGGCAACATCCCCGAGGAAGTTGCCGTTGTTGGTGATACCAGCTCGACCGCCAGCGTCATCATGCAGATCACGCCGCTGACCTATGTGTCCATCGAATCGGCGCTGGAGTTGCTGGCGCCACTGGTGGAGCCAGAGGGGCGCGTCGTGCGCATCTCCAACAACAACACGCTGGCGATCTCCGCCACCGCCTCGCAGCTGAGCAGAATCAACGAACTGCTGGCGGTCATCGATGCCGATCCCTTCCAGAATCAGGGCCTGCATCTCTATCAGCTCAGCAATGCCAATGCCGCCGATGTGGCCACCGAGCTGGCGGAGCTGCTGGTCCTCATCGAGGGGGACAATCCGGCCTATCAGGTCAAAGGGCTGGAACGGATCAACTCCATCCTGGTCACGGCGCCGGCTAATCGCGGTTTTGAGGAGATCACCCGCTGGGTCCACATCCTCGATGCCGATCGTCAGGAACAGGCCGAGCAGCTCTTCCATTACCGGGTGAAGAACCTCACGGCCACCGAACTGGCGGCCACCTTGACCAGCGTCTTCGAAGTCGAGGATGAGGAAGAAGTGCCGGTGCGCCCAGAAGCTAATGAGCCGGACCAGCAGACGATCAACTTCCTCACACCCGATGGCAACACTGTCTCCCGCACAGTCACCGCTCCTGCGGCAGCAACGGGCAGCGGCGGCGCCACGGAGATCGCCGTGTCCGCCGACCTGCGTGTGACCATCGTCGCCGACGAAGCCACCAACAGCCTGTTGATCCGCGCCAACCCGCGTGACTACCGACAGCTGCTGGCGACCATCAATCAACTGGATGCGGTACCGCTGCAGGTGATGATCAACGCCGTGATCGCCCAGGTGACGCTGACCGACGAGACCCGCTTCGGTGTGGACTGGACCCGTGTCGCCGACAACGCCGCCACCAATGCTATCTCGACCACCACCAATACGACCTTCCTGCCCACGGGCGGGTTGGATGGACTGCTGTTCACCAAGTCGTTCCTGGATGGCGCCGCGCGAGTCGAGGCCACTCTGGAGGCCATCGCCAGCAATAACGATGTGCGCCTGCTGGCCAGGCCCTCGTTGACGGTCGTCAACAACATGGAAGGCGAGATTCAGATCGGCGCCGAGGTTCCTGTGCAATCGGGCTCGACGACCACCCCCAGTGGTGACAACCTCATCAGCAGCATTCAGTACCGCCCGACCGGTATCGAGCTTTACATCACGCCGCGCATTAATGACGACGGCGTGGTGAACATGACCATCCGGCAGGTGCTCTCCTCCGTTCAGGAAGGCACCGGCGTAGGGAGCAATCCGATCTTCCAGAATCAGGAGATCAGCACCACCGTCGTGGTTCGTGATGGTGAGAACGTGGTGCTCGGAGGTCTGATTCAGTCCAGTAACGGCGACGTGAACACGGGGGTTCCGGGCCTCAATCAGATACCGGTGCTGGGGCGACTGTTCTCGTACCAGCAGGACACCTCCGAGCGCAAAGAGTTATTCATCGTGCTGCGTCCGGAGATCGTCAATCTCAACGACAGCAACAACGCCCAATATGCCGACATCCTGCAGCGCTTCGATCTGGCTGCGGAAATGTTCGAAGATGCCGGGCTCTAATGGCTGGCATCACACATCGTCGACTCATTATCGAAAGCAGGAAGGAGCAGCAATGAAACACATACTTACTCATCACCCTTTGGCAAATACCCGGTCGCGTGGTTTCACCATCATCGAGTTGCTGATCGTCATGGCGATCCTCGGGATGCTTGCCGTGATGGTCGCCCCCAACCTCTTCAACAAGGCCGATGGCGCCCGCCGTGATGCCGCGCTATCGCAGATCTCCGCGATTGGCTCGGCGCTGGCGACACACCGCCTTGATGTCGGCGAATACCCGGATGAGCTGGAAGGGCTGATGATCAACACCACTGGCCGCTCCACCTGGGATGGGCCTTATCTGAACAATGACGTGCCGAAGGACCCCTGGGGCGGCGAATACCAGTACAGCTCCGACGGTTCCGAATACACGCTGATGTCCTTCGGTGGCGACGGCCGTGCCGGCGGTGAGGACAATGACGCTGATATCAGCAACTGAGAGGCGTCTCTCTGGCGGCTTCACGCTGCTGGAGTTGATGATCGTGCTCGCCATTCTGGCCATGGGCAGCATGCTGGTGATACCCGGGCTGACGGGGATGGATACGCGCACCTTCAATGCCCAGGTCCGCGAGGCAAGCTCGTTGCTGAACTACGCTCGCCGCACCGCCGTGGTGACCGGCAGGCCCGCCGTGGCCTCCTTTCGGTCGCAGCCCGACGAGGCAGAGGCTGAAGAAGACGCTGACATCAGAACCAGTGAAGCGGCAAGATCCACGCTCGGTCCGGATGCCCCCTGGAGCAGTCGCGGTGTCGAGATAGCCTACCGCGACAGCACCCAGCAGCTCGTTGAGGTGGAGGACACCATCGACATCACCTTCTTCCCTGAGGGTGGCAGCACAGGGGGTGAGCTGATTCTGACACTGGATGATCGTGAAGCAGTTATCGTCATCGACCCTTTCTCCGGCAGAGTCCGCACGGAGCTGCCCGATGACTGACTACCCAATGACTGACTACCCAATGATGAATTTGCCAATGACTAATTCGCCAAGAGTCTCTTTGCCAGCAACCCGACAACAGCGCGGCTTCACCCTGCTGGAAGTGGTGGTGGCGCTGACGATCACCGGCATGGTGCTGGGCAGCCTGTTTGCCCTGGCCGGTGGCAGCAAGCAATTGGCGTTTCGCTCCGCGCAGAGTCTGGACATCGCCATCGAGGCGCGGGCCGCCATCAACTTCGCGCTGCTGCAGGACGAGTATCGCGAGGTCGAGGAGATCATGGAGGGCGACGAGCGCTTCAGCATCCGCGCCAATGAATACCTCGAGCCAGTGCCACGCAAGACCAGAGCCACCAATTTCAAACTGCAGTCCTACGAAGTTATAGACGAAGACACCGATGAGTCGATTTCCGGTACCCGCTGGGTCAAGCTCGAACTGCCGGAATAGCACTGCGGGCGGGCGGCGACGTCGCTCCCAGCAGGGCTTCACGCTGATCGAGGTCATTCTGTCGCTGGCACTGACGGCGATGCTGCTGGGCCTGCTCAGCACGGGCATGTACACCGTGATGAATGACTGGGAGAACGATACCTCGGCGCTCGACGCCAGTCTGGATGAAACCGTCGCCATTCTGCAGCTGGAGCGAGCGTTGCAGGGTGCTTTTGCGCACAGTTACCGCAACGACGAGACCCTTGCCCGTTATGTCTACTTCAGCGGCGAAGATGAGACGTTGAGCTGGGTATCGACAGTCTCGCCGCAACGCAGTGGCGGGCTGACGGCCTGGCAACTGGAGTCGGTGGACGACGAGGGCGTGTATCTGCGCCTGGCACCAGCCATGAGTGACAACCCGCAACCCCGGCTTGAGGAAACCGAGCCCGTCCTGCTGCTGGAAAACTACACCGCCCGCTTCAGTTTTCTCTACGAGGAGCTGGATTTCAGCAGGCGCTGGCGCGAGGACTGGCCCGGCGATGAGCTGCATATGCTGCCGCTGGCCGTGCATGTGCTGCTGACGCCGCTGGACTCCGCCCGGCGGAATGAGCCCCTCAACATCATCGCCCGTATTCGCGCCAACCAGCATCGCTCGTTGCAACCTGCTTTCACGCCAGAGGGGGCCGTTGCACCCCAGGCAGTGGAGTCGGCGCCCGAGCCGGATCAGGAGCCTGGCGGCCGCCGTACCCGACGGCTGCAGTCAGGCCCTCGGTCTGATCAGCAATCTGATCAGCGGCAGGGACAATTTCCGGGGCGACAGCCCGGTCAACAGCCCGGTCAACAGCCCGGCCAGCAGCCTGGTCAACAGCCCCGCCAACAAATAGACCGGCGCTTCGATCCGCAGTCCGGCCCTCGCTTCGCCCTCCCGCCAGGAGCCCAATAAGATGCAACGGCAACGTGGCTCGGTCATCATCATCGTCCTGTGGACCTCCATCCTGCTGACCGTGCTCGTCACGGTGATGGCGGGCAAAGTGCAGCTTTCGGCTCGTACAGCCTTCCACAACCGCACGGCGGTAGGCGACATGGCGGACGTCGCCAGCGCCATGAATCAGGCGGAGATGGAGTTGATGCTGGAGTCCATGGAGGCGCCGATTGACCAGGAACTAAAGCTTGATGATGAGGGCAATGTTCGCTCCCCTGACTATCGGTTTAATGGCCAGCCGCTGACTCTGTACTACCCAGTTGGCGAAGACATGGTGGTGCGGATCTACAACCACGCGGGCAAGATCAATCTCAACGGCATGAGCGTGGCGAACCTGCAGTTGATCATCGAGAAACGGCTGGGGCCGGAACCCGATCCGCAGCGGGTGCAGGAGCTTATCGGAGCCTGGATCGACTGGTACGACCTCAACGATCAGGCCGGCATCAATGGCGCCGAGAGTGACTATTACGAGTCACTGGACCCGCCCTACAGGGCCCGCAATGCCCGGGAGCTGGACTCGGTGGAAGAGCTGCGCCTGATCCGTGGTTTCGATGAGCTGTTCAAGGATGTGAATCTGGATGCCGCGTTCACCGTCTATGGTCAAGGAGAGATAGTGAACCTGAATCTGGCCACGCGTGAAGCGATGCAGTTGCTGCCGGGGCTGACGGATGAATTGATCGAGCAGATTCTGCTCTACCGGGAGTTGCGCGACTTCCGCAATCGCGCTGACGTTGGCGAGATCATTCCGATCGAGAATTTCGTCGAGCTGTCGAACTGGGTCGGCGACAACACCTCGGCGGTCTATTCCGTCTATGCCTATCCACGGGCAGAGGTTGAGAAAGGAGACGCGGAGGAAGAACCTTCGGATGCGGCGGGCGACCCTGCGCAGCAGGTTGACCCTGTCACCCAGGCCTACATGGAGATCTGGGATGTCCGCTCCGGCTCCGATCGTGCAAGAGTCTACAAGGTTGACCCCTACGCACGGCTGCCGGATACCTCGCCACCTAAAGTGGAAGACTGAGAGACCTGTGGGAGCGGGCCTTGCCCGCGATCAGCTTTGCGCAAGACTTGATCGCGGGCAAGGCCCGCCCACAGAGCACATCGCGTTCTCAGCCGCGCTGAATATCCCAATCCACTTTCATGATCAGCGAGCCGACGCCCTTGTTGGGCCGAATCTTGATGAGTTTGCTAAGCTTAACCTCGTACCATAGCAGCCCGCTGGCATCCGCCACGCCGCCCAGCACGTAGAATTCCCCGACCCGCATGGAGATGGCGTTGACCCGCGTGCGCACGGTCAGCACCTCACCCTTCTGGAAGGGTCCTTTGGGAACATCGGTGAGATCAGTCGTCAGGTACGCTGCCATGATCTCGTCCAGCGTGCGCATCATGGCGAAGCCGAAGTTGCAGATGACGTTGTCGGCAAGAATCTCGATTCGGGTTTCCAGGATGATGTCGGAGAGCGGCTCGACCTCCTCGATCTCCTGGCCATCCAGCGCTCTCACGGTGGTGCTGATTACCCGGCAATCCTTCTGCAGGCGGTCTTCTACCTTGTTGATGTCCAGCGGCTCGTTGTGTTCGCGCTGCTTACTGTTGCAGAAGCTCTCGTAATGCCCGACCACCTGATGGCTCTCGCCGATCTCGCGAATGCGGCCCTTCTCCAGCCAGATCGCCGTGTCGCACAGTTCCTGCACGTGGTACATGGAGTGGCTGCAGAAGATCATGGTTTTCTGTTGTTTGCGGAACTCGTTCATGCGCTCGACGCACTTCTTCTGGAAGGCGATGTCGCCCACCGAGAGCGCCTCGTCGATCACCAGCACGTCCGGGCGCACCATGGTGGCGATGGAGAAGGCCAGGCGCACGTACATGCCGGAGGAATAGGTCTTCACTGGGCGGTCGATGAAGTCACCCAGTTCGGAGAACTCGATGATCTCCCGCTCCATGGCGGCGATGTTGTCGTCCGGCACCCCGAGCAGTGCGGCGTTCAAGTAGATGTTGCGACGGCCGGTGAACTCCGGGTGGAAGCCAGCGCCCAGCTCCAGCAGTGCCGCGACCTGCCCCTTGATGGAGATGGTGCCACGGGTGGGCTGCAGCGTACCGACCAGCAGTTTCATCAGGGTCGACTTGCCAGCGCCGTTGTCGCCGATGATGCCCAGGCTCCTGCCCTCCAGCACAGAGAAGGAGATGTCCTGCAGCACGTGGAAGACCTTGTGACGCGGGCGGCGCTGCAGCAGCTCCAGCAGCCTGTCCTGAGGCCGCTCGTAGATGCGGAAGTCCTTGTGAATATTTTCCACTGAAATGCTGTGCATGATGTTCTCTTAAATTACTCTGCTCTTGTGGCCCCGTTGTGGGAGCTTGCCTGCAAGCGATTTTTACTTATCCAATCGCGGGCAGGCCCGCTCCCACAAGGCTCCCACAGTTAAAGCACATCCCCGAAGGCATGTTTGATCCGCATGAATATCCAGCCGCCGAAACAATACGTTAACAGCGCCGCTGGCACGATGATCTGAAAACTCGCCATCGAGAAGCTGTCCAGCAGGATCAGCTCGCGGTACATCTGCACAAAGTTGTGCATCGGGTTGAGCAGCAACAGGGGTCGCCAGTCTTCTGGAATCAAGGAGATCGGATAGATGATCGGCGTCAGGAAGAACCAGCTCGTCAGCATCAGCGTTACCAGCTGCTGAATGTCCCGCAAGAATACACACAGGGCCGAGAGTATTGCCACCAACCCCATGGTGAACAGGAACTGCAGGAAGAATATGACCGGCAGCCACAACCACATCAGAGTGAAATGGCCCGTGACGGCCAGATACAGAAGGAACAGCCCCAGCGCGATGCCGTGCACCAGATAGGGGACAACGGTGCCAACGGCCGGAATGATCTGCACGGGAAACTTGACCTTGGTGATGAGCGGCGCCTTTTCGAGCAGCAGCGTGCTGGCGCGCCCGACCGCGTCTGCGAAGGCAAACCAGGGCAGATACCCCATCATTAGAAAGACCACGAAGGGCGTGTCGCCATATTCTTCGGGCATCGGCGAGCGAAACACCACGTTGAACACGAAGGAGTAGATCAGGATGTTGACGATGGGCGTGATGAACAGCCAGATGACCCCGCCCAGCGAGCCCGCAAACTGCCCGGTGAAATCCTGCCGGGCGAAGTTGTGAAACAGACGGTAGTTGACGATGGGGGCGAGTACCCATTGTTGGAGCAATCTAAAGAACATTCCCGATCCAGCGTGCTGATTTGATGTGAAGGAGGCCGATGGGTGGTGTCATGGCTGCGGTGCGATCAACCAGCTGCCGACGTCGATCAGGTCGTCCCCGCTCAGCGTGCCTGCCTCGCGCTTCAACAGCAGCGAGAATTTTATGTGCTCGTAGCGGGTTCTTTGCAGGTCGCGTTCCGCCTGAAAGCGGTCGCGCATGGCATTGAGCACATCGACACTGGTCACGGCGCCAAGCTCAAAGCCGCGCTGCATGGAGGACAACGACAATTCCGTGGACTCCAGCAGTTTCTCTGCCGCCTGAGTGCGCTGCTCGCTGGCCTTGACCTGCAGATAGGCCATGCGCGTGCTTTCGACGATCTCCAGCTGGGTCTGTCGCAGTTCATTCTCGGCGATGCCTCGCAACGCCGCAGCTTCGCTGACGGACGCACGGTTGCTGCCGCCTGCAAACAAAGGAATCTGCACGTCTACGCCGACATAGGTCGTGTCGGTTCTGTTCATGCGTGTGTTGTCAAAGCCGATGTCAGACAACTGCTGTTGGGCGATCAACGACACCCTCGGCATGTAAGTGCCGCGCTGTTGGGAGACACGCTTGTCTGCCGCCCGCATGGCGTATTCGCGGGCCTGGATTTGTTGGTTGCTGTTGCGTGCCCGCTCCAGCCACACATCGATGGTTTCGCTCTGGGCGGGAATGGCGATGCCTTGATCCAGACGGTACAGCGGCCCGACGTTCAGCCCGGTCGCAGCCCGCAAGGCCTCTCTGACCAGCGCCAGCTCGCTCTCCATGTTCAGTTGTTGGGACTGTACGGCTGCCTGTCGAGCCTGTGCCGAGTACAGGTCGGTGATCTTGGCAGACTGAAGGTCGTACAGCCTCTGGATCTGATTCAGCTGATTGGTGACGGCTTGCAACTCTGTGCGGATGGATGTGACAGCGTCTTCGGCCTGCAGCACATTGAAGTATTTTTCCGCCACGTCGGTCAGCAGCCAGCCCAGTTCTGCGAAATACTCCGCCTCGGCCTGATCTTCGGCAAGCGCTGCAGCGCCGCGTGCCGCAAAGGCCTGCCAGTTGAAGAGCACCTGGCTCAACTGCACGGAGTAACGCTCACCTCGGTATTTGTTGGCAATATTTAGCGGATCCTGAGATTGCGTGTTGTCAGAGATGCTGCCATTGGCATTGATCTGGGGCAGCAGCTGCCCGGTGGCGGACTTCTTGCGCGCGGTGCCGACGTTCCAGCGCTCTTCGGAAATTCGCAAGCGAGGGCTGTAATCCATGGCGGCCGTAAAGAAATCTTCGAGCGTCGAGCCTTCGATCAGGATGGTGCTGACGCCGCCCCGCTCCGGTTCGGCGGTGAAAGCCGGTGGAATCCAGAGGCTGGTGAGGCTGAGGCAGAGCACTGGGAGCAGAGTCAGTTTCATTTGCGTCAGTCTTCAATCAGGCTGCGGGCCAGCGCATTGGAAAAGGGTTTCATCACGTATTGCAGGAAGGTGCGTGACCCGGAGGCAATGAATACTTCTGCCGGCATGCCTGGCACCAGCGCCAAGTCGCCAAGTTCCGTCATGCCTTCCTCAGTCACCTGCACTCTGGCGACGTAGAACTGCATGCCCGAATGCGGGTCTACGATGGCATCGGCAGACACACTCAAGACGGTGCCGGCAATGGTGGGGACAGCGCTGCTGAAGGCGGAGAAGCGGATGGTAGCATCCTGACCGACGCCGACCCTGTCGATGTCGCCTGGCGATACATGCGCCTCAACCACCAGCTCGTCGCTCTGAGGCACAATATCGGCGATCGGATTGCCCGGGGCAATCACCGCACCGATGGTGTGATACTGCATGCCATTGACCAGGCCGGACACCGGGGCGCGCACCACGGTGCGGTTCACGATATCGTTCAAGGCGATCACGCGCTCGCGGGAATCTTTCAGATTGGTCTGAACTTCGCTGAGCTGGTTGACGACATCGGCCTGGAATTCGTTGGTCTGCTGGAGGATCTGCAGCTGAGTTTCGCCCATCTGCATCTCGGTGGACGAAATCGTGGCCACCAGTTCCGCAGCCTCCCCTTTCAACATGGCGTGACTGCGCTCCAGTTCCCGCAGGCGCAACTTGTCAGCAAAGCCTTCTTCAAGCAGGAGCCGGACGTCCTTCAGCTCCTCGGCAAAGGATGCCGCCAGTTCCTCTTTGCTGGATTTCATGGCCTCCAACCCGGTGACACGGGATTTCAATTGTTCGATGCGCTGCTCCAGAACCGCTATGGCGCCTTCGCGTGATGCCTTACGGGCTTCGAAAATCTGGGTTTGCACCGCCATTTCCTCGCGGGCATTCGCGTCGGCGGCGGAAAGTGAGGCTGGGAAGACAATGCTCTCCAGTCCGTCACGCTCGGCGATCAGCCTCGCCTCCATGGCGGTCAGTGTGGCGAACTGGCCACTCACGATCTCCAGCTGGGCCAGTGATTGCGTGCTGTCCAGCACCAGCAATGGTGCCCCCGCTTCGACGTAGTCGCCATTCTGGGCGCGTATTTCACTGACCATTCCGCCTTCCAGGTGTTGCACCACCTGTTTATAGGAGCGCACAGTCACCACGCCAATTGCATGTGCTGCACCGTTGAGTGGTGCCACCGTTGCCCAGAGGCCGAAAACACCAAACACCAGCACAGCGATGAAGATGCCTGCACGACGGGCGCCGTCAATCTCCGTCTCGATGACGGCATTGGGGCTCTCACGCCGCGTGGGAGGCTCGGCTGCCAACACGGCGGGGAGTTTGTTCTGAATGCCTCGATTTGCTGTCACTGTTTCATTCCCAATCAATTCGTAAGGAGTATTCGGTCCGTCTGTTCAGGACGCTGCACTCTCAGCGGCCGGCGCCTTGCGGGCGTCGTTCTGCGCCACGAGGCCGGCCAGCACCTGATCGCGTGGACCGAAGCTGACGGCGGAGCCCTCTTTCATCACCAGGATCTTGTCCATACCCAGCAACACCATGGTGCGATGGGTGATCACAATCACAGTGGAGCCCTGCGCCTTCACTCGCTGCAATGCGGTGACCAGCTCTCGTTCGCCCTGATCATCCAGATTGGAGTTGGGCTCATCGAGAACCAGCAGACGTGGATTACCGTAGACGGCTCTTGCCAGGCCAATGCGCTGGCGCTGGCCTCCCGAGAGTGCGCCGCCGTTGCCACCAATCACGGTGTCGTAGCCCTGTGGCAGATGCAGGATCAGCTCGTGTACGCCGGCCAGTCTGGCTGCCGTGACGATCTGCTCGGCGTCGACCTCACCAAAACGGCAGATATTTTCGGAAATGGTACCGTCAAAGAGCTCGATGTCTTGCGGCAAATAACCAAGATACGGACCCAGCTCCAGACGATCCCAGGCGGCAATGTCGGCGCCATCGAGGCGTACTTTGCCGGACGCAGCAGGCCAGATACCAAGCAGCGCGCGCGCCAAGCTGGACTTGCCAGATGCGCTTGGTCCGACGATACCCAATGCCTCGCCAGCTTTGAGCTCGAAGCTCACGCCGCGGACGACCGGTATACGCGAGCCTGGCGGGACGACGAGCACCTGTTCTACTGACAGATTGCCCGTTGGTGCGGGCAGCGGCATGTTCTCGCCATCAGCCGGGATTTTCTCAAGCAGTTGGCCCAGACGTTCGTATTGCGCACGGGCCACGGAGAAACCCTTCCAGCTGCCTACCAGCAGATCGATCGGCGCCAGCGCCCGTCCCAGCAGCAGCGAGCCGGCGATCATCATGCCGGGAGAAATTTCCTGCTTGAGTGCCAGAAGTGCGCCGAGCCCCAGAATCAGGGACTGAGTAATGACACGGAAACTCTTGGAGAGGGTGCTGAGCAGGCCGGCCCACTTGCTGGCTTCGGTCTGCAGGATAAGCACGCGGTCAGCACGCTTCTGCTGGCGTCGTCGGATATTCTCGATCATGCCCATGGCGGCGATGACTTCGGCATTGCGGACACTGCCATTGATCTGATTGTTGACCCAATTGGCTTCGCTGTTGGCGTCCTTGAGTTTGTTCGTGGTGACCTTTTCGGTGACGTAGGCCAGTATCACCATGACGATGCCGGCGAAGATAGCCACCACGCCGAACCAGAAATGGAACATGAACATGACTGCTACGTAGATCGGAAACCAGGGCGCGTCGAAGAACGCGAACAGGCCATTGCCGGTAAGGAACTGCCGCAGGCTGGAAAGGTCGCTGTTGGGCTGTGAGCCGTTGCTCAATCCGCCGGAAAGCAGCGCGCTCTTGAAGGTGGCATCAAACACCCGTTGCCGCAGATTCTGTTCAAGCTTGTTGCTGGCGCCAATCAGGATCATGGAACGGACCCACTCGAAACCGCCCATGGCGCTCATCAGGAACACCATGATCACCGTCAGTGCGGCGAGGGTGGGGAGGCTGCCGCTGGAGACGACTCGGTCGTACACCTGCATCATGTACAGAATAGGGACCAGCATCAGAATGTTGATGGCGGCGCTGAATACCCCGGCATAGATGAAGTAGTGACGTACGGCTTTGAACGCCTCAAATAGTTCCTTGTAGCGAGGGCTGTTTTTAGTGTCTTTCATTGAGGCTGCTTATTATCAAGTCCGCTGGTTAGCCGGGCAGAGTTGGAGTCGGATTTCAGGGTCGACCATGTTAATGAGACACACAAGGTTGGGGACATCTGCAATAATTCAACCCCAGCCTGCAATTCGGGCGAGATTGTACACCCAACCGCCGCAAGGTGTCTTTGCACCGATTTCTATAGTTCCTGCTTCCCTTCCGCCAATTCCCGCAAGGTTTGCACGTCGGAAATCAATAGACAGGCAGCTCCGTCACGCTTGACGATCTGCCGCGTCTGCAGGTTCTGGAAGACGCGGGTGACCGTTTCCCGGCTGAGGTTCAACATGATGGCGATCTCCATGTGGGTCGGAGGATTGTTGATGAGTGACTCGGCGCGTCCGCTCTTGTCTTCTTCAGGCACCAGCATCCACAGCTGGCAGCACACGCGCTGGCTGATGTTGGGCAGGCCCAGCAAGGAGCGCTGTTTGGTCATTTGCCGCAGGCGGGCGGCCAGGCGTTCACCCAGCACGCGGACGATGCCGGGCTGCTTCATCATGACTTCGCGCAGCGCGTCCATGGGAATGAAAACTGTCACGGCGGCGGTCAAGGCAATGACGTACTCTGGCTGCGGGCCGTGGTCGAAGAGTCCCAGCTCGCCACAGAAGTCTCCGGGCTCCACAAAATAAAGACCGACTTCCCGGCCATCGATGGTAAAATCCACGCCCTGCAGTCGTCCCTCAAATAAAAAGCACAATGACTCCTCCCTGACCCCGGCGTTCAGAACGATGCCTCGACGCGCAAACTTGCGCATGGCTGACAGCGGAGCCAGTTGGCTCAGAACATCTTGAGGCAGGGGTTTGAGGATGGGAAAAGTACTTAACAGCTCTGGGGTTACCACGATAAATGTTTAATCCCGGCGTCTACGCACTGGTGCGGGTTGCGGCGTTGCCCGGGCATTATAAGTGCTTGAAAGCGAATAGCAAACGAGAGTATTTTGACCTTGTGTGACTGTAATCACCCGCTTTGCAGAGTGCCGCAGGTAAGCTTGCAACCATAAAAGTGGGCTCGTTCCATTTCTGTTTGGTTGTTAATGTTTGATCGTTGTTAATGTGTGATCGTCAATCTCCCGATGTGGAGGACAGGACTATGAAATCTGGATTACGTCTGAAAAAGTCTGCGTTGAGTCTGAGTGTGGCGGCATTGCTGCTGGCTCAGGTCGCGGCAGTCGATAGCGCATTAGCCGATACAGCAGCTGCTGGCGTCGGCGAGGTCAGCCTGGTGCTGGGTAAAGCCTATCTCGAATCGGCAGATAATTCCCGAGAGCTGATCCGCGCGGGCACCAGAATCAGCGTCAGCGATCGCATCATGACAGAGGCAAACGGGCACGTGCATATTCGCTTTGACGATGAGGCGCTGGTCAGCGTCCGCCCTGACAGTCTGCTGGAGATTGAACGCTACGATTACAATGCCGCCAGCCCTGAGCAGTCGTCCATCAAGCTCAATCTGGTGGAAGGCGTCACCCGTGCCATCTCCGGCAAGGGTGCTCATGCCGCCCGCGAGCGCTTCCGTTTGAATACTCCGATTGCCGCCATTGGTGTCCGTGGCACTGACTTCGTGGTCAGCGCAACGGATGTGAGTGTGCGCGCGTTGGTGAGAGAGGGCGCCATTGTGGTGGCTCCTTTCTCTAGTGATTGCCTGGCGTCCAACTTCGGACCTTGTGTGGTGAATGCGGTCGAGCTGACCCAGGAATCTTTGCAGGTAGTCCAGATGGACGGCCGCACGCCCCTGCCCCGTTTGGTGCCAGCCACCGATGAGCGCGGCCCGTTGAGCCGGGAAGAAGTGGAAGTGGAAGTCGCTGATGCGC
Source organism: Gammaproteobacteria bacterium (assembly GCA_030654835.1). Classification (GTDB taxonomy): domain Bacteria; phylum Pseudomonadota; class Gammaproteobacteria; order Pseudomonadales; family Pseudohongiellaceae; genus UBA5078. The sequence goes on along the minus strand of JAURWS010000030.1, from coordinate 66,896 downwards.
CCGGCAAAGCCGAAGACAAGGCAGTTGGAACCGACGTGTACCTCGAGTCTGTGACTTCCAGAAAAGTTGCCCTGGTGGCGAGCAATGCAGTGTTGCCTCCTGTAACGCCGCCCGCTCCTCTGCCGCCCGCCCTTCTGCCCCCTGTGACTACGGCCGCCGATTTTACCCCTGGTACTGCGCTGGTCGCCGCCGAAGTGGCATCGGACCAGCTGGTCTGGGGTCGTTACGCCAATCTTGATGGGCAAGGCATTGGAGAGCGTCTCAGCACGACCTATGAGCTGGCCAGTGTCGGCCGTGACATTACCGTGGGAGACAATGTCTACGGGTTGTTCCGCACCGAGAACGGCACCAAGCGCATCGCTCCCGATCTGGGTGTTGTCAGTTTTGGTCTGAGCAGTGCGCAAGCCTTTTACCATTCCGGCAGCGGCGTGGTGGCCATGCAGGTCAATGGCGGCAATCTCAAAATCGATTTCAATGAGAGCAGCTTTGCGACGGACCTGGGGCTCAGCCACAGCAGCACCGGCAAAGTGGATTTCTCGGCGGCTGGCCGAATTTATGATGGCGGCTACTTCTACAGCAATACGGACACTCAGAAGATGCATGGTGCCATCAGCCTGGATGGCGCGGAAGCGGGATACTTCTTCGAAAAGCAACTGCTGGATGGCAGCGTACAGGGTCTGACGCTCTGGGATAAGCAGTAATGTCCATGAACCTCACCAGCCTCGGTCGGCTCCCCAATCCTCTCGCGTTCCTGTTGCGCCTGGCGCCAGTGCGCGCGCGGCTTTTGATGCTGGGGCTGGCGGCGCTGTTGAGTCTGCTGTTGATCGTTTTGTTCAATAGTCCGCTGCAGAACATCGAAGAGCGCCTCGGTGCGCTGGGCTGGACTCTGAATGCCGAGACTGCGACCGAGCAACGCATTACCGTGGTGGCGATTGACGAGAAGAGTGTGGCGCAGGTCGGTCCCTGGCCGTGGTCTCGCGACACCATGGCGCAGCTGGTGACCGCTCTCGACAAAGCAGGTGTGCAATTGCAGCTGCATGACATCGTTTACCCTGAGGTGCGCCCCGGTGATGACAATCTGCTTAAGGCCCTGCAGGCAGTGTCGGGCGGTGTCGTATTGGCGCAATTGCCGGTGCTGCAGTCCGAGCAGCTGGTGCGTACTGGCGAGATGACCCATGCGCTGTCAGGGGTTGGCTGTAGCGATGCTCAGAATGCCGGTCTCCCGTCGACTCAGAGCTTCCTTGGCAACAACGCCGGTTTCGCCAGCATTGCCAAGGGTCACATTACTACCATTGTCGCTGCAGACGGTGCGGTGCGAGAGGTTCCCGCGATCATCTGTGTGGATGGTCAGGCATATCCTGCTCTGGCGGTCAGTGCCTTTTTGCAGGCGGTCAGCAGTCAGTCCTGGGGTGTCAGTGTCAGTCAGGAGCCGTCGCTGTTTGGACCGAGTCAGGTGCTGCAGCTGAATGCCTATCCTGGCTTGCGTATCCCGTTGGATGCCGAAGGCAACATGCGTATTTCCTACCGTAATGCTCCGGAGGCTTATCGTGCCGTGTCGGCAGCCGACGTGCTCAATGGCACCGTTGATGTGAGCATGCTGGACAATGTCTGGGTGCTGGTGGGTGCCACGGCCTTCGGTATCGGTGACATCGTGCCGACACCCTATAATGGCGCCACTCCCGGTGTAGAGCTGCACGCCCGTCTGCTCGGCAGTCTGCTGGATGCCGCCGTTCCTTATACCCCGCGCTCCGCGCTGCCTCTGTTGATTCTGTTGAGTGGCGTATTTGCGCTGGTCCTGCTGGTATTGACCAACGCTCGTGAGCGGGTCTCCAACTATGCGTTGCCATTGGCGGGGCTGGTATTGCCGCTGGTAGCCCTCATCATTCATATGCAACTGCTGAGCAGTGGAAATATCTGGTTGGGCTGGGTGCTGCCAGCAATCTACAGTTTGTGTGCCGCCAGCGGTCTGATGTTGCTGGAGCAGGCCCGTGTGCGTCACGAGCGTAGCCGTGTCTTTGGCAACCTGAACAGTTATCTGCCCAGCGATGTAGCCAAGGAGATTGCCTACAGCCTGCCCAGCTCCAGCATCAATGCCCGGCGCTGCGAAGTGACCCTGCTGAGTGCTGATCTGCGCAACTTCTCCGCGTTTGGCGAAGCGCGTCCTCCTGAGGAATCTGCCGCGCTGCTGCACTTCTTCTTCGTGCGGGCTGCTGAGATCGTCGAGCAGCACGGTGGCAGGATTCACGAATTCAAGGGCGACAGCCTGCTGGCCGTCTGGGATGGTCACGATACACAGGCAGCGTCTCAAGCGTTGAAGGCAGCTCAGGACATGCAGATTGCGATTGATCGCGACATGCTTCCACAGCATCCGCCCGAAGGTCTGGAGCCACTGGCGCTGGGTATAGGCATTGAGCAAGGCCCAGTGTTGATCGGCTCCATCGGGCCGGCGCATCGTCGTACCCACACATTGCTGGGCGACACCGTCACGATCACGTTGCGAATCCAGGAAATGACCGCAGAGCTGGCGCAGCCGATCTTGATCGGCGAATGCGCTGCCCGTCAGCTCAGCGATCAGAGGCTCGAATCACAGGGAAGTTATCTGCTGAGCGGTTTGCGAATTCCGCATGTGCTTTTCTCTCCTTCGCCGTCTGATTCAGTTTCGCGGCGCAATCGCCCGGAGCAGGTGTCACTGACTCTTATTTCCGGCGGACGCCGATAGTCTTCCATTGTTCTTCCTTGTGGGAGCGTACCCGGAGGGCATAAAGGCCCGCCAGCGATTGATTTGAGCTGAAATCAATCGCGGACAGGTCCGCTCCCACAAAAGCCGTGGCTCGTTTTGGGTTGCACCTTCGCAGTTGAATCACGATAATTGCGCGCAAGTTCAATAATCGACATATGCTCAGATATGTCCATGGCTAGTCTGGATACCCAGGGTATATGAGTCGGTCGTTTCTCTCTCTCTTCTTCCTATTGCCTTTATCGGTGCAGGCCTGTCCGGATCTGCAACCCTTCTACACTCTCGGGCAGGATTCTCCGGCCAGGGCAGAACAGCTGGAGGCGAGCCTTGCGCCGATGATGGCGGAATGCTTGGAGAGCTCCGAGTACTTCGCGCTTTATGGCGCGGCCCAGCTGGACAGCGGCAAGCTCGCAGAAGCGCTGGAAACACTGGAACGTGCCCTCCTGCTGGATGCCAACAATGGCGCTGCCCAGATCGATTACGCGCAGGCTCTCTATCTGCGTGGACAGCTGTTCTCCGCCTTGGACCTGAATGACCAACTGCTGCAGCGTCAGGATCTCACGCCCGACTTGCAGCGCCTGCTGGAAGAGAGAAAGCAATCCTGGCACCGACAGACCAGACAGCATGGGTTTCAGGCTGATGTGCTAACGGGCTATGACAATAACCTCAATGGCGCGCCCGACCCGGGGCAGATTACGCTGACGTTGTCGGGCGAGCCGGTGCTGCTGACGCTCAATCCTGAATATCGCCCCGTCAGTGGCCCCTTCATCAATATGCGTCTGGCTGGCCGCTACCGCCAGCTGGCCTCCGACCATCAACACAATGTGCTGGTGGAGATGCGCGGCCGTGTCAGTGAAGACACCGACTCCGATTTGCTGCAGCTGGAGAGTCGTTATGCCTTCGTGCGCCCCCACCGCGACCATACATGGCAGCTCAATGCAGGCGTCAGTCATCTATTGTTTGGTGGCAGTCCACTTTATACAGCGACAGAGGGCAGTGCCCGCTATATCGGTGCCAACATTCGGAGCTGCCAGCCAAACTACGCGCTGGCAGTTCAGCATCAGCTCTATCACGATCAGAGCAATCTGAACTCGGTGGAGAGCAAGGCTGGCGCGGGCATTAATTGCCCGTTGTGGCTCGGTTCCCGGCAAAGCACCTTGGGTGTCGAAGCGAGCCTCCTGCAGAATCATGCGCTCCAGAACGGTCGGCCGGGTGGCGATCGTGGTGGCTGGCAACTGCAGATGGACTGGCAGTTTCCTCTCCTCAAGGGGCTCTTCAGTACGCAGCTCAACCACACTGAACTGACCGACCGCAGCGGCTATAGCCCCGTGCTGGCCAACGGGGCCGATCGTTGGCTGCGCCGCAGCTACCTTCTCCTTCAATACCGACAGCCGCTGTACACAGACGTGGCGCTGCTCGTGAACTTCTATCACCAGCGACAGAACAGCAATATAGAGTTGTTCGAAAGCTTGGATACCACGCTTGAAGTCGGCGTCAGCGTCGCTTTCTGAATAAGCATATAATTCTTTAAAAATAGATGGTTACAGCCAAGACTTAACGCAACAAACAGGTTGTGTTCGATGCCCACTACGGGTACCATCGCCGAGCGTGTCCGCTTGTGGTCGAGATTTAATGAGTAACCCAAGTGGGAGTTATCACGGAAACGTGGGAAATTTTCTTCAGTGTGACTACAGTCACAAGGGATGAGAGTTGACTTGCGTATCCTTGGCACAACCGAGTGGGGTCATCTGCTGTTTATTGGCATGTCACAATCGGATAAAACAAATTGTAATAAACTTAAGGAGTTACAAATGGCTATAACAGCTGAAGCTCGTACCGAGATTATCCAACTGGTGGTCGGCATGTTTGGTGCCGCACCAGGCGCAAGTGTTCTGTCAGACCTCGTAGCAGCAAAAGAAGCAGGACAGACCGTCAAGCAGATCGCTGCAAACGTTGCTAACACCAACGAATTCAAGAGCATTTACCCAACATTCCTGACTAACCAGGAATTTGCTGAAAGATTCGTCAACAACCTGGTAGGTTCAGAAGTGGCTGCTGCTGATAAAGCTGCTGCCGTAACTATCCTGGTTGGCCAGCTGAATGCCGGCGCAACACGCTCCAACGTGGTTGTTGATGCGATCAATGCTGTGAAGGCAGTTCCGTCTACCAACACTGCATGGGCAAATGCCGCAGCGGCACTGGCTAATAAAGTGACTGTTGCAACTTACTACTCTGTTGAAAAGCAACTGAGTGGCACTACTCTGGCCGGTCTGCAGAACGTTATCGCAACCGTTACCAGCACAGCGGCTTCTGTCACTGCAGCTAACGCCGTGGTTGATGGCCAATTCAATGTTGGTCAGACGTTCACGCTGACAACCGGCGCTGACACCTTCAATGGTGGCGCAGCAGTTGATACGTTCAACGCTGTAGAAATTAATTCTACTGCGACAGGTCCTACTTGGACTGTAGGCGATGCCATCAATGGCGGCGCAGGCAATGACACACTGAACATCACTCAGACTACAGCAATCACCCAGCCGCTGAGTGCCACTGTGGTCAACGTTGAAACAGCTAAGGCTGTCAGCGGCGCCGCAGTGACTCTGGATACAACTACTTGGACTGGTCTGACATCTCTGAACACCACTTCTGCTGTTGATGCGACTCTGACTGCTGCCGCGACAGCCGACGTGTCTGCGACAGTATCTGGCGTGACAGCTGCTTCCAACATCACTGTAAACGGCGGCAAAAATGTCACCGTGGCCCTGTCTGGTTCAGCTACTGACGGCGACGTTGGTGCAGAATTGACTATCGGTGGTACCACTGTTCCTGCTGGCGCAATCACTGTGACCAACACCAACAGCGCAGCTGTTGACCAGGCTGACGTGACCATCACTGGCGGTACTTCAGTCACAGTTACTGAGTCTCTGACCAACGCAGTGGCTACTACTGGTACTCAGGGTGATGTTGTTGTCACTGGCGGTACTGCAACAACTGCAGTCACTGTTAACCAGGACAAAGCCGCCACTGCAGCTGCTGCTGTAGTTGGTAAAGTGAACGGTGCAGTGACTATTAATGACAAGAATGCTGCGTCCGCTTCTACTGCTGGCGTGATTTCTACTGTGTCTCTGAGCAGCTACGGCACGTCCACTATCGATTCCAGTGCTATCGCCACAGTTAACCTGGCTGGTACTGGCGGCGCGCTGACAATCACCCGTGGCGCACTGACTGCAGTTCCTACAGCGAACACTCTGGCTCTGAACCTGAACGGCCTGAGCGGTGCGGCTGCATCAATCACTGACGGCGAAGCTGCTGCTGACGACGGTTTCACCACTGTCAACATCACTTCTTCTACTGCTGCCTCTACAGTTGCTGACCTGGTAGTTGCTGACGCAACCACCATCAACGTGGCTGGCGATGCAAAAGTAACCTTCACTGCAAACACTGGCTTCGGTGCCGTGACTGCAGTGACTGTGACCAACACAGCCGGTTCTTCTTTCGGCACAGCGCTTGCTACTGGCGTACTGTTCACCGGTGGTGCTGGTGCAGACACTCTGATTCTGACAGATGAGTTTACAAAGGCAATCACACTGGGCGCGGGCGACGACAAGGTGACCATCGTCGATACAGATGCTGACGGTGTGCTGGCTGGTACCGGTGGTACTGTTGCGGCTGGTGACGGTACGGATACAATTGTTCTGACGTCTACAACTGCTGACGCGATAGATGGAAACTCCACTTTCAATACCAAGTTCACTGGCTTTGAGGTGTTGGATATCGCCACTGGTGGCGCTGCGGCTACTGTTAACCTGGCCGGTATCAACGGTGTCAGCAAAGTGGTTACCCGTGGTGCGGCCGGTGTCCTGACTCTGGACGGTTTCGCGACAGGCGGCACGCTTACTCTGGATGCAGATGTTGGTGCAGGTAGCTACGTTGCTAACGTCACTAACGCAGTTCTGACTGCTGGCGACACCTTTAACGTGTCTCTGAGCACAGCGGCTGCTGCAGCGATTGGTTTCGGCAGCGTCACTCTGGCCGGTATCGAAACTGTCAACATCGCAACAGTTGACGCTTCTACTGCAAGCGCGGCAACTATCGGTACTGCGACTCTGGTGGCGACTGCTGCAACCAAAGTGGTTGTGACTGGTAACAACGGTCTGACCCTGACCAACACTGGCAACACTGTAATCACCACTTTCGACGCCTCTGGCGTGGTTGGTAACAGCACTTCTACTGCGGTAGACACAGCTGCGAACCTGGGTGTGACTTTCACATCTGCGAACGTGACTACAACTGCAACCGTCACCATCACTGGTGGTGCAGGTAACGACACCCTGAGCGGTGCTGCTGCCAAAGACACCATCAATGGCGGCGCCGGTGCTGACACCGTCAGCGGCGGTCTGGGCGTAGATACCATCACTGTGGGCGAAGGTCGTGACATCGTTGTCGTGAACTCTACTGCAGGTACTTCTACCGACTCTGGCACGGCAGCCTTCGATTCCGTCACTGGTTTCAAAGTGTCTGAAGTGATCAGCACAGCAGTAGACTTGTCTAGCAATGCCCTGTTCAAGGCTGCTACTGCAGGCGGCGTTAATGCCTCTCTGCTGAACCTGGACGTAGATGCGGCGGCTGCCGATCAGGCAATCGCTATCGAGCCAACAGCAACAACCTTGGCAGGCCAGGCAGTGGGTGTGACCTACTCAGTAAGTTCACGAGGCATCCTGACTCTGAGCGGTACTGGTGCATCTGCAGTTGATACGCTGGCTGAGTGGCTGACAGAAGCCTCTGCTGTAGCTGCGACTCTTGGCGACATCCTGGCCTTCGAATTCGGCGGAGACACTTACGTGTTCGCTGAGAACGCAGCGCAAGATGTACTGGTGAAACTGGTTGGTGTCACTGGTGCAACTGGTCTGGTTGAAGTAAGTGCTGCCACTACTTCGACAGTTGCTGGTGCGATTCTGTACGCAGACATCGGCTAATCCACACAGAACTCTCCGCTTCGGCGGAGAGTTCCGGTGGGAACAAAAGAGCCCTCGCCTCTCCGGAGTCGGGGGCTTTTCATATTTAAAAACAACAAGGACACACTATGAGCACCTGGAGCGCGGGCTATGTCGCGGACATCGGCTACACATATGGCTATTACAACGAACTGAATCCGTTGCGGGTGAAGCTGGCGTTCTTGAACGCCGGGCTGGTCTGTCCTGAATTTGGCAATGCCTGTGAGCTGGGTTTTGGGCAGGGATTAAGTGTTAATCTCCACGCCGCCGCCACCCTCATCTCCTGGCATGGCACGGACTTCAATCCTTCCCAAGCTGGATTTGCGCAGGAGCTGGCGCGCGTCGCTGGCACGGATGCGCGTCTATTCGATGATACTTTCGCCGATTTCGCGCAACGCGCAGATCTGCCGGAGTTTGACTATATAGGGCTGCACGGCATCTGGAGCTGGATCTCCGACGAGAATCGCGCGGTGATCGTAGACTTCCTGCGCCGCAAGCTGAAGGTCGGCGGCGTGTTGTATATCAGCTACAACACCATGCCTGGATGGGCCTCCTTCGCACCGCTGCGCGATTTGATGGTGGATCACGCCGAGGTCATGGGGTCGCAAGGGCACGGGATCGTCTCGCGCATTAACGACGCCGTTGATTTTGCGGACAAGCTGCTTGCCACCAATCCCCTCTATGCACGAGTGAATCCACAGGTCGTTGAGCGCGTCCAAAAACTCAAGGATCAGAATCGCCACTATCTGGCACATGAATACTTCAATAGCGACTGGCATCCGATGCCGTTCTCGAAAATGGCGCAGTGGCTGGAGCCGGCCAAACTCAACTTTGCGTGTTCAGCCCATTACCTGGATCACATTGAGAGCATCAATCTGACGCCCGATCAGACGACTTTCCTGAATCAGATACCCGACGTGATGTTCAGGGAATCGGTCCGCGATTTCATGGTCAATCAACAATTCAGACGTGACTATTGGGTGAAAGGCTCACGCAAGCTCTCGAATCTGGAGCAAGTGGAGGATTTCTACAAACAAAGCGTAGTGCTGATTTCCCATCGTCCGGATATCTCATTGAAACTGAACGGTGCACTTGGCGAGGCGTCGATGAGCGCGGAGGTCTATAACCCTCTGCTCGATCTGCTGGCTGACCACCAGTCGCGCACTGTGGCGCAGATTGTTGATGCGCTGAAGGAAAAAAACATCAATTTCAACCAGTTGTCACAGGCCGTGATCGTTCTCGTCGGTGCCGGACACCTTGCGCTGGTGCAGGATAAGGCCATCGTCAGCAAGGCGCGAGTACACACCGAGAAAGCCAATGCCTATCTGATGGAGCGCGCCCGCAGTAGCGACGAGATCGCCTATCTTGCCAGCCCGGTTACTGGCGGTGGATACGCGGTCAACCGCTTTCAGCAGCTTTTCCTGCGCGCCCGCGCCCAGGGTAAGAAGAAGCCAGCCGAATTGGCTCAGGATGTGTGGGATGTGTTGTGGCCCCAACGGCAGAGATTGGTCAAGGATGGCAAGACACTGGAAACGGCTGAAGAGAATCTGTCCCATCTGACCGCAGGAGCGGAGGAATTTCTCACCAAGCATATTCCGATTCTCAAGGCGTTACAGATCATCTGACGTCTTTCAGGGCGGGGTGGCCGTCGGCGCTCTCAGTGCAGCGGAGAGCGCAGTTTAGGGGCTGCTGCGGGGTCCGAGCTGGCTATCCACTCTGGCCACAGCCCTGCTGACCATTCGGCTCTTCGCCACAGATCGTGGAGAATGCTCAGCCATTGCCGCAGCTGCTGTGGCTGCAGCGTGACACCAGCCTGTTCCTGCTGCAGGCTGCGAAAGAGCAGCCGCAGACCCGTTGGCTCTACCGTGACGTCGACGGCGTGGGCGAGCCAGGCCTTTGCATCCTCGCTGGATTTTACGGGCGGCTCTGGCGAAAGCTCTGCCCTGGCCGCCTGCTGTGCAAAACTGAGAACCAACTCTGCCGGAAGGTTGCTGCCAGACTGCTTTTCCAGCCACTTGAACAGATGTGGCAGCAGCCGCGTGAGCAGGCGCTGCGTGAGCCAGATCACCACGGTTCCGCCTTCTTTTAGTTCGCCCGTCAGACGCATGCGGTCTTCGTCCTCGACAAACTCACTCGTCATCTTGTGCATTAATGGCATGCTGATCTGTAACCCACTATCGTCTGAAAGAGTTTCGGCCTATCCGAAATTGATATTGCCTGAGTCGTTGAGGAAGTCCAGATCCAGTTCCTTGGGCATGGGCTTGGTGGCAAGCTGTTGCTCGTGAATCAGCACCCTCGTCAATGCGGGTAGGTGCTGCATGGAGAGCAGCTGACAATAGGCAGTCAGCAAGGCCCCGGAATCGCGCAAAGTCATCAGGTCATCAGCTGGCAGTTTGTTCAATGCGGGCTCGTCGATACGATACAGCCCCTGCACATTGTGAGGTCCTGCCGACGCCTGCACGGTGATCGGCCAGGGTTGCAGGAGCTGGAATTGTTGCAGCTGCGCGCAGATCTGGGCGGTCGACAGCCGATTCGATGCAATCTGCGTGAGGAATGTCATGATCTCGGATACCGCCGCTGTCGGGTTACCGGCGTCGTCGAAGAAGGGCTCGCCCTCAGTGCCGTCGACAATCAGACCGCTGTCCTCATTGACGCAGAGTACTTGCTGGTTGTCCGCACTGGTCGCCAGCTGGAAGGGAAAGCTCCGATAGTGTGCGGGGATATAGCCAGAGCGCCAGCGACCGTCCGCCGTCACCAGCAGATTCTTACCTTGCTCGAGGCCTTGCAGAGCTACCAGCACGAAAGCGTCGTTCTGCGGGACGAAGGCAATGGGAAGACTGAGCATCGCTCGCGTCACCTCCTGTACGACCAGTGGGCAGATGGTATCGGCGGCGGCAAAAGGGTAGCCAGCGTAGCGGAGCCAGCGTTTGCCGGCATGGAATTCACGGGACAAGGGTTTGATGGCGGACACGACTTTTCCTCTGACAGTATTGAGTGCGCGCGATGTTGTCTGAGCGCGCAAAATGAGCGGGAGACTGTATTCAATCGGCACGGGAGTGTCCAGCGTGAGCGCCTGACACGGAGGCAAACTATTTTTGCCCGTCCCCAGTCGAAGGAGTAACATGACCCGCACTGCGGCTCCACCTCCCTCCCCCCCTTGGCAACTTGTGAAGAGTAGAGACCAATGATCAGGCAACTGACTACCCTGACCTTTCATTCCGTGATCACTGTCGCCACGACGGCCCTGGTGCCGCTCCTGCTTGCCGCGAGCCAGCCTCTTTCAGCTCAGGATTTGTCGCTGTTCGAGCCGGTTGTCAACGAAAATCGCATTGACAACATAGATGCCCAGCAGAATAGAGAGCAGAACGCCGTCGCGACTGTCCCGGCATTCACACTAATAGGCACAAGCCGTATTGGTGGCAAATATAGAGCCACATTGGCTACCAGCAGCGGCGAGATCGTTGTCGTTACCGGTAATCCAGGAAGTGTGCAGGATATTCCGGATCACCCCGGGTATCGGCTTGTCGACATCGGCTCTCGTCGGGCGTCGATCGCCAATCCCGGAGGCTCGCCCTGCATTGCCGCTGCCGACAAGGGAGTGACCTGCGGCGCGGATGGGCTCAGCCTGTTAAGTTTGGCGACAGCCGCCCCGGTTCCTGCGGCCCAGAGTGCAGAAGCGGCCACGGCGTATAACGATTCTGCAGCGGCCCCTCAGCCGGGAGAAATCCCCGAGAACCCCTTTGCTGCAGCCCTGCGTGCGGCGGCCCTTAATGAGGCCAATTCCCAGGCTCAGGCAGGGACTCCTGCTCCTCCTGGCGCCGAACGCTTTCAGCCGCGCCGTATAGCACCCGAAGACGTGCCGCAAGGGATGCGTGTGGTGCGTACTCCGTTTGGCGACCGTCTGGTCGAGCAATAGCCTGCCATTGTGATCAACAACTCGAAGCACGTGCCAACGCTTTCCGTATCCGTCGTAATCTACAAGACGGACTCGGCGATCTTGCTGTCTGGACTGCGCTCGCTGCTCGGAGCGATTGCCGTCGCCGTTGCTGCTGGAGAATTGCAGTCCGCCCGAGTTGATATCATCAACAACGCAGATGCAGACCCCGTTTTGTCGGCAATGGTCGGGCAGTTGGCTGCAGAGGCTGCTGCACAGTCGGTAGAAGTACGACTGCTGGAGGGGCATGGCAATGTGGGGTATGGCCGAGGGCACAACCTCTCGATATCTGCAGCGAACACAGACTATCACTTGATACTTAACCCGGATGTGACGCTGGCACAGGATGCACTCGGTCTTGGGCTGCACTACATGATGCAGAATCCTGCAGTCGCCGCCCTCAGCCCGGCCGTTCGCGACGGCGAGGGCCACAAGCAATACGTCTGCAAGCGCTTCCCGTCCGTTCTGGATTTCCTTCTGCGTGGCTTCGCGCCTGCGGTTGTCAAACGAGCCTTCAACAAGCGCCTGGCAAATTACGAGATGCGCGAGCTATCCGAACAGGAACCGAGCACGGGCATCCCTATCATCAGCGGTTGCTTCATGCTCTTCCGTACCTCGGTGCTGCGGTCGGTTGGCGGTTTTGATGCGCGCTACTTTCTCTATTTCGAAGACTTCGATCTGTCGTTGCGTGTACATGGCAAGGGAGCGCTGGCCTATTTACCCGCGATGCACATTACGCACCTTGGCGGCGACAGTGCCAGCAAGGGGCTGCGCCACATCGGGATGTTCGTGCGTTCGGGCATTCTTTTCTACAACACCCATGGCTGGCGGTTCCTGTGAACATGCTTGACTCCAACAGCGTTGTGCTCGTCACCGGTGCAACCGGTTTCATCGGTCAGACGCTGACCCGGCGCCTGCTGGCGCGTGGCTGCCAGGTGCGCACACTGTCGCGACGGGCCGCGCTTGCGGGGCCGGACACACAGGAAACTCAGCACTTTCAGGGCGACCTGCGTGACGAAGCATTGCTGGCGCGGGCGTGCGAGGGAGTGGACACGGTGTTTCATCTGGCGGCGTATGCACACGTCAACCAACACGATCTCGAGCAGATGCGGGCCACCAATGTCGAGGGGACGCGCGTGCTGCTGGCAGCTGCCATAAAAGGCGGCGTCCGGCGCATTGTCTACTTCAGCAGCATTCATGCGGATGACAGCCAGGCGGCGCTGACCGCCTATGGCAGTGCCAAGCGCGAGGCCGAGGAGCTGCTGCTTGCCGCCGCACGGAAAGGGTCAATCCAGGTCTGCTGCCTGCGTCCGGCGAACGTCTATGGGCTTGGCATGAAAGGTAATCTGCTGACCATGATTCGCCTCATCGAGCGCGGAGTGCTCCCTCCACTGCCAACCCCTGGCGCCGTCATTTCCCTGGTGGGGCAGCGCGATCTGTGTGAAGCGGCTCTCCTGGCTGCCGCTGTACCGCAAGCGAACGGCAGGGTTTACGTTGTCACCGATGGCCGCACCTACACAATGAAAGGGCTGGAGGTGAGTGTGCGGCGCGCGCTGGGGCGAGCAGTGCCGCGCTGGCAGACGCCGCTGTTCGTGTTGTGGTGCGGGGCCGCCGCGTTGGAGGTGCTGAGCCGCGCACTGCGCCTGCGCAACGCCCCGGGTCTGCGTTCCTATCACGCGCTGACCACTGACAGCCTCTTCTCCTGCGAGAAAATCCAGAATGAACTGGGCTATAATCCCGCCGCCTCCTTCACCGATGAGCTGCCCGCCATACTGCAGCAGCTCAAGCGCAGTGAACCCGGAGCAACCGAACATGACCAACCCTGAGAAGCAGAAGGCCGTCGATTGAAAATCACCCCTACCCGCATTCCCGATATCGTCCTCCTTGAACCACGTCTGCATGGCGATCATCGCGGCTTCTTCATGGAGACCTGGCGAGCGTCGACTTTCGACAATATCGTGCCTGGCGTCTCCTTCGTGCAGGACAACCACAGCAAGTCTGGACGAGGCATTTTGCGCGGTTTGCACTACCAGCTGCAGCAGCCACAGGGCAAGCTGGTGCGCGTCATCGCGGGTGAGATCTACGACGTGGCCGTCGACATGCGTCGCAACTCGCCGACGTTCGGACAGTGGGTGGGCGAATTCCTTTCCGCCGACAACCATCGCCAATTATGGGTGCCGCCCGGCTTCGCGCATGGCTTCATCGTGACCAGCGACAGTGCGGAGATGGTCTACAAGTGCACGGACTACTATGCGCCGACGGATGAACACTCCTTGTTGTGGAGCGACCCGGCATTGGCGATTTCGTGGCCTTTGGAGAAGGCCGGAATAGCTGAGCCAGTGCTCTCCGACAAGGATCGCAATGGCCGGATCTTTGCCGAGGCGCCGGTTTACGACTAGTCTATGGTGCAGGCGGCATCACACATCAGCAGGGACAGGCGCAAGGACATGCGCGAGGAGAGAGCGATCGATGCAAAAAAGAATCGTCATTACCGGAGCCAACGGCCAGCTTGGACAGACGCTGGTGCGCTGTGAGATGGCCGAGTCCAACCTTCTGTTCCCTCTGGGGCGGGACGAGCTGGACATCACCGATCAGGCCAGCGTCACCGCCACTCTTGAGTCTCTCAAGCCCGATATCGTCATCAACAGTGCCGCCTACACGGCGGTGGATGCTGCCGAAAGCAATGCGGCAGAGGCTTACGCCATCAACGAACAGGGCGTGAAGCATCTCGCCCTGTGGTGCAAGAGCAGTGGCGCGCACCTGATCCACATTTCTACAGACTTCGTCTTCAACGGCGAGAAGAATCAGCCTTACCGTGTCGATGACTCGGTTGCCCCGTTGAGCATCTATGGTCAAAGCAAGCTGGCGGGCGAGCGGGTGATAGCGACGCTATTGCCCGGCAACGCCTCGATAGTGCGCACGGCCTGGCTGTATTCGCCCTACAACACCAATTTCATGAAGACCATGCTGCGTCTTATGCGCGAGCGCGAAATGCTGAACGTCGTTGACGACCAGATCGGCACGCCCTGCTCGACCGCCACGCTGGCGCAGTGCCTGCAGGCGCTGGTGCAGGCGGACAAGCCTGAAGGTATCTATCACTGGACCGATGCTGGTGTGGCGAGCTGGTATGACTTCGCCGTGGCCATTCAGGAAGAAGCGCTTGCACTATCAATGCTGGATCGTGCCATCCCCATAAATCCAATCCCGACGGCGAAGTATCCGACGCCAGCACGGCGGCCGACTTACAGTGTGCTCGACAAGTCGCGCGCGCTGCGGGAGCTGGGCTGCCCGCAGATGCATTGGCGCACGGCGCTGCGGGATGTGCTCAAGAGAATGAGCGAGCGCTAGGTTTTGTGGGAGCTTGCCCGCAAGCGATTGAATACGAGTTTGTGTGTGGGAGCTTGCCTGCAAGCGATTGAATAAGAGTTTGTGTGCGGAATTTCTCGCTTGCCTTGTCGCTTGCGAGGCAAGCTCCCACAGCCTGCGATAATGTTCGACTATTGAGAATAGATACAATGCGAAAAGTACTGGTCACCGGCGCGGCCGGCTTCATCGGCGCCAACTTCACGCACTACTGGCTGCAGCGCTACCCGCAGGACCGCCTGATTGCCCTGGATGCCCTCACCTACGCGGGCAACACCTGGAACTTGCGCGATGTCTGGAACAACGCGCGCTTCACCTTCGTGCAAGGCGACATCTGCGACCAGGCTTTGGTGGAACGGTTGCTCGCGCAGCATGACATCAACACGATCATCCACTTCGCCGCCGAGAGCCACGTCGATCGCTCCATTACCGGCCCGGATGCGTTCATCAACACCAATATCGTCGGCACTCATAGCCTGCTGAAAGCGGCCAAGAAGTGCTGGCTGGATCAGCCCGAGAAGAAGCCCCATCACTTCCACCATGTCTCCACTGACGAAGTCTATGGCACGCTCGGCCCCAAGGACCCCGCCTTTACAGAGACCACGCCGTATGCGCCGAACTCTCCCTATGCCGCGAGCAAGGCCGCGTCCGATCATCTGGTGCGCGCCTACCACCACACGTTCGGTTTGCGGGTGACTACCAGCAATTGCTCCAACAACTATGGCCCCTACCACTTCCCGGAAAAGCTGATTCCCCTGTGTCTGCTCAACATCCTGCATGGCAAAGCCCTGCCGATTTACGGCGATGGGAAGCAGATCCGCGATTGGCTGTATGTGGATGACCATGCTCGTGGCATCGATCTGGTGGTCAGCAAGGGTCGCCCCGGCGAGACATACAACATCGGCGGCAACAACGAGTGGGCGAATATCGACACCGTAAAACTGCTGTGTCAGCTGGTCGATGAGCTGTTTGCCGCCGATGCGTCATTGCGGGCGCGCTTCCGTGCCTGCCCGGCAGCCAGTGGCAAACCCGGCGCCAGCCTGATCACTTTCGTGACCGACAGACCCGGCCACGACACCCGCTACGCCATCAATGCCGGCAAGATCATGAGTGAGCTGGGCTACAAGCCGCTTGCCGGATTCGACGAGGGGCTGCGCAAGACGGTGCAGTGGTACCTCGACAACGAAGCGTGGTGGCAGAAGATACTGGATGGCAGCTACCGCCAAGGCTTTTGAGCTGACGCCTGCACCCTGTGGGAGCCTGCCTTGCAGGCGATAGAGGTTTGATCGACTCAATTCGGTATCAGATAAATGAAGTTCTGCTCGTCCCCGTTGGAATACACCATGCGGAAGTCGTCCCGGCCATCTCCATTGACATCGCTCAAGCTAAACATCCCCGTCCTCAAGGTTTGCCCTGCATAGCTGGTGGGGTTGACGCGCCTGACCATGAAGTCCGCGTAGACGCGGTGCTTCCGGCCATTGAAGGTAAACGCAATCATGCCAAAGTCTTCAAACCGCACATTGCTCACGCCTTCCAGAGTCAGCAGCCCCGCAGTCAATTCATCCGCAATGGCGGGAGCCGATGTCAGCAGCTGCTGGCGCAGTTGATTACCGCTGCTGTAAACGATTCGCAGATATATCTCCTTGGGCAGCGCCGCGTCGGGATGTGCATGCATGTGCAGTCCCACGGTGGAACCCGATGTCGCTGGCATTGAGACAATCGCTGGGCGCACATTGAAGCGGTCATAAAAGGTGTTGTTGATGACCAGCTTGCCGCTGCTGTCCAGGTCCAGCTGGGGAGTCCCCTGATTGCGCTGTACCGTGATGTTGCCGTGTTCCGTCACGGTGAGCTTGGGCATCTGCATGGCAGTGAGCTGGGTCTGCAGAACGTCGATAGCGGCCAGCGCGGGCTGGAAGCTGAACTGTAGCCCTTCGTCCGTCACGATGCGCCCACTGCTGTCGGTGTTCATGAAAATCGCCGGGGTGGTCGATGCGCTGACCTTGGTGCCATTGTAGGGATAGAGATGAAAGGTGGCCTCTCCTACGGGAATTGTCACGATACCAGCAGTGCTTTGCGCAGCCGTCAAGGCGGTGATTGTCAGTTCCGGTATGCGGTTGACCGCCTGCAAAAACGAGCTCTTGCTGTTGAACGGTGACGGCTGCGACAGGTTGATGACCGCTGCCTGTGTGACGCCAGTCCTGGTTGGAGTGATCTTGGTCAAGCCGGCCGTGAAGTCGACGTCGTCGTTCAGAATAGTAAGTGTCGCCGTCAAGCGCTCGCCCGCCAGTGCTCCACCTCCTGGGGTCGTGAGGGTCAAGCCTATAGTTTTGTCGACCTGGCCAAGGCTGTTGTCGACCACTGTCACCGCGAAGGTTTGGCTGGTGATGCCCTCCGCAAAGGTCAGTGTCCCGGTCTTGGTCTGATAGTGGTCCGGCGCCGTTGCGGTTCGATTGGCGGTGGCGTAGTTGATCGTGACAGCCCCGTTGCTGCCAACGCTGCGGGTGACCGTGATGGTGGCAGAGCCACCGTTTTCTGCCACCTGATAGTCTGTGGCAGAGAACTGCAAGGTGCCCTGCTCGAAATCGGCGATGGTCACTGTGGTTTGAGTGTTGCTGCCGATAGTGTCTCCAGTGACCTCGGACAGCGACAATGTGAGGGTTTCGCTGGCTTCGCCGACACGGTCGTCCAGGAGCGCCAGACTGACGGTCTTGTCGGCGGCATCGCCAGCGGCCCAGCGCAAGGTGGTTGTCACGGCCGTGTAGTCCGCCCCGGCGCTCGCGGTGGCGTCCGCAGACTTGACGACCACGGTCGCAGCAGCTGTCACGACGCCTGTTCGTCTTACGGTGATTGTCATCGGCGAGGTGGCTTCGACGCCACTGAAAGTTGTAGCGGTGAATTCAAGCACCCCCGCCTGAGCGCTCAGGCAGACACTCAGAAGGACGAAGAAACTGACCTGGCGAAGCAAATGCAGCATGGTGGCAAGGTAAAGCCTTTAGTGGGAGAGACACCGTGTCAGCGGCCAGAGACCTGAATTCTTGAGCCTTGGCGAGATGGAACTGCCGGATTTGATCACTCTTTTGCCCACACGAGTGGCGAAATTGTGTGACATACTTGCCCGCATTCTTCGCCGCAGGCCGTTGTCCCAGGAATATACAGTATGCGTGTCACCCCGTTTCGTCTGACACTTTGCAGGCTCAGCGTTGCCATGCTGCTGATGCTTGCCGTCAATTCGAACGCTGTCGCCAGTACCTTGCTGCAGATGAATTTCGGCGACGTGGCCGAGGGCGCGGAATTGATCTTCGAGGGGCGCGTTCTTGCTGTGGAGCCACGCCAGCAACCAGGAGAAATGATCAAGACCTGGGTCACGTTTGCGGTTATCGATGTGGTCAAAGGTGACTTCGCAGAAGACGAGATTGAATTGAGTTTCTTGGGTGGGCGTTTGGGCGACCGGCAGCTGGAGGTCACCGACATGGCCATTCCAGAGGTCGGTGAGACGGGCTTCTATTTTGTCGAAGCCTTGCTTGAGGCTCAGGTCAATCCATTGCTGGGCTGGGATCAAGGGCGTTATCTGATAGAGACGCAACCGGATGGCGACACTGTGGTGACGACCGCTGACCATGATCCCGTACTGGCTTTGGAAGTCGATACCCCCGCTGCTGCGAATGGGCAACCCATGAATATCCTTGAGACAGGCAGAGCAGACGGCGTGGTAGTGCAATCCTTTAGTACGCCCAGTTTTCTGAGCCAGCCAATGAGTGCCGAGGACTTCAAGACTTCCATTCTTTCAGTGCTGGCACGTCCGTAGTGGGGAGATCGAGCGAGACATGAACAGATGGATCGTCGCCGTCATCCTGGCTGCGCTAAGTATTTCTGCCCTGGGTTTCAATATCAACGGCGCCAAGTGGCCCGGCGGCAGGACGCATCTCTACACCTCCATTCCGGGCACCGCAGCCAGTGGCTTGACCTGGAGTCAGGCATTGCGTGATGCCGCTCAGGAATGGAACGAAAAGACCGTTTTCAAATTCGAGTCCAGGGTCGACTATCGAGATCCCTGTGTGGGGTATCGCAACAATCCGGCAAACAGCGAATTCCCCGCCGGGGACGGCGATGGCGTTAATGGCGCGGATTTTACCAGCGATGTGTGTGGGAATGCCTACGGGCTCAACGTCCTTGCCGTAACGCTGGTCTACACGGAATCCAATAGGCTCGGCGCCCTCGATATCACCGAAGCGGACATGGTGTTCAACAAGGGCAAGGCTTTCGATATCTACGACGGCCCGGCGAGTGGCGCCTCAGGCACTGATTTCACTCGCGTCGCCCTCCATGAGCTGGGTCATGTCATGGGCATGGGACATGAGGACACGCGTGCCGCCATCATGCGACCCAATATCGGCAGCACTTTCACTCTGCAGGCAGACGATATCGCCGGAGCCAACAAGCTATACGGTGGCTACAGCAACTGTCAGGTCAGTACGCTGAATTTCGGTGCGGTGGGCGGGCAGCTTGCAAGTGGCGATTGCATCGTAAAGGAATTGGTCGGGGGAGGTACAGATACCAGCCTCGCGGATGTCTATGAATTTGAGCTTCTGCAATCGACGTCCATTGTCCTTAACATGCAATCCTCTGTCCTGGACTCGGTTCTCGTGCTTATGGATGCCAGATCGGCTGTGTTAGTACATGCCGGTGAGATGGGGGGAAGTTGCCACTCGCAGATTCGGACGACTTTGCCGGCCGGTACTTATGCCGTGCTTGCCAACACCTTTACTGAATCCGCCAACCCGAATTTCAACTCTACCTGCAAGAATGTCGGGGCATACAGCCTGACCATGAGCTATACCAGTACGGCGCCGCTTGCACTTGGGCGCCCGGCGAGCTTTCTCGGTGGCACCGCAACGGCTGGGTTCTTCGGTGGGGTGACCACAGACAAGGGCAAGACCTTCGGAAGCGGGGTAACGTCGACTCAGCGTTTCGATGTCGTCGGGCGCATCGATATCGATCCGCTGCACCGCAACAAGGCTGGCTTTTTGGTGGTGGCCGCCCTGCTCGACAATGGCGAGATCCTGGTGAAGAACCTGGAGGGGCAGTTCTTGCCACTGGGTCCTCAGAGCTCTCCTGTGCCAATTACCACCGGCAAGGTGCTCGGCAGCAGTGAGACGATAGAAGTTCTCAGTGATATTGTGGCGTCAGAACTGGGGCTCAGACAGATCAATGTCCGGTTTCTCATTGGATATGGCCTCAGCAGCCAACCCAATGAACTGTATTTTCATCGAGAGCCCATCAGTCTGGTCATCTCTCCGTGATTGCAGTTCGACGCAAGAAGTCTAGTTCCAGACAGCGCGAATTACGGCTATAATGCCGCGCATCTCGCAATCACCAACGTCCAGGAAAGCGGAAATTGCTTATCCGACGGTAACTATTCGCGCCTGCGAGTCACGGGTTGCAGTCCAGACATCTGTATCAGGTTGGTCAATTCAAGAGGATCTAAGAGTGGCAGTTTTCAACAGCGTTATCCGCTTCAGTTTTGTTAAGCTCAGCCTGCTGGTTCTGAGTGTCGTGTTCGCAGGTTCTCTGGCGGCGCAATCCCTGGATCAACAGGTTGCTGAACGTCTCAAGCCGATCGGCGAAGTGTGCCTGGCTGGCCAGGCGTGTGCCAGCGGCGGTGCAGCACCCGCGCAAGTCGCTGCGGCGGCAACCGGTGAGTTCAGTGCAGAGCAGGTTTACACGCAGACCTGTGCAATGTGTCACGCGTCCGGCATGGCTGGCGCGCCCAAGTTTGGTGATGCGGATGCCTGGTCAGGCAGAATCGCTGCCAAAGGCTTCGAGACAGTGGTGCAGAACGCGACCACTGGCATCAACGCCATGCCTGCGAAAGGAATGTGCATGACCTGCACTGATGAAAATATGGCAGCGCTGGTCGAGTACATTTCAGGGCAGGTTCAGTAAGGTTGTTCATTACTGGTTAAGGATGTAAGACATACACTACTTTCGTAATGGTTAAGTTAAGTACTGGCAACAGTCAAGAGGAGTAAGACGTGGTGACTTTTTCAAGAATGTTTAAATCTCGTGTAGCACAGATTGGTGTGGTTTCTGCTCTGGCTGTAATGGCTGGCTCCGTGTCTGCAGATGCAGGCAAACAAGACCTCATGCAACTCGCAGCTTTGTCAGACGGTTTCGTCGTAGAGACTGCTTATATGCAAAATTGCTTCGCTTGCCACAGCAGCGGTGCAGCTGGCGCTCCGAAAGTAGGCACGGCAGCGGACTGGGCTCCACGTGCTGAAAAAGGCATTGATGCACTGCTTGCCAGCGCAATCAAGGGCGTGAATGCCATGCCTCCAAAAGGCCTGTGCTTCGCCTGCACTGACGACGACCTGAAAGCACTCATTCAGTACATGGTCGACAGCAGTAAGTAATTGCGTTGAAGTATGAAAAAGGGGCCCTCAGGGGCCTTTTTTTTGCGATTGCTTTTGTGGGAGCGGGCCTGCCCGCGATCGTTTTCGCGCACAATCCATCGCGGGCAGGCCCGCTCCCACAGTCACAGGCTAGAAGCTGCCGAGCAGATCTTTCAGGCCCGCCAGGGCCGCAGCGCCTTTCTCCTGTTTCTGTTCAGGCGTGGCATTGCCGCGCCCTTCCCAGTCCAACAGATCCTGCGGCAGTTCGTCGAGGAAGCGGCTTGGGGTTGTGGTAACAGTCTCACCGAATTGTTTGCGTTTGCGCGCCAGCGTGAAGGTCAGGCCTTTCTGCGCGCGGGTGATGCCGACGTAAGCCAGCCGCCGCTCCTCTTCGATACCATCGCCCTCAAGGCTGTTGCGGTGCGGCAGCAACTCCTCCTCCATGCCCATGATGAAGACGTAGGGAAACTCCAGGCCCTTGGCGGCATGCAGCGTCATCAACTGCACCTGGTTGTTGATGTCTTCCTCCTCTTGACGCTCCAGCAGGTCGCGCAGAATCAGCTTGTTGATGGCGCTCTCGATATCCGCCTCCTCGTCGCCCTCCTCTTCGGCCTTGGTCAGGCTCTTCTGCAGCTGTTCGATAAGCGTGCCGACGTTGGCGATGGCACGCTCGGCAGCGTTCTGCGAGGGGCTGGTCTGGTGCAGCCAACCTTCGTAGTCCATGTCACGGATCATCTCCTGAATCGCAGCAACACTGTCGCCGCGTTGTGACTGCTCGCTGATGTTGGACATCCACTCCGCAAATTTCACGACGCGCTCGCGCTTGTTGTCGGGGAGGAACTGGCCGAGCCCTATCTCCCCACAGGCGCTGAGCAGGCTGATCTTCCGCTCGCCCGCATAGTTGGCGAGGCCTTCGAGAATGGAGGGGCCGATCTTGCGGCGCGGCGTGTTGATCGCGCGCAGGAAGGCATTGTCATCGTCCGGGTTCACCAGCAGGCGCAGGTACGCCATGACGTCCTTGATCTCGCCACGCGAAAAGAAGGAGGTACCACCGGTGATCTGATAGGGGATCTGATTGGCCTGCAGCTGAATCTCCAGCGCCCTCGCCTGGTGGTTGCCGCGATACAGCACCGCAAAATCCTTGAAATGCAGACGCTGGTTGACGCACATGGCGAGGATTTCGGTGGCGATCCGCTCCACCTCTGCGTCTTGATTCGGAGAGGTGATCACCCGGATCTGATCGCCCACTCCCAGCTGACTCCAGAGCTTCTTTTCATAGAGGTGTGGGTTGTTGGCGATCAGGGTATTGGCGGCGGAGAGTATGTTGTTGTTGGAGCGGTAGTTTTGCTCCAGCTTGATGAGTTTGAGGTTCGGGTAATCCTTCTCAAGTTGCACCATGTTCTCCGGCCGGGCGCCACGCCAGGAGTAAATCGACTGGTCATCGTCGCCCACCACGGTGAGCCCGGAACGGGGGCCGACCAGCAGCTTCACCAGCAGATACTGCCCGGTGTTGGTGTCCTGATATTCGTCCACCAGCAGATAGTGGATGCGATTCTGCCAACGCTCCAGCACGTCGGCGTGTGTCTGGAACAGCATCACGGGCAGCAGGATCAGGTCGTCGAAATCCACCGCGTTGAAGGCACTGAGGTGGCGCTGGTATTGGGCATAGACGCGCGCGGCGAAGACTTCTTCGGCCTCACTGGCGGTCTGGATCGCGTGCTCGGGCGTCACCAGCTGGTTCTTCCAGTTGGAAATGGTGGTCTGAATCATCTTGATCTGGTCGTCACCCAGCTCGCCCTCCTTGTGCAGCAGGCTCTTGAGCAGCGCCAGGCTGTCCTGGCTGTCGAATATCGAAAAACCCGACTTGAATCCAAGCCGTGCGTGCTCCTTGCGAATGATGGTCAAGCCGAGATGGTGAAAGGTCGAGATCGTCAGGCCGCGCGTGTTGCTGGCGCCCTCGCGCTCGCGGGAGAGCTTGCCGACACGCTCCTTCATCTCGCGTGCCGCCTTGTTGGTGAAGGTCACCGCCGCAATCTTGTGAGCGGGGTAACCGCACTGGTTGATCAGATAGCTGATCTTCTGAGTAATCACGCTGGTCTTGCCGCTGCCAGCACCGGCGAGCACGAGCAAAGGGGAGCTGATGTATTTGACCGCCTCAAGCTGGCGGGGATTGAGTTTGTTCACGCAGGGATTCACATGTCGAAGAAAGCGGCGGCAATTATATACGAGCAAGCGCTGCAGAAATCAGCAAGACATGCCGATAACACTATTCGAGTTGTATCTATGTGGGGTCGCGCAGTGCGAATACTGCTGATTGCCGAACAGGATGTCGAATTCAGGATGGTCGGAGACCTGCTGAAAGGCATTCAGGGAGAGGTTTACCAGTTGTCCTGGTGCCAGGCGGATGTTTCCGTCCTGGAGTCGACGGCTGTCAGTCGATTTCAGCTGGTTATCTGGGGCTCCGTCTCTGATCCGCACATCGCCCGCGACATACTCACTGAACTCGGGCGTCAACAGGCCAATGTGCCAATCGTCATGCTGGTCGACGAGGCGCCAGCTCATGTAGATCTGGAGGCTGCCCGCCGAGGTGAATCCGACATTCTGCTGCGCACCGGTCTGGATTCGCAGGTGCTGCAACGCGCGATCCGTCGCTTCGCCCGCAAGAGCGTCGATCCCCAGCCGGCAGAGTTTCCGACAGCTGACCCACTGACCGGGCTGAGCAACCGCCAGGATTTCCGTGAGCAACTGGCGCGCATTCTTGACAATGCCGAGACTCCCGAGTCCGTTGGTCTGCTGCTCGTCGACGTTGACCAGTTCAAAAAAGTGAATGCTTCCTACGGGCAAGGCGCTGGAGATGCGCTGATTCAGCTGATTGCAGAGCGCATCCGTTCGTGTCTTTCCGCGCATCAGCGGGTCGCCCGGATTGGCGGCAATGAGTTTGCCGTGGTCTTCCAGAACGTCATGGGCTCGGTGGAATCCGAGTGCCGGGTCAGCATCGAACGCATCATCCAGTCCATGTCGAGGCCGTTTCCGGTGGCGCAACATGCTATCCGCATGAACGTCAGCATGGGCATCGCGATGAACAAGGAAACCGACGTGACCGTCGATGCCATGCTAGCCAACGCCGACATGGCCATGCGCATCGCCAAGCGTGAGAAAGGCTGCAACTATCAGTTCTACACCAGCGACATGACGGACGCAGCGCAGACCATCCTCAAGCTGGAAGCCGAGATCCGCCGAGGCATCCGCAGCGAGGAGTTCGAGCTGCACTACCAACCGCGCATCGATATCAAACAGAACCGTATCGTGGGTGCCGAATGCCTGGTGCGCTGGCGTCATCCAACACGCGGCCTGCTGGCCCCCAGCCACTTCATCGCGGTGGCGGAAGAGAGCGGTCTGATCGTGCCGCTGGGCTACTGGATCATTCATCACGCCTGCAAGGATCTGAACGAACTGGCGACCAAGGGGCATCATGACGTGCAGCTGGCCGTCAACGTCTCCTTCAAGCAGTTCCAGGATAAGAACTTCGTGCAGACAGTGGCCAATATCCTCAGCAAGCAGGGGATCACGGCAGGGCGTCTGGAGTTTGAGCTGACCGAGACCACGATGATGATTGAAGGGCAGGCCGTGGACCAAAGTCTGCGTAAGCTGAGCGAGCTGGGCATCGATATCTCGCTGGACGACTTCGGTACCGGTTACTCCTCCTTTGCCCACATCCAGCGTCTGCCTATTTCGATTCTCAAAATAGACCGTTCCTTTGTCAGCAGCGTCACCACCAATGAGGACGACGCCACCATCGTCAAGGCCATCATCAACCTCGCCCACAGCCTGAGCATGCAGGTGATTGCCGAGGGCGCCGAGACGGCCGAGCAGGTGGAGTTCCTGTGTCTGAACAAGTGCGACCAGGTGCAGGGTTACTTCTTCAGTAAACCGGTCATCTTCGACACCCTCAAGAAGCTGCTGGGGCAGGAAGATTTCGTCGATCGCCACATCCAGTCGATTCTCGCCAAAAGCCGTGCGCTGACCTGAAAGACGTCGCCACCTTGCATTCCACGGCATCCTGAACTATTAGTTGAAGCAGCCCATGAATAAATTCCAAGGATGGAAATATGTCGCTGGCGATCGTCCACACTCGCGCCAACATTGGTATTGAAGCACCTCTGGTAACCGTGGAGACGCACATCTCCAATGGCATGCCCAGTCTCGCCATCGTCGGCCTCCCCGAGGCTGCCGTGCGGGAGAGCCGTGAGCGGGTGCGCAGTGCCATCCTCAACGCCAAGCTCGAATTCCCCACGCGGCGCATCACCATCAACCTGGCGCCTGCGGATCTGCCCAAGAGCGGCGGCCGCTTTGATCTCGCCATTGCCATCAGCATTCTCGCCGCTTCGGGGCAGATTCCCGCCGAGCGTCTGGCCTGGTACGAGATTCTGGGGGAGCTGGCCCTGACCGGATCCGTGCGCTCCGTGCACGGCGTATTGCCAGCGGTCCTCGCGGCCAGAGACAGCGGACGCGTGCTGATCCTGCCGGCCGTCAACAGCGACGAGGCCTCACTCGTGCGCGGCGTGAAGGCGTTCGGCGCCGCCACGCTGCTGGATCTGTGCAAGCACCTGCTCGCGGGCAGCGGCCTCAAACCTTGTCGCTTCAAACCACCCGTGCTGATACCCGATGCCTCTGTGCAGCTGCATGATCTAAGCGAGATCCGCGGTCAGCACATGGCCAAGCGCGCCCTGCAGATCGCGGCGGCCGGAGCTCACAACATCTTATTCGTCGGGCCGCCTGGCACCGGTAAGACCATGCTGGCGAACTGCCTGCCGTCGTTGCTGCCGACACTGGACGAGAAGGAGGCGCTGGAGGCAGCGGCCATCAAATCGATCTCGCGGCAAGCCATCGACACTGGCCGCTGGATGGAGCCGGTGTTCCGCTCGCCGCATCACAGCGCCACAAGTGTTGCTCTCGTCGGCGGCGGTGCTCATGGCCGCCCCGGCGAGGTCACACTCGCCCATCGCGGTGTCCTCTTTCTCGACGAACTGACCGAGTTCAACCGCAGTGTGCTCGATGTCTTGCGCGAGCCGCTGGAATCCGGCGTGATTACCATCAGCCGCGCGAACTATCGCATGCAGCTACCTGCCAATTTTCAGCTGGTCGCCGCGATGAACCCCTGCCACTGCGGCTACTACGGCGACCCGCAGGGCCGTTGCCGCTGTACGCCAGAGAAGGTGCAGCGCTATCTGGAAAAAATCTCCGGCCCGCTGCTGGACCGCATCGACCTGATCGTCGAGGTGCCGAGGATCGCGCATCATGACTTGCGCGCCGTGACGGTCAGAGGCGACGTCAGCAAGGTCGGCATTTCCGAGAGCGACAACGTGCGCAGGCGAGTCCTGCAATGCCGCGTTTTGCAGAAGGAGCGCTGCGGCAAACTCAACAGTGATCTGGGCAACCCGGACATCGAGGCGTTTTGCGAACTTGATGCAAGCAGCGAGCGATTGCTGGCGCTGGCCGTCGACAAACTGCGCCTGTCCGCACGCGGTTGCCATCGAATTCTGAAAATCGCCCGCACCATTGCCGATCTTGAGCAGCGCTCCGCTATTCACGAGCGCGACCTGACGGAGGCCATTGCCTATCGGCGGATGGAGAGGTATTTCAACCAGGGAGCGATACTCGATAGTGCAAGCGGTTGAATATGGAATGCGATTAAAGCGATCGTCGCGACGCCGTCAAATACGTTTGGATTTACTCGCATCGTGATTGCGAGTACCAATACAACAATCACATATGGCGATGGGATCAAAGGCTTCACTTTTAGAGCATGAATGGCATGACATGATCGACGCGATGGGGGCGCCTAATCCATACTGGATTGAAGCAATGGATGGCCTGTTTGCATGGGGATTGGCGACAATACGAGTAAGGGGATTACAATTAAAATGCCTGTTAAGTTAATTGATAAATGTCTGGTGGCTTCTGTGAGAACAATTGCCGCTATTACTTTGATATTCCATGCAGTCACTAGTCCCGCGCAAGAGTTATTTCCCGCGTTCGATGATACGTTGATTAGATCGGAAGATTGGCACGAACGCCGCGAGGGGTTTGCCAACTTGCTAGGTCTTGACGACGATCCTACGGCAGGTGTTGGGCATGTGCCGTCAACATTACAAAAGGTCTTGGACGAAAAGCCTGCCTTGCGTGATCAGAGGACATTGGCACTGATAGCGCTTTTGGAATCAGAGAATGAGTACAGAGCGACTTTTGAGAGGAGTCGAATCGAGAGAGGTCTGATTGTCTTGCCTGTCGAGGAGCGTATGACAGATGACTACTCGACCTATTATGGTGACCTTGTCGGCGCCGTGTCGTACATCAAAGACATCAGAGGACTTCAAGCGTTATTAGGAGCAATTGACACTGGGGGAATGGTTCGAGATGCACTCGTTTCCTTTGGGCTAGCTGCCGTGGAGCCAGTTGCAGAGCTATTGGATAGCGATAGCGAAATTACGCGAGCCTCGTCTACTTTAGCATTGCTTCGTATGTTCGAACAGTCTGCGGAGATATCAACGAGTGCAATAGGCAGAGAAAGCGTAAAAAGGGCTGCTTTTAGGGCTGCATTAGACAACAGTCCTATCGTGCGCCGAAATGCTGTAAGAATACTGGCACGACTTGGTGACGCAGACTCGATTGCAGTGATCGAAAATTTGGCCAAAAGTGACCCTTATCGTGCGGACTATCGTGATGGTAGTCCTTATATTGTTCGCGAGGCGGCGATTGAAGCTTTAGCTACGCTGCGGTAGAGGTATACATCGGGCCAATTTCAAGTATCTCTAGTGCAGTCGAAGTAGGATCATCTATAACTACCTCATTGAAACGATCAATATTTTGACTGCCCAGCAAGCCTTTACACGCAGGCTCTAATAGCTACTATTTTCTTTAGAAATTCAGCAACTGGTTAGTCTGTAATTCCTAAAAAGTTGCCGGACAGTACTGACATTACATATAAAAAATGGCTTGTGCCGCAGACATGGATGTCGGGTTTGAGAATAATTTGCGCCGTTGCCTTCATCCGAATGGAAGTTCATCGGCACTCATTTATGACTTCAGAAACACGCAGCTTCAAATTGTCGTCAGGTTTTGGGATAAGAAGTACTACTGTTGGGTACGATATTACTGACGGAACGTTGCAACTCGCTCCGGGAGTCAAAATCAGCGCACTGAGATCAGTGTACGGCCCTTGATCCCTGACGTATCTGATCATGATCGAACTATGAGAGTACGAGGAACCCAGCCCTCCTGCTACGATGGTATATTGGCCAAAGTCAATCGAGGGCGCCGAAAGCAATTTTGAATTCTCGCCAAGATAAACTACGGCGTTGGTTCGATAGAACAATTCCCACTCATCTTGGCTCTCGATTGTTTGGGACCATGGGCTCTTCTCGCTAACCTCGAAAGGTACTTTAAGTACAGCATGTGTGAAGATGCTATCGCTATAACTTGGCGAGCAGAGCAGCAATGCGACAATCGGCAAAATTGATAGCAGTTTTTTTGTTCGAATGTTCATACGAATACCTAAATATTTGTAACGCTTTGGCACCTCCGGAAATATTCTGGGGGTCGCTGGGATAGGAGCTAGTCAAGCACGTCGTACATTCGCTGTCGATACTCCTCGGTTATAACGCCAATGTACCGCATCACTTTGCGCCATGGTTTGAGGCAGCTCTTTAGCGGTCGGCGAATCGTCTCGCGCCTGATTGAGCCGATATCCGGCTGTTTCTGTGCAGCATTTCCAACAATTACAATGTCCAGCGCCTGGCGCCTTTCGGAGGCTCCGAGCATGCCAAGGCGGTAATCTTCGCCTCAATATTGGTATCGTACTCTCGGGGCTTGCCTGAGCGTGCAGCATCGCACAGCGTGTATTGAACACTGCCATCCAAGTATGCACTTCGTTCTCGCCAGACGGCGGTTCGGCCAACACCAAGAACTTCCATGATTTGGGCTTCGGATACTCCGCGATCAAGAGCGGATAAAGTCTGCGCCCGAGTCACTTCTCGAGCATGGTGCAAACCTTTTACACGATATGATTCGATCAACTCGCGATCCTAATCCGTAAGAAGTAGTTCTGTCTGGCGCATGGCGGGCCCCTCGTCATGGAGTGGGCATGCGACAGCACAATATATGTTTCGATATTTATGTGTTTATTTACTAGTAAAGGCTCTAAACCTACGCTGCTTTGATCCAGCGCACTTGGCATGTCGCGATGTATGCCCCAAGACAATCCTGCATTCTGGGGCTCACGTCTTTGAGCTATGACGAACTGTATCAGCTGGCCACCTTACTCAGGAAATTGTTCTGGTCACAGTCATCCGTTCTTCAATACTGCAACAGAGTATCATGCGGGTAATAGGTGTCATGGAGACACGACCAGCAATCCTTCGCCATCACAGCTTGCGTCATTGAACTCTGACGACAACAACTTCCAAGGTGGTGATTTTGATTTTGCTACGGCTAAAGGACCTCTATACTTAATAACTCCGACGGGACTTCAGATGAAGCGCCTTAATATTACTACGTCGACGACTGTTTATCCTTAAGAGTATAAACATGCACTTCGTCCTCGTGTTCCTACTTGTATGTTTAGCAACTTCTGCAAATCAATCCCACGCGCAATCATCGGTTTGTGAGAGTGGTGACGCTCAGTGTTTAGAGCTAGAGTATTTGCGAGAGTGCAAGGAGGCTGGTGCGACTGTTCAATCGTGTGAGCGCTGGCTTTCTCGGTTGAACGACTTACTAGAGGAGCAGCAAGAGCCCGAGCTAGCTGTCGCTGCAGGGTATACTTCGATTGCACTTGCTGACCTCAGCTTCGATTCTTCCGTGGAAAGCAAGTACAGGCAGGACGCTAGAGATTACTACCTTTTGGCGTATTCATGGAATCCGCAGAATATTTCATCATTGTACGGATTAGCGGCTACATCCGCTTCTCCTCAGGAGAAAGCTGATTGGTTGAAAAAGATTTTAGAGATTGATCCAGACGATAGTTTTGCAAGTAGATCATTGGCTACAAATTTGGGAGCCCTAGGTAAGCAAGGGGTATTGGAGGGGCTGACCTATTTAGCTGCTTCATACTCAAGTATGCATCCGAGTGCTCAGAAGTGGGCACTGGCAAGTCGTATCTACAATGACTACATCGTAGCGGGCGAAGCTGCTCAGGCGAAGCTCTTTCTAGAATCCGTTCGTACAGATGTGCGTGGTGCAGAAATTCAGGCGGAGCTGGATAGAAGTGCATATGAATCCATTGAAAATGTCCGTGCGGGTAGCTCCACCATATGTAATGTGGACGTAGTGGCAATTCTTGGAAGCGATTTCTGCTTTGGGCTAATAGAAGGCATTCTAAATGCGCTGGATGCCACCACACCTTCTGCTATTATTTCTGATGAGCGTGTAAATATTGCTGCGCTCGCGATACGAAGTCTCATATTAAACTCAGATAAGATTGATTCTGTGAGAGGTAATTGGAGGATTGAGTTAGCTGAACGCATCGAAATCTCTGTTTTAAGTAAAGAACCAGATTCGCCTGAGATATTCTCAGTGCATGCGTTGTTATCTTACACTGATGAGATTAAGAGCTTGGATTCTGCGCAAAAGGCTGTGCAACTTGCCCCAAATGACGCAAATTTCGTTACCCAGTTAGGGCAACTGTACTTAGCACTGGGGAGAGGACAGGAAGCTGTCACACAATTTGAATTGGCAAAATCTTTATTGCCGCAGTCACGACATGGAGTCTTGGATCAGCTGATAAGAATTGCTGGCGATACACCTTAATCCTGTGCTTCAACAATTTAATAACGGCCACCCTTCTGGTGAGGCCGTCTCATGGTAATCAGCCCAAATTTTGACTCAAGTTAAAAGTGGAATTTTCTCGTAATCTAAGCAAAAAAGGAGATTTTGCATGAAAACCCTAAATTTTTGTCTTATTGGTGTAGTGACTGTTGCTACATGTTCTTCGTTTGCTAGCGACTCCCCTGAGTATTCTGCAGGGAAATTGCTGATACCGGCCGTTCAAGCGAATGGAAAGCCAGGCTTCTTTCAAGATGTGGTAATTGAGTCAGCTGGGAATAATCTCTGGCGTGTCTCTGAACTTTATGAAGGGATTCCAATTCGCGACATTACCAAAGTGGAACTGATAAAGAGTGGATCAGCTCCGGTGCAGGTTTTTCTGGAAATATCCGGCACTTTCACTAGCGGCTGTCCCGAGTTTGGAGACGTTAGTACCATGTTGGAGGGTAGCCAGTTCAGTGTAATTGCATATTACAAACTGAATAAACACCCCCCTGGTTCGATCGACTGTTCGGCAGTGATGGTCCCGTTTAGTCAAACGATTCCTTTATCTGTATACGGCCTGGATTCAGGTACGTACTCGTATACTGTAAATGGTAAGTTCACCGGTACTTTCGTTCTTGATAGCAAGAATTCGCTGTAGCTAGATAGGTGCGACATCAAGGTTTATTTGGTAACAGTGGTAGGTACGCGCTTTCGCTATTGGCAAATCGTCGAGCCTGCTTGCGCGATAAATATGGCGACAAGCAGCTTGTTTATATGCGTGCGATTTATTAAGGATATACATCATGGATGTTAATCATGCCGCTTGGGCATTTATGGTTTGTGCACTTTCGCCGAACATTTCAATTGCTCAAGACAATCCGGCGTATTCAGCTAGTACCTCTCGGCTGAGTATTCCGTATGTAGATAGCTCAAGTCAGCCAGGCTTCTTTCAGAATGTCGTTGTTGAATTCTTTAAAGATGATTTATGGCGACTGGTCGATTTCAGAACTGGTGTTTCGGTGAAAGTGATAGCAAATGTTGAACTTATAAAAACGGAATCGTTTCCGGTGCAGGTGTTCTTGAAAATTTCAGGTATGAATCATGCCGGTTGCTCAGAGGTAGGAAATGCCAACACATCCATGTTGGGGAATAAATTTAAAGTCTTCCTGTACTATGATCCGAAAAGCATTCCAGCTGCTGACGTTGCGTGTCTCGGAGGGATCAGGCCTTTTACCAAGACGGTGCCACTTCCGGTGTACTCCCTGCAGTTGGGGAGGTATGAGTATGAAGTTAACGGAATTTTCCGGGGAGAGTTTACCTTAGCGGTCGACAACCGCTTACCCTAGCAGGCCGTTGAAAAAATCACCTTTCCCAGCGGTTCCAGCACTTCTTTGAGGTGTCTGTAAAATCGGCGGAGAACCCGTTGCTTGCAGAACGCCATCCCGGCTACTCTACTGCCTGTCATTAACCGGACACGCAACACCGCTCTCCCAACAACAAGGCCAAGGAACCCATCATGAAACGCACCCTGCTTGCTCTGATCGCCGCTCCCGCCCTGTGGCTCTCAACCTCGGCCATGGCACAACCCGAATATGTCGCCATCGAAATGGAAATCGACGTGGCCCGTCCAGCTGCCGACGTCTGGGCAAAGGTAGGGAAATATTGCGATATCAGCGAATGGTTGAACCTCGACTGCGTGATTACCTCCGGCGATGGCGACATCGGCACGGTAAGGGTGCTCGCCAATGGTCGCGTCACCGAAGTGCTGGTGGGTC
The DNA here is from genome assembly GCA_030654835.1 of Gammaproteobacteria bacterium. GTDB lineage: Bacteria > Pseudomonadota > Gammaproteobacteria > Pseudomonadales > Pseudohongiellaceae > UBA5078. The sequence continues at coordinate 33,900 of JAURWS010000030.1, read as the reverse complement.
TGACCGAACTGTCCTACGGCTACACACAACCCTCAGTCGATGGACAGTTCTACAACCTCTATCACGGCTTCATGGAAGCGCGGCCCGTGGATGCCGCAAACTCCAAGCTGCTTTACACGTTGATGCTGGACGTGTCCAATCAACCTGACCAGGCCGCAAAGGACGCAGACGTGGCACGTCGCCGCGCTTCGTTCGAGCGCGCGCTGGCGACGATGAAGGGGATTGCGGAACAGTAGGGAATCAAGCCCTCAGACGTCTGTACGTGTCTCCTCCACAGCAGAATCATCCAGCTCATTGATCATCTGCTCGAGTCTGGACATCTCCTTCTCCATAAACGCGATACGCTCTTCAGCCCGCGCCAAGGCGCGGCACTGGCCGTCGAACTCCTCGCGAGTCAGCAGGTCGAGGCGTTCGAACCCCTTTTGCAGTGCAGAATTGACCGCCTTGCGGACATCCTCACCCACAGCCCCAGCCTGTGGCAGAAGCTTGCTGATCTGTTGGCTGAGCTCTTCGAAGAATTGTTTGTCAATCATGGGAGTCGTTCCGTTGCGAAAGGGTGGTAGGGGTAATTGCCGTGCTTGAGCCGATTGTAGCGCAGTGCACGAATGTCAGGAATGACGCTATGAAGCTGCCAGCCTGCTCAGAAGCGGTGCGTGCGATGGTCGCGAGCTGCGCATGAAGTTGTTCGTCAGCGCACCAAAGTGATTCAAAAGAGTGCAAAACAAGCCCTTGAAGGTGTGGGCCACCGGGTTCAAGGGGTTGCCGAACGTCGATCGTTCTCGCGCAGGGGCTTGAAAATAAAGGCTTGCAGCTGTTTTTTGGTCTCAGTTCAAAAATGGGCACGCATCGTGCTTACTATAAAGTCGAGCATTTAAGAGTGTGTCCACAGATCGATAACGCGTCTCTTTAATGGTGCACTACGCACAGAATTGAAACTCTACTAAAACGTCAAGGAGCTACTTGAAATGAAAAAACTTACCACAGCATTGTTGGCCGCCGGATTGATGTCTGCAACTTTCGCAGCGCAAGCGCAGGAAGGCCCGATTACTGGCAACGTCACGCTGACGACAGACTACATCTACCGTGGCGTCTCTCAGACCAGCGGAGGCTCTGCCATTCAAGGCGGATTCAACTGGGCTGGTGAGTCAGGCTTTTACCTGGGCACCTGGGCGTCAAGCATCACTTTTGATGACAGCATCGAGATCGATTATTTCGGTGGTTTTACAGGTGATCTGACCGAAGAAGTCGGCTACGACGTTGGTTTCCTGTACTACGATTACCCGGGCGCCAGCAGCGACGACTTCCTCGAACTGTACGGCAAGCTGATCTACGGCAGCCTGATAGGCACTATCAATTACTCCGACGATTTCTTCGCCGGCGTGGGTCCTGCTATGTATTACACCTTGGACTACGGTTTCGCTCTGGGCAATGACGTATCACTGGGCCTGCACTACGGTCTGAGCGACTTCGATCAGGATGTGTTTGGCACGGAAGACAGCTACTCCGAGTACAAAGTATCTCTGTCCAAACCCTACGCAGGCGTGAATCTGCAGCTGATCTGGACGGATACGGATATCAGCGAGACCAACTGCTTCGCGTCTACAGATTGCGCCAGCACGATCTCTTTCGCGATCAGCAAGAGCCTGTAAATTACCGATCCTGAGTGCGTCGGCATTCAGAGCGGTCCAGGGAAAAGGGCCTGTCAGTTAACTACTGGCAGGCCTTTTTGCATTTTCAGTCTAAGAATTCGATGTTCCTACCTTCAACAGCCGTGCCTGTCTTTGGTGCGTGTATATCTGGAACGCCTCGTTATGGTGCAAATAATCTCGCTGCACTTATCTCTATGCCAGGAGAACGTGCGGATTTTCACGTATCTTCATGTTTATGCAGCATTTTTCTAATATGGCACGGGCCATGCATTAGTGAATGCAGGTGTATCTGCACCGAATCGGCGGAGCGGATATTAATAGGTAAGGAGCAAATTTATGAAGTTAGTGACGGCAATAATCAAGCCTTTCAAATTGGACGATGCCCGCGAAGCGCTATCAGAAATTGGCGTGCAGGGGATTACCGTAACCGAAGTAAAAGGTTTTGGCAGACAAAGGGGACACACCGAACTCTACCGAGGAGCGGAGTATGTCGTGGATTTTTTACCGAAAGTTAAAATTGAAGTCGCAATTGGTGACGATCTGCTTGATCAGACGCTGGAAGCAATTACCAAGGCAGCCAATACAGGAAAGATTGGCGACGGGAAAATCTTCGTGACAGATCTGCTGCAAGTCATCCGGATTCGTACCGGGGAAACTGGCGAAGAGGCTGTTTAAGAACACTGATCGAAAGAACGACATTTAAACGACTATTCAATTTAATCAGGTAAGACTCGGACCTGGTTTGGAGGTAAGTAAGGTGGAAGAACAAATTTTTCAACTGCAGTACGCAATCGACACATTCTACTATCTGGTATGTGGCGCTCTCGTTATGTGGATGGCGGCAGGCTTCGCGATGTTGGAGTCGGGCCTTGTAAGAGCCAAAAACACAACAGAAATTCTGACCAAGAACATCTCGTTGTACGCAGTCTCCTGCATTATGTACATGGTCTGTGGTTACTACCTGATGTACGGTGGCACCCTGTTCCTTTCAGGCATCGCTGGTGGCGAAACGCTGGTGACTGACGTTCTGGCAGCGAAAGCCGAAGAAGGCTTTGAAGGCGGCGCTGTGTATTCAGATGCGTCTGACTTCTTCTATCAGGTAGTGTTTGCTGCAACCTGTATGTCGATTGTCTCCGGCGCTGTTGCTGAGCGCATGAAGCTGTGGGCATTTCTGGTGTTTGCGGTGGTGATGACTGGTGTCATCTATCCGATGGAAGGCTCCTGGACCTGGGGTGGCAACGCCGTATTCGGCATGTACTCACTGGGTGACCTTGGGTTCTCTGACTTCGCAGGCTCAGGTATCGTTCACCTGGCTGGTGCAACTGCTGCTGTGGTAGGCGTGCTCCTGCTGGGCCCACGCAAGGGCAAATATGGTGTCGATGGCAGCGTGAAGGCATTCCCTGGCGCAAACCTCCCAATGGCAACTCTCGGCACACTGATTCTGTGGTTGGGCTGGTTGGGCTTTAACGGCGGTTCAGTTCTGAAGCTGGCGGACGTGACCAGTGCCAATGCAGTTGCCATGGTGTTCGTGAACACGAATGCGGCAGCGGCAGGTGGCTTGGTTGCAGCGATGCTGGTAGCGAAGGCCCTGTTCGGCAAGGCTGATCTGACGATGGTTCTGAACGGCGCCCTGGCCGGTCTGGTAGCGATTACTGCTGAGCCCTCAACTCCGACTGCGCTGCAAGCCACGCTCTTCGGTGCGGTGGCTGGCGTGCTGGTTGTCTTCACCATCATTTTCCTGGACAAACTCAAGATTGACGATCCAGTCGGTGCAATCGCTGTACACGGAGCCTGTGGTCTGCTGGGTCTGTTGCTGGTGCCAATCACCAATGACGCAGTGTCGTTCTCAGGTCAGATTATTGGCGCGCTCACCATTATCATCTGGGTTGCTGTCGTCAGCTTCGTAGTCTGGATGATTATCAAGGCCGTGATGGGTCTACGAGTATCGGCAGAGGAAGAGGCAGAAGGTGTCGACCTTTCCGAATGTGGTCTGGAAGCTTATCCAGAGTTCACGAAGTAATTGCAGGACTTGCAGGAAGGTAATTTACTAACTCTCTCTCACGTACACTTTTGACGTAAGCGCCCTTCGGGGCGCTTTTTTTTTTGCATACGATTTAGTGATTGTCAGTTGCAGCCTTCAGGAACGATAGTCGCCCCAAAGGAATTGGGCGAGGGAGATTGCAATCACCGGGGCTGTCTCGGTGCGCAGCACGCGGGGGCCGAGCCTTACCGCCTCGAAGCCGTTGGCTCTGGCCTTATCCACTTCCTCGTCAGCTAACCCCCCTTCGGGGCCAATCAGCAAGGTGACCTCTTCGGGCAGGCGCGAAGGGGGGTAGCCCTGTGTGCCTCGATGATCGAGAACGAAACTGGCGCCAACGCGTTCGCGAGCCAGCCACTCCTGCAGGGGCAGTGGTGATTCGATGAAGGGAACGGTGCAACGCCCGGATTGTTCGCAGGCGCTGATCGCAATTCTGTGCCAGTGGCTCAGACGATTGTCGATTCGCTCCCCTTTCAGCTTGACCTCGCAGCGTTCGGTCAGCAGTGGAGTGATGCTGCTGACGCCAGCTTCGGTGGCTTTCTGGATTGCATAGTCCATACGCTCGCCTCGGGATATTCCCAAACCGAGATGAATTGGCAGTACTGGGTCGGCTGAATTTGACACTTGGCTGTCGAGTCGCACGGTGACACTCTTCTTGTCGACACTCACGACTTCGGCAAGATGTTCGCCATCGTTGCCGTTGAACAGTGCCACAATCTCCCCAGGCCGCAGGCGCAGCACTTTGCCGACGTAGTGCGCTGCATCGTCTGCAAGTACCACGGTCGATCCTGTAATCAGTGACTGAGGAGTATGAATGCGTGAAAGTCGCATCTCAGCGCTCGCCGAGTCCGAGATTATTCCAGAGGGTGCTGACGGACGTGTATTGATTCATCGTATAGAAGTGCAGCCCGGGAGCGCCGCCGTCCAGCAGTGTCTCACACAGACGCGTCACCACTTCGTCGCCGAACTGACGAATACTGTCTACATCATCGCCATAACCCTGCAGGCGCTGCCGGACCCAGCGCGGAATCTCTGCGCCACAGTTGCCGCTGAAACGAGCCAGGTTGGAGTAATTCGTAATGGGCATGATGCCGGGCACAATCGGAATCTCAACGCCCAGCGCCTTGCAGCGGTCGACGTAATAGAAATACGCATCAGCGTTGTAGAAATATTGCGTGATGGCGCTGTCGGCGCCCGCATCGACTTTCTTCTTGAAGTAGTAGAGATCACTTTCGTAACTTTCGGACTTCGGATGAATCTCTGGGTAACACGCTACCTCAATGTGAAAGTGGTTGCCGGTCTTGCGGCGAACCAGCTCGACGAGTTCGTTCGCGTAGTAGTAACTGCTGGTAGCGCCAGTGCCGGATGGCACGTCACCGCGCAGGGCGACAAGACGCGTAATCCCAAGATCCTTGTAGTACTGCAACAGAGCGAGAATTTCCTCTTCGCTGGAGCCACCGAAGGATAAGTGTGGCGCGACGTTGGAGCCGGCATTGTGAATATTGGTCACCGCCTGGCGCGTGCCATCCCGCGTGGAACCGCCGGCGCCATAGGTGACTGAAAAGAAATCGGGCTTCAGCAGCGCGAGCTGGCGGTGAACTTCCTTGAGCTTCTCTTCACCCACTTCAGTTTTGGCGGGGAAGAATTCGAAGCTGAAGCGAGCCTGGGTGTTTGCGCTTCGCGGTTGTGTTGTCATTGGTGAATTCTCTTTCAGGGTTCGCAATGGCGAGGTGCCGACTGTCTATCGCGGGCGAGGCCCGCTCCCACAGCACTTGACTCTGTGGGAGCGGGCCGTGCCCGCGATACTTCCATTTTTCAACTCAATACTTGTAAGTATCTGCCTTGAACGGGCCTTCCACACTGACGTTGATGTACTTCGCCTGTACCGGCGTCAGCTTCGTCAACACGCCGCCGAAACCACCTACCATCAGCGCCGCGACCTGCTCGTCGAGATGCTTGGGTAACACTTCTACGGTGATGCTGCTCTTCTTGAAATCCGCTGAGAGCGCTGCGAACTTTCTCTCGTATAGATACATCTGCGCAATCACCTGGTTGGCGAACGAGCCGTCCATGATGCGTGACGGATGGCCAGTGGCGTTGCCCAGGTTGATCAGGCGGCCTTCGGACAACAGCAGCAGATAATTGGTTTTGTCTTTCTGTGGGGCAGCACGATAGACCTTGTGCACCTGCGGCTTGATCTCTTCCCAGGTCCAGTTCTTGCGCATGTACGCGGTGTCGATCTCGTTGTCGAAATGGCCGATGTTGCAGATCACGGCGCCGGACTTCACGGTCTGCAGCATGTTCTTGTCGCAGACGTCGATGTTGCCCGTAGTGGTCACGATCAGATCGAGCTTGCCCAGCAGCGCGCGGTCGATGTCCTCGATGCGGCCGGTGTTGTTGCCGTTGAGGTAAGGAGAGACAACTTCATAACCGTCCATACACGCCTGCATGGCGCAGATCGGATCGATTTCGGAGACCTTTACGATCATGCCTTCCTGACGCAGACTCTGTGCAGAGCCCTTGCCCACATCGCCATAACCGACGACCAGTGCATGACGGCCAGACAACAGCATGTCGGTGCCGCGCTTGATGCCGTCGTTCAGACTGTGGCGGCAACCGTACTTGTTGTCGTTCTTGGACTTGGTCACAGAATCGTTGACGTTGATCGCTGGCACTTTCAACGTGCCCGCTTCCATCATCTCGATCAGGCGATGCACGCCTGTTGTCGTCTCTTCCGTGATGCCGTTGATCTTGTCGAGCATCTGCGGATATTTGTTGTGGATCATGCCGGTCAGGTCGCCGCCATCGTCGAGGATCATGTTGCAGTCCCATGGCTTGCCATCTTTGAGAATGGTCTGCTCGATGCACCAGTCACCCTCTTCCAGGGTCTGGCCCTTCCAGGCGTAAACAGCGACGCCCGTGGAGGCGATGTACGCTGCCGCGTGATCCTGCGTGGAGAAAATATTGCAGGAAGACCAGCGCACTTCCGCGCCGAGTTCAACCAGCGTCTCGATCAGCACGGCCGTCTGAATGGTCATGTGGATGCAGCCGATGATCTTCGCGCCGGCCAGTGGCTTGCTCGCGGAATAACGCGCGCGCAGTGTCATCAGCGCGGGCATTTCCGATTCGGCAAGAATCACTTCCTTGCGACCGAATTCTGCCAGACCGATGTCGGCAACTTTGTAATCGTGTTTGCTCATTCTTGAATCCTGTTCGCTTTCTGGGCGTATCAAAAGTGGGTGTATCAAAAGTAGATGAATCAAATTGTGTCAGTTGAGTGAGGCCACTGCCCCGTGCTTATCTCAGGCCTGCAGCGTCGCGCAGTGCGTCGGCCTTGTCAGTCTTCTCCCAGGTGAAGTTCGGTTCTTCGCGGCCGAAGTGACCGTAAGCCGCTGTCGCCAGATAAATCGGACGAATCAGATCCAACATGCGGATCAGGCCCTTCGGACGCAGTTCGAAGAACTCGCGAACCAGTTGCACAATGCGCTCTTCGGAGATCTTGCCGGTGCCGAACGTTTCCACGCTGATGGACGTTGGTTCCGCCACGCCGATGGCGTAGGAAATCTGAAGCTCGCAGCGGTCGGCGATACCGGCAGCCACGATGTTCTTCGCCACATAACGCGCCACATACGCTGCAGAACGATCCACCTTGGATGGGTCCTTGCCGGAGAATGCGCCGCCGCCGTGACGCGCCATGCCGCCGTAGCTGTCCACGATGATCTTGCGGCCGGTCAGACCGCAGTCACCGAAGGGGCCGCCGATGACGAAACGCCCGGTCGGGTTGATGAAATACTTGGTGTTCTTGTCCAGCCACTCGGCGGGCAGCACGTGCTTGATGATCTCTTCCATCACGGCTTCCTGCAGCGGCTTCAGCTCGATGTCCGGGCTGTGCTGAGTCGACAGCACCACAGCGTCCACTGCAACAGGCTTGCCGTTCTCGTAGCGGAAGGTGATCTGGCTCTTGGCGTCCGGGCGCAGCCAGGGCAGCGAGCCGTTCTTGCGCACTTCGGCCTGACGCTGTACGAGGCGGTGAGAATAAGTGATCGGGGCCGGCATCAGCACACTGGTCTCGTTGCTGGCATAGCCAAACATCAGGCCCTGGTCGCCTGCGCCCTGCTCGTGATCAGGGGTGTCATCGACGCCTTGAGAAATATCCGGGGACTGCTTGCCGATGGCGTTGAGCACGGCGCAGGAGTTGCCGTCGAAACCCTTGTCGGAATGGTCATAACCGATGTCGCAGACCACCTTGCGGGCAATCGCTTCGATATCCGCGTAGGCAGAGGTGGTCACTTCCCCGGCGACTACGACCATGCCGGTCTTGATCAGGGTTTCGCAGGCCACGCGTGCCTTCGGGTCCTGGGTCAGGATGGCATCCAGCACGGCGTCGGAGATCTGGTCCGCGATCTTGTCCGGATGTCCTTCAGAGACGGATTCAGAGGTGAAAAGTGATGAGGCCATAATTGTTTCCTTTCTCAGATCAGTTGGTTGATTTTCGGTTTTGTTAATTGATTGGTTTGTGAAAGACGCACATCTGGATCTGGAAGCCGTTACGCAATCCCAGATAAACACTCTGTCCGGGCTGCAGGCTTGCCTGTGCGGCCCAGTCATTCATCTCGTCGTGGTCGAAACCCAGCCACAAGTCGCCGCAGGACTCTCTGGCCCAGTCCTGGTCGTGGTGGCAAAGCTCGACAATCAACAGCAGCCCGCCCTCTTGCAGCAGCGATGCTGCATGCACAAAGGCTTCCTGGGGCGCTGGCAGGTGATGCAACACCATGTCATAGAGAATCAGGTCGCAGCGGGCATTGCGGGCCAGCGCGGTATGCGTGTCGCCGTGAATGAACGTGACATTGTGCAGTTGTTCGGCAGCCACCGTGGCTCTGGCCAGGTTCAGCATCTCCAGCGCATTGTCGAGGGCGATGACTTCCTTGAACTGTTGCGCCAGGCGCACGAGCAGCTCGCCAGTGCCCGGCCCCACCTCCATGATCGTCAGCTGGTCGCTGAGTTCAAGATCCCGCAGCAGGTCGAGCAGACTGCTCATGTACTGGGCGTGTTCGGCGACGAGACCCTGCTTTTCGCGGAACTTGTCGGCGTTGCGGGTGAAGAATTGCAGCGACTGTTCGGAGCGTTCCTGTTGCACGAGATCCAGACGGGCGATCTGCTCCTGCCCCAGCGGAATTCTGTCGATAGCCTCGAATGCGCTCTTTTTCAGCGCGTGCAGCGGGTCGTCGCTGTGCAGCAGAGGGCGGCGATAGAAGATGGTGTTGCCCTCGCGGCGCGTGGTCGCGAGCCCGGCATTGGCGAGAATCTTCAGGTGGTGGCTGAGGGCGGATTGACGAATGTCGAGGATGCGGCAGATCTCCAGCACGCCGAACGAGCTGGTCCGCAGCAGGCGCAGGATTTCGAGGCGCAGGGTATCCGCGAGCGCTTTACACAGGTGCGTGAGCGCCTCTGCATCATCCAGCGCAGCGTTGTCATCCCTCTTGATTGCCGTGACCGTCAAACTCAGCTATTCCGAGATTATGTGAAAGTGGCGGCGACTATAACAGGGCTTTTTATCTATATCAAAATTATTTGATATAGATGTTGGAGTTCTTTTTGTGGATCCCGGGAGTATGGCCTGTGCCCGCCTGCGACGGTTCTGCGCCGCTCCGCGGTGCCCTCTCTGCGCAAAAAGCCCAGGGTCTTTTTGCTGCGCTCGGCGCAAACCCTCATTGTCGCAGGTGGGCACAGGCCATACTCCCTGGCGCGCTGCAGATACAACACACCTTTCCAAGGACAACTATGGCAGTTTGAACTCAAGCCATCTGCCAACTCCAAAGTGGCAGGTCAGATGCCCCCCCCCTTCTTCCCAGCGAAGCAGGTGCCTTTTCAGAATCTGCGAATCCATCCGTCTGGCGTTCCACAAGGTGGCGGGAGGCAGGGTCCGGGGGCGCGGCATAAAAGACCGGCGCCGAACGCAGCAAAAAGACCCTGGGCTTTTTGTGAAGAGAGGGCACCGCAGAGCGGCGCAGGTCAGCCGCGCCCCCGGACCCTGCCTCCCGCCACCGATCGAAGCTCACGCCACGGATCTGGACAAAATAAAAGATTGGTCGGGTAGCATATTCATCTGAGGTGCGGGAAAATGGGCGGCCTTGCAATTCAGCCAGCCAGAAACAGGAGCCAGTACCGTATGTCCAGCCGTGTTCCCTCGCGCAGAGACTGTGCCAATGCCATCCGCGCCCTCACTATGGACGCCGTCCAGAAAGCCAACTCCGGACATCCCGGCGCGCCGATGGGCATGGCAGACATCGCCGAAGTGCTCTGGAATGACTTCCTGAGTCACAACCCGGTGCACCCGGGCTGGGTCAATCGCGACCGCTTTGTGATGTCCAATGGCCATGGCTCCATGCTGGTGTATTCACTGCTCCATCTGAGCGGTTACGACCTCTCCATGGACGAAATCCGCAACTTCCGCCAGTTGCACTCCAAGACCCCGGGCCACCCCGAATACGGTTATACCCCGGGTGTCGAAACCACTACCGGTCCACTCGGCCAGGGGCTTGCCAACGCCGTCGGGATGGCGATTGCCGAGAAGACGCTGGCCGCGCAGTTCAACCGCCCCGGTCACGATGTCATCGATCATTCCACCTATGTATTTGTCGGCGACGGTTGCCTGATGGAAGGCGTGTCCCACGAGGTCTGCTCACTGGCTGGCACGCTTGATCTGGGCAAGCTCATCGCTTTCTATGATGACAATGGCATTTCCATCGATGGCGAGGTAGAAGGCTGGTTTACCGACGACACCACCAAGCGTTTCGAAGCCTATGGCTGGCAGGTGCTGGCGGTGGACGGCCACGATGCTGCCCAGATCGCAGCAGCCATCAAGTCCGCCAAGGCAGACACGGCTCGCCCCACGCTGATCAAGTGCAAGACCATCATCGGCTTTGGATCTCCGAACAAACAAGGTTCTCACAATGTGCATGGCGCGCCGCTGGGCGACGCTGAAATCGCGGCGGCCCGCATTGCGCTGGGTTGGAGCCATGCTCCCTTCGAAGTGCCCGACGATATCCGCAAGGTCTGGGATGCGCGCGACAAAGGCTTCAATGCCGAGTCTGCCTGGAAAGAGAAACTGGTCCGCTACGAAGAAGAACATCCCGAGCTGGCCATGGAGCTGGTGCGCCGTCTCAAAGGGCAGCTACCTGGTCATTTCGCGGCTATCGCTGCCGAATACGTGCGCATCTGCCAGGAGAAGGGCGAGGTCATCGCCAGCCGCAAGGCCTCGCAGAACTGCCTGGCCGCCTTCGGCCAGCATCTGCCGGAGATGATCGGCGGTTCTGCCGACCTGGCGGGCTCCAACCTGACGGTCTGGTCCGGCACTACGCCCATCACCGAGAGTGCCGACGGTAACTACATCAACTACGGGGTTCGTGAGTTCGGCATGAGCGCCATCATGAACGGGATCGCGCTGCATGGCGGGTTCATTCCCTTCGGTGGCACCTTTCTGATATTCATGGAATACGCCCGCAATGCCGTGCGTATGGCCGCGCTGATGAAACAGCACTGCGTATTCGTCTACACCCACGACTCTATCGGGCAGGGTGAAGATGGTCCGACCCACCAGCCGGTCGAGCAGATCGCCAACCTGCGCGTGACGCCGAACATGTCGGTGTGGCGCCCCTGCGACGCAGTCGAAACCGCTGTGTCGTGGAAGGCCGCGATTGAGCGCAGCGGTGGCCCGAGCTCTCTGGTGTTCTCGCGTCAGAATCTCCCTCACCAGCAGCGCAGTGCCGAGCAGGTCGCCGCGATTGCGCGTGGCGGCTATGTGCTGAAGGATTGCAACGGTGTGCCTGAGGTCATCATTATCGCCACGGGTTCCGAGGTGGGGATCTGCGTCGACGCCGTGGTGCGACTGCAGGAAAGCGGCGTGCGCGCTCGCCTGGTCTCCATGCCCAGTACCGACGTGTTCGAAGCGCAGGAAGCCCGCTATCGTGAGCAGGTGCTGCCACGCGCGGTGCGTGCCCGGGTTGCCGTCGAAGCTGCGGCTGCCGATTACTGGTACAAGTACGTCGGTCTGGATGGCAAGGTCATCGGCATGACGACTTTCGGTGAGTCAGCTCCGGGCCCGGTCCTGATGAAGGAATTCGGTTTCACCGTGGAAAATGTGGTGAATACGGCAACCTATGTCTTATCGCATTGCAATTAATGGTTATGGGCGCATAGGTCGTTGCGTGTTGCGAGCCCTGTACGAGTCGGGAAAATATCCGGATCTGCAGATCGTCGCGATCAACGACCTCACGGACACCAACTCGCTGGTCTATTTGACCAAATATGACAGCACTCACGGTCGCTTCCCGGGCACGGTAGGCAGCCGCGAGGGTGTGCTGCGCATCAACGAAGATGATATCAACGTGTTTTCGGAGCAAGACATAACGAAGCTGCCATGGGAGGCGCTCGGCATCGATCTGGTCATGGAGTGCACTGGAGCGTTTTCCGATCGGGCGACTGCAGCGCTGCATCTGCAGAGTGGTGCCAGACGAGTGCTGTTCTCGCAGCCAGCGCATAGTGATGTCGATGCCACTGTGGTCTACGGCGTGAACGAAGGCGCACTGAAGCTGTCGGACCGCATCATCTCCAATGCTTCCTGCACCACCAATTGCGTAGTGCCCGTGATCAAGTGTCTGGACGATAATTTCGGCATCGATCATGGCGTGATTACGACGATCCATTCCGCAATGAACGATCAGCCGGTGATCGACGCCTACCATCACTTCGATCTGCGCAAGACACGCAGTGCGGTGCAGTCGATCATTCCGGTGAACACTGAAATCGACAAGGGCATCGGGCGTATCCTGCCGCATCTGGAAGGGCGCTTCGCGGCGCAGGCGATGCGCGTGCCGACGATCAATGTGTCGGCCATCGATCTCACAGTGACCTTGCGCGCCGATGTCACGACAGACATGGTCAATGCCGCAATCCGACAGGGCGCGAGAGATTCTTTACCACTGGTGCTCGACTGCACCGATGAACCGCTGGCCTCCTGTGATTTCAATCATGACCCCAGGTCGGCGATTGTCGATCTGAGTCAGACACGGGTCAGTGGCACGCGTCTGGTAAAGGTGCTGGCGTGGTTTGACAACGAATGGGCATTTGCCAATCGCATGCTCGATGTGGCGGAAACAATCCGGAAAATGGAATAAGGAGAGACTGACACTATGACGATACTGAGAATGCAGGATCTGGCCCTGCGTGATAAACGGGTGCTGATTCGCGAAGATCTCAATGTCCCCGTCAAGAATGGCGTGATCGGCAACGACACCCGCATCTGTGCTGCAATCCCCACTATTCAGCTGGCGCTGCAGGCCGGTGCGAAGGTCATCGTCATGTCACACCTCGGCCGCCCCGAGGAAGGCAAGCCAATCACCGAGCAACTGTCTTCCTCTCTGGCGCCGGTCGCGAAACGACTTGCCGAGCTGCTGAATGTGAAGGTGGTATTGTCGCAGAATTATTTCCAGAACCCTGCCGAGGCCGTTCCGGCGGCTGGCGAAGTCGTGCTGCTGGAAAACGTCCGCATCAACGCTGGCGAAGAAGCGAACGATGAAGCGCTCTCCCGTTTCTATGCGTCGTTGTGCGATGTGTTTGTGATGGATGCTTTCGGCACCGCACACCGTGCGCAGGCGAGCACGCATGGCGTTGCACGTTTCGCACCAGTGGCGTGTGCAGGGCCACTGCTCGCCAGGGAGCTGGATGCGCTGGAGCTCGCGCTCAAGAAGCCGGAGCGCCCCATGCTGGCCATCGTCGGTGGTGCCAAAGTGTCGAGTAAACTGAAGGTGCTGGAGAGTCTGGCCACCATCGTGGACCAGCTGATTGTGGGTGGCGGCATCGCCAATACCTTCTTGCTGGCGGCGGGTTACAGCGTCGGCAAGTCGCTGGTCGAACGCGATCTGGTGGACACTGCCAAGGCGCTCATGCAGAAGACGCAGATTCCCCTGCCGATTGACGTCGTCGTGGCGAAGGAATTTTCGGCCACCGCCGAGGCCACCATCAAGCACGTGAGCGAGATCGCCGACGATGACATGATTCTGGACATTGGCCCGCAGACAGCCAAGGCTTTTGCGGACATCATCGCCAAGATGAAGACCATCATCTGGAATGGTCCGGTAGGCGTATTCGAATTCGATAGTTTTGCAAAGGGAACTCAAGCGATTGCTGCAGCAGTCGCGGCCAACCAGGGTTTCTCCATTGCCGGTGGTGGTGAGACCATCGAAGCAATCGACAAGTTTGAAGTGACAGCGGACATCTCGTATATCTCCACCGGCGGTGGAGCATTCCTGGAATTTGTACAGGGTGAGACGCTGCCAGCGGTGCAGATACTGGATGAGATGGGACGCTGACGCAGAGCAGTGACGAGAACAGCAGAAATCACAATCAACATGAATGGAATGCGAGGTTACAAATGGCACTAATCAGTTTACGTCAGCTGCTGGACCATGCGGCTGAGAACAGCTACGGAGTTCCTGCCTTCAACGTCAATAACTTGGAACAGGTGCGGGCGATCATGGAAGGCGCCAACGAGGTCAACAGCCCGGTGATTCTGCAGGCGTCCGCAGGTGCACGAAAATACGCGGGTTCCAACTTCCTGAAGCATCTCATTCAGGCGGCCATCGAAGAATTTCCCCATATTCCGATTGTGATGCATCAGGACCACGGCGTGTCTCCTTCCGTGTGCCAGCGCTCCATTCAATCGGGCTTCTCCTCTGTGATGATGGACGGTTCTCTCGGTGAAGACGGCAAGACGCCCAAAGACTATGATTACAACGTGCGTGTGACGCGCTTGACGGTGGAAATGGCACACGCGTGCGGCGTTTCTGTGGAGGGTGAGATCGGCTGTCTGGGTTCTCTGGAAACTGGTATGGCCGGTGAAGAAGATGGCATTGGCGCGGAGGGCGTCCTGTCCATGCATCAGATGCTGACAGACCCGGAAGAAGCTGCGCAGTTTGTGGCAGACACCGGTGTGGATGCGCTAGCGATTGCCGTAGGCACCAGCCACGGCGCCTACAAATTCAGCCGTCCGCCCACAGGGGACATTCTGGCGATTGAACGCATCAAAGAGATTCACCGCCGCATTCCCAACACCCATCTGGTGATGCACGGTTCTTCATCGGTGCCACAGGATTGGCTGGCGATGATCAATCAGTACGGCGGCCAGATTCCCGAGACCTATGGCGTACCCGTTGAAGAGATTCAGGAAGGCATCCGTCACGGTGTGCGCAAAGTGAATATCGATACCGATCTGCGTCTGGCCTCTACTGCCGTGGTGCGCAAGTTCCTGGCGGAGAATCCTTCCGAGTTCGACCCGCGCAAATTCCTGGCTCCCACTATCAAGGCCATGAAGTCCGTTGTTGTGCAGCGTCTGGTGTCGTTTGGTGCCGCTGGTCAGATTCCGAGCATTGGTCGGGTCTACAGTCTTGAAGAGATGGCAGATCGCTACGCTCGCAAGGGTTGAAACCCGCTTACCTGCAGGGTGGGCAACATGTTCAGAAATTCCGACATCAATGCATTGCGGGAGAGT
Organism: Gammaproteobacteria bacterium; assembly: GCA_030654835.1. Taxonomy (GTDB): domain Bacteria; phylum Pseudomonadota; class Gammaproteobacteria; order Pseudomonadales; family Pseudohongiellaceae; genus UBA5078. The sequence goes on along the minus strand of JAURWS010000030.1, from coordinate 18,665 downwards.
CTGCCCGAGTTTGACTTACAGTCGCGGGACGCTGTGCCCGCGATTGCCAGTCCCTATTTGAATTACTATGGACTGAACGCCGAGAATATTTTTCCGCGTCAACACCCCGCCAACATTCATCTGTTCGGCTGCTTTTCCAGCGCAGGATTTCGCATTGCCTGTCATTATTTTTCGCCTCCTCCAGAGCAGGTGCGTGGCACAACTTTCATCGTGCACGGCTACTATGATCACGCTGGAATGTATTGCCATTTGATCAAATATTGCCTGCAGAGAAATCTTGCCGTCGTCATCTTCGATCTGCCTGGGCACGGGCTGTCCTCGGGGGACAGCGCCAGTATCGAATCATTCGCTCAGTACCGCGAAGTTTTCAGCGAGTGTTTGCGCATGGCGCGGCAGGCGGGTATCAGTAAACCGTGGCTCGCTATCGGGCAGAGCACAGGTTCGGCCATCATCATGGATTACATGCTTGCGAACTGTGAGCATCCCAGCTGCTTCGAACGCATTGTGTTGCTTGCGCCTCTGGTGCGCCCCTATCAGTGGTGGCGCGGCAGTGCGCTGCATGCCGTGTTGACGCCGTTCGTGAGAACGATCAAAAGAAATTTCGTGGTCAACAGCAGCAACGAGGAGTTTCTGCGTTTTGTACGTGAAAGCGATCCGCTGCAGAGTCAGCGCTTGTCGGCCCATTGGGTGAGCGCGTTGAAGAGATGGCTGATAGAGTTCGAGCAGTACAATTCCTGCGATATCCCCGTGTCAGTCGTGCAGGGCACCTTGGATACAACCGTGGACTGGCGCTACAACCTGCGCGCAATCGAGAGAAAATTTCCACATGCCAGCACCTACATGATTGCGGACGCGCGACATCATCTGGTCAATGAGAGTCAGGGGATTCGTGAGCGATTGTGCGCGATTCTGGACGCAATTCTCGATGACTAGAACAGTACTCTGCAACGAATGGTGCCCTTCACTTCGTTGAGCCTCTTCAACGCGAGCGCGCTGTATTCCACATCGATGTCAGTGACGACGTAACCAATCTCTTCATTGGTCTGCAGATACTGTGAACGAATGTTGACGCCTGTTGCCGAGAAAATACTGTTGATTTCTGAAAGCACGCCGGGAATATTCTTATGGATATGCAGCAGGCGGTGCTTGCCCGGGTGGGCAGGCAGTGCCACTTCTGGGAAATTGACTGCGGTGAAAGACGAGCCGTTGTCGCTGTATTTCACCAGCTTTTCGCTGACTTCCAGGCCGATGTTTTCCTGCGCTTCCATTGTGCTGCCGCCCACGTGAGGGGTCAGGATGCAGTTGTCGAATTGACGCAGAGGCGATATGAATTCGTCTTCGTTGGAGCGTGGTTCGACGGGGAATACATCGATGGCAGCGCCAGAGAGATGGCCGTTATGCAGTGCTGCCGCGAGCGCGTCGATGTCGACCACGGAGCCGCGCGAGGCGTTGATCAAAATGCTGCCCTTCTTCATCCAGTTGATCTGTTCTGCGCTGATCATGTTGGCAGTCTGTGGTGTTTCCGGAACGTGCAGACTGACGACGTCGCAGATCTGCATGAGTTCTTTCAGCGTCGGCACCTGCACGGCGTTGCCCAGTGGCAATTTGGTGACGATGTCGTAAAGATAAACCTTCATGCCCATGGATTCTGCGAGCACGCTTAATTGCGAACCGATATTGCCGTAGCCAACCAGGCCGAGTTTCTTGCTTCGTGCTTCAAACGAGCCGGTTGCAATCTTCTGCCACACGCCACGATGCGCCTGCGCATTCTTCTCGGGAATTCCGCGCAGAAGCAATATGGTTTGACCGATCACCAGCTCAGCGACACTGCGGGTATTGGAGAATGGCGCATTGAACACCGGGATGCCGTGCACCAATGCCGCATCAAGATCCACCTGATTGGTGCCGATGCAGAAACAACCTACTGCCTGCAGCTTTTCGGCCGCTGCAAATACTGCACTGGTCAGCTGAGTTCGAGAACGTATGCCAATGAAGTGCACATCGCGAATTTTTTCGATGAGCTTCTCTTCCGAGAGGGAAGTTTTCAGATATTCGATGTTGGTGTAGCCGGCATTATGCAGCGTGTCGACAGCACTTTGATGAAGTCCTTCGAGAAGAAGAAACTTGATCTTGCTCTTTTCCAGTGATGTTGGATTCATGGCGGTGTGATTTCTCTTTGCTTGGAACTGCAGGAAGACAGGCGCGCTATGTTACCATAAGCCACGCTCAATCAATCACGGTCACCGAATCTGATGAATCAATCGCAAGCAGAACTGATTGCCGCCCTCTCTCGTATTGTCGGAGACGACAAGGTCAAAGCCGATGCCGAGTCATTGTTCACCTTTGGCAAGGATTGGACGAAAGTTTATGAACCGCATCCCTCTGCCATCGTATTTCCTTCTTCGATTGGGCAGGTGCAGGACGTTGTGCGTTACGCGAATGCACATCAAGTGGCGTTGGTGCCATCGGGAGGGAGAACCGGTCTGAGTGGTGGAGCGGTAGCCTCCAATGGTGAAGTCGTCGTGGCTTTCGACAGAATGAACAAGATTCTGGATTTTGATCCCACTGATCGTCAGGTGGTCTGTCAGGCGGGTGTTGTGACAGAACAACTGCAAAATTTTGCGGAAGAAAAGCAGCTGTTCTATCCCGTGGATTTCGCCTCTTCCGGCTCCAGTCAGCTCGGTGGTAATGCCGCCACCAATGCCGGTGGCATCAAGGTCATCAAGTACGGTCTCACGAGGGACTGGGTGGTCGGCATGAAGGTCGTCACTGGCAGCGGCGAACTGCTGGACCTGAACAAGGGTCTGATCAAGAACGCTACGGGTTATGACCTGCGGCACTTGTTTATCGGCTCAGAGGGCACGCTCGGTTTCATTGTGGAACTCACCATGAAGCTGGCCACGCCTCCGAAAGATCCGACCGTGCTGGTGCTCGCCGTCGAGAAGATGGAAGACGCGATGAATGTGCTGCAAACCTTCCAGGCGAGGCTGCCCCTGATGGCCTTCGAATTCTTCTCAGAGAAGGCGTTGCGGCATGTAATTCATGAGAAGGGGTTGCAGCGCCCGTGCGAAACCGCAGGCGATTTCTATGCGTTGATCGAATTTGAGAATGTCAGTGAGCAAGGCATGGAGCAGGCCATGGAAGCGTTCGAACATTGTGTCGAGCAAGGCTGGGCGCTGGATGGCACTATCAGCCAGAACAGCACTCAAGCGCGCGATCTCTGGCGTCTGCGCGAAGATATATCGGAAACCATTTCCCGCTTCACTCCCTACAAAAACGATATCTCGGTGAAGGTGTCCAAAGTTCCCGCGTTTGTGCGCGAAGTGGACGAGATCGTCAACCGGCAATACCCGGACTTCGAGATCATCTGGTTTGGACATATTGGTGATGGCAATGTGCATCTCAATATTCTCAAGCCTGACACATTGGACAAAGCCATTTTCTTTGAGCAGTGCCATCGGGTCAGTTATGACATCTTTGCTTGTGTGAAGCGTTATGGCGGCAGCATATCGGCCGAGCATGGCGTGGGACTATTGAAAAAGCCCTTCCTTTCCTACAGCCGGGATGACAGTGAAGTCGCGATAATGAAGGCATTGAAGAATGTTTTTGACCCGAACAAGGTCATGAATCCTGGAAAAATTTTTGATTAACGTCGTTTGCGGCTATGGAATTCGCAGAAAAATGCGAAAAATAATCAGTTTTCCTGAGATTAAGTGCAAAAACCGTATTCCATCCGCCATAAGATAGGGGTACACTTCGGGAGAATCCTAATGGATTCAAGGGTTGGCAGTGATGTTGGCCGTGTAACTAAATTTTTAAGAACAAGAGAGAAATATGTCAGAGCAAGTAGAAGGTACTGTTAAGTGGTTCAATGATGAGAAGGGCTTTGGTTTCATTGAGCAGGAAGGTGGAAAGGACGTATTCGTCCACTTCAGCGCAATTAACGGTTCCGGAAGAAAAACTCTTCACGAAGGCCAGAAAGTTACGATGGATGTGACCCAAGGTCAAAAAGGCCCGCAAGCAGAGAACGTAAATCCTCTGTAATAAAAGAACGCAGAATGCTTCACGGCATTCTGCGTTTTTACTTTGCAGATGCAGTTTGAATCTTATGATTCGAACCGGTGGATTTTTGTTTCGTGTAGCTTAGCTAGAGCGTAGTAATCAGGCTGCTGTATAAGTTCTGATGCCATCTCTTGTTCCCAGGATCAGCAGATCTGCAGGGCGTATGGCGAAAAGCCCATTAGTAACGACACCTGTGATTTGATTGAGCTGCTGTTCCAGTTCTCTGGGATCCACGATATGCATATTGTGGATGTCGATGATCTGGTTGCCGTTATCGGTGATAAACCCTTCGCGGTAAACCGGATCTCCTCCCAGCTTTACGATTGCTCTCCCCACATGACTTCTCGCCATCGGGATCACCTCCACAGGCAGCGGAAACCTTCCCAGCACGGGAACGTATTTACTTTGGTCTGCAATGCAGACGAATTCTTTGGCAACTGCCGCAATAATTTTTTCACGCGTTAGCGCGCCGCCACCGCCTTTTATCAGGTGCAGCTGTGCATTGGCCTCGTCAGCGCCATCAATATAGAAAGTGACTTCATCGACGCTGTTCAGATCAAATACGGGAATGCCCAGAGCCATCAGTCTTCTGCGGGTTTCTTCTGAACTTGCCACGGTGCTGTGGATGCGATTCTTGAAGGGGGCCAGGCACTCGATGAAATAATTCGCGGTAGACCCGGTACCTACCCCAATGACGCTCTTTTCCTCCAGCCTTTCCTCGACATACTTGGCGGCAGCGGCGGCAACCGCCTTTTTCATTTCATTCTGATCCATGCTAATTTCCCGGGTTGAAGTGAACTCCTGCAGATTATACGGAGTTGAACGGAGCCCTGCCCGCAATTTTCTGCCCCAGAAGGTCAACGATGGAAAAGTATGTAAAGGAAATTCTCTCTGCCAAAGTCTACGATGTCGCGATTGAGACCCCGGTGCAAAAGGCAGCGATTCTGTCACAGCGGCTCGGCAATCAGGTCCTGTTGAAGCGTGAGGACTTACAACCGGTTCACAGCTTCAAGTTGCGTGGCGCGTACAACAAGATGGCAGGTCTGACCGAAGTGGAGGCCAGGAAAGGTGTCATTGCTGCGTCGGCAGGGAACCACGCGCAGGGAGTGGCGATGGCGGGCGCGCGTCTGGGTATCAAGACCATCATTGTGATGCCGGTGACGACTCCGAAGATCAAGACCGATGCCGTGAAGGCACTTGGCGGCAAAGTCATCCTGCGTGGTGATACCTATAACGAGGCCGCCACTCACGCGCAGGCATTGGTAAAGGAGAAGGGCTATACCTTTGTCCATGCGTTCGACGACAGCGCTGTCATAGCCGGACAGGGTACCGTGGGCCTGGAGATCGTGCGCCAACACAGCGGCATTCTGGACGCTATCTTCGTGCCGGTGGGCGGTGGTGGCTTGATGGCAGGCATTGCCGCCTACGTGAAATATATCCGCCCCGAGATCAAACTGATCGCGGTCGAAGCCGAGGACTCTGCCTGTCTGCAGGCAGCACTGAAGGCGCAGCGTCGCGTGGTCCTGCCTCAGGTTGGTCTGTTTGCCGATGGCGTCGCCGTCGCACAGATCGGCAAGGAGCCTTTCCGTATCCTGCGCAAGCTGGTGGACGATGTGGTGACAGTCACGACCGACGAGATATGCTCGGCAGTGAAAGACATCTTCGATGACACGCGAGCGGTCACAGAGCCAGCCGGAGCACTCGCCGTTGCCGGCATGAAAAAATATGTAAGGGAGCACAGGCTCACCGGGAAAACCCTGATTTCAGTGGTGACTGGTGCCAACATCAACTTCCATCGCTTACGCCACATCTCGGAACGCACCGAGTTGGGGGAGCGGCGTGAAGTGGTGCTCGCCGTCACCATCGACGAAAAACCTGGCAGCTTCCGCCACTTCTCGACGGCGCTGGGCAAGCGCAATATCACCGAATTCAACTACCGCTACGACGACCCCGTGAGTGCCAAGATCTTCGTCGGCATCGAGATCAGCGACCCGGAGCGCGGACGTCGTGAACTGCTCGCAGAACTCGATAGCAAACACTTCAAAGTCGTCGACATGTCGGATAACGAGGCCGCCAAACTGCATATTCGCCACATGGTCGGCGGACGAACTCACGCGCTGGCGAATGAGCGCGTATTTCGCTTCGAGTTTCCCGAACGCCCGGGCGCCTTGATGAAGTTTCTGGATCTGCTCGGAGGACGCTGGAACATCTCGATGTTCCACTATCGCAACCACGGCGCTGATTATGGCCGCGTGCTGGTTGGTATGCAGGTACCTGACGGCGAGATGAAGTCGTTCACGGAGTGCCTGAAGACAATCGGTTATCGCTACTGGGATGAGACAAACAACGTGGCCTACCAGACTTTCCTGGCCCCGGACTGAAGTGAGGTGTCAGAACAGTTTGTTGTTCTTGTCATAGGTCATCGGCACTCGGGAAGACGCCGAGTACATGCCGATCACGATCATGGTCAGAGAGGTGCGCAGTCTGGCGATCATCGATCGGCCAGGAGTCTGCGACTCCACGATACAGGCCTTGAGAGTGGCCTTCTGTTGCTCGTCAAGATTGAAGCCTTTACACATTTGCTTTACTCCTCGTCCTGCATGCTAGAATCTGCGCCCGTTCTATTTTGCATTGAATACCCGTCCTGAACCCTTTCTAACAGAGATCGCAGTATGAGTAAATTTGAGAATGTCACCGTCGTGAAAGCGGCGAATGTTTACTTTGATGGAAAAGTCACCAGCCGCACTGTCGAATTTGCCAGCGGCGAAAAGAAGACCCTCGGAATCATGCTGCCAGGCGAGTACAAATTCTCGACTGCCAAGAAAGAGATCATGGAAATCCTGTCTGGTACTGTTGAAGTGCAATTACCCGGTTCGCTGGCCTGGCAGACAGTGACTGGTGGTGAGAGCTTTGAAGTAGGGGCCAATACAGCCTTCGGCATCAAGGTGCTGACTGTGACCGACTACTGCTGCTCTTACCTCGATTGATGGCTATTGTGTGGGAGCGTGCCCGCACGCGATAGGAATTTATTCAAGCTCTATCGCGGGCTGGCCCGCTCCCACAAGTGTTCCCAGGCGCTGACCCATGCGCACCGGGTCACCCGCTCCCAGACATTCCTCCAGCTTCGCTACGCCCGGCCCGAATACGGCAATCACCGTCGACCCCAGTTTGAATCGCCCCATCTCTGCGCCTTTGGCAATCTGTATCGGTGGCAGGTGATCCAGATAACTCACCTCTGCACAATCTGTGCGTCCTGGGCACACCTGCCCCGCCCACACCGTGTCCACACTCGCCACAATCATTGCGCCCACCAGCACCAGTGCCATGGGGCCGGTATCGGTATCAAACAGACACACGACGCGCTCGTTGCGCGCAAACAGATCGGGAACGTGCTCGCTCGTCAGCTGATTCACGGAGAACAGCTTGCCCGGCACATGAATCATTTTCGTCAGTGTGCCGCTGAGTGGCATGTGCACCCGATGATAATCGCGCGGTGACAGGTAGACGGTGGCAAACACTCCGTCCTGAAAAGGTTCCGCTCGCTGCGCATCGCCGCCCAGCAGATCCACCAGACTGAAGTGGCGGCCCTTGGCCTGCAACAAGGTGCCTTGCTCGATAGTGCCTGATTGACTGATGGCGCCGTCTGCCGGGCACGCAATGGCTTCTTTGGCGTCATCAATGACACGTGCCCCTTCTTTGAGTTCACGCGTGAAGAAGTCGTTGAAACAGGCGTATTGCAGCGCATCAGAGCAGCGAGCCTCCTCCATGTCCACGCGGTAACGCTTCACGAACCAGTCGATGAAAGTATTTTTGACAAACCCCCACTGACAATCAGCCAGCCAGCCGATAACTCTGGAAAGGGCGTGTTGTGGTACGAGGTGCTGAAAAACGATAAAGAGTCTGTCGCTCATGGTTCGGGTGCTGTCTGTCTCATTCTGGAAAGGGCAGACAGCTTAATCAACGCGCACGGGTGACACAAGTTAAGGGACAGAAACGGGCAAAATCTCATGATTCGGCTAATGCTTTGGCCGCTGTGACCGATTTAAAGGGAGAGTTGTCTGCACTGTTCAGGGCCAGAGGGAAGTAAGCAATGTTGTTCTTTGTTGGAGTTAGTGTCGTCATCCTCAGCGTGGCAGGAGGCTACTTATGGCACGGTGGTGTGCTCGGTGTGCTGTGGCAGCCGTCCGAAATCCTCATCATCCTCGGAGCTGCGTTTGGCGCGTTCCTGATCGCCAACAGTATGCATCTGGTTAAGGAGTGCGGTAAGCAGTTGCCGCGCGCCATATTTGGCTCCAACAAAGACTCTTCGATGTATCTCGATTTGCTGGGTCTACTCTACGACATTTTCAACAAGGCGCGCCGTGAAGGCATGATGGCCGTGGAGGCTGATATCGAGTCGCCTGCGGACAGCGGCATCTTCACTCGCTATCCCAAGCTGCTCAAGGACACGCGCATCATCGAGTTCATTGCCGATAACCTGCGCATCCTCACCACCAGCAACCTCGCTCCTCACGAGATCGAGGCGATGATGGAATCCGAGATCGAGACACAGCTGCATGAGCTGACCGAACCCTCGCACGCGATTCACCGGGTTGCCGACGGACTCCCGGGCTTCGGTATCGTGGCGGCGGTGCTCGGTATTGTGATCACCATGCAGAAGCTTGGCGGCCCGCCCGAAGCGCTGGGCCACAGCGTGGCGGCTGCGCTGGTCGGAACCTTTCTGGGTATCTTCGTGGCCTATGGCTTCATCGGCCCGATGAGCTCGCGGCTCGCCTCGGTGGCCGATGAAGAGATCAAGATGTTCGAATGTGTGAAAGCCGCCATCGTGGCGACCTCCAACGGCTTGCCACCACAGATGGCGGTGGAGTTTGCCCGCAAGACGCTGTTCTCCGCCGATCGCCCCTCCTTCTCCGAATTGGAGAACCATGTGCGCAGCCGCTGACAGCCTGAAAAGAGTTCAATGATCACTACCGGGTAGAGACCGATCTTGGAAAAGACAGAACAGACGATTGTCGTCAAACGTGTAAAAAAAGTGGCAGGCGGTGCCCACGGCGGCTCCTGGAAGATCGCTTTTGCGGACTTCGCTCTGGCGCTGATGTCCTTCTTTCTCGTGCTTTGGCTGATCGAATCCACCACCAATCTGGAAAAGATGGCGATCGCTGGTTACTTCTCGGACCCTACCAACCTCGGTGCGGTAGGCGACGGCGGAACGCCGTATGTGCTCGACCTGGAGGGACGTCCGCTGAATGTCACCAACCAGGGCATGAACCTCTCGCTGGTGCGGCAGGACGAGAACCCGCTGGTGGAATCCCCTCCCGAAATTGAAAATCCCGAGTTTGTAGAGCTGGCCCGGCTGCGTCAGATCGAGACACTGGAGAGCCTGCGCGGGCAGGTGGAAGCGGAGATCAACCTGAATCAACAGTTCGAATGGTTCAAGGACAGCGTGACCTTCGAGATCAGTGAGGACGGCTTGATGGTGCAGATCATTGACCGTGAGAACCGCCCGCTCTTCAACAGTGGTGATGCTCGCTTGCGCCCCTATGCGCTGGAGATCCTGTGGTCGATTGGGGAAATCTTCGGGACAGTGCCCAACAAGATCAGCGTATTCGGCCACACGGACAGCGCGCCCTTCGGCACCAGTGACGTGTACAGCAATTGGGAACTTTCCAGTGATCGCGCCAACTCCGCCCGCCGCGCGCTGGTTGATGGTGGCGTGAGGCCCGAGCAGCTGGCGCAGATCATCGGCATGGCGGACTCGGTGCCAATGGACGCCTCCAACCCCTTGAACCCCACCAACAGACGCATCGTCATCATGGTGCTGAACGAAGTAGCAGAAAGCAGGCTGGATGCCCAATCCGAGGGGGGGCTGTCGGCGGGCACTCCTCCCCCGGAATTGATTCCGGACCCGGACCCGCTGGAGCTATTCTGAGTCGTCGACAACGGCGCGCCAGCATCAGGGCGTGAGCGTGCTCAGCAGGGCGAAGTAGCTGGCCAGACGTTGCGGGCTGATGTGGCCTTCCTCCACCGCCTTCAACAGCGCACAGCCCGGCTCCTGTTGGTGGCTGCAATCGCGGAAACGACAAGCGCCACGATACGGTTGAAACTCCGCGAAGCCATCGAACACCATCTGTGGGTCCATGTGCCAGAGGCCGAACTCACGAATCCCCGGCGAGTCGATCAGGTCGCCACTGCCTGGCAGATGGTAGAGGCGCGCGGCCGTCGTCGTGTGCGTACCCTTCTCCCGGCCAACCGACATGTCGCCCACCAAAGCACTATCCTCCTGTGAATCGTCGCCGAGTAACGCATTGACCAGTGAAGACTTGCCAACCCCCGACTGCCCGACAAACACGACAGTGTGCTCGGCCAGAAACCGCTTAAGCTCCTCAATTCCGACTCCCTGCTTGCACGAGACGCGCAGCACCGGATAACCAACGCACGCATAGATAGCCAGCATGCTCTCGATGTCCACATCACGGGATGCCATGAAGGCATCCACCTTGTTGAGGACAATGAGCGGGCGCAGCCCCAGATGTTCGGCCATCACCAGATAGCGATCGATGAGGTTGGCAAAAGGCTGCGGCAGTGGCGCGATGACGATGGCCACGGCGCTAACGTTGGCGGCAACCGGCCGCAGGACAGATTGCTGATTAGGTCGCGACATCAGGGAGATACGGTCCTGCAATGCCACCACCACGCCTGTGCTGTCGCTGTCCGCCTGCCAGATCACCCGGTCACCAGTGGCGAGTGACGGCAGGTTGGTGCGCTGGAAGCAGCGGAACACCTGGCCGACGCTTTCAGGCGCCAGGCTTTCGATCTCCAGTTGCTGCCCAAAGTGGCAGATCACCAGACCCGGAATCTCAGGCCCGAGATCTTCAGGATTGGCTTCGGGCCGTGCGGGCTTCTCGCTGCGCAGACGCGTCTGACGGTCTTCCTGATTGCGGTTGATGCGGCCGCGCTGCTGCTGACTGAGTCGTCGTTTGGTCATGGGTGTTGGGTGCGTTTCCGTTGGTTTTTTGTCTGTGGATCGGCAGTCTACAGGAAGTACACTGCGGCCGCAGGAGCCTCTGCTACAATCGCGCCAGCCACGTTGGCACCGACTTTCGCAAACATAGGACTCCTGCATGACGACTATCGACAAAAAACAAACACTGATCTGGATTGACCTCGAAATGACCGGGCTGGTGCCCGAGACTGACCGCATCATCGAGATCGCCACGTTGATAACCGACGCTGACCTGAATGTGCTGGCCGAAGGCCCGGTGCTGGCAGTCAGACAGTCCGACGCAGCGCTGGCGGCCATGGACGACTGGAATCAGAAGACGCACGGCGAATCCGGGCTGATCAAGCGCGTCAAAGAGAGCGCCACCGGCGACGCCGAGGCCGAGGCGCTCACGTTGGCGTTTCTGCTGCAATACTCCGAGAAGGGCGCGTCACCGATCTGTGGCAACAGCATCTGTCAGGACCGCCGTTTCCTCGCTCGCTACATGCCCACGCTGGAGGCCTTCTTCCACTACCGCAATCTAGATGTCAGCACGGTGAAGGAGCTCGCACGCCGCTGGAAGCCCGAAGTGCTTGCGTCACTCACCAAGCGTGGCTCGCATCAGGCGCTCGCAGACATCCACGACTCCATCGCCGAACTGCGCCACTACCGGCAGCACTTCTTCCGCTGATGTGGGAGCGGGCCTGCCCGCGATCAAATGTGGGAGCGAGCCTTGCTCGCGATTGATCTCACTCAGAGCTAATCGCGGGCAGGCCCGCTCCCACATGCCGTGCCAGTGCCCATTGGACATGCTCGCGCACCAGCGCTGACGGATGCTCCGCACGCGCCGTCAGCGCATTCACAATCGCAAGCGTCGACGGCGCATTGCCCAGCGCCACCGCGAGATTGCGCAGCCAGCACTCATAGCCGATGCGGCGAATCGGTGAGCCCTCGGTAAAACGCAGAAACTCCTCCTCCGTCCACTCGAACAACCGCGTCAACTCCGCGTCGTCCAGCCCATGTCGCGGCGCGAAATCCGCCTCCTTGCTCACGTGCGTGAACTTGTTCCACGGGCAGATCAGCTGGCAGTCATCGCAGCCGAACACGCGGTTGCCCATCAGAGGGCGCAGCTCCTCGGGAATCGCTGAGCGCAGCTCGATAGTCAGATAAGAGATGCAGCGCGTGGCATCCAAGACATTGGGTGCCACGAAGGCCTTGGTGGGGCAGCTGTCGAGACAGGCCGTGCAGGAACCGCAATGGGCGGTGGTCGGTTCGTCGACGGGCAGCGGCAAGTCCGTGAACAACTCCGCGAGGAAAAACCACGAGCCCGCCTTGCGATTGATGAGCATGGTGTTCTTGCCAATCCAGCCCATGCCCGCCTTCTCTGCCAGCGCCCGCTCCAGCACCGGTGCGCTGTCGACAAACGCGCGATACCCGAAGGGGCCAGCTGTCTCACTGATGCGGTCGGCCAGCCGTTGCAGGCGCTTGCGAATCAGCTTGTGATAATCGCGGCCGCGCGCATAGCGGGAGATATACGCCCGCTCCGGCATGTTCAGCTCGGCCAGCGAGTTGGTCGTGGTCAGCGCGTAATCCATGCGCACGCAGATTGCCCGCAACGTGCCTGGCACCAATGCTTCCGGGTTCAGCCGCAGCTGCGCGTGGCGCTCCATGTAATCCATCTCGCCGTGGTAATGGTTGGCGAGCCAGCTTTCCAGGTGCGGGCGATACTGGCCGAGATCCACATCGGTGATCGCCACCTGCGCGAAACCCAGCTCCTGCCCCCAGAGCTTGATATCGGCGGCGAGCTGATGGAATGAAGGCGTCACAGTTTGCACAGAATTTGCGCCGCCGCCTCCAGCGTTGAATCATCCTTGCAGAAACAGAAGCGCAAAAGAGTACTCTTCGGCGCCTTCTCGTAGAACGGTGAGAGAGGAATCGCGGCCACACCTTTCTTCTGTGTCAGATGATTTGCGAACTCTGCATCGGGCAGTGAGCTGATCGCGCTGTAGTCGACCAGCTGAAAATAGGTACCGCGCGAGGGCGTGAAGGTGAAACGGGAATCCTTGATCAACCGACAAAAGGTATCGCGCTTGGCCTGATAGAACGCTGGCAATTCCTTCGCGTGCTCCGGGCACTCGCGCATGAAATCGGCAATCGCATACTGAATGAAACTCGGTGACGTGAACGTCACGAACTGGTGTACCTTGCGGAATTCGGCCGTCAAAGCGGCAGGTGCCACGCAATAGGCCAGCTTCCATCCTGTCGCATGATAGGTCTTGCCAAACGAGAACACCGCAAAGCTGCGCTGACGCAATTCCTCGTGACGCAGCACGCTCTCGTGCACGCCGCCATCGAACACCATGTGCTCGTACACTTCGTCGGAGAGCACATAAATCTCGCGGTTCCGCGTCAGCTCCGCCAGCGTGTCCATGTCCTGTCTGCTCATGATCGCGCCGCTCGGGTTGTGCGGCGTGTTGATGATGATCATGCGTGTGCGCTCGTTGATCCGCTCTTTGACCAGATTCCAGTCGATCCGGAAATCCGGCAGGCTCAAGGGGATGTGCACCGTCACGCCACCGGCCAGCGCGATGCCGGGGCCGTACGAGTCATAGGCCGGGTCGAACACGATGACCTCATCGCCACGGCTCACGGTCGCCTGTATCGCATCGAACAGCGCCTCGGTTCCGCCGGAAGTCACTGTCACCTCCTGATCCATGTCTGCAGCGAAGCCGTATAAGTCCAGAACCTTTGCCGCAATCTGCTCGCGCAGCTGTGGAATACCGGTCATCGGCGGATACTGGTTCTTGCGATCATTGAGATAAAAAGACACCAGCTCGCGCAGCCGGGGCGGGCAATCGAAGTCGGGAAAACCCTGCGAAAGGTTGATGGCTCCATACTCCTGTGCCATTCTCGACATTACCGTGAAAATCGTCGTGCCAATATCAGGGAGTTTGCTGCGCAAAATTGGGCCTCGTTGTCGGTCCTATGGTGTGTCTGGGATTGTGGAAGTGCGGGCCAGTTTACCCGAAGTCACTCCCAACTCAATCGGCCGCAAGTCGGCTCACCATGCCGAACTAACGCATCAACGCCGCATCAGCGACACGAAGACAGCGCAACTCCCTGTTATAACCGCATGCCAGAACCGCGTGCCGGAACACACTTAAACAGACTTGGACATCATGAAAATACCAGCTACCGAGACCAATAAACCACCCGAATCCCGATCCGCCACCCGGTCCGCCACCCAGGTCATTTCCAAGTCTGGCGTGGCCCCCAAGCCAGCGTCCTCGTTGCGCCTGCTCAATCTCAACGCCGGCCGTGATGCGATCCTCCACTACTTCGAGAACACCTGGGCACTCACCGAGACCTTGTTCTCCGCACTGACCAGCGAAGAGGCCTACTACCTGCGGCCCTACCACAAGACCCGCCACCCGCTGATCTTCTACTTCGCCCACCCCGCGACACTGTACATCAACAAACTGCTGGTGGCCGGGCTCATCAAGGAGCCGATCAACGCCCATTTCGAGATCCTGTTCGAAACCGGCGTGGACGAGATGAGCTGGGACGACTTGCATGAGGGCGACCAAGGCATCTGGCCACCGCTGCAGGAAGTGATCGATTACCGCGCCACCGTCTATCAACTGGTGCGCAACCTGATTCAGACCCACCCGATTTTCGACGAACCCATCACCATGGACAGCCCCGGCTGGGCACTGGTCATGGGTTTTGAGCACGAACGCATCCACCTGGAAACCTCCAGCGTGTTGATGCGCGAGCTGCCCGCCCAGCATGTCCGTATCCCGGCCAACTGGCCGCAGGTGATGCTGCGTGCAGAGCCACAACCCAACACCAAGCCGCAGCCCGGCGTCCACTATCCGTCCCAGAACCCCATGATCGCGGTGGCCCAGAGCAGCGTCCGCCTCGGCAAACCGCGCGACTGGCCGAGCTTCGGCTGGGACAACGAATACGGCGCCGACAAGCGTCAGACTGCCGCCTTCAAGGCCAGCCAGCGTCTGATCAGCAATGGCGAGTTCTACGAATTCGTCGCCTCCGGCGGCTATCTGGATGACCAGTTCTGGAACGAGCAGGGCCGCGACTGGCGCCGCTTCCGCAATATCCGCTGGCCCACCTTCTGGGTGCAGGACGGCCCCGTCGGCTCGCACCGCTTCAAGCTGCGCACCACCTTCAGCGTCGAAGACATGCAGTGGGACTGGCCCGTGGCCGTGAACTACTACGAAGCCAAGGCCTACTGTGCCTGGCGCAGCGCGCGCGATGGCGTGCAGACGCCTTATCGCCTGCTGCAGGAAACCGAACATCTCGCCATGCGCGAACCAGCGCTGCAACAAGCCGCAGACTGGACCCCCGCGAAGCCGGAGCTGCTCAACCTCGACCGCGTCATGGTCGACGAAGCCGAGCTGGCCGCTGGTTACGAGGTCAACAACAACCTGCACTTCGGCAGCGAGAGCCCGGTGGATCGCTTCGCACCCAACAGCCTCGGCTTCAACGATGTGTTCGGCAATGTGTGGCAATGGTGTGAAGACACCTTCCACCCCCTGCCCGGCTTCCGCATCCATCCCCACTACGTTGACTTCAGCACACCCTGCTTCGACGACCGGCACCAGATGATGTTGGGTGGCTCGTTCATCAGCACCGGCGACGAAGCCAGCATGTGGTCGCGCTTCCACTTCCGTCCGCACTTCTTTCAGCACGCCGGCTTCCGCATCGTGCAGAGTGAAGAGACTCAAGCGCAGAAGAAGGACCGCTACGAGACCGACGCCCTGCTCAACCAGTACATGCTCTTCCACTGGGGCAGCGAGGCCGAACAGCGCGATGCACAGATCAGCGCACGCGTCGGCCATCCGCCAGTGAAAATGTTCGTGCAGGCCACTGTCGATCTGGTGAATCAGTTTGCGAAAAACACCGGGCGCGTGCTCGATCTCGGCTGCGCCGTGGGCCGTGCCAGCTTCGAACTCGCGCGCAGTTTCGACGAGGTGATCGGCCTCGATTACAGCCAGTCTTTCATCGACGCCGCCAATGTGCTCAAGACGCAGGGCCAGCTCGACTACATTCGCCACGACAGCGGCCGCTTCAATACAAAGCTGCGCGCCAGAGTGGACAGCGCCATCGATGTCGACCGCATACAGTTTGTGAGGGGCGACGCAGGTGCGCTGCACGCGCCAGAACTGCAAGGTAGCATGCGTGGCTTCGATGCCGCCCTGCTCAGCAACCTGATGTGTCGCCTTCCCAACCCCGCCGCGTGCCTGCGGCAGTTCGTGGAAGACGACACGCTGCTGAATAAAGATGGCGTGCTGGTGCTGGTGTCACCCAACAGCTGGATGGAACAGTACACAGCACCGGACAGATTCATCGACGGCGACACGAACGAAGCGGCGCTCGCAAAACTCGCGGCGATTCTCCAAGGGTTCGAACTCGTTCACGAAACTGACCTGCCGTTCATGATTCGCGAGCATCGCCGCAAGTATGAGTACATTGTGAGTCAGGTGTCGGTGTGGCGGAAAAAATGAGAGAGGAGATAATTATGAAAAAACGACGCTCTATTGAGAACGTGACCATTAGCGACGGCTTGCTAAGGCTGGATATCGATGGCATGAAACACGAATATCCGCTGACTGATATCTCCAGAATTTTGGCAAATGCCAGCAAAGACCAGGTGAATACTTTCGAGGTCTCTCCAGGTGGTTACGGAATTCATTGGCCTTTGATAGACGAAGATATTTCTATCGATGGGCTTATTGGTAGCGGGCAGCGGCAGAATTCAGGCAGAAGGAGCGCTTGACTTCAAATTGGTGGCGGTCATAAAGAATACGCCCTGCGGCATTCTTATGATGACGCATGCTCAGTATCATGTGCCGCCGCTGCGTCCAGCCGTTCGGCCACCCACATCTTGATTATTGACTGCCGCGTCACGCCAAGACGGCTTGCCTCCCTGTCCAAAGACTCAATCATCCACACTGGAAAATCTACGTTCACTCGCTTTTGCTGTTGAGCGATACGGCGAGCACTCTTGATGTCGAGATGCTCGATGATCGACTTTCCCTGATCGAATGACTTATCAAAATTGCGCGCTTTCATAGAGTTACCGAGTGGATAGATTTGTATACGTGCTGCGGCCGAAACGAAGAGTGGTATATAAAATATATCTTTATTGGAGTGAGTTCAGGGTCAAGGTGTGATCAAGGAAACGGCTATAACAACCCGAGCCTGTCCAGCGGGCTCGACGTCCCCGCGTAATGCGTGCCCAGCACATGCGTGTAAATCTGCGTCGTGCTCACATCGTTGTGGCCGAGCAACTCCTGAACGGTACGGATATCAGTCCCCGTGGCCAGCAAGTGCGTGGCGAACGAATGCCTGAAGGTGTGCGTGCCAATTTTCTTGTTACGCACCCCGGCCTCACGCACGGCAACAGCCAGAAATCGGCGCACGACGGAATCATGCAGGTGATGCCGACACAACGTGCCGTCATAGGGATGTGCACTCAGACCTGAAGAAGGGAACAGAAACGCCCACGCTGGCAAACGAAACGCACTGGGATATTTGCGAGCCAGCGCGGTCGGCAATGAGCAACCGACACCTTGCTGGTTGTCAGCGGATTGCTGCTTGATCGCCACTTCAATCCGCTCCTTGAGCGACACCTTCAACCCAGCGGCGAGCAGTGTTTGACGATCCTTGCGCCCCTTCCCATCGTGGATGGTCAGGCATAGCCGATCGAGATCCACGTCCTGCACACGCAGGCGAAGACACTCGTTGACGCGCAGGCCGCTGCCATACAGCAGCTCGATGATCAAACGGTTGCGCCCGCTCAGTTGCGCGAGAATCAAACCGACTTCACGAACGGACAACACGCACGGCAGATGTCGCTGTTTGGTGGCCAGCTTGAACCCCAGGTCTCCAAGCTCCCGGTTGAAGAATTTGTGATAGAGAAAGACGACCGCATTGAGAGCGACCTTTTGCGTATTGATCGCGACATTGCGGTTCACGGCGAGATGAGTCAAAAACGCTTTGACTTCCACAGGCCCCGCTTCGGACGGATGACGCTTCCCAATGAAGTAAATGTATTGCCTGATCCACTCCAGGTAGGACTTTTCAGTCTTGAGGCTATAGCCGCGCAGGCGCATGTCGGCGCGCAATGATTCTAGAAATGGGCTGGCCATATGAACCTCCGTGTTCGGTAAGCCTGATCAACTAATAGGACAGATTTGCGGAGTGGTCAATGTGTTGCACGGAATGCAGGAGTGGGATTGCACGAGTTCTGGCTTGAGCAGGATTGTAAAGCGTGTGTTTTCAACAAGTTGTGATTTCTCGGCGCGGGGAAATAGTGCGCATCGTGTCCCGCAATCGAGCGCGCACGCCTTCCGGTCGCAGAATGAAAAGTAGTTCCAAATAAGGGGTTGTTTTCATATGGGAATCCGGGTTAGATTCCCGTCAAACAAGTACATGAAGTGTGCGTGCACACTATACAAATGTTACCTTTCTTGCGAGTAAGTGCCAGTGAATGACATTCTAGTTTTAAGATTTCAAGCACGAGACACTGCTTTTGAATTGCAGCTTAAATCTATAAAACAAGATGCGGCCGCACGAAACTCTTTCGGCGGTAACATGATCT
>JAURWS010000021.1 GCA_030654835.1 Gammaproteobacteria bacterium | reverse complement strand
CTTCGTGGCTGGGAGGCCGCGCATTATACGCACTTGCTCAATCTTGGCAAGAGAAGATTTTGAAATCTTTCAACTGCCCGGGAAACTCGCTTTCCGCTTCCCTCTAACCCTTGCACATGTCGTCACAAGGGCGCGCATTATGCCACAACTTCAACCAGAGACAATCTCCAAATTCAAATTTTATCGACTTTCTTTTAGGCACCGAAACACACCAAGTGAAACATCTTCTTGCCCCGTTTAATAATCGCATATTTGCCAAACAAGGACGCTTCAATACGAAGATCAAAATCCGGCGAATCCACACAGGCCCCATTGACGGCGACAGCAGTATTGGCTATGAACTCTCGGGCCATTTTATTGGACGACGCGAGACCAGTCTCCACTAACGCCTCAACTATATTCTTTCGCCCACCTATAAGTAGTGTATTCGGTAACCCATCTAATTTGAGCTGTTCGCAATCTTCTCTGCTTAAGGTATTGGTATCTCCTGTAAATAGCGCACGGCTAATCCGTTCTGCGGCAGCTAGCCCTTCAGCTCCATGCACCAATTGCGTGACTTCTCTGGCAAGAATGCTCTGAGCCTGCGGCTTGCCTCGCTCAGCCATATCGGCCACCTCAATATCATGAATTGTCGCCACATCAAGAAACGTAAAATACTTCAAGTAGGTATATACGTCAGCGTCGGCGGCATTTAACCAGAACTGGTAGAACGTGTAGGGCGAAGTCTTCGCGGCATCCAACCAGATAGTGCCAGTCTCTGTTTTACCAAATTTCTGCCCGTCGGCTTTTGTAACCAAAGGGATAGTGAGACCGTATACCTGAGCCTTGTACATGCGCCGAGCAAGGTCAATACCACCAGTGATATTGCCCCACTGATCACTTCCACCTATCTGAAGAGTGCAACCGTACCTATTATAGAGCTCGGCAAAATCATAGGACTGTAAAATCATGTAACTGAACTCTGTGAACGAAATCCCGGCTCCCTCCCGTTCTAGCCGCTGTTTTACAGAATCTTTCTGAATCATTGCATTGACGGAAAAGTGCTTGCCTACATCACGCAGAAAATTCAGAACACTGACACCCTTTACCCAGTCCAGATTATTAACAACGATCGCAGAGTTTGCCCCACCGTCAAACTCCAGAAATTGAGAGACCTGCCCCTTCAACCGTTCGACCCACCCCTCAACGACATCACTCGCATTCAATTGCCGTTCTGACGCCTTGAAACTGGGATCACCAATCAGTCCAGTCGCACCTCCAACCAAAGCGATTGGTTTATGTCCTGCAAGCTGAAACCTTCTAAGTGCCAACAATGGAACCAAGTTCCCAATGTGCAGACTTTCTGCCGTAGGATCAAAGCCGCTGTACAACGTACGCGATCGCGAAAGAAATGTTTTCAGCTCATCACCGGAGGTCATCTGAGACACTAAGCCTCGACTCTCCAGATCATTAATAATATTGATTGATGTAGCGGACATAGATCCATCCTGAAGAAATAAATGGCCCGGTAAAACCTGCGACTACGCCAACGAGCAGCATCTCACGCGGACTCTGGTTGCAGCGGCGAACCAAGGCGCCAGACAAGGCGGGCGATTTTACACTACTAAACGGAATAAGACTTGACCTGCCCGGGAAAAGTCATAAGAATTGCCGGTCTAGCAACACTTCACAAGCCGGATTCGGCAATAAGAAAAGAGAAAGGCCATCAGCATTTTCATGAATTTTGGGGGAGCAGCCAAGCTGCTGATCAGCAAATATTACCCCCACGACCATTTGGTACTGGCCAGCGCTTTGAGTCTGTTGCTGGCGGTTACTCTCATGTTCGCTCCCGAGGAATCGGCACATGGTGATCGCATCAATTATGCCACACCGTTGGATGCCAGCATCGTTGCTGCACCAACTCCCAAACCGGTCCATGTAGACCAAACCCCATGGACTGAGCATGAGGTGCAGGCAGGAGACAATCTCTCGGCAATCTTTACAAAAGTTGGATTGGATGCTCAGGATATGTACAGGGTTTTGAATAGCAACGAAGAAGCTCAGGTGCTGAACAAGCTTTACCCAGGCTACCAACTCAGCTTCAACATCTCCGAACCTGGCACCCTTTCCCAACTAAAAGTATTGAAATCCCCCATTGATGGCTACCTTTTTACGCTGAACGACGACGCTTACCAGGTAGAGCCAATCCAACGAACTCCTGAAATCATCGAAACCTTCAAGGAAGGCGTCATAAACGATAGCTTGTTCATGGCAGGCCAGAAGGCCGATATACCCGCCGTTTCAATCATGGAGATGGCGGATATTTTCGGCGGTGTGATCGATTTCATCCTGGATCCCCGGGAAGGCGATAGCTTCAGCATCGTTTACGAAGAGAAGCATCTCGACGGAGAGTTCATAGGTAACGGGGAGATCATCGCTGCACAGTTCACCAATCAGGGTTCACAGTACACAGCCTTTCGATATGAAAGCGCAGATGGCGAAGTAGGCTATTACAATCCGGATGGCGAGAGTATGCGCAAGGCATTTCTGAGAACCCCGCTGGATGTGTTCCGCATTAGCTCAAACTTCAACCTCAGCCGCAAACACCCCATTCTCAACACGATACGTGCCCACCGCGGCACCGATTATGCGGCCCCAAGAGGAACCCCGGTCAGAGCCACCAGCGATGGCGTCGTGACTTGGGCCGCCAGAAACGGCTCCTTTGGCAAACTCATCGTAATTCAACACAACGGCCAGTTTGAAACCAAGTACGCACACTTGAATGACTACGCACAGGGGCTCAAGAAGGGATCTCGCGTAAGCCAAGGCGAAGTAATTGGCTATGTAGGGACCACTGGAGGGTCAACCGGTCCACACCTGCATTATGAGTTCCTTGTGAACGGCGAACACAAGGATCCCGCCAAAATTCTCGATCAAATGCCTAAAGCCAATTCCGTAGATCCCTCCGAACTACCACGCTTCCGCTCCCATATTCGAGAGCAGTTGGCAAAGCTGCATATCCGTAACACCGACACAAGAATTCTCAGCTACAACACTACAACCCCGCGAAGCCAGAACTCCTTGACGCAGTAAGAGCGCCTAATATCCGCTGCAGTGCGAACTCTCTTTCCGTACAGAGGAAGATTGCCGAAATGCCCGCTCCTGAATACTTCATTGGATTGCTTTCTGGCACCAGCATTGACGGCGTAGATTGCGTTCTCGTCGATTTCTCCCAGACTCCCCCATACCTTGTCGCCACGCACTCGCATTCTGTACCTGCATCTCTGCGACAGAACCTGCTGCTGTTATGCCAGGATCAATCGATCTCACTGCGGTTATTGGGGGAAACCGATATCGCACTTGGGCGATTGTTTGCGGAGGCAGTCAACACTCTTCTAGCAAAGAGTGAGCTGAAGCCTGCAGATATCATTGCGATTGGGAGCCATGGGCAGACCATTCAACATCACCCC
This sequence comes from Gammaproteobacteria bacterium, assembly GCA_030654835.1. Classification (GTDB taxonomy): domain Bacteria; phylum Pseudomonadota; class Gammaproteobacteria; order Pseudomonadales; family Pseudohongiellaceae; genus UBA5078. The sequence continues at coordinate 76,213 of JAURWS010000021.1, read as the reverse complement.
CAGGGATCACATCAGTTCACAATGCAAATTGGTGATCCCAACACTATCAGTGCAATGACCGGCATCACGACAATTGCAGACTTTCGCAGAAAGGACATGGCCGCTGGTGGCCAGGGTGCTCCGCTCACTCCGCTGTTTCATCAAGGGTATTTCGGCACCGGCACCGCGAGCAGGGCCGTGCTCAACATTGGAGGCATCGCCAATATTTCATTATTAAGCGTTGACGCCGAGACACCACTGATTGGATTCGATACAGGGCCCGGAAACGTCTTGATGGACTCATGGATAAACCTGAAGAGAGGTTTACCATTTGATCGCAATGGGGCTTGGGCGCAAAGCGGGACAGTTGAAAGTGCTTTACTTGGACGCCTTATGAGCGAAGACTTTTTTGCCTTGCCAGCACCAAAAAGCACCGGTCGGGAATTGTTCAACCTGCCTTGGCTGACAGCGATACTTGCCGAAGTGGGGCCAATAGTGGACGTCGACGTACAGGCGACACTATTGGAATTCACTGCTCAGACCATCGCACAAAGCACCGATTGGCATTCTCGAAAGATTGAAGAGCTCATCGTTTGCGGTGGAGGAGCCTACAACACGGCCCTGCTGCACAGGCTCAGAGCGCTGATGGCACCAGTTCGCGTCATTTCGAGCGATGAAGCTGGATTAGCACCAGACTGGGTGGAAGGTGTGGCATTCGCGTGGATGGCCAGAAAGACCTGGCTGGGAGAGGCGATTGACTGTCGCAGCGTCACCGGGGCCCGACATCCATGCTTACTCGGTGGCATCTATCGCAGCGAGGCTGATGGCCAGAGACAAGGCCCGTGGTCACTTTCAAACCGAGAATGAAGAGCCGCAACCGCAGGTAGTGGACGCCATGGGGTTGTTCACAACAAAGCGCGCCCCCTGCAATCCTTCTACATAGTCGACCTTCGCACCTTGAAGGTACTGAAAGCTGAGCGGATCCACCATCAAATCAGCGCCGAAGTTACTGACGACAGTATCGTCTTCGTTGACCGCTTCATCAAAACTGAATCCATACTGGAATCCTGAGCACCCGCCCCCCGTCACAAACACACGCAATTTCAGTCGAGGATTCCCCTCTTCCGCAATCAAAGTCTTGATCTTGTCAGCGGCATTCTGAGATAGAGAGATGTTGGTCGGATCGTGTGACTGAACAACAGACATCGGCATACCATGGATTGTTTGTAGCAGGGAGCGCCAAGGAGGCTGACGCCAAGCGCGATTCGGCGATTATGGCGAAAACCAAGTAAATCAGTCAACTATTGTTTCGTTGCCGGTATCGTAGGAAAGCACGTTCCCGGAAGCACCGGCCAGCCGTTTCGAGTCCTGCTGAGCTCTGCCAATGTGCATCAGGCTGCCATTGACTTCCGACCCCATGACCATCTCGATCAATGAGTAGTACACGTTGCCGATTACCACTGCCTTTGCCGCCAGCTCCAAGTGTTTGGCACAATGTACATCGCCTCTGACAAGACCATTGATAACCGCTGAGGGAACGCAGATTTCCCCCTCAACGACACCCGTTTCAGCCACTCTCACCAGAGCAGCAGACTCGTCCTCGGCAAAGATATTGCCCCGAATAGTGCCTTCGATGATCAGCTCACCGCTGAAGCGCACATCTCCGGAAATCTCGGCCTGACGCGAAATCAGAGTATGTGCCGAGCCTTGCAGCCGTGGCTTGTTCTTTTCCGACGCTCCAAACATCCTCATCCCTCCGCGACTGTCCAGTTAAACAATTTTTCCAGTTTTCGCTGTTGCGGCTCCACCGACTCCGCCCGAATCTCCACTTGCGTTGGCAGAAAATCAGCAGGCACGACCAGCTCACCTTCAATATTCTGGAAATAACGAAAATTCAGCATGGTATTGACCGTCTCGGCGCCAGACACAAGCTCCTGCAGCGGCAGCAGCACGTTCTCGCCAGCTCGCGTGCCTGCCACATCAATCTGCACTTTTCCCTTGAGCTCCCTGTCCCCTGCACCAGCCTGGCGAAAAACGGCTCTGTAGCGATAGGTATCTGGCAAGTCCGTGGGCTGCACGGTGAACTCGGCGATGATCAGACCTGGTTCGGCAAGCTCCGGTGTCATCACCTGCCGATAGAACATCACATCCTGCTCCAATTGCATGACGCGCTGTCTCAGGCTGTTGATTGTCTCCTGAACCTCTTCGTTGGCACGCTGATCCATGATGCTGGTACGGCCTGATATGACCACTTGCGACCGCAATCCCTGCAGCTCATCTCGAGCATCGGCAAGCTCCAGTGCCATTTGCTGGTTATCTGCCGAGGTAGTGGCAAATCCGTCTGCAGCATCAAGATAGCCAAATGCGAAACCCACCACTGCAACAGTCAGTACACCAGCCAGCAAGGCATAGCGCAGCCATGGCCGATGCGGGACCACCACCATGCGCTGCTGTTTGCTGCCTTTCACGACTCCGGGCATGAGACCTCAGTCTGCTATCAGTTCAAGGCAGGAGGGCGACCACCTGCAGCCCCTCGGATTCGTCGAGACCAAACATGATATTCATGTTCTGGATGGCCTGCCCGGAAGCGCCTTTCACCAGATTGTCTATGACCGACAGCACTACCACCATGTTGTTCTGCGGCAAGTAGCAGACGGCGATCTGGCAACGATTCGAACCGCGCACATTGCGAGTCGCGGGAAATTGCCCCTTCGGCAGAATGTCCACAAATGGCTCATCCTTGTAGCGCTCCTCGAACACCGCCTGCAGATCCACCGCTACTTCAGGATTTCGCAGTGGCGCATAAAGAGTGGCATGGATGCCGCGAATCATCGGCGTCAGATGCGGTATGAAGGTCAACTTGACCTCCTCCCCGGCATATGTGTTCAGCCCTTGAGATATCTCCGGCAGATGACGATGCCCGGCCACGCCATAGGCGTGCAAAGATTCGGACGCTTCTGACAGCAGGCTGCCGACGCTGGCCTTGCGTCCCGCGCCACTAACGCCGGATTTGGCGTCCGCGATCAGACTGCCGGTATCAATCAGACCCTTTTCAAGCAGCGGCAGGAAGCCCAGTTGAATCGCGGTAGGGTAGCAACCCGGCACCGCCAGCAGACGCGCATCGACAATCTGCTTCCTGTTCACCTCGGGCAGCCCATAGACGGCTTGCCCCAGCAGATCGGGACTCTCATGGATGACGTTGTACCATTTTTCCCAAAGCGCTCGATCGCGCAACCTGAAGTCGGCAGAAAGATCGATGACGCGCACGCCCCTGGCGAGCAATTGCGGGACTGTCTTCATGGCCACCGCGTGAGGCGTTGCATAGAACACCACGTCACAAGCGAACAGCTCCTCCGTGTCCGGGGCGGAGTATGCCAGATCAATGTGCCCACGCAGATTCGGAAACAAATCGGCCACGGCGGTACCTTGCAGCTCACGCGACGTAATGACCTTGATACTGACATCCTTGCGCGGGGCGAGCAGACGTAATAATTCCACTCCGGTATAACCTGTTGCTCCGACGATTCCGACCTTGATCATAGGCTCCTCCTGTCTGCGTTTCTAATTTGCGAGCCCGCGATAATACCCGTGTTTTCCGGCTCGATCCATTTTATCAGCTGTGCTAGTGTAGCCTCTCCCTCCGCAGGACCACCCGTCAGCACCTCTCGTTGTGGCGCCTGCGGCATCAGCTTGCAATCACGAGGAACGTCATGGCCTGGGTCAAAGCCTTTCACATCATCGCAGTCGTCTGCTGGTTCGCGGCAATCTTTTACCTGCCTCGTCTGTTCGTCTATCACGCCATGAGTGAGGACAAAGTCAGCAAGGACCGTTTCGTCATCATGGAGCGCAAGCTATTCAGAGGCATTGCCACGCCATCCGCGATCGCCACAGTTCTGCTTGGTATCTGGTTGATCTCCTTCAATCCATCCTATTACATGAGCTCCGGCTGGATGCACGCCAAGCTTGCGCTGGTGATTCTACTGAGCATCTACCACTACTTCTGCTGGCGCATCATGATCGCGTTCCGTGACGAAAAGAATACGCGCAGTCATGTCTATTTCCGCTACTTCAATGAACTCCCCGTGTTCCTGTTGATCGGCATCATCATTCTCGTGGTCGTTCGTCCATTTTAGAAGGCAACCCAGAAGCGAGTCTCCACTGTGCAGAATATTGCTGACAAGAAACCCAATGTCATGTGCTTCTCGGGGCTCGACCCCACTGGTGGAGCTGGCATTCAGGCAGATATAGAGGCGCTGTTCAGCACCGGCTGCCATTGCCTGCCCATCGTCACCGCGCTGACAGTACAGGACACTGGCAACGTCATGGCCTCACACCCGACTGACCCGGCGCTTCTGATAGCACAGGCGCGCGCCGTCCTGGAAGACATTCCGGTCCAGGCCTTCAAGATCGGATTGCTCGGCAGCATCAAGACGGTGGAGGTCATTCACACTCTTCTGACCGACTATCCGGATATTCCCGTGATACTCGACCCCATCCTGCGGGCTGGGGGTGGTTATGAATTCACCCGCGAAAGTATTGCCGAAGCGATTAATACACTACTCCTGCCGATGACGACTGTTATCACTCCAAACACCAACGAGCTGCGCGCCTTAGCCCCCAATGGCGACAGCTTCGACGCGAGCGCGAATGAATTGCTGGATCGTGGCTGTCAGCACGTGCTGCTCACCGGCACTCATGCCAACAGCCCCCAGGTCATCAACCGTCTCTATACCCGTCATCAGCCTACCCAGTCCTACTCATGGCAGCGTCTTGAACATGAATATCATGGCTCTGGCTGCACGCTGGCCGCCGCTCTCGCTGGCTACCTGGCGCACGGACTTCAAGTCAACGAGGCGGCCCAGCAGGCACAACGCTTCACCTGGGAATCGCTGAATCATGGCACCCGCGCAGGCTTCGGGCAGTTTCTGCCCAACCGCAGCCACTGGAACCGCTGAATGGCGCAGGCTCCCATCCTATCTCGCGGTGTGTACGCCATCACCGATGAAACCTTGCTCACTGGTGATCTGCTGTGCGAGCGCGTGCAAGCAGCATTGGAGGCAGGACTGAGTGTTCTGCAGTACCGCAACAAGCACTCACCCCAGGCCGAACGCGTGGCGCAGTGCCAGGCTCTCAAGACGCTTTGTGGGCAATTCCAAACTCCATTTCTGATCAACGATGATGTCAACCTGTGTCTGGAAGTGGGGGCGGACGGAGTACATCTTGGGCAAGGAGATGCCCGGTTGCGCTCTGCGCGCCAGCGCCTGGGAGACTCGGCCATCATCGGCATCACCTGTCACAACAACCTGATACTGGCTCGGGACGCGCAGGCACAGGGGGCGTCTTACGTCGCCTTCGGACGTTTTTTCCCCTCCAACACCAAGCCTCTGGCTCCACCGGCAACACTCGACGACCTCCGTCAGGCGCGAGCAGCGCTGCGGCTGCCCATTGTTGCAATCGGAGGCATCAACGCCGAAAATGGCGCCACATTGATCGACGCTGGCGCCGACATGCTGGCCGTCATTCACTACCTGTTCGCCACGCCCGATGTCTGTACACGGACCCGGCAACTGAATTCACTATTCCAACCATCCATTGCACCCCCGAACAAGCGGTAGCATCGAGGAACCCATGTCTGCGAGTGAAAGCAATCCAGAGAAAAAAGTCAGCCGCTCGGCGCAGCTGTTTGAGGAGGCCAAGCGCTATATTCCCGGTGGCGTGAATTCTCCCGTCCGAGCCTTCCGTGGCGTAGGTGGCAACCCGTTATTCTTCCAAGGCGGTGAAGGTGCCTGGCTGATCGACGAGGACAACAATCGCTACATCGATTATGTGGGCGCCTGGGGTCCGCTGATCCTCGGACATAAACACCCGGCGGTCATCAAAGCCCTTCAAGAGCAGCTGACTCACGGCCTGGGTTATGGCGCCTCGACCGAAGCGGAGATCACCATCGCTCGCACCATCTGCGACCTCGTGCCGTCGATTGAGCGCGTGCGCCTGGTGACCTCCGGCACGGAGGCCACCATGAGCGCGATTCGCGTAGCGCGCGGCTTCACGCGTCGCGACAAGATCGTCAAGTTCGAAGGCTGCTACCACGGTCACGTCGATGGACTGCTGGTGAAGGCGGGCTCTGGCGCCCTCACACTCGGCGAGCCGGATTCTCTCGGCGTGCCGAAGGCTTACACCGATCTCACCTATGTGCTGCCCTACAACGATGTCGATGCGCTGGAGAAACTCTTTGCCACCCGTGGCCACGAGATCGCCTGCATCATCGTCGAACCGGTGGCAGGCAACATGAACTGTGTGCCACCAATCCCCGGTTACCTGCAGGCTCTGCGCGACGTGTGCACTCAGTACGGCAGCGTGCTGATATTCGACGAAGTCATGAGTGGTTTCCGCGTGGCTCTCGGTGGCGCACAAGCTGTCTATGGCGTAACACCCGACCTGACGACGCTCGGCAAGGTCATTGGCGGTGGTCTGCCGGTCGGCGCCTTTGGTGGACGCCGCGAGATCATGGAGATGATCGCCCCGATGGGCCCGGTTTATCAGGCAGGCACGCTGGCGGGCAGCCCACTGGCCGTCGCCGCTGGCATGGCGATGCTGACGGAGATTCAGAAGCCAGACTTCTATAAGCAGTTGTCACAGCGCGCCAGCGCCTTGATGGCCGGACTGCAGGATCGCGCCGACGCCGCGAAGATCCCCTTCAGCACCAATCAGGTCGGCGGCATGTTCGGTTGCTTCTTCACTCACGAGCAACAGGTCACCACATTCGATCAAGTCATGGCCTGTGACGTGCCGCGCTTCCGCAAGTACTTCCACAGCATGCTGAACAATGGCGTCTATCTCGCGCCATCCGCATTCGAGGCTGGCTTCGTGTCGGCCGCGCATGGTGACAAAGAGATTCAACTGACGCTGGACGCCGCCGAGAAGGCCTTCGCGACGCTCTGAAAATTCCCACTGATCACAAGCACAGGACTTAGAGATTCATGCAAAAGTACGACGTTTACGGCATCGGCAACGCGCTGGTGGACAAAGAGTTCGAAGTGGAAGACCAGTTCTTCATCGATGCGGGCATCGAGAAGGGCTTCATGACGTTGATCGATGCAGACAAGCAGCAGGAGCTGGTCGCGATGCTGACCCAACGCTTCGGCCTGAAGAAACGTGCGGGCGGTGGCTCTGCGGCCAATTCCATGTACGCGCTCAGCCAGTTCGGCGGCCGCGTGTTCTTTTCCTGCAAGGTTGCGAATGACGAGACCGGGCACTTTTACGTCAAGGAACTGGGCAGCCAGAACATCAGTACCAACCTGTCGAGCTCTCTTGAACAGGGCGTCACTGGCCGCTGCGTGGTCATGGTCACCCCGGACGCGGAGCGCACCATGCTGACCTCGCTCGGCATCTCGCAACTCGTCTCGGTGGAGGAACTGGACTACGACGCGATTCGTCTTTCCGAATACGCCTATGTGGAAGGTTATCTGGTCACCTCGCCCAGCGCCCGCGCAGCGGTGCTGGAGCTGAAGGAACACGCTAGAGAACAGGGCGTGAAATTCGCGCTGACGTTCTCTGACCCGGCGATGGTGGAGTACTTCCCTGACGGTATCAACGAGTTCATCGGCGAAGGCGTCGATCTGCTGTTTTGCAACGAGAAAGAGGCAATGCTGTGGTCCGGCAAGGACACGCTGGAAGAAGCCTGCAAGGCACTCGAACAGAAGGCGGTGCAATTTGCCGTGACACGCGGGGCACATGGCGCTCTGTTGTTCGATGGCAACAATTACATCGACGTAGCCCCGCACACAGTGAAGGCAGTGGATACCAATGGCGCTGGCGACATGTTCTCAGGCGCGTTTCTCTACGCCCTCACCCAGGGCATGGATTTCGCGACGGCTGGGCGCCTCGCGAGTCTGGCCTCGGCGAAAGTCGTTTCCCAGTTTGGCCCCCGCCTCTCACCGCAACAGCATCGCGAGCTGCTGGCACAAATCAAATAAGGTCAAAAAAAAAGGGGAGAAAGGTGCGATCCTTTCTCCCTCAAATGGCTGTGTTGCAAGTGTCAGAGTCAAAGATGTAATTCTGTCCTTACTGCGGCATGCGCGCCGCTCGGATTTCCACTTCCAGCAGCCATCCTTCCCGCACCAGCGCTGCTACCTGCACGAACGAGCGCACCGGCTTCATTGGATTGATATCCGAGCCGAAGAAGCGGCGATAACCCGTGTTGAAACCCTCGAAATCCAACGAACCATCCGGACTTGCAACGGCGAACACTCGCACCTGAACGATATCCTCAAGGGACCAGCCCATGCCTTCCAACGTGGCCTGGAAGGTCTCGAAAATCTGAATGGCCTGTTCTTCCATCGTTCCCCAGCTGCCGTCCTCTTTCGGGCTGGCTCCGGCGCCGCTCAGATAGAGAGTCTCGGCACCTGGCGGAATCGCGATCACACTATAGAAGTTGGTGCCTTCGTTGAAACGCTCAATCGACGCGGCCGCCGCTTCGACAACAGGCTCTTCCTGTGCCATAACGACTGACCCTGTGCCAGCCTCGTCGGCGCCGCAGGCTACCAGAAACAGCAGAACGGACAGGAATAGCGGACGTATGATGACTGATTTCATAATGGACTCCTCGCCTCAGCGACCCAATGTGTTGATGTAACTGACGACGTTTTCAATTGCGGCCTGATCGGCCAACGCTCCTGCCATGGGGGCCATCTGAGCACCCAGCTTGTCATCCGCGTGGGAACCCCGGTAGCCTGACTTGAAGTTTTTCAATTGCGTGACAAGGTACCAGTCGTTCTGGCCGGCTAATGCAGGCGCACCCAATGCCTCGTTACCCTGTGCGGCGTCGCCATGGCAGGCTGCACAAGTGGCGTACAAGGTGCGACCCGCGCTGGCATCGCCTGCAAGCGTGACTTGCGTCGGTTTGTATTCCCAGCTCCCAATCCACCCCAGCAGATCGGCGATGCTTGCATCGGTCAGTGGCATGGCCATCGGGCGCATCTCGCGCCCCTGCAGATCCATTTCATGGGTGCCGCGGATGCCGGCGCGAAAATTCTCGAGCTGACGCTTCAGGTACCACTCTTCCATGCCCGCCAGACGCGGTGCGCTGATGCCCTCACTCCCCATGCCATCAGCACCGTGACAGGTCGTGCAGTAGCGATCGTTGTAATAGTGATCGTCGACCTGCGCCTCGGATTGCGCCAGTGCCTCCACACTCACCAGAGCCCCCAACACTATGCCGCAAACGGCCAGATTTCTTTTCTTCATGGTTTTTAAACTCCTACGTTCCAGAATATGCCAGCAATGGCGGGCGCTGAGTAAATCTTGTGCTGCTTCAAGCGGCTGCGCTGCGGACGCGCTGGTCCATATCGGCCAACGCCCAGTGCGCGGATAGAATTGCACTCTCCTGCCAGGCGCCGTGATAGGCCATCTGATCTCCGATCAGGTAATGACGCCCGAATGCCGGCTGTTGCAAGGTAGCAAACAATTCTTCTTCCGCCAGGGTCATGCCCCCACCGGAGCGACCCCAGCGTGCCGCGCATCCCAGCATGTGGTTCATGCGATGCCAGGCGATAGTGATTGGCTTCTCGACCAGCTGCCGATAGTTCGGGTGTACTTTCTCGCCCTGAGACAACAGCATCTCAACACGCTCCTCCTGCGTCATGCGGGTGTAATTCATGCCGCCACCAAAGTCATAGGCAGCCAGGATGACTCCCTTATCCTTGTGAATTCCATGGCTCGGATACCATAGCTGCCTGATCGGAGCGTTCACCCAACTGATGCCGCCATAGATACCTTCCTTCTCCCAGAAGCGCTCCTTCGCCTGGAATGCCCCTTTCATCGCCTCGCCACGACGGATGTACTTCATCGCATGGACATACTCCGCTGGGAAATTGTGTTCGATGCCTGACATGAAATGGGCCGGGATGCAGTTGAAGCAGTAATCCGCGACGATAGTTTGCGGCTCTCCGTCACGCAGATACACGACTTCGACACTGGAGTCCTTGACCTTGACCGACTTCACCGGAGTCTCGTATTTCACCCTGTCACCCAGTGCACGAATGAAACCTGCGGGCACGCGATCCATGCCACCGACGGGTTGCATCAGCATCGGCCCGGTTTCGCCCTCGTTGGCGGTGAAGGTGAGTGAGAGCATGCGGCTCTTCATGAAGTTCTTGAAGGCAATCATGTCCTTCTGCACACCATGGTTGATGAAGCCGCCGCTCACATAGCCCGCGCGGGAACTGCCCTTGTAGAGCATGTCTTCGTCCAGACCGCCAAACTGGGAGATCAGGCCCATGATGGTTTCTGACTCTGCTTCGGTGAAGGGCTCATCCAGTTGCGCGCTGGAAAAGGACTTGGCAAACAATTCGCCCAGGAACCCGCGCACGTTGGTCGAGAGCTCGGCATTGCGGATCGGCTTGCCATCCAGCATGGCGTCATCCTGCACCCACGCGGTCTTGGACTCATTGATAAAGACTTCGAGGTCAACCTTCAACTCTTTGCAGTAGGACAGCAGATTGCTATGGGTACTCGGAATACGCGCCGCACCGGCATTGAAGTACATATGAGGTTCGGCATCCCACTCGCAGACCTGACGATTGCCGATCTCGTCGATCACATCACCAGAGCGCACGGTCATGACGCGGCCACCTGCACGGTTGGAGGATTCCAGCACAGTCACATCATAGCCAGCCTTGGTCAGTTCCCACGCTGCCGTCAGACCGGAGATGCCAGCACCCAGCACAACTACCTTGCCCGCTCCGGGAGCGGATGCGGCCAGTACCGGGCGGGACAGCGCTGCGACGGCAGGCATCAAGCTGAGCGCGGAACCAATACGTATCAATGCGCTGGTGCCAAAAGTGGCGCCCAGCAGATTCATGAACTCGCGTCGACTAACAGATTGGGGCATTGTGCTGACTCCTGTAATTTTGCTGTTTATAGAACGATCCCGACACTGCGACGTTATGTAAGACTCATATGTCGGATCGTCCGCGCGGGTCGACCTCTGATGAGGAATGTTCGACTGCAGCAGGACTGAACGGAGTATTCGCCTTCCAACGGCTGAATTTCCTTCCAATCTTCTTCCAAACTTCTTCCCAAACTTCTCCTATTTCTCCTGCGAGGTATCTCCCCGTTTCTCCCGCGCTTCTCCTCAGCCAGCTATTTCTCCTTTGTCTGGTACTTATCTTGCAAATGCTTCACCTGATCGCGCAAAAACCATGGAGAGAGCGCTGGCAAGCCACCAAAGACGCGGAGCTTGCTCAAGGATGTGTGCCACAAAGGGGCAAGCGCCCCGAAAAGCGTCACCAATTCGCAACTGCGGTGCATGAATGAACTCAGAACTGAACAGAACGCTCACCATCGGCCCGTTCGAAATCTCGCGGATTGACAGCAAGATTGTCCTCGGTGACGTGGAGCACAAGGTTTCGCCTCGCAGCATGGAGGTTCTCATCTATCTGGCAGAGCACGGAAACCGTATCGTCAGCAGCGAGGAGTTGCTGAGCAAGTTCTGGAGCTCGGTGGCCTCGGATCACGCTATACACAAGGCGATCGCGGAGCTGCGAGCAGCTATGGGGGATAGTGTACGGAGCCAACGCTATATCAAGACCGTCCCCAAGCGCGGCTACAAACTCCTGGCCACAGTCCCTGGCGTCGGTACTATCGGTGGTTCTGTCGATGGAACTATCGGCGACACTATCGGTGGAACTATCGACAAACAGATAGATAGGGGTGCCCCTTCAAACCCGCTGCAGCGCATAAAGCTGGGTCTGGAATTGAGAGATGCACGGCAAGCAGCTGTAGGTTTGTGCGTGAGTCTGGTGCTGATCGCATTGATCTGGATAACCGACCTCGAACGCGGGCAACCACTGGAGCGGGAGTTGGTGATCGGCGTGCCTACCTTCCGCTTCGAGACCAATGGCATCGAGACCAATCGCTACCTGGTCGAGGGTTTGACGAGCACACTAATCAATGATCTTTCGATGCTGAATTCGCTCAGTGTCGTCTCTCTACCTGACGAATCAGAGGTCGGCGAGTCGCGCGCTCTTGTCCAACCATTACCTGGCAAGGTAAGTCATGTCCTGCAAGGCACCTTGATTCAGGCGGAGGATCGACTGCGAGTGATCGTGAATCTGGTGCGCGCCGAGGATGGCGTCCACGAATATTCTGGCCGTTTCGACATGACCGAGGGCGACCTGTTCGCCATACAGGACACGATTGTGACCAACATCATCAGCGCACTGGAGATTCATCTGGACGAGAAGGAACGTGCGCGCATGCAGGACTGGGGCACGCAGGACGCGCTGGCTTACGAGCGTTTCATGCATGGCGAATTCCTCAATGCTCAATTCAATCCTGTGGACTGGGAGCAGGCGATTATCTTCTATCAAGATGCGATTGCGCTGGACCCCGGATTCATCAATGCCTATCTGGGAGCAGCGACAGCTGCGAACAACCTGTCCGTGTACAGCCGCATAGAGAAGAAGCAGGAGCTGATCGCGCTTGTGGCGGACCTCCACCGCGCGGTGGCTGCCATGGATCGTCAGCATCCGGCACTGGAATCCATTCGCGCCATGGAGATGAGGATGGCCGGCAATGAATACCGTCAGGAAGAGGCTCAACTGCGACAGCAGATTCTGTCCGGCACGCCGCCGCCGTTCGCAATGGCGCATTATGCATTACTGTTGATTGGTGCACGACTGTATGACGAAGCCTCGCAGTTTCTCGACAAGGCCTCTGAAGTCGGCCCCTTCGAGATATCACCCGACGAAATCTGGAGCTATCGGGTCTCGCTGTTGCCTCCCACGGAGGCGATCGACGCCCGCAAGCGCGAATTGCAACAACGTCCCAAACACATCGGCTATCTGGGTTCGATTGCACGAGAGCTGGCGTACACTGGCAAAACCATGGAGGCACAGCAATTCATGGAGCGTCAGCGTCAGGCCGACAGTGAGGGCATTTCTTCAGACTATACGCGCTCGGTCGTCGAGGCCCACCAAGGCAGGTTGCGCTTGGGCACAGAAGCCTTCGGGACAGAAGTCGCCGCAGGTCAGGACGCAGCCATCACGAATGGCGTGGTGAGTTTCATCAATGGGGACATCGCACTCGGCGCGAAGTTCTGGAGTGAGCTGCATCCTCTGCAGAAGCGCTGGCTAATCAACGCGGTGCACTCCAGCGAGGCGTACTATCCAGAGGCAGTGCTCAACGACCCACGCTATCAGGCACTGCTGGAAGCCCTTGATGTCGGACTTTCCTGGCAGCGCACGCTCATGGAAGGGGTCATGGTACTGCAAGGTGTAACAGGCATTGCGCTCAGCGAGACTGCCTATCAGCATTATCAGCAGAAGCGTTTCATGAGCCACAACAATCTGTGGCCGTCAGAATAAGATCGGGGTCGGAGGGAAATTTCCCTCCGACCCCAAATTTCCATCAGGCGCGCAGTTCGTCCACAAACTTCTTCACGCCATCAAACCATGAAGACTTCTTCGGGGATTGTTTGCCTTCGCTCTCTGCGATGTCGTGGAACTCGGCGAGAATCTCCTTCTGACGCTTGGTGAGATTCACCGGCGTCTCGACCACCACGCGACACAACAGGTCTCCGGTCACACCACCACGCACCGGAATTACCCCCTTGTTGCGCAGGCGGAAGAGCTTGCCTGTCTGGGTCTCCGGCGGAATCTTCAGCTTGACGCGGCCGTCGAGAGTCGGCACTTCGAGTTCACCGCCGAGGGCAGCATCCACAAAGCTGATGGGAATCTCGCAATGCAGATCGATGCCATCGCGCTCGAACAGTTTGTGCTCACGCACCGAGACCTGCACATAGAGATCACCGGCCGGGCCGCCGTGACTGCCAGCCTGCCCCTCGCCGGAAAGCCGAATACGATCGCCGTTGTCGACACCGGGAGGAACTTTAACTGACAGCGTCTTCTGTTCTTCCACCGCACCGCGCCCATGACAGGTGCCGCACGGGTCTTTGATCTGTTTGCCAGAGCCCTGGCAACGCGGACAGGTCTGCTGCACGGAGAAGAAGCCCTGCTGCATGCGCACCTGACCGACGCCGTTACAAGTGCCGCAGTCGACAGGACTGGAACCCTTCTTCGCGCCGCTGCCCTCGCAAGTCTTGCAGGTCACGGCCGTGGGAATGCGAATCTTCGAGGTAGTACCGCGTACGGCCTCCTCCAGATCCAGCTCCAGGGTATAGCGCAGGTCAGCGCCCTTGCGCACATTGCTGCGTCCGCCACCCCCGCGCTGGCCGCCGAAGATGTCACCAAAAATGTCGCCAAAGATATCGCCGAAATCGCCGGTTCCCGTGCCTCCGCCGCCACCCTGCTGATTCACACCGGCATGGCCGTATTGATCATAGCGGGCACGTTTCTGGGCGTCGGAGAGAACTTCGAAAGCCTCATTGGCCTCCTTGAACTTATCCTCGGACTCTTTGTTGTCAGGGTTACGATCGGGGTGATGCTTCATCGCCACGCGACGATAGGCCTTCTTCAAATCGGCCTCTGAAGCATCGCGTGGCACACCCAATACTTCGTAGTAATCTCGTTTGGACATAATCTGCTTCTGTGTCTGTTGTGCGTAAATGTCAGCGGGTTCTGTTGTCGGTCTTGCTGACAACCCTACAACGCAAAAAACCAGACAGGGCTTCCTATCCGGTTTTTTTGCATTGCCACTTCAGCTTGTCACCACCGCGCAAGGCAGTGGTGTCAGCTTATTACTTGTCGTCTTTGACTTCTTCGAACTCGGCATCCACGGCGTCTTCGTTACCAGACGCGCCGCCCTGGTCAGCACCACCACCAGCAGACTGAGCGCCCGCCTGCTTCTCGGCGTACATCTTCTGCGCCAGCCCGGAAGAGACATCGGTCAACTCCTTGGTCTTCGCTTCGATGTCGGCGATATCGCCAGCCTTGATGGCAGCCTCTGTGGCCAGAATTGCCGCTTCGATCTTCTCCTTCTCGGCCGCATCCACCTTGTCACCAGCTTCTTCCAGCGTCTTGCGGGTGGCGTGCACCAGACCATCAGCAGTGTTGCGTGCGGTGATCAGCTGCTCGAACTTCTTGTCTTCGGCGGCATTCGCTTCAGCATCCTTGATCATGTTTTGAATCTCTTCCTCGGACAGACCGCTGGAAGCCTTGATGATGATCGACTGCTGCTTGCCGGTCGCCTTATCCTTCGCGGACACGTTCAGAATACCGTTGGCATCCAGGTCAAAGGCCACCTCGATCTGCGGCATGCCGCGCGGCGAGGGAGGAATGTCCGACAGATCGAACCGACCGAGGGACTTGTTCTGGGCCGCTTGCTTGCGCTCGCCCTGTACGACGTGAATCGTCACTGCAGTCTGATTGTCGTCCGCCGTCGAGAACACCTGAGTTTTCTTGGTCGGAATCGTCGTGTTCTTCTCGATCAGGAAGCTGGCCACACCGCCCAGCGTCTCGATACCCAGAGACAGCGGCGTCACGTCCAGCAGCAACACGTCGTTCACTTCGCCTGACAGAACGGCGCCCTGGATGGCAGCACCGAGGGCCACGGCTTCATCGGGGTTCACGTCACGACGCGCTTCCTTGCCGAAGAAGTCAGCGACTTTCTTCTGCACCATCGGCATACGCGTCTGACCACCGACCAGAATTACGTCATTGATCTTGGAGATATCCAGGCCGGCGTCCTGCAGACAGGTTTTCACCGGACCCATGGTGCGATCAACCAGTTCTTCCACCAGAGATTCGAACTTGGCGCGGGTCAGCTTCTGCACCAGGTGCTTCGGTCCGCTGGCATCGGCCGTGATGTAAGGCAGATTGATCTCGGTCTGCTGTGCAGAGGAGAGTTCAATCTTGGCCTTCTCGGCTGCCTCTTTCAGACGCTGCAGGGCCAGAGGATCGTTGTGCAGATCCATGCCGGTTTCTTTCTTGAATTCAGCCGCGAGGTACTCGATCAGACGCAGGTCGAAGTCTTCACCACCGAGGAAGGTATCGCCATTGGTGGCGAGTACTTCGAAAGTGTGCTCGCCATCAGTCTCGGCGATCTCGATGATGGAAATGTCGAACGTACCGCCACCGAGGTCAAACACGGCGATGGTGGAATCACCAGACTTCTTGTCCATGCCGTACGCAAGCGCAGCGGCTGTCGGTTCGTTGATGATGCGTTTGACTTCCAGGCCCGCGATGCGGCCTGCGTCCTTGGTCGCCTGACGCTGCGCGTCGTTGAAGTACGCAGGGACGGTCACTACCGCTTCGGTCACTGGTTCTCCCAGGAAATCCTCAGCAGTCTTCTTCATCTTCTTGAGCACCTGCGCAGAAATCTGCGGAGGAGACATGTTCTCGCCGTTCACGCGCACCCAGGCATCGCCATTGTCAGCTTTGACGATCTCGTAGGGCACCATCTTGATGTCTTTCTGCACAACGTCGTCTTTGAACTGACGGCCGATCAGACGCTTGATGGCAAACAGTGTGTTCTTGGGGTTGGTCACGGACTGACGCTTGGCGGGCTGACCTACCAGTGTCTCGCCATCCTTGGTGAACGCGATGATCGACGGGGTGGTGCGATCACCCTCCGCATTCTCGATCACTCTGGACTTGCCGCCATCCAGAATCGCCACGCAAGAGTTCGTGGTACCAAGGTCTATCCCGATAATTCTACCCATTCTCGTTTCTCCGTTGCGCAGATCCGGCCCGCTGTCTGCCGCCGAAAGTGCTGATGTCTGTTGTCAGGTTAATGGATTGCTTCTGGCCACCTATATTGGCCCTGCCGGGCTTATTTCAAGTCCGGGCAGTAAAATCACTGTCAGACTCTTTCGTCTATCGACCCAGCGGGCGCCTTGGCAACCACCACCATGGCGGGGCGAATCACCCTGCCGTGGAGGGCATAGCCCTTCTGCATGACCGCTGTGACGGTGCCTGGCTCAGCATTCGGGTTTTCCTGCATCACCATGGCCTGGTGCTGCTGCGGATCAAAGGGCTCGCCGAGCGGGTCGATCTGTTCGATACTGAACTTGCGGAAGCAGTCGACAAAGCTCTTCAGTGTCAGCTCCACGCCCTGCAAGAGCACCTTCACGGACTCGTTTTCCTTGTCGGTGGACACCTGGATAGCGCGCTCCAGATTGTCCATCACGCCCAGCAGCTCGCTGCTCAACTTCTCCTGTCCGAACTTGTGCGCTTTCTCCACATCCAGCTCGGTGCGGCGGCGCAGGTTCTGCATCTCCGCCTGCACACGCAGCACTTCGTCCTTCTGATGCATGATCAGAGTCTCGGCCTGCGCCAAACGCTGCAGCACTTCGACGAGTTGCGATTCTTCTGTCGACTGATTCTGACTGTTCTCTGCGTTTACGGATTCCAAATTTTCCTCCACCCCGTTTTCCTCCAGCTTATTAGTTCCAGCAAAATTAAACCTGCTGCCGATATGGGGGCAGATATTTTCCAATTCAACCCAGAGGGTAAAATTTGTCGGCACAGGCCGGCGACGGCGCACTGACAAGGTTGGGGCGGATGCGCTATATTCTCCAGCAACAGCGACGCGTTGATAACGTTCTCAACAACAGCGCCCTCAACCCCCTGCTCTGGAACAATCCGGCCCGCATGCTCACCCAACTCTCAATCCGCCATTACGCCATCGTCGACCATCTGGAAATCGATTTCCGCCGTGGCATGTCCGTCATCACCGGCGAAACCGGGGCCGGCAAGTCCATCATGCTGGGGGCCTTGGGGCTCACGCTTGGGGATCGCGCGGACAAGGGCGTCATCAGCAGCGGCGCCACACGCGCGGACATCACCGCACATTTCGACACCAGTGATCAACCCATGGCGCGGGCATGGCTGCAGGACAACGAATTGCTCGCCGACGCTGAGCCACAGGTCTGTCTGCTGCGCCGCGTGATCAGTGACGACGGCCGCTCCAAGGCCTGGGTCAATGGTTTTCCGGTGACGCTGCAGGTGCTCAAGACCATCGGCGAGATGCTCATCGACATCCACAGCCAGCACGAACACCAGTCTCTCCTCAATCGCAGCACACACCTGCGCCTGCTGGATGAGTTCATCGGGGATCACGCCCTAACCGAGGACGTGCGCCGCATCAGCCGCGAGTGGAAGAAGAATCGCGAACGTCTGGAGGCCCTTAGCCAGCAGTCGGAGGAATCTTCCGCACAGGTGCAGCTGATCCGCTATCAGATCGGCGAACTGGACGAACTGACACTTGAGGCTGGCGAGCTGGAGTCTCTGGAGGAGGAATATCGCACGCTCAACAGCGCCGACAGCTCGCTGGCCACCGCCCGGCAACTGCTCGATCTGTGCAGCGAAAACGATGAATTCACCGTACAGGGCGCGCTCAATCAGGCACTCACCCTGTTGCAGGAGTTGGGTGCGAAAACTCACGCGCTCGACCCGGTGGCCGAACTGCTCAACACGGCCTCCATCCAGATCGACGAGGCCGTCGTCGAATTACGCCACAGCGTCGACCACTTCGAGGCCAATCCGCTCAGACTGGAGGCGATCAATCAGCGCCTCGCCGACATCCAGCAGATCGCCCGCAAACACCGCGTCAAACCGGAGGAGCTCGCGGCTCTGCATGCCCGCCTGCAGGAACAGCTCGCAGCCTGGGAACATGGCGATGAAGACCTTGAGACGTTGCAGCGACAGGACACGCAGCTGCAGCAACAGTATGGTCAGCTCGCCGAACGTCTGAGCGCGCGACGTCGGAGCGCTGCAACCGAACTGGCGCAGCAGATCAATCTGCAGATTGCAGAGCTGGGCATGAGCAGTGCACGACTGACCGTAGCCCTATCCCCGGCCGACAGCCAGACACCCTCAGCCCACGGGCAGGAGAGCGTCGAGTTTCTGGTCAGCACCAATCCCGGACAGGAGCCACGCCCGCTGATCCGCATCGCGTCGGGCGGCGAGCTTTCCCGCATCAGTCTGGCCATCCAGGTCATTACCGCGCAGACCTCTGCGACCCCCACTCTGGTGTTCGACGAGGTGGACGTCGGGATAGGCGGCGGTGTTGCCCGTGCCGTCGGCAGGCTGTTGCGACAGTTGGGTGAGCGCGGGCAGGTACTGTGCGTCACCCATCAGGCGCAGGTCGCCAGTCAGGGACACCAGCATCTGTTCGTCAGCAAGTTGATGCAAGCGACAGAAGGGCGAGCCGCCATGATTGGAACGCAGATTCGTGAACTATCCCGAGAGGAGAAGGTCAGGGAGATCGCGCGCATGCTCGGAGGAGAGTCCGATAAACAGGGACTCACACCGGAATCACTGGCACACGCCGAGGAAATGCTGAGCGCCTGAGGGAGGCTCCCGTTTAGTCGCAAGCCTGTCAGGACTTTTGTCAGGACGCTTGGCAGGCCTGGCAGATACCATAAAGGTAGAGGCTGTGATCGGTAATCTCGAAGCCGAATTTGGTGGCGATCTTGTCCTGCTGCTTCTCGATCACCTCGTCGAAGAATTCTTCCACAAGCCCGCACTTGTTGCAGACCAGATGGTCATGATGCTCCATGGTGCTCAGCTCGAACACTGAATGCCCACCCTCGAAGTGGTGGCGCATCACCAGCCCCGCCGCCTCGAACTGGGTCAGCACCCGATACACCGTCGCCAGACCGACATCCTCGTCAGCCTCGATCAGCGCCTTGTAGACATCCTCCGCACTCAGATGTCTGGTAGCGGAACTCTCCAGCAACTGCAGAATCTTGACGCGCGGGAGAGTGACCTTGAGGCCGACTTTTCGTAGTTCCTGATTCTCTGATGACATGCTTCTCTCGTGGTGGCCAGACCGGTTAGCAAAGAGGTATTATGCCCACTAACCGATCCAGAAGAAAGTTAGCTCCATGCCGAGAACCCTGAACTTGACGAAATCACCTGCTCATCAGCCCGCTGTTCTTCAGCCCGCCCGTCATCAGCCCGCTAGTCGCCTGCCCGCCCGCCACGCAAAACTGGCTCTGTTGCTGGGCTGCATGCTGGTCACCGGCGCCTGCAGTTACCTGCCAAGCCTGCAATTCCCCGGCGTTTACAAGATCGATATCCAGCAGGGCAACATCATTACCCAGGAGATGGTGGATCAGCTGCGCCCGGGCATGACCAAGCGGCAGGTCACCTTCGTGATGGGCACGCCGCTGGTGCGCGATCCGTTCAATCAGGATCGCTGGGACTACGTCTACAGTTACCAGCCCGGCGGCGGTGTACGCGGGCAGGAACGCATTACCATGTTTTTCGAGAACGATCTGCTGGTGAATTTCACGGGTGACTTCAAGCCTGGCGAAGGGACAACAGCCGACACACCAGCCACCAGCGCAACGCCGGCGGCCAGCAACTCCTGATCAAAACTCGATCCGCAATCCCAGCTCGACACTGCGCCCGGCCTCGGGTGCCACATCCTTGAGCAAGGACGTGTGGTTGCGGATCTCCTCGTCCAACAGATTGTTGATCTTGCCGAATACCGTGGCCTCTCCAGCAAACAGCGCTGCGTGGTAATCAACCGACGCATTGAGCAGCGTGTAGCCATTTGTCTTCGTTTCGCGCAGCGCGACGTCGGACTGGCTGGCCACTCGCGTGGCGCGCAGCTTGTAGATCCAATGGTCGTGCCCATGACTGATCTCGGCCCCAAACCGCCTCGCGGGGATTTGCGGAACATTGCCGCCACGCTGCAATCGGGCCCGGACGTAGTCGCCGAACAGTGTCAGGTCGGTGCGTTGCACGTCATTGCCAGCAATCGGTAACGTGAACTCCACCTCCAGCCCTCTGAAATTTGCATCTTCCTGCGTCAACATGGCGATAGGAATCTCATCAACTTCTATGCCCGTATCACGCATGTACAGATAGTCGCGGATGCTGTTGTAGAACACATTGACCTCCCCCGTCACCTGCCCCAGATGGCGGCGCAAACCAATCTCGAAGTTGGTGGAGCGCTCCTTGTCTGCATTCGGATTGCCGATCTCCAATCGCTGCGTGGCCGCGTGGGCAATCAACTGGTGCTCGTCGTCCTGTGTACTGCAGGTGATTGCATCGATGTTGGAGTAGAGCTCCTCCACCGTCGGCGTGCGCTGCGAGTGCGCCACCGAGACCAGCAGATTGATATCCTCCCGTGCACGCCACAGGCCGGACACGCTGCCGCTAAGGCTGCTGTCCGAGTTTTCACAGTTGCCCACCTGCTGCAGATTCTGATGCTCACCGCGTATGCCGAACTCATACATCATGTCGCCGACGTCGATGCTTTGCAGCGTAAACAGCGCAATGGAATCGATATCTGTGGTGGCAATGTAGGCCTCGTCACCCAAGGCGCTGAAGGTCTTGCTGCCATACTGCACGCCGGTCACCCCCATCAGGCTGCCGATAGGGCGATGCGTGAAGGTAAAACGCCCCTCGCTACCCTCGTTCTTGTACACCGTGCCCACCTGCCCGTTACTCTCGATCTCGGCGTGCTGATAATCCACGATACTCACTTTGCCATTGGCCTCCTCGAAGAAGCCGCCCAGCGGCGCTTTACCCTCGAAGTCGAGGCGCTCCTGCTGCATGGCGATGCGAATGCCGCCCTCTGGGCCTTCTTCCTCCGGCTCGCCTGCTACGTGATCTTCCTCGTCATGTGGCTCATGGTGATGATGTGCAGCTGTCGGCAGACCGTAGTGGCTCTCGGAGCGATTCAGCGCCAAACCCAGATATCCGCCATCAAAGACCCACGAGAGTCCGCCGGTGAGCGCATGCGCGCGTGTCGAAGAGTTGTCGATGAATCCCTTGCTGGCCAACAGCTCGGCAAACGCCTCTTCGTCAGTCAGGTCGACGGTGTCGGGATTGATGGCATAGCCCTTGATGCGCGTGTCGTTGCTGGCGCGATAGGTTCCATCCAGATGCCACGCCAACTGGCCTGCGCCATTTTCGAGTTTGAAGACGCTGGTCTGTTGATCCGAGGCGCTCTGATGCCGGGTTTCCAGCAGCCCGGTCAGGGCATCGGGCATCGAGGTCGGCACGCGGTTGTCGATGACATTGACCACACCGCCAATCGCGCCATTACCATAGAGCAGCGTCGCCGGGCCACGCACGACCTCAATGCGTTCAGCCAGCGCCGCCTCCACGCTGTTGGCGTGATCCGGACTGACCGCCGCCGCGTCAATATTGCTGACGCCACCCTGCAGTACCTGCACTCGATTGCCGCTCTGACCGCGAATCACCGGCATGCCGACCCCTGTGCCAAAGGACGCGCTGTTGACGCCCACCAGCTCCTTCAGGGTTTCCCCCAGCGTGCTGGCCGCTTTCTCTCGCAAAGCCTCGCCACTTAGCACATTCACCGGCAACGATGTTTCCGCACGGTTGTGCTGCAAACTGCCGGAGACAATGATTTCATCGAGCACTTCATCGTTGTGCGGCTCCGCCGCCTGCACGCTGCTCGCGGCCAGACCTGCCGACATTGCCGCAGAAACGGCTGACACCAATGCACGCACTCTGAAAGATTTGTAAAAAGAACGCATTTCTACCCTCGCTATCGAAACTGAACAAGCATGCACGCGAACTGTGACGTTACCAACGGGAGACGCAGAGCTGTGCAAAACCGGGAACTGCCATGTGGCAGCGGACAGAGAATCAGATCAGAGAGGCTTGCGGGGGTGAGCGGGATCTTGCGGAAATTGGCCAGGAATGCGCAGACGGCGTTGCCAATTCAAGGTAATGCTGTTGGGTCGGCAGAACATCAGGGAGATAGACGGTCAGCGTCGGCGCATCATCGCCGGAACCCAGATTGAGACATATGGCACAATCGATGTGCTTGTTGAGATCGCCTGCATGGGTATGCAGTAACAGGAAACTCTGGGAAAGGAGAAAGACCAGCAGAAAACTTAACGCAAGCACGCCCTTCAACGGGTGCTTGGGTAACTTGAGCGGGAATTGGTTCATTCTCATGACAGGCTCGGCGTAAAACCTTCGAGACAACCAGAGATCGCTTTGGGCGACCCCCGATTGTTCGAAGGTGGACTTACGGGCACACTTCATTGACCGTGGCATTTTCGAAAAGTTTCAAAGAATCTGCCCTGTTCTAAAAAAAGTTTAAAAATAGTTTTGTTACTGTGTAACATAACAGCGTTCACGCCGTTATTCCAGCCCCCAGGCTGACGGCAAAACGTTCCAGAGCCTCCAGCCCTACCACGTCATGCGCTACCAGAGTCAGATCCTGACGCGGAATGTCCGGCAACGCCTCGGTCAGCGTTCCAAGATGCACCTCTTCCTGAATGCGGCGCTCGGCCAGAAACTCGCCCATACCTTCGGGTGACCGCTTGTTGACCACGAGTGCACCAACAGTAACGCCGGAACGACGCAACTGATCATGCAGCGCAATCGTCTCCAGCACGGGCAGACGTTCGGC
This sequence comes from Gammaproteobacteria bacterium, assembly GCA_030654835.1. Taxonomy (GTDB): domain Bacteria; phylum Pseudomonadota; class Gammaproteobacteria; order Pseudomonadales; family Pseudohongiellaceae; genus UBA5078. The sequence continues at coordinate 52,927 of JAURWS010000021.1, read as the reverse complement.
CGCGAGCACGATCACGAAGGAGGTACGCTCGGGGTTGTTCAGCGCATTGCGCAAGTCCATGAAACGACGACGACGGCGATTCAGCAGGCTGCGGATGCGGCTCTCGCGTTCGACCAACGGATCTTCCTGGCCGCCCAGAATCTTGTTGCCCACGCTCTTGTCGCTGCCCATGTTGCGCAGCACCGAGCTGAAGCGTTCGGCCTTGTCGCGACGCTGGATCAGGCCATCGGTCCAGGCCGACATCATCTCCGGCAGTGCAATCAGCCGTGCGGTGTGCCCTGAGGGCGCCGTATCAAACACTAGAAGGTCGTAATCGGTGGCGGCCTTCTCGACCACCTCGGCGATACGCTCCATGATCGCGGCTTCCTGCATTCCGGGCGCATCGCGGGACAGTTCGATGTGCTTGTCGACTTCACCCGCCAGGTGGGGCGCCATCAGTTTGCGCAGCGAGGCAGACACCTCTTCCAGATGTTCATTCACGGTCTGCTCGGGATCGAGTTCCATGCCATCCAGGTTGGAGGCCAGCCGCACGGGGCGAGGGCCCACAGTGCGATTGAACAGATGACCGAGATTGTGCGCCGGGTCCGTGGAGACCAGCAGCACGCGCTTGCCCTCCGCTGCCATCGCCATCGCGGTCGCGGCAGAGACAGTGGTCTTGCCCACTCCGCCCTTGCCACCAAAAAACAGAATACTCTTCGAGCGAGCCAGTTCTAACAGCATGAGACGTGATCCAGTGGTGAGCGCTCCATGCCCATGCGGCGATGCCAGTCATGGAAGCGGTCGTAGACCACCGGCAGAAGTTCAAGGGTGTAGTAGGTCGCGGGGTTGGGAATGCCGAGGCTTTCCGAGAAGATGAGCATCATGAACAAATCATCGTCGTCGCGCTGTGCGCGGGCAAATTCGCGTCGATAAGGCGCGATGTAATATTCGCGCAAGCCCTCTTCGAGGCGTGTGAAGAAGCCCTTGCGCTTGTCATTGGCCGGTATGTCGTTCTGATCCATGGGATTCTCCTTGCCCCGAGTATACGTTGGATATTGCGCGTGGCTCAACGCTTGCGCAGACCAGCCGCCAGCGCCTTCTTGCGGGCACGCGCGGCGCGCAGCAAGCGCGCCTGCATCGGATCGATCTGCAACGGGCGGTAGATCTCAACACGGTCACACTCGTTCAGCACATAGTCCTGCGGCAGCGGGCTGGCCTTGCCATCGAGCGGACGCGAGAAGATGCCCATCGCGGCGGAATGCGGATCGATCTGCGGAAACTCCCGGGCAATACCCGACAGCTCCACGGCGACTGCGGCGGTGGTACCACGCTTTACCTGCAACGCGATAATGCGCTGCTTGTCGGGCAGCGCATAGGCCACCTCGACAGAAACAAGATCGGACTGCTCGCTCATACCTTTCCACCATAAAGAAAATTGGCGCGCTCAACGACCGAATCCACCAGCGTATTCGCGGAATGATTGAAGAGTTTTTCCAGCGCAAAGCCCATCAAACCGCCGGCAAAATCGAACTCCATCTGCAGGCTGACCTTGCAGGCATTCTCCGCCAGCGGTTGAAAGTGCCACGACGCCCCAAACTTGCGGAACGGCCCCTCCACTAATCCCATGCGCATTTCCTCGCAGGGCTTGACGGTGTTGCGGGTCGTGAAGGAATGCTGCAGCCCCGCCTTGCCGAGGGTCAGCTCCCCCACCACCTCGGTGTCGGTGCGACTGATGATGCGCGCCTTCTGGCACCCCTGCATGAACAGGGGATAACTCTCGATGTCGTTGACCAGGTCATACATCTGACGCGCGGAGTACATCACCAGCGCGCTGCGATCGATTCGAGTCATAACGGTTTCAGGAACTGCCTCAGGTTAAGATGGGCGCGATTCTAACTCGGCCTATGCAGCCGGGGGAATGCGGTTATAATGCGCCGCTATGGCAAAATCAGGTAAGTCAAAAGCAGTCGACACCACCATCGCCCGCAACAAGAAGGCGCTTCATGATTATTTCATCGAAGACTCTTTCGAAGCCGGGATGATGCTGCTCGGCTGGGAAGTCAAAAGCATGCGCGAGAAGAAAGTGCAGCTGACGGACAGCTACGTCATCCTCAAGGACGGCGAGGCCTGGCTGATCGGCTGCAACATCACGCCGCTCAATACCGCCAGCACGCACGTCGTCTGCGAACCCGACCGCACCCGCAAGCTCCTGCTGCATCGCAAAGAGCTGGCGCGTCTCTTCTCCAGCGTCCAGCAGAAAGGCCATACCTGCGTGGCCACCAAGATTTACTGGAAAGACCATCTCATCAAGTGTCAGGTTTCACTGGCCAAGGGCAAGCAGGAACACGACAAGCGCAATGTCGAGAAAGATCGCGAGTGGGCCATCGAGAAGCAGCGCGCGGTGCGACACGCACAGCGTTGATCTGAATCTGTCACCGGACAGGCATCTGTAAAGAGTCAATCGATATGGACAAGGCAGCACTGATAGAAGCACTGCAAGCAGCCCTGCCTGATCTTCTGGCGATATATGCGTTTGGAAGCCGTATCACAGGTACCGCCAATCAAAACAGCGATCTTGATCTTGCCGTCCTGACCGGGGTCAGCGCAGATACCGTCAAACTTTGGCATCTCAGTAGCGATCTCGCGGAGATCGCAGGTTGCGATGTCGACCTTCTCGACATGCGCAGCGCCTCAACGGTGATGCAATATCAGATATTGATGACCGGCGAACGCTGGTGGGCAAAGGATGTCCGCGCAGGACTCTTCGAATGTTATGTCCTGAGCGCCAAGACCGAACTCGACACCGCCCGCGCCCCACTGCTGAAAGAAATTCAGGAACAAGGAACCGTGTATGGCCGATGATGTGCTGCTCAACAAGGCATCTACCATAGAACGCTGTGTTGCAAGAGCGCGTGAAGAATACCTGCGAGATCCGGCAACATTTGCCAGTGACCACTCACGCCAGGACGCTGCCATCCTGAATATTCAGCGGGCGTGCGAAGCGGCTCTGGATATGGGGCAACACATTGTGCGCAGCAGGCGCCTCGGAGTTCCGCAGGGCGCACGTGACATTTTCACGCTGCTGGCCAACTCGGGCTGGATAGAAGCCTCACTCGCAGACTCTCTCAAACGTATGGTGGGATTCCGCAATATCGCGGTTCACGATTACCAGGCGTTGCAACTACCGATTACGGTTTCCATAATCACTGAGCATCTCGATGAATTCCTGATCTACAGCAAAATTTTGCTGTCTCGCGCTGCAAAACCTTGATCACAGCGTCGGCAAAAACGTTGACACCACCATCGCCTGTTGCTTGCCACCATCCGGATCTGCCGCCGTTTTGAACTCCGTGAATTTCTCCGCCCACGCCGAAGTGCGCATGCGCAGCGGCGGACTTTCCCGATTCACACAATCCAGAACAACGGCGGCCACTTCTTGCGGAGTCTGATAGGCGCGGGTTTCCCCCATGGCCGCGCGCGCCCGAATCCCCCCCATATAGATATCGAGTACGGGTTTGTAAGCATCATCCGGAATACCACCAGTGGTCTGCACTTTACCCATGACATTGCTGACAAACTCAGTCGCAATTCCACCGGGTTCGATCATCGAAAACTTGATGTTGAAGGCAGGCTGCACATAGCTCGCCAGTGATTCCGTGTACCCCTCGACTGCAAATTTGGCCGCACAATAAAATTCATTGAAAGGCTGCCCGACCAAGCCTCCTACTGAGGTGATGTTGATGATGTGCCCCGTGCGGCGTTCACGCATATGCGGAAGAACTGCCTTGGTGCAACGCACCACGCCCTTGAAGTTGACGTCCATCACCCACTCCATCTCATCCTCTGTCGCCTGCTCGGTGGTCCGTACAAAACCGGCTCCGGCATTGTTGATGAGAATATCGATCGCGCCCTCTTCCTTGAGAATCTCGGCAAAGCAGCGCTCCACACTCTGCGCGTCCTGCACATCCAGTTGCTTCACTTTCACAGTCACCTGCTGCGCCCTGGCTGCGGCCAGCAGAGCGTCCTGCTTGTCCAGATTGCGCATCGTGGCGACAGTGGTAATACCTTGTTTCGCCAGCAGCACGGCGACATGCAAACCCAGGCCTGTAGAGGTTCCAGTGACTACGGCGACTTTCTTGTTCATGACATTGCTCTCTGTGAGTGGAGTGAGGTTGAAAAACTAGCACACGACCCCATCTAGTGTCGTGTGCTAAGCTGCACACACTAACGGGGGCGCTTTGGATTCGACGCCGGTATCAAACCCTGAGGTGCATGTCGAGAGGGTAGTAACTCTCGTAAATCAATTACTGCAACTTACTAGTTGCCAACGACGATAGCTACGCTCTAGCCGCTTAGTGCGGCTAGCGGTCACCCCGGGATGCCTGTAAACCGGTGTTTTTGTGACTGTCATATAGAACAGGATCGCCAGCCTAGCGCGCCCAGCGCGAAGCAGCTAAAAGTACTGGGCTCGCCCGAACCGCCCTGCCCGTCGGGCCGGCGAGGGTTAACTTAATAGACGACGCTACACATGTAGATCCAAAGGCAGCGGACTGACGGACGGGGGTTCAAATCCCCCCGCCTCCACCAAACAAACAAGCCCATGCTTCCGCAAGGAAGTGTGGGCTTTTTTGTTTGGCCGAAAGTGGAGGTTTCGGACTTGCATAGTCGGGGTAAGCGCCAGGGATGGCGCGAATGCCGGAAATGCAGGAGCATTTTCCGGCGCAAATCAGGCGTCGCATGTGGACGAGAACTGGACATCATGCGGACACGGCCATTTCTCCGGCTCGGAGAGTTATGTCCATCTTAACCCACCATTTCCGCTAAAAAGCACCGGACTGACGGCCGCTCTCCCGCAAAACTGATCCACCAGCCCCCTTCCCTCGTAATCCTATCAATGAGAAACCTCATGCAAATTGCCATTCTGTTCGTCGTGACATCCGTTGTCTTTCTCGTCGCAGATGCCCTGATGCTGCGATCCGTGATACAGCCACTTTTCCAGCAGCACCTGGGCGGGCAACTGATCGATGGCTTGCGCGTACCGCCTGCGGCCTTGTTCTATCTTGTTTACATGTTTGGCATCCTGTGGTTTGCGGGGCTGCCAGCACTGCGTAATGACGCTCCGGTCAGCGCATTGATCCACGGTGCGGTGCTGGGGTTTGTCGCGTACGGGACCTATGAACTGACTTCATGGTCAATCATGCGCCAGTGGCATGGCTCAATGGTGGCTATCGACTGGACCTGGGGCACTTTTATCACGGGAGTAGCAGCCTGGGCCGGCGTAATGGCCGCGAGGACCTGGCAGGTTGAATAGGCCTCGCATGTATCCGCTTTCCTGTTGAAACATCAAGAAAACACCCTATTTCAATAACATTTGTCATGTGGCCTGAGGCAACATGATTAGCAGTTGGTGTCAGGGTGGGTTAGCGCCAACCCCATACGCCCTGCGCATGTACACCCCCAAGGATAGCCAACTCGATACCCGCTATATGAATATCGAACAAGCGCCCGGTCGTCCAAAGTCGGTTATCGAACATACGGCTGCAAACTTTTTTGGATACCGTGAATACACAGTCAATTTCGACTGCAGCCACGGGAGTACAGCATCATGGGTCAACAAGCCGAAGGACAGAACAAACCAGGACAGAGCAAGCCAGCAGAGAAAAAGGACGGACAGGGCAAGGACGGCCAGAAAAAGGATGGACAGAGCAAGCCAGGACAGACCAAGGATGGACAGAAGCGCTAGCGTCGCGGCTGTGCGGATAACGCGCCCCGGCCGAGGCCGGGCGCGCTCCTCCTTATACCGGGAGAACCGTGAAAAATTCGAAATGGAGCTTCAATTGAAAAATACGTCTACGGTCGATCAACACCGGCCGCAACAAAATGCACTTCTCGCCGCCTTGTCCTCTGAAGTGTGTGAGCGCCTGGCCAAGGATCTAGAATTGGTTCCTCTGACACTGGGCCAGGTTCTGTACGAATCGAATGAAACCATGAGTCACGCCTATTTCCCGATCGACTGCATCGTCTCGCTGCTCTACGTAATGAAAAACGGAGAGTCGGCGGAAATCGCCGTGGTGGGAAACGAAGGCATGATCGGTATTGCCCTGTTCATGGGCGGGGACTCAACGTTGAGCCGGGCCATCGTGCAGAACGCCGGTTATGCGTACCGACTGAAAGCACAGGTGCTTAAAGACGAGTTTCACGCCGGAGGCGCACTGACCCGTCTGCTGCTGATGTTCGCCTCCGCATTGATCACGCAAATGGTGCAAACCGCAGCATGCAATCGGCATCATCCAGTGGATCAACAACTTTGCCGCTGGATGCTGTTAAGTCTGGATCGCTTACCTTCAACTCGCATCAGCATGACCGAGACGTTGATCGGCAACATGCTTGGTCTCAAGCCCGCCGACGTCAAAAAGGTCGCACGTGCGCTGGAGAGGGCGGGGCTCATTCAATACGACGCTGGTGAGATCACCGTGCTTGATCGGGATGGTGTCGCGAAAAGATCATGCGAATGCTACGGCGTGGTTAAAAAAGAAAGTGACCGGCTGCTGCCACTTGCCGTCGAAATAAGCCAGATGAAGCACTGATATCAAAATCGTCTTGGCAGGAGACCTCCCATGCTGATTCGAGCCGGCAATGAGAGCGGTATACAACAGTCCTATGTCGTCGAGGGGAGTTACACTGCCTGATCGCACCCAATTTGCCGAGATGACGACATGGCCCAAAACAGAATAAAAAGGCACCGTACTGCAGTGGTGATCGGGGTCACTCTGCTGTTGCTCGTCGGACTCAGAGCGGCATTGCCCTTTATCGTCAAGGATCAGATCAACTCACGCCTCGCTTCGTTGGAAGAATATAGCGGGCATCTTGAGGACATCGACCTCGCGCTTTGGCGCGGGGAATACAACATTGTGAACCTGGTCATCGAGAAGAGGGGCGTCGACACGACTGAACCATTCGTTTGGATGCCACGGGCTGCCATCTCACTCGAATGGAGAGCGCTGCTGGACGGTGCCGTAGTGGGCGAGGTGGAACTGTTTTCTCCAGAGGTGCACTTGATCGCCGCCGATGATCCCGCGCAGGAGCAGATCGGTGCGGGCGTGCCCTGGTACAGTCTGCTCGAAGAACTGGTGCCCTTTACGATAAACCGCTTCGAGATCCAGGATGGCCACTTCCGGCTCGATGACGCAGATGTTGACCGCCCCCTCAACGTCCACATTCACGATATCGATGCACTGGCCACCAATCTTTCCAATGCAACTGACACGGACGCAGACACCTTTGCCAGCGCCACCCTGACAGGTCTCTTCGGTGCAGGAACTCCCCTGGCGATCAACGGTCAATTGAGTCCCCTCGCAGATCCACCTGTCTTCGAGGTCGATGTGCAGCTGGAGACTCTGCCTCTGACGGAACTCAATGGTCTGCTGAACGCCTACATCGGCGTGGATGCGGAAGCGGGCGAGTTCTCGGTATTTGCGGAATTCGCGTCCGCCAACGGTCGCTTCGAAGGCTATCTCAAACCCATATTGGCCAATGCGGAGTTCTTCAGCCTGGGGGAGGAGGAAAATCTGCTGCGCAATATCTGGGAGGGAATCGTCGCGGTCACTGCGGTGCTTCTGCAGAATCAGCCTGAAGACCAGTTCGCGTCGGTGATTCCGTTTTCGGGAGAGATTGCGGACGTCGGCGCAGGCGTCCTGTCCGCCATGCTGAGCATTCTGCGTAATGCCTTCGTCACTGCCCTGGAACTGAAGCTGGATAATACCGTTGAGATTGAAAACCTGGGGGCCAACGGCCAGTAATTGAACCCCTCCCACTCTCTACTCTTGCAGGAAAAACTTGACGTTTCTTGCGCCAGGACAAATTGCCGCATTGACCTCACGAACCTCTCGCCATACATTCAAGGGATGAGCACCGCCCTCCTTTAGGACTTACGGTCAAACCATGAAGACAATAATGCTTAGCTGCGTCGCGGCACTTCTCTTACTGACAGGGCATGCCGGCTCGGCTGCGACACTGCAGCTGACCACCAACCAAAACAGTTTCGGTCCGGGAAGCCTGCTCTATCTGTCGGCGGCGATCACTCCCACCAACGATGCAGGACAGGCTGTCGATTTATATGTGGTACTTGCCACTCCGGGCGGCGCCATCTTGACGCTCAACAGCAACCTCAGCTGGGTGTCCACGCTGGAACCCGTTGCCAGGGGCTTTGGGCTGGCGAACCTGCAGGTGAATAATTTCTATGCGATGGTGCTTCCCGCCGGTGTGGCAAACGGCACCTACAGTTTCTATCTGGTGGCGGTTCGGGCTGGCAGTGATCCGGCGAACAGCAACAACTGGCTCGGTTATTCCGTCGCGCCCTTCACATTCACAGGTGGCGTCAGTGCCCTTGGTGTGGAGCTGACTACCAGCACTGGCACGTGCACCGTCAATCAGTACTGCAATGTCGCCCTCATATCCGGAGTCAGCGGCGGCTCGTCACCCTACAGTTACCGACTGGATTCGCTCGCCTATGGCACGCCGCCCTCACTCATGACAGTGGATTTGCTGACAGGCAATCTGGAGGGGACTCCCTCACTGGCTGGCACTTACAATTTCCAAATCTGCGCAAGGGATATCGGCGGCAATCAGGACTGCCAGCCGGTGACGGTCACCGTTTCTCAGGCCACCACTCCGCAGGGGCAGGCGTGGGTTTTCATTGGCGGTGATGTGTCCCTGCTTGCCCGCATCACACTGGACGGCGTGGTCATCAAGAACACCAACTCCTCCAACCTCTCCCACTACATGACCATGGCGACAGGAACCCACACACTTTCAGCCACATGCACGGAGGTGTATTGCTTCTCTTACCTGCAACTGGAACCGCCGAGTGGTTATGCCTTCTCGCCGACACAGCTGCGGGCAACGCCCGAGGAAATCCCCCCGGGTGCCACCAAGACTTTCACCTTCACGCTGACCAAAACCAGCAATTAAACACATTTTCCTTTCACAGAAATCTTTGCGCATCAGTGCGACAACAGTGAGCCGTCTGTGACCATTGGCGCCTATCTCAATGTCATGACAGCTTTGGGGTTGAATCCGCGGTTGGATTTCGGCATCACCAATTCAGTCATGCCGGAAATCGGCAGGCAAGTTGCCAATCATAAGGGTTACTTACAGCTAATTGCGCGCGGACGGAAATTGGTAAGCGAAGTGAACATCAACTGTTCGGCCAAACCGGACTGTGGAGATTTGCTGAAAACAGCAATGATTGCCGCTTGCTTTGGAGGTGACTTTCGTACTTGTGAGAAATCAGTAACGATCAGACCAGCACTTCAAGACCGTGCTTTTCAACCACACTCAACAATCGAAGAGCCATTCCGCTTGGGCGTTTCTGGCCGGTTTCCCACTTTTGAACCGTAGACTCACTGGTGTTCAAATAGCGCGCAAATACGGGTTGGCTAACGTGAGCATGCTCACGAATACGTTTGATGTCTTTGGCATTAAACTCCGGGACCGAATCCAAGCAGAGCGCGTCATATTCACGCAGAGTTGTTTTGGTGATAGCGCCAGCACGGTGCAATCCTTGTGCTGCACTATGAATGGCTGCAAATGCATCACTCTTGGGTTTTGCTGTAGTAGTTTTAGTTGTCATGGCAGATCTCCAATAATTCCTCATCTCTCAACAGTGTGGCAATCTTGTCTTCTCCGGCATTCGCATAGTCTTTCGCCAATCTTTTGAATGCTGACAATTCATTCGGCGTGATGTTCTCACGGTCCTTCTTGGCATAGAGGTAGGCATATATCCAATGCTTACCTGCCTTGGCCAGAATGATTGATCGGTGCATGTTGTCGTTTAGCCGCTTCTTGAACACCCCACCACCAAGATCATCAGCCAGTCCTTGAATAACTTGCTGAATGGCTCGACACAAATCCCCATCGGATATCTTCGCTTTGCGAGCTTCTTTGGCAAACCACGCCGTCTTGAAGGCTCGAACCGCTTTTGGGGACGATTTAGTCATGCGAAATGGTAACACCTAGTGCTACCGGCATCAACCACTTCTTTGGGCGGTTTGGAGTGCGGCCATAGTGATGACAGCAATTCTTTTCCCAATGCCCAAACTTCAGTCTGTTGCGCCATCTTCAGGGCATCGTCCACGTCGATACCCAAATAGCGCACGGCGCTCTCAATCTTGGAATGTCCAAGTAGCAACTGGACCGCCCTCAGGTTCTTCGTGCGTTTATAGAACAGCGTGGGCTTTGTTCGTCGCATGGTGTGTGCCGTAACAGGTTGTGCCCAACCCGATCTGCTCAACCCATCTGTGCATGATGCGCGCATATCGCCGCGTAGATAGATGATATGAATCGCTGACGAGGCTTACTATTTAACCGTTTGAAAAGGATCATCACTGTGCTCCCGGATGGATTGGAATCAGGATGAGATTGAGTTCGAATCCGCGATTTTATGGCTGAGGAGAGTGAATTATCGATACGATCTATATACTCATAGCGGTTGCCCTGTTGGTAATTTTGAAGCGCGATGCATCATGGAGGGTCGACTTCGAAATCAAGAACATTCGTTTGCAATCCAGGCGCTCACAGTTCTGGATTGGCGCAGGTCGCCCATGAACGGATCTTCGAAATAGTGCTGCATTACGAACACTCTGTAATAAGTCTCATCACTGAAAGGTCAACTTTTCGAGTATTGCAACCGATGCTAAGGGTGTCATTCAGATTTTCAACGTCGGCACCAAGCGCATGCGGGGCTACAGCGCCGCCGATGTGATGAACAAGAATTGCCCTGCCGACACTGCAGAGATAACCTCAAGGAGTTTGCACTATGCCAAGCTCGCCTGAAAAGAATATCGCATTCTTGCGCGCGTCAGGGTACGCACTGGCTCCGTTGCGTACCATGAGGATAGCATCATGCAAACACTGATCGAACGCGACGGCCAGGAATTGGCATGTACAAAACACACAAAAATGGAGTGGCCATGGTGGCCTGACTCTACTACGATCTCACTTTGAAAATGTGGGGGATTACCACCTCATGCTATGAAACTAAAAATTTCTATTATTGACACCAACACGCTGCGTGAACAGGTCAAAAAGCAGTTTGCCGTGTTCCATGATTTAGCGGATTCAGCTCCATGACTCTCGACTTCGCCACCCTCGACGCCCTGCGCACCCACCACCCGGCATGGCGTTTGTTGCGTTCAGACCATGCTCCATTGGTGGCGAGTTTTCTGCACCGGGTGTTTGTCGTTCCTAATGTCCGCGTGATGGCGGCGGCGGATTTGACGGAGGTACTGGAAGATGAGCTGTATGCCCTGCGCCTGCACCTGGGCGAAACCGCCTTTCCCAGGCCTGCGCTGGAATACCTTAACGACTGGGCTGAGCCCGACAAGGGCTGGCTGCGCAAGTTCTACCGCCCGGGCACGGACGAGGCGCAGTTCGATTTAACGCCCGCCACCGAAAAGGCTATCGCCTGGCTGGCGCAATTGTCCGAGCGGCAGTTCGTCGGCACCGAGTCGCGCTTGCTCACGCTGTTCGACCTGCTTAAGCAGATGAGCGAGGGCAGCGAGGCCGACCCGGCCAAGCGCATCGCGGAACTGCAGAAGAAGCGCGATGACATCGACACCGAGATCGCGCGAGTGCTGGCCGGCGATGTCCCACTGTTGGATGACACTGCGTTGAAGGACCGCTTCCAACAGTTCGTGCAGGGCGCGCGCGAGTTGCTAACCGACTTCCGTGAAGTGGAACACAACTTCCGCCAGCTCGACCGGCGCGTGCGTGAACGCATTGCGCTATGGGAAGGCAGCAAGGGTGCGCTGCTGGAAGACATCATGGGCGAGCGCGATGCGATTGCCGATTCCGATCAGGGCAAGAGCTTCCGCGCATTCTGGGAATTCCTGCTCTCCAGCCGTCGGCAGGAGGAATTGACCGAACTGCTGGATCGCGTGCTGGCACTGCCTGCGGTGACGGATTTGAAACCCGACAGCCGTACACGCCGCGTGCACTACGACTGGATGGAAGCTGGCGAGCACACCCAGCGCACAGTCGCCGCTTTGTCGCAGCAGTTACGCCGCTTCCTTGATGACCAGGCCTGGCTGGAAAACCGCCGCATCATGGACATCCTGCATGGCATCGAGAGCAAGGCGCTGGCCCTGCGGAATGCTCCGCCTGTTGGCAATGTGATGGACATGGCCGAAGCTTGCGCCGATGTCGAATTGGCAATGGAGCGCCCCTTGTTCACCCCGGCCATCAGGCCGGTGATTGCTGACCTGACCTTGCAGGCGGGCGATGAGGATATTGACCCCTCTGCGCTGTTCGATCAGGTAGTGGTCGACAAGGCTCGCCTGACCCGCCACATCCGCCATGCCCTGCAGAACCGGGCGCAGATCACCCTGAACGAACTGGTACTCAACCAGCCTTTGCAACAAGGGCTGGCCGAGTTGGTAGCCTATCTGCACCTGGGCAGTGAGACTTTCAGCACCGTGGTGGATGAGGACACGCCCGAGCCCATCCGCTGGCAGGCGTTGTCTACCGACGGTCAGGCAATCACCCGCCGCGCACGACTGCCACGCGTGATTTTTATGCATGGTTTTCATGCATTGGACAAGAACAAGAGCTGAGGCAAAGGATGGAAGAAGAATTCTCTCACGCAATACCTGCGGCGCACCCAATGGTGGCACCGGCCGCCGATTTGTCGGTGCTGCTGATCGGCCTGCTTAAAAGCGTGCAGTACCGTGATGATGACGAACGCCAATGGGCGGCGCTGCTGAACCTGCAGGCCCGGGTGCGTGACTACGTAGCCGTGCTGAATCTTGATCTGGTGCTGGATGAGGCAGAAGGCTATGCCTTTCTCAAGAGCAGGCCGGAGCCCGCCGACGACGATCCGGCACCCCGTTTGCCGCGTCTGGTGGCGCGCCGACCTTTGTCCTTCGCGGTGAGTTTGTTGCTCGCCTTGTTGCGCAAGAAGCTGGCCGAATTCGACGCCGGTGGCGGCGACACGCGGCTGGTGCTCTCCCGCGACGACATCGTGGAGCTGGTGCGGGTGTTTCTGCCCAGTGGCCCGAACGAAGCCAAGTTGATCGACCAGATCGAGACCACAATCAACAAGGTGACCGAGCTGGGGTACCTGCAGAAACTCAAACCTCCCAGTGGCGCATCCACTGGTACCGCAAGTTATGAGGTGCGGCGCATTCTGAAGGCCTTTGTCGATGCCCAATGGCTGGCTGAATTCGATATGCGGCTGGCCATTTACCAGTCACAACTGACTGGCGCGACGAATGCCAGTGAGGAGGCAGGCCATGCATGACCCGCAATCAATGGGGTTGGACTTCTGTGCAGATGACACACTGTCCGGCTTTCGCCTGAACCGTCTGGAGGTGTTCAACTGGGGCACCTTCGACAGCCGTGTGTGGACGCTGCAACTCGATGGCAAGAATGGCCTGCTCACGGGCGATATCGGCTCGGGCAAGTCCACTCTGGTAGATGCCATCACCACGTTGCTGGTACCTGCCAACCGGATCGCCTACAACAAGGCGGCGGGGGCGGACAGCAAGGAACGAACGCTGCGTTCCTACGTGCTTGGGCATTACAAATCCGAGCGCAACGAAGTGACGGGAGCGGCCAAGCCGGTTAGCTTGCGCGACCAGAACAGTTACTCCGTCATCCTGGGCGTGTTCCACAACGCAGGCTACGACCAGACAGTGACGCTGGCCCAGGTGTTCTGGATGAAGGAAGCGCAGGGGCAGCCGGCACGATTCTTTCTAGGGGCGGAGCGCGGGCTATCGATTGCTTCTGACTTCGCCCATTTCGGTTCGGACATAGCCCAACTGCGCAAGAAGCTGCGCGGGCTGGGTGCCGAGCTGCATGACAGCTTTCCACCCTATGCCGCTTGGTTCCGCCGCCGTTTTGGCATTGAGAACGATCAGGCACTAGAGCTGTTTCACCAGACGGTTTCGATGAAGTCAGTGGGCAACCTGACCGACTTTGTGCGCAATCATATGCTCGAACCATTCGAGGTTGGTCCTCGTCTTCAGGCCTTGATCGGACACTTCGACGATCTCAACCGCGCCCATCAGGCGGTGCTGAAAACCCAGCAGCAGGTTGAATTGCTCACGCCCTTGATTGCCGACTGCGGCCGCCACAGCGCATTGGTGACCGAGGTCGAAGGTTTACGCAGTTGCCGTGAAAGTCTGCGGTCCCACTTCGCGGGCTTGAAGCTTGGCCTGATCGACAAGCGGCTGGGCTTGCTGGCGGAAGAATGGCAGCGCATGGATGCTCAGGTGCAAAAACTCGACGTGATCCATGAGACGCAAGGCCTGCAAGTTGACGAGCTGAAGCAGGCTATCAATGACAACGGCGGCGACCGACTGGAGCGTCTTGCTGCCGAGATTCGCAAGAAAGAACAGGTGCGGGATGCGCGCAAAACCAAGGCCGGTCGCTACGGGGAGTTGGCCACCGTGCTGGGAGAGCCAGCGGCTGCCAATGCCGCCACCTTCGCCGCACAGCGTGGCAAGTATCAAAGCTGGCGAGAAGAAGCGCGCAATCGCGATGCCGATTTGCAGAACGCGCTCACCGAGCACGGCGTGACGTTACGCCAAGGCATGCTGGAACACGATCAGCAAACTGCTGAAATCGACAGCCTCAAGCGTCGTCGCAGCAACATTGATGACCAGCAGATCCAGATTCGTGCTGCGATGTGTGCAGCGTTGGGTCTGAACGCGGATGAGATGCCCTTCGCCGGCGAGTTGATCCAGGTGCGCGACGAAGAGCGTGACTGGGAAGGCGCAGCCGAACGCTTGTTGCGAGGCTTCGGGCTGGCGTTGCTGGTGCCTGACACCCATTACAAGGCCGTGGCCGAATGGGTGGATGGAGCCCATCTGCGCAGTCGCTTGGTGTACTTCCATGTGCGAACACGCAAGGCCGCAGAGCTACCTGATCTGCACCGCGATTCCCTGATCCACAAGCTGGCCGTCAAGCCAAACTCCCCCCATTACGACTGGCTGGAGCGCGAACTCGCACATCGTTTCGACGTGGCCTGCTGCGCCACGCAAGAACAGTTCCGCCGCGAGACGCGTGCGATTACCCGTGCTGGCCAGATCAAAGACCCGAGTGGCCGACACGAAAAAGACGACCGCCACCACATCGATGACCGCAGCCGTTATGTACTGGGCTGGAGCAATAACGCCAAGATCGCAACTTTGGAGGCCAAGCGCCGCCAGCTTGAAACTCGGCTGGGCGATGTCGGCAGCCAGCTCAGTGACATTCAGAAGGAGCGCGGCGGGCTCACGAGCCGTCTCGATGCGTTGACCCGCCTTGAAGAGTTCACGGTGTTCGATGAACTGGATTGGGCCAGCGTCGCTACCGAGATTGCGCAACTACTGAATGAGCGGAGTCGGCTGGAGTCGGCGTCGGACGTCCTTAAACAGCTGAATGAAAACCTGCGTGCATTGCAAACGGCGCAGAAGGAAACAGAGACAGAGCTGCAAGGTGCGCGTGAGAAACGGGCCAAGGTGGAACAACGCCGCTCAGACGCGCAAGAGCTTCGTCAACAAATCGAAACGCTGATTCAAGACGCGGTCATCGACACTGCTCTGGCATCGACTCTCGAATCCATGCGTGCCGAGGCGCTGGGCGAGCATCAGCTGACCGTGGAATCTTGCGATAACCGCGAGCAGGACGTGCGCGGCTGGCTACAAGACAAAATCGATGCTGTGGATCGAAAGATTCGTGATTTGGCGGCAAAGATCATCAAGGCCATGGCGTCTTTCAAGGAAGCATTCAAGCTTGAGACTGCCGAGATCGATGCCAGCCTCGAGGCAGCCGTTGAGTACGAAAACCTGCTGACGCAGTTGAACCGCGACGACCTGCCGCGCTTTGTCGCGCGGTTCAAAGAACTGCTCAACGTCAACACGATCAACGAAATCGCCAACTTCAATGCCCAACTGGCCCGTGAGCGCGAAACCATCAAGGAGCGTATAGCACACATCAACAAGTCTCTGGGTGAGATCGACTACAACCCCGGACGCTACATCGTGCTGGAATCGCAGACCAGCCCCGATGCCGAGATCCGCGACTTTCAGCAGGAACTGCGCACGTGCACCGAAGGCGCGCTGGCAGGCTCGGTTGGTGGTTCGGAAGATGCCCAGTACTCCGAAGCCAAGTTCTTGCAGGTCAAGGCCATCATCGATCGCTTCCGGGGGCGCGAGGGATTATCTGAACAGGATCGCCGCTGGACGGCCAAAGTCACGGATGTGCGCAACTGGTTCCTGTTCGCCGCCAGCGAACGTTGGCGAGAAGACAACAGCGAGCACGAACATTACTCCGATTCCGGCGGCAAGTCGGGTGGGCAGAAAGAGAAGCTGGCCTACACTATCCTCGCCGCCAGCCTGGCCTATCAATTCGGGCTGGAATGGGGTGCTGTGCGCTCGCGCTCGTTCCGCTTCGTGGTTATCGACGAGGCCTTCGGGCGCGGCTCGGATGAGTCGGCACAATATGGTTTGAAACTATTCCGGCAGCTCAACCTGCAATTGCTCATAGTGACGCCACTGCAAAAAATACACATCATCGAGCCCTATGTCTCCAGTGTGGGCTTCGTGCATAACGAGGGCGGTCGAGCCTCCAAACTGCGCAATCTTTCCATTGAGGAATACCGGGCGCAGAAGGCATTGGCGCCAGTCCACGCGGCACAGGAGTTGGCGGAGTGACGTGGACCAACCCGAAGGAGTTGAAAGCGCAATTAACGCGGTTGTGGGAGCGTGGTGAACTGCTGCGAGACGCGGTGACGGGCAATGCGCGTTTTCCTTTGCGCCTGTCGCTCAAGTCCCCAGGTTCAGCGGATATCACGGATCGCTTTAACGACGTTCGCGCTTGGGCTGCTGAATTGACGGCCGCAGATTCAGTGCGTGTTGAGTGGCAGGAAGTTCGACATCGCGTCCAGGGGGCGCAAAAACTGCCGACCAGTGTGTGGATCGAGACCATGGAGGATGCGTTGACCTGGTTGGGCAAGCGCCGAGAATGGGAGCGCTTTTCGGCCCAGGTTTCCGCCACCCGGCAAACACACCCCGCTTTGCTGTCCTGGCTGGAAAAGCGCCCCCTGCAGGCGTTGGAACTATCCGCTGAGTGGCCCCGATTGCTGGCAGTTGTGGCATGGCTTGTCGCGCACCCTCGCCCTGCCATTCACTTGCGACAGGTTGATTTACCTGGAGTGCACAGCAAATTCATCGAGGCGCATCGCAGTGTGTTGGCCGAGTTGTTCGATTTGGTATTACCTGCCGATGCTGTGGATCACAGCAAAACCGGCACCAGCCAGTTTGCCGCCCGCTATGGCTTTCTAGAAAAACCAACGCGCATTCGTTTTCGTGTACTTGATCCTGCGATGCGGGCTATACCTGGCTCGGAATGCCCCGACGTGACACTGGATGCCGACAGTTTCAGTCGCTTGAGGCTCGACGTGAAGCATGTATTCATCACCGAGAACGAGACCAACTTTCTCGCATTTCTGCAGGTTCCTGATGCCATCGTTATTTTTGGTGCGGGCTACGGCTGGGATGCCTTGGGATGCAGCCATTGGCTGAAAAACTGTTCAATCCATTACTGGGGCGATATCGATACCCATGGCTTTGGCATCCTGGATCAACTGCGTGGCTACTTCGTTCACGTGGATTCGTTTTTGATGGACAGAGAAACCCTTGATGCACATGCCCTCGTCTGGGGGCTCGAAGACAAGCCCTTGGTGGCAGACTTGCATAGACTGACTTCCGAAGAGAGGGACCTCTACGACGATCTGCGCGATAACCGCATTCGCACGGGACTACGGCTGGAGCAGGAACACATCGGCTGCCAGTGGCTGGCGCAGCGCGTTAAAAAGCTCCTTGATGGGACTTCCACCCTCATTTCAACGCCTGAGGATGACTGACCGCATCCGAGAATCTATCAGCGATGCTGCGGAATTCTTCATGGATCACGACAAAAGCATCGACTATGTCCGGGTCAAAATGCGAGCCGCGGCCTTCGACAATAATCTGCATGGCCTTCTCGTGCACCATGGCTTCCTTGTACACGCGACGGCTTATCAGGGCATCGTAGACATCGGCAAGCGCCATAAGGCGCGCTGCAATCGGGATGGCATCGCCGACCAGACCTTGCGGATAGCCGCTGCCATCCCATTTCTCCTGATGGGAAAGTGCGATGGACTTGGCACAGGACAGAAACTCGACACTGGTCCCAAGTGCAGTTTCGGCGTGCGCGATGGCATCGTGCCCGAGCGTCGTATGGGTCTTCATGATCTCGAACTCCTCTGGGTCCAAACGACCGGGCTTGAGCAGAATACGATCCGGTATGCCCACCTTGCCGATATCGTGTAAGGGTGCCGATTTGAAGAGGATGTTGATGTTGGCATCGGTGAGGTACCACGCGAAACGCGGGTGCCTGCGCAGGCGTTCCGCGAGGGCCTTGACGTAGAACTGGGTGCGGCGAATGTGGTTCCCAGTTTCCGTGTCACGCGTCTCAGCCATTGACGCCATTGCCAGGATCGTCACGTCCTGGATTGCCGCAACCTCCCGCGTTCGTCGGGCCACTTCGGTTTCGAGGAACTCATTCTGGTCACGCAGGAAATTGTCGACCGCCTGGAGTGCGAGGTGGGTCTTCACGCGCGCCAGGACGATAGGGGGACTGACCGGCTTGGTGATGTAGTCGACTGCTCCGAGCGCCAGGCCTTTCTCTTCTGCCTCTACCTGATCCTTCGCAGTCAGGAAAATTACCGGGATATGCATCGTGCGCGGGTCCCGCTTGAGTCGCTGGCATACTTCGTAGCCGTCCATCAACGGCATCATGATATCCAGCAGAATAAGCTGTGGCGGTGGAATCGCTGCGGCGATCCTGAGGGCGTTTTCCCCCGAGTTGGCAATCTTCACCTTGTAGTGTTCGCGGAGCAGGCCGTTCATCAAGGACAGGTTGTCCGGGGTGTCGTCGACTACCAGTACCGTGGCCCTTTCCAGCGGGCCGACTGTTGCTTCGAGGTATTCATTCATGGTGTAGGGGCGCTCCGTTGACAGCAGTGCGCAACGCTGCCAGTGCCGCCCTGAAATCGTAGGCCAGGATGCCGGCTTCCAGCTCGCGATAATGGTCTGGATAGGCTGCTTTCAGCATGGCTGAATTGACTTCAAGTATCTCACCTGCATGCGCGTCATCGTCGGCCAACAGGGCATCGAGTTCGGCACAGATAGTCTTGAGCACCTGAGAATCCACTGCAACCGACGCCGACTCCAGTTCGTGTGGAAGTTTTTCCTCCAGTTCTGCAATGAAATACCCAAGCAGCACTGCCAGTTCTCGCAGTTTTATATCAAGGGCAGTGCGCGCAGATTGCTGCACGATTGCTGCCTCCAGCTGTGCTGCCGCTTGCTGCAAACTGCCAGCGCCGATGTTGCCTGCAACACTTTTCAGTGTATGAGCAAGCCGCTCGGCAAGTCCCCAGTCTTGCGCATCAAGGGCCTTTGCTATTGCATTTGCAGCGGCCTTTTGGCCAGCGCAAAACCTGCGCAGCATTGAGAGGTACAGCGCCTTCTTGCCAAGCACGCGCCGCAGGCCGTTGACCATGTCCAGCCCTTCAATACTTGTGGGCAGCACTGGATCCTCCATCACCTGGTCCATTGGCTCTTGCTCAACCGAGGCCTCAATGCCTTGGGTCTTGATCCACTTCAGCAACGCTTTCCACAAGTCCTCGGGTTCGATCGGTTTGGGTACATGATCGTTCATACCCGAGGCCAGGCAGCGCTCGCGGTCACCCTGCATGGCGTTGGCTGTCATCGCTACCACCGGCAGATCCTTGAAGCGTGGGTCCTTGCGGATGATGCGCGTCGCCGTCTCTCCGTCCATGACTGGCATTTGCATGTCCATCAGCACCAGGTCGTAGTGCACGGCCTTGACCTTGTCTACCGCAATCTGGCCGTTGCCGGCGAGATCGACAACCAACCCGGCCTCCCGCAATAATTCACATGCCACTTCCTGATTGAGGTCGTTGTCTTCCACCACGAGGACTCTGGCACCCTTGATGGTGGCCAGTTGGGTGAGAGTGGCCGAGGGTGCGTCTGAGGCTGAACGCTCCCCGTCGTCGGCCCCGCCCAACACGCGGACGACACAATCGTAGAGCATCGATGGGCTGACCGGTTTCACGAGCACGTCCTCGATGCCTGAATGCTCGGCTCCCTTGATAACCTCCTCGCGGCCGTAAGCAGTGACCATCATCAAATGGGGAGCCTGGGCAAGTGGCAACGCTTTCAGCCGAGCGGCAGTCTCGTTGCCATCCATGCCTGGCATGCGCCAGTCGAGGAAGACGATGACATAGGGTTTTCCCTGCGCGTCTGCGCGGCTTACTTCAGAGATGGCACTTGCGCCGGATTCGACGAGATCGACCTCGAAGCCCATAGTGCTCAGCATTTCCCTCATGACAAGTCGTGCACTGTCATTGTCGTCGACCACGAGGACGCGTTTGCCTTGCAGGTCGCGGGAGAGCACCAGTTTGCGCTCGCGCACAGTGCTCTTGCTCAAGCGGGCGGTGAACCAGAAATCGCTTCCCTTGCCGGGCGTACTTTCCACACCGACTTCTCCGCCCATCAATCCCGCCAGCTTCTTCGCAATGACAAGGCCGAGGCCGGTGCCCCCGAATTCACGAGTGGTGGAGCTGTCTGCCTGAGAAAATTTCTTGAACAGCTTGCCGATCTGCACCGCATCCAGGCCGATGCCGGTGTCGTGAACGGTGCAGAGAATGAGCACGTCCTGGTCAGTCTGTTCCTTGACGCGAACAGAAATGTCGATCTCCCCTTGCTGCGTAAACTTTACCGCATTGTTGGCGTAATTGATCAGAATCTGCCCCAGGCGCAACGGGTCGCCGACCAGCCGCGATGGCAGATCCTTGTCGATGTCGAACACCAGTTCCAGACCCTTGGCAGTGGCTTTCTCCGCGATCAGGTTCGCCACGTTGTCGATCACCTTGGCAAACTCGAAATCGGTGTGCTCGATGGTGAGTTTATCGGCCTCTATTTTCGAAAAATCGAGAATGTCGTTGATGATGCTGAGCAGGTGGCGACTGGCGCCCTGAATCTTCTTGACATATTCGCGCTGCCGCAGCGTAAGTTCAGTGCCGAGAACGAGGTGTGACATGCCGATGATGGCGTTCATTGGTGTGCGGATTTCGTGGCTCATGTTGGACAGGAAATCCGATTTGGCCAGATTGGCCTTGTCTGCAACATCCCTGGCGTTGGCCAGTTCAACATTTTGCAGTTGGAGGCGATCGAGCAAGTGGCGAGTCTCAAGATTGATCCGGTTTTGTAACTGCTGCTGTGAATCGCGATACATCAGATAGACGAACGCGAGCGCAAGCGCAAGGATGAAAACACCGACGCCAACGATAGAGGCAAGCAGGCGAGTCATGTTCGTCTGGAACTCGATTTCCTGCGTTGCCAGCGTGGCCTCTTCTTCGATGTTGAAAGCGAACATTGTGGCGCGGATCGCGTCCATCAGTTGCCTGCCATCAGCACTGCCCATGCGTACAACCAGGCCAGCCATGTCGCCTTGGCGACGCATATCTATGAGGCTGGCAAACTCCTTCATCTTGGTGTCAATCATGACGCCAGCTTCCCTGATGTGGGAATAGGTAGACCGCCCGGACTCTGACCGGTCGAATTGCTGCAGCATCCGCGTGATATCAACCTGAGCTGCCAGATAGGGTTCCAGATATACGTCCTCGCCAGTCAGCAGGAACCCTCGCTGGCCAGTCTCCGCATCCTTCAGTTCAGACATCAGGCCATCTGCCAGCCTGATGACGTCGCGGGTATGTGCCCGGGATTCTGCAGTAGCTTCCAGCTGGTTCAACCCCCACAACGACATGCCCAGCAACAACAATACAAGCAAGATCGCCCCGACAAGGGAAACGACAACGAAATAGCGTGTTTTCAAGGAACACCTCAACAGCATGGCCAATATGCTTCTGCAGTGTCCCAGCTTGGAGAATTGGTCGGCCGATATCTGTGTGCTACCGCGCACAGAGGAGCGGAGTCACTTGTGGGAGCGGGCCCGCCCGCTCCCACAGGGTAAGGAAATCACACGTGCCGAATGGCAGGATTTCCTGCCAGAGTCTCAAGCGTTGCACCTGACACTAATTCATAGCTGCGGTCGGTAATTGTCGACACAAAGTGCCAGGTAGCACGGACCTTGTCGCGCTGCACATTCAGTTCCACCCAACCGCGACCATTGGCCCTCATGTACTTCAATTCCGGGCTCGCCTGCATGGTGGCTTCCTCTAGGCGTCCTTCCGGCAGCGCGAGGAAATTCTCGAAGCCGGGTGAAGTGACGCTAGGCGTCCCGAACTCCACCGCTACAATCTGGTTGTCGTCCGCGTGCAGGTCGAAGGCCCAGGAGCTGTGTGTGTCTCCCGCCAGCACCACGACATTATTGGCGTACTCGCGAAATGCTTGCAGCGCGCGCGAGCGGTTTTCAGGATAACCGTCCCAGGCATCCAGATTCAGCGGCAGCCCCTGACGACCACGGTTGCGCAGCATGCCATAGCGTCCTGCCAGGAGAGGTCGAATACCACGAGCGTGATGTAATTTTTCTATTTAGTGGCTGTAACTGATTTCATAGAGGATGCCGTCGTCAGGTCGGTTGGAGGGGCCAGTCTGCGAGGAGAAATACAAATACTGGAACGCTGGATCGAACGCTGGTCCACAGATTTCGGATGCTTCCTGGCCCGTGATCTGCACGACAGGCAGCACCAGCCCGTCCGGGCCAAGCAGGACAATCTGCATGTCGCCGCCGTCTTCCGCCACCAGCACATCGCCGGAAGCGGTGATAGTGACGTTGTCCACGCCACTCAAATGCGGCATCGTGGCGCTGGCAAAATCGTAGATAACATCAATCTGGTTGGAACGGATATCAAAGCGCCACACCCGGTTGTCGCCCTTGGTGGTGAAATACACGAGCCCTTCGGTCCAAGCGATGCCTTCGCCACCCTTGAAATGAGAGGCAGCTGGCACCTGCAGACTGGTACGCACAGTGCTAGCTGCAGGATCCGGCACGTCATGCCAGACGATGTGGCGCGTGGCGCCTTTCGCCACGACTTCCGCAATTTGCAGCGTGCCGGCAGAAAGATCGGGCAAGGCATTGGCGGGGATGAAGCGGTAAAAGCCGCCATCTGCTTCGTCTTCGGTGAGGTAGAGGTGTGAGTTGACCGCATCGACTGCCACGGCCTCGTGTTTGAAACGACCAAGCGCTGGCAAGGCAACAGCGGGCTTCACTCCAAAGGGATCGCATTCCCAGACCAGACCACGGTCGACCTCTTCGCAGGACAGCCAGGTTTGCCAGGGAGTTTTGCCGCCAGCGCAGTTGTTGTTGGAGTTCGAGAGGATGGAATAGGCATCGGTGATGTCGCCAGCAGCACTGAAACGTACCGCGCCAACACCGCCCCCGCCTTCTTCGGTCTTTACTTCGCTGTTGGAGACATAGATCCATCCGCCATCGGGTGTAGCAAAGGTGGCACCACCGTCTGGTGAATTGTGCCAGCGGTATTCCGCTGACGACACGACCGGCTTACCAGAGCGCGCGATGATGCGCGAGCGGAACCCAGGCAGCAGACGCAGACCGTTTTCGTCCGGGGCGCCGAGTTCACCGAGCGCGGCAGGGTTCGAAAACAAAGGCAACGCGGATTCATTGCCTGCAGCAAACAAAGACGTCCCGGCACCATTCATCAGGAATGCCGCAAAGCTGAACGACCCCCAGGCAAGAAAATTACGACGGGATTCGTTACATTTCTTCATTTCTTCAACGGGCACCATGTGTCACTCAACTCCAAAGACCAAAATTGGAATGCGGAACTCTCTACCTGGATGTTTCAAAGGCAAAGAGTTAACACGGGGAGTTAAACACAAGAATGTGAAGCGGGGATGACACGTGATAGTCAGTTTGATGACAGCGAAAAGGCGAAAAGGAAACTGTCATATTGATACAGCAACTATTGTTGTATAGTCGAAATATGGAAAGGAATACAGCAAGGAGATTCTGCATGAGCACTCGCTCGCCAATTGGATTTTTCGAACGCTACCTGTCCGTGTGGGTGGCGTTGTGCATCGCGGCGGGTATCGGTCTGGGCAGCTTGCTGCCAGGGGTATTTCAAACTTTGGCCAGCGTCGAATACGGCTCGGTCAACTTCATCGTGGCGGGACTGATCTGGTTCATGGTCTATCCGATGATGGTATCGGTCGATTTCTCCAGCCTCAAGCGCATTCACGAGCGGCCCAAGGGGCTGATCATTACGCTGGTGGTGAACTGGCTGATCAAGCCCTTCACCATGGTCGGCCTTGGCGTGTTGTTCTTCCACTATCTCTTTGTCGACCTGATCGACCCGGCCAACGCCAACCAATACATCGCCGGCCTGATCCTGCTGGGCGCGGCGCCGTGTACCGCCATGGTGTTCGTCTGGTCGCAACTGACCCGTGGTGACGCTACCTACACGCTGGCCCAGGTGGCGCTCAATGATGTGATCATGATCTTCGCTTTTGCACCGCTGGTGGCTTTTTTGCTGGGCGTGACCGACATTCAGGTGCCATGGGCGACCCTGATCCTCTCCGTCGGTTTGTATGTGCTGATTCCGCTGCTCGCGGGAGTCATCACGCGACTGCAACTCAGCCGTGCGGCAGACAGCCCGGCTCATGCCGACCTCGCGGTGTCACGCTTCAACGCCCGCGTAAAACCACTGTCGATACTTGGCCTGCTGGGCACGGTGGTGCTGTTGTTTGGTTTTCAAGGACAGATCATCCTTGATCAACCCTTGCTGATTGCATTGATCGCCATACCCTTGCTGATCCAGTCCTACGGCATTTTTGCCATCGCCTATGGCGCAGCACGCTTGTGGAAAGTCCCGTTCAATGTGGCAGCGCCCTGCGCGCTGATTGGTACCTCCAATTTCTTCGAACTGGCGGTGGCCGTGGCGATCGGTCTATTCGGGCTCAATTCCGGTGCGGCGCTGGTCACCGTGGTCGGGGTGCTGGTCGAGGTCCCGGTGATGCTATCACTGGTCGCCTTTGCCAATCGCACGCAGGGCTGGTTTCCTGGCACCGCATCCAGCAAGCCCTGAGGAGTGAAGTGAATATGTCCCGAATATTGTTCCTGTGTGTCGCTAATTCTGCCCGCAGCCAGATGGCCGAGGGCCTCGCGCGACAGCTCTTGGGCAACCGCGCCGACGTGATGAGCGCTGGTTCCATGCCGACACAAGTCAATCCTCATGCCATTACCGCCATGGCGGAACTCGGCATCGACATCCGGCAGCAGCAGAGCAAGTCGGTGGATACCATCGACCCTGCCACGATCGATATGGTCGTCACGCTGTGCGCGGAAGAGGTTTGTCCGGTTCTGCCCGGCAAGGTCAAACGGCTCCACTGGCCCATCACCGACCCTGCTCCCCGCGCTGGCGACTCCGATTTTCCTGACAAAAGTGCCGAAGCAATTCAGGCCCGCTTTCGCACTGCACGCGATCACATCAAGGCGCGCCTTGAAGTTTTGCGCGAGCTGCTTGATCTGCCCGAAGGGCCACAGGCGTGGGAATTTCATAGCAGCGTCCGCGTGGCTGACCTGCCGGCCAGCGTGCGCTTTTACGCCTGGCTTCTGAATAGCTGGCCAAAGGAATGGACTCATCGTTACGCAATCTTCATTCGGCCAGACCTGCACCTCAATTTTGTGTTGGTAGTCTCCGACGGCAAGACGCTGCATCAGGACACCCTGTATCACCTCGGCATCGGTGTGGCAGACCGATGTTCGGTGGTTGATGCCTATCATCGAGCAGTGTCCTTTGGTGCACACATTGAAAAGCCACCACGCACGACCTGGAAGGGAACTCCCTTGCACGAGCTGTGGCTGAAAGATCCGGATGGCACACTGATAGAAATTTATGCCCGCCTGACGGACACGGAATTCGCGGAAAAACCTGCCGATGAGTTGCCGGTATTTCTGGTGCCAGGCACAAAGCCGGAAGTGACCTGATGTGCGAACTGCTGGCACTCTCAACGAAACTGCTGAAACAATTCGGTGGAAAAATAGCGTTCCATGCGGTCCGGAAACACGGTAACGATGCAGGCATCACGGGGTAGTTGCGCGGCAGCCAGACGTGCGGCGGCAAAATTGAGGCCGGAGCTCGGGCCGACCGGAAAGCCGTGATGGATCAACAGGCGCGTGGTGTTGAGCGCCAGTTCGTCGTCCACGGCGATTTCCAGCAAGCCGGGCAGGCGTTCGTGGCTGAAGATGTGCGACATGCCGTCCATCACGCCGGGGATGCGGCTGCTGAAACTGCAACATTCGAGCTCGTTGATCAGCCCGTGGTTGATCGGGCGGGCGAGTACCGGCGTGGTCTGACAGCCGCTGTGGGTAAAGCCTTCATACAAGCCCACCAGGGTGCCGCCGGTGCCAACACCGGACACTACTGCATCAATATGGCTGCCGGGCAGTTGCGCCAGAATTTCCTGTGCGGTCCACAGGCGGTGGGCTTCGGGATTGTCAGGGTTCTCGAACTGACGTGTGCAGATGCCGCCACGCTGCTGTGCTTCTGCAGAGGCACGGCCGATGGCGCCTGCCATGCCTTCTGCCTTGGGCAAACTGAGTACCTCGCCCCCATAGGCGCGAATGCCCAGCAGGCGTTCGTTGCTGACACCCTCTGGCATTACCGCCAGAAAGCGCAGATCGAGTTGCGCACAAGCCAGAGCGAGGGCGAGACTGGTGGAGCCACTGGATGCTTCGGTGACCCAGCTACCTGAACGAATCTGCCCTTGCCGCCAGGCTTTTTCCAGCATGTAACGCGCAATACGATCCTTGGTGGAGCCACTGGGGTTGAGGAATTCCAGCTTGCACCAGATCTGTGGTTGACCTAGCTCGAGCTGCACCGGCACCAGTGGTGTCGGGGCCATGCGCTGAAAATAGCGGCCGTCTTCGGGGAAATTGCGAGTGACTGTCATGGGATGCCTGCTGGATTCAAATGCCAAAAAAGTCTATGTGTACTGCAGAGTGTATGTGTTCCACTACCGTACCACTGGACGCTCACTGGTGCGACAATATCCTGGCCAGTGAAAATGCCAGTCGACTGGCAGCCATGCAGCGGGCAGAAGGGAACGACAACATGAAGATCAATATCAGCAGTTTCCGTGTCAAACCCGGAACAAACGTGCAGCTTTCCAAACGGCGGACACGGGTAAAGCCGTACTACGAAGACAGCGAAGATTACCGCAAATTGCTTGCCATGCAGGTTGAAGAACTCAGCGACCTTCAGCAATTGCACTACGCGTCCGACCGCTATGCCCTGCTGCTGGTTTTTCAGGCCATGGATGCGGCAGGCAAGGATGGCGCTATTCGCCATGTCATGAGTGGCATCAATCCGCAAGGGTGTCAGGTATTCAGTTTCAAACATCCGAGCCCCACAGACCTGGATCACGATTTTCTGTGGCGGACCAATCAATGTTTGCCAGAACGGGGACGAATCGGAATCTTCAATCGATCGTACTATGAAGAAGTGCTGATAGTGCGGGTGCATCCGGAGATTCTGCTGGCCCAGAAGCTACCGGTGAAAGAACTGGATGTGCACACGATCTGGGACCAACGCTACCAGTCGATAGTCGAGATGGAAGCGCACTTGCATCGTAACGGTACCCGGATCATCAAGTTTTTCCTGCATATGTCCAAAGAGGAGCAGCAGCAGCGGTTCCTGGCACGGATCGACAACCCGGGGAAAAACTGGAAATTCAGTGAAGGGGATTTAACTGAACGCAGATTCTGGGACCAGTACATGCTTGCCTACGAAGCCTGTCTGAGTGCCACCAGCACTCAGGATGCTCCCTGGTATGTGGTACCTGCGGATGACAAGGCGAATGCCAGGCTGATTATTGCTGACATCATCCTGAAGCATTATCGCGACCTGGACTTGCAGTATCCGCAAACCAGCAAGACCCGGCAGCAGGAACTGGAAGGGTTTCGTGACCAATTGCTCGCAGACGTTCACTTCAGCTGACGATAGTCGCTCAAGCGGAACCACTTGCGGGAAAGGATGAATCCGGTCACCGGTTCCGGCGAGAGACTGGTGACCTCTTCGGTCATGTTTTTCCGGTAAAAGGCAGTGCAGGTGGCGTTCTGCCAGACCGTCTTTTGCATCTTTCCTCTCATGTTGGCGACGTAGGTATCCTGCAGGTCGCGTCTGGCATCAATGGCCTTGATGCTCTTGTCCCGTTTCACAGCGCAAATGGCCTGCACAATGTAATCAGTTGCCACCTCCATGTAGGAAATCTGCGAGCTGTGTCCGGTGCCGGTGTTCGGACCGTTCACCTTGAAATAGTTGGGGTAACCGGAAACGGTAATGCCCTTGTAAGAGACCGCCTCTTTTTCCCATTCGCTGTTGAGGTTGCGGCCGTCCAGCCCGTCGACCTGAAACGTCAGTGCCTTCTTCATGTTCGAATACGCGAAATATCCCGTGGCGTAGACGATGATGTCCAAGGGGATATCCTTGCCATCCTTGGTCCTGATGCCTTGGGGCGTGATGCCTTCAATCCCGCTTATATCCACATCGACATTGGCAAGGGACAGCGCGGGAAGATAGGTATTGGTCGGTATGACCCGCCGACAGCCCAACTCGTAATCGGGCAGCATGTGCTGCCGCAACGTGTCGTCCTTGATGTACTTGTCCAGATGCTCCTGCAACCGGCGCCGATAATGGTCCTTCATGAGTTGACTGACGCCCGAGATTCCCGGGTAGCGGCGAAAGGCGATAAACCGCATGTCATAGAAAGTGAAGACGAGCAGGCGGATGAGGTGCCGTATGCCCGGCAGTGTTCGCACGACACGCTCCACGGCACCGTACTGCCGGTCTGAGCGTGGCAGAATCCACTGCGCCTTGCCCATGAACAATGTCAACCGGGAGACCTTGGCGGCAATGGCCGGCACGATCTGGGCTGCTGAACATCCCGAGCCGATCACCCCGACACGCTTTCCCTCATAGGCGACCGAGTGATCCCAGTGCCCGGAGTGGAATAGCGCTCCTTTGAAGGTTTCCGCACCTTTGATTATGGGAATGTGCGGGTTCGCCAGCACCCCACTGCTGTCGATCACGAAGCGGGCGCTATACCTCTCGCCTGACTCGGTCTCCACGTGCCACAGACACTCGCGCTCGTCAAAAGCGAGCCTGGTCACCGTCTGGTTCGTTCGCGCATGCTTGCGCAAGCCGAACCTGTCGATAATGTGGTTCGTGTAGGCGAGCAATTCACTTTGCGGGGCAAAGGATTTCCTGAACGGATACGGTATGAACGAGATGCAGTAAAGACTGGTTGGAACGTCCACCTCTGCGCCGGGATAGGAGTTGACCTGCCAGGTTCCGCCCAACTCGGCGCTTCTCTCCAACAAGACAAAGTCGTTGCAGTGCTTTTTCTGCAAGCGGATGGCCGCCAACAGCCCTGAGAACCCGGTCCCGATGATCACGGTCTCGACATGGTGGGGCAGCAGCGGGCTCCCGGCGTATGCAGATATCTCTCTTGTTGCGGGTTGCTCCGATGCGCTCATCTTTTCTATTCTCTCTTTCGGGTCATCTCAATCAGTCGATTGCCACCTCGACGAAGTGTTCCCGGCGGTCGTCGACCAGCGGAATGCGTGTGTCGGGACGTTCGGTGCCGTCCACCCACACACGGATGGCCTGCCCCGATGATACGCCGACGCGCTTGACGGTGATATGGTAGACAGTATCACGATAACGGTAGTGGATTTTGTAGGAATCCCACTCGGCCGGGACACATGGCGCAATGCGTAGATGGTCCACTTCCAGTTGCAGGCCCAGCAGAGTTTCCACGGTCAGCCGGTACATCCAGCCCGCCGCCCCTGTGTACCACGTCCAGCCGCCGCGTCCGGTGTGTGGCGGCACTCCATAGATGTCCGCGCACATGACGTAGGGCTCAACCTTGTAGCGTTCGATGGCCTCGGGCGTGCTGCCGTGATGGACAGGATTGAGCATGGCGAACAATTCCCACGCACGCTCCGTGTCGCCCATCATGGCGAATGCCATCGTCGTCCAGATCGCGGCATGGGTATATTGGCCGCCGTTCTCGCGCACGCCGGGTATGTAGCCCTTGATATAGCCGGGCTCCAGGTCTGAAATATCGAAGGGCGGGTCCAGCAGCTGGATGATCTGCTGGTCGCGTCGCACCAAGTGTTTGTCCACGGCTGCCATCGCCTGGCGAGCCCGCAGCGGATCGCCACCATTCGAGATAACCGCCCAGCTCTGGCTGATCGAATCGATCTGGCATTCATCGTTGCTGGACGAGCCGAGAGGCGTGCCATCGTCGAACCAGGCGCGCCGGTACCAGCCACCGTCCCAGGCCTGGGCTTCGATGTTGCTGCGCAGCCGCGCGGCCTGGGCGCTGCACTCATCCGCAAAGGCCGCGTCGTTGCGGGCGCGTGCCAGACCGGCAAAGAGCTCGAGATTCTCGACCAGGAACCACGCCAGCCATACGCTTTCGCCCTTGCCATCTTTGCCAACGAGATTCATGCCGTCGTTCCAGTCGCCGCAGCCCATCAGCGGCAATTGATGAGCGCCGAAACGCAAGCCGTGCTTGAGCGCAAGCATGCAGTGCTCATACAGGCTGGCCGCCTCGGGCGAGCGTTGCGGTTGGTCGTAGTAGGCCTCCTCTTCCTCGTACAGTTCGCGCCCCTCCAGGAAATGAATGGACTCATCGAGCACGCCCGTATCGCCGGTCATCCGCACATAGCGGCAGGCTGCATACGGTAACCACAGATAGTCGTCGGAGAAATGGGTACGCACGCCCTGCCCGTTGGGCGGATGCCACCAATGCTGCACGTCGCCCTTGAGGTACTGGCGCCCGGCGCAACGCAGCAACTGCTCGCGGGCGAGCCACGGTGTCGCATGGATCAGCGCCATGGTGTCCTGCAATTGATCGCGGAAGCCATAGGCGCCGCCGGACTGGTAATAGCCGCTGCGTCCCCACACCCTGCAGGACAGGGTTTGATAGACCAGCCAGCCGTTGGCCAACACGTTCAGTGCAGGGTCCGGCGTGTCCACATTCACCGCGCCCAGGGTGCGATTCCAGTGTTCCCACACGGCCTCCAAGGCCTGGCGCGCACCCGCAGGTCCACCGTATTGCCGAGTGAAATGCCGTGCCTGGTCGGCATCGCGCGCCGCGCCGAAGACAAACACGATCTCGCGCTCCTGCCCTGCGGCCAGTTCGATCCGGGCCTGGATCGCGGCGCACGGATCCAGGCCAGCCCCGGTCCTGCCCGACAGGCGCTTTCTGCGCATCGCCGCCGGGCTGGACAGCGTGCCGTTGCGGCCGATGAACTCGGTACGGTTTCCGCTCACCGACCGCTCGCGCTCGCTGACGTGGGCAAAAATCACCCGGTTGGCGCACTCGCGGCCGTAGGCGTTGCGTGCAAATAGCGCCCCGCTGTGCGGATCGGTTTCGGTCACGATATGCATCAGATTGGCATGCCGCCACTCGCCAAGTACCAGTTCCCAATACCCGGTGAGCGAAAGGCTGCGTGCGCGATTCGACTGGTTGCTTAGCTTGACCACCAGGAACTTCACCGGGGCGTCCATGGCGACGTAGGTGAAAAGCTCCGAGGCGATGTCGGCCTCGTAGTGCTCGAACACGCTGTAGCCGAAGCCGTGTCGACACACGTAGCCGGAACGGCCGCGCGCTGGCAGTGGCGTCGGCGACCAGAACACCCCGGTTTCCTCATCGCGAATGTAGAGCGCCTCGCCGCTGCTGTCCGAAAGCGGATCGTTGTGCCAGGGGGTGAGCCGGAACTCATGCGCATTTTCCACCCAGGTGTACGCGCCGCCGCTCTCGCTGACGACCGTGCCGATATGCGGGCTGGCGATCACGTTGACCCAGGGTGCTGGCGTGGTCTGGCCAGGTTCGAGGGTGATGATGTATTCGTGCCCGTCAGGGGTGAAACCGCCCAGTCCGTTGTTGAAAATGCGCTCGCGCGGCGCCAGCGGATAAACCGGTTCGGAGCCTGCCTTCTGCGAGGGTTCCAACCGGTCCGCCGCCCGCTCGACAGGCACGCGGCGCTCTACCTGCTCGATCAGGGTCTCGCCCGTATCGTTGAAGACGATGTGCGCGACCGTCTGCAGC
Organism: Gammaproteobacteria bacterium; assembly: GCA_030654835.1. Classification (GTDB taxonomy): domain Bacteria; phylum Pseudomonadota; class Gammaproteobacteria; order Pseudomonadales; family Pseudohongiellaceae; genus UBA5078. The sequence goes on along the minus strand of JAURWS010000021.1, from coordinate 20,798 downwards.
AGCACTCGCTCCCCTTCGCTCAGTTCTTCAGAGCGTCGCACGAAGACCCCGCCCGGCTTGTCGATCAACTGTGCTTCTGGCCCCCCGTTGATCAGCCCCATGATCTGTTCCTGCAGCGCCGCGCGGTAGCCTGAAAAATCCTCGTTGACGATTACCAGGTCCGCAGCCAGGCCCTTCATGCGCCAATAGGCATGTGCCTGCAGCACCTGCTTGACCAGATCGATGCGGTTGATATCGCCGATCAGCAGCAGCACGATCGGCAGATCGCCCGAGATGCCGAAGCGCCACAGCCCGGACTGCCCCAGGTGGTTGCGGGCGATGATGCCGGGCGCGGCACGGCGCAGGGCGTTGCCGTAAATGACGGAACTGGCCAGGCGGCTGAAGACCAGGGCATCGGCCTCGGTGGCGTTGAGGTGGCGCAGCACCTCCTGGCTCTGGAACCAGGCCATTTCAAACGCGCGCTCGACGAAGTGGCGGTCGCAATATTTCTCGAGCAGGGCCAAGGCGGCCTCGCGCGTGTCCGCGACCCCGGAGATGATCTGCACGCACGCCGATTCGTCGGGCGACAGGGTCAGAGTGCGGCGGATTGCCACGATGGGATCGAGCACGGAGCCCTCAGTGTTCGACAGGGTCGACGGGCTGTCGCTGCCATCCAGCACCTGAGGGTTGGCGACCGTGCGACCGCGCCCGATGAATTGCGCGCGGTCGGTCTCGTAGGATGGCGTGTCGGCCACCGCGCCGGGTGCGGCCAGCAGGTGAAACATCCACGGCACTTGTTCGCCCGGTGTGCGGGGACGTCGGGTGCAGAGAATTGCCTGGAGTTCGGGCAGGATTTCAGTTTGTACGAACAGGTTGCTGAAGGTGCGATGCGCCAGGTCGGCATTCAATGGCGCCAACACTACTTCGGCGTAGCTCGTGACCTCGATGCGGCGGCGCCGCGACGAATGGTTGGTTAGCGTGACGCGACGGATCTCGACGTCGTCTTCCGGGGACACGCTGATCTCGGTGTGTGCTTCGATCGCTTGATCGCGCCGCCGGTACTCGGCCCGCGCCTGGACGAAAATCGCCTCGTAGCGATCGGCACGGCGCAGGGTCGGTTGATGCGCGGCCGACCAGTAGCGCCCACTGTCACGGTCGCGCAGGTAGATGAAAGTGCCCCAGTTATCGGCTGTGGCATCCTCGCGCCAACGGGTGACGGCGAAGTCGCGCCAGCGGCTGTAGCTACCGCCGGCATGGGTCGCCATCACATGGTAGCGACCATTCGACAGCAGATGAACTTCGGGGAGCTGCGTGTTCGGTTCGGTAAACACGCGCATGATTGCGCCGGTTTCAGCGCTGGGCGGGCGGGCGGCGGCGTTCACTTCGGCGGCGTGCGGGTGCAGCGTCGCACCCTTCTTCGGCACCCGTTCCTGCAGCAGCAATTCGGTCGCCCGCACGAGCGGGTCGGACATGAAGCGGCGCTGCATCGGCTGGTCAAGCAGGACATGCGCAAAAGCCAGCAGGCTCATGCCTTGGTGATGCGCCATGAATGAGCGCACGATGGCGTACGGCTTGCCGCGCGGCACTCGCGTGGACGTGTAATCGATCGCCTCGTAGAAACCGTGGCTGCCGAGGAAGCCGAGATCGGCCAGCCTCTGCAAGTTGCGACATGCTTCCTGCGGCATTACCGTCAGCGCCAGCGCGGTTGCATAGGGGGCGATGACCAGATCGTCACCCAGTCCGCGCTTGAAGCCAAGGCCCGGCACGCCGAACGCTCGGTATTGATAGACCTGATTGATGTCGGTGGCGTTGTAGCAGGATTCGGAAATGCCCCAGGGCACTCCGCGTTGCCGACCATATTCGATCTGGCGCGACACTGCAGCCTCGCAGGTCTGCTCCAGCAGGGTGTTCGCGTAGCTCGGCATGATCAGCTGCGGCATCAGGTACTCGAACATCGAGCCGCTCCACGAAATCAGGCTGATGTTGCTGCCATGACTGGTGAGCAGACGGCCGAGCGCGAACCAGTGCGTCTGCGGGACTTGTCCCTGCGCGATGAGCAGAAAGCTGGCCAGACGCGCTTCCGATGCCAGCAGATCGTAGCAGGACGTATCGCGGCGCCGTTCACTGACGTCGTAGCCGATGGTGAGAAGCCCGCTGGTGGCGTCATAGAGAAAATCAAAATCCATCTCGGCCAATGCGTGGCAACGCTGCAGCAGATCGTCGATGACGCCGAGCTGGACCCGCACGCCTGCCGAATGCGCGTCGGCCAGCTCCTCCCGAAGAGCCTGGAACTGCGCGTCGAAGGCCCGTGTCCAGTAAGCCAGCTCGCCTTCGATATCGATATTCTGAGGCAGCCAGGCAACCAGCTCCCCGCCGACGCGGTGGATCTCCTGCAGGGCGTCGGTGACGGCAGCCAGCGTCGGCGGTGGAGCGCCTGCCGTGAGCGCGCGCAGGGTGTCCTGCAGCAGGATGACTTTCTTCGCAAGCTCGGGGGCAGGGTTGGCAGGCAGCTCTTCGGCCAGCACTTGCAAGGTGTCCTGCAAGCCTTGCAACGCATTCGGCGACAGCAGCGGCTGATGCTTCAGCTCGACCAGCCCCGCTTGCAGGGTGAGCAGGCTGCCGGCCAGGTTGCCGCTGTCCACCGACGAGACGTATTGCGGATGCAGAGGCTGCAAAGTGCGGGTGTCATACCAGTTGTAAAAATGGCCGTGGTAGCGCTCCAGTTTTTCCATCGAGGTCAGCGTGTTGTCGATGCGCTGCAGGCATTCTCTCGTCGTGAGGTAACCGAAATCGACCGCAGCGAGGTCGGCCAGCAACGCCATGCCCATGTTGGTGGGCGAAGTGCGCGAGGCAATAACCGGCGCTGGGTATTCCTGGAAGTTGTCGGGTGGCAGCCAGTTATCATCCGGGCCGACGAAGTCTGTGAAGTAGCGCCAGGTGCGCCGGGCCGACGTCCGCAGGAACGCGCGTTGCGCCATGCTCAAGTCGGGGGCGGGAGACACCAGCGGGCGGCTGATCCACCAGCCGATGACCGGCGACAGCAGCCACAACAACAGGACCGGTGCGGAAAAAATCCATGCTGTCGGCGGCTGGGTGGCGCCCAGTGCAATCCCCAGCGTCACCGCCAGAACAGGTCCGATCCACATTTCCATCGCGAAATCGGTCAGCGTACAGCGCGCGTTGCGGCGTGCGTAGGTGGTCAGTTGCCACAGCAGCAGGCCGCGCCGCGTGAACAGCATGCGCACCCCCGAACACAGGATCGCCCCGAGAGCGATAAGCGCGTCATAGGGCAAGAAAATCAGAGTCAGCAGGATGCGTGCAAGCGGGCGGCCTGCGGATTTGCCGGTCAGGCTCAGGTGCACCAGCCAATCACGCTCCTCAGGCTTGCGGATGAGTTCGACCACGGTGGACACCAGGGTGGGCAGAAACACCACCGTTACGACCAGCAGGGACCATAACCATACGGACCCCGGGCCCAGCAGCCAGCCGCCTGCCAGCAAGGCAAACAGCGCTGGCGGCACCAGGCTGCGCCGCAGGTTGTCGAAAAGCTTCCACAGCGACAAGGCCGACAGCGGGTTCACCTGCCGCGTTGGCTTCGCGCCGTTCAAACCGGGACCCGGCACGCGCGGCAGCAGCCAGCCAGCCAGCTGCCAGTCGCCGCGTATCCAGCGGTGGCGCCTGCTCGCTTCGCTGGCGTAGCTGGCCGGGTATTCTTCAATCAGGTCGACGTCGGTCACCAGAGCTGAACGCGCATACCCGCTTTCCAGCAAGTCGTGACTGAGAATCAGGTTTTCCGGAAAGCGCCCGTCGACGGCCTGACGAAACGCGTCCACATCGTAGATGCCCTTGCCGATGAAGGAGCCTTCCCCGAACACGTCCTGGTAGACATCCGATACCTCGCGCGTATAGGGGTCGAGCCCCGGGTCACCGGCGAACAATTGGGTAAAGTGCGACTGCCCCGCACTGGTCAGGCTGATCGAGGCGCGCGGCTGCAGGATCGCGTAGCCTTCGACGACGCGCCCCTTGGCGGCATCGTAGATCGGCCGGTTGAGAGGATGCGCGAGGTTGCCCACCAGGGTGCGGGCTGCGTCGCGCAGCAGCTGGGTGTCCGTGTCGAGGGTGATGACGTATTGAATCGAGGGGAGAAGGGACGGGTCGCCGAAGATGTCCGAGAAGGCCGCCTGCGCCCCGCCCCTGAGCCGGGCGTTGAACTGCTCGAGTTTGCCGCGCTTGCGCTCATATCCCATCCACACCCGCTCGAAGGGATTCCACAGCCGCGGCCGGTGAAACAGATAGAAGATGCAGGGACGATCCTCGCGGTACGTCGCATTGAGCGCCTCGACGGCAGCACGCGCGTAGGCGAGCAACGCCGCATCGCCCGGCAGCGTTTGCTCGGGTGCGTCATGGAAATCGGTCAGCAGGGCAAAGAAGAGATTGGGGTCGCGATTGCCGAGATAGCGGATCTCCATGGCTTCGAGCAGGTCATCGACGTTCTGCGGGCTTGCCAGCAGGGTGGGAACGACCACCATGGTGCGGTGACTGTCCGGAATTCCATGGGAAAAATCCAGCCGTGGCAACGCGCGTGGCGGCAGGGCGAGCGTGACTAGCAGGTTCACTAGCGAGACGGCCAGAGCCGAGGCAGCGATGATGAGCGGAAACACTAAAAACCCGATGCGCCAGTCATCCGGATCGAGCCTGTCAAAAGAGAAAAGTGAAACCGCTGTCGCCAACACGGTCAGCAGCAGAATGGCGCCGAGGTAGAGCGGCAGGCAGACCTGCCGGATCGCGCGAATGGCGCGGACCTTCCACGCCAGCCGACAACCCACTGCACGTTCCAGATCATGCCGCCCGTGATCGATCAGGTAATAGCCGACATGCGCGGTGCGGTCCTGTTTTCCTCGCTGCGTGGCAGCCGCCTGCGCCAGTACAATGGCCTCGCGTGCCACCGTCTGTTCGCCACATGTGCTGCCGCGCGCGACGTCTTCGATGACGTGCCTGTAGTGGTCGCGGGTGTTGAAATCCTGGCTGGCGTAACTTGCCATCGGGTCTTCGCGCAAGGTCTGTTCGACGACACTGAGCGATTCGACGAATTGCTTCCAGTCCATGGCGCCGATGAAGCGCAGGCTGCCAATGCTGTTGGCGATGGATATCTGGCCGGCCGCTTCCGACAACTCAGTTGCGATCACTCCTTGTTCGAGCAGCTTCTGCTCGACCCAGGATTGCACGAAAGTCATGAACGGCCCCTGTGCCTGGAACCGGTCGTAGAACTCCTCCACAAAGGGCGCGGTCAGCGGCAAGTCGGCATTGGCAAACTCGGCCAGCACATGGATCAGCCGTTTCGGCTCGGTTTCGGCCACCGCGAGTATACGGTCTGCCCAGAAGATGGCCGCATCGCGTTCCTCGCGCCGCTGAACGATACGCACTGTGACGCGGCGCAGATTTTCCAGCAGTGCCAGTTGCAGCATGATCGGAAAAGCCCACAGTTCGCCCAGCCTCAAGGGCTCGACGGCCTGGTAGGCGGCGAGGAACTGCGTGGTATTGTCGCCGGCGACGCGGCCGTCCATGTGAGAGATCAGCTCCAGCGCCAAGTCGTAGATGCGGGGGAATCCGGCAAGGGGGCCATCGGCCAAGCGTGGCAACTGCCGACTGTACCCGCGCGGGAGGTGCCGGCGTGCCATACCGATCTGTTGCTCGATCAGGTAGAAATTGTCGAGCAACCAGGCCTCTGCCGGCACGATCCGTTGCCCCTGGGTGGAGGCGGCGGTGATGACGTCATACGCCGCCAGCAGAACACGCGCATTGTCTGCCAGCCGTGGCAGCAACCGGTCCGGACCCGGACGCGGATTGATCCTGTGCCGACCCGCCAGCGTTACCGCGTGACGCTTCAGTTGCTCGATACTGAACAGCTCCGCGTGCAACTCGGTATCCAGGTCGTGATGCAGCGCATTGCGTGTGTGCGCCGGAAATCCAAACTCTTTGAAGTCTATAACATGCTCCCTCGCTCGAACTCTGAATGGTTAGCGCTGCCACTGCCGTCGCGCCCGTTCAGGGTGTGATGGCGACCTTGAGCACGCCGTCCCGCTGATGTGAGAACAGCTCATACGCCTGTTCGATGTTCTCGAGTTTGAAGCGATGCGTGACCAGTGGCCGGGTATCGATACGTCCCGCCGCCACCACATCCATCAGACGCCGCATGCGCTCCTTCCCGCCCGGACAAAGACTGGTGATGATCTTGTGGTCACCTAGACCGGAGGCAAAAGCCCCCAGTGGAATGGTCAAGTCTGTGGAATAAACACCCAGTGACGACAGCGTTCCTCCCGGACGCAGCACGCGCAGCGCCGCAGAAAACGTCTGCTGCGTGCCCAGCGCCTCGATTGCGACATCGACACCACGGCCATCTGTGATGCGCATGATTTCGTCAACGGGATCGACCTTGCGGAAATCGACCACATGATCAGCACCCATGAGGCGCGCCACTGCGCCGCGTTCGGCAATGGTCTCCACTGCAATGATGGTAGAGGCGCCCATCAACCTCGCCCCTGCGGTTGCACATAGCCCGATCGGACCCTGAGCGAAAATCGCGACGGTGTCGCCTATGTGGATGCCAGCGGATTCGGCTCCGCCGAAACCGGTCGACATGATGTCGGGGCACATCAACACCTGTTCGTCGGTCAGTCCATCGGGAATCACGGTCAGATTGGCCATGGCATCCGGCACCAGCAAGTATTCCGCCTGAGAGCCGTCGATGGTATTGCCAAAGCGCCAGCCGCCGAGTGCCTTGAAACCATGCTTGCTGGCGTGGCCGCCACACTGGGAATGAAAACCACAAAGCGACGCATTGGAGGTGCCGGAAGGGGTGATGGCGCCGGCAATCACACGCTGGCCTTCCTGGTAGCCGCGTACGGCTGAACCGAGTTTCTCGATGATCCCAACCGGCTCATGACCGATGATCAGGCCCGGCTGCACCGGGTATTCTCCCTTCAGGATGTGCACATCGGTGCCACAAATGGTGGTAGTCGTGATGCGGATCAGCGCATCCAGCGGCCCAACATCAGGTATTGGTTTGTCTTCCAGTACGATGCGGCCTGGGGCGATGAATACTGCTGCTTTCATGGTGGCTGACATGGCAACTCCTGTAGTTTTCCTGGGCGTCGACGGGCTGTGCCGAAGCCTGCGCAGCGGAGAATAGTTGCATATCTGATGTTGCGGGTATGTGCGGAACTACACCTAAGGGAGATTTAGGGGGGGGAATGCGCCTGCAATAAGCAGGCGCCAGGCTCTACTCGCTCGCCTTGCCCAGCAGGCGCAGCACGGCCGAGATCGTCGCCAGATAACCGCGCGCGCCGTCCTTCACGAAGTCGCCATGCTCCTCGTTGGCGATGATGCGCACATTCACTTCGTCACCGGCGATGATCGCCAAGGCTGGATAATCTGGCAGCGTCTGCAGCGCCGTCTTGCCCTGGGCTAGTTCTCTGGGCATGGACAGCGGGTAGCGGTAGGAGCTGACCACGTATTCCTGCGGGATGCCCCACGGCAGCCACTCCAGCGGGGAGATCGCACGGAAATTTGCGCCCTTCTCGTCCACCGGCGCACCGGTCAGCTTCTCCAGCAGGGGCTCGCCACAGTAGATCTCGCCGCTCACGCCGATGGTATCGATGACCATGGGATTGATATAGGCATCGGCCATCACGAGAGCCGTCGGGTTCAGCGCTGGCTCGACATAGATCTCGCTGTCTTTGGGCAACTGCGGGCGCGTCGCCAGCCAGGCGCCGAAGTGGCCGCCGGAAGAGTGGCCCACCACGATGGCCTGTTGCAGATCGAGGGGGTACTGCCCAGCCAGACCGGCCAACGCATCGAAGCCATTGGCGATGTCCAACCACGTGCCAGGCCAGCCACCGCCTGGGCTGGTCGCGCCACGATACTGCAGATTCCAGGCGGCAATGCCGTGCTCGGTCATCACCTTTGCCATCGCCCGATAGCTGTTGATCATGCCTTCGGTGGAGCGCCAGCAGCCTGCGTGCAGGAAGGTGACGACAGGAAACGGCCCGTCGCCTTCGGGCAGAGAGAGTTCGCCGTATTGCAGGGGATCGGGACCGTAAGGAATCTTCGTTTGTGCGAGTGCGGGCAGCGGACTGCTCGCGGCAAGGAGGACAAGAGCCAGAACCGTTATGTTTATTCTTGTTTTCATGGTGCTTACCTGTGCTAGTGAGAGTCAGCAACAAGGTAACGCAAGATGAAGGGAAATGCATTCTTCTGGAGCATGTGGAAGGGGTGTGGAGGGCGAGTCGAGGCGGAAGCGCCAGTCGGTCCGCGTGGACCTCCTGGCGCTCCTTCATGTTACCCCTTCATGTTACCCCTTCATGTCACCTCTTCATGTCAACGGTCAGGTATAGAGTTTCTTGTAAGTCTGCACGAAGTACATCATCTCTTCCGGCTTGGCCATGCTGACTCGCGCCCAGGTGGTGAAGGGCTCGAAGGTGCGGCCCACCATGATGTTGTGCTCCCTCATGGCCGCGCGGAAAACATTCGAATCGATACCAGTTTCGATGAACGTGAAGTTGGCATTGGATTTCACGTAACGCAGTCCAAGCTCGTCACACATGCCCTCCACAATTGCCAGTCCCTGTTTGTTCATCGCGCGCGAGTAGTTCTGGAACTCCTTGTCCTTGTAGCTGACAAAGGCGGCGTACTGCGCCAGGATACTCACGCTGCCCGTCTTCATCTGATTGAGCTTGCCGATGAGTTCCGGATGCGCAAAACCGAAGCCGACGCGCAGCCCTGCAAAACCGTGAATCTTTGAGGCCGTGCGCGCGACGATGAGGTTGTTCACCCCTTCTGCGATCAGCGGCATCATGCTGCTGAACTCGGGATTGTCGACATACTCGTAGTAGGCTTCGTCAATGAACACCAGACGATCTTTCGCCACTGTGCGGATGAAATCTTCCAGAGCCTTCTTCTCGATGATCGACGGGATCGGGTTGTTGGGGTTGCACAGATACACCATCTTGGTATCCGGGCGGATAGCCGCATACATCGCGTTGAGGTCGATGTGCATCGACTCATCCACAGGCACATTGATGATCTCGGTCCCCAGGCTTTCCGCCGTCCGCAACAGTTGTCCATAGGTGGGGTAAGGGGCCACGATGGACCCCGGCTCGCCCCACGCCGCAAGCACCCCTGCCGCCTGCAGCAATTCGCCTGACCCCGCGCTGAGCGTCACATTTTCGGGCGACACTCCTTCGATACTCGCCTGCAGCTCAAGAATCTGATCGGTGATTCCGCCATACAGATTCGCCTCGCTGAAAGCGCCTTGCATTGCTTCTATGGCCAGCTTCGACGGGCCATAGGGGTTCTCATTGGACGACATGCGGATCGGCGTGGTTGGTGCCGCAATGTCTGCGAACGCCGAGTTCATGAAGCGGACAGACGATCCTGAGACGCTTTGGAGCAGGGAGGCGCCTGCAAGTGAGGCACCTCCCCAAAGCAGACTGCGACGGCTCAATACTGATTTCATGATTAGTGTCCCGTCTCAGAAGTTATAGGTCAGTTTGCCGAACCAACGGGCGCCGAAGTATCCCACCGGGCTGCCGGTGATGTATTGACGGCTGGTGTTGGTATAACGCTCGTCGTTGTAATCCCAGACCGCCTGTGGAGTCTTGTTGGGGTACTCGTTGAAGATGTTGTCGACACCGGCGCTCAGCTTCAGACTGTCATTCGGCGAGTAAGTCAACTCGACGTTGGTCTGCTGCATGGTTTCGATCTCGTTCTTGTAGTACGTGGTGTTACCCAGCTTGACTAGATCAAGCGTGTTGACCGCTGCAGTCGGCAGGCCGGACGTGCTGGTGATGGAGTACTGAGGACCATAGATCGATTGACGCAGACTCAGCGTGAAGTCACCCAACAGGATGCGTGCTCCCAGATTTACGCGGAACTCGGGGTTGTTGGTCTCCAGATTCGACAGCGTCTGCGCACTGTACATGGTGGCACCGCCCAGGCTTGCAGGAGCTGCCTTGGCACTCAAGACTTCCGTCTTGTTGTAGTTGGCCGCCATCGTCCAGTTGATGGTTCCCCAGTCAAAGTGAGAGTTGTAGGTGTTCACCCAGTCCACACCACTGGTCTTGGTCTCCAGCGCATTGTTGAAGATGGCCACCGAGATGCTGGCGCGTGCCGTTGCATCAAGAGAACCGCCTGCTGCTGCCGGGTCGTTCCAAGCGCCGATGTAACCGAAGTCCACCAGCGCTCTGCCTAGCGCCTCGTTGTAGGTGGCATCCGGACTGCCGTCACCATTGGTGTCCGCAGGGTCGGGCAGAATGTTGTTGAACTTGCCCGTGGTGCGACCTGTGATGGTGTTGTTGGACTGGCTGGTCGAGTAGCTGAAGGTACCTCTCTGGATACGGTCAGAGATGGTGATTTGATAGGCGTCGATAGTCGACGTCAGACCGGAGATGGGCTGCATGACCAGACCGATGCTGACGTTCTCAGAGGTCTCCGGCTGCAGGCCGCCGCCGAAACCCAGTGCTGCCGCCGCCGTGCTGTTAGGCTGCAGTTGAGGCGTGGCACTGGTCGGGCCGACGTTCACCGCAGAGTAGAACCCTTCACCCAGGGTTGGCGCACGGAAACCTGTGCTGGCCGTCGCACGGATGGCCAAGCCATCCATGACGTCGTAGCGGGCAGTGATCTTGCCCACTGTTTCATTGCCGAAATCGCTGTAGTCCTCGTAACGCACGGCCACGTCAACCAGCCAGGAGTTGGTTGGAATCAGCACGAAATTCAGGAAGGTCGCATAGTTGTTGCGGTCATAGGACCCGGTGTTCACCGCTGGGTTGTAGCCCGGGAAAGAGGAAGCACCGGCACCGTAGTAGGAAGCAGGCTCGCCCGGATCGATACCATAACGATCTTTGCGATATTCGAGGCCGGTGGCAAAGGTCATTGGCGCCGCCAGGCCGATGTCATATTCCTTGCTGGCGTCCAGACTGGTGGTCCACTGTGTAGCCCAGTAGGAACCGTCGTAGAAATCTTCCTGCGATTTGCCGGTTTCATTCCATGACGTGAAGTTCATGGAATTCGTGGTGTAGACATCCATCTCATTGCGACCATAGACAGTGGCCAGATCCCACGTCCAGTCTTTGGTATAACCAGACAATCCTGTCGTGAATGAGTAGTCAGTTTCTTCAGATTCTTCCATCGGACTGAAGCCGTATTCGTACTTGTTAATCCCGGCTTCTGCCACACCGTTCACGGTGTCTTTGCGGTCGCCATCGCCATTGGCATCAAACCCACCGTCCTGCGAGGGGCGACGATAAGTCTCAAGCGAGGCGGCGTCCTTCGTGCCGAAGCTGCCATAGCTGTACAAGCTGAGGTTCTCGTTCAACTCATAGCCAGAGTTGAAGAATATGGCGGTGCGGCTGATCTCGGGCGGGTCGCCCACATTGTTCATGGCAGGATAGTCTGGGTGCTGAGCCATCTTGCTGTCGCGCAGCAGATAGGTCTTGTAAGCGCTACTCACCGTATAGCCACTGGGAGTTCCGTTGTTGATTCTGTCCAGACATTCCACCGGATTGGCCACGCACACTGCAGGCCCGTACACAACAGAACGGCTCACAGTCTCGCGCTCTTCCAGCTCCATGCTCATGTTCAGATAAGCCAGCTCGCTGCCAATTCCAAAGTTGCCCTGGATGTTGGATGTGAAGCCACCGCCATCTGTGTACTCGGAGACGTTGGTATTGATGCTGCCACCTTCATAGTCGTCCTTCAGCAGGATGTTGATCACACCTGCTATCGCATCAGAACCATACAGTGCCGCTGCGCCGTCCGTGAGCACCTCCAGGCGGTCGATCGACAAGGAAGGAATAAAGGAGAGGTCAGTCGAGGCCGATCCGCTGCTGGCACCCACGTTGGAGGTGATGTGGCGACGCTTGCCGTTCACCAGCACGAGTGCGTGGTTGGGAGACAAGGCGCGCATGCTGGCAGTGAGAGTCTGGCTGGCCATGTCACTGCCAGTCTGGTTGGCATTGTAGGATGGCACTTGGGTTGCAATCGAGTTCATCAGGTCCGGTGCACCGCTCTCTTCCAGCATATCGGAACTGATCAGTTGCACGGGGGCAGGGCTGTCGGAAACTGCCATACCAGAGCGGCGGGTGCCGGTGATGAGAATCTCGCTGACTTCTGCGCCAGCGTCGGCTGATTGCGCCAGCGCGCCAGGTGCGAAGCCACCAGAGATCATACATATGGCCAGAAAAAGTTCTGTTCGTTTGAAGGGTTTCGGTGTTTTCATTCAAGGACTCCGGTCAGTTACAAGTAAAGGATTAAGACGCAATCGGCCAGACACTGGTGTTGACTGCAGTGTTACCTGTACTAGGCAGGAAGCGTGCCAGAGTATTTATTTGAATAATTTATAGTGGTATTTTCTGCTTGTGATTCAAAACTGTGCAAATCTTTTATGTAGAGCGTTCCAGTAAATAATCAATTTGTGCCACGTGATGCTGTTGGCACTTTGCTGGTGCTGAAAATTGAGAGGAGCCACTTTTTTGGTGCGTACGGGATGGCTTCGCGGTGGTGCAAAAGCAGCCAGGATGCACTTCTTTGGAATATAGAGAGCGGCCGGGCGATTGCGTCAGGCGCCCGAGTCGTGAAATAGTGGCGCCCATGAGCCACGACCATCACGATCACGACTACAGTCATCACAACCAGCATGAGCACTCGCACGCTCCCTCAAGCTTCGGCCGTGCCTTTGCCATCGGCATCACGCTGAACATCGGCTTCGTGCTGGTGGAGGCGTTCTACGGCTGGCAGGCGCAGTCGCTCGCGCTGCTGGCCGACGCGGCACACAACCTCAGCGATGTCGGCGGCCTGCTGCTGGCCTGGGCAGCCTATGCCGCTGCTACGCTGCGCCCCGATGCCCGGCACACCTATGGCTGGCGCCGTGGCTCGATCCTCGCCAGCTTCACCAATGCGGTGCTGTTACTGGTGGCGATGGGCTCGCTGGCGTGGGAGGCCGCGCAACGCTTTCAAGCCCCGGCACCTATAGAGGCACAGACGGTGATGCTGGTGGCGAGCGTCGGCGTGCTGATCAATGCCGCGACCGCCTGGCTGTTCATGGCTGGCAGCAAGAACGATCTGAACATCCGCGGGGCGTTCCTGCACATGGCGGCCGACGCCGTGGTCTCCCTGGGCGTGGTGCTGGCGGGGGCGCTTTATCTGTGGCGCGGCTGGGCCTGGATCGACCCGGTGGTCAGCCTGCTGATCGTGCTGGTTGTGGTGGCGGGCACCTGGTCACTGTTTCGTAAATCACTGCATCTACTATTTGACGGCGTGCCGGATAGCGTCGATCTCGCCAAGGTGCGTGACTGCCTGCTGGCGTTGCCGGGCGTCGTGGCGGTGCATGACCTGCACGTGTGGGCCATGAGCACCGCCGACAATGCGCTGACGGCGCATCTGGTGTGTGATGAGAAGTGCAACGAGGAGCGTGGAGACAACGCCAGCGATCACGATGCGCTGTTGCGGCTGGCCTCCGAGAGGCTGCGCGGGACTTTTGCCATCGAGCATGTGTCGCTACAGCGCGAGTCGCTGGCCTTCGCCGATGAATGCCCGGCGAATCGGGGGCCGTGTGCCGACCTGCCTCCGATGGAACTTAAGGTTCCCAACGCTCAGACCCGCGCTGCCATAGAAGAAGCGCGCGCGATGATGAAGACCCGTGCTATCAAGAAAACCGACCAACAGTAAGCGTCCAGAATCAGTAACCGATCTTTCAGGTCTGATCATTCGAACCGCCGCCTTGCGACCCCTTCAAAGCATCCCGCAGCCCCGCGAAGGGATTGTGCGTCGCGGCCTGCTTCTTGTTCTCGGTAGTGCCGCCGTAGCGGATGAAGTTGGCGAACTTGCTGTGCTCCTCGTCGTGACAGTAGAGGCAGAGCAGCTCCCAGTTGCTGCCATCGACCGGATTGCAGTCGTGGTCGTGATTGACGTGATGCACCGTCAGCTCGCGCAGGTTGACCCGGGTGAATTCCCGCGCACAACGCCCACAGATCCACGGATACAGTTTCAGCGCCTGCTCCCGATAGCCCCGCTCCCGTTCGGCGATATAACGCCGCTGCGCGTCCAGCGCCTTGTCTGCCGCCGTGCCTTTGCCCGAATTGCTACCTGATCCGTTGCCCGCCATGATGCACCTCAATGTATTGAGGCCGATTGTCGCATAGCTTTTGCGACGCTTTCACTTCTATACTCAACACAAACCTGTTTTCAGCCGCTTTCCAAAGCACCGGAGCCTTCATGGCAGATCAGACTCCACCCAACGCCCCCGAAAAGAAACCCGCGCAGGCGCCCCTGTTCGACATCCACAGCTTCATGTGGGTGGTCACCGTGTTCATCATCTATTCCCTGATGATGTCGGCGCTGCAGGGCGGCAGCAGCAAGATTTCCTACACCGAATTCAAAGCTGCCGTAGCGGAGAACGCCGTGACTGCCGTCAGCTTTCGCGGCAACGAAATCATTGGCGCCTACCGCGAGGGTTCCGCGCAGGCTGCCGTGGCTTCTACCTTCAGCACTGTGACACCCACTCTGAACGACGCTCAGCTGTTGCCTCTACTAGAGGAGCACGGCGTGCAGATCAGCGCGCAATCCTCCATCCGGCCCGCCTGGCTGCAGATTCTGCTGACCATCCTCCCGTGGCTGCTGATCGCGGTGTTCTTCCTCTATTTCTCCCGCGTCTTGCAACAGCGCATGGGCGGTGGCGGCAAAGACGGCATGTTCGGCTTCGCCCGTTCGCGCGCCCGCCTGTTCGAGGCCAACGACAACGACATCAGTTTTGCTCAGGTCGCCGGAGCCGACGAGGCCAAGCGCGAACTGCAGGAGATCATCGACTTCCTGCGCGACCCGGCCGAATTCCGCAAGCTCGGCGCCCGCATGCCACGCGGCGTTCTGCTGATGGGGCCACCTGGCACCGGCAAGACCATGCTCGCCAAAGCCACCGCACACGAGGCTGGCGTCCCCTTCTTCAGCATCAGCGGCTCGGAATTCATCGAGATGTTCGTCGGCGTCGGCGCCTCACGGGTCCGCGACATGTTTCAAGAGGCGCGCAAGAAGGCGCCCGCTCTGATTTTTATCGACGAGATCGACTCCGTGGGCCGCATGCGTGGCACCGGCCTGGGCGGCGGCAACGACGAACGTGAACAAACATTGAATCAGGTACTCGCTGAAATGGACGGCTTCACCGCCGATGTAGCCGTGGTAGTGCTCGCCGCCACCAATCGCCCCGACGTGCTCGACGCCGCGCTGCTGCGCCCGGGCCGCTTCGACCGCAAGGTGACGCTGGAGCTGCCGCAGCACAGCGCGCGCCAGGAGATCCTCAAGGTGCACCTGCGCAAGGTGCCCGTCAACGCCGACGTCGACATCCAGGAGCTGGCCAGCATGACTGTCGGCTTCTCCGGCGCAGACCTCGCCAACCTCGTCAACGAAGCCGCATTGCTCGCCGCACGCGCCAAGTCCGAGAACGTCACCCGCGAACACTTCAGCAAGGCCCACGACCGCGTGCTGCTGGGCAGCGAACGCAAGGACCTCCTCAACCCGCAGGAGCGCAAACGCATCGCCATCCACGAGAGCGGCCATGCGGTGATCGCGCTCAAACTGCCGGAGAGCGACCCGCTGCGCCAGATCACCATCATCCCGCGCGGCCGCGCGCTGGGCATGACCGAACAGCTGCCGACCGAGGATCGCCACAACTACTCCGAAGACTACCTGCAAACCCGCCTCGCCGTACTGATGGGCGGACGCTCCGCAGAGAAGCTGCTGTGCGGCAACGTCAGCACCGGCGCCGCCAACGATCTGGAACAAGCCACCCACCTCGCCCGCATGATGGTCACCCAGTGGGGCATGAGCGACGTCATCGGCCCCGTGCACTTCCGCAGTGGTGCCGAACATCCCTTTCTGGGTTATGAGTTGACGCAGGAAAAAGACTTCAGCGAAGACACCGCCCGCAGGATCGACGAAGAAGTGCGCCGCATCGTCAGCGCCGCCGAGCAGCTGGCGATCAGCACGCTGCAGACGCACAGCGAATTACTGCAGAAATTGATTGATGCGTTGCTGGAGAAGGAGACGCTGGATCGGCAGGCGGTGGAGGGGTTGATGAAAGGCTGAAGCCATATGGCCAACAAAAGGTAGCCACGGTTTGCTCACAGCTCCACCGCCTCGCCAATAACTCGATCCCTGATGTGACGGTTCAGCTCATGCTCTGGGATTACTTCTACGCGACGAGCCAAGAGCATTTCCAACTGATCAGCAAGAGCCAACCGCTGGGTAAACATGTCGTACCCCCTTGGAAAATCTACAAGGAAGTCGACATCGCTATCAGGCCCTTCTTCGCGTCGGGCAACAGAGCCAAACACACGGATACGCCTCGCACCATACTGGCTGCCGAGCGCATTGATACGGTCTTTGTTTGTGTGCAGGACATCCAGCAGCATGGGATTCACCTCGATACTTACTGCACGGATTATGGCCCACTTGGCGAAATAGCTCCAGCCTCGCAGGTTTCAGACCCTGTACGCCTATCTTTCTGAAGAGTTCAGCGCCAGCTTGCTCATACCCAAATCGGGGCTTATCATGCCCAAAATGGGTAACTCAGAAATTCAGCCAGTCTCCATAGCCGATGCGCTCTTCACCAAAGTGCAGCAGCGCGTATTGGGACTCCTGTTCGCCAACCCCGACCGCAACTACTACGCCAACGAGATCATCGGTCTGGTCGCCTCTGGATCCGGCGCCGTGCAGCGCGAGCTCGCGCGTCTTGAATCCTCCGGACTCGTGACAGCCATCCACATCGGTCGCCAAAAACATTACCAGGCCAATGCCAACTCTCCCGTCTTCAGCGAACTGCGCGGCTTGATACTGAAAACGACCGGGCTCATCGATGCGCTGCGCACTGCGCTCTCGCCTCTTCAGAAACAGATTCACATGGCATTTGTTTTCGGCTCCGTCGCAAAGGCGCAGGACACCGCTGCAAGCGACATCGATCTCATGATCATCAGTGACAGCCTGGCGTATGCCGATATCTTTACTACACTGGAAGAGACAGCCCATTCGCTGCAGCGAAAAATCAATCCAACCGTCTATACGCGCAAGGAACTGATGAAGCGGATCGGCCAGAACAATGCGTTTATCAAACGCGTGCTGGAGCAGCCCAAGCTATGGATAGCGGGGAAAGAAAGTGATATCTCATCTGACAAATTTGTGTGGCCCGGGTAAATCTCTGTCTCCGGAACCGCCAGACCCGCAAGAATTTGCAGGACTAAAGCGCTCGGGGCTCGCACGACTTCAAGATGCATCTTTTGAACAATTATCTCTTGAGAGCAGATTTGATCTTGCTTACAACGCGGCACACGCCCTCTCCCTCGCTGCTCTCCGTTGGCATGGCTATCGCCCAGTCAATCGCTATATCGTTTTCCAAGTACTGCCTCTAACCTTGCAGGTGGGCCCCGAAGTCTGGCGCATCCTGGCGAAATGCCACGACGTTAGAAATCTCAGCGAATATGAGGGCGACCTTAATATTGACGAGAGACTTGTGACCGATCTGATAGCAGCGAGTCAGGTCGTTGCAGACAAGATTGTGAAACTATAGCAACACCTCCGCAGTTGACTTTCCCCCACCCTCCCCCGAAACTCCGGACATCCTGATCCCTACCAGACGCCAGACACACCCATGGGCTACTACACCCGGAACGCCAGCGATCTGTTCCGACAATACAGTTCACTGAATCCAGACGACGTGCACCGTGGCTGGCTCGACCTGCTGCCCGCACAAGCCGGGCTCGCGTGCGACATCGGCGCGGGCAGCGGCCGTGATTCCGCATGGCTGGCCAGCAAGGGCTGGGATGTCATCGCCGTGGAGCCCAACGCCGAACTGCGTGCGCTGGGTGAGCAGCACACCATCGACGCGGTGGCCAGTTCCCGCACCGCCATTGGTGGCGTCACATGGCTCGACGACGCATTGCCGGAATTGAAGCAACTGCGCTCGCTGGACCAACGCTTCCAGCTCATTCTGATCAGCGCCGTCTGGATGCATCTGACGCCTGTGCAACACGAACGCGCCATGCGTATCGTCAGTGAGTTGCTCGCACCCGGCGGCATGCTGGTGATTTCCCTGCGTCTCGGGCCAGACGCCGCCGGACGGTTTCATCCCATCAGCGCGGATGAGTTGATTCGCCTGGCACAGGATCGCGCGCTGGTGAACAAAAGACGTTTCCGCGGAAACGATTTGCGGCGTGAGGAGGTGGAGTGGGATACGGTGGTGTTCACCTTGCCGGACGATGGCACGGGAAGTCTACCGCTGCTGCGGCACATCATCGTCAATGACAACAAGGCGGCATCCTACAAACTCGGCCTGTTGCGCGTGTTGATTCGCATCGCCGAAGGTGCACCGGGCATGGTGACGAAGCGCAGCGATGACTGGGTAGAAATTCCATTCGGACTGGTCGGATTGTACTGGCTGAAGACGTATATGCCGCTGGTTCTGCGTCACAATCTGATTCAAACACCATCCGCCATTCACGCGAAGCAAAGCGGCTACGGCTGGGCCAAGCAGGATCACTTTTATAGCCTGCAAGATCTTTCCCCCTATGATCTTCGCATCGGCGCGTCGTTCGACGCCAATGTTGCACCACGCCTTGTCGGCGCCATCCGCGATGCCTGCATCAACATCAAACTCATGCCCGCCCACTACATCACCTACCCCGGCGAAAACCGCCAGGTGTTTGAGTGTGAGACGAAGACGGTCAAGCATGGCTCCGCACCCTGGCAGATCACTCGCGAGAAATTGCAACAGTTTGGCACCTTCCGCATCCCTGCCGCATTGTGGCAATGCTTCAGCCAATATGCCTGCTGGCTGGAGCCTGCCATCTTCAACGAGTGGGTGAAGCTGATGCAGACCTGGAGCTTTCAGTACGACACCAACGTATACAGCGGCGCATTCCAGTGGATAGACGCCAAACGCGATACGACAAAAGTCAGCGAGCGCATCCAGCAACTGCACAATCAAGGACAACACGTTGAATGCGTGTGGACACACAAGAGGCTGATCATTGCCAACGAGAAGTACGCCGTCGATCACTGCTTCCCATGGTCACGCTGGCTCAACAACGACCTGTGGAATCTGATGCCCACCACGACAAGCGCCAACAATTCCAAGAGTGACAAATTGCCATCGGCGGGTTTGCTTCAGCATTCGCGCAATCACATCATCCATTGGTGGGAGCAGGCATATCTGGAAAGCGATTCGATGCGGCAAAAATTCTTCATTGAAGCGGAAGCAGCATTGCCACTTATGGCAACTGGAAGCACGGACATCAATGCGGTGTTTCATGCGATGCAACATCAACGGGCGAAATTGAGGGCTAGTCAGCAGTTGGCGGAGTGGCCTAACTACCTCATAACAGAATTGGCCCAAGAAAGGGATATTATTCAATAGCTAAAAAAAAAACGCAGAGCTGAAAGCGGATGAAATGAGAGAATCGATGGCGTAAAGAAAATAAGGCAAAACCAGACCTAGATTTGATAATTTAGTGTAAAACCATGCAACCAATCAAAATCCAAGGCAATCCTAACAATTTCATTTAGTTAACTCGCATATTGGTTTATTCTTTAGCTCCTCACACAATCCTGCAATAAGTTATGCGCAATAGAAATGCACCAACATATATAAGCCTTTTTTCCGGATGCGGTGGCTTCGATATCGGCATGACCAAAGCGGGGTTCAAACCTCTAGGTGCTTTCGATATAAGCCCCTTAGCTCTATTAAATCTATCTAACAATAGTTGCACACCAGTCTATGAAACTGATTTATCGAAGAACAAATTGCCATCCGTTCTAGATCAATCGCCAGATGTTGTAATCTCTGGATCACCTTGCCAAGGATTTTCAACTATCGGGAAGCGCTCATTGGTTGATCCACGAAATGACTTACTTATAGCGGGCGCTAGAATTGCACTACAGCTATCCCCGAAAGTTTTTGTAGCGGAAAATGTTCCGGGAGTAACGTCAGGTGGACATCGAATCTACTGGGAAGAAATGATCAGAATCCTGCAAAAAACTGGTTACCAAACGTTATCAATAAAACTGAACGCCTTCGATTTTGGAGTCTCCCAGAGAAGAATTCGAATGTTCCTCATAGCCTGGAAAGGTGCACCTAAAGGGTTCAATTTAGATATTACTAGGGGCGTATCTTTACGAACTGCTTTGTCAGGCACCGATGGTCTCCCTAATCATGATGAAGTATTTCTGCAGCCAGAAACAAAGGACCACAAGATTGCATTACGCATTCTGCCTGGACAGAAGCTAAGCAATGTACGAGGAGGGCCAAGGTCTGTCCACACTTGGGATATCCCAGAAGCATTTGGCCATATAACAGAAAAGGAAAGAACTGCTCTGGAAGACTTATTGAGATTGAGAAGAAGACTTCGAATAAGAAACTTTGGCGACGCAGATCCAGTAGAACGAAAGTTATTCATAAAACTACATGGAGAACGCACAGTTGAAGCCCTTCTCAAGAAAAACTATATAAAGCAAGTTGGCGATAGAATAGACTTGGTTGGTGGCTTCAATGGAAAATATCGGCGCCTTGAGTATGACCTGCCTTCTTGTACAGTGGATACCAGATTCGGCTCCGCCAAACATTTCCTACATCCAGAACTAAATAGAGGGCACCTCCGGAAATTAACCAATTCCTGTAAACTATCGCAAAATCTTTACACATGCGAGTGACTCATGGCCCACCCCGGATTTTTCGATCTTGATGATCGCTTCAAGAAGCTGGATGAACGAGATGCTTTGCTGCA
>JAURWS010000014.1 GCA_030654835.1 Gammaproteobacteria bacterium | reverse complement strand
TTCCTTATTGGCGCTTGCGGTGAGAAGGTGGGGCGATGTCTCCCACGGTCTGTCTATGCAGATGCGAGCCTAGTCCCTCCACCCCCGACAAGCCCCTTATCGCTTGTCCACCATAAACATACAAGCGAGCCTGCTCGCGATCAACGCTCGCTCTCACCAAGCCCCACTCAAAATCTCCGTTTCCTGAACTTGACGGACTCTGGTAAATTCCAACGAACCCGCCTTCTCACAATTACGATCTGCAGTGGGATGGGAAAACCGCACTGTCAGCATATGTGGATAAATTGGTTTCAGGCGAGCGGTGAAGGACTTTTGACCGCCACTTGATAATCGTGGTGAGACCCAGGGTCTCATTAATTAACTGTTAACTCTCTACAGTGGAAACTATGAGCTTAGTCAGGAGAGCAAAGAAAAGCGACGTTGAGCAAATTGTTCACTTAAGTTTAGCTGTACAAAAACTTCATTCCAATCGCTATCCTGATCTTTTCAAGGAAGTCGTAGACACCGAGGAGCTATCTAATTTTTATCGCACATTGATGGGCGATCACGACCATTATATTTTCGTGACCGAACTGGGAGAGTCCGTCACTGGATACTGCTGGGCGGAGTTCATACAGACAATCGAATCTCCAATCACTCATAGCATTAGGAAATTGTATGTACATCAGATTTGCGTAGACGAGAGATATAGGGGCAAAGGATTAGGTAAATTCTTAGTCCGTGAGACTATGAGTCTGGTTTCTAGTCTCAATGTAAATCACGTAGGTGTGGATTCATGGTCTTTCAATAGTCGAGCAATCGAATTCTTTCAATCACAGGGTTTCCACTGTCACAACGAGAGGATGTGGATAAAATGAGCAAACGAGCTAACAATCTGAACAACTGCGTTTCGTTCACGCTAATTGTGCAAACGGATATGCTGCGGAGGAATACGAGGTTGAGATAGAAGCTTTCATAAACCACGTGCAAGCGACAACCAGTGAAACCTAACCACGATGCGCAATCCTTCATTCCTCCTCTTCTCCCTATTCCCACTGACACTAGTCGCCCAGCCTGCCGCACTCGAAATCAAAGGCGTCTTCGGTGAATGCCTTCCCGTATACGCATCCACGACCAACAACCTTCAGCTCTACAAAATGCCAGATTTGCGCTCCGATCAAGTCAACATTCCGTACCGGGAAGGATGGAGAATTCCCGCACCAAAGCGAGAGGGCTTAACGCGGGTTCTGGAGACTGGCGCTCTGCGTGTTACCACTCCTGATCCCGATATGCGCTGCAGTGTCGCTCCAACCACAGGATCGACTGCACTTGTCCGAGGAGAGACAGTGGAATACCTCTACTATCACAGCGAGGGTTTTGGGGAGATCCGCGTCAGAGGCGGTCAATGTCAGGCCGAGGTAGATCCGCGCCTAGGACATTTCGAATTGATTCGTCCGCCAGAAGTGCAGATTTGGCTCAAGGTATTTTTCGGAGATGGCAGTTCTCCCGGCTGGTTACCTCACGATGGCACGCAGAGGCGGGTTGCGGACGTTCGATGCTAGGGCTCAGCGATCAGAGCTATAATTCCTCGCCAAGTGCTCAACAACACCCCGCTACCTTCCAAGGCGCAAGAAATGAGTTCCGACAAAATGCATCAACCCAATAACCCTCTGCATGGGCTCACTCTCGAAAACGTGGTCGTGAGACTTGTTGAGCACTACGGTTGGGATCAGCTCGCTCTCAGAATCAGTATCAACTGTTTCAAAAATGATCCTTCCGTAAAATCCACCTTGAAATTTCTGCGCAGGACACCGTGGGCGAGAGAGCAGGTGGAGCAGCTGTACATGGCGACATTCACGGGATGAGTTGCATCGCCGATTCGCAATCGGCAGACCCACCTCTCGGCGAGATCAACCGCTCTGGAGCATTTGCCTCCGATAGGGTTTACTCCTTCGCAACAACACCAAAAGGAAACCCTGCGATGACCAATTCTCAAGCCCAGGCTACTAAGCTGTTTACCGCCATCACCGTGTCGACCTTGCTGGCGCTGAGCCTGCCCGCGTCAGCCCAGCAACCGGTGCAATTGCTCGGGGCTTCCTGCACTGCCGTCACGGACCAGCCGGTGAGCGAACCCGGCACGAGTCGCACGTTTGTGCTCGACTACCCCTGCGATCTGCAGCCAGGCGAAGACGTCACCGTCATTCTCAATCTGCACGGCGCAGGCTCCAGCGAGCGTTATCAACGCCCCTACTTTCCGGCGTGGGAGCTGAAGGAGAAATACCGTCTGGTGATCGCGACACCCCACTCGCCGGCAAGGCGCTGGCGCGAAGAGGACGACCAGTATCTGCACAACGTGGTCAATGCCGTGTTCGGCGCTGTGGGGGAGGACAATATCCGCGCCTTCTGGCTGGCGGGACATTCTCAGGGGGGCATGACGTCGCGCCGCATAGTGTGTACGGATTTCTTTGCCGACAAGGTGGATGGTTTCGTGAGTCTGTCCGGCGGGCGTCTGGGTGGTGTGGCACAGCGTTCCCCGAATGCCGGCCGTCCGACGCAGGCGAATGCGGCTGCACCTGCTGCTGCACCCGCGACGCCCGCTGCAGCCCCTGCCCTTGCCCTTGCCGCAGCGCCAGCAGGCGACCCGACCTGCGATTTCTCGCACATCTTCGCCATCGGCGAGTACGAGATAGTGGCGTTGCCCGACACTTCCGCCTTGGCGCAGAAGTATCAGTGCGATGCCCGCGTGCGTCGTGAGGACGTGATTGATACGGAAGCTGGCAGGACCCACGACAGCGGCAGCCAGAACCCCGGCACCCGCGAGTGGGGCCTGTTGCCACGGCCGGGTACTGCACAAGTGTATGAGTACCCGAACTGCGCCGACGGCCGTGTAGTGGCCGACGTGGTGCGTCTGGACAAGGGGCACACCGAAGGGCTGGAGCCGCGCATCGTGGAGACGATTGTCGGCATGATGACGCGGGGAGTTACGCCGAGGCCGTGAGGTGGCGGTGGCGGTCAGCTGGATTGGCTGAAACAGGATTACAGGTCTACACTCAAGGATGCAGCGAACCTGCAGTTCTTGTGACTGCTTACCGGCCAGACCCCATTCGTTGGTACAACTCCCTCAATAGGAGAACACCGTTATGAGTAACCACAAGACGATTAAATATATCCACGAAGGCCCATACGTTGCAGAGGTGGAAGTGGAACTGATTGAATCGGACGATTCATGGTCTCCTTGCTTGAGTGTGAAGGATGCCTGCCGTCTTGATGATATCCGCGATGCCTTGCGTCACGGCGATCTTGCAACTGCAGCGAAAACTGGTCGCGTTTATGAAATGCGACCAGTAGCCAGTGCCTGATCTCACTCCTCCACTCAATATGCCGTCACTATTGGACTTACCGAAGATGCCATTAAACGATGATCACTTTACGCTGAACAAGAATACATTCGTGTTGTTGTCTTCCGAAGAGCGTTCCAAGTTCATAGCGGCGTTGGATCAACCTGCACAACCCAGCGCCGCTCTCAAGGAGCTGATGGCTATGGGGTCCCTGAAAGAAGTACATTCGCCGAGAAAAATTTAGAGAAAGCGGGTGAAGCAAATCTGAATTGCTAAACCTGTAAACATTACTCTTTCACCACCCCCTCACAACTCCCCATCCTGATCCGCCTGCGGCAAATGTCGCGCCCCCAGATGCCACAGAATACAGAGCGGATAGGTGGCACAGACGGCAATCACCATGCCCCAGCGCGCGGAATCCGCCACGATATCGGTGTTAGCCGCGAACCAGTCGCTGATCATACCCACGATCATCGGGCCGAAACCCAACCCGACGATGTTGAGAATGAAGAACAGCACCGCGCTGGACATCGCGCGCATCGACGGCGACACCAAATGATGCGTAATCGCCAGTGCCGGGCCGAGGTACATCGCGGCCATGGTGATAGCGAAGAAATAGAACATCAGCGCCAGCTCGGCGGTCGGTGCCAGCAGACAGGCGATGAACAGCGGTCCACCGATCAGCTTGCCCCACATGGGCACCCATAAGAACCAGCGGCGGTCTTTCGCGCCCAGATGGTCCGCAAGGTAGCCGCCGCTGATAGTGCCGATGGCGCCGCCGACTCCGGCGACGATGCCGTACATCAGGCCGATCTCGGTGCGGTTCATCTCAATGCAGGCGGTGGCGAGCTGGTCCGGGGTGCAGAAGCCCATGAAGACCTGCAGGTCGGGGATCGACCAGGCGCCGTGGGAGCGGGTCAGGAATGGCGGCATCCAGTTGCCCACGCCATAGGTCACGAAGGTGCCAGCACCCGTGGCCAGCGAGTAATAGCGAAAGGACTTCAGTGCCCAGAGGCGACGAAAGGACTCCATGAAAGTGACGTTGTCGGTGACGGGTTTCAAGGCGGAGAGTCCGCGTACCGGTTCGCGCACGGTCAGCCAGAGCAGCATCGAGAACACTACACCGGGAATGCCGACCACGAAGAAGGCCTCGCGCCAGGTCATCGCATCGGATATCCAGCCACCGAGCCAATAGCCCAGCAGCGTGCCGATGTAGAGCCCGGAGGAGTAGATCGCCAGCGCACGGCCGCGCTTCTCCTTTTCGTAATAGTCAGAGAGCATGGCGTGAGCGGGTGGACTGCCCCCGGCCTCGCCGAGCCCCACGCCCAGACGCGCGCCCAGCAGCTGGATGAAATTTCCGGTCAGCCCGCACAATGCCGTAAAGCCGCTCCACAGCGCCAGCGATACGGTCATGACAGTCTTGCGGCTGTACTTGTCCGCCAGCCGCGCGACGGGGATGCCCGCGATACAGTAGATCAGCGCAAAGGAGAGCCCGGTCAGCATGCCGAGCTGGGTGTCGGACAACCCGAGGTCGGCCTTGATGGGTTCCTGCAGGATGTTGAGGATCTGCCGGTCGATGAAGTTGAAGACATACACGATCACCAACATGGTCAGCGCGTAGGCACGGTGGCGCTTGGACGCCTCCATGGTGGTGATTTTCGGGGGGTTCAGCCAGCTCTGCATTTGCTGTTGCCTCTTGTTCTTCTGTAGGTTCTTCTGCGCCATAGTCGCGCCCGAGCAAGACTCTCACGGGGCAGGTGATCGCACAATGATGCAGGGGTTGAAATGTGGTCGAGTTGAGACAGTAGTGCGCGCACACAACAGCTGGAAAATTCCCGAGCATGCAGAATCGTGCTACTTTCCAGATATCAACTTCGTGGTCGAGAGGACCGCCTGAATGCCTGACTATCAACCGCCTTTCACCGTGACGCCGCGCATCCTCAACCTTCTGGCTGAGACGGCTACAGCGATTGGGCGGCTCTCGGCGCAGCAAGAAAGCGAACAAGCGCTGCGTCTGCGCCGAGCCAATCGTATTCGCAGTATTCAGGGCTCTCTCGCAATCGAAGGTAATACCCTCAGCACCGAACAGATCACCGCGATAATTGAAGGAAAGCGCGTGATAGCACCACCCCGCGAAATTCTCGAAGTGCAAAATGCACTGGCAGCCTACGACAACATGAGCCACTGGCAACCGCAAAGAGAAAATGATCTCTTGTCCGCTCACGGTATGTTGATGCGCGGCTTGCTGGAGGATGCCGGGCACTATCGACACAGAGGTGTCGGTGTGATGGCGGGCGAGACTGTCATCCACATGGCGCCACCCGCTAGCCGTGTCGGCGTACTGGGGGACAAACTGTTGGGGTGGTTACAGCAAACAGACCAGCATCCTCTGATCGCCAGCTGCGTGTTCCACTACGAATTCGAGTTCATTCACCCGTTTGCTGATGGCAATGGCCGCATGGGGCGGTTGTGGCAGACCCTGATACTGGCACGCTGGAATCCGTTGCTGGCGAACCTCCCTGTGGAAAGTCTGGTGTTTGCACATCAGACTGACTACTACCGCGCTATTCAGGACAGCACGGCAGGCGCGGATTCGGCACCTTTCATTGAATTCATGCTGGAGATGATTCTGGATGCTGTTGTTGCTTATGTATCCGCTCACGTTACTCTCCCAGACACCCCCCAAGTCACCCCTCAAGATACCCCCCAAGTCAAAGACGTGGCTTCCGGAGGTATGTACAGTGTGGATCTCAATGCAGCGATGGTGGTTCTTTTGCAGGCTTTGACCACCGCAATGACGCGTGAAGAACTGCAAATGAAACTGTCGCTTTTTGATCGCAAGTCATTCCGCGAGCGCTATCTTGCCCCTGCACTACGCGATGGACTTATCACAATGACCTTGCCTGACAAGCCGAAGAGCCGTTTGCAGAAGTACGCATTGACTGACTGGGGGCTGCAGGCAAAGCGGGGTCTAAAAATCAACGCTGACAAGCGACAGGCGTAAAAGAGAATGTTACAAAAGCAACAGGTAGCTTCCGCATGTGGTGATGGCGATAGCGACCAGTTTTTGGACAAGATCGAATGACGTAAGCTTCTGGGTGTAAATCCTGGGGAAAATGAATGCCAGCACAGTTCCAAGCACAAAGACGAATATTGTTTGGGTCGGTTGTGAAAGCATGACAATAGACACTTCTTTTAACTCTGTCGCGTGCGCAGAAAGTGCATTACCGGCAGAGTAAATAGCCTCGCTAAGCAACATCAAGCAAAGAATGACCTTCGAGTTCATTTTCCACGCAGCTTTGAACGCATGTCTGTAGTCAGGCTTGGCGACTAGAATGCAAACGCCCAACATCGCCATAAGTACTGATTCCCAGAAGATCGAGTGATAAACACTCTCCTCCAGTATGACAATTTTACCCATCGTCACCTCTGCAGCCCAACAGGTCGTCGCAATGATCATGAGCCCTGCAGTGCGCCATCGAAACTGCAGTTCCTTTGCATTATTTCGCTTAAAGCTCGCGAGTGTCGTGCCAGTAAGCACCACGCCCATCGCAATCATTTCGGTTTGTGAGATCGTCTCGCCAAGAATCACATATCCCATCGCCAGTGCGAAGACGGGCAATAGCTGGTAGTAGAGAATGACCACGGTAGGCTCGTCCTTTTCCATGGCTTTGAGGTAACAATACAGCAGTGTTGTGTTGAGAATAGCCACCACCAGCATAATCACCACATTTTTCCCGCCAATGCTAAGAACGTCTGGCTCCATGTAGATTGCGTAGGGAATACCAAAGCTTGCGAATAGTGATGAGAAGAGAAGTAGGACTTCAACGCCTCCGTGCTTGAAGTATCGCTGCAGAAGTCCGTGGTCAATATGGTTTATGACTGAATACAATAGCGACATTAGCGTCGCGTAGATAAACCACGATGGCACGATTGAATCTCCGCTAGAATTCCAGCCAGATCGAGAGATTCAGCACGGCCTTCACATCAGCCTCATTCACCGCAGGTGTCACAATCCACGCTTTGAAACCCCCGTTTTCTCGACCAAATTGCATGCCGAGAAGTGGGCCTGTGCCAATCCCTCTCTCACTGTAGAGGCCAGCAAATAAATTTTCGGTCATATTGGCGTGCAAGTACGAACGGTAGTACCAGGCGTCCTTGTCATCTTTGAGATACTCATACTCTGCATAGCCTTCCCACTTGCCGTCGTCATACCAGAGCCATGGGTTATAGCCGACAGTAGGCTTTCCGCTGATCTTAGCCTCGCCGACAGAGAGACCTAGTACTGTATTGCCGAACTGGCGCGATAGTCCGACATAGACGGATTCGTATTCCGAGTCCTCATATACGCTGACGGAAACGGAGTCCCGTCCATTGATCTCTTGGTCGACGTAGAGACTTCTAGCTGCATAGCTATCGCGGTAATCTGTGTAGGAGAGCTCGATATAGGGCGAAGCGCTGACAGTCGTTGTTGAGCAAAATAGCAGGCAAGTAGCAACGAACGTTTTCATAGCCACCCCCATGATCGCAATTTCGCTCCGTCCTCTCTGAGGAATTTTTCGCCTATATCCCTTCTGTATATCACCTTGGGTATACACAAATTTTCTGCTGCTTTGTAGGTGTCCTCTCTGGCCGACTGTACTGTCATTCCTGTACCCGTGACGAAAGCTGCTACTCCAAGTCCCCGAGTAACTTTCATAATTTGTCGCCCGTCAGCCAACTCTGCTCGTTGGACGGACTCAAAGTGATAGTGGAAATTTCGGGCTTCTTCCGAAACCTCTGTTCTGAAGTGCACAGGATAGCCAACAGATGAATAGCGTTCATCTATTTCCCCTTGATAGGGAAACGGCGGCACCGCCATAGTAAGCCCTATGCCATAGCCCTGCCGGTGTGCAATCACAATTTGTTTGCTATCAGCGATAGCACAAAGGATATCTCTCCATGGCGTCAAAAACATCGCATCATGAATGTGTACAGCGGGGCAACCAAGGCGCGCGGTAATCTCGATAGGAATGACTTGCTTGCTGTTGATTATGCAATTTACGTCGACATTCCCGCGAAAACCGCTTGCGACAAGATAGGACTTCAAAGGAGCGAGAACTTCTTTGAACAAAGGTTGCTCTTCGTCAGTGGTGAACCATGCAAGATTGCCCATTTCTCCAGTCAAAGGACCAATGTCACCATCACACAGGCTTTTGTGTTCGATATTCAACTCTATGGGGCCGATCCAGTCGTTGCCGTTGAAAAATCGCCCTACCGCAAATTCAACGCCCTGTGCTACTTCTTGCAGAGAGACGTTACGAACGCCTTTATCTTGATAGCACTGAAGTATTTCGATGACATCGGAGCCATCGTCAAGCTGTCCAACGTAACAGAGTGAGCTGTCGTGTTCGTTCTGTTTGACGACCCATCGGCATGGTTCAGTGTTTCGAATGTAATGTGCGGCATCAGCGGGTTCCTGAAATCTAGCAGTCGGCAGTACTTCCAATCCGAAGCTCGCGAATAAATTCTGGGCAAACTCTCTGTCCAGTTCCAGTCTGTCGCCGCCCTCACTGCCACCGAATACACGGAATTTCTGCCGCCTTAGCTCATCCTGAATCGCTCCGTAACCAACATCATCGAATACGATGAGGCCATCTTTACCGACCCATTCCAGCTCCTGACGCCAGTTTTGTACCTTGGTCACAAATCCGTTCAGGCAATCTTGTTGATCTGAATGTTCGATGAAGAGCTTTACTTCACAACCTTCCAATCTCAATCGGCAAGGCAAGTCGCCCGCAATTAATTCTCCAGAAATAAACAGCACGCGCATAGAGTTTCTTATCCCTGATGAGTGCTCTGAAGTTGGCCGAATTTTTTAATTGTAGGAGAAAGATATTTAAATATTTTTCGGTTCTTGACAAGAAATGTCCAGTCGTCACCACGCACCGTATTTCTACAATGATTTGCTCCACACGAGCATTTCATCTTGAAAAGAGAATTAGTCTCATCATATGCATAGTCCCAGCATAGCTCCTCACCCCTGCTAATATTCCTCATTGCTACGAAATTGAATTTCGCATCAAATCCAATATTTGGAGCGCAGGAGTGATTGAGATACCAGGCAGTGCTTATGTAATTGAGGTCTGGCGGCGCATAAAACCCGTCTTTGTCACCAGAGCAATAACCGTAAACTTTCCTTTTAGTAATTGAATCGAGAGCGGCGAAAGAGTCCCACGAGAAGAAGGTGCTTTTGAACTGTTGAAAATGTACAACAATTTCATCCTTTTCTATTTTTCTGCATGCGAAGACTCCTACTTCACCCTCTAGGAATTTTGACGGCTTGATTTCTATTCTAACTTTTTGAATTTTTGCACATGCTTCTATTTGGGGGGGGAGCATCACAAGAAACCTTCAGATCTCAAGGCTCTTGTATTTACAACCAAGTTACTCTCTCTTCGGGCTTTCCTAATTGCGTGTCGGAATGCGGTTGAGCGCTTGTTGTAGAGCAGGCTCAGAAATATATCCTCCCTCTTTGACCAGCATTCACTAAGAATTCTCATAGATATCCCATTTTCTTCAGAGTTGACTTAAATGCAGAGAGACATCAGTAATCGACCATCGGGTATTTTTTCCCGCGTACGACGAAATTCGTTTCCAGTTCGGCAAAGTCGAACATTCCGGAGAAATATGTCTCGATCTCTGTAGTGGGGAGCCCATTGCGGCAGGTGTAAATATCGATGCTTGCAAAGCGGGGCGGCGGCCGGGGAAGGTGTGAATGCTGATATGGCTTTCGGCGATGACGACGACGCCACTCCAGCCACCGGGGTCTTTGATGCCGTTGGGCTCAGCCCAGTACACTGTCGGTTCTGCGAGTTTCTGCATGCCAAGGACTGTCGGCAGTTCGTGCAGGCAGCGCTGAACGCGTTCACGATCCTGCAGCTTTTCGCGTGAGCCAAGGTAGGCGTCAATCATGAAGTGTTCGCCGAAGTGCTTTTCGGCCAATGAATCTACTGTCAAACCAGACTCCCCGTCCCGTGCTGTGGCCACACGTTTACTTATTCCATTGATCTTCTCGCGCTGGATGCGGAGGGAACCCTTTAGCCCTTCTTGAGATGACTCGCCATATCTGTGTGATAGCCGAAAAGTAACCCAAAGTTATTGTTAAAACAACTGATAGTTAATTTCAAGTGAACCAAACTCCATCCAATTTGTCGCATATTGGGTGATACGAGTTGGTTGAGTCAGTACGAGCGGGGTTTGCTGTCAGATTCCGGCAGGCGCTTGCCGATGCCGGTTATGGTGAAAGCCAGCTGAAGGCATTGGGCAATCTCTTTGGGGTCTCCAGCCAGGCGGTCAGAAAGTGGTTACAGGGTGAAGCGACGCCGACCTCAGCGAGAGCAGCACAGATTGCCGAAAAGCTTGGTGTCCGACGTGCATGGCTGATTGATGGGGAAGAGCCAATTCGTTCACTGACTGTCGATGTCGTTGAGCCCTCTAAAATGCGAGGTGCGAAAGACGCCGCCGCGATCTCAATATCGGCAAAAGAGTTTCGCCTGCTAACCCACTACCGCAGTCTGCCGGTTGGTCTTCAGGTGTCGCTGGAGGCGGTCTTGGAAGGAATGAGCAAAGAGCTTTCAGCGGTATCCCGGAAATAGAACCTGCATTTTACTATCCTCGCACACACCCTCCTGAGTAGAATTGACTAGCCTGATTCGAAAGCCTATTATCCGTACATCATACGGATTCATGTTTGATTCTGAGTGTTCGGTGGAGAGAAGAAATGAGTGCTACAGTTGTAAAAGATGCGCGCATGGAGTTGAAAACGACAAGCGCCCTGAAGCAGATGCTGGGCTCAGCGGCAGCACTGGTGGGGCAGGATCTGAGTTCGTTTGTGCTGGTGTCCGCAGAGGAGCGAGCCAAGGCGGTGCTGGCCGACTATCAGACGCTGCAATTGTCGTCTGAGGAATTCATCCGCTTTGCAGCAGCGTTCGACAAACCGGCCGTACCCACTGAGGCGTTACGAGCATTGATGGCTATGGAGAGCCTGGATGAGCGGGAGTGAGTTGTTTGTTCTGGAGTGCTACGACCCGACTAAGGAATATCACGGTCAAAAGCAGTTCGATTGCGGTAATCAGATTATCAATGCCTTTGTCGCGAAAAGCCTGAGGAAGCAGGTCCGTGAAAGTCTGAGTCGTTGTTTTGTGCTGCTCGATGCGGGCGACAACGATCGTTTCATCGGCTTCTATACGCTGTCCTCCTTCGCCATCCTTGCCCCGGACCTGATGGCGGTCAAATCTTCCGGCCTGCCTTCTCGGGTACCATGCGTCCGTCTCATCATGCTTGGCGTTGATAAGCATTATCAGGGTCGGGGGTTGGGTCGGCGGCTCATGAAGAGTGTCTTCGAGAAGACGCTGGCGGTGTCGGAGCGCATCGGTTTGTATGGACTCTACCTTGACGCAGATGCACAAGCCGTTGAGTTCTACATTGCGCTTGGTTTTGTCCCTTTACGAACCAGGGATGCTTCACGCCCGACGCCTATGCTCATGCACATCGAGGCGATCAGGGCGGCCACCCGCTAACAACGCAGCACTCCAGAGGTCTGCTCACGGTCCCTGTTGCCCCCCCCCCCCCCCCCCCACCGAAACAACTTGAGAACTCCTCCCCGCAAAGGTGACAATGCGGCCGGAGTTGCAGAACGCGAATTCTGCACGGCTGCACCGCTAAAGACCTCAAGACCGATCTCAAGACCGATATCAAGACCAGTCTCAAAAACAACAATAACGACCAAGATTCAGGAGGCACGATGATCAAGCAATCCGCACGTATCGCACTGGGTGTTGCTATCGCTCTGGCGATGGCAGGCAACGCCATGGCGCAGCTGGAACCTATCAATGACCGACCCAACCCCTACACTTCTGTCGATGGCTGGGCGACGCTGCCGGATGGCCGCGAGTGGGGCTCAACTGCCGGCGTCGATATCGATCCGGACGGCGTGCATCTGTGGGCGATTGACCGCTGCGGTTCCAACAGCTGCATCGGTTCTGATCTCGACCCTATCGTGAAGATCAACCCTGCAGGCGAAGTCGTCGCCACTTTGGGCGGAGGCGTCGTTCTGTTTCCGCACGGGTTGCATGTGGACCGCGACGGTAATGTTTGGGTAACCGACGGCCAGGGGCCACGCGCTGACAATCCTGCCACACAGGGCAAGGGTCACGCGGTGTACAAGTTCAGCCCCAGTGGCGAGTTGTTGTTGACGCTGGGCACACCGGGTGTCGAGGGCGATGGCAGCGATGCGCTGCTCAGCGAGCCTTGTGATGTGGTGACGGATGCCGATGGCAACATCTACGTCGGCGATGGTCATAGCGGCCAGAACCCGGATGCACCGGCGGACACCGTGGCGCGCATCGTCAAGTTCGACCGCAACGGCAACATGATCAAGATGTGGGGCAGCCTGGGTTCCGGGCCGGGACAGTTGAAGACGCCGCATGCGCTGGATATCGATTCGAACAATCGGCTGGTGGTGGGGGATCGCGGCAACAATCGTTTGCAGATATTCGATCTG
Organism: Gammaproteobacteria bacterium; assembly: GCA_030654835.1. Lineage (GTDB taxonomy): Bacteria > Pseudomonadota > Gammaproteobacteria > Pseudomonadales > Pseudohongiellaceae > UBA5078. Next base: position 6,874 of record JAURWS010000014.1, on the reverse strand, counting down.
GAAGGTAATTATATCGGTGAGTTCAAAACCTTCAGTCGTCCCAGTGGCATCTACATCACGGATGACGACACGATCTATGTGGCAGATTCCGAGTCCGAGTTCGACGAGATCCGCAACCCTGGCTGGCGTCCTGGCATTCGCGTCGGCAGTCTGCTGACCGGTATCGTCGACTCCTTCATCCTCGGCACTGTGGAGGCGTACCCGAATGGTTCGAATCCCGAAGGTGTTGCGGTAGATGCCAACGGCAACGTGTTCGGGGCCGTGGTCTCGGGCGGTGGCGCGATGGTGCGATCTTCAAAATAAGGTGATCCTGATGAGTTACAGGTTGCGATGATTGAGTACACCGAATACACCAAGATGCTGATTGGCTTGATTGCGATCGTCAATCCAATCGGCACGGTGCCAATCTTCATCTCATTGACGACGAGCCTCAATGATGCCCAGCGCAACGTCATTGCCAGAACCACCACTTACGCGGTGTTTCTGATTCTGATGGCGGCGTTGCTGCTTGGCGAATCCATCCTGGAATTCTTCGGTATCACCATCAGCTCTTTCCGTGTGGCGGGTGGCATCCTGATTCTGCTGATGGCGATCTCGATGATGCACGCGAAGACCAACAACGGCATCAAGCGCACAGACGAAGAGGCTCTGGAAAGTGAGCAGATGAAGTCGATTGCCGTGGTCCCTCTAGCGATTCCACTACTGGCGGGGCCAGGTGCCATCAGTACGGTGATTCTCTATGCGCACCGCGAGCCGGGTCTGCTGCATTACCTGATCATCAGCGGGGTGATCTTTATCGTGTGCGCGCTGCTGTTCCTGGCGTTCCGCTCGGTGAAGTATATTTCCCGCTACCTGAGCCAGACGGCGGTGAATGTGTTTGCGCGCATCATGGGGCTGATTCTGGCGGCGATCGCCATCGAAATTATTGCGGGCGGACTCAAGGGTTTGTTCCCGGATCTGCTGGGCGCTTAAGCGCGGCTTTCTGCTCGGAACTTTCTTATGGAAATCACACTGTTTATCCTTCTCTCGGCTGGCTTGATCATCATGCCCGGCCCCAACGTGCTGGCAATTGTGTCCACGAGCATCGCCTATGGCAGAGTGCGCGGGCTGCAGACGGTGGCGGGGACCAGCCTCGCCATGCTTGCGCAGCTGGCGATTGCTGCCGTGGCCACGGCGTGGTTCGTCGAGGCGCTCAGCTCGGGCTTCCTGGTGCTGAAGTGGCTCGGCGTTGTCTGGCTTTTGTTCCTTGGCGTGCGGCATCTGCGCGATGCGTGGCGGGGAGCGATCGCATCGCCTCTCTCCGCGCTCGGCTCGGTGCAAAGGGGCTTTTGGATATCCCTCACCAATCCCAAAACGATTTTGTTCTTCAGCGCCTTTCTGCCGCAGTTTGTGTCCCCAGAATCGGCGTACCTGCCGCAGGTGCTGTTCCTGTCGGCGATTTTCTGGTGTCTGGCTGTGGTCTCCGACACCAGCTATGCGCTGCTTTCCGGCTGGCTGGGCACACTGGTGCAAGGCAGGCGCCTGTCACGGGTGCAGAACGGAGTCAGCGGCATGATTTATCTCGGTGCCAGCGCGGTGCTTGCCGGTACCAAACTGCGTAACTTATGATGACGCCATTGCTGATTTGAACCTATGCCTCTGTGAACGTATGCCTTTCTGAAAGAGCCCCCCCATGACGCTTCACCTCTACGACACCTGGTCCCGCGAGTTGCGCGAGTTCAAACCATTGCAGCCCGGCATGGTCAGTCTCTATGCCTGCGGCCCCACGGTCTATGACTACGCCCACATCGGCAATCTGCGCACCTATCTGTTCGAGGATGTGTTGCGGCGCGTGCTGGAGTTCAATGGCTATCGTGTGAAGCATGTCGTCAATATCACGGACGTCGGGCACCTTGTCTCCGATGCCGATTCGGGCGAAGACAAGATGCTGGCTGGCGCACGGCGCACTGGCATGACGGCCTGGGAGATCGCCGAGCTTTACACGCAGGCCTTCAAGCAGGATCTGCAGCATCTGCATATCGAAGAGCCACACATCTGGTGCCGCGCCACCGACCACATTCCGGAGCAGATCAAGGCCATCGAACAGATCGAAGCCGGTGGTTTCGCCTATCGCACCTCGGACGGCATCTACTTCGACACCTCAAAGCTCTCTGACTATGGTCATATGGCCCGTCTCGATATCGAGGGGCTCAAGGAGGGCGCGCGCGTCGACAAGGGTGAGAAGCGTCTGCCCACCGACTTCGCGTTGTGGAAGTTCAGTCCGCAGGATCAGCAGCGGCAGATGGAATGGGACAGCCCCTGGGGCCGTGGCTTTCCTGGATGGCACATCGAGTGCTCGGCGATGTCGGCGCGTTATCTCGGAGAGCTGTTCGACATTCACTGCGGCGGGCAGGATCATATTCCCGTGCATCACACCAATGAGATCGCGCAGGCACAGGCCTGCTACGGCACACGCCTCGCCAACTACTGGCTGCATGGCTACTTTCTTCAGCTCGACGACGCGAAGATGGCAAAGTCTTCGGGCGAATTTCTGCGCATCGCCTCGCTTATTGAGCGTGGCTACGACCCCATGGCATATCGCCTGTTGTGCCTGACCGCCCACTATCGCAGCAACCTGAACTTCAGCTGGGAAGGGCTTGATGCGGCGGCCACTGCACTGGAGCGTTTGCGGCGGGCGAGCCACGACTGGGGCGCCCCGACGACTGCCGATGCGGCATATTTACAGCGCTTCCTCGCCTGTGTGAATGACGATCTGAACACGGCCCGCGCACTGGCATTGACCTGGGAGCTGGTGCATTCCGAGCTCAGCCCAGGCAGCAAGAAGGCCACGTTGCTGCGCTTCGACGAGGTCTTCGGGCTGGGGCTGGAGCAGTGGCAACCCACTGCAGTGGTGATTCCCGAGAATGCCCAGCGGCTGTTGGCCGAGCGTGAAACCGCGCGCCGCGAGAAACGCTGGCAGGATGCCGATCGTCTGCGTGCAGAGGTGCGTGCGCTTGGCTTCGAGATCGAGGATACTGCCGCTGGCGCCCAGCTGAAAAAGGGCTGAAAAAAGTTCATAAAAGCAACACTCAAGGAAACCCATGAAAGAAGTACTGATCAACCACGAGCCCGTCGAGCTCTACAAGATTTTGAAGTTCGAATGTATCGCAGACAGCGGCGCGGCGGCCAAGGCTGTCATCGACGAGGGTAACGTCATGGTGAACGGCCAGGTGGAAAAGCGACGCCGCAACAAGATCAAGTCTGGCGATCTCATCGAAGTTGGCGGTGAGCAATACAAGATCGTATTGGCACAGCCCAACGCCTAAGCTCACTTTTAATCTGGAGCCGTTTTTGACAAACATCACCATCCGTCCAGCCACCGCTGCAGACGCTGCGCTCATTCTGGGTTTCATCACGCAATTGGCGATTTACGAGAGAGCCGAGCACGAGGTGGTCGCCAGTGAGGCAGATATCGTCAGAACGCTGTTTGGCGAACACTCGGCCACGGAGGCGCTGATCTGCAGCATCGACGATCTGCCGGCGGGTTTTGCTGTGTTCTTCGCCAGCTACTCCACCTGGCTGGGCAGGAATGGCATTTATCTGGAAGACCTCTATGTATCGCCAGAGTATCGCGGCTACGGAGCGGGCAAGGCCTTGCTCGTGCATCTCGCGCAGCTCGCCGTCGCCCGCAATTGCGGACGGTTGGAGTGGAGCGTGCTCGACTGGAACGAGCCCGCGATTCAATTTTACAAGTCACTGGGTGCGGCGCCGCAGGATGAGTGGGTGCGCTACCGTCTCACCGGGCAGGCGCTCGTCGATCTGGCCAACACCAACTCCCCTGTCGTCTGAATTCGAGGAACCCCGCAGTGAAGAAAGTTTTGTGGCGATTTTTCGTGTTGTTTTTGTTATTCACAGCGCACGGTGTTTATGCTCAGTCTTCCACGACTGCCTCCGTTAATAAGCTGCCCCAAGAGGTGCCAGAACTACGCGTCATCGTCGATGCCACCGGCTTCGAGGGCAACGTGCTGATCTATGATCTTCACAACAATGCGTATATGGCTGGCCACGCGGAGAGTGTCAATCAGTCCTGGCTGCCTGCTTCTACGTTCAAGATTTTCAGTGCGCTGGCGGCACTGGAAACCGGCGTGATCGCCGACAAGAACACAGTGATTGTATGGGACGGCGTGCAGCGCGGCCGCACGGAGATCAATCGCGATCTCGATCTGCAATCGGCGTTCCGCCTCTCGGCCGTACCGCACTTTCAGCAGCTGGTGAAAAGCGTCGGTGCGGAGCGTATGCAGGGATTAATTGACGCAGTGGGCTATGGCAATCGTGATATTTCCGGCGGCATCGACACCTTCTGGTTGACCGGTGGTCTGCGACTTTCGCCGCGCGAACAGGTCGACTTTCTCGTACACCTGTATCGCAACGAGCTGCCCTTCTCAGAGCGGAGCATGACGGCGGTGAAGGAGATGATGGTCACGGAAGAAGGTGACGGTTATGTGCTGCGTGCCAAGACCGGCTGGGCCACGCTGGAGAATCAGGACAACACCGGCTGGTGGGCAGGTTGGGTCGAAAAGGATGGCAATGTCTACTTCTTCGCCTCGCTACTGCACGCCAATGCCCCTGCTGAAAGCTTCGGCCCCGCTCGGCAGAGTGTGGTGAGAGAATCGCTGATCCAGCTGGGTGTTCTTCCCTCGGCGCCGTCGCTGTAAGAAAATCCTGCGGCATCCGTACTCTTGCTTGGTGATTCCACTATACAAACCAATTCAGGATTTCAGGACGATGTTCAAACCCGCTTCGCCACGCCTTGCCACTTGCGCACTCATCGCCACCACCACAGCGCTCTTGAGTGCCGGAGCTCAGGCCCAGATTACGGAGACCGTTCCAGCGACTGCTCAGAAGCAGGTGCGTGCCGTGCGTGTCGCGACTCCTCCGATCATCGACGGCAAGCTGGACGAGCCGCTCTGGCGAGAGGCCGAGGTGATCACGGACTTTCATCAGATTCGTCCCGGCAATGGCACGCAGCCCTCGGAGCGCACCGAGGTTTATGTCGTTTATGACGACGATGCGCTCTACATCGGCGCCCGCATGTACGACAGCGAGCCGAACCTGATTGCGGCCCCCGTGATTCGTCATGGGCAGGGTCTGGGTTCGGACGATCGCCTCGTGGTGATCCTGGACCCATTCAACACCCGCCGCACCGGCTATCGTTTCGAGACCAATCTCAATGCCGTGCGTCACGATGCGCTATACCAGAGCGTCAACTCTTTTCAGATCGACTGGAACACCATCTGGGACACCGCCACCAGTGTGGATGGCAACAGCTGGATCGCCGAACTGGAGATACCATTCAAGTCCCTGCCCTTCGATGCCAGCATCGACACCTGGGGCTTCAACTTCGGACGTGGCATTCGTCGTCGTGGCGAGGAGATGGCGTGGGTGTCTTACAACCGCACTTACAACCCCGGCATCTCGGGCGTGATGACTAATCTGAGCGGCATGGATCAGGGCGTGGGGCTGGACATCGTGCCCTCACTCTCGGTGAACCGGCAGAAGCGTTTCAGCGTCAACACGACCGAAACCAACACCGACCCATCGCTGGATGCGTTCTACCGGCTGCTGCCCTCTCTCAATGCTGCACTGACCATCAACACGGATTTCTCCGCCACCGAGGTGGACAACCGTCAGGTGAACCTCAGCCGCTTCAATCTGTTTTTCCCGGAGAAGCGCGACTTCTTCCTCAACGATTCGGATCTGTTTCAGTTCGGCAACATCAGCGGCGCTGCCGGCAGCAACCAGGCGGCCTCACGCAGTAGCCGCGAGAATGCGCGCCCCTTTTTCTCGCGCAACCTCGGCCTGAGCCAGACCGGCGCTCCGGTGGACATCGAGTACGGTGGTCGGGTCAGTGGCCGCGTCGGGCGCTGGAACATCGGCACCCTCGCCATACGTCAGGACGAATTCAACACCGTGAACGCGTCCAACCTCTTCATCGGCAGGCTCTCCGCCAACGTGCTCAATGAGTCTAGCGTCGGTTTCATCGTCACCGATGGCGATCCGGTGTCCAACCTGGAGAACTCAGTCTATGGCGCAGACTTCCGCTACCAGAATACGCGGCTGGCGGGTGGGCAGACGATCGAGGCCGACGCCTGGTATCAGCAGTCCGATACGCCGGGGCTCAGCGGTGACGATGCCGCGTACGGTGTCGGATTGCGCTCGCCCAACAACTCGGGGCTGCGCGGCGGAATTGGTTTCAAGGAGGTGCAGGCGAATTTCAACCCGGCGATGGGTTACGTCAATCGTGCCAATATTCGCGACTACACCGCCGATGCGGGCTATACGCATTTCCTCAATGACAGCTTCCTGCAGACGGCCTATGTCGGTGTCGATGCGCAGCGCGTCAACGTGATCGACGACGGCCTGCAGAGTCAGGCACTGGTGTTCCGTCTGCTGGAGTTGGAGACCAATACCCGCGACCGCTTCGAGATTGGCTATCAGCAGAACAAGGAAGTGGTCCTGGCGCCCTTCGCGATCTATTCGGCACCGGATCGGCGCGTGCTGGTGCAGCCTGGAAAATATGATTTCGACGAGCAGCGCATCGGTTTCAGCACCGCAGGACAGCGTGAATTCGCGGGTGGCCTCACCTATCAGACCGGCGACTTCTACAATGGCAAGCGTACCAACGTCGGCGGCTCTTTTGCGTGGACGCAGTCACGCTACTTCGTGATGTCACTGAACTATGACTGGAACGATGTCCCCCTGTGTCAGGATAGTTGTCGCCTCAGTTGATTTTGTAACTCAATAGAACAGGGGGCGGTTGGATTGAAAAAATGCCCCGTTACTCGGCCGAACGCAAGGCCAGTGTGTTGAAGAAGTTGTTGCCACCGCATAATCG
>JAURWS010000012.1 GCA_030654835.1 Gammaproteobacteria bacterium | reverse complement strand
TTCCTTATTGGCGCTTGCGGTGAGAAGGTGGGGCGATGTCTCCCACGGTCTGTCTATGCAGATGCGAGCCTAGTCCCTCCACCCCCGACAAGCCCCTTATCGCTTGTCCACCATAAACATACAAGCGGGCCTGCCCGCGATAAGTTCTGTGGGAGCGTACCCGAGGGCATAAAGGCCCGCCCGCGATTACCCCTGCGCCGCCAGTTACTTCGGCAGATACTGAGCGTGACAACTCTCGCAAGGCGGATAAAGCTGGTCATTACCAGCGTTGAACAAAGCCTCCTCGTCGCGCTTCTGAATTGCAGCGAGCGCACTGCGGGCGGCGGCGATCATCTCGTCTGCGTATGCCTGCCAGTCTGCATTCACAGCCACCGCGTCATGACTGCCCGCGCCGTCGGCGATCTGTGTGCCAGCCTCGATCACCTGCTGCGCTGCCTGCTCCAGCTCCTGCCACTGAGCATCCGTCTGTACATTCGAGGCGCCCCACAGCGTATTGGTAGCGGGCGCGATGACCGTCGTCATGATGTCCTTGACGCTCTGCGTCTTCATCGAAGCCTGCGGCCATGCGGATGCGCAAGCCAGCAGCGAGAGCCCGCACAGGGCCAGTAATCGCGATGCATGTGTCATGATTGGCGGTCTCCTTTCAGATTCTTAGTTACACATACCTGGATATGCTCAAGTCTGGGTCTTGCCGGAGCTGATCAACTCCTGCACATAGCGGACAAAACCCGGATCTTCACCACGCAGCAGCTTGGGCAGGCTCTCACGGAAGTTGGGCTTCTGACACCACTCCAGAATATAGTCTTCCCACGAGTTCCAGCGCCGCGCCTGCTTGGGCGCCATTTTGTCCTCATATAAGAGCAGAAAGGCACGTTCGAACAGCGAGCATACCATCGCGAAGATGATGAACTGGCGCTCGCGCTGCTCCTCATTCAAATTGGTGACCTCCACGGAAAACAGGCGCAGGTCCGGATTCTCCAGCGCGACCTTCAGAAAGTCCTGATAATTGTCCGACAGCAGCTGGTAGACCTCTTCCTCCTCGCTCTCACGCTCCTTGTGCTGCTCGAACAGGAACACCAGAATCGCCAGCGGCAAGCCGACGACAGTCACGATGTAACTCAGCATTTCCCAGATTTCTATTGACACGATGTGAGCCCACTGATGCCGCAAGATTGATTCATGGCGCCATGATAGGCATTTAGGCAGCGCGTGTCAGCCTGGGCACCTGAATCCGGCCGAACTGTGAAAGACTTCCATCAATGGCCTGAGGCGGCGCCGATTTCCCGGCACGTCTATACTCCAAGCAGAAGAACGTATAACTTGCCATTTATACTCGAACAGGTATATTCATGGAGACTAAACAACGGAAGTTGCTGTTCTGGGAGGGGTCATCAAAGAAAGACTTCAAGGCGTTCTCAGAGTCGGTACAAATCGCCTTGATTGAATCTCGATTGAAAGCGGTGCTCGCCCGTCACAAGCGCAGCAGGGAATGAAAATGGTCTCAAGAACTGACCCAATCGGCACTGACAATGTACTGAGCGATCTAGGATTCGACGACGCCGAAGAACTGTCTGCCAAAACCATCCTGGCAGTGAAATTCAATGATCTGATTGCGGCACGTGGCCTGAATCAAACAGAAGTGGCGACCATCACAGGCATGACTCAGCCCAAGGTCTCTCAGATTCGCCACTTCAAACTGCAAAATATTTCACTCGAACGCTTGATGCAGGCACTTGTGTCACTGGATCAGCGAGTAGAGATTACGGTACGTTCGGCTGATAAAGCGCGTCCGCGAGGTATTACGATTGCGGCCTGACAGGCTAAAGCATGAACCGAAATTTCCCGCATAAAACCAGCATATTTCCATGCTGTATCAGACTATTGGAGTTACAATACGTATATATAAACAGTACTATTCCATCACACTAGATTCATGGAGGAATTGTTCCATGTCACACGCATCTTCGCTCGCAACCCTGCCCGCCCCCATCTCGTTTATCCCTGAGGACAACGCTGCCCTGAGCAACGAGATCACTCGCCGCGTTGATCGAACGTAATGCATGGGAGGGAGCTGGCATGAAATCTCCGGCGCACTGGCTCAATTATTATTGCGGGATCGATCTCGGCGCCGCACGCGAAAAAGTGCGCGTGGCGAAAAGCCTGCAGAATTTCCCAGGCATCGATGAAACGTTTCGCACCGGCGAAATCATTTACTCCAAAGTGCGCGCCATGACCCGTCTGACCAAACCCGAGCACGAGACGATGCTGCTGCAGGTGGCCCGACATGGCACGGCACAGCATATTGAGCAGTTGGTACGCAAATATCGTCGTACTGAGCGGTTGAGTGAAACGGCGCGCGATCGCAACAATTGCGAGGCACGGGAATTCGTCTGTCACTTCGACGAAGACGGGATGCTGGTGCTGCGCGGTCGCTTGACGCCGGAGGATGGCGCAGTCTTCTTGACTGCCATGGATGCGATGGTGTCAGCGCTGAATCCTCCGGTGGCCGAATCAGAAGAGTCGGAAGAGCCGGAAGAGTCGGAGGAAGAAATCCCTGTAAAAACGTTCCCGCAGAAACGTGCCGATACATTGCTGGCGCTCGCCGAGCAGGCAATGAGTACGATGGATGAGGGATTGCGGCCACTATCCTCTGCCGAAAAATATCAGGTGATGGTACACATCGAGCGCGAGAGGGTGGCTGAGGGGGTACTACACACAGACCGCCATCAATGCTCAGTCGAGTGCGGCACCGATCATTTCCCACTGTCTGCCGCCACTACCAGGCGTCTGTGCTGCGACGCATCGATAGTCATTGTTCTGGAAGACTCGCGCGGCGACGTCCTGAATGTGGGGCGCAGGACTCGCACGATCCCTCCCTCCATCCGCCGCGCGCTGCAAGTGCGCGATGGTGGCGGTTGTTCCGCAATTTGATAGTGCTAACGAGACAGTGAGCGAAACGCTCGCCATCGAGCAGGAGCACGACAGTCTCGGGCTGGTCATTGACTCACGCACCGCTGTAACGCTCTGGCAAGGGGAGCGCATGGATTACAACATGGCAGTGGGAGCGATGCTCTGTTACTGTGGGAGCGGGCCCTGCCCGCGATTGAACTGCATCTAATCCAATCGCGGGCAGGGCCCGCTCCCACAGTTAATTACTGCTATTGAGCCAGCTCAATCCGCTCCACCTCACCCATCTGCGAATACGCGGACGTAATCACTTTCTCACCCGACGACAATCCCTCGCGTACTTCCACATAACGGTTGTTGCGTCGCCCGGTAACGATGTCGCGGCGCACGGCGTAATTACCTTCCGCGTCCACCACGAAAACCCAGTTGCCTCCCGTATCCTGAATGAAACCACCGAGCGGCAGCAGCAAGGACTCCACAGGATTCCCCAGCGTGAGGTCCAGCTGCAGGGTTTGTCCGCGACGCAGGTTGTCGGGCGTGCCACCTTCCATTATCAGATCCACGGTGAACGTACCTTCAGTGATTTCCGGATACACCTTCAGCACACTGGCCTGGTACTGCTGGCCAGCCAACGTGAAGCGTGCGGATTGTCCGGGGGCGACTCGCGTCACGTAGTACTCGTCCACCTGCGCGACAATCTTGTACTGGTCGATGACATCAATCTGCCCGAGCCGCTGCCCGCGAATCTTGCTCTCACCAATCTCCACCGGCAACGACGTTAGTTGTCCAGCCACCGGCGCGCGCACCAGCAGATTTTCAAAACTGTTCAGGGCCAGTGCCAGGTTGTCCTGCAGTTTGTTCGTCTGCCCGGCGATCTGCAGTGTTCGCTCCTTGCGAATGCGTTCCTCCAGTACCTGCCGTTCCATTGTGTTGGCGTGAATATTCTTCTGGTATGCCAGTTCGTCGGAGATCGCGTCGTACTCTTCCCTCGACACCAGATTGTCGCCCAGCAACTGCTCCAGTCGTTGCTTCTGACGCTCCAGCACCTTGATGCGATACTCGGTATCAATCAGCGCACGTTCGGTCATCAGGCGCGTGGTCTCCAGACCGTTGCTGATGTTGGCGAGATTGTTCAACTGCTCGGTGGTCTGCGTGTCATTGCTCGCCACTTGTAACTGCAGATCGCCATTGCTCAGCTTCAGTAGTGGTTGCCCGGCCTCCACGAAGCTGCCCTCCTCCGCCAGCACTTCCTCGACGACGCCGCCGTTGACGGCATCGAGAAACACGCTGGTGAACGGCTGGATGGTGCCGCGTATCGGCGTGACATCCTCGAAGGCGCCCAGTGTCACCTCCGACATCACGAGCTGCTCCGCGTCCACCCGATACGTGCGGATCGCTGCATCGGCCAGCATGCCCTGCATGAACCAGAGCAATCCTGCAACGCCCAATCCCATCGCGCCCCATTGCCAGAGGGGCCGCTTTTTCTTTTCAATGACCTTGTCCATTACTCTCCAGACATTTTCCTCTACTCATATCGCAACGCATGAACAGGATTTTTTCTGATCGTGCTCCACGATTGCAGCGCCATCGTCAGGAATGCAGAAAGAGTCGCGAGTGCAGCGGCTGCCGGAAACACCAGCAGGTTGATCTCATCGCGATAAGCGAAGTTCTGCAACCACGCATTGATGGTGTACCACGACAGTACCGACGCGATCACTGAACCAATGCAAACCAGCACAAAAATATTGCGGAACAACACAGTCATGATCTGGCCAACGCTGGCACCGAAGACCTTGCGTATACCGATCTCGCGGGTTCTACGCTCGGTGGAATAGGCGCTCAGCCCTAACAGCCCCAGACAGGAAATCAGGATGCACACGGCGGCGAACCAGGCAATGATGTCGAGGATTCGATTCTCGCTGTCGTATTGTTGACGAATGATGTCGTCGAGGGTGCGATAGTCGAAGGGAAGTTCCGGCATCACTTCGCGCCAGATGCTTTCCAAACGATTCAACGTTTTCGAATCAGTGCCATCGGTGAGCGCAATCGTGATCCTGGCGCTCTGGGCAGCGCGTTGCTCAGGATTGGTCACCACGCTGTAGAAGCTGGGATTCGTCTGTCGCAGGATCAACGGTCCAATCGCTTCCTGCAATCCAGCAAAGTGAAAATCCTTCACCACACCGCCGACGATTTCCGATCCCAGCGCATTTGCCGGCATGCCGGTGCGCTTGCCGATCGGATTGGTCCAGCCCATCTGCTCCACGAGTGTCTCATTGACCACCACGAGGTTGCGTGCATCTTCGGCCGTGAAGAATCGACCCGCGACCAGCTCCATACCCATGACGTCGAGATAACGGCTGTCGACGTTCTGGAAGCTCAGAAAGTACGGCTCCAGCGCGCCATCATTGTTTTCCAACTGCCAGTTGCCCGCATAGGATTCCACCGCCGGGTCCAGTGCCGTCAACGTGACACCTGCTACCTGCGGCAGACTTTGCAGGCGATCGGCAAGCACCGGCGTGCGCTCAATAAAATCGACGCCCTGCACATCAACGACGAGTTTGTTGTCTCTGTCGAAACCCAGTGGGGCATTCTGGATGTAGCGCATCTGCGCGACGATCAACATACTGCCGGCGATCACGGAAACGGTGACTGCAAACTGGAAGATCACCAGCAGCCGACGCAGCAAGGAATCCGAGCGATTGTTGGAGTGACGTACACTTCCGGGCATCACGAATCGCGAGGACAGATAGAAGGCCGGATACAAACCTGACACCAACCCCAGCATCACACTGCCCAAGAGAATAGAAAACAGGAACACAGGCTCACGATATACGGCTGGCTCCAAAGCTCCACTGAACAGCTCGGCGACACCCGATTGCACCAGCACTTCAAGCCCCGCCAAAGCTACCCCACCCGAGGCCAGCGCGATACAGACGGATTCCAGCAAAAACTGCGCAATCAGCGCTCCGCGATTCACACCAAGCACCTTGCGTACGGCCACTTCCTTGAACCGCCCTGCGGAACGGGCTGTCGCGAGATTGACATAGTTGATGCAGGCCACCAACAGGATCAAGGCGCCAATCACCGCATAGGCGTACACAATTGAGATATTGCCTACCGGTTGATCGTACTCCATCGACGGACCGTAATGGACATCCGCAATCGGAGTAATGTGCATGGCATTGCTCAGTCCTGCTCCGCGCAACAATTCTCCGTTAGTGTTCTCCCAGTAGGATGCAAAAAACTCTGAAAAATCCGCTGCAGCATAGTTATCTGTCAGTACGAAATAAGTATAGGTGCTGACCGTGAACAGCGACATTGGCAAGGCGGCCGGCTCCGGATACGCCAGACCATTAATCGAAAGCAGCACGTCGTACTTGAAGTGGGTATTGCCCGACTGATCCTCATAGACCAGGCCCACTCGATAGTCGCGATTGTTAACGGTAATGGTTTCACCAATTGAATCGGCGCCACCGAAGTGAATCTGGTTGAAGCGATTGCTGATCGCGGCTGCACCGGGATCGATGAGAGCGGTCTGCATATCGCCGTAGACGGCTTTGTGGTCAAACACTGCGAAGACGTTGTCATCGGCTTCGTAAACATTGTCCCAGTAGTAGGGTTGCCCCTGCACACGAATCAGGCTCTGTCCTGGCATCGCCCTGAAGCGGACAAACGCTTTAATCGCCGGATTCTGCACTGCCAGTGCAGGCCCCATGAAGTGCGACATCTGTGCAAACGTGGTCGTACCAGTGTTGTTGGTCAGGTCGAGCGTTGCGCGGTAGATGTTCTCGTGCCCTTCCACATGCTCATCGTAAGTCAGTTCGTTGGTCACATGCATGCCGATGAGAAACGTGCAGACGATGGCGACGGCGAGACCGAGCACGTTGATGCCTGCGTAGAATTTTTCGCGACGCAAGTTTCGCAGAGTGATTCTCATGTGAGTGAACACTATTTCTCCTTAGAGATGACTGTTGCTCTCCCCTGAACCGGCGGGGCATTAAACGCTGCAGAAATACCAAATTTCATTCGTAACGCAATCTTTCGACAGGATTTCCCGTCACTGTTCGCCATGACTGTAATACAACTGTTGTGAGGCTGATGGCGGCTATCAGTAAAAACGCCCATATGAAGGGCGCTACTGTGACATCATCTGTATAGGTAAACCGGCTCAACCAGATTTGCATGAGGTAAAGGCTTAGCAGCGATGCAGGGACAATCGCCAACGCCAACGCAAGCATCGCATGCCGGGAAAGCAACAGCAGAGTCTGGCCGACTGAGGCCCCCAGCACTTTGCGTATGGCGAGCTCCTTGCTGCGTTGCTCCGCCGCGTAAGAAGTCAGTCCAATGAGACCCAGCAGGGAAATGAAAATGCTGATGCCTGCAAAAATGCTCACTAGCCGGGCGGCTTTGACGTCGTCCTGATAGAAGCGCAGCCAGCTGTCTTCCAGGCTTCGAAGTTCCAGATTGCGACCTGATGTAAATCTGGATAGCACCTCCAGAATGTCGCGGCGTGCTGCAGACAGATCATCCGTCACTGCAATTATAAGATCGCGCTCTAGCTGAGCGCGTGCCGACTCGGACAGACTGCTGAAGGCGTTCGGGGCACTGTTCAGTGGCCAGAGTACGAGCGGACCAATGGGTTCATGCAGCGATTGGTAGTGAATATCTCTGAATACTCCGATCACTTCTCCTCTGCCGATTCTTTTGCCAAGAGGCTGGTCCCAGTCCATCTGACGGACCAGTGCCTCACTGACCATCACATAGGACAACTCCTTCTCATCTGGTAGTGACGAGAACCCTCTCCCCGCAATCACATCGATATCCATGACGGTTAGAAAATCTGGCTCTATATTGAGAGGATGAGTCATGGTTGTGTTGAGTACTCCATCGTTGCTTTCCACTTCGGTGATGGACATGGCCAGTCCTTGTCCCGGTGCGAACCCAGCCGTCGCGACAGCTCTCACAGAGCCTGACTGCAATAGCTGCTGCCTGATAGCTCCTATCTGTTCTATTACATCCGCGCCCCTCAGACGGACAGTCAGTTTGTCTTTCGTTTCAAAACCCAGGGGGGCATTCAGGACGAAATGCACCTGGTTCTGCATGATCAATACGCAAATAATAATGCAGCATGAGATGACCAGTTGAAAAACAACCAGCACTTCACGGACACCGGGGAGCTGCTTCATTCTGGCAGCAGGTTTCAGACTGGACATGACGCGCGTTCTTGCCAGGTGTAGAGCCGGATAGAGCCCGGCGACAAGACTGACAGTGATCCATAATACAAGAACAAGAAGAGCCACAGGTGGACGAGAGAGCATTGTCAGTAACTCGGACTTACCAACCAGTTCATCCAGCAAGGAGAGTTCCAGAACGCAGACCGCCAACAGAATTCCCGCCAGCAGACTGACTGTGCAATACACAAACGATTCACAGAGTAACTGAACAATCAGCTGAGATCGGCTTGCACCCAGCACCTTACGCATGCCTATCTCGAGAAGGCGCTTGCCTGCGCGAGCCGTGGTCAGGTTAATGTAGTTGATACAGGCCATCAGCAGGAGAAACACGGCGAGCCCAGCAAGGGTGTAGACAGTCGCGACGTTGCCAGTGCGTCCACCATCCAGAATTGGCTCGCTGTAGTAGTTTTCCGTTAGAAGTTGCGCATGCAGCTTGTACTCACCAGCCTCGACTGGGAGTTCAGATTGGAGGTATGTCTCAAAATATCCTTTGCGAATCGTATCGAATACTTCTGGAGAGAAATCATCACTGACCAGCAGGTACGTTGTCACGGCCGCCAGGTATTTTCCGTTACTAGATGAGCCAGGAAATCCCGGGCTGTAGACTTCCATCAGCTCGAACGGAAGAATGGCATCGTACTTGAACTGGACATTCTCAGGCATGTCCTCGTACACCAGCGAAACGCGAAATCCGAATCGCTCAGTATTTATAACCTCTCCGACCGGATTCCTGTCGCCGAAGTAGTGTTTGGCGAACGATTCACTGATAGCGATTGAATAGGGATCATCTAATGCCGCGTCTTTGTCACCGTGGATGACATTCAACGTGAAGACATTAAAGACGCTTGGATCTGTGAGATATATCTCTTCCCAAACGCGCGAATTGTCACCAACAGTAAACCACTGTTCTGGGGCGGCACGAAATCGCACGTAGTCAAGAATCTCCGGATTTTCTCGCATGAGGATTGGTCCGGTTTCTGTCCCGGCACCATTCATGGTCATGGTATAAGCAGTAGAACTTAGCCGATAGATTCGTTCATGATTCTTGTGCGACTGGTCATAGGTCAACTCACTGTAAAGATACAACGCAATGATCAGTGAACAGGCAATGCCAATCGTCAGGCTACCGATGGAGATCGACACATAGAGCCTTTCTCTTAGCAGTTTGCGTACTGCAATTGTGATCGCCAGGTTGAACATCAGGACTTCCCGTGCGAGGATTTCAAGTGCTGGTAGCAGGTTAGATCGAACACCTGTAATCCTTTCCGGTTTTTTTCGTAGCGGTTATTCATAGCGCAGCTTCTCCGCCGGGTTCGCACTTACCGCTCTGTAGGATTGCAGAGATACTGTCGCGACACTGATCACTGCAATAGCAGTAAACGCTATCAAGAAGGGCGCTAGACCGATCTCGGTTCTATAGGCGAATCTCGCCAGCCAGAATTCGATTGCGTAATAGCTGGCAAGCGATGCGGGAATTGCGGCGAGAGCGGTCAGTGCCAGAGTGCTCTTTGACAGCATGCGCAGCACTTGCCCAACGGAAGCTCCGAGAATCTTTCGCACAGCAATCTCCTTGCTGCGCTGTTCAGTGGCATAGGCAGACAGGCCGATAAGTCCCAGTAAAGAAATTCCTATGCTGATTACCGCAAAGACTCTAGCCATTTTCGTAGCCCTGAGGTCCTCTTCGTAGAAATTTCTCCAGCTTTCGTCCAGTAAGGTCAGCTGCGTCGCGGGATTATCGGTGAACCGCTCCAGCGTCTCTCGGATGAAGCGTTGCGTCTCTTCGACATTATTCCCACTAATGCCGATCAGGAGCTCACGATTGACATCTTCGCGCTGTTGAGGAGTCAGTTGACTGAAGTCTTCCAGCGTTGGTCTTAGCACCATAGGTCCGATTGGTTCATGCAGCGACAAGTAGTGGAAGTCCTTGAACACTCCCACCACGATTTCGCCACCCCCAATCTGCTTTCCAATTGGTTGCTCCCACTCCATTTGTCGGACCAGAGTTTCATTGACCAGCACGGGTGATTCGGTCGTCATGTCGTCAGAAAATTCCCTGCCTTGTATCAGCTCGATCCCCAGAGCGTCGAGATAGTCCGCGCCTACAGCGAACGTATGAACCACGGTACTGACGTCAGTGCCATCATTGCTTTCGATATCGTTTATGGAAACGTTCAATCCGCGACCAGGCGCTCTCTGCGCAGTAGTCACAGAAACGATTTCGTTGTGGGACGCCAGCTCCGCCCTGATCGCGGGGAGACTAGCGAGAACATCGGCCCCTTGCAGTCGCGCGACAAGTTGATTGTCCTTCTCGAAACCCAGCGGTGAGTTCAATACAAAACGTACCTGATTCTCCATCATCAGCACACAGATGATCACGCTGCTGGAGATGACCAGTTGGAACAGCACAAGCAGTTGCCGCACATTCCACATGCCCGGTCCGCTACCAATCTGATTCATGAGACCCGAAAGGACCGAAGTGCGAGAAAGATGAAAAGCGGGGTACAACCCGGAAATCAGGCTGACAAAGATCCAGGACACTCCTACATATGACAGCATTGCAGAGCTGAACAGATTTTTGAGGAGTTCCGACTTACCAGTCAGATCATTGATAATTCCTGTCTCAAGAACGCATACGGTCATTATGATTGCAGTGAGGAACCCGAGTGTGCACATGAAGAACGATTCACCAAGAAACTGAATCACCAGTTGATGCTTCTGCGCGCCAAGCACCTTCCTCACACCTACTTCCCTGGCTCGCTTCGTGGCACGTGCCGTCGTAATGTTGATGTAGTTCACGCAGGCAATGAGAAGCAGGAATGCCGCCAGCGCGGACAGACCGTAAAGATTGACGATGTTTCCTCTCTTCCCTTCCCCTGGAAATTGCTTGCCGTAGTAGACAGAGGTCAGGGGTTGAATCTGCAGCTCGAATGATCCGACTCCCGGGGGATAGCCAGCTGCCATATGAGTTTCGAAAAAACGTTGTGAGACTTCATCGAAAGTTTCTGGATTGAATGTGTCCGAAACCAGAAGATAGGTGGTACTTCCGCTGACGAACCGCTGGAAGTAATCAGTTAGTTCTGCGGGAGCGTAGCTTTCAACTAGACTCATAGGCAGTAGCGCATCGTGATGCAACTCCACATTCTCGGGGAGGTTCTCATAAACCAGCGTGACGCGAAAATAGTGCTCTGCGGTTGAGAGAACGCGGCCCAAGGGATTTTCGTCGCCAAAGTATATCCGGGAGAAGGACTCGCTTATTGCGATTGAATTTGGGTCGGCCAGGGCTGTTTGCTTGTCTCCATGAATTACGTTGATCGTGAACACACTGAACACGCTCGGATCAGCAAGGTAGATGTCATCCCAGAGGATGGTGTTTTGATCAAATGTAAAGGTCTTTTCGGGAGCGCTCCTGAAGCGCACAGAATCAACGATGTCGACGTTATCCTGCACCAGAAGCGCTCCAACCACATGGCCGGACACAGGAATTTCGACATCAGAAAGCGCAGTGTTTACTTTGTAAATTCGCTCATAATTTTCATGATATTGATCATAGGTAATCTCGCTATGGAGATAGAGAGAAATTACTAGAGCACAAGTGACTCCCAGAGCCAGACTTGCCACGCAGATGAAGACGTAGAATTTTTCTCTGACGATTTTTCGTAGCGCAATTGTTACGGAGGAGGCGAACAGGGATTTCATACTTTCTCTCTTGTCTGTAAATTTCAGATATCAGTTGACGAAGCGTTGCTCAGGAATTTGCTTCACTCACAATCCGCCCATCCAGCACCCGCACAATCCGCTTGCCCACCGCAGCATCTTCAGGCGAGTGCGTCACCATCACAATCGTTGTACCCTCATCGTTGAGCGTGCTGAGAATCTTCATCACCTCTGCGCCATGCTCACTATCGAGGTTGCCCGTGGGTTCATCAGCGAGAATCAAATTCGGCGTATTCACAATCGCCCGTGCCACCGCCACGCGTTGCTGTTGACCACCAGACAGCTGTTGCGGAAAGTGTTTCATGCGGTGCGACATGTTCATCTTTTCGAGCACAGCCTCCACTTTTTTCTTGCGCTCGGCAGCAGGTGTCTTCGTATAGATCAGCGGCAACTCCACATTCTCATACACCGTCAACTCGTCGATCAGATTGAAACTCTGGAACACAAAGCCGATATTTTGCTTGCGCAGCATCGCGCGCTGGCGTTCGGAGTAAGAAGACACTTCCTCATCAAGGAACCAGTACTTGCCACCATCGGGATTGTCGATCAGACCGAGGATGTTCAGCAGCGTGGACTTGCCACAACCGGACGGGCCCATGATGGAAGTGAACTCGCCCTTCTCGATGGTGAGATTGATCGAATCCAGCGCGGTGGTTTCCACCTCGTCGGTGCGGAACAGTTTGGAGAGGCCTTCAGTTCTGATGATCATCGTGTTTCCTTTTGTGAACAGATTGAAAACCACCGGGTCGAAAAGGCGGGTACCAGCCGACCCGGAGGATACGCCGAAGAGGACGGCACCGCATCCGACGTATGACACATGTGGAGCACGTTTTGTGCCACCCATGTTTTTCATTATAAATCAATCAATTACAAATACTGGCGAATAGCGAGGCAATAGAAGCGTTTCACATTGGGACAGGGCGAACGTATCAAAATGGAACAGTTTGCACGCTTGAGTACTACTGTCGCTTCTGAGCCTTTGGCAGACTTCAGTCGTCGGGACTATACTGACCAGTACTGCCAGCTCTTTCATTAGACATACTTGATAGTCCACTGCCCGGTGCTCACCATGCCACATGATTTCAGAAAATTTGAAGAAGAAATTCTTGCTCTGAATCCACAGCAACAGGCAAGACTGCTGCGCAAGCTGATCGGGGCACTGGGCGTCACTCCGGAATCCACTGCAGGACAACAAGGAGTTGCGGAGGTACAACCTCTTTACGAGGCTCATCCGCTTCAGAAACGAGGAAGAGATATGTATCAACTTGAGAGAATCACCCAGCAACCCGGAATGATGGGCGGCAAAGCTTGTGTCCGCGGCATGCGAGTGACCGTCAGCATGATCGTCGGCCAGATTGGAACAGGCGCCAGCATCGAAGATCTGCTGACAGAATACCCATATCTGGAACGCGAAGACATCATGCAGGCGCTGCGCTATGCTGCTTGGCGAGCTGAAGAACGCGAGGTCATGCTGACCTCTGCATGAAATTCCTAATCGACATGAATCTGTCTCCCCTCTGGGTTGGAATGCTCACCTCTGCCGGATTTGAAGCGGTGCATTGGTCCACTGTTGGCAAGAAAAGCGCGCTGGATAAGGACATCATGACCTTTGCTGGGCAAAGCGGTTACACCGTAATTACTCACGATCTCGACTTTAGCGCAATTCTGGCTGCCACAGGAGGTTTGAAGCCCAGTGTCATCCAGATTCGTGCAGAAAGAACGGCTCCGGAGTTAATTGGTACCCAAGTAATCATCGCTATTCGCCAAATGGAAGCGGAACTGAGCAGCGGCGCACTGCTGACCATCGATCCAAAGCGGACCAGATTGCGCGTGCTGCCTCTGCTTTAATCTTGGGTTGGGTTCCTGGATCAGCAGATCGGAACCAGACACCAGTCTGTATGTATCCTGCCGCCTTCCGTTGTTCGACCCCGGAACAAGGGGCCTATCAAAATGGAACAACTTCAGGAACATGGGATCGCATGGCCAACTGTTCCATTCTGAAACAATCGGCGCTAGCATTGCCGGACCGCGTTTCAGCAGGAACCAGGCAATGACAACAAGAACCAGTGGCAACCTCCTCGTCGTCGATGACGACCGCGACGTGCTGCTTTCGGCGCAGATGATCCTCAAACGCGAGTTTGCCAACGTGCGCTGCCTGTCCAATCCTTCCGAGCTAAGTAACGAGTTGACTGCCTTCCCGCCCGACCTCGTGCTGCTGGACATGAACTTCACGCGGGGCATGACCAGCGGTGAAGAGGGGCTCTACTGGCTGCAGAAGATCAAGCAGACTGATCCTGGCATTCAAGTTGTGATGTCCACTGCCTACGGCGAGATCGATCTCGCGGTGAGGGCGATCAAGCTTGGCGCGGCCGACTTCGTACAGAAGCCGTGGGTCAACGAGAAGCTGGTGGCCACGTTGCGCACCTGCCTGAAGCTGGGCGAATCCCATCGCCGCATCGAACAGTTGCAGCACACGCAGCAGGCGCTTAGCGAAGAGCTGGGGCGCGGGTTCGCCGCACTGATAGGCGAGTCCGATTCCTTCGCCGTAGTGCGTTCACTGATCAATCGGGTAGCCGCGACCGATGCCAACGTGCTGATCACGGGAGAGAACGGCACCGGCAAGGATCTGGTCGCTCACGCGATTCATAATAAATCTCTGCGGGCCAGCGGGCCGATGATCTCCGTGGATATCGGCGCCATTCCGGCCACACTTTTCGAGTCGGAGATGTTCGGTTACAACAAGGGCGCTTTCACCGACGCACGGGAAAATCGTCCAGGAAAATTCGAACTTGCGACAGGTGGCACCTTGTTCCTTGACGAAATTGGCAACCTGGAAGCCAACACGCAGGCCAAGCTTTTGCGTGCGCTCGAGTCACGCACGATCACGCGAGTGGGTGGACAGAAACCCATGCCGATCAACCTTCGCCTGATCTGCGCCACCAACGCTTCTATTCGCGACCTCTCCAACCCGGATATATTCCGCCGCGACTTGTTGTACCGCATCAACACGGTGGAGATCCGTCTGCCGTCGTTGCGTGAGCGCACCGCTGATATTCCGCTGTTGCTGGAACACTATCTCCACGTGTTCGCTCAGAAATACAACCGCCCCGAAGTGAGCATTCCCAAGACCACCGCGCGCAAGCTGCAGTCTTACGAGTGGCCCGGCAATGTGCGCGAACTGAAGCATGCCGTGGAGCGGGCTATCATCATCTCTTCCGAAGCAAAACTCACGGTGGAGGATTTCCTAATCGGGACCCGCGTGCTGGAAGAGCCGACAGGTAGCCTGAACCTCGCGGAGCTGGAAAGAAATGCCATAAGTAACGCTATCCGGCAGTGCGAGGGAAATCTCACGCAGGTGGCGAAACTGCTCGGGCTTGGTAGAACGACGCTGTATCGGAAGATGGAGAAGTATGAACTTGTCGATCAGTAGTACCTCAGACGCTGCTTGCGGGACAGTGAGTGACATACGGAGAGGATTCGCGCAATGTAACGAATAATGATACATTGCGCGAAATACCCAAGAATGGCCAAATTTATGTCCGCCATCAGCCCCTTATCCAAGGTACTCGACGACGCCGAGCGCGCCGGGAAGCTCAATCTGCACACGCAGGACATCCGCGCAGCGCTGCCCGGTGTCAGCTCAGAGGCACTGCGTCAGGCACTATATCGGCAGCAGCAGCGCGGAAGGCTAGTTCGCGTGTCTCGTGGCTCGGATCACTGGCTCATCGTACCGCTGCAGCATGCCACCGCTGGCGCACCGCCACTGGAGACCTGGCTGGATCGTTATATGGGCAAGACATTAGGGATTCCCTACTACGTTGCACTGTTAAGCGCGGCCGAAACTTACGGCGCCTCACCCTACGCAGTGATGGTGATACAGGTGATGGTGTCCGAACGCCGACGTCCGATCTTTGTTGGTCGTCATGAGGTGGTATTTCACACGCGGGCACGGGTCGAAAGTATGCCGACTCGCTGGCAAGAAACGCCGAACGGGCGCTTCAGAGTTGGCACACCAGAACTGACCGCGCTTGAGCTTGTGGGCCGGGCCACCTTAGTCGGTGGCATTCCCCGCGTTCAGGAGGTGTTGCGAGGACTGCGGGCTTCCTGCACACCCGAGGGTCTGGTCGAAGCTCTGGAAGCACTGCAGGAAGTTCCGACCGCGCAACGCCTCGGGGCAATGTTGGCTCTGGATGGCGAGAGTGTCCTTGCCGCTCGGATCGTTGAATGGCTAAGGGATAAACCACTACACCTCGTGCCACTGGAGCGCGGGCAAAAGCGGGATGCGTCGTCTAAAGTGGATACTACATTTAAAGTACGGTTGGGCATGGACACAGGGAGTGCAAATACATGATTCAGCACACCCACCTGACAACGTGGCAGGCACATGCTCCCTGGCCTAAACGCAGCCAGATCGAACAGGATCTGCGACTGTGCCGTGGAGTCACTGCCATTTTCACCGATCCCGTTCTGGCTGAACATCTGGCGATGCGTGGAGGCACTGTACTGCACAAGGCTCACCTGGCACCTGCCGCGCGCTATTCGGAAGACATTGATCTGGTACTCGTGAAAGCAATGGACTCGCAGACACTGGATCAGCATCTGCGTCGCGTTCTGACACCGGTGCTGGGACAACCGACCGATTCTTTGATCGCTGATGCCTGGCTGGCGATTCGCAATGTCGTGAAGCCATCCAAAATCCTGCGCACTTCCTATCGATTTATCCCTCTGGGATTGCAGCGGGAAGAAACCACCAAGGGAGAGAGAAGAGACATATATTGGGAGTGATGAGGCCCATGCGCTGCTCGACGCCCGACTGCGCAAAACAGCCTTTTGTCGGGATATGGACACGTTGCTGCGGCCGGGGCTGCCCAAGTTTGATGCAGAGCGCGGAGCGGCTGTCGTGCGGGAAGCCTACTTCAAGCATTTGCAACCGAGACGTTGAGGACCAGAGCACTCGTAATGTGATGCACACGACTGGCGCAAGCCTACAAGCAAGGCAATGCACAAGATGGAAAAATATGAACTCACTGATTAGTAGCCTCAAAGGTCATCGCGGGCAGGCGATTATCTACATCACTCTGCTGATCGGTGCGGTCTTCGTATTCTGCTACAGCCTGCTCGCTACCGAGTGGGTGGGCACTCCGGTCCTGAGTGCTATCGTCATCCTGATACTGACCTTCAATCTCATGAAGATGATCGAACGCAGCAATGAGAACTTTGCGCAGTTCATCAACAACATTTCCTACAATGATTTCTCCAGCACCACTTCGCACTCCAATGCAGAAATCTCCGCGCAGAATTTTGCGCAAGCGCAGCGCACCCTGCTGGAAAAGTATCGCAAATTGAAGGCTGACCGCTCGGCTCAGCACGAGTACCTGCATCTGGTGGTCGAACATGTGGACACTGCACTGCTCAGCTTCGATGACGCGGGTGATATTGCGATCATCAATGAAGCGGCCAAGGATATGTTGAAGAGCCGCCATGTCACCAATCTCTCGCGCATTGATTCCATCTGCCCGCCACTGGCCGATGCGCTCCGCCATCTGAAAGCGGGTGAAAAGCGCGTGCTCAAGACGGAGATCAGTCGCGACAGCGTGCAGCTGATGCTCTCCGCAACAGAATTCCGGCTGCTGGAGCGTGACCACAAGCTGGTGTCCATGCACAACATCAAATCCGCGCTGGATGAGAAGGAGATTGAAAGCTGGCAGAAGTTGATCAAGGTGCTCACGCACGAGATCATGAATTCGATGACACCTATCGTGTCTCTGAGCAGTCATCTGGAGCATGTGATTCGTGAAGCGCAGCCAGCACAGGCAAGTGTCACCGCAGATGCAGAACAGTACCGTGACATCGTCCAGGGCATCGAGTCGATTGCCGCACGCAGTCAGGGATTGCTGCGCTTTGTGGAGGCTTATCGTTCACTCAGCAACCCACCACGTCCGCTGCAGGGTAACATTGAATTGCAGAGCCTCTTTCAGCGCCTCGCCACTTTGTTGGAGGAGCGCTTCGACAGTGAGGGTATAACGTTCATACATCAGGTGACACCTGCGAATCTGCACATTCACGCGGACAGCAATCACATCGAACAGATCCTGCTCAACCTGCTCAGCAATGCCACAGACGCGGTCAAGGGTGCGGAACATCCGCGCATCGAACTGACGGCACACCGACCACTGGACTCAAAGCGCATTGTCATTGAGGTACGCGACAACGGCTGCGGCATCAACCCCGTCTTCATAGATGATATCTTCACACCCTTCTTCACCACCAAAGAAACCGGCACAGGCGTAGGCCTGAGCCTGTCACGGCAGTTAGCGCGATTGAACAACGCGACACTCTCGGTGAACAGCACGCAGGGCAAGGGAAGTTGCTTTCGCCTGATGTGTTAGCGGATTTTCTCAGAGCGGATCACGACATCCCTTTACCAACAGTCGCGCGCACGGGGATTTCCGCAGGGTCGAAATTTTCAAGACAGAAGACATTGACGCCATAGGAATCCGGTGCCAAACGTTTGCGGTGGAACGGATAGATCCCGCAAACCTTGCAGAAAAAGTGCCGGGCAGTGCGCGTATGAAACTGGTACTCGGTCAGAAATGATTCGCCGCTAAGCAATGTGAATGCACCTTCATGCACCTTCACCATCAGCGCATTCTTGCGGGTACAGATCGAACAGTCACACGTGGTCAGCTCGGGAAAGTCCGTTTCAATCTGAAATCGAATCGCGCCGCAGTGACAACTGCCAATAAGAGTCTGCATCTCACGCATTATCATCACCATCGTTCACAAATGAAAACATTGCAATGTCTTCACGCATTTGCCAGCCTCGTGCGAGCCAGAATTCTCTGGCAATATTATTATCGCTGAGGACATGAACATGAGACTTGCTGATGCCCGCTTGCTTGAGTGCAACAAGACAACGGCGCAGTAACTCACTGCCAACGCCCGCCTTGCGAAACTCTACCTGTATGGCCAGATGCTGAATATAACCGCGTCGCCCGTCGTGGCCGGCCATGATCGTACCGACCACTTTGCCGTCACTCTCCGCAACGAAACTCAAGCCTGGATTGCGCTCCAAATATCGGGCAATGCCTTCGAGAGAATCGGCTGAGCGTAACTGTACGCCTTCGGCACCCAGCCAGAGCGCAAGTGCGTCGGTGTAGTCATCGATCTGCATGGTGCGATATTTCACGATGCCCTCTGTCGGGGTTTAATGAAATGAAGAGAATTTTGCGAGAAGCTTATGTAACTCATTGATTTTGTTGGTGCCCGGAACCGGAATCGAACCGGTACGACCAGTGGTCGAGAGATTTTAAGTCTCTTGCGTCTACCAATTTCGCCACCCGGGCTGGAAGTGCGGAGGCTTTACGATATTACTGTACGGAACCGGAAGAATGCCGGCAATGCGATCGGGGATTTTACTAATGGAGGCTGGGGTCGGAATCGAACCGGCGTACGCGGAGTTGCAGTCCGCTGCATGACCACTCTGCCACCCAGCCAAAAGTCCTACAAACTTACCTAACAGCTAGACTGGCCGACGTAAGGATACGCTGTCAAATTGGCCTGAAGATAGATAATCATGACTAGAAATTGGAGCGGGAAACGAGACTCGAACTCGCGACCCCGACCTTGGCAAGGTCGTGCTCTACCAACTGAGCTATTCCCGCTTTATTTCTGTCATTCCGGCTGATCTTGCGTGATTTCCAACCGGACTCTTTCGTACTTCTGAATGCCGTCTTACCCTTGCTGGTAAGCCCAGAGGCCGTAAAGAGGCGCCTATTCTAATGCCATAACAAACTATGTCAAGCAATTAGACGTGGATTTTTTCTACTGAATTTACTCGACCTCAACCGCTGAATCCGTCACAAAAGTCCTTGTCATTTCATCATCAAGGTGGGCAATGCCGCACGCAGATAACTGATCATTGACCACAGGCTGAACACTGCGGAGACATAGATCAACAAGATGCCAAGCTGTGTAAAAATTTCCGGTGTGCTGGCGTCCACGCCGATCAGAATGGTGATCGCGATCATTTGCACGGTGGTCTTGACCTTGCCGATATAGCCCACGGCCACGAGGTCACGCTTGTTGCAGTTGGCCATCCATTCCCGCAGTGCCGATACAAATACTTCACGGGCGATGATGATCGCAGTGGGCATGACGAACCAGGGGCTCGGGAAATTCGCAGCCAGCAGCACCAGTGCCATGACCACCAGCAGCTTGTCTGCGACCGGATCGAGGAATGCACCAAAGGGAGAGGTCTGCTTGAGCCTGCGTGCCAGATATCCATCCAGCCAGTCGGTCAGACTAGCGATCGCAAAGAGTCCTGCAGCCAGCAGCGTGCCATGCGGAATCGATGAATAGTACAGAGCGATAACCATTGGGATCATCAGCACACGGGAGCATGTCACGATATTGGCAATGTTCATGGTGTTGCTGAATCTCCTGTTGCTCACTGCATAACGTCCACGATATGAGGATGGTTCGTGTGCGAACACTTTTCATTCTACTCGTTATGCAGATGAGCATAAATGTCTTCTGCCAGCTTTCTGCTGATACCCGCCACCTTGGTCAGTTGTTCGACACTGGCACGCAGCACTTCCTGCTGACCGCCAAAATGCCGCAACAGTTCTCTACGCCGCTTCGGGCCCAGCCCCGGGATCTGTTCCAATTCGGAAGTATTACGGGTCTTGGCACGCCGTGCACGATGTCCGGTGATGGCAAAGCGATGTGCCTCATCGCGAATCTGCTGTAGCAGATGTAACGCAATGGACTCGGTCGGTAGAACGATCTCCGTCACCTTGTCACCGTTGACCTCATCCGGAACGGAGAGAAACAACGTTTCCTGCCCTGCCCGGCGACTGATGCCCTTCGCAATACCAAGCAATTGCACGCTGCCGAGTTGACACTCATCGAGCACGCGCCGCGCCTGCGCCAATTGTCCCTTGCCGCCATCAATCAGAAGTATGTCGGGCACCTTGCCACCATCTACGCTTTCTGCCGCCTCACGAGCAACGCGAATGAAGCGACGGCTCAGTGCCTGTTCCATCGCAGCATAATCATCACCGCCCGTAATCCCCTCGATATTGAAGCGTCGATAGTCGGTCTTGAGCGGACCATTCACATCGAACACTACGCATGAGGCCACGGGGCTCTCCCCTGCCGTGTGACTGATGTCGAAGCACTCGATGCGCTGCGGCATTTCATCGAGATTCAGCGCCTCTTGCAGTTGCAGAAAACGTTGCTGCACGTTCTGTTTGTTGCTGACAAAACTCGTCAGACTCTGCTGTGCATTCGTGACTGCCATTGCGAGCCACCTGGCACGATGCCCACGAACGGAGGCACTGATCTTGATGGCCTTGTCTGCGCAAAAGCTCAATGCTTCTTCAAGACTTTTCTCGTCTTCTATGGCGGGGCTGATGATGATTTCGCGCGGAATATTGGCAGCGTTGTCTTCCTGAATGTAATAACGCGCGATAAACGCCGAGAGCAGTTCACTCTCCGAGCCCGCGAGTCGGTCGCGCGGGAAAAAATTCTTGCTGCCGATCAGGCGACCGCCGCGAATGACAATCAGGTGCACGCTGGCGTATGCCGCTGACAATGCGGCGGCGAGCACATCGGCATCGCCCCCCTGATCGGACACATACTGCTGCTCATGAATTCGCCGCAGATCACCGATCTGATCGCGAATCACGGCAGCCTGCTCGAAATCCAGCGCCCCCGCCCTGGTCTCCATCGTTCGGGTCAATTCCTTGATCAACGTATCGCTCTTGCCGTTGAGGAAGAGCGTCGAGAAGTGGACGTCCTGCGCGTAATCCTCCGCTGAGATCAATCCGACACACGGCCCGGTGCAGCGCTGAATCTGATACTGCAGACAGGGGCGCGAGCGATTGCGAAAGTAACTGTCCTCGCACTGACGCAGACGGAACACTTTCTGCAATATCCCCAGACTTTCCCGCACGGCACTCGCGCTCGGATACGGCCCGAAAAAGGTCGCATCGCGTTTCTTGCTGCCGCGATAGAACGCCAGGCGCGGATACTCTTCCTTGCTGGTGAGCATGATGTAGGGATAGGATTTGTCATCGCGCAATTCTATGTTGTACGGCGGACGATGCTGCTTGATGAGCGTCTGTTCCAGCAACAGCGCCTCGGTCTCGGTGCTGGTGATGGTGACTTCAATACCTTCGATGCGTGCCACCAGCGCCATCGTCTTGGTGTCCAGACCCGAGGCGCGAAAGTAGTTGGAGACGCGCTTGCGAAGGTTCTTCGCCTTGCCTACATAGAGGAGCGCACCACCCGCATCGAACATGCGATAAACGCCCGGCCGCGTACTGAGAGTCGCGATCAGCGCTTTGGGGTCAAATCGGGGTGGGACCTGTGCGGTGGTGGCGGAATCAGGAGGCACTATTGAGGGCACTGGCATCACTGAGCCCATGTCTGACAGCGAGTATCGTCAGTTCGACGTCGCTGCTCAGCCCCAGCTTCTCGAAAATCCGGTATCGATAGCTGTAGATAGTCTTCGGACTCAGGCTAAGCTGGTCGGAAATTCTGTTGACCTTATGACAATCAATGAGCATCAGCGCGACCTGCAATTCACGCTGCGAGAGTGAATCGAAAGGCGTTATGCGTGGTTCCTCGAAGGGGTTGAGTGCGAGATGCCGGGAAATGCGTTGCGTGATGTAGCGTTGTCCCGCGTGCGCCAGACGTATGGCATGCATCAATTCCTGAACCGGTACACACTTGGTAATGAAGGCCACTGCCCCTACCCGCAGCATGCGGGCCGGTATCAGCCCCACCTCAAGAGTAGACATTGCAATTACCCGCACCGAGGGGCGCACACGCACGATGCGCTGAATGGTGTCCACCCCGACCAAGCCGGACATCTTCACATCGACCAGGATGACTTCAGGCGCGACGATATCCAGCAGCTCCAGGGCAGATTCACCGGACACCGCCTGAGCCACCACCTGCATGTCGGTTTCATCAGCGATCAACCGGGCGATGCCGCAACGCACCAGCTCATGCTCATCCACGAGCATCACCCGAATCGGGCTTGCCACACCTGACGCGGTGCCAGATGCGATAGAAGGCTCAGAGGTCTGCATTTTGGGTCGTCTCATTGGATAATGTCTTTAATCTGAGTCTGGGGAAGTATTGGACAATTTTTACCACAGCCTCCAAAGCAAGTACATCCGCTAGATGAAGCGCTGCCTCGGACTTGCGATGGCAAGTTCAATCGAGCGGTTCGGTGGGGATCCATTGCACCTCGGGTTCCAGCCGGATATCAAACAGTCGTTCCACCGATGCCATGATCTGCCTGGCCAGCGCCACCAGTTCCAACGCAGTAGCCCCCCCGAGATTGACCAGCACCAGAGGCTGTTGCTGATACACGGCCGCACGGCCACAACTCTTACCCTTCCAGCCAGCCCGCTCGATCAACCACGCCGCCGGCACCTTGACCGTCGTTGTCGACAACTGACCCGCCCGGTCATGCACGGGGTATGAAGGCAACCCGGCGTAAGTCTGCAGCAACCTTTCATAGCTCGCCTTGGCGATCACTGGATTCTTGAAGAAGCTTCCCGCATTTCCCAGCACCGCCGGGTCTGGCAGCTTGCTGGTGCGAATCGCGCAGACGGCGGCAAAGACATCGCCCGGTTGCGGATCAGTGACCTCCGACAAAGCCTGCGCGAGTGCGGAGTAGGAGAGATTGACGCGCGGTTGCCGATGCAGGCGGAAGGTCACATCCAGCACGATCTTCCTGCCACGCAGGCGCCCTTTGAAGACACTGTCGCGATAGTCAAACTCGCATTGCGCAGCCGTCAGCGTCTCAATTTCACCGCTGCCGACGTCCAGCACAGTCACCTCGCTCACCAGATCGCGCACTTCGACCCCATAGGCGCCAATGTTCTGGATTGGTGCGGCGCCCACGCTGCCCGGAATCAAAGCAAGGTTTTCCAATCCGAAATAGCCGTTCTGCAGACAGTGCTGCACAAAGCCATGCCAGCTCTCGCCGCTGGCGGCGCGCACCAGCAGTTCGCCATCGCGTTCAGCCAGCACTTCGATACCCAACAACGCCATCTGCACCACGACTCCGGGATAATCCGCACACAACAACACGTTGCTGCCGCCACCGAGCACCAGCAATGGCAGCTGCCTTACGCGCCGGAACTGCAACGCCACCCTCAGCTCCTGCAGACTGCGCACCGCACAGAAATAACGGGCACGGGCGTGAATGCCCAAGGTGTTGCGGGAGCTGAGATCGACATTTTCCTGGATGAACGCTGGAACAAACCCTGCTACTAACCCTGCCATGAACCCTTCCGCTGATCAGCCTTGCAGATCCTGTTTCCTGATGTGGTCCAGCAGCGCATCGGCCGCCTCTTCCACCAGATTCAGCACCAGTTGAAACCCTTCTCCCTCTCCGTAATAAGGATCGGGTACAGAAAGATAGTTATTGTCCGCAAATTCCATGAACAGGCGCAGCTTGTGTTGCAAGGGCGCCGGACACAGCGCCTGCAGGTCGCGCAGGTTGTTGTCATCCATGGCGAGGATGTAATCGAAACTCTCGAAATCATCACTACGCACCTGTCGGGCCCGCAGGCTGCTGAGGTTGTAGCCGCGCTGCTGTGCGGCTTTGCGGGAGCGGACATCCGGCTTCTCGCCAAGATGAAAATCACCGGTTCCAGCGGAATCCACCTCGATCAGCCCAGCCAGTCCGGCACTCTCGACCCGCTGCTGAAACACGCCGTGGGCGGTGGGCGAGCGACAGATGTTGCCCAGACAAACCATGAGAACCCTGATTGGTGCATCCTTGTTGCGTGTCAATGTCGTGCTCCTGATGCGCTGACAGGTTTCGGTTAGCGTGCGACCTGAGAAGCCTGCACATGAGCGCGCACCGCCTCCAGATCTTCGGGGGTGTCCACGCCGGCGGGCATCTTCTCGCTTGCACGCCCCATGTGTATGCGGATGCCATGGCTCATCGCACGCAGTTGCTCCAGACGCTCCGACACCTCCAGTGCCACCTGCGGCCAGGTGACATAGCTGTCCAGTGTCGCCACACGGTAGGCATAGATACCGATGTGGCGTTTGCCAAATGGCTGCTCTGTCGCGTCGGGTGCCCGCCAGGGAATGGGTGAGCGACTGAAATACAGGGCATATCCCTGCAGGTCCGTCACTACCTTCACGGCATTGGGATTACGGTATTCCTGTTCGCTGCGAATATCTTCGTACAGCGAGGCAATGCCGGCGTCCGGATTGCGTTGCAGATTGTGCGCCACCAGATTGATTGCCGAGGGGGGAATCAACGGCTCGTCGCCCTGCACGTTGACGACGATCTCGTCCTGCAACAACTCCAGTTGCCGCGCCACTTCCTGAATGCGGTCGGTGCCGGACTGATGGGTGGAGAGCGTCATACAGACGTTGCTGGTAAAACGTGAAGCCGCCTCGCGGATGCGTTCGTCATCTGTGGCAATGTACACGGCGCGTGCGTCGCTCTGCAGCGCCCGCTCGTAAACATGCTGCAGCATCGGCTTGCCAGCGATATCCAGCAACGGCTTGCCGGGCAGCCTGGTCGATGCAAAGCGCGCGGGGATCACCACCACAAAGGACATCAGCGCTTCTCCCGTTCTTCCTGGGTCAGATGTCTCGCTTCGGATTCCAGCATCACCGGGATGCCGTCACGAACGGGAAACGCCAGCGCGTCGCCAAAGCAAATAAGCTCGGACGCCTGACGATCATGCTTGAGCGGCCCCTTGCAGAGGGGGCACGCGAGAATACTCAATAATTTCTGGTCCATTGTTCAATCCTCAAGTCTTAATGGGTAGCAGCGGCAATCCTGGCGCTTATATTCTGCAACAGGTGTGCACTGAAATCGGCATCCAGTTCCGCCTCCACCGCGAGGTACCAATAGTCAGGCCCGGCAAAACTCTCGCACTTCACGGCGTCTTTCTGGGTCATCACCACGGTATTGCCAGACGCGAAGCGCAGATCCTGGGCACCAAACCGATAATGATCCGGGAACGGGTGGCACAACGGCGAATACCCGAGCGAGCGCACTGTCGCAAAGAAGCGTTGTGGATTACCGATCCCGGCGAAGGCATGCAGGCGGCCCGCTCCGGCCAGTGGCAGACTGTGCAGATCAACTCGCGCGCCGCTGCGCAGATTCACCCAGGCAGCCGGCTGCAGGTGCATCGTCGGCTTGCGACCAAAGCGTCCGGAGGCAAGGGTGGTATCCCTGCTGTCGCCGTTCACTACGACATAGTCGACCTCTTCCAGCCTTGCGGCGGGTTCGCGTAGAGGACCGGCGGGCAGGCAAAGCCCATTGCCAAGCAGGCGTTCGCCATCGAGCATGACTATTTCGAGGGCTCGTGGCATGGCGTAATGCTGCAGCCCGTCGTCGCTGATTATCACGTCGCAGGCCTGACTCCTGCGCAACGCTTCAATGGCGCGCACACGCCGACGATCCACTACCACGGGGCAGGACACGCTGCGCCTGATCATGATTGCCTCGTCGCCAGCCTCCTCCACCGTCGAGGCCGCATCGAGAAAGCAGGGATAGTGCGGTGCACGGCCACCATAGCCGCGCGTGATGACGGCGGGCCGCAAGCCAATGGCCTGCAACTGTCTGACCAACGCGATCACGAACGGAGACTTGCCGGTGCCACCGACGGTGATATTGCCGACCACCACCACGGGAATGTCCGTAGCTTCGAGCGGCCAGGCACGCTGTAAGCGCGCGCGACGCTGGCGGGCCAGCAGTGTAAACAGAATGGAGAGCGGCCACAGCAGCCAAAGCCAGGCGTGTTTCTTGTACCAGGCGTCGACGATCGTCATCAATCACCCTGCGCCGGTTCGGTGAATTGAATCTTGTGCAGACCGGCGTAATGCCCCCTGAGCGTCAGCAGCTCCTGATGTGTCCCGGACTCGACGATCCTGCCCTTGTCCATCACGATGATGATATCGGCGTTCTCAATGGTAGAGAGTCGATGTGCAATCACGAAAGTAGTACGCCCTTTCATCAGCGTGCTCAGCGCCTGCTGAATATACTGCTCGGATTCGGAGTCCAGCGCGGAGGTTGCCTCATCGAGCACCAGAATCGGGGCATCCTTCAGGAATGCCCGGGCAATCGCTACGCGCTGGCGCTGCCCGCCCGAGAGCATCAGACCGGAATCGCCGACGATGGAGTGGATGCCGTTGTCGAGCTTCTCGATAAACTCCATCGCATGGGCATTCCTCGCCACTTCGATAATCGCCTCATCGGTGATGCTGCCATCGCTGCCGTACGCAATGTTGTCGGCCACGGTTCCTTCGAACAACACCACGTCCTGGCTGACCACCGCGATTTGCTGCCGCAAGTTATGCAGTGTGTAGTCCTGCACCGGGACGCCATCGATCTTCAACACGCCCGCATCGACGTTATAGAAACGCGGCAGCAGACTCACGAGCGTAGATTTGCCACTGCCGGATCTTCCCACCAGTGCAACGCTCTGCCCTGGCTTCACATGAATATTGATGTGCGAGAGAACTGGCTCACCTTCTTTATAACCGAAACTGACGTCCTCAAATGTCACCTCCCCGCGCACCCTAGCGACCTCATAGGTGCCGATGTCCTTCTCGGGTGCTTCGTCCAGCAGCGAGAAGATACTTTCGGCGGCGGAGATACCCCGCTGCACCACTGAGTTGACCTGCGACAACTGACGGATGGGCTTGGCGAGCAGGCTCGCGAACGTCAGGAAGGTCACGAACTCACCGGCGGTGGCGCTGGCGAACAGCTCCGGGGACATCGCAAACCAGATGAGAACAGCCATGGCTACACTGACCAGAAACTGGATGGTGGGGATCGCTACAGACTGCGTGCCCACCATTTTCATGTTCTGGCGACGATTGCGTTCACTGGCATAGCGGAAGCGATTCAGGACGAAGTCTCTGGCATTGAAGGTCCGGACCACACGCTGCCCCTTGATGGATTCGTTGGTGATCTGCGTCACGTCGCCCATGGAGTTCTGCATCTGCGCGCTGTATTTGCGGAACTTGCCGGAGGCAAAACTCACCACGGCGGCGACACAAGGGGCCACCAGCAGGAACACCATGCTCAACTGCCAATTGCTCCAGAACAAGGCGGCGAGCAGCCCGACGACCGTGAGTCCTTCCCGAAAAATCACCGTGACGGCATTGGTCGCCGCTCCGCTGATCTGGGCGACGTCATAGGTGACCTTGGAGACCAGACGTCCTGCCGTGCTGTTGTCGTAATAGCGCACCGGCAACTCCAGCATCTTGTCCATGATGTCGCAGCGCAGCTTATGCACGATATGGTTGGAGATATATTCCAGCGAGTAGCCGCCCATGAACCCGCCAATGCCGCGCACGACGACAATCCCCACACACAACAGCGAACTGATCATGCGGGCGTCCGGATTCTTCGCAGTGACCTGATCGATTGTCCAGCCCAGCCACTCTCCAGTTGCCACAGTGGTGATGGAGAAAATGATGTAACCGAGCACGCTGATGCCAAACACCATGCGATGCGGCTTCACGTATGTGAGCAGGCGCTTGTAAAGCTCCCAGCCCTTCTGATCCATTTTCTGTTTTGCCATGCTCTGCTGTCGTCTGTTCGGTGAATGCGGGGGCTTGATAACAGCTCCCGCGCAGGGTTCAGTTGTCTTCATCATCCGGTTGGCGCGTGGCAATACTCAGCCTGCTGAAACCGGATTTGCCGATGGCATCCATGGCCGTGACTACGGATTGGTGGGAGGCCTCGGCGTCGGCGATGAGGATCAGTGCCACATCCCGGTCGCCCAGTGCCACTTCCTCCAGCCCCTGCATCAAGGTGCTGAGTTCTGAATTCACCAGCGTGCGACCGTCAATCGCATAAGCTCCGCCCTGACTGACGGAAATCTCGATTGTGCGCGCGTTCTCCTGCACGGGCTCACCGTCAGCTTCGGGCAGGTTGACGGCCAGGCGGTTCTCACGCGTGAACGTCGTGGAGACCATGAAGAAGATCAGCAACAGGAAGACCACATCAATCAACGGTGTCAGATTGATCTCCAAGTCCTGTGTAATGCGGCGCTGAAACTTCACGGGTTGCCAATCTCTCTGATTTCGACACGGCGATCGCTGTGCAAGGCGTCCACGAGCTTGATCGATTCCTGCTCCAGATTCAGCACCAGGGTATCAACACGACGCATGAACATACGATGGAACATATAGCTGGGAATGGCGACA
Source organism: Gammaproteobacteria bacterium (assembly GCA_030654835.1). Lineage (GTDB taxonomy): Bacteria > Pseudomonadota > Gammaproteobacteria > Pseudomonadales > Pseudohongiellaceae > UBA5078. Next base: position 280,763 of record JAURWS010000012.1, on the reverse strand, counting down.
CAAAGTCCGGCTGCCGTCGTGATCAGTGCCTGCGAGATGCCACCCGCCAGCGCACCGGGATCACCGGTACCCTGCACCATGATTTCGCTGAAAACCTGGATCATGCCGAACACGGTGCCCAGCAGACCAAGCAACGGGGTAATGGCAGCGATGATGCCCAGTGTATTGAGGTAACGTTCGAGATCGTGCACAACCAGGCTGGCCGCCTGCTCGATGCTCTCGGTCATCGCACTGCGTCCATACTTGGCGTTGATCAGGCCTGCGGCCAGAATCTGACCAAGCGGTGAGGCAAGTCTCAGCTCGCGCAGATGCACTGCGTCGAGTTCGTTATTCTTGATCCAGGTCCACACCTGGCCGAGGGTATAGCGGGGGGAGATGCGCGTCGTGCTGAGTGTCCAGAAGCGCTCGATGACGATGGCAATGGCCACGATCGAACTCAGAATGATGGGCAGCATCAACCAACCGCCTGCCTTGATTATTTCAACCACAGTCTACCTCCGGTAATGACGGCGGCTACTTTACCATACTCAATCACCGCCACGTGAGCGCGACTTGACCACCTCCAAGCGGGGGCTGCCGACCCCGTGCAAACGCGCCGATTCCTGCGTCGGTCGCGTGAACCAGTAGCGCCGGTGACTGCTGCGAAACTCTGTGGGCACCACCGGGCCAGATACCTCCCCTAGGCGCAGACTGAGTGCGCCGGACAACGCGGTGTTGTAAGGCACCGCGCCCAGCGCGTCGTAGCGAGCCACCACTGCCGACGCCGGATGTCCGAACTGACTGCGATAGCCCGCCGAATACAACACCACACTGGGTTGCACAACCTCCAGAAATCTCTCCGAGGACGAGGTACGACTACCATGATGGGGCGCGATCAGCACATCGCTGGCGAGCGCGGTGCCCTGTTGCTGCAACAGATGCCGCTCTGCCCCGACCTCAATGTCACCCGGCAACAACACGCTCTGCTCACCGGTTTCGATGCGCAACACACAGGAGCTGTCATTGCCCGCGTAAGTCATTCCCCCTGAAGGGTGAAGAATCTCGAATGTCACCCCATCCCATACCCAGCGTTCGCCCTGCTCGCACAACGCAAAATTCACTGGCTCGCCGCCCTCCTCCGGCCATGTACTGCCCGCTATGTTCTCCACCTCCAGCAGCTTCAGCACGGACTCCAGACCTCCGGCATGATCGTTGTCAGCATGGCTCACGATCAAGCGATCCACTCTACGTAAACCACCTTGCCTCAGGAACGGAAAAACCACCGCGCTGCCAGTGTCGAAGCTCTCGCTGAGACGCGGCCCGGTGTCATAGACCAGCACATGGGTCGCAGTCTGGACCACCACAGCAAGCCCCTGCCCGACGTCGAGCACCGTGAGCTCGGCAACACCGTCCTTGAGAAGCTGCCGCTGCGGAAAAAGCAGTGGCAGGAACATCACTAACGCCAGCCAACGGGAGGGCCAGCCGCGTGGCATCAGCATCAGCAACGAGCCAGCACAGGCAAACACCAGAGACGCCGTCGTGAGCCCGAAAAACTGCCAGAGCACCAACCCAGATGCGTGACTGGTCAATCCCTGCAGCATCCAGATCACCACGCCCAACACATGGTTGGCGAGGGTCAAAAGCAGCGTGCCAAGCGGGGCATGGATCACCAACAGCAAAGTCCCCAGCAAGGCCGGAGGCACCACCAGAATATTCACCAGAGGAATCGCCAGCACGTTGGCCAAGGGCGAGAGCAATGACAACTGCTGCATCATGATTGCCAACGGCACGATCATGCCGATGAACACCACATATTGCGGCTGCACGTGTTGCTGCCACAGGCGCCGCCCGTCCCAGCGCGGGCGCTCATCGTCGTCAACGCTGCCGAACTCGTCTGTTTTTTTACTGCGACGACGGTTCGCACCGCGCAATCGTCTGATGCCACCGAAGGCCAGCAACAACGTACCGACCGCTCCGAACGACAACCAGAATCCTGCCCCGGTTACACTCAAGGGATTGATCAGCAGCACCAGAGTCAACGCCAGACAGAAACTGAATGAAGGCGGAAATTGTCGGCCGACAAGCTGACCACTCATGAAGACCAGCACCATGATGCAGGAGCGTTGCGTCGGCACCGAGAATCCCGCCAGCAGGCAATACACAAAGGCACCAAGGACGGCGCTCACCGCCCCACATTTCTGCGCGGGGATGCGCAGCAACAACCACGGGCTCAGGCGTGCCAGCCGGTTGCTCAGCCCATAGCAGAGCAACGCGATGAAGGCCACGTGCATCCCGGAAATGACGATCAGATGATTGGTCCCCGTTGCGGTGAACAGCGACCAGCTCTCTGCACTGATTTGCTCCTGATCCCCCAGCACCAGTGCCAGAATAATGCTGGCATGAGGCAACTCCCGCATCGCCTCCAACAGCCTGGAGCGCAGGTGGTAGCGAATGAGGGAGATGGATGGCAATGCCAGCAACTGCGAGCTGTCGTCAAGGCGCGCATTGAAGGGATTCTCACGCACATAGCCTTTTGCCATGAAGCCCTGTTGAAACAGCCAGCCTTCGTAGTCGAAACCACCGGGATTGGCGAAGCCGTGGGGTTGATTCAAGCGCACACGCAGCAGCCAGCGCTGATCGGGGATCATATCGGCGTCGCTATAGTGGTTGAGCAGAATTTTGCGAGCATTGAACCGAGCTGCGAGTTCCGGAGGCTGACGGTAACAATCATCGGGCAACAGGGTGAAACAGCTTTGCTCTACCTGGAATGTGAACTGCTGGGAGCGCGCGCTGGTTTGTGGCAGGCCACGCACCTCACCGATGACCCAGAAGTCTTCTCCCTCCAGATCACCCGGCAAAAGCGCAGCCACATGGGCATTGCCAACGCCGACGGCCCAGCCAAGCCCCAGCAGCAAGGCCGCTGCTATCGCCATCAGTGCCGGGCCACGCCACCAGGTCACGCATAGCGGCACGGCCAGCACGACCAGCCAGATGGCATGAATGGCGGGCAGATCTGGAAAACGAGAGACAGCGGCAACGCCGCAGCAGAACGCGATCATCCGTGAGCGCATGGTTCGGCAGTCCAAGCAGAAAATTCACTTCCAGTATAGGAGCAAGTCCGGTAACCGGCTGCTACCACGCCTGAATAAATTTACTCGAAGCGCAGAGCTTCGGCAGGCTGCACCTGTGACGCTCGGTAGGCTGGATAAAGTGTCGCCATTACAGAGAGCAGGAATACCCCTGCACTGACGCCCACAATGTCACTGAAAAGTATCTGCGACGGCAGGAAGTCCACCGGATAGACCTCTGCGCTGAGCAGTTTCACGCCCAGAACAGACTCGATTAGTCCGGCGATGTCACTGATTGTCAGTGCGAAGAACACTCCGAACACGACCCCCAAGCCAGTGCCGATCAGGCCTACGACGCAACCTTGCGTCATGAAGATGCGACCGATGGTCTGTGGACTGGCACCCAGGGTTCGCAGGATGGCGATGTCGCCGCGCTTGTCACGCACGATCATGATGAGGCTTACCACCAGATTGAAGGCCGCAACCCCCACCAGCAACCACAGAAGGAAACCAACGATGGTGCGTGAAAATTGGATGTTTTCGTAAATATTGCCGAACAGCTGCGTCCAGGTCTGCACCTCGAAGTCCACTGACAACTGCTCCTGCAGCTCAGCGCGCACCTCACGCACCGCGAACAGGTCGTCAATGCGGAAGCGCAGGCCGGTGTAACTGTCGCGGTAGCGATATAACGCCTGCGCATCCTGCAGCGTGATCATCGCCATGGCGCTATCCAGTTCGAGAGTGCCTACACGATAAATACCAGCCACCGTGAACTGGCGTTGAGTCGGCAATGGCACCAGCGGGTTGACCGATACATTCAGGGAATAGAGACTGACCTTGTCACCCAGCCCGACACCCAGATTCTCCGCCAGGGTCGCCCCCAGCACGATGTTGAAACGCCCCTCGTTCAACCCAGCCAGACTGCCACTAAGCATGAACCGGTCGAGGATGGAAATGCGCCCTTCCTGCTCCGGGTCGATGCCATTGACGAGAACACCTTTGGAATAACCCGGCACCGCCAGCACTCCAGTGGCTTCGATCAGCGGCGCAGTGGCAAGCACCCGGGGATTGGCATCCAGCAACGCTTGAATAGGCCCCCACTGCTCCGGCGTTTGTCGCTCCTGCGCCTTGACGGTGGCATGGGGCAGAATCCCGAGGATGTTCTCGCGCACTTCCCGGTCAAAACCATTCATTACTGACAATACGGTGATCAGGATGGTGATGCCCAGCGCAAGACCGCTTATGGTCAGCAAGGACATGAACGACACGAGCTGACTGCGGCGCCCCACGCTGACATAACGCAACGCCATCCACGCAGCGAATGAGCTGGCCGCGAGAGGCCCTATGGCGGAGGAGCTGCGCGTCTCAGCGGCCATCAGCATCCCCGTCCATTGCGCCCTGTGGTTCCAGTCGCCCGTTGCGCAGCAGCAGCACCCTGTCCAGCGAGCGGGCAAACTCCTCATCATGGGTGACGACGATGAAGCTGGTCGCGAGCTGGGTGTTCAGCTCCGCCATCAGCAGATGAATCTCGTGTGCCGTATGGCGATCCAGGTTGCCGGTTGGCTCATCGAGCAGCACACAACGCGGCTCCGTGACCAACGCGCGGGCAATGGCGACGCGCTGACGCTCTCCGCCGGAGAGCTCCGAAGGTTTGTGTTCCAGGCGATGCCCGAGACCAACGCGAGTCAGAATCGCCTCTCCACGTTGAGCCGCGCGGCGGACATCAAGACCGGCGATCAAGAGGGGCATGCAGACATTCTCAAGCGCCGTGAACTCACCCAGCAGGTGATGAAACTGATAGACGAATCCCAGATAGCGGTTGCGCATCTGGCCACGCTGGGTCTCATTGAGGGACGCGAGGTTCATGCCGGCCACCAGGACATCCCCCTTCGTAGGCAGGTCGAGCCCTCCGAGCAGGTTCAGCAAGGTCGTCTTGCCCGAGCCAGAGCTGCCCACGATGGCGATACGCTCCCCGGCGTACACCTGCAGATTGACGTCCTCCAGTACCATCACCTCCTCCGGACCCTGAGAGTAGATCTTGCCGAGGTGCCGACACTCGAGCATTAGCTCGGGCCCCAGATCGTGATTGATGGCACCACCGGCAGGAGTGGTTGAAGCAGAGAGAGAGACTTGATTCATGGCTTATTCATACCTCAGCACTTCGGCGGGCTGAATACGCGTTGCCCGGTAAGCAGGATAGAGAGTGGCAAGGAAACTCACCGCCAGGGCGCTGATGCAGATCAGCACCACGTCATCTGCGCGCAGCTCGGCGCGCAGATAAGTAATCATGTAGACATCGTCTGGAGAGAACGCGGCATTGAGCGTTGACTCGATTCCCTGCATCACCCGCGTGAGATTGAGAGAGAGCAACACACCGAGCACCGCTCCCAGCGCAGTACCGAAGATCCCGACTGTGGTGCCCTGCGTCACGAACACCGTCATGATCGTCGCCCGGCTGGCCCCCATGGTACGCAGAATGGCAATGTCGGCGCTCTTGTCGGCGACCACCATCACCAGCGTCGACACGATGTTGACGGCACCAATGACCACAATCATCAACAACATGAACCCGGTCAAGGTCTTTTCCAGCCGCAAGGCGTCGAACAGGCTGCTCTGCGTCTCGCTCCAGCTGCTGGCGGCAAGCTGATCACTGGCAAGTGCAGCAGGCAACGAGTTCAGTGCGTCCTGTGCAATCACACCGGCATTGAACACATCCGTGACCCGAAGGCGCAGATGCACGTCCTGCGCGGCATTCACCACTCCGGTCTCGTCGTCGCCAAACAGGCCCTGGGCGGCGGGCAACCCGATCATCACGGTATTGTTGTTGCCATAGAAACCGAAGTCGGCAGCACCCACCACGCGAAACTTCATCACATCGCTGAGGTTACGGCCGATAAGGCTGTTGAGTGACATCAGCGTCAACTCATCACCCTGATACATGCCCAGGCGATTCGCCATGCTCAATCCGAGAATAATGCCGTTGTCTGTCGCGCTCAGCCTTTCCAGCAGCGTCTCGAAGCCGGGGCTCTCAACCTGCAATACGTCCGATTCATGGACTGGATCGACGCCACGGATCTGAATGAACTCTCCACCACCGTCATAACGCAACCAACCTTCACCCTCCATATATGGTGCCGCACCGAGCACCTGAGGATGGCTTTGCACCGCCGCCAGCAGGTCTGGCCATTGGATCGCCATACCATTCCCGTCAGCAATGCTGGCATGCGGCACGGACTTGAGCGTCTCGTCTCGCATCGTGCTGGTAGAACCATTGATGACGGAGAGCACCACAATGAGCGCCAATACGCCCACTGTGATTCCGAGGGTGGAAACAATGGAGACAAAGGAAATGATCTGGCTCTTCTTGCGCGTTCGTGTGTAACGCAAGCCTATGAAGAGCGCGACGGGTTTAAACATTGCGTTGCAGGATCCTTTGCACGGTCTTGAAGCTCACTGGGGCAACGGGCGTACTGACCTCGGCGGCAATGCTGCGCAACGAGAGGCCCTGCTCGCGCAGTTGCATGATTCTCTTCAACACCTTCTGTTCCATGGGATTCTCTATAAGACGGCCATTCGAATGGATCATGTAGCCAAAGGGCCGACTGCCGCCAAGGAATCGCCCCTTGTCGCGCTGAACCTTCTTGATGTTCTTGATGCGTTCCACAGAGCGTCGACGCTCCAGCGCCGCAAACAGTCTGGCGGCACTGACAAGATCAAACTGCAGTGCGGGGTCGGTGGCGTTCCCACCGAGCTCCACCACAAACAATTCGACGCCAATCGCCTTCAGGTGCTCCAGCGTGGTGACGGCATCATAGCAGGAGCTGAACAACCGCTCCAAGGCGTACACCACCACGACATCCCCCGCTCTCAGTGTCTCCTGCAGATGTCCACCACCTGCTCGTGCAGCGAAATCGGTATTCCAGGCAGTGCCGAAATCGGTGACAGGCACCGCAGAACCCCAACGGCGATCCTCACATACCTGCTTCATGGCCTGCCATTCTGTTGCCAGATAGTCACTCAACGCCCCCGCTGAGCCATGTGGGTTTACGGCCGCTTCGAACTCGGAGGTGCGTACATACAGGTAAATAGTCATCGACTGTGTCCTTGTTTGTGCAATGCCACGCAGCGAGCTATTCTAGACCCGCACACAAACCCGGGGCAAGCTCTCCAGGTGTTTGAATTAAAAAGTATTTACTGTTATATTTCGCGGGCGCTGCAGAGTATGGGGAGCGTCGGCCCATTTGGCCTACTCCCTGACACATGAAATTTCTGACCTTCTGACGCCATGTCAATCAGTCATTAGGGGCAAGGCAGGCGCTGTGCCGCGACAAGATTTCAGGCAAGACCAAAGCAGTGAACTAAGCATCGGAAACACGGTGTTGAAAACATACGGAGTACTGGCAATAAGCGCCGGTACGAAAAAAAATACAGCCAGATAAATTCGGGTCGTATCAAATTCAGGAAGGTGCCGTCTCACGCCATTAACAGATGAGACAGCACTGGAAGCAGTCAGGTTTACATGAATCGACTTTCCGACAGAGCCAGGCAACACACGCCACTCTCTGTCAGTGTGCCGCCGCGACGCTGCGCCACAACAAAGTCAGAGATTTTCGTTATCGGATTTCAGTTCCCAGCTCACCAGGGTCAGCAATGCAGTTAATATCTCGCCATGGTTCTGTTGAAAAGAAAGCAAATCCGCTTTCAGTAATGCGCTGCCTGCAGGTTTGATGTACCCCGGGTTTACGGTTCTGGCTCAACAGAAAAGTGAACCTAATCATGAAAAGAATGTTAATCAATGCGACTCAAGAAGAGGAGTTGCGCGTAGCTCTGGTTGATGGTCAACGTCTTTACGACCTGGACATCGAGAACCGCTCCAGAGTTCAGAAAAAAGCCAGCATTTACAAAGGCCGCATTACCCGCGTTGAACCCAGCCTGGAAGCCGCTTTTGTGGACTTCGGTGCTGAACGTCACGGCTTCCTGCCCCTCAAGGAAATCTCTCCCCAGTACTTTACCAAGCGTGGCGGTGGCGATGGCGGTCGCGTCAACATCAAGGAATCCGTTGCCGAAGGCACCGAAGTCATTGTGCAGGTGGAGAAGGAAGAGCGCGGCAACAAAGGCGCAGCACTGACCACTTTCGTCAGCCTCGCTGGCCGCTACCTGGTTCTCATGCCCAATAACCCGCGTGCCGGGGGTATCTCCCGTCGCATCGAAGGTGACGAGCGCTCCGAGATTCGCGAGGCACTCAGTGGCCTGGAAATTCCCGACGGCATGGGCATGATCGTGCGCACCGCCGGTGTCGGCAAACAGCAGCAAGAACTGCAATGGGACTTGGACTACCTGCTCTCCCTGTGGAATTCCATTACCGAAGCCTCTACCCAGAAGACTGCCCCCTTCTTGATCTATCAGGAAAGCAACGTCATCATTCGTACCATTCGTGACTACCTGCGCCAGGACATCGGCGAAGTCCTCTTCGACACCAAGGAAGCCTTCGACGAAGCCATCACATTCGTGCGTCAGGTCATGCCGCACTACGAAGCACGCATCAAGCTGTATCAGGAGTCCCTGCCGCTGTTCAATCGCTACCAGATCGAAGGCCAGATCGAGACTGCGTTCCAACGCGAGGTGAAGCTCCCTTCCGGCGGCTCCATTGTGATCGACCCGACCGAGGCACTGGTGTCCATTGACATCAACTCCTCCCGTGCAACCCGCGGCTCCGACATCGAAGAGACCGCGCTGAACACCAACCTCGAAGCGGCCGATGAGATCGCCCGTCAGTTGCGTCTGCGCGACATGGGCGGCCTGATCGTGATCGACTTCATCGACATGAGTTCCGCCCGTAACCAGAAGGAAGTAGAAAACCGCATGCGAGATGCGCTGGAAGCGGACCGTGCGCGCGTGCAGGTCGGCCGCATCTCCCGTTTCGGCCTGCTGGAAATGTCCCGCCAGCGTCTGCGCCCTTCCCTCGAAGAGACCAGCACCATTGTCTGTCCGCGCTGTAGCGGTCAGGGCGCCATCCGTGACGTGAAGTCCCAGGCGCTGTCAATCCTGCGCGTACTGCAGGAAGAGGCCAATAAGCGCAAGAACAGTGAAATCCGAGCGATTGTACCGATCACCGTGGCATCCTACCTGCTCAACGAGAAGCGTGCCGCCGTAGCTGCCATCGAGGCTCAAAGCGGGACCAAACTGGTCATCGTTGCCAATGCAGCGCTGGAGACACCGCATTACGAAATCCAGGGCGTCAATCAGACTGATGGCGTGGCGACGGCCAGCTATGAGATCGAGATTCATGTCGACTCACCCGAGCATCACAACCACAAACATGTGAAGCCTGTCCCGGTGCAGCAGCAAGCGGCTGTCCAGGCCCCTACGCTGTCAATGCCACCCGCACCTGTGGTCGCCGCGCCTGAGGCTCGCGACAAGGTCGAGAAAGTTGAGAAGAAAAAGAAAGGCTTGATCGGCTCATTGATTGCCGCCGTCAGCAGCATCTTCGCTGATGAGGAAGAGGAAGCGCCGAAGGTAGAGGCTGAGAGCAAGCCCGCTCGCAATCGTGACCCACGCCGCGAGCGCGGAGATCGTGATCGTGATCGTGATCGTGATCAACGCCGTGGCGGCAAGCCCGCAACGCGCAGAGACGGCCAGGAACCGAAGGTCGAGGGCAAATCAGAAGCGGGCGCAGCAGGTGATTCTGCTGCACCGGCGCGTGAAGGTGGTCAGGGCCGCAAACGCGGCGGCAGAGACCGCGATCGCAACCGCACCACAGAAGGCGCGGCAGCCCAACCAGGCAACCGCGAGGAACGCAAGGATGAGAAACGTGAAGGTCGCAGAGACGAGCCACGTCGCGACGGCGCTCGCCGGGATGAACCGCGTACGGAAGAACCACGCGTTGAAGACAATGCCGAAGCGGGTGCCGATGATGAGGCTCGCAACGCACAGCGTCGCAGTGGCAATCGTCGTCCGAAGAACACCAATCAGCGACGTCGCGGTCCGCGCCCCGGGGAAGCAGAAGGTGGCGAACTGAACGAAGATCAAGGCGCTGAAGTGGCAGCCATCGAAGATAAGGACGGTAATGTGCTGGAAGGCGCAGTACAGGCTCCGGTCCGACGCCCACCACCGCAACGCGTGCAGGCTGCTGAACGGGACGCCGATGTGGCTGTCCCGACTTCGACAGCAACTGAGGAAGCGACAGAACCAGCGGAAGGAGACGATCTGGAAGGCGCAGCTGCTGACGGCAGCGCACCTGCCGAAGGCGGCCGCTCATCACGGCGCAATCGTCGCCCGTCTGACAGACGTCGCAATCGGTCACGAAGTGCGGCACCGGCACTGAATGAAGATGGTTCACCGGTGGAGACTGACGCTGAAACAGAGGGTGATGAAGGCGTACAGAGTGCCGCTCCTGCAGCAGAGGAAGCCATAGAAACCAGCGCGCCTGTAGTTGCACCAGTGCAAAGACGTCATTCCACCGCCAAAGTGATGGTCCAGGAATCTTTCGATATTGGCGTGGTTGAAGAAGCCGCAGCAGAGGAAGTGTTGGTTTCAGCTCCAACAGCCGTTGCCGAGGCGACCATCAAAGTAGTTGAAGTGGCTGCAGCGGCTGAGCCCGAAGTAATCGCGACAGCGGCAACGGCAGAGCCTGTTGAAACCCCGGCAGAAGCCGCCACTCCTGTGGAACCCGTGATCCCCGCATTGGCCGGTCGCGCTCCCAACGATCCGCGCGAGATCAAGCGTCGACAGCAGATGCTTGCGGCCGCCGCCGCAGCGGCTGAGAAGGGCGAATAGTCCGATCCGGACGAGCCTCCAGCTCCACAAACAAGAACGCCCCGTGGCATCAACGTGCCACGGGGCGTTCTTGTTTGTAACCCGCCAAAACTGGCGCAGAGTGCGAATCGAATGGTTTCTCAGAGCTTCTCGGCGAGTTCAGGCAGCACCTTGAACAGATCATCCACCAAGCCATAATCGGCGACCTGGAATATCGGCGCCTCCTCATCCTTGTTGATGGCGACGATTACCTTGCTGTCTTTCATACCGGCCAGATGCTGAATCGCGCCAGAGATACCCACCGCAATGTAAAGATCAGGGGCGACAATTTTGCCGGTCTGGCCAACCTGCATGTCATTCGGAACAAAACCCGCATCCACCGCCGCACGCGATGCGCCGATCGCGGCACCCAGTTTGTCGGCCACACGCTCGATCAGCACAAAATTCTCACCGCTCTGCATGCCACGCCCCCCGGAGATGACGATGGAGGCTGCCGTCAACTCGGGACGTTCGGAGACCGACAATTGCTGACTGACAAAGGCTGACAGCGACTGGCTCTTCACAATATCCAGAGCCACTATCGGCGCCACACCACCTGTCGCGGCCTCGGCAAAGGCGGTACCCCGCACGGTAATGACTTTGATCGGATCAGACGATTGCACCGTTGCCAGGGCATTGCCGGCATAAATCGGGCGCACGAAGGTATCAGCACTCTTCACCGCCACTATCTCGGAAATCTGTGCGACATCCAGCAACGCCGCCACCCTGGGCAGCAAATTCTTGCCAGTGGTGGTGGCCGTCGCCAGAATATGGGAATAACCCTTGCCCACTTCGGCAACCAGAAGAGCAACACTCTCTGGCAGCTGATGCTCATAGACCGAATTGTCGGCCACCAACACCTTGCTGATTCCTGCCACGCTTGCTGCAGCGGCACCGACAGCCGCACATCCTGCTCCGGCAACCAGGATGACAATATCCTGTCCGATGGACTGGGCCGCTGTGACAGCACTCAGAGTCGCCGGTTTCAGGGCGGCGTTATCGTGTTCTGCAATGACTAATACGCTCATGGATTGACCTATATGTTCATGCACTAAATGATTGCCAGGTGATGCGCTACGCTCAGATGACCTTGGCTTCGAATTTGAGTTTGCTGATCAGCTCGTCGACGCTGCCAACACGGACCCCCGCTGAACGTGAGGGTGGAGGCTCCACGCTGACGATGCGCAAGCCGGAGCTGACATCCACGCCCAACTCCTGCGGCGTCAGCGTGTCGATAGGCTTCTTCTTGGCTTTCATGATATTGGGAAGCGACGCATAGCGCGGCTCATTCAGGCGCAGATCCGAAGAAATTACCGCAGGCAGGCTCAACAATACTGTCTGTTCGCCACCATCAATCTCGCGCGTCACTCGCACTTTGCCATCGGCAATTTCGACTCCACAGGCGAAGGTGCCTTGTGGGGCGCCAGCCAGGGCGGCCAGCATCTGAGCGACCTGATTATTGTCGGTATCGATGGACTGCTTGCCGACGATCACCAGATCAATGCCCTCTTTCTTGACCAGACTGTGCAGCAGCTTGGCGATTGCCAGTGGCTGCAATCCATCAGCAGCGTCAACGTGAATACCACGATCAGCCCCCAGCGCCAGCGCGGTGCGAATCTGTTCCTGACAGGCTTTGTCACCAATCGAGACTACTATCACCTCGTCTGCCTGCCCTTTCTCCTTGATGCGGATCGCCTCTTCGACGGCAATCTCGCAGAACGGGTTGATCGCCATCTTGGCATTGGTCAATTCGACCCCGCTGTTATCTGCCTTGACGCGCACTTTCACGTTTGCATCAACAACACGTTTGACAGCCACAAGAATCTTCATGGATTCTCCAAATTTGATGATAGAAGTAAAAAGAGTAATCGTAACTCGCACTGCAGACAGACATTTCCTTTGTCGTAGGGCTGCGCCGGATGGCCTGAAAAAGGCTGGTAATGATGCCGGGTTTGTCCCCATGCGTCAACAATTCAGGACCGGCCGTGGTCCATGTGAACAGCTCTTTTCAGCGCCAAATTGACAATGCATTGTCGCTTCTCTTCAGCTCACGACATCCTCATCAGATGGATGAATCCCGCATTGTCGGCATAAGAATTGCTCATCTCTGGAGGATATTCTGGGCGCTCATCCGGGTGACGCCTCTATGGAATTTTGCGAGGAGCAATCATGAGAAGAACACTGACGATTGGAAAGACAAGACTGGTGATATTGCTTCTGGCGCTGTCCACACCCCTCACGGGCTGCGGTTTCATCATGGCCCCGGCCCAGCACAGTGTCGCCAGGGTGGCACAACTGAGCGTGAAGGGTGCAGATGCAGGCATTGCCCACGGCAAGGAGGCGGCAAAAGTTGTCTCTCAAGCGGCAATCTCGGTGACCGAGGCGGCTGTTGATGGCCTGCGACCTGCCACGGTGAGAACCACACGCTCCGATCGACAGCCCGGCCCGATCAGCAGAGGTGCTCCTCTCCAGTAACCGATGCCGCTTCGACCGGCCATTACGCGAGACTCCCTAACTCGAAACGGCTGCCAAGGCTCCAGACAACCAGCACCGAGCGCCCCTCAATATCCTGCTCCTCTGCCAGTTCTACCAGTTGATAGAAGACACTGCGAGCGATCAGTGCTCGCAGCCCATCTCGAACCATCAGCACCGGATGAGGCTCGTCCGTCAATGATTCCACCATGAGCGGGTGATCGTGCCCAGCGATCACCACTTCACCGGTATTGAGGGTGAACCGCAGTACCTGTTCCAGGCCCTGTCCTTCGCTCTCCAGCAATTGCGCGACAAACGGGCAGTCTTCGACCCGAATGCCGAGCTTCTCTACGGGGGTTACAAGCACGTGGCGACCGTCGGGCTCCAGCCGCAGCAAAGAGGAAAACAACTGCACCAGCGTATGCCGCAGGACCGGGCGACCTTCGTGGTACCACCGACCATCACGGGCAATGAGGATATCAATTTCACCGCACCAGGGAGGATTCCAAAGATGTACGGGAGCAGGTTGCGGCACGGCATCCAGGGCGCGCAGCAGATGCTCAGGTTCCCGAGGCGGGATTCCCGCTGGCACATCAGCTGGCACATCAGTTAGCAGGTCAGTCGGCAGACGGGTCATCATCAAGGGGCGAATCCGCTCAGGTGCAGCCCAGGCCGGGCCGCAGACGCGAATTCAAGGTACCAGACTATCGACGTAACGGCCAAGTGCAGACGCGAGAAGACGTTGCGGGTTCTCCTGATACAGTGCCAACAGTCCACCTCGGCTGTCGATGGCGACGACATCCATGATGCGGCCACTGTTGACCTCCAGCAACGTCAGCTGCAGACGGGCACGATCGAGACCAAAACCATCGAGCAATGCAGGCGCATCGGTATATCGAAGAGTGTCGGCAATTTCTGACCAGGTGCCCGCAGTATCCTCCCAGAGCAGCAGTCGCGGGTATACCACGTAGTCCAAACCGCTGCTGGCCGCACTCTGGCGAGCGCTGAAGATTGACTCCACCTCTCCAGCCCGCATTACCCGGGGAAAGCGTAGACCAATTTCGCTCATCAGCAGGTCGCTTACCTGATCTGGTGGATTGGTATCTACCGTCGCTGGCAGCGCGGTCGGGACCGTCAGCGCAATCAGCTCATTGATACCGCTCATCGCCACGTAAAAACTGGTGTCTTGTGACAGCACCCAATGGGCATTCCGCTCCACCTGATGATCCGAGGTGAGTCCGATATGGTCGGAAAAGGCTACGCCATCGTTGTATAGCGCCTGCATTCCGGTGCAGGAAAGCAGCGGCGCAATACAAATGGCAAGCAATGGAAATTTCAGCATCTTCAGGGTTCCTCTCCGTGCTCAGTGTCCGGCAACTCGCTGCCGGTGGGCCACTGGATACCCTTGTGTAGCATTTTGCTTGCCAACCCTTACATTTCCCGCACCCGGGAACAGCGGCGACAGCGGTAAACGTGGTCGGAGCCCGTGAGCACCATGATCTGCGGCGGCCAGCTGCAGCGGCACAGCAGATAGCCCAGCTTCTGCGCCATCTCGATCTCGTGCAGACGCTCCTGCAAGGTGGCTGGTTGGCTCGTTGGCTGAGATTCGGTTGACGCTGTCTGTGGCGGTCGCGGCACCAGTCTGACTGGCGCTTGCGCCCGGGAGACGTCGGCAATTGCCGCTGCGACGGTGGCCGTGGCTCCGGCAACCTGAGCAGGCTGACGCTGCACCATACAGTCACCCGTATCCAGCATGGCCTGCAACTCATCTAGATTCATGCGAAGGCCCTCGTTCCGGCAGCGCTCTGCTGCGTGCCCTGTGCTTGGTTTGACAACGCTTGGTTTGACAACATCTGCTCCTGACCCGATTCCAGGTGACTTCCTGCAGATTGGCCAGCGTGGCCGACCCGATTGAGCACCACACCGCTGACCTTCACGCCGTTCTCACTTAATTGCGTCAAATGCTCTCTTGCATTTGCTACCCGCGTGCCCCCTGCTCCGATAACGAACAGCAGGTCACTGCAGTGCCGGGCCAATTGCAGCGTATCCCGGGCGTCTTCCAGAGCCGGAGCGTCCACGACAATCGTGTCATAGCGACGCTCCAGCATATCCAGCACTCTGCGAAAGCGTTTGCTGGCCAGCAGCTCCTGCGGATTGGGCGGCATGATGCCCGCCGGGATGACGTCAACACGCCGGTCGACGAGGCTGTGCATGCAATCACGGAGCTGGGCGGCTCCTGCTATCAGATGCGACAAGCCCGGCGCACCGGCAGGCACTCCCAAACAGCTGCGCTTGCCGCGCATATCGGCATCGATCAAGAGGACTTTTTCCATGCGCCCCAGAGCCAGCGCCAGATTGGTCGCCACCGTCGTCTTACCCTCACCCTTGCTCCCGGAGGTCACCAGAATAATCCTGCCACAGGGAAACTGCTCAAGCGTCTCCTGCGGAGCGCGCAGCAGCTGCACAGCGGTACGCAGGCTATGCACAGCGGCGCCGAAGCCGGCGTCCATCGCTCCGTCAGGGTCCACCCCGGCATGCACGGCAGGCAAGCTGCCGAGGCAGGGCAAGCCGAGCTGCCGCTGAGTGTCTGTCGAAAAATCCAAGGTATCCCGCCAGTAAAATCTGGCCAGCAGAATGGCAGCGGGGACAGCCACCGCACTGAGATAACCGAGAAAAATCCAGAGCGGATGCGGGCCTGGCAGGGGCTCTTGAGGCAGGCTGGCGGAATCAATGACGCGTGCATCGACCAGGTTGTCCAGAGAATCGTCGTAGCTCTCCACAACTCTCTGCACCAACGCATCTCCAAGCCCTTCGAACGACTGCAACGGAGTGGCAAGAGGCAGCGGAGGAGGCAGAAGTTCTGCTATCACTGGCAAGTTCGCAGTCACTGGAAAGTCGGCAAATGGCTCCTCAATGACCCCGACATCCCTCAAATTCAATGCCGGTGCATCGATCACACTCTCAAGCTTCCTGATCAGAAGCGCGGCAGCATCCGCAATCTGTTCGACTTGGGTTCGAGCGGTGTAATCAACATAAGCGCTGACCACCGATTCCGCGCCTGCCTGGGCTGTACGGGGATCATTGGCAAGATAGTGGACCGCAAGCAGATGGGTCTGCGGTACCACCTCCACACGCAATGACGGGCGCGAAACACCGGCGACTGTCGCCGATGCCACGATTTCTCGCTGAGTGTTCATGAATTCGGAGTGCAGGAACTGGGCATTTTCCGCCAGAGCTGCGGCACTGGAAATGCCTGGCGGCGAAGAATCGGCGGCTGTTCCGGCGGCAACGACCTGCACTTCTACCAGGGCTCGCGATTCGAAAACGGGTTCCAGCATGAAGATCAGTGCTGCGACCGCACCAGCAACTGGCACGCCCCCACACAGCAGCCACCTTCTGTGCTGACGTAATGGCCACCACCAAACCGGTGCGCGCGCTGAATCGGCAACTTCCCTCATACCCAACTCTCTACGCCTGTGCTTCCTGTCCAGACATTCATCACGTCTCGGATTCCCCTTGTCGCTATGCTTCTATTCGTGATATATCGACCGCCTTTCTCATACCTTGAACAGCAGTCGTCGATGAGCAGCAATCTTCAGCACACTATTCTCCAAGCACCGGATGAGGCTCGCAGCCTCTATCGATCCCTGTTCCTGGACAAGATTCCCCTGCTGGACGTGCGCGCGCCGATCGAGTTCATCAAAGGAGCCTTCCCACTCGCCAGCAATCTGCCCCTTCTCGATGACGACGAACGACGCCGCGTGGGTACAGCCTACAAACTAACCGGACAGCAGGCTGCCATCGATCTGGGACATCGTCTGGTGTGCGGAGAAATCAAGGAGCAAAGGGTAGAAGCATGGAAGCAATGGCGGCAGGCACACCCGCAGGGTTGGCTCTATTGTTTCAGAGGTGGATTGCGTTCGCAGATTGCCCAGCAATGGCTGTCCGACGCTGGCGTCCAGATCCCAAGAGTGCCGGGCGGGTACAAGGCGTTACGCCAGTTTCTGACAGAAACGATAGAGGAGGTCAGCGAGACACGGCACTTCGTTGTAGTAGCCGGCCCGACTGGCTCCGGCAAGACGGCTCTGCTGCGCAGTCTCACTGCTTCCGCAGATCTCGAAGGGCTGGCCGGACACAGAGGCTCGGCCTTCGGCAGTCAGCTCGGTGGTCAACCGGAGCAGATCAACTTCGAGAACGCGCTGGCCATTCGCTTTCTGCAACTGTCAGCGCTAGGGGCCGGGGTTTGGTATCTGGAGGATGAGAGCAAAGCAATTGGCTCGCTCTCCGTGCCACACCGACTTTACGAAGCAATGCGACGCTCCCCGCTCGCCTTGATCCGCGCGCCACTGGAGACCCGCACCAACACGATCCTCAATGATTATATCTGCGAGAATCTGCTTGAGTTTCAACAGGCTGACCCCGCGCTCGGGTTCACGCGCTTCTCACAATACCTGCTGGGCAGTCTCGCGCGCATTCAACGGCGGCTGGGCGGGGATCGTTATCAGGAAATTGCTGGAGACATGCAGGAAGCGCTCAGAATACAGACAGACTCCGGTGACACAGACGCGCACGCCGTCTGGATCGTCAAGCTGTTGCAGCATTACTATGACCCCATGTATGCGTATCAACTGAGCAAGCGTCAGGTAAGCGTCAGCTTCGAAGGCAGTGGCGAGGAATTTCTCTCCTGGGCTCAGGTTCCGGCCACGGCATAAATGCCGGGGGCGTTGCGCAGATAGCCTTTGTAGTCCATCCCGTAACCAAACAGATAACTGTCCGGCGCCACCAGAGCGGTGAAGTCGGCCTGCGGAAGTATCGGTGTGCGCCGATCATGCTGTTTGTCCACCAGCACCGCACACTTGACGCTCGCCGCCTCCTGCTGGAGGCAATAATTGACGATACCAGCCAGAGTGTCGCCCTCGTCCAGAATGTCATCCACGATCAGCACGTTGCGTCCACGCAATGGAATCGTCGGATAAGCCTTCCACTGCAGATCTGTGCCCGTCAGCCGTTCGCGATACCGAGTGGCATGCAGATAATCGACCTGCAGAGGAAAAGACAGCCTCGGCAGGAGTTTGCCGGTGACGACCACAGCGCCCGTCATCACGCTCAGTACCACGGGATTGCTGTCGGCCAGTTCGCGGGTAATCGCAGCGGCCATGCGGTCCAGTGCCGCCTCGACCTCCTGCCCGGTGAACAGGCAGCGCGCCTCCTGCAATACGCGTTTGATTTCTTCGATCATGATGCCTCCCGGGTCAATGCTTCCACCAGAGTCTTCGCCCTGCTCCACTGTTCGGACTGCCCCAGAAGCTCTGGGGTCCAACGCTGGCGATGCTGCATGCGCGTCAGGCGCGGATTGCCCGGCACCTGCAAATTTTCCAGATGGGCCAGCGCCCGCAAAGCCTGTTCGCGATCATTGCAGACCAGGATCATGTCACAACCCGCCCCCAGCGCGGCATCAACGCGCTGCTCCATACCGCCTGCTGCGGCGGCGCCCGCCATCACCAGATCGTCGCTGAAGATGACACCATCAAAGCCCAGCTCGCCGCGCAGCACCGTCTGCAGCCAATACTTCGAAAACCCGGCGCAGGCAGGATCAACCTTTTCATAGATCACATGGGCTGGCATTACGGCATCCAGAAGCCCGACGCAGCGCGCGAAGGGTTGCAGATCCTGCTCATGAATCTGAGCAAGGGTGCGGGTATCGACGGGGATGTCTGTGTGCGAATCCGCCGCCACGTTGCCATGTCCGGGGAAATGCTTGCCCGTGGTCGCCATGCCAGCGTCGTGCATGCCACTCATGAAGGCGCTGGCCAGAATGCTGACTCGCTCCGGATCAGTGGCGAAGGCACGATTGCCGATCACCTGGCTCAGGCCAGTGTGCAGATCGAGGACGGGAGCAAAACTGAAATCAATGCCACTGGCCAGCACCTCGGCCGCCATGAGCCAGCCACACTGCCTGGCCTGCTCGATCGCAAAACCAGGATCCTCGTCCCAGCAGCGCGAGAAGCGCAGCATTGGCGGCAAACGCGTAAAGCCCTTCTGCAGACGCTGCACCCTGCCTCCCTCCTGGTCCACGGCGATCAGCACATCAGGATTGCAGGCACGAATCTCTGCGGTCAACGTACGCAACTGCACCGGGTCCGCGTAGTTGCGTGCGAAGAGAATGACACCGCCCACCTGCGGCGAGCGCAACAGATCACGCTCCTCCGCCTGTAACTGCAAACCATGCAGATCGAGCATGAGGACACCCGGTGCGCGGGTCGAAGTGGACGGGCCGTTGTGTGTGCTTGACAGAATCATGGCGGTTAACGCGGCCTCCGGGGCCGGATTGGATCGGGACGCGGGATTATCACAAATTCAGGCTGGCCGAGCAAAGCACTTGTCATCCACGCGCAGCTGTATATACTTACAGCACTTCCATTTACTCTGCAGGCGATGACACCATGATCAATCTCACCCCGCGTCAAGCCGAAATACTCGCTTACATCAAGGACTATCAGCAGGAAACCGGCTTCCCGCCGACCCGCTCGGAGATCGCCAAAAAGATGGGGTTCAAGTCACCCAACGCGGCAGAGGAACACCTGCGTGCGCTGGAGAAGAAACAGGCTATCCAAATGATTCCTGGAACATCGCGCGGCATTCGCCTTCCGGCCGTGGAACATGCCGGACTGCCGATCATCGGGCAGGTCGCCGCTGGCAGCCCGATTCTGGCAATCGAGTCGATCGATGATTACTGCGACATTCCAGCGGACTTCTTTCGCCCTCGCGCCGACTTCCTGCTGACCGTCAAGGGCAACAGCATGATCAAGATCGGTATCAACGATGGCGACCTGTTGGCTGTGCACAAGACCACCGATGCCGACTCTGGAGACATCGTAGTGGCGCGAATTGACGAGGATGTCACCGTCAAACGGCTCTTGAAGGGACGCAACAAGTTCAAGCTGCAACTCATTGCTGAGAATGATGATTTTGCACCGATAGAGGTGGATTTACGCTATCAGCAATTCACGATTGAGGGGATTAGCGTGGGGATCATCCGACGAGGGCTTTGACAGTCTGGGCGGCGATCAGGATGCACTCCTCATCGCCGCCAGCCATCCATTCTTCCACCTCAGGGCGCCGTCTTCTCTACTGATCGACGACCCAACGACCATTCCTGTAGAACGCCTTCCAGCCCGTGGGCTTGCCATCGACTTCCGTCTGCACATACTGCTCGGCCGACTTGCGGCTGTAACGGATGACTGACTTGTTGCCGACGGCATCGGTCTGCGGCGCACTCACCAGGAACTGATACTTGGGATCCAGCTCGTCCTTGTGAGCTACCAGCTCTGCCACCAACGGCGCACGAGTCTCGCGGTTCTTGGGGAATTTGCTCGCTGCCAGGAACAGACCACCGGCACCGTCACGCAGTACGTAATGGTCATCGACCTTCTCGCAGCGCAGCTCCGGCATCGCGACTGGCGGCACCTTGGGTGGCGCCGCCTGACCACTGCGCAGCAATTTGCGGGTGTTCTTGCAGGCCTCATTGGTGCATCCGAAGTACTTGCCAAAACGACCCGTCTTCAGCTGCATGTCGGAACCACATTTGTCGCATTCGATCAGCGGGCCTTCATAGCCGCGAATCTTGAAACCGCCCTCTTCCACTTCGTAACCCGCGCAATCGGGGTTATTGCCGCAGATGTGCAGCTTGCGCTTGTCATCGATCAGATAACTGTCCATCGTGGCATTGCAGAGCTTGCACCGCTTGCGCACGCGCAGGCGTTGG
Organism: Gammaproteobacteria bacterium; assembly: GCA_030654835.1. Classification (GTDB taxonomy): domain Bacteria; phylum Pseudomonadota; class Gammaproteobacteria; order Pseudomonadales; family Pseudohongiellaceae; genus UBA5078. The sequence continues at coordinate 259,685 of JAURWS010000012.1, read as the reverse complement.
TTTTCCACCTCTTCGGCTTCGTCAGCATCATCGGTGCTGATGGCCTCTTCACCCGGCGTCAGATTGATGGTGGATTTGCAGCGCTCTTTGGGTGGCAGCGAGTAACCGGAGCAACCCAGGAACACGCCCGTAGACGCCGTACGGATCTGCATATGACGGCCGCACTTCGGACACGGGATATCGGTATCAGTCGGCTTGTTTTCACGCATGCCAGTGTCGTCTGCAGATGCCACATCGAGCTGACTGGAGAATCCGGCATAGAAGGTGTTGAGGACCTGCTTCCAATCCAGACTGCCAGCGGCCACTTGATCCAGTTCATCCTCCATCTTGGCGGTGAAATCGTAATCCATGAGATCCGAGAAGCTCTCAATCAGGCGCTCGGCAACAATGTCGCCCATCTTCTGCGCGTAAAAGCGACGGTTTTCGACGTTGACGTAACCACGCTCTTGAATCGTGGAGATAATCGCTGCATAGGTCGAGGGTCGGCCGATGCCACGTTTCTCCAGCTCCTTGACTAGGCTCGCCTCGGTATAGCGCGGTGATGGCTTGGTAAAATGCTGAACGGGGTCGAGCTTCTGCAATGCCAGTGTCTCTCCAACCTCTACAGCCGGGAGAACGACATCCTCTTCCTTGGTGGGTAGCACGCGCATGTAGCCATCGAACTGCATGATGCGGCCCTTGGTGCGCAGCTCAAAGTCACCCGCTGTCACGGAAATCAGACTGCTCAGGTATAGTGCCGGTGGCATCTGACAGGCAACGAAGTGCTGCCAGATCAGGGCATAGAGCCGCTCCGCGTCCCGCTCCATATTCTGGAGATCGGTGGCCGACGTGTTGACCTCGGTCGGGCGAATGGCTTCGTGCGCCTCCTGGGCTCCTTCGCGGGCGCTATAACGCTGGGGTTCGACCGGCAGATAGTTTTTGCCGAATTTCTTGCCGATGTACTCTCGGCACATCGTCAACGCGTCTTCGCTCAGATGCGTCGAATCGGTTCGCATATAGGTGATGTAACCCGCTTCGTACAGTCGCTGAGCGAGAGTCATCGTCTTCTTCACGCCGAAACCAAGACGCGTGCTGGCGGCCTGCTGCAGTGTGGAGGTAATCAACGGAGCCTTGGGCTTGGAAGATGTCGGTTTGTCTTCACGCTTGCTGACTACGTAAGCAGCACCCTGCAATTTTGCCAGCGCTTTCTCAGTGCCCTCCTTGTCGACAGGCCGGAAGTTCTCCCCCGCTTGCTTCGCCACCTGAAAGCGCAGCTCATCGCGCTTGGCGGTTTTGAGATCCGCAAAGACTTCCCAATACTCTTCGGGGATAAAGGCGCGGATCTCGCGCTCGCGCTCCACCACCAGCCTGACAGCAACTGACTGCACACGCCCCGCCGACAGGCCGCGAGCAACTTTTGCCCACAGCAGCGGTGAGACCATGAAGCCCACCACGCGATCCAGAAAACGCCGCGCCTGCTGAGCCTGCACATATTTCATGTCCAGCTCGCCCGGATGAGAGAAGGCCTCATTGATCGCTTTCTTGGTGATCTCGTTGAAGACAACTCGCTTGTAGCGGCTCTCGTCCCCCCCAATAGCTTCCTTGAGGTGCCAGGCAATGGCCTCCCCTTCGCGGTCAAGGTCGGTTGCGAGATAGATAGTGTCGGCAGTCTTGGCCAGACGCTTCAGTTCAGCGACGACCTTCTCCTTGCCAGGCAGAATTTCGTATTGAGCGCGCCAATCGTTCTCGGGATCGACACCCATGCGTGCAAGCAATTGGCCCTTCGCTTTGGATTTCTTGTGCTCGAGCTTTTCATCGGCGCTGAGCTTGCGGGTGATCGCCGCTGCTTTCGCGCGTTCTTTGGTATCGACTGCAGCCCCATTGCCGCTGACAGGCAGATCACGAATGTGACCAACACTGGATTTGACGACAAACTCCTTGCCAAGGTACTTGTTAATGGTCTTCGCCTTGGCGGGCGACTCCACAATCACCAACGATTTACTCATTGTTTTGAACGGTTCCTGAATAGGGCTGCGAGTCTTGGGCAGGCCCGGCACACAAGCTTTTTGCGTAGCCGAGACAAAAAAGAGCCGACATATATAAGTGCTCGGCGCCTGAGGGTCAAGCGTTTGTTGCTGAGAGATACGTCAGGCAGTGGGGGGATTACGGGAAGAGGCCTGGCTTGTCACAGACTTGCAAGCCAGGCAGAACTCGCCATCAAAACAACATGGCGAGGTGCTCCGTCAATCGATCTTGACCTCATAGGTCCAGCTATTTTCATCGGCCAATTCACCACGCTGAATACCGACCAGCAAGTCATAAACTTTCTGCATCACGGGGCCGACCTTTTCGCCGTCACCGTAAAATTTGCGCCACTGCCCGTCGACCCAGATCTTGCCAACCGGCGACAGCACGGCTGCGGTACCACAGGCAGCCACTTCCTCGAACTCAGCAATTTCCTCGCGCAGATTGATTGGCCTGTTCTCCACCTGCATGTGCAGATACTGCTCCGCAAGAGTCATGACGGAGCGACGAGTCACGCTCGGCAGTATGGCATTGGACTTTGGTGATACCAGACGATTGCCCGTCATCGCTACGATGATATTGGCAGATCCAGCCTCGTCGATGAAGGTTCGCGTGGCAGAATCCAGATAGAGAGCCTCGTTTGCTCCCAGCGCCTGCGCCTGACGTGTCGCCAGCAGACCGCCCGCATAATTGGCGCCGACTTTGAATGCCCCGGTACCTGCAGGCGCCGCTCGGTCGATGTCCGACACCGCCAGGGAAATTACCGCCATGCCCGCGCTCTTGTAGTATGGGCCAACGGGCGAACAGAACACGCGAAACTCGAAGGCCTTCGCAGTTCGCAAGCCAAGGTTCTCCCCTACACCAATCAACATTGGACGGATGTAGAGGGACGCACCCGAACCATGAGGCGGAATCCATGCATAATTGGCACGCACCGTCTCTTCCACCCCGCGCATGAACAATTCATAGGGGACTTCCGGCATCAGCAGACGACCGGCGGCCTGATTCATGCGTTCACTATTGAGGTCGGGGCGAAACAGTAGAACCCGACCATCAGGTGCCGTCTGCGCCTTCATGCCCTCGAAACATTGCTGGGCGTAATGAAGGGCGGGTGCCCCCTCATGTACAGCAATCACAGGCGAACTCACCAGCTCTCCTTGAGACCAGACGCCGTCGGTAAACGTCGCGCTGAAGCGGAAATCAGTCTGTCGATACTGGAATCCCAGATCGGCCCAGTTGAGCTCTTTCTTTGCCTTTGCTATACCCACTTCACACCTTCAATATCGCGGTTGGTTAATCTCACCGGGGCAACCCCGGTCACTATTGGCGGGCTATTATGGTGGATTAGATCACACAGGTCTACCGTGGAAATTCGGCCAGAAGGCTACGAGATGGCCCTGTTAATACCCACGACCTGAGTTACAATGCCGAACCACAATAAAGAGCCCATCGATTTCATGAGCATTCAGCATACCCTCTTGGCCAGGCAGCCAATTTTCGACAAGGATCTCAACATTTCGGCGTACGAACTCCTGTTTCGCTCAGACATGAACAATCAAGCGAGCTTCCTGGACGGCGACGCTGCAACGTCGCAGGTGATGCTCAATGCATTCAACGAGCTCAATATAGAGGAGGTCGTTCAGCATCACCCTGCTTACATCAACTTCACTCGCAACCTGATTCTCAACCCACCTCCATTCGACAGGAAGCGCTACGTTATTGAAGTGCTGGAGACAGTCGAGGTCGATGATGAATTGATTCGTCACCTGCAGGCCCTCAAGGACAGTGGTTATACTATCGCGCTCGACGACTTCGTCTATGACTCCCGATGGGACCCAGTGCTGAGAATTGCCGACATCGTGAAGCTCGATGTCCTCGCGCTCGATCAAAATGCGTTGCACGCGCATGTGCAGACACTCAAACCTTTCAATGTTCAATTGCTGGCCGAGAAGGTCGAGACGCATGAGATGTTTCACGCCTGCAAAGAGCTGGGGTTTACTCTGTTTCAAGGTTACTTCCTGAGCAGACCGGAGCACATCAAGGGGCGCAAGGTACCGGCCAGCAAGCTGGTGGTCATGAATCTGCTGGCGCAAATCCAGAACCCAGATGCCGAACTGGCCGAGATTGCCAACGTCATCGCGAAGGATCCCGTACTCAGCGTCAAACTCATTCGTCTGGTGAACTCGGCCGCATTCTCAGCGCGACGTGAGATCACTTCACTGCAACATGCAGTATCCCTGCTCGGACTGCGTCAAGTAAAAAGCTGGGCGACATTGCTTTCACTCAGCAGCATGGCCGACAAGCCGCACGCTCTCTCATTGCACACCATGACTCGAGCGAAGATGTGTCAACTGATCGCCGAACGCTTCGCTTCACCAGCGGAGAGCGATGCATATTTCACCAGTGGCCTGCTCTCCAACCTCGATGCCTTCTTCGATATGGAGCTCCTGGACATTCTCACCACCATGCCGTTGTCCCGGGATGTGATGGAAGGCCTGCTCACCGGGCAGGGCAGGATCGGACTGGTCCTGGCATCCGTCATCGCCAACGAGAGAGCAAACTGGGATGAGATCGACTGGCAGCGCCTGAAGGAGTTGAATGTAGGCGTACAGGAGTTTGAAAAGGCTTACCTGGACAGCATTCGCTGGTCTGGAGAGATGCAGACAGCGGTTGGCAATGACTGATAGAAATATTCCGCAGGCATTGCCGCTTATCGACATTGGCGCCAATCTGGGCCATGAGTCCTTCGATCATGACCTCGACAGCGTGATCGGTCGGGCACGCGCCGCCGGTATCGTGCACATGCTGGTCACAGGCACGAGCCTGCCGTCGACTGAGAAAGCCCTGACAATTGCCACCGCTTATCCCGGCTTCCTGTCCCTGACCGCCGGCTATCACCCGCACGAGGCGCAAGCCTGCACCCTGGACAACTTTGCCCACATTGCCGAGCTGGCAAGACTGGACAATGTGCGTGCGGTTGGAGAAACCGGGCTGGACTTCAACCGGGATTTCTCACCACGCCCCGTTCAAGAAGATGTGTTTCTGCAGCATCTGCAACTGGCTTGCGAGATCGACAAGCCCGTGTTCCTGCACCAGCGTGACGCGCATAAGCGACTCTTTCCGATTCTGCACAGCTGCCGTGATGATCTGCGGGCGGGCGGTGTCGTGCACTGCTTCACCGGCGAGAAGCACGAACTCTACGATTATCTGGATCTGGACATGTATATCGGCATTACCGGCTGGGCCTGTGACGAGAGACGCGGCAGCCACCTGCTGGAACTGCTGCATGACATCCCCGCCGAGCGCTTGTTGCTGGAGACCGACGCCCCCTATCTGCTGCCCAGAACCTTGCGCCCACGCCCAAAGAGCCGCCGCAATGAGCCAGCCTACCTGACTGAAGTTCTACGAGTACTCGCATTAACGACCGGCCGGTCGGCAATGGAAATCGCCCAGCAGACCACAGAGAATGCCCGACGCCTATTCAAGTTGAGCGATCAAGAATTCCCATGCCTGGGCCTCGTCGAAGGGCCAACCCAGCTCGTCGTCTGATTCCGCAAGCCGGATGACGGGAATGCTCAGTGAGTAGCGTTGCATGAGCTCAGGGTCATCGGTAATTTCCACCACCCGCAACACCACAGCGACCCCCGCCAGCCCGCCATTGACCAGATGCTCATTGATATGAGCCAGCACAGGTTGCAGCACTCCCTCGGCCTGTTCGCAAAGATGGCAGCCTGAAGTCCCATAGAGACGCAGCTCTATCATTTTCGCAGCCTGGCAATTGCCTCAATTGACTCGCTGATCAATTCCGGTCCGCGATAGATAAAGCCACTGTATATCTGCACCAATGCTGCACCGGCGTTGATCTTGGCGGCGGCGTCAGCGCCTGTGATGATTCCACCTACTCCGATAATCGGGAGCTTTCCCTGCAGGGCATCAGCCAACACACTGATTACATGGGTAGACTTGTCCGTCAGCGGCGCACCGCTAAGCCCGCCCGCCTGATCCTTGTAGGGACTATCCTGCACCGCGCTACGATCCAGTGTGGTGTTGGTGGCAATTACACATTCGATATCATTTTCAATCAGGGCAGCCGCAATCTGACCGATCTCATGATCGGCCAGATCGGGAGCAATCTTGACCGCCAGCGGCACCTTGCGGCCGTGACTTATAGCGAGAGACGCCTGCTCAGACTTCAGCACCGCGAGCAAGCGGCGCAGCTCATCGCCGAATTGCAGACTACGCAGCCCCGGGGTGTTGGGTGAGGAGAGATTGACGACGATATAACTCGCCAGGCTGTAGCACTTGCGCATGCCAATCAAATAGTCATCGGCAGCTTTCTCCACCGGCGTGTCGAAATTCTTGCCGATGTTGATCCCGAGGATTCCCCGATACTGGCTGCGGGTAATGCTGGCGAGCGCGTAATCGATACCCTTGTTGTTGAAGCCCATGCGATTGATGATGGCCTGCTGCTCACGCAGGCGGAACAGGCGCGGTTTCGGATTGCCCGGCTGCGGCCTCGGGGTGAGAGTGCCGACCTCAATGAAACCAAACCCCAACGCGGCCAGAGCGTCAATGTGCTCCGCATTCTTGTCGAGTCCCGCTGCCAATCCCACGGGATTGGGAAATTTCAAGCCCATGACGGAGACCGGATCACTGACTACCGGATGCCCGGCGACCAGACCAATAAGACCCGTGGCTCGCGCCACATCCAGCAGAGGCAGGGTGAGGGTGTGGGAGGCCTCGGCGGGGAGGCAAAACAGCAGATTGCGCAGCAGACTATACAATTTTGGTTATCGCTCTGAATTTGTGAGAATCGTCAAACTCGATGACAAAGGTGCCGGATATCCCCTTGTGGTCCAGAAATTTTTGCAGGATGCGTCCGGGAAAGCGCACGCGCAATCCTTCTCTGGAGAGTGCCTGCACATCGCGTACAGTGCCTCCATAGAGAATCTGATACTGTTCAGCGGAAATATTCAGGTCGAGTGTCAATCGTTTCATGGCAAATCCCGGGGGTGCACTGCCCGCCTTGGGGGTGAGTCTGGTCGAGGCCGGATTATAGGGGAATTCATCCGGCAAGTCTGCGCAAAAACCCGGGCTGCAAGCCCTGCACCATGCGCCACACTCTGCGACAAATCGTCCCTAGACATCGCAGGTAAAACAGTTACAATCCCTGACTTTCGCCCTAGTAGATCAAGCATTTAACTAATAAGAACCAGAGAAATAATTATGAGTCACCACGCAATAATCACAGATCTCAAGACTTGGCTTTCTCAACAGATCATAGGGCAAGAGCGTCTGGTAGACCGCTTGCTGATCGCTCTGCTGGCCGATGGCCACCTCTTGGTGGAAGGTGCCCCTGGCCTCGCAAAAACAAAAGCAATCAAAGACTTGTCGCGCGCAATTGAAGGAGATTTTCACCGCATTCAATTTACTCCCGACCTGTTGCCGAGCGACATTACAGGCACGGAGATCTTCCGTCCGGAAGATGGCTCCTTCCGCTTTCAGCCGGGCCCGATCTTCCACAACCTGGTGCTGGCCGACGAAATCAACAGGGCGCCTGCCAAAGTACAATCAGCGCTTCTGGAAGCGATGGCCGAACATCAAGTCAGCGTGGGTCGTGAATCGTTCCAACTGCCCCCTCTGTTTCTCGTGATGGCAACTCAGAACCCCATCGAACAGGAAGGTACCTACCCTCTGCCGGAAGCACAGCTCGACCGCTTCCTGATGCACGTCTCCATTGGTTACCCCTCCACTGAGGCGGAACGCCGAATTCTGCAACTGGTTCGCAACGAGGCACAGAACAAGGTGCCAGAAGCACCACGCGTCATCAGCCAGGAAATTCTGTTTGCCGCACGACAGGAAATTCTCGCCATGCACATGGCACCTGCCGTCGAGGAATACATCATTCAGCTGATCATGGCGACCCGGCACCCTGCTCTGTACGGTGACGATCTGGCCTCCTGGCTCGAATATGGCGCCAGCCCGCGTGGCACAATCTCTCTTGATCGTTGCTCGCGCGCACATGCCTGGATTCACGGCAAGGACTTCGTCAGCCCGGACGACATTCAGGCCGTCTTCTTCGACGTGTTGCGTCACCGTATCCTGCTCAGTTTCGAGGCTGAGGCCAGTGGTGTCACCCCGGACAAGGTGCTGACCACTATCCTCGAACGCGTCCCGGCCGCCTGAGAACCTTTATGTCCATGATTCCGCAGATTGATTCACAGGTGGCGCTCTATCAGAGCAAGGGAGCGGTCATCAGTCTGCAGCAGCTGCTGATCCAGCGCCACGCTGCCAAGATCGTTGAGTACGTGCCCTATACCCGCTCCATCGCCGGCATCTCCGGCCTGCACATGTCCAAGATGCGCGGTCGAGGCATCGATTTCGAAGAGTTTCGCCCTTACCAGCAGGGTGATGACATTCGCACGATTGACTGGCGTGTCACCGCCCGGACGGGCAAGCCTTTCACAAAAGTCTTCCGTGAGGAGCGTGAACGCCCCGTCATCATCGCGGTCGATCAGTCCAGCAGCATGTTCTTCGGTAGTCAGGTCGCCTTCAAGTCGGTGATCGCCGCACAGGCAGCAGCCATTTTCTGCTGGATGGCAATCGACAATGGCGATCGTGTGGGCGGGCTGGTGTACTCAGACAGCAGTCATTCGCTGGTCCGTCCGAAACGCAGCCGTCGCTCGGCTCTGCATCTGCTCAATCAGATTCACATGTACAACAACCGGCTCACCGACGCGGCCAACCGGCAGTCTCCCCCCAACGTCCCTGCCAGCCAGAGAGGGCTTGCCGGAGCGCTGGGGCAGATCCGCCGTATCACCAAGCCGGGCAGCACGCTGTACATTCTCAGTGATTTCACCACCATGGATGACACTGCCATGCAGTACCTCTACCAGCTGTCCCGCCACAACAACGTCGTGTGTTGCTTCGTCTATGACGCACTGGAAGAGAACCTGCCCGTCCCCGGTTTCTACAGCATTACCGATGGCCAGCACAAAGGCACACTGAACTCCTACAGCCAGACAGCCCGGCGCACCTATCAACAGAACTTTCAGGAGCGCATGGGCGCGCTGCAGTCAGAGTTGGTCAAACTGCAGATTCCCTTCCTCAAATTACGAACCAACCAGCTGGTTGTTGAGCAGATAAGACAATGGACAGCACAGATCCTTTAAGCCAGTTAGCCGACATCCATTTGCCGGAACCCGTTGGCATCTGGCCACCCGCACCCGGTTGGTGGATACTCCTGATCATCCTCGTGATTGTCGTGGTGATAATCGGGCGCCGTTATTATGCAGGCTGGAAACAGCGCCGCATCTGCGCCTTTTCCGTACGCGAATTGGACAAATGTGTCAGCGAATACCGGGCTGCCAAGGCTGCCGATCCCCAGAAGGAGGACGATACGCTGAAGCTGAACTTCGTGAACGAGGTCAACGCCGTGCTCCGACGTGTAGCCTTGAAACACTTCCCCGGAGAACTGCCTGCCAGCCTCAGTGGCGAGCAATGGATCGCCTATCTGCGCAACAAGGGCGACACCTCGCTGCTCGATGACTCCCTCGCCGCCACCCTGGTGCAGGGGCGTTTCGCGCGCCGCTGGGATGTCGATGACGAGCATCTTTACCGCATGGCTCATCAATGGATAACGAGCCTGTATTTGGCTAAAATCGGCTCAGACAAAGCATCTGAGAATACATCCACTTCAACACCGGTTTCCAACCATGCTTGAGTTTACCTGGCCTTGGGCCTTCGCCGCCCTCCCGCTGCCGCTACTGGTCTACCGTTTCTTTGCACGGGCAGCCAGGCAGGAGGCAGCCCTGTTCGTGCCTTTCTATCAACGACTCTCGCAACTGCAGACCGACTCCAATCGCGTCGATGCCTACCGCCTGCTCAAGATCATCTGCTGCGCCTTGATCTGGGTATGTGTGGTCACAGCCGCCAGCCGTCCGCAGTGGGTCGGCGACCCAATTCTGCTGCCCTCCAATGGCCGGGATCTGATGCTGGCCGTGGATATCTCGGGCAGTATGGAAGCGCGGGACATGGTCATCAACAACGTGCAACTATCGCGCTTCGAAGTGATGAAGGTTGTGGTCAGTGACTTCGCTGAACGCCGCGAGGGCGACCGTCTCGGACTGATTCTGTTTGCCGCTCACGCCTACATTCAGACGCCGATGACCTTCGATCGCACCACTGTCGCCAAACTGATTACCGAACTCGAAATTGGCATGATTGAAGAGTCAGCCACCGCGATTGGTGATGCGATCGGCCTGGGCGTCAAGCACCTGCGCGAGCGTCCTGAGAACAGCCGTGTGCTGGTTCTGCTGACCGACGGCGTCAACAACTCCGGTGCCATCTCCCCCGTGCAGGCAGGCCAGCTGGCACAGACCGAGAAAATCAAGATCTACACCATCGGCATGGGTGCCGATACGCTGGTGCAGCGCTCATTCCAGGGGGCCCGCGCCATCAATCCGTCGGCCGAGCTGGACGAGGAAAATCTCACACTGATCGCCGAATCGACCGGTGGCAAATACTTCCGGGCACGAGATGTCGAGGATCTGGTGGACATCTACGCCGAGCTGGACACGCTGGAGGCAATAGAGCAGGATGAGCAGACCTTCCGCCCCATCAACGTTCTTTTCTACTGGCCTCTCGGCGCCGCAGTACTGCTCAGCTTTCTGCTCGCACTGGCCACATTGCCGTGGGGCTCTATCCTGCAGCGCTCTCCGGCGCGCAGAGCCGACGACGCCACGACTGACTCCGCAGCCGTGACAGGAGGCCAGTCATGAATGAATCCTCGCTGTTGATGCTGATCGAGCAAAACTTCCATTTCCTGCGCCCGCTCTGGTTGCTGGCACTGATCCCCGCGTTGCTGCTGGTGCTGTACCTGTGGCGCATCAATGAATCTGCCAGTTCTTGGGACAGAGCAATCGACAAAGATCTGCTCCCCTATCTGCTGGACGGTAGCAAGAGTGCCGCAGAGCGTACCCCGCTGGTATTACTGCTGACGCTGTGGACACTGGCCATCCTGGCTCTCGCCGGGCCGGTGTGGGAGAAGATCGCGCAACCGGTGCAACAGCGCCAGGATGCCCTGGTGATTGTCTATGACCAGTCGCTGTCAATGTATGCAGCAGACTTCGACCCCAATCGCCTGACAGTCAGCAAGCGCAAGGTTATGGATGTCCTGGACATGCGTACCGAAGGCCAGACGGCTCTCGTGGTCTATGCCGGCGACGCCCACACGGTGACGCCTCTTACCGAAGATTCCGTGACCATTCGATCTCTCGTGCCGTCCATCAATCCCAACATCATGCCGGCCTTCGGCAGCAATACCATTGCCGCCATCGAGCGTGCCAAGGGCCTGCTGACCGACGCCGGCGCCGCCTCGGGAACCATCTTGCTGGTCACCGATGGTGTCGAGCGTCGAGATCATGCCCAGATCGGTGAACTCCTGCAGCAGACGGGCTACCGACTCTCCATTCTTGGTGTAGGCACCGAGGAAGGCGCCCCGATTCCCGCCGCCGGAGGCGATTTCCTGCGCTCGGACACTGGCGAAATCATCGTGCCGCAATTGGACAAGGCCAGCCTTCAGGATCTCGCAGCACTGGTTAATGGCCGCTATGTCGACATGCAACTGACTGCCGAAGACATCAATTATCTGATGGCCGAGGACGACTTCTTCAGCGAAGAGGATCTCGCGGATGTCGATCAGAACTTTGACATCTGGCACGAAGTTGGCCCCTGGCTATTGCTCCTGGTTCTGCCTCTCAGCGCCCTGATTTTCCGACGTGGCTGGATTCTGTCTGCCACTGCCGCCATCGCCACCCTCTCCGCCCTCACGCCGACCGCCCCTGCAGAGGCCGCCGAGTGGATCGATCTGTGGAAAACCAGGGATCAGCGGGGCGAAGAAGCCTACGCCAATCAGGACCCGATCAGCGCCGCAAGTCTGTTCAGTGATCCGAGCTGGCAGGGCTCGGCCGCCTATCATGCGGGAGACTATCCCGCTGCCGTACAGGCCTTTGCCGCAGCACTGAGCACCGAAGACGCCGACAGTCACTACAACCTCGGCAACGCCTACGCAAAGGGTGCCAATTTCGAGCAGGCTATTGCCTCTTATAATGTTGCCATCGCGCTGCAGCCGGATCACGAAGATGCGATCCATAACCGCGAAATCGTCCAGAAGCTGCTCGAAGAACAACAGCAACAGGAAGAGGAACAGTCGCAGGAAGAGCAGATGAGCGACGAAGAAGAACAGGAGCAGCAGGAGGAGCAACAGGAACAGAAAGAAGAATCCGAGCCTAAAGAGGAAGAACAACAGGAACAGCAGGAAGGCGGCGACAAAGAGGAACAGGAAGAGAGCGAACCTCAAGACGGTGAACAAAAGGAAAGCGAAGAAGAGAATCAAGGCGAAGAACCGCAGCTGAGCAATGCCGAAAACGAGAGCCAGGAGTCTCTGGAGCAGTGGCTGCGCAGAATCGACGACGATCCGGGTGAGCTTCTGCAGCGCAAATTCCAGTTTGAGTACCGACGGCGACAAGTAGACAGCCGCTCCAACAACCAGTCAGCGGAAACACAAATATGGTAAACCTGTTGGCATGCCTGCTCGCGGCGGCACTCACTCTGTTCTCCTCACTGAGCTACGCCCAGCCGGTCACGGCGACGGTGGATCGCAACGAATTGATTCGTGGCGAAACGGTCACCTTGACGCTGCGGGTCGATGGTCAGCAAGGCGGCGTGGAAATGGATCTGACGCCCCTGGAGGCGGATTTTCAAGTGGTCTCCACCCGCACTTCCAGCCAGATGCGCAGCAGCAATAATCGTGTCGAATCCTGGATAGACTACCACCTCACCCTCTTCCCATTGCGCGAAGGTCAGCTGGACATTCCTGCCCTGCTCGTCGCTGGTTCATACACACAGGCCTTGTCCGTCAACGTGTTGCCCAAAACCCAGGGCAGTGTTGCCGGGCAGGACCTCTTCATGGAGACCATCGTCAACAAGGAGAGCATCTACGTTCAGGAACAGCTGCTGTTCACCATTCGCCTGTATTACACGATCAATGGCATTCGCAATCCGATCTTCACCGATCTCGAACTACCGGACACGGTGATTCAGATGATCGGCACCCCCAATCAGTACGAAAAGCTGGTGGATGGCGTGCGCTACGGAGTCTACGAAAAGCAGTATGCGATATTCCCGCAGCGCAGCGGCGCGCTGGCGATTCCGGATATCATGTTCCGTGGCGAAGTCACTGACGGCTCCAGCAATTACGTGTTCCGCAATCTCAACACCCGCACCATTACCTCATTCTCCGAGGGCTTCGATATCGAGGTGCGTGAGAAGCCGGTCGACTTCCCGGTGGATGCGACCTGGCTGCCCGCCAGCGAACTGACCATCGAGGAAAGCTGGGACAACGATTTCACCAATGTGCGGGTCGGCGACGCGGTCAACCGCATCATCAGCATGAAAGCTTCCGGTCTGGACGGCGCCGCCCTGCCGCCGTTGCAAACGCCGCCCATCGAGACGGTCAATGTCTACCCGGAGGCCCCCTCCATCGAACGCACCTATGTCGATGGCAACATCGTCGGCAGCCGCATCGAATCAAACTCCCTGCTGATGACCGACACCGGCACTGTGCGGATTCCCGGTGTCACCATTCCCTGGTACGACATCGATACTGAAGAAATCAAATATGCAACCCTGGCAGACACCGCGATACGCATCGGCCCGGTGCGCACAACGGCACAAGAGCCACTCATGACCTTCGAGGAAGAAGGCGAACCGCAATTCGGCGACGCTTCCAGCCTGCAGGGCGAGGACGAAGACTCGCTGGTGACGATGCCCTCTACGCCCTTGTGGGTGATCGCGCTGGCGGCCGCCTTGACGGCACTGCTCGGCATCATGACCTACTTTGGCAGCAAACGTCGTCCAGCGAAGATGAAGGTGGTCGCGAAGAAGCCCCACGTCGTCAGCGCGCCCATGTACCGCCAGGACATCGCTCCGGCGGCAGAGGCTGTTGCTTTCAAGGAGTTCGCGCGCGCCTGTGAACAGAACCATCTGCCGGCGCTGCGGCTCGCGCTGATCGGCTGGGGGCGCCAATACTTCTCTGCACCTGATTTGCACAACCTTGATGATCTGGCGCAGCGCACCAGCAATGCCGAGATTCAAAAGCTCTGTCTGCGTCTGCAACAGGCTCTCTATGGCCAGGAAACAGCGACAGGGAATGCATTGAAGGGCGACATCAAACGCCTGTTGACCCTGGTGACAGAGCTGCGCGCGCAGCGCAACCGGTCACTTGCCACTGCCGCGAAGGAGCAGGAATACACCCTGCCTCCGCTCTACAAGGCATAAGCCAGAACATGCCAACCAGCAAAGCCACTGTGCGGGTGTATTCCACCGAAACGGGCCGCGTCTGTCCCGACTGCGGGCAGCCGGTCGCTGGTTGCCAGTGCAAACGTCAGCAGGCTGGCATGTCGGCCGCAGACGGGATTGTCAGAATCAGGCGCGAGACCAAGGGCCGCAAAGGCAAGGGAGTAACGCTGATCGATGGGTTGCCCCTCACGGCGGAAGAACTCAACGCGCTCGCCAAGGTTCTCAAGGCACGCTGCGGCACTGGAGGCACCGTGAAAGATGGCATCATCGAGATTCAGGGAGATCACCGCGAACTCCTGCAGCAGCAACTGCTGCAGAGTGGTTACAAAGTCAAACTCGCTGGTGGCTGAACCGGCGCCAATTCATCACTGCGGCCTGCTGAAGGCTGACACGGCCACCAGTCCGGCCCGCCGCGCACGCGATAGTACTCGCAGCCGTAAAGTCTGCAATGTCACTCTGAACTCCTGTCGCAACTCCTCGCTACCGACCCCCTGCTCCCCATAACACAACTGCACATAGAGCCGTGTCACAGTCTGCATGGCCGCAGCCAGTTCCGGACGCTCGGCACTGACGCGCGCGCAATAGTCCAGCGGTCCCTCTCCCCGGCGGCGCGGCAAACCCATGACCGCAAGATCGACCGCCAGCGCCAGATAGCTACGAGTCACAGGATCACGCAGCTGCCGCTGCCCGCCACGCAACAGAAAGAAAGCCGCTATCGAGAAGATCAGCGCCGTGGACAACCCCAGCGCCCACAATAGGGACGAACGGGCCTTCTCGCCGAACACATCCTCAAGGAATTCCAGCTGCAGATCCTGGTCGTAGCTCACTACCCAGCGATTCCAGGCGTAGTCGATCGCATCCAGACGCAGACGCAGCGTATTCAACCATTGGGTGTCACGGAAGCGCATCATGGAAAACCCCGAATCTTCCATGAAACCGGGTTGATTGGCGAACACTGCCTCCACACCCTGACTTATGCGTTCCGGGGCCACGGCACCCGTCGGGTCGAACCTTACCCACCCTTCCCCCTCGAACCAGACTTCCGCCCAGGCATGGGCATTGTACTGATAGACCATGGTGTAATCTTCGAAGGGGTTGTATTCGCCTCCGTGGTAACCGACTACCACCCTTGCCGGAATACCGACGGCGCGCATCAGATAAACGAAACTGCCGGCATAGTGCTCACAGAAGCCCTCACGCGTCTGGAATAGGAATTCGTCGATGCTTGCCTCACCCAACAACGGTGGATTCAAGGTGTAGAAAAAGGGCTGTTCACGGTAGTGACGCAAGACCCGCGCGACATAGTCCCTGTCGTCAGTCGACGCTGCCCGCAGCTCGCGAGCCAGCAACGCGCTGCGAGTATTGCTGTCTTCGTCAGGCATTTGCAGCGCGCGCGACCGCAGCGCGCGAGGCAGTTCCAGATCGGTCTGAAATGCGCTCCAGGAACGCAGCTGATAGCGCAAGCGCTGTGTAATAGGCGTCGCGCTATGCAGGGAGTAATTGCGATCCTGCACAATCTCACCCGTAGTGACTTCCGCGAGTTGCATGCCATAGACCCAGGTTTGCTGCGTCGGCTCCATGATGACGTCATAGTCCACGGGCTCGCCCTGCCGCACACCGCGATACTCGCTGGGGTAGCGCCTGATCATGCCGTAATCGAGCAACGCGCTTCCTCCGCGACGCCAGGTCCTGCCATCGAAAAAATCCAGCACCAGCCCGCGCCAGTACAGACGGTCATGGGAGGGTGCCTCACCGTCGAAACTGACCCGAAAAGCCAGCTCTGCCGAACGCCCAAGGCTGCTGATATCGCCGGGGGTCATCTCGTCAGTAACACCGGTCTTGTTGGACGGCACTGGTAGAGGCATGGTCCACAGCGGCGCAATCCTGGGTACCAGGATGAACAAAGCGAGTGTGAGGGGGACGCTTTGCAGCACCAGCTGGGCTGCGAGCCGCGAGTTATCTCTGAAGTTGTTGCGGGCGTTATCACGGTTCAGCGACACCAGCGCGCCAGTAATGACGGCCACCGCCAACAAGGCGTGCACGCCACTCGGAATGGTCTGGGAGTAAATGAAGCCAATCATCGTGAGCACGTACGCGAGTACGATGACGATCACGATGTCGCGCTTGTACTGCATCTCCAGAAGCTTGAACACCACCCCCAGAATCAGCAGACAGACGGCTGCATCCAGCCCTACCCCCTGCGACCTGAACTGCAGGACAGTCAGCGGCAGGGCCGTGAAAACAATCAGGGCTTTTACCAGCTTGCCCGGATAGTTGGCGCGCCCCGAGAAGATCAACAAGCGCCAGCCCATACAACCAAGAACCAGCAATAGTATCAAGGGTGGCAAGCGCAGCATGCCCGGCAAGATCACCAGCAACAACGCCGCCAGCACCCAGAGCAGGGCAAGTCGGGGTATCTGGTAGTTGACGTCCATTACACGGCGTCTCCTGTCTTGCTCGGGCGTGGGTTCAGGCGCTCGACGTACTGCGATTGCTGCCAGAGAGCCAGTGCGCTCAATAAACGATGACGATGCACATCACCACGGCCGGGCGAAATCACCACGCCAGGGATATTCAGACCATAGTCCACATCACTGCGCGCCAGTTTCAGCACCCAGTAACAGAGTCGGGACAGTCGTGCCTCGGCATCCAGCCCCGCAAACATGGCCCAATCCAGCATGAACCTGTCATCACTGCTGTCGACAAACTGTTTCACCTTGAGCCCTTGCCCGCGTGCGAGGTTCTTCCAGGCGACCTGCTTCAGTGAATCGCCGAGCTGATAGTTGCGCAAACCGTGAAAGTCGTCGCTGCCGGGCTGAGTGCTGCTGCCCTTGCCGACACCGGAATTACTGACCGCAGTCGGAAGAGGACAGGAGACAGGCGTGGGGTAGACCAGGCAGCGCATGCTCAGATCCAGCATTGACCAGGCTCGCCAAAGCCCCAGAGGAAAGCGCGTCTGCACCAGCAGTCGTGGCGCCTTGAGGACACCTCGACGCTGCGTCGGCAGATAGACGTTCACCCGCAGCTGTTCGCCTTCGATGAGATCCGCGCGGGTAATCAAACCCTTGGGAAACTTGAGCTCAAGAGCCTCATGCATACGCTCGGGCTGGCGCTGCAACAACACGGTAAAGCTGGCGTCCTCACCCGCAAATACCACATCACCGCCGATCCCCTTCACCGTCAGGTGCTGAAGATTCCGAAAGGTGTGCAGGATGCACAGAATGAACAGGCTGACCATCAGAAAAGCCAGACCAAAGGCCAGACTGAGCACGTAGTTGATGGCGGTAATAAAGATCAATGTGGTCGCTGCCACGTAGAGGAGCCCGTGGGAGGTGGGAAGGATGAAGATATTCCGGCGATGCAGGGTCGCAATGCTTACGGCAGGCACGTTTCTGGCGAGCCAGCGTTGGACTCGTGTCGAAAACCAGAAACTGACGGCGTTGACGAGGCTCATGGTCGGTTCAGAAAACATCGACCTCACTGAGTAGGCGCTGCGCCAGCGCAGGGCCGCTGCGCCCTTCCCCGTCAGAGCCCGACCGTAGCCGGTGCTCCACGACGGCGGGAAGCACGGCCTGAACATCCTCCGGAATGGCGTGTTGGCGTCCCTCCATCAGTGCCCATGTACGAGTGGCGCGCACTACTGCGACGCCACCACGGGGAGACAGTCCGAAATGGAAATCGTCGCTGTCCCTGGTACGCGCAAGCAGACGCTGAATATAGTCCAGCAGCTGGGGGCTGAGGCCTACAGTGGCCGCCGCCTTGCGCATCTCGATCAGGTCGTTGACATTAAGCTGCTGCCTGACCAGCTCGCCGCGATCCCGCTCCCCTGCCGTCTCCAGCAGCTGTCGCTCTGCATGCGGATCCGGATAACCAATGCCGATGCGCATCAGGAAGCGATCGAGCTGCGACTCGGGAAGTGGAAATGTACCAGCCAGGCTGACGGGGTTCTGAGTGGCGATCACGAAGAAGGGGGACGGCAGACGCCGGGTTTCGCCTTCAACCGATACCTGCCCTTCCTCCATGGCTTCAAGCAATGCACTCTGCGTCTTGGGCGTGGTGCGATTGATCTCGTCGGCCAGAATCATCTGACGAAAGATCGGGCCTTGATGAAAATTGAAGCGCCCGGATTGCTGATCAAAGATCGAGACACCGAGAATGTCGGCAGGCAGCAGATCACTGGTGAATTGAATGCGGTTGAAGTCCAGCCCGAATACGCGCGCCAGAGCATGCGCCAGGGTCGTCTTGCCCATGCCAGGCAGGTCTTCTATCAGCAGATGGCCGCCGGAGATGAGACAGCACAGAGCCAGCCTGACCTGCCGCTCCTTGCCCAGCAGGACAGTGCCAATCTCGCTCACAGCCGCCTGAATTCTCTGCTCCATCGAATAGTCCCTGCCTGTCATGAACGGATGTCACTGCGAGAAAAGCTGGCTACTTGCTGGCATTCTTGGCGGCATCGCTGCGGCTGTCTTCCAGATTCTTCAGGTAGGCTGCGTCCACGTCCCCGGTAATGTACTTGCCGTCGAACACGGAACACTCAAAACGATGAATGTTCGGATTGCCTTCCATGGAAGCAGCAATCAGGTCCTCCAGATCCTGGAAGATCAACCAGTCGGCCCCGATCAACTCCTGCACCTCATCGTCGGTTCTGCCATGCGCGATCAATTCACTGGCAGCAGGCATGTCGATACCGTAGACGTTCGGATAGCGCACTGCTGGCGCGGCAGAAGCGAAATACACTTTGGCGGCACCGGCATCGCGGGCCATCTGGATGATCTGCTTGCAGGTCGTGCCGCGCACGATGGAGTCGTCGACGAGCAGCACGGTCTTGCCCTTGAATTCTAGATCGATGGCATTGAGCTTCTGACGCACGGACTTCTTGCGCTGGCTTTGACCCGGCATGATGAAGGTACGGCCGATGTAGCGGTTCTTGACGAAGCCCTCGCGATACTTGACTCCGAGACGATTGGCCAGCTCCAGCGCCGACGTGCGGCTGGTATCGGGGATCGGAATCACCACGTCGATGTCATGGTCAGGACGCAGACGCTTGACCTTGTCGGCCAGCTTCTCACCCATGCGCAGACGGGCCTTGTAGACGGAGATGCCATCCATCAAGGAATCCGGACGAGCAAAATAGACGTGTTCGAAGATGCAGGGTGTGTACTCGGCGGGGCCGGCGCAGACGCGGGTATGCAGATGGCCGTGCACATCCACATAAACCGCCTCTCCGGGAGCCACATCCCGGACCAGTGTAAAGCCCTGGGAGGCCAGCGCTACACTCTCTGAGGCCAGCATATATTCCGTGAAACCATCGCGCTCGCGCTTGCCGAACACCAGCGGGCGAATGCCATGCTTGTCGCGGAACCCCACGATGCCATAACCCCCAAGCATCACCAACGCCGCGTAACCGCCACGACAGCGGCGATGCACACCGCGCACCGCCGTGAACACGTCCTCGGCGGTCGGCTCCATCTTCGCCAGCTGCTGCAGCTCATGGGCGAAGACGTTGAGAAGAACTTCAGAATCGGAATCGGTGTTGATGTGGCGCAGATCTTCCTTGAAGAGATCGCGGCTCAGTTCTGCCGCATTGGTAAGGTTGCCGTTGTGGGCCAGGCTCAGGCCGTAAGGGGAATTCACATAGAAGGGTTGTGCAAGTGCGGGACTGGAGCTACCAGCGGTTGGATAGCGCACATGCCCAATACCCATGTTCCCGGCCAGACGCTCCATGTGTCGGGTACGAAACACGTCTTTGACCAGTCCATTGTCCTTGCGCAGATTCAGTCGCCCCTTGTCACTGGTGGCAATGCCAGCTGCATCCTGCCCCCTGTGCTGCAACACCGTCAATGTGTCATATAAACAAACAGCAACATCAGATTTGCCAACGACACCTACTAAACCGCACATTCAATACACTCCGTTAAGACTCGCAAATTGACAACCAAGGTACTCACTAACAACTACTCACAAAAAATTCAGATCGATCCAGCTAGCGACACAGCTTTGCTACAGTGGTGGAAGCGTCGGCAGCACCGGCGTTTGCGGCAAGGGCAGGTCTGTCACAAACATGCGCGACATCTCTATCAATTGACCTCCATAGGGAATAAAACGCGAAGCCTGCCACCAGGGCTCGGTCGCAAAGAAGCTGCTGCCGAAATAGACAAACACCATGACGATCACCACCCCTCTGGCAATCCCGAACACTCCTCCGAGCAGCCTGTCGGTCAACTTCAGTCCGCTCATATCAATGAGCTTCGCAACCAGGTGGTTGATCAGCGCCCCTGTCAACAAGGTGGCCATGAAGAGGAGTGCAAACGCGAAAACCTGCTGCATCGCGGCCCCTTCGATCCATTGTCCCAGGGCCGGAGCGAGATCATCGCTGTAGACACGCGCCAACAACAGCGCCGCAATCCACGCCAGCAGTGACAACACTTCACGGACAAAACCACGCCACAAGCCGAACAGGCAGGAAATGCCGGTGATCAACAGAATCGCGATATCGACCCAATGCATCAGACGCCCAAGCTCCTCATAGGCTCTCGATCTCGTAGCGCACGACGATGCCGGACAATTCAAACTCATCGAGCAGTTGCCGCTGCAATTGCTGCATCGCTGCGCGATCAACTCCGGGGCCGACGAACACTGCGGTCAGTGCCCCCTGCTCGGTTCTCACTTCACGCGTATAGGCGCGGTGTCCGCGGGCCTGCAGCCGCTCCACCAGACTCATGGCATTGGCCGCGCTGGAAAAGGAGCCCAGGCGCACGCTCCACCCTTCCGGCAGTCCGGCACTGTCCAGCTTTGGCGCCGCCACTGCGGGCGTCGCAACCGGTTCGGTCACTGTGGCCACAACGACTGGCTCCGGGGATGCGACTGCAGCGACGCGAATCTGGTCGGTATCGGCTATGACCACGGGACGTTCTGGCACGATCCGGGGGGACTCTGGAAACAGAACCGGGGCAGGAATGCGACTCTCCAGCGGCATGTCGTAACTGCCCTGGCCGTCGAACAGGACTGGCAGCAGAACGACGGCGGCGACCAGTATCACCACACTGCCGACGATTCTCTGTTTAGTGTTCTGGTCCAAGCCAGTGCTGCCCCTGTGTGGTGGCGGTGCGCGGACCAGGGTCCGTGACAACCATTATGAATTTGATTCGATACTCGCGATGTAGTGCAACACGTCGGCCACCGTGCCGAAGGATCCGGTCACCAGGACCAGATCATCCGACCCCGCCTGTTCACATGCCTGACTGTATGCCGCCGCAACTGTGGCGTACGGTCCGCACACGGTCGCTCCCACTGCATGCAATCGATCGTAAAGACTTCGGGCATCCAGGCAGCGGGGTTGCGCGAATGCCGCAATATACCAAATGTCGACGGCAGATTCTAAGACGCCGTAGAAACCAGGCTGATCCTTGTCAGCCATCATGGCCAGAACGGCACGAACCTGCCCCCTCAATTCGCCCCTGCCGCGCATGGCTGCCAGCTTTTCCGCCAGCAGCACAGCCGCATGCGGATTGTGTGCGACATCAACACGCACCGCGACACCGTGCTGCGGATCCCGCAGCGCCTGGAAACGTCCAGCCAACGACACCGCCTCGAATCCTGCGGCGATGGCCAATCTAGGTACCGCCAGAGGTTGCAGAGCGATTGCCTGCAGGACTGTTGCCGCGTTGATCAGATCAAGTGGCGGCCTCGGCAAATCCTGCAGAGTGACCTTGGTGCCGCTTTTATCCTTGCCCCACCAGTGCCACCCTGCGGCCTGTGTGGTGAAACCGAAATCCGCACCCTGCCGATACAGCGGAGCGCCGAGCCGCACCGCCTCCAGCACGATGCTCTGCGGCGTGTCGCCATCGCCACTCACAGCCGGTACGTCTGGCCGAAAAATCCCCGCCTTCTCGCGACCGATATCTTCGCGGTTGTCGCCAAGCCAATCCTGATGGTCCAGACCAATGCTGGTGACGATGGTCAGATCGGCATCGATCATATTCACGGCATCGAGGCGCCCGCCCAACCCGACCTCCAGTACGGCAACATCCAGCCCTGCCTGCTCCATCAGCATCAGTCCGACCAAGGTACTGAACTCAAAATAGGTCAGCGAAATATCACCACGCCGTGCCTCGATCAGCGCGAAGTTGTCACACAACTCTTCATCTGTCGCCACACGGCCGAGGATGCGGACGCGCTCGTTGAAAACCAGCAGATGCGGCGACGTGTAGGTTCCTACCCGGTAACCTGCGGCGCTCAGGATGGCCTCCAGCATGGCGACCGTCGAGCCCTTGCCATTGGTTCCGGCAACCGTGATCACCAGCGGCGCGGGCCTGGTCAAGCCAAGCCGGGCTGCCACGGCACGCACGCGTTGCAGACCAAGATCGATTTCACTGGGATGCAAGGCCTGAATCGTATCGAGCCACTGGGAGAGATTCACGCTGCAAGCCTGCCCGGCCAGATCAAGTCTGGCCTCGAATCGGCCTTCAGCAGGCCGGAAAGTTTCAATGTCTGTCGTTGTCTGCCTGTCAGCGAAGTGCTATTAGCGATAGAACATTAGCGATGAGTCAGCTTGGCGGCCAGCGAGGCTACGCGCTCACGCATGTCTTTGCGATGCACGATCATGTCGATCGCACCGTGCTCCAGCAGAAACTCACTGCGCTGAAAGCCTTCCGGCAATTTCACGCGGACGGTCTGACGGATGACATCAGGCCCGGTGAAACCTACCAGCGCGTTGGGCTCGGCAATATTGATGTCCCCCAGCATGGCCAGACTGGCGGATACGCCACCATAGACAGGGTCGACCAGCACGGAGATATAGGGGTGACCGCTCTCTCGCAGCCGCGCCAGCGCGGCCGAGGTCTTCGCCATCTGCATGAGAGAGATCAACGCTTCCTGCATGCGAGCACCGCCACTGGTCGAGAAACACACGAGTGGGAGTTTGTTGGCGATACAGGTGTTCACCGCCTGCGTGAACTTCTCCCCCACCACTGCGCCCATCGATCCACCGATGAAGCCGAACTCGAAGGCGGCAACAACCATCTCCAGGCCGTTGACGCGGCCTTGCACGACGATAAGAGCATCTTTCTCGCCGGTGCTCTTCTGCGCGGCAGAGAGGCGGTCCTTGTACTTCTTCAGATCACGAAACTTGAGCAGGTCTACCGGCTCCATGTCTTTGTTCAACTCTACCTGCCCTTCGGGATCGAGGAAGAGCTCAATGCGACGTCGAGCCGTGATACGCAAATGGTGGTCGCACTTCGGGCACACCTCCAGGTTGCGCTCCAGATCGGGTCTGTACAGCACAGCTTCGCAACGTGGACACTTTTTCCAGAGCCCTTCGGGCACACTGGCACGCTGTTTGGTGGTCGTTGTGCCACCGCTGCTGCGAATGGAAGGGAGGATTTTGTTAATCCAACTCATATCACGTTCCTGTTAAATGGGATGCCGACAATAGTCGCTAAAATTTTTTAAAATTAATAAGTTACGATCAGTTTTTCAGGCTTTGCAACGCCTCGCTGATGGAAGAAATTACCGCCACAACTTCGTCCAATTGAGCACTTGAGCAAGGCCCTTGCACCGGTAGCAAGCCAATTTTCTCCACCAGAGCGCTGCCCACTATAACACCGTCACTGATGGCGGCCATTTCACAGGCAGACTCCGCATCCTTGATGCCGAAACCAACCACAATGGGCAGACTGGTTTCAGAGCGCAAGTGAGCAATCTTGTCACGAATCTCACTCTTGTCACGAATAGCCGCGCCCGTCACCCCCTTCAGGGAGATGTAATACAGATAACCGGTGGAATTGGCGCAGATGGCGGCCGTACGCTCTTGCGTCGTGGTCGGGGCAATCAGGAATATGGTGTCGATCCCGCGCGGGCGCACAGCGCTGAACAATTCTTCACACTCATAGGCAGGCAGATCGACGATCAGCACTCCGTCAACGTCCGCTGCAGCAGCGGCAGCGGCGAATTTCTCGTAACCCATGATTTCGATCGGGTTCAGATAGCCCATCAGCACAACCGGAGTCTGCTTGTCGCTGCGACGGAACTCGCTCACCATGGCGAGCACATCGGTCAGAGTAGTGCCCTGCCGCAACGCGCGCTCAGCACCCAGCTGTATCACAGTGCCATCGGAAGAAGGATCGCTGAAGGGAATACCGAGCTCGATGATATGAGCACCGGCACGCACCAGTGTGTGCATGAGTTCAACGGTAAGCCCTTTTTGCGGATCACCCGCGACCAGATAGGGAATCAGCACCTTCTTGTTCTGCGCCTGCAAACCGGCAATCGTCTTACTGATACGGCTCATGAATTTCCGACCCTTGTTCCTGCAGCAATATCTGCCTGTGTTGGTATGCCAGTATTTATATGGTGATGCCGTCAATGGCGGCGACAGTGTGTATATCCTTGTCACCGCGACCGGACAGGTTGACCACGACGAACTGATCCGGGGACATCCCTGCAGCCAGTTTGCACGCGCATGCAACCGCATGACTGGACTCAAGGGCTGGAATGATGCCCTCCAAGCGGGTCAGCTCGCGGAACGCCGTCAATGCATCCAGGTCGGTCACGGGGACGTAGTTCACGCGACCAATATCCTTCAGCCACGCATGCTCGGGACCCACGCCTGGGTAGTCCAGACCTGCCGAAACCGAATGGGTCTCGATGATCTGCCCGGCGTCGTCGGTCATCAAATAGGTTCTGTTGCCGTGCAGGACGCCCGGACGGCCAGCGCTCAATGAAGCGGCATGACGACCGGTTTCCACGCCCTCGCCACCTGCTTCGGCACCGTACATCGCCACTCCCTCGTCACGCAGGAAGGGATGGAACAACCCGATGGCGTTGGAACCACCGCCTACGCAGGCCACCAGCGCGTCGGGCAACCGACCGTACTCCTCCAGGGACTGGGCTCGGGCTTCACGGCCAATAATTGCCTGAAAGTCCCGCACCATCATGGGATAAGGATGGGGGCCGGCCGCAGTGCCGATGATGTAATAGGTGTTATCCACATTGGTCGCCCAGTCACGAAGTGCCTCATTCAATGCATCCTTGAGGGTACGGGATCCGGATTCCACAGAAATCACGTTGGCTCCCAGCAGCTTCATGCGGTAGACGTTGGCAGACTGACGCTTGATGTCATCCGCACCCATATAGACATGACATTCAAGCCCCAGACGCGCAGCCACCGTGGCACTGGCTACACCATGCTGCCCCGCCCCAGTTTCAGCGATGATGCGCGGCTTCCCCATGAATTTGGCAAGCAGAGCCTGCCCGATGGTGTTGTTGATCTTGTGAGCGCCGGTATGGTTGAGGTCCTCGCGCTTCAGCACGATCTTTGCGCCGCCGTAGCGCTTGGTCAGGCGCTCCGCGAAATACAGTGGCGAAGGACGCCCGACGTAATGCTTGAGGTCCTTGTCGTATTCGGCCCAGAAAGCGGGATCCTTGGAGAGCTTCTGATAAACGCGATCCAGCTCCTCGACTGCCGCCACCAACGTTTCGCCGACAAATGCGCCGCCGTAACGACCAAAGTGGCCGTGCAGATCAGGACCGCTGAACTGATCCGCCGAATGGGATGTATCGAGACCGCTGACTATATCTACGCTTGGAGACTTAGACACTGTATACCTCATTGAAAAAACTGCTCATGCGTTCTTTGCTCTTGCGCCCTGGCTCCGACTCGACACCACTGCTGACATCAACGGCATAGGGTGCTACCAGGCGAATCGCCTCGGCAACATTGCTCGCCGTCAGCCCACCCGCCAGCACTATCTTCCCCCGCGCTTCTTGGACACAGCGTCGCGCAATGCGCCAATCAAACGCGATGCCGGTTCCACCGGCAGTATTTTTGTCATAACTATCGAGTAATATTGCCGAGCTCGATGAGTACTTCGCGATTTCCTCGATGACATCGAAATCAGGCCGCACCCTGATAGCCTTCATGTACGGAACGCCGAAGGAGGCACAGAATGCTGCAGATTCTTCGCCATGGAACTGCAGACAGTCCAGATGTACGTGCTTCAACACGGCTCGGACCTCCTCTTCCGCAGGATTGACGAAGAGACCAACGGTGGTGACGAAGACCGGCAAGCTTCGACAGACATCCAGCGCCTGCGCAGCTGTTACTGCTCGGGCACTCTTGCTGTAAAAAACCAGACCAATTGCGTCGGCGCCGCACTCGGCAGCCAACAGGGCATCCTCTGGACTCGTCAGCCCACAGATCTTGACTCGGGTTCTCTGCACCATGGAAATCGGCCCCCTGCTCGGGTATCCGCAAAAGCGACGGATTCTACCAAAGTTCCATGGCAGAGCCTACGCAAAAAGCTGCAAAAAAGCGGGCCCAATTGGCTCCGCCGGTAATCCGAAGCGCTCCGGGTATCGCACTGCCACCAGATAGAGTCCATATGGATGAGCCGTGATGGCCGCCAGCTTGCGATCTCTGAGCCCCAACACCTCGCGCGCCCAATCCGGCTCCTTGCCCCCACCACCTATTTCCATCAGGACACCCGTGATATTCCTGACCATATGCTGCAAAAAGGCATTCGCCTCGATGTCCAAAACGATGAAACGATGGTGACGTCGCACCTGCAACTGCATGACTTCCCGGAAAGGCGTTTTGGATTGGCAACCCGCAGCACGAAACGAAGTGAAATCGTGCTCGCCAAGCAAGTGCTGCCCGGCCTCGTGCATGCGGTCGATATCAAGGGTCAAGCGTGTATGAGTCAGCTGCCGGGCGAGGATGGCGGGTTCGACCGCGCTGTCGAGAATCACGTACTGATAGCGCCTGGACAGGGCTGAGAAGCGAGCATGAAAGTCTTCGTTGACGGCTCGTGCCCAGCGCACCCTCACCGTCGGCGGCAACATGCTGTTGGTGCCGCGCAGCCATGCCTTTTCGCCTCGATCTATCTGGCAGTCAAAGTGCACAACCTGCCCCGTCGCATGCACGCCCGTATCGGTTCTACCGGCACAGACCAGATTCACAGGGTGAGCGGCAATCTTGGCAAGGGCATTCTCAAGAGTGGACTGTACGGTGGGCATGACAGGGTCGCCCTGCCGTTGCCAGCCATGGAAGGCGGCGCCGTCATATTCGACGCCGAGAGCGATCCGGGACAAGGGAGGACTGACGTTATTCAAGAAAGGAACTCAGATTTTCGCAAGCAGACGTTGCGCATCCTTGACCTGCTCTTCGTTACCCTCGTTCACTACTTCGTCGAGGATTTCCCGGGCACCGCCATAGTCGCCCATTTCGTAATACGCGCGAGCCAGATCCAGCTTGGTGGCTGCTTCATCTGAATCCGCCAGGAATTCCAGAACGCCATCGTCACCGGACTCTTCCTCCTGCTCTGATTTTTCGGCCAACAGACTGACATCGACAAACTGCAGATCGTCAAAATTGTCTTCCGCCGCAGTGTCTTTCCCGGCGTTGAGTTCCTCATCGGCTGCAATATCAAACTGACTGGAATCAAATTCAAAATCCAGGTCATTGGAATTGTCCTCATCGGACACGTCGAAAGCGACTGCTTTGTCTTGTTCATCGGCGGCTGCTTCAGCAGCAGCTTCTTGAGCAACAGTTTCTTCAGTGACGTTTTCTGCAGCAGGGCTATCTTCGACAACTGCCACCGCCGCATCAGCCTGCTCCTCGTCCGCCAGAGCTTCGAAGTCAAAATCGACGCTGTGGTCGGGGTCGTCCTCGGACGGGGCGGGCTCCTGAGTCTGCACAACAGGTGCAGCGGCATCGGGAGTGTCACTATCAATGGCGAAATCAAAATCAAAATCGAGCAGGTTCTCATCGTCAGAAGAAGGTTCAGCTTCCTGAGCAGCAGTTTCTGCTACCTCTTCAACAACGGCTGGTACGTCAATTTCCTGATCGCCTGACAAATCAAACGCGGACGAAAACTCGAGTGTTCGCTCATCGTCTTCATCAATATCTGTATCCTGCGGCTCATCAGCCATGACGGCAGCGGCAACCGCTCCTCCACTGACCACTTCAGCCACTTCAGCTGGTGAGGCATCAACGCTGTAACCTGACTTTACCAGATCGTCATCGACAGTCGCTGCTGCTTCCAGATCCAATGCCAGCTCCATGTCATCTATGGTATCCAGCTCATCGAGGAAGAGGTCCTCTCCTTCCTCCAGAATTTCATGGTCTACTTCGCCACGCAATTGTGCCTTCAGTTCAGCGATTCGAGGCGCCACCGTGGCGTCACCCAGATCCAGCAACTCGGTTTCCTGCAGTTTGAAGCCAATGGCATCCTGCTTGGCGACACACACTTCCAGCAGTTTCAGACGCAAATCCGCGCGCCTGGGTTCAGCAACAATGGCGTCCTGCAGCAGACTTTCGGCTTCCTCGTAACGATCATAGGCAAGCAGGGCATCAGCCTCTTCGAGCAATTCCTGCACGGCGGTTGTATGTGGAGAACTGTCAGAGTCAGGTCTCTGCCCATCCATCTCGGCGTCGTCAGAATCCTCGAAGTTGAAAATTTCATGCATATCGGGATCGATAGCCGGTGCTGCAGCACTGCCCTTCGTGCTGGCAGTGGTGGCAGGTGTTGTCACCGGGGTGGCGATCTCCGCACTTGATTCCTGCATTTCTTCCAGTTCAGCAAAATCTTCCTGGCCTGCAGATCGATTGCGGCGCAGCAGGGCATAAACGATGATCAAAATCAGAAGCGCTGCCACGGCAAGCAATGCGTAAGTATTCTCGATCAGCGTATCGAGGACCGTTTGCAGGAAACTCTTGGACGGCGCCATGGTGATGACAGGCGGCGGATCCAGTGGCTCCGGCTCGACAACAGCCGGTGCCTGAGCCAGCGCCTGCTGCAGCTGGGCAAGCTCCAGGTCACGCAGGCGAATGATTTCCTGGGCAGAATCTATCTGCTCCTCCAGCTGGCTTAGACGAGCCCGCAATTCGGCATTCTGCCTGGCAACGCGATCAGCCTCTTCCTGCTGCACCGCCAATTCATTCTCCAGAGCCGCAATCCGCGCATCCAACTCGGCACTCTGCCCACCGGACACGGATTGGGTGGCTGGCACCCCGGCATCAACACTCACAACGCTCAACTCGCCACGACCATTCGACGCATCCGCCGGGGTTTGCGACGGGGCGGCTGTCACCGGCTGGGAACTGAGGGGGACATTACGCCTGTTTTCAAACAATTGATTCTGGCGGGAGACTTCGCTCATGGCCTCGCGGGTACTCAAGGCGCGGATCTGTTCAATATCGGGTATACGCAACACCTGTCCGCGGCGCACCATGTTGATATTGTCCGCAATAAACGCTTCACTGTTCAGACGCTGCAAGGCCAGCATGGTCTGTTGAACGGAGACCGAGCTGTCTGGACGCACCTGCATGGCAACATCCCAAAGAGTGTCATTAGCGCCTATGGTGACCGTGTCTGCGGTATCGTCGCTACTGACTGAATTATTGGCGAGCGGCGTGACGGCAGCGGGTTGCGAGGGCGGCACCGGCACAGGAGTGGCGGCGGCATCAATCGGCGCGGGGGCAGCCAGGACGTCGGCAACGGGCTGCGCTGCGCTGGCAGAATCGGCGTCTGGCGCGGCAGTCAGCACACCGTCATTGACTGCAGGCGCAGCGTCAGCGGGAGCGGCGAGACGCATGGGTGAAGCAGCCAAATCACTTGACGGTTGTTCTGCAACAGTTTGATTTAAAGCGATATTTCCAGAATTTTGCGGAGCCTGTACGGGCTGTTGAACGGCCACCGGGGATGAGTTGGAGGCAAACGCAGGCAGATCGAGCAGAACGGTATGCTCGCTGAGAAGGCGACCACTGGGCCAGCTGGTTTCAAGGACAAAGCTGAGATAAGGCTCGCGCACAGGGCCTGGGGTGCTCAGATGCACATAGGCATCCGTCCCTGCAGATTCGACGTCAAACCGTATGGCACGCAGGAAGCTCTCCATCTCGATAGAGAAACGTTCGAAATCATTCTCGGAAGCCAACTGGACAGTGATCTGGTCAAGGCGGACACCGCCCAGCTGCAGCAACTCGATTCGAGCGGCCAGAGGCTGATTGAGGGCAGAATCGATGGTGATCTCTCCCAACCCCAGAGCCTTGACATGCGCAGCAGCAAACAGAACCACCGAGGTAAGGATCACCACCAGTTTTCTTACCATAATCCATTCCTTTTAAATGGCTTTCTCCACTGATTCGCCCTGAATCCGGAATTCGGAGCTGAGGGAGGTTACGTATCTCCTGAAACAGTTCTGCCGCCAGCAGGCGGCAGAACTCTCAGAATTACGCTTCAATAGTGCATGCAAGTATTCATTATAAATAGTCTTTTATCAACACTTCGGCTATCTGCACTGAGTTCAATGCTGCGCCCTTGCGCACGTTATCTGATACCACCCACATATTCATGCCATTCGGGTGGGAGATGTCGGCGCGGATGCGACCGACCAGCACGGGATCCTTGCCCGCAGAGTCCCCTACCGGCGTGGGATAACCACCAGGCTTGCGCTCGTCCATCAGCACCACTCCTGGAGCATTGGCCAGCAGTTCGCGCACTTCATCCACTGTTATCGGCGTACGTGTCTCGAAATGTACTGCCTCTGAGTGCGAGTAGAACACCGGCACGCGGACGCAAGTAGCATTTACCTGGATGCTGTCGTCTCCAAGAATTTTCTTGGTCTCCCAGACCA
Organism: Gammaproteobacteria bacterium; assembly: GCA_030654835.1. Lineage (GTDB taxonomy): Bacteria > Pseudomonadota > Gammaproteobacteria > Pseudomonadales > Pseudohongiellaceae > UBA5078. The sequence goes on along the minus strand of JAURWS010000012.1, from coordinate 228,689 downwards.
TTTTCATCTCTTCTTTGGTATAGCCATTGTCCATGAATACGTCAATCTGCGGCAGCACGTTAAAGGCGATCTGCTTGGGATATACGTTGCAGGTGACCTGACGACCATTGAGCAGATCGGCAGTCTGCTTCGCCAACTCCTCGATTGCTTCCTTGCCAGTGCCGGAAACGGCCTGATAGGTAGCAACATTGATGCGGGTGATGCCGACTTTGTCATGAACAGGTTTGAGTGCCACCAGCATCTGGATGGTCGAGCAGTTCGGGTTGGCAATGATGTTGCGATTCTTGTAGTCCGCAATCTTGTGTGGATTCACCTCTGGCACCACCAGAGGAATATCGTCCTCATAGCGGAAATGCGAGGTGTTGTCGATGACGATGCAACCTGCTCTGCCGGCCTTTTCTGCGTACTCGGCAGACACGCTGCCTCCGGCAGAGAACAGACCGATCTGTGCCCGACTGAAATCAAAATCCGCCAGGTTCAACACGGTGATTGGCTTGCCTTTGAACATCACTTTGCTGCCGGCCGATCTCTCGCTCGCCAAAGGAAACAACTGACCTACTGGAAAATTTCTCTCTTCCAGAATACTGATCAGCGCTTCCCCGACTGCACCGGTTGCACCTACAACTGCCACATTAAACGTCTTCATTTCCGCCTTCCCGTTCATTTAAATTGGTCTATTTTCTTGATTTGCAGACGAGCTATACCCCGAAATACCAAGGTGATGCTTCCTTCCAACGCTTCTCGAACCCGGTGATGTCCCCGGCGTCCTGCAAGGTCAGCCCGATGTCATCAAGGCCGTTCAGCAGACAATACTTGCGAAAGCTGTCCACGTTGAAGGCAATTGAGGCGCCTGATGGTCGGGTAATAATCTGCTTCCCCAGATCCACAGTCAGTGCATAGCCTTCCAGCGCATCCACTTCCGCAAACAATTCGTCCACAATTTTTCTATCAAGAACAATAGGCAATATCCCATTCTTGAAGCAGTTATTGAAAAATATGTCGGCGTAACTCGGAGCGATGATGATCCTGAATCCATAGTCATCGAGCGCCCAGGGGGCATGCTCTCGGCTTGACCCGCAGCCAAAATTTTCCCGGGCCAACAGGACTGAAGCACCTTTGTAACGCGGCTGGTTTATCACGAAATCCGGATTCAGCGGACGGCCGCTGTTATCGCGTCCCGGCTCCCCTTTATCCATATAGCGGTGTTCATCGAACAGATTGACACCAAATCCACTGCGCTTGATGGACTTCAGAAACTGCTTGGGGATGATGAAGTCTGTATCAACGTTTGCCCTGTCCAGTGGCATTACCAATCCGGACTGCACTGTAAATTTTCTCATCTTCTATACTCGGTATTCATTAATTTTCAATTAATTGAGATCGATTCATCAACTTATCTATCAAGAGTAAGCAGGATATCCCGAACGTCAACAAAGTGGCCGTGAATCGCCGCCGCTGCCGCCATGGCCGGGCTGACAAGGTGGGTACGTCCACCAAAACCCTGTCTGCCTTCAAAGTTGCGGTTGGAAGTCGACGCGCAGTGTTTGCCCGCACCCAGCTGGTCAGCATTCATCGCCAGACACATGGAGCATCCTGGCTCGCGCCATTCCAGACCTGCTTCGATGAAAATCTTGTCCAGCCCCTCGGCCTCGGCCTGCTTCTTCACCAGACCAGAGCCCGGCACGACCAACGCCATCTCGACGTTGGCAGCGACCTTGCGACCTTTGACTACAGCCGCTGCGGCGCGCAGATCCTCGATTCGCGAGTTGGTGCAGGAACCGATGAAGATGCAGTCCAGCTTGATGTCGGTTATGCGGGTGCCGGGAGTCAGGCCCATGTATTTCAATGCCTGCCGCATGTTGTCGCGGCGGCTTGGATCGGTTTCCTTCTCCGGGTCAGGCACTTCACCGGTAATCGGCGCCACCATCTCCGGCGACGTTCCCCAGGTGACTTGCGGGATGATGTCTGCGGCGTCCATGACGACTACGCGGTCGAAATGCGCATCCGCATCGCTGACCAGACCACGCCAGGCAGCGGCAGCGCGCTCCCACATGTCGCCCTTCGGCGCAAAGGGGCGACCCTTGATGTAGTCCAATGTCGTCTGATCGACAGCGATCAATCCGGCGCGTGCGCCAGCCTCGATTGCCATGTTGCAGACGGTCATACGGCCTTCAACGCTCAGAGAGCGAATGGCCTCACCGCCAAACTCAATGGTGTAGCCGGTGCCACCAGCAGTCCCGATCTCACCGATGATGGCCAGCACGATGTCTTTGGCGGTAACGCCCGGATTCAGACGCCCATCCACACGGATCAGCATGTTCTTCATCTTGGTCTGCAGCAGGCATTGAGTTGCCATAACGTGCTCGACCTCGGACGTGCCGATACCATGCGCCAGCGCGCCCAGCGCGCCGTGGGTGGAGGTATGGGAATCACCACAGACGATGGTCATGCCGGGCAGCGTTGCGCCCTGCTCAGGCCCAACCACGTGCACGATACCCTGACGGATATCATTCATATCCAGTTCGAAAATGCCGAATTCGCGACAGTTGTCGTCCAGAGTCGCCACCTGAATGCGGGAAATTGGATCACGAATACCGTCCAAGCCCTGACGACGCTCTTCCATGGTGGTGGGAATGTTATGGTCCGGGGTGGCAAAGTTGGACTCTGCACGCCAGGGACGTCGGCCCGCCAGGCGCAGACCGTCGAAGGCCTGCGGAGAGGTCACCTCGTGAATCAGCTGCCGGTCGATATAGATCAGCGCGGTGCCATCATCACGCTGCTTGACCAGATGAGAGTCCCAGAGTTTGTCGTACAAGGTTTTACCAGTCATAAGAAATTACCAATTGAACAGTCACAATATTAGGTAGAAAAACTATACTCGCCCGCATCGCATAACCAAAATGAAACTATTTTATATATTTCATAGAAATTAGTAATTATAGGCGTCAACCGGGTGCAGATCCGATCACGGGAGTTCCGGACATCACACCCTGATTCTGCGCCCGATGCCGCAACAGGTGGTCCATCAACACGATGGCCATCATGGCCTCGGCAATTGGTGTTGCCCGGATACCGACACAAGGATCGTGACGGCCGGTGGTAATCACTTCAACGGGATTGCCGTGAATGTCGATGGAGCGGCCGGGAATCCGCAGGCTGGAAGTCGGCTTCAAGGCGATGCTCGCCAGAATGTCCTGCCCCGATGAGATGCCGCCGAGTATCCCGCCTGCGTTATTGGAGAGGAATCCCTGGGGAGTCATCTCATCGCGATGCTCTGTGCCTTTCTGCTCGACGCAGGCAAAACCTGCCCCAATCTCCACGCCTTTGACTGCATTGATACTCATCAGGGCGTGTGCGATGTCGGCATCCAGGCGATCGAAGACCGGCTCTCCGAGTCCAACCGGCACCCCGGACGCCACCACATTGATGCGAGCACCAATCGAGTTGCCTTCCTTGCTCAGCGCGGCCATGTAAGCCTCCATCTCCAGCACCTTGGTGGCGTCCGGGCAAAAGAAAGGATTTCTGTCCACTTCATCCCAGTCGAAACCGTCGATGCGGATCGGACCGAGCTGGCTCATGTAGCCGCGCACCTGCACACCAAACTGTTCAAAGAGATATTTCTTGGCGATAGCGCCTGCGGCAACCCGCATGGCCGTCTCGCGGGCAGACGAGCGACCACCGCCGCGATAGTCGCGAATGCCGTATTTTTGCTGATAGGTATAGTCTGCATGAGCGGGACGGAACTGGTCTTTGATCTTGCCGTAATCTTTGGAGCGCTGGTCGGTATTCTCGATCAGCAGACCAATGGGCGTCCCGGTGGTGCGGCCTTCGAAGACTCCGGAGAGGATGCGAACCTGATCGGCTTCCTGGCGCTGGGTAGTAAAACGGGAGGTGCCGGGCTTGCGTCTGTCCAGATCCCGTTGCAGGTCTTCTTCGGTGAGCAACATACCGGGGGGGCAACCATCGACGATACAACCCAGCGCGGCGCCATGGCTTTCACCAAAGGAGGTGACGGTGAATAGCTTACCTATCGAGTTTCCGGACATCGCTCAATCCTGTGGGAGTCTGCACGCCTTGAACTAAGGGCGGCGAATTGTACACCAAAGCATTTCGGGTTACGAATCTGCACACTTTCATGCCTCAGGTTCACAATTCAGAGCCCAATTCTCGATCCAGAAACGTTCAGATAAGGTGTGAGCCTGCTTCCCGCAATTGGCGTGCAGTCAGCATGCAAACGCCTTCGCCACCGTTAGCAAATTCAAGCCACAGGAAAGGAACCTTCGGCAGCCGCGCTGCCAGAGCCTGCCATGAATAACCCACTTCCATGATCAGCACCCCATCCTCACTCAGATGTTGTGGCGCCTCGCGCAGGATGCGTAGCGGAATCTCCAACCCGTCGTCATTGGACACGAGCCCCAGCTCCGGCTCATGGCGATACTCCTCGGGCAAATCGTCGACCTCCTCCCGGGAGACATACGGCGGGTTGGTCACAATCAAATCATAGGCATTACCAAGACCGTCAAACAGATCAGCCTGAATGACACGAACCCGTTCTTCCACCTCGTGCCACAGCACGTTCTCTCGTGCCAGAGTCAACGCATCCTCGGAAATATCGGCCAGATCCACTCGCGCATCTGGAAAGGCCACCGCGCAGGCGATGCCGATGCAACCACTGCCGGTACACAGATCGAGAATCTTGTGCGGTTCAGCAGGCACCAGCCCTGCAAACTGCTCCACAATCAGTTCCGCAAGCGGGGAACGTGGGATCAGCACACGACTGTCAACTTTGAACGGCAAGCCGGCAAACCACGCCTCACCGACCAGATAAGCAACCGGCAAACGTTCGTCAGTACGCCGCTTCGCCAGAGCTTGTATCCGCTCCAACTCCCCCCGTGTCACGGGACGAGACATGATGCTGTCATCCTCATCAAATGCGAGGCCGAGCGCGCTGAATACCAGATAGACCGCCTCGTCCCAGGCATTGTCGGTGCCGTGCCCATAGAACAGATCAGCCGCCTCAAACTGTTGACTCAACTCATCCAGGCAATCCGCCAGAACCATGCCACCCTCTTTCTTCAAACCCATTGCTGCAACGCCTCTCTACACCTGCCACACCGGGGAGTCTGCCACCCGGTCCCGGAAAAATCACTTTACCGCACCCCGCCCGATATCGTACGGTAAGCGCCCGATCAACACTCAGGAAAGACCCGCTCACCCATGACCCAGACTATGGAAAATGCCTACCGGGAAATCATTACCGCCATCGGTGAGGATCTCACGCGCCCAGGCCTTGCAGACACCCCAAAGCGCGCCGCCAAAGCCATGGAATTCCTCATGCGCGGCTATCGCCAGAACATCGACGAGGTCATCAACGATGCACTGTTTCCATCGACTTCAGATGAAATGGTGATCGTCAAGAACATCGAATTGTACTCGATGTGTGAACACCACATGCTGCCGTTCATTGGCAAATGCCACGTGGCCTATATCCCCCGTGGCAAGGTAATCGGACTCTCCAAGATCGCCAGAATCGTCGACATGTTTGCCCGCCGCATGCAGATTCAGGAAAACCTGACCAAGGAGATCGCCGAGACCATCGTCAGCAAGACCGGCGCAACGGGAGCGGGGGTGATCATCGAAGCACAGCACATGTGCATGATGATGCGAGGAGTGGAGAAACAGAACTCTGTCATGACAACGTCATGCATGCTGGGCGCATTCCGTAACAGCCAGAGCACCCGTAACGAATTTCTCTCACTTATCAGCAAGTAACGATGACTGGCGAATTCTATTCTTAAAGACTTATTGCAGTACCAGCTCCACCCGTTCGATGCAGGAGCCGGTGCTGCAGGCTGGTGCCAGCGGTCCCACGCCCTGCGCACTCATACGTTCAGCGGCAATGCCTGCTTCGCTTAGCTGCGTGGTAATCAACGCAGCGCGGTGCCTTGACCGCTCCACCTGAGCGTCCAACGATCCTTCAGCTCGCAGATGCGCCACGACATAGACGCTCAATTGCGGATTATTCAGCAGGGTCTCGACAAGCAGTGCCAGCCCTCCTTCGTCTATCAGCTGATCCTGCCCGTCAAACTGCAACCCCGGCACCACAACGACGCCATCTTGCTGCAGCCTGGTCAGCAATGCCTCTGACGTTGAGACCTGCGCTGATAGGTGCTCGGAATGACTGGCCCCGGACAGTGCCAGAATATCCAGATGAGCTAGTACAGTGCGATTGCCTCGGGTGATGACATAAAGAGCCGTGTAGATGCCAGGACTTTCAACTTCGGCAGCACGAGTACTCGCCAGGTAGAACTGATCCGTCTCCGGACCGTAGAGAACCCGGTTGGCAAAGATGTCATTCGCCCAGAAGTTGCTGCTGCCACAGGCTCGTCCCTGGCAGCGATATAACTCTTCTCCGCCTTCCGCCAGCAACTGAGTTGAAAGACGCGCGAAGACGTCGGCACCGCTATAGCCCGGGGGAATCTCGTAGGTGATGCGAGTCAACGCTCCCTGAATTCGCTCCTCACGACCAGCCATGACACGGCCATTGACCCGTTGCAGACGACCCAGAGCGAGCCTGTAGTTGGTATCACCAACCTCGCGGTAGTCAACGATACGGGCACCGCTAAAACGGCTGATACCCGGATAGTCTGCCGAGCCGACAACATCGGCTCCGCTCTGTGACCAGGCATGGGCCTGCAGCAGTATCGAGAACAGGACTGTCAACACTACTCGCAACAACGTCGCCATGGCCTGAACTCAGGCCCCCTCTGCGTCAATAGCGGGCTCTGTGACATCAGGCTTTTTTCGGGTTGACCGCTTGCGCGGTGCAGGTGCCGACTTTGGCGCCGCGTCAGCAGAGGCGCTTTCACTCTCATTTTCACTCTCACTCACCCAGACTTCGGCATCGGCATCGTCACCTGCTTCTTCTGTTTCAGTGTCGCTGTCGGCGCCATTGCTGTCGGGATAAGGGGAAAATGGGAAGGGTTTGATCTCGCTGTTATAGGTCAGGAAATCCAGTATTTGTCTGACATACAGAGTCAAACTCCTGCCCAGGGCGCGCAAATTGTCATTGTCACTGCCGGTCACAAGGCTGAACAACACCTGGCCCACCGTCACCAGCGTGAGCATGAGCCCAACCACATACAGCGCTACTACCAGTGCGGCCATGAACAGAACACGCATCCACTGCTCGGGCCGGGTTAAATTTTCTACGATATCGTCGGGCATGTTCACTCCTTGGGATTCAGGGTTTTGGTCTGATTCGCTTCATATTCAACATCCAGTGCCTGCTCACCCAGCATTAGCGAGGTCACGATGTTTTTCACTGAACTACCGTTGTAAACGATCTGGTAGAGGCCTTTCACCAGTGGCATATAGACGCCCAGTTCGTCGGATTTCTCCTTGACCTGCCGCAGGGTATTCACCCCCTCGGCGACCTGACCAACCTCGGCGACCGCCTGATCAATGGTCAACCCCTGCCCCAGCGCGACGCCGATCCGGAAATTGCGACTGAGGGGCGACGAGCAAGTCACCACCAGATCGCCTACCCCCGATAACCCCAGAAAGGTCATGGGATCTGCGCCCAGTTTACGTCCAAACCGCGCCATCTCAGTCAAACTACGTGTCACCAGCATGCTGTTGGTGTTGTGCCCCATGCCCATGGCCGAGGCAAGTCCGGCGATGATCGCGTAAATATTCTTGAGAGCACCGCCCAGCTCCACGCCGAACATATCATCATTCGTGTAGACGCGAAAATACTCGGACTTGAGAACCTTCTGCACCAACTCCCGCACGGAGGCATTCTCGCTTGCAATTACCGTTCCGGTCAGATTCTTGGCCGCAATCTCTTTAGCGAGATTCGGTCCGCTGAGGACGCCGATACGCGCATCAGGTGATTCCTGGCGTAAAATTTCGCTCATCAGGTTGAAAGTTCCAGCCTCTATGCCCTTGGTGGTGCTGATCAGAATGGCGTCACTGCGGCAAACCTTGACGACCTCCCTGACGACGGCGCGAAAATAAGCGCTCGGCACCGCCACGAAGATGACTTCGGCATTGACTACGGCTTCCTGCATGTTGTGCTTCGCTACGACATTTTCATGCAAACGATACCCCGGCAGATACTGGGAGTTCTCATGGGTTTGATTGACCTCCGTCACCAGCGCCTCACTGCGCATCCAGAAGTTCACGCGATAGCCATTTTCCGCGATGATGTTCGCGATGACAGTCCCAAAACTGCCTCCGCCCAGAACGGAAACGGTACTCATCGGCATGGTTCAAAACACTCCTGTAGTTTTTCTTTTTGGTTGATCAATAAAACGTCAAAACACGCGGTTCAATCCGTCCAAAGCAGCGATGCGATAGGCCTCGGCCATAGTCGGGTAATTGAAGGTGGTGTTGAGGAAGTATTGCATGGTGTTCGCCTTGCCTTCCTGCAGCATGATCGCCTGTCCGATGTGGACAATCTCGGAAGCTTGATCACCGAAACAATGAATACCCAGTATCTCCAAGGTATCGAAGTGGAACAGGATCTTGAGCATGCCAGCCTGTTCACCCGTGATCTGACCGCGGGCGGTATTCTTGAAGAACGCCTTGCCCACCTCATAAGGAATTCTTGCGGCCGTCAACTCGCGCTCAGTTTTCCCCAGCGTGCTGATCTCCGGAATCGTGTAGATGCTGGAGGCGAAGCGATTGATCTGTCTGCAGGCTTCCGGATCGACGATGGCGTTTGAAGCCGCCCTGCCCTGATCGTAAGACGTACTCGCCAGCGACGGCCAGCCGATGACATCTCCGGCCGCATAGATGTTCTCTACTGCAGTCCGGTACTGGGCATTGACCTCCAGCTGCCCACGGGAATTGGGCACCAGGCCAACCGCCTGCAAATTCAATTGATCGGTATTGCCCGTACGGCCGTTTGCCCACAACACAATATCGCTCTTGATGCGCTTGCCGGACTTCAGGTGGGTCACCACATGCGTGTCGAAATACTCGATCTGCTCATATTCCTCGTTGTGCCGACTCCGGACTCCCGCGTTGCGCAGGTGGTAACTGAGGGCGTCAGAGATCTCCCAATCGAGGAAGGACAGCAGCGTCTCGGCAGGATTGATAAGCTCAACCTTGGCACCCAGCCCGCCAAAGATGGAGGCGTATTCGCAGCCGATCACACCCGCGCCAATGACGGTGACCTTACGTGGAGAATGATTCAGCCGCAGGATCGTGTCGCTGTCGAAGATGCGGGAGTGGTTGAAATCGACGTTGGCGGGCCGATAGGGCCTGGACCCGGTAGCGATGATGAAGTGATCAGCCGTCAGCACGGGGCCCTTGTTGCCCAAGCGGATGGAGTGATTGTCGATGAACGACGCGATGCCGTGCAGAATCTCGATGCCATTCTTCTCGTAATAGCCACTGCGCAGATGCACCTGCTCGTCGATGATGCGCGACGCATGTTTCATTATCTGTGGGAAGCTGGGCTTGCGCAGCGTCGCGAACTCTCTCAGCAAGGGGTCGCTGTTGAATTGCATGACCTGTTTGACACAGTGACGCAGAGCCTTGGAAGGGATAGTGCCGACGTGGGCACAGTTGCCCCCTACTTGATCGCGGTCAGAGATCAGTGCGACCCGCCGCCCCTTCTTGGTGGAGTTCATGGCGGCCGATTCACCGGCCGGACCGCTGCCAATAACGATGATGTCGTAATGATTCTGCCGGATTACATCCCTGTGTCTCACGATAACGGCTTCTCTTCACACTTGTCTGGATTGCCGCCACATAGACTGCAACTCGTATCGGCCGTCCCACTGCTCATGCCTCCACAGGAACCTTTGAGAGGTTTGCGCCCCATCATGACACCGATGGCCATGCCGGCTACCACCAGCACCAGCACTACAAAGCTCGCTATGACCGTCGCCATTTTCTACCTCACCGTACCTGCAGATAACTCTCGAATTTCTCGGTATAACGATCCTCGAAGCCATCACCAGCGGTGCTTTTGGTCACGAAATAAACCGCCTCATTCAACCTCTGCGCCAACTCGAAGCCCTTCTCTGCACCTAGCACCATGTAGGCCGTGGCCATGGCATCGGCACGGGCAGTGGTCGCTTCAATCACATACACACTGGCCAGATTATGGCTCACAGGCCGCCCTGTCACCGGGTCGATCTCGTGTGAGTAGTGTACGCCGTTCTCCTCGAAATAGTTGCGATAATCTCCGGACCCCGCGACCGCTATGGACTCGCCATTGGCATAGAAAATATTGTGAACCTGTGGCGCCGTATCGACAGGCTTCTCTATCGCGGGCACCCAGGTCTGTTGCCCCGGCTTGTAACCTTTGATGCGCAGCTCTCCACCAATCTCGATGAAGTAACTGGCAATACCCGCGTCATCGAAATACTCCGCGACCTTGTCCACGGCAAAACCCTTGGCGATGCCGCTGAGATCAATATAGACATCGGCCGTCTTCAGCAGTGTCAAGTTTTGCCGGTCGAGTTGCAGATGACGATATCCCACCCGCTGCAGTAGAGAGTCGATCTCGGGCTGACTGGGAATACGGGCATCCAGCACATCGGCGACCGATGTCTGCGGGCCAAACCCCCAGCGATTCACCAGCGGGCCGACGGTGACATCAAAGGCTCCGTCAGTGAGTTCGCTGATTTCAATCGCCAAACCCAGCACTTCCGCCATCTCCGCAGAAATGGCTATTGGCGTGTAGGGCGGACTGCGATTCAGACGGGAGAGTTCGGATTCCGGCGCATAAGTCGACATTTGCTCCTTGTCCACGTGCGTCAACAACTCCGTGACCGCTTGAGCGAACTCTTCGACTCCCAGCCCTGAAGGCAGGTCGACGATCTTGATACTGTAGGTAGTGCCCATGGTGGCACCCCCGAACTCGTGGATCTCGACAACTCGGGGGGAATAAAGCAGGAAAGCAATGGCGAGCAGAATCGCCGCTGCAATGGTGAGTCGGTGACGTCGAAGGGTTTCAGTCATTTATGACACCAGCCAGCCTTTGAGACAGCGCCTGATCAGGAGAACTCATCAAGGGCGATGTTCTCATCCTCGACGCCCAGATCCTTCAGCATCTTGATCACAGCGGCATTCATCATGGGCGGGCCGCACATGTAGAACTCGCAGTCCTCCGGCGCCGGATGATCCTTGAGATAGTGCTGCAAGACCACGTTATGAATAAAGCCGGTCATACCGGTCCAGTTATCTTCGGGCTGCGGATCCGAGAGGGCGACATGCCAGGTAAAGTTCTCGTTCTCGGCGGCCAGCGTATTGAAGTCCTCCACATAGAACATTTCCTTCAAGCTGCGGGCACCGTACCAGAAGGTGATCTTGCGCTTGGTCTTGAGTCGACGCAATTGATCGAAGATGTGAGAGCGCATCGGTGCCATGCCGGCACCTCCGCCGATGAAGACCATTTCAGCATCAGTGTCTTTGGCAAAAAACTCACCGAATGGCCCGAATACCTTGATCTTGTCACCCGGCTTCAAATTGAAGACATGGGAGGACATTACCCCGGGAGGAAAGCTCGACTTGGGAGGTGGTGTCGCTATGCGGATGTTGAACTTGATGATGCCTTTCTCGTCAGGATAGTTCGCCATCGAGTAAGCACGGATCGTGGTCTTGTCGCTCTTGGAAACCAGATTCAACAAACCAAACTTCTCCCAATCACCGCGATACTTGTCGGCGATGGCGAAATTCTTGTATTGCACTTCATGAGGCGGGACTTCCAGTTGCACGTAGCCACCGGCGCGAAAGTCGACACTGTCGCCGTCGGGAATCGCCAGCACCAGCTCCTTGATGAAGGTCGCCACGTTGTCGTTGGAAACCACTGTGCATTCCCATTGCTTGACGCCAAAGAACTCTGGCTCGACCTCGATCTTCATGTCCTGTTTGACGGCGACCTGGCAGGATAGACGCCAATGCGCCTTGGCCTCGCCCATGGTGAAATGCCCCTGTTCAGTCGGCAGCATGGAACCCCCGCCATCGATGACCCGGCAGCGACACTGACCGCAGGTACCGCCACCGCCACATGCAGAGGAAAGGTAAATCCCGGCATCGGCCAGCGTCGTCAGCAGCTTGCCTCCGGCAGGCACCTCGACGGATTTCGCCGCATCACCATTGATCTCGATGCGCACCTTGCCGGTACTGACCAGCTTGGCTCTGGCCACCAGAATCAGCACAACGAAGAACATCACCACTACGGTGAACATTGCGACGCCGGCTACTATTGCTGATATATCAATCATTTGCACAAACCCGTTGCTACAGAGACAAACCACTGAATGACATGAAACCCAATGACATCAGGCCGGTAGTGATGAAGGTGATCCCCATGCCCCGCAAACCCAGCGGCACATCACTGTACTTGAGTTTTTCGCGAATGCCGGCCATCGCGGTGATGGCCAAAGCCCAGCCCATTCCCGAGCCCATACCGTACACCACACTTTCGGGAAAGTTGTAGCTACGCTCAACCATAAACAGCGAGCCCCCCATGATTGCGCAGTTCACAGCGATCAGCGGCAGGAATACGCCGAGGGCGTTATAAAGAGCAGGCATGTACTTGTCCATGAACATTTCCATGACCTGTACCACTGCGGCGATGATACCGATGTAGCAGATGAAACCCAGGAAGCTGAGGTCCAACTCAGGGAACCCCAGCCAACTGAGGGCACCAGCCTTGAGCAGGAATTGGTATACAAGATTATTCAGCGGCACCGTAATGACCTGCACTGCCGTCACGGCAATGCCTAGCCCCACTGCCGTCTCGATCTTCTTGGAGACGGCGATGAACGTACACATGCCGAGGAACATCTGCAGCGCCATGTTTTCAACGAATACAGCGCGCACCAACAGACTGAGATAATGCTCCATTTAGTGTGCAACCTCCTGAACAGTGTGGGGTGCCAGGCGAAACTCGGTCTTTTCAACCTGCTCGACACGCTTGGTGCGTACGATCCAGATCAGAAAACCAATGATGAAAAAGGCGCTGGGAGCCAGCAGCATGAGGCCATTTGGCTGGTACCAGCCGCCGTTGGCCACCAGTGGCAGTATCTCCATCCCGAACAGGCTGCCTGACCCGAACAATTCACGAATGGAGGCGAGAATCAGCAGCACCATGCTGTACCCCAGCCCGTTACCGATGCCATCCATGAAACTGATGACTGGCGGGTTCTTCATTGCAAAGGCCTCAGCCCGCCCCATCACGATGCAATTGGTGATGATGAGCCCCACAAACACACTGAGCTGCTTGCTGATTTCATACGCGAACGCCTGCAGGAGTTGATCAACTGCGATTACGAGCGCAGAAATGATCGCCATCTGAATGATGATGCGGATACTACTGGGCATGTAATTGCGCACCAGCGAAATGAAGAAATTGGAGAACCCGGTCACCACCGTGAGCGCCACACACATGACGATGGCGACATTAAGACTGGTGGTCACGGCAAGAGAGGAACAGATGCCGAGAATCTGCAATGTAATAGGATTTTCGGTGACCAGTGGCCTGGTCAGTACGGCTTTGACTGCTGATGACATTTTGCGTCCTTCCTATCAACCTTTCGTCATGTTTGTGAGGAATGGACCGAAGCCCTTGGGCCCCATCCAGAATGCAATCAGATTTCCCACGCCGCGCGTGGTCAGAGAGGCTCCTGAGAGTCCATCAACTTCATGAACTCCAGAACCACTGCCTTTCACAGTCCGAAGGGCGACAGCGCCACTGGCATCGTATATCTGTTTGCCTGGCCACAAAGCCTTCCAGCGCGGATTGGTAATCTCGCCGCCCAGCCCAGGTGTCTCCTTTTGGTCATAAAAGCCTATGCCGGTAACAGTGTTGCCGTCACCTTCCAGCGCGAGGTAACCGTACATCGTGCCCCACAGGCCATAACCGCTGACCGGCAGCACAATGGTTTGCAGAGTTCCATCGGCAGCCTCAACCAGGTAGACCGTGGCATATCTGACACGGCGCTTGATGTCGGCAACGTCATCTTCTTCAGCAAGCACATCGGAAAACGCCGGATCACTCTGCGCGGCTCTGTCATCGTAGGACTGCAGGTCGATACCGAGCTGACTCAGCTGTTCATCGGGCACAAAAGCGCCCGAATCCAGATCGACGATTCGGGGCGTGAACTCCGCGAACAGGTCATCGACCTCATCCTTGCTGTTGAGTGCCGGATCGAACATGCCGGCGGCAATGAGAATATTCATGTTGCGATCGAGAATCTTGTTATTGACCTGAAATGGCTTGAGGATGACTGCGGCGCTGGAAATGAAGATGGAGCAGACCACACAGACCACCAGTGCAACCTTGATTGTGCCGCTGACGCTGTCCTTGTTAAATGCCATTGCGTGCAATCCTCCGTCTGATATTGGCACGCACCACCAGGTTGTCGATCAATGGTGCAAACAGGTTGGCAAACAGAATCGCCAGCATCATCCCTTCCGGATAGGCCGGGTTCATCACGCGAATCATCACGGCCATGAAGCCGATCAAGGCTCCGAATACCCATTTGCCCGTGTTGGTCATTGCCGAAGAAACCGGATCGGTAGCCATGAAGACCATGCCGAAGGCAAAGCCGCCCAGGACAAAGTGCCAGTACCAGGGAGTGGCAAACAAATGATTGGAGTCAGAACCAATGACATTCAACAGTGTCGAGAAACCGACCATGCCGAGGAATACCGCGAGCATGATGCGCCACGAGGCAATCTTCGTGATCAACAGGACAGCCGCACCGATCAATATGGCGAGTGTCGATGTCTCGCCGATAGCACCCTGCTCGCGCCCGATGAACGCATCCATCCACGTCAATTCCTGACCGGTTGCCATGGACACCGCCGGCAGCCCTTGAGAAGCCAGTTGCCCCAGTGTCGTCGCGCCGCTGAAGCCGTCGACGGCCGTCCACACGGCATCACCGGACATCTGTGGTGCATAGGCGAAGAACAGGAAGGCACGGCCTGCAAGTGCCGGATTGATGAAATTCTTGCCGGTACCGCCAAACAGCTCCTTGCCAACCACGACACCAAAAGTGATACCCAGAGCCGCCTGCCAGAGTGGAATGTCCGGCGGCACTATCAAGGAAAACAGAATGGAGGTAACGAAGAAGCCTTCGTTTACCTCGTGCTTTCTTATCGTCGCAAACAGCACTTCCCAGCAACCACCGACGATAAACACCACGGCATAAATGGGAATGTAATAAACCGCGCCGTACCACAAGCAATCCCAGGCACTGGCTGGGTTATAGGACGAGAACAGCTCAATCCAGAAAGCATGCCAGTCGCCGGTGCTCGTGAGCCCCATGTTGGCCATACCAGAGGTTGCCTGATAGCCAAGGTTGTACATGCCATAGAACATGGCGGGGAACGCGGCGAGCCAGACCGTGATCATGATGCGCTTCAGGTCCACGCCGTCACGCACGTGCGTACCCGAAATCGTCACCCGGCCAGGGCTGTAGAAAATGGTATCCACCGCCTCGTACAAGGCGTACCACTTCTCGTAGCGGCCGCCCTTCGCAAACTGCGGCTCCATGTCATCTAGTATTTTGCGCAAACCCATAGCGTCTGAATCCACTAACTCTCTTTTTCAATGCGGGTGAGGTTGTCCCGTAAAATCGGACCATATTCGTATTTGCCCGGACACACGTAGGTACACAGCGCCAGGTCCTCTTCATCCAGCTCCAGGCCACCGAGACTCTGCACCACTTCGATGTCACCCACTATCAACGCACGCAACAGTAGTGTCGGCAGGATATCCAGCGGCATGACCCGCTCGTAGCTGCCCACCGGCACCATGGCTCTGGGACTGCCATTGGTTGTCGTAGTAAACGGCAGCTTCTTCCCTTTCAGGAAGCTGGAAATATAGATACCCAGGGCGGAATGACGTTCAGCACCGGGGGATAGATAACCAAACAGCTCGCGTCCGCGGCCCTCCCTCAGCACCGAAATATGCTGATGGTAACGACCCAGAAAATTCTCCACTCCAGACGCACTGCGCCCAGACAGTACGGAGCCGGAAATGACGCGATTCTCTCCGTCCTTGAGTTCACCTGCCGTCAACTCCTGCAAGTCGGCGCCGATACGAGTACGGACCAGACGCGGCCTCTTGACTTGCGGACCAGCCAGAGCAATGACTCTTTCGACATTCAGATTCCCGGTAGCAAACAATTTGCCAATGGCGATAACGTCCTGGTAATTGATCGACCACACCTGCTTTTTCAGGCTGACCGGATCGAGAAAATGGATGTGAGTTCCGGACAATCCGGCCGGGTGCGGACCGGCAAAGGTTTCAACACTGACATTCGCGGCGATCTGTTGTTTCTCGATTCCGTCGAAACTGCCTGGCCCACGGCACAGAAAGAGTTTGCCGGGCGTGAGGCGCGACAACAGATTGACCCCATTGATGAAGTCATCGGCATTTTCACGGGCGATCAATTCCGGATTGGCAGCCAGTGGATCGGTGTCCATGGCATTGACGAAAATTGAGTGGGGTATTGCAGACGAAGCCGGGACCTTGCTGAAAGGACGCGTTCGCAACGCTGTCCAGAGGCCCGAGTTCACGAGATTTTCGACGACTTTACTGCGATCCAGATTGCTGAACTGCGAGGGTTCATAACGGGCAAAACTGACCTGATCCCCATCACCGTCATCCA
Source organism: Gammaproteobacteria bacterium (assembly GCA_030654835.1). Lineage (GTDB taxonomy): Bacteria > Pseudomonadota > Gammaproteobacteria > Pseudomonadales > Pseudohongiellaceae > UBA5078. The sequence continues at coordinate 212,046 of JAURWS010000012.1, read as the reverse complement.
ACGCAATCACAATCGATTGGAAGACGCGCTTTTCTCCACGGTTGATCTGTTTGACCACTCCGGTACCCGGCGACGTAAAAATCACCCCGGGTGTCTTCTTGTCTTCGAACAGCGGCTGACCAAGCTTGACCCGCTCCCCCTCGATCACAGCCATGGTGGGTTTCATGCCCACATAATCACGACCGAGCAAAGCGACAGTTCCAACCCGCTGCCCGCTCTCTATTTGTTGCTGCGCCGGGGCACCATCGATAGGAATATCCAAACCACGGGTAATTTTTATCATTCACCAAGCCTAAATATTGACGGGACAGCCTTAGAACCACTTAGCATTGCAAGCACACTAAACAACGGGTTTCCTAGCCACCGAGATGCACCTGCGGCACAGAAATTACTAATATTCTTCCGGCTTGGGTTGTAGCGCGGGATGTTGTCGCGAACCGAGAGCTGGAACGCGGGCCATTATAGTGACTAGAGGCCCGATCCGCTATTGGTTTTCCTTAGCAAATCGAGCCTCTTTCGTCACCTATTCTGCAATCGGATAAACGCGATAATTCACTCCGGCCATCTTGTAGACCATGCGAATGACCTGGTTACAGTAGCCGAACTCATTGTCATACCAGAGGTACAGCACGCAGTTGTTACCCTGCACTATGGTCGCGGTGGAGTCGACGATAGCGGCCTCACGGGAACCCACGAAGTCGCTCGATACGGCATCGGGATCCTGGGTGTAGCTGATCTGGTTCTGCAGATTGGAATGCAGGGCGATCAAGCGCAGGAATTCATTGAGCTCTTCCTTGGAAGTCGGCCTGGTGAGGTGCAGACTCAGAATCGCCATCGACACATTTGGTATCGGCACTCGCACGGCATTGCCAGTCAACTTGCCTTCCAGCTCCGGCACCGCTTTGACGACCGCCTTGGCAGCACCCGTCTCGGTCAGCACCATGTTGAGCGCCGCACTGCGACCACGGCGATTGCCCGTGTGGTAATTGTCGATCAGATTCTGGTCATTGGTATAGGCATGCACTGTTTCGACGTGACCATGCTCGATGCCGTACTTGTCATTGATGACCTTCAGAACGGGAGCAATCGCGTTGGTGGTGCAGGATGCTGCGGTGATGATCTTGTCTTCAGGCTTGATCTGGTCGTGATTGATGCCAAAGACGATGTTCTTCAGGGGACTCTTGCCCGGTGCCGTCAATACCACCTTGCTGGCACCCTTGCACTTGAGGTGCTGCGACAGCCCGGCCTCATCGCGCCAGTTCCCCGTGTTGTCGATGATCAGCGCGTCATTGATACCATAGCTGGTGTAGTCGATTTCGTCGGGACGATTGGCGTAGATCACCTTGATGACATTGCCGTTGGCAATCAGACACTGATTGCCCTTGTCGATACGCACAGTGCCCTGGAAAGCGCCATGCACGGAATCCGACGTGAACAGACTTGCACGCTTCTCCAGATCTCCTTCTATGCCGGGTCTGACGACAATGGCGCGCAGACGCATCACCTCACCGGTGCTGGTGCGCTCAACGAGCAACCTGGCAATCAGGCGGCCAATGCGGCCAAAGCCATACAGGACCACGTCCTGAGGCTGATCGATCGGCTTGGTCTTGTCACCGACCAGATAGCCGAGCTCCCTGGCAACGAAAGTTTCGACGGACAAGGCAGCAGCGCCCAGCTCGGCCTGCTGCACCATATATTTCACGGTGAGCTTGCCGAGATCGATGTGCACATGAGCAATATCCAGTTTGGCGAGCGCCATCAGCACGGGATGGGTCTCGAACTCCGACATTTCATTACGTTCCACCTGACGCACGAAACGGTGGGACTTCATGATGTTGGCGACAGAGCGATTATGCAGGGCACGTCCGTAGATAAAAATACCGACATTGCGTTCGCTGTAGAGCCGGCCAACGACCGGAATCATCTCCTGAGCGAGAGCCTCACGCTGTTTCCAATCGCCAAAATAGTCATCCAAACTGGGTCGAGTCACTGGCAGCACCTTCAGAATTACGGTTGATGTAGGAGGCCGGTATTATCTTTGGAATGCCGGGACTGTGCAACCTCGACGCGGTTGTGAGCGCCCCGAAATCCCTGTCTTCACATGGGATATCCGTCACTTTTGCTCTGACAAGATCAGTGGATTTGTGCCAGAATTCACGCCCTCAAAAGCTCCGGTCAACGGCCCCATGCAAAAAATCGATATTTTCACTCCCGCACTTCCGCAGGAAGCCGGTGATCTGCGACGCTGGTATGGCCTGCAGGGCAGCAGCCTGAGCCTGGCCGTCGCCAATATTGCGAAGACACACCACGGTGTGGTGATGTTGCTGACGGCCAATACCGAAGAAGCGGAGCTGGCAAGACGAGAGCTCAGCTTTTACTGCCCGGAGCACGACAACATACCGGTCTACACACTGCCGGATTGGGAGACCCTGCCCTACGACAATTTCTCAGCGCATCAGGACATCGTCTCTGATCGCCTCAATACGCTCTATCATCTGCCGTTGCTGACCCGCGGCATCCTGATCATGCCCATGACCAGCCTGATGCACCGGCTCACGCCGCGCGAATACGTGGCCGGCAACAGCCTCGTCCTGAAGGTGGGCGCCCGTTTCAAACCCGAAATCATGCGCGCCAATCTGCTCGCCGCAGGTTACCAATGTGTGGACTCGGTCTACGAGCACGGTGAATTTGCCGTGCGCGGATCGATCATGGACGTATTCCCCATGGGCAGTGACGTGCCCTTCCGCATCGATCTCTTCGACGACGAGATCGAGAGTCTGCGCACCTTCGATCCCGAGACCCAGCGCTCGCTGGACAAGGTACCGAACGTCCAGCTGCTGCCCGGCAAGGAATATCCCATGACCGAGGCTGGCATCAGCCTCTTCCGCAGCAACTTTCGCAATCGTTTCGACGTCGACCTGCGTCAGTGCAGCGTCTATCAGGACATCAGTCAGGGGCTGCACTCCGCCGGTATTGAATATTACCTGCCCCTGTTCTTCGAGCAGTTGCAGAGCGTCTTCGACTACCTGCCAAAGCACACTCTGGTGTTGCGCAGCGGCGATCTGGAGGCCTCCGGGCTGCGCTTCTGGAATGACATCAAATCGCGTTTCGAAGACCGCAAGCACGACCGCCAACGCCCCATCGTCAAACCATCCGAGCTGTTCCTGAGCCCCGATGAAGCCTTCGCAGGCTTGCGCGACTATCCCGGCATCGAGCTGCATGCACACCCTGCAGGCGGGCGGGCGCAGGAGGTGGATGTGCTGCCACCACCACAGCTGAATTCGGGGGTACAGCACAATCCATTGCAGGCCGTGCAAAGTCTGCTGATGGAGCATCCGCACAGCCGCGTCCTGTTCTGTGCCGAATCGGCCGGCCGCCGCGAAAACATGCTGGAATTGCTCAAGACGATCAATATCAGTCCAGCGCCCGTTGACTCATGGGACGCCTTTATACTCGGACAACAGCCCTTCGCCATCACGATAGCCCCATTGGATCGTGGCATGTGGCTGCAGCAGCCCTCGCGTCTGGTAGTGACCGAGACCCAGCTATTCGGTCAACGGGTAGCTCAGCGTCGACGACGCCGAAGAGGCCAGGACAACACCGAATTCCTGATCCGTAATCTCAATGAACTGCATATCGGTGCCGCAGTCGTGCACATCGAACACGGAGTCGGTCGTTATCGGGGGCTGCAGACCCTGACCATTGAAGATCAGGAAACCGAGTTCCTGACGCTGGAATACGCCAAGGGCGCCAAGCTTTACGTGCCCGTGTACTCGTTGCACCTGATCAGTCGCTACGGTGGCAGCGAGCCAGACCTTGCTCCGCTCAATCAACTCGGCAATGACCAGTGGCAAAAAGCGAAGAACAAGGCCGCCGAGCAGATTCGCGACGTCGCCGTGGAATTGCTGGATATCTACGCCCGTCGTGAGGCCAGGCAGGGATTCCAGTACCGTTGCACCGACATCGATTACGAGAGTTTTGCGGCGGGTTTCCCCTTCGAGGAAACTCCGGATCAACAGGACGCTATCGCTGCGGTCATGCGCGACATGAGCTCAAAGCGCGCCATGGATCGTCTGGTATGCGGCGACGTGGGTTTCGGCAAGACCGAGGTGGCAATGCGCGCCGCCTTCATCGCCGTACAGAACAACAAGCAGGTGGCCATTCTGGTGCCCACTACCTTGCTCGCCCAGCAGCACTACGAAAGCTTCAAGGATCGCTTCGCCGAATGGCCCGTCGGCGTCGACCTGATCTCTCGCTTCCGCTCGACCAAGCAGGTACAGGAGACACTGGACCGTATCCGCAATGGCAAGGTCGACATCATCGTCGGTACCCACAAACTGCTGCAGGACAGCATTCAGTACAAAGATCTCGGCCTGTTGATCATTGACGAGGAGCATCGCTTCGGCGTGCAGCAGAAGGAAAAGCTGAAGGCGCTGCGTGCCGATGTCGACATTCTGACCCTCACGGCCACCCCTATTCCTCGCACTCTCAACATGGCCATGTCCGGGGTGCGGGATCTGTCATTGATCGTCACACCACCAGCGAAACGCCTGTCTGTGAAGACCTTCATTCGCGAGAGTCAGGACAGCCTGATCAAGGAAGCCGTACTGCGGGAGCTATTGCGTGGCGGCCAGGTGTTTTATCTGCACAACGAGGTCAAGACCATTGAGAAGACCGCCGAGCATCTGCGCGAGCTGATCCCGGAGGCACGCGTCTGTGTCGCCCATGGCCAACTGCCCGAGCGCGATCTTGAACAGATCATGGCCGATTTTTATCACAAGCGTTACAACATTCTGGTGTGCTCGACGATCATCGAGACTGGCATCGACATCCCGAGCGCCAACACCATCATCATGGATCGCGCCGACAAACTCGGCCTTGCGCAGCTGCATCAACTGCGCGGACGAGTCGGCCGTTCGCATCACCAGGCTTATGCGTATCTGCTGACACCTAACAAGAACAACATGACCCCAGATGCCATCAAGCGCATCGAGGCCATCAGCGCCGCCAGTACGCTCGGGGCCGGCTTCACCCTCGCCAGTCATGACCTCGAGATTCGCGGCGCCGGAGAATTCCTGGGCGAAGAACAAACGGGACACATGCAGAGAATCGGCTTTACCCTCTACACGGAAATGCTGGAGGAAGCGGTCAAGGCTATTCGCGAAGGACGTACACCCAACATCGAGGCGGCCCTGCAGAATGCCAGTAGCGAAGTGAGTCTGCGTATTCCGGCACTGATCCCCGAGGACTATCTGCCGGACATCCACACCCGACTCATCATGTACAAGCGTATCGCCGGAGCAAAAACTGACGACGAACTCACCGAGCTGCAGATAGAAATGATAGATCGTTTCGGGCTGCTGGCGGAGCAGACCAAGCTGCTCTTCAAGCTGACGTCATTACGCTTGCGGGCACAGAAGATGGGCATCAGCAAGATCGACGCCAACACCGTCACCGGCAAGCTGTCATTCGCACAGAACACGCGGGTCGATCCGCGCTCCATTGTGCAGCTGGTGCAACAGCAGCCTCGACTCTATAAACTGACCGGACCGGCACAGCTGCAGTTCACGCACAACGCTGCCGCTGGCGACAAGCGCATCGAATTTATCAACAGCATGCTTGGGCAATTGAAGATGACGGCATGACCTCATACACTCCATTTCTTGTACTCGACTCTATGCACCAGACCATTGGCACCCAGTGCCAGATGACACAACTCTCATGACCAGATCGCACCTCACTCAACGGCTACTCGCAATCCCGCTCCTGCTGGGAAGCCTGATGCTGGCGCAATCCAGCACGGCCGCCGAGGCCGCCGCAGCTCCTGAGCGTTGGTTCCAGATTGAAATGACGGTGTTCGCACACGAGAACAGCGATCTTGAGCAGGAACTATGGTCTCCCGAAAAACTCAGCCTCGGATTTCCCGAACGCTTGCAGCGCCTGCACAGCCTCAGTGATTTTCTGCAACTGACTGACTGGACTGTGCTGAATCCAGACCAGGTCACGGCAGACACCGCTCTCACCGCAGCAGCGAATGTTGCAGCGACTCCCTCACTTCAAAGTGAGCTTCCAGGTCAGCTTTCTGGCACCCAACCCGTTCCGGTTCCTGCCGTTGTCGGCCCCTTGCCCTTCGCTCCGGCAGAGAGTTTTCGCATGCCGGACTTTGCGCGCGAAGCCTTCCTGATCCTGCCTCCCGATGCCCATCGATTCGGGGCCACCAATCGGGCTTTGAATCAGTCGGCCCAGTACCGCATTCTCTCGCATAGCGCCTGGCGCCAGCCCATGACGCGCCGCAACGCGGCGGTGGCAATCGGTATCGTCGGGGGACGCTTGTTCAATGAGCACAGAGAACTGGAGGGCAACGTCACGTTTTATTTCAACAATGCCGGGGACCGCGTCGTTTTCAATGGCAACCTCTGGCTTGGCAGCTATGGAATACAGGACGACAGCACAGAAGAATGGGCACTGCCAGTACTACCAGGAACGCTTGTAGAGACAGATACGGCGACCGACGAACTGCAGACGGAATACTTCGTGAACAGGATCGTGCAGCTGCGCGAGATCCGCGAGTTGCGCGAACAGGAATTACACTATCTGGATCATCCCGCATTCGGCGTACTGGTGCAGATTATCCCGTACACCCCGCCACCACCGATTGTGCTCGAAACAGCAGTGGAAGCGCCGGTCACGCCAGCCCTTCCCTAGTCTCTGCATGACGCGCCACGGCGCGCTCGATGATGCCGAGCACAGTACCCATCCCGGAACGCAGCACCTCGCCGATGGACTCCATGGTGATGATTTCCTCCGTCAGTCCCGCAGCCCAATTGACCGATACTGCGAGGCACGCATAACTCAGCCCAAGCTCTCGCGCCAGCGCGGCCTCCGGCATTCCCGTCATGCCAATCATGTCACAGCCATCCCTCCGCAATCGCGCGACTTCTGCCGCCGTCTCCAGACGTGGACCCTGAGTGCACGCGTAAACGCCATGTGGCCAGACGCCTTGCGCTCCGGCGCTCGCGATCAGCAGTTGCCGCAAGGTCTCGTCATACGGAGAGGTGAAGTCGATGTGTGTGACATTATCCAGCCCATCGGCAAAGAAGGTATGTTCGCGTCCCCAGCTGTAATCGATGATCTGCTCTGGGACGGCGATGCGGCCAGGCCCCATCTCGGCATGAATGCCCCCGACGGCATTCACGCCAATGACGGAACGCACCCCGATGTTATGCAGCGCCCAGAGATTGGCCCGGTAGTTGATGCGATGCGGGGGCACCTTGTGACCCTTGCCGTGGCGGGGTAAGAACGCCAGCTCCACGCCGTGCATCCGACCGGTAAAAATCTGCACCTCTGCCTCAGCAAAAGGGGTAAGGACTTGCCGGGTCGCCGCCTGCACAAGGAAGGAGGGTTCGCTCAAACCAGTACCGCCAATGATGCCTATCATGCTGAAAGCCTCGATTACCCCGACCCCTGCGGCCAGAACCGCCCGCATTATAGCCGCAAGGGACGCGCCGCCGACAACAGCAAGCGGCCGACAGAATGGCCCTCTGAATGTGGCACGATAATCGCTTCTGCAGAGGAATGAATCGACAGATATGCATTCGACAGACAGGACCACGACAGTGAAAGACTCGAAACCAGCATCAGAACGCGGGCGCGTGATTACCGTCAGTAGCGGCAAGGGCGGCGTTGGCAAGACCAACATCAGCGTCAATCTCGCCATTGCATTGGCGCGGAGAGGCAGCAAGGTCTGCGTGTTCGATGCCGATACCAGCCTCGCGAATGTGAACATCCTGCTCAACATTCGGCCCGAGTACACACTGGAACAGTTGCTGGACGGCAGCCGAAAAATTGAAGAAATCCTGCTGGCCGGGCCGGGGGGCATCAGCATCGTGCCGGCCGCATCCGGCATCGCAGAGTTCGCGTCACTCAATGCAGAGCAACAGAAGATACTGTTGAATGCGTTGAGCACACTGGAACACCGCTACGACTACCTGATCATCGATACGGCCGCTGGCATCAGCGAGAACGTGACGACATTTCTGCAGGCCACCGAACATTGCCTGTTGATTGTGACACCGGAACCCACTTCGCTCACCGATGCCTTCGCCCTGATGAAGGTCATGCGCCGACGTCAATGCGACACCAAAATTCATATCCTGACCAATATGGTGGACAACTACCTGAGCAGCGTCGATCTCTACAAACGGCTGTCATCCGCAGCCACTCGTTACCTGCAGATCGATCTGAATTATCTTGGTTATATTCCGCGCGATGACTATCTGCGTCTTTCCGTGCAAAAGCAGGTACCGGTGACGCTGGGATATCCATCGTCACAGGCCAGTCATCGCTTCCAGGCTCTGGCGGAAAGCATTGCAGGTATCTACCGGGCACAGCCTGGCAGAAGATCCTTCAGTCTGTTCTGGAGAAAGCTGTTTCTCAGCAATCTCAAGAAAAATCCAGGCACGCTTGCCGTCGCCCCCACAACTATCGCCCCGCAGGCGCTAGCGCCGGACCCCACCGGCAGCGTCCCGCGCTACCCTAAAGCGATGATTGTGAAGATGCAGCAAAACATGGTGCAACTGGTGCGTTCCCGCACACTGTCTCCGAACAGCATGAGAAGTCTGTTGGCCTCCGTGCTTGATCAGGTCGATCGCTACTATCCGGAAATAGATACCAGTGAGTTGGAAGCCGGGCGTGGCCCGGGTAGCAGAGCGAACGGACGCAAGGGTGTAGAGCGGAAAACTGCACCGATTGCCAAGTGAGCCTTTCACGGTAGAATGTCGGCCACGTTTCCGCAGCCGACTGTCATCAGCCCTCGGAACTTTCTATCCCTCGATAACGACCGAGTCCAGCTACGGGAAATCATCAGTGAGCCTCACCTACAAATTCTGCCACCTGCTCTGGCAACAGAGCTGGGTTACTCCGGGCCTGGCACGCGTCCTTTACAAACGCATGGCGAAGAGCGGCAAAGCGCCGGACTTCGCGTTCACCAAGGATTTTTTCGGCATCTCCTATCAGGGCAATCTGAACAACAACATCGATTTCAATATCTATTACTACGGTGCCTTCGAGAAACCGCTTCTGTATTTTCTTCGTGACGTCATGGCCAACCTGAACCCCGAGCAGCCGGTGTTCGTCGACGTCGGCGCCAACATCGGCCAGCACTCCTTGTTCATGGCAGCCCATGGCAGCACGGTGCACTCTTTCGAACCCTTCGAAAAAGTTCGCAGCCGTCTGCAGCTGCAGATCGATACCAACAAGCTGACCAACGTCAGCGTACACCCGGTGGGATTGAGCAATGAGAATGCCCGACTACCCTTCTTCGCTCCCACCGGGCGCAACGAAGGCATCGGTTCCTTCGACGCCAGTACCACCAGCAAGGGCAATGTGAGTATCGGAGAGCTGGAGCTGGTCAAGGGTGATGACTATTTCGGCGAGCACCGGATCGATTGTATCGATGTCATCAAGGTCGATGTGGAGGGATTCGAGAAGCTGGCATTGCAGGGGTTGCGTGACACACTCAACAAGACCCGCCCGGTCATTGTCTGTGAGATTACCTATGGGAAATCACTCTCATTTCAATCCGTAGAAGAGCTGCTTCAACATCTGCCGACAGACTACACGCTGTTCACGTTCGACAAGCGCAAGAGCGACGGCAGCAAGGCCCGGCGGCGCGATGCCAGAAGTCGAACGACTGGCGACTATCGAATCATCCCCTACACCACGATGCTGCCTTCCGGACAGGACGACGTGATCGCCTGCCCGAAGGAGAAGATTAACTTACTGCCGCTGTCTCCCAGCCGTATTGTTGTGTAGAGGTACAGAGAAAAGCGTCACAATATTTTGCATAAACTGCTATTGCCGAAAGTGAATTTACTTGTCACACTCCGGTCATCGACACAGTTTCAAACTATGACTTCCAGCAACCGTAGTTAAAGAAAGGTGTATCCCTATGGGCGATGTCAAACTCGTGAGTAGCTCGCAAGTTTTACCGCAACACGATAGTCCCATCTTCTACATCCTCGATACCAACGTCCTCATCCACGACCCCACCGCAATCAAGAATTTCGATGAACACCACGTCGTCATTCCCATGACCGTTCTTGAAGAACTCGATAAATTGAAGAGTGGCAAAGTTGCCGTGGCCGCCGACTGTCGCCAGGCAATCCGGGAAATCGACAATCTGCTGGGGCGGGCATCACCCGACGAGGTCGAACGGGGAGTGCCGATTCAACGCGGTAAGAAATTGAAACCCTGCGGCAGCCTCTCCGTACTGATGTCCGAAACCCCCGATAACGTAATACTTCTCCCGACCCACCTGAACGACAACAAAATCCTCAACGCGGTAGCCCATCTCAAGCAGCGCCATCCCGGTCGTCGCACCGTGCTGGTCACCAAGGACATCAACCTGAGACTCAAGGCCAGAGGGTGTGGCATCGAGGCAGAGGATTACCACAGCGATCAGCTATTGAGCGATATTGCCAATCTCAACAAGGGCTACATTGAATTTCAGGACAGCTTCTGGAATGAAGTCGAAGACGTGCACACAGAGCACTGCAATGGCCGTACGCTTTACCACCTGCCCCGCACGGTCATCAATCAAGATATCTATCCCAACCAGTTTCTCTACGACAAAACCGGCTTCCTCGCACGCGTCGTCAAGGTCAACAAAGACCGAATCGTGCTGCGCCATCTAGATCTCAACAAGCTGATGGAGCGAGAGACCTGGGGCTTGAGACCGCGCGATGCCTATCAGGCCATGGCGCTCAATCTATTGCTCGATCCTGATGTTCATCTGGTGAATCTGACTGGCGCGGCGGGCTCTGGCAAGACCATCCTGGCACTCGCCGCAGCTATCGAGATGACCGTGCCGAGTAACATGTATCGGCGCATCATCGCCACCCGCAGCACCCAGGGGCTCGATGAAGACATAGGTTTCCTGCCAGGCACCGAGGCGGAAAAAATGGAGCCGTGGCTGGGAGCAATCACGGACAATCTTGAGGCGCTACACTGGGATGATCACAATGCCACCAGCAGCATCGAATATGTCCTGGAAAAAGTGCCTCTTCTATTCAAATCGCTCAATTACATTCGTGGACGCAGTTTCCAGCAAACGCTGCTGTTGATCGACGAATCACAGAACCTGACTCCGCATCAGATCAAGACCATCGTCACGCGTGCTGGCACAGGATCAAAAGTCATCTGTCTAGGTAATCTCGCGCAGATTGATACGCCCTATCTGACCCCCACCAGTTCCGGGCTGACCTACCTGACAGAACGCTTCAAAAATTTCGAGCATGGCGGCAGTTTGCAATTGCAGGGAGTACCACGTTCGATACTGGCAGCCTATGCGGAAAAGCATCTTTGAACAGAGGAAACAACTTCGAGAACCCGCTGTGAAAACAGCGGGCAAATAAAATTTTTCAGAGAGGAGTTAATCGTAGGGAATTATGGTGAGGGTATCAGGGTTCGAACCTGAGACCTACGGCTTAGAAGGCCGTTGCTCTATCCATCTGAGCTATACCCCCAGAGAAGTATCCGAGCACCGACAGCAGGTCTTCAGTGGCAAGGGAATTGGGGTGACCGATGGGGCTCGAACCCACGACAACCGGAGTCACAGTCCGGGGCTCTACCAACTGAGCTACGATCACCATTGAACCATTGTCTTTAGAACATCGTCTTTCTGAACACTATCTTTTTAGATTTGGTCGGGGTAGAGAGATTCGAACTCCCGACATCCTGCTCCCAAAGCAGGCGCGCTACCGGACTGCGCTATACCCCGACAAACTGCAACCAAATGCAGGGTCGGCATAATACTCACGGCATTCAGGGCAGTCAATCACTGTTTGCACTTTTAATTCCGCACGCTCAGCGTTCAATGCGCCAGGTGCTTCCTTCTGCCGTATCTTCCACAACCACTTTCATCGCCGCCAGTTTGTCGCGAATTTCATCGGCGAGCACCCAGTTTCTGGAAGCTCTGGCCTCGCGTCGACGCACAATCAACGCATCTATTTCGTCGGCGTCGACCAGCTCCTCACCCTGGCTTTGCAGGTAATCGTCCGGCGCCGATTGCAGAATACCGAGAACACTCGCAAGACGAATCAACAACCGGCCGAGCTGATTCGCCTGCTCTGGATTTCCTTCGCGCTGTCGATTGATTTCTCGAGCAAGATCAAACAACGCTCCCAGAGCAATCGGGGTATTGAAATCATCATCCATGGCGGCACAGAAGGCCTTCTCAAAGCGGCTGTTCACGAGATCACGGACAGACTGTGTGTCCAGACCCCGCAAGGTGTTGTAGAAACGCTCCAGCGCCACGGACGCCTGACGCAGACTCTGATCCGAATAGTTGATGGGGCTGCGGTAATGGCTGGAGATCAGAAAATAGCGAACGATCTCGGCTTTGAACTTCTGCAGCACTTCGCGCACCGTGAAAAAATTGCCCAGCGATTTGGACATCTTCTCGTTGTCGACGCGCACCGGGCCGTTATGCATCCATGTGCGTGCAAACTGCTTGCCGGTTGCCGCCTCAGACTGCGCGATCTCATTCTCATGGTGCGGAAACATCAGATCCGAACCACCACCATGAATATCGAAACTCTCGCCGAGACAGCATGTGGACATCGCCGAGCATTCGATATGCCAACCGGGGCGACCATACCCCCACGGAGAATCCCAGCCCACCTCGCCGTCACTCGCAGCCTTCCACAGCGCGAAATCCCGTGGATCACGCTTGAGCTCTCCTATCTCGATGCGCGCGCCTGCCAGTAATTCCTCGGGATTTTTGTTGGAGAGTTTGCCGTAGCCAGAAAACTGCGAGACAGAGTAATAAACGTCGCCATTGGCAACTTTGTACGCAAAGTCTGCGGCGATCAACCTTTGAATGAGCGCGATGATCTGATCAATGTGCGCAGTTGCACGCGGCTCCATATCCGGCCGCATCACGAACAATGCCTCTTCATCCTCGCGTGTCGCATCGATAAAACGCTGCGTCAGATCGGAGAAGAGCTCATTGTTTTCTTTGGCGCGCCGCAGAATCTTGTCGTCGATATCGGTAATGTTGCGAACATAAGTGACCTGGTACCCGCGCGAGCGCAGATAGCGCACCACGACGTCGAATGCCACAAACATGCGCGCATGACCAATGTGGCAATAGTCATAGGTCGTGAGACCGCAGACATACATCTTTACCCTGCCACTCTCCAGCGGCACGAACTCTTCTTTACTGCGCGTCAGCGTGTTGTATATCTGTAGCACTTATCTACTCAACTGGAAATTTTTGTCCAGGAATCCCGCAAGGTTACCGTGCGATTGAATACCATTTTATCGGGTGTCGAATCATATCTGTCTACACAAAAATACCCTTCTCTCTCAAACTGAAAACCAGCCTCCGGAGCCGCCAATTTCAGGCTCGGCTCTGCCTTGCAGCCGGTCAGAGTCACGAGTGATTCCGGATTGAGACATTCCTTGTAATCACCAATGGTTTTATCGTCAGGATTTTCTTTACTGAACAGGCGATCATAAATTCGCACTTCGACGTCGATGGCGTACTGGGCAGGAACCCAATGAATTACCCCTTGCACTTTGCGTCCTTGTGGATTCACCCCGAGGGTGGCCGCATCATAGGAACACAACAACTCAACAGGCTTGCCCTCGGCATCTTTGATCACCTGATCGCAGCGTATGACATAGGCTCCACGCAGACGCACTTCCGTACCCGGACTCAGTCGTTTGTATTGCGGCGGCGGAATCTCCTCGAAGTCGCTCGCGTCGATGAAGAGCTCCCTTGCAAAAGGCAGCTTGCGCTTACCCATGGATTCTTCCTTCGGATGGCAGGACAGCTCCAACACCTCCGGCCCATCCAGAGAATCCAGCGGATAGTTGGTCAACGTCACTTTCAGCGGCCGCAGCACGCACATGGCGCGCGGGGCGGACTTGTCCAGATCATCGCGGATGCTGTGTTCCAGCATCCCCAGATCGACAACGCTCTCGCTACGGCTGATGCCGACGCGATCGCAGAAGTTACGGATCGATGCAGACGTGAAGCCGCGGCGGCGCAGCCCTGAGAGTGTTGGCATGCGGGGGTCGTCCCAGCCCTTGACATAGCCCTGCATCACCAGCTCTTTCAGCTTGCGCTTGCTCATCACGGTGTAATTGATATTGAGTCGTGCGAACTCGATCTGCCGGGGCAGCACATAGGACTCGACCCCTTCCTTGCTGTCGCTGGCACGATGCAACGTGGCAATATCCAGATTCTGTAGAATCCAGTCATACAAAGGACGGTGATCCTCGAACTCCAGCGTGCACAACGAATGGGTAATGCACTCCATGGCATCCGAAATACAATGCGCATAGTCATACATCGGATAGATCGGCCACTTGTCGCCAGTTTGATGATGATGAACATGACGTATACGGTAGATCACCGGGTCTCGCATATTGATATTGGGAGAGGCCATGTCGATTTTTGCACGCAAACTGTGCACGCCCTCCGCAAACTCACCTGCCGCCATGCGCGTAAAGAGATCAATGTTCTCTTCGACAGTACGATTGCGATAAGGGCTCGGTGTCCCGTGCGTTGTCAGAGTGCCACGATATTCTCTGGCCTGGTCTGGGCTGAGGCTGCAGACATACGCCTTGCCAGCACGAATCAGTTGCAATGCAAATTCATACAACGCATCGAAATAGGCTGATGCATAGCGTATTTCACCGCTCCAGTGAAACCCCAGCCACTCGATATCAGCCTTGATGGCATTGATGAACTCCTGACTCTCTTTCTCTGGGTTTGTATCATCGAAACGCAAATTGCAGAAGCCATTGTTGGACTTGGCAACGCCGAAATTCAAGCAGATGGATTTCGCGTGACCGATATGTAGATAGCCATTCGGCTCCGGCGGAAAGCGCGTCTGCACACGCCCGTTATGCTTGCCCGTTTGCAGATCTTGCTCAATAATATGGCGGATAAAATTCGAAGGTGCCGGAGCAGTCGATCCTGCAACAGCGTCACCGTTATGGTTGGTGCTGTTATTGGCACTGCTGTTGGCACTGAAAGTATCGGAAGATTTCATATCGTCGTTTCTGCTTTCTCACAAGTTGCAAAGGACGTATTATAACCGCTCCATGTGTTTCTCATAAGAGGCGAGAGCCGCTTTCTATCCAGGGTTGTGCGCAATGATTGTCTTCAAAACGAATTATGGTGATTTCACTGTTGAACTTGACTTCGAGAAAGCACCGGTCAGCTCCGCCAACTTTCTGCAATATGCAAAAAGCGGATTTTATGACAACACCATATTCCATCGCGTCATTGACAATTTCATGATTCAGGGCGGTGGGTTCGAATCCGGTCTAAATCAGAAGCCCACTGGCGAACACATCATCAATGAAGCAGACAACGGTCTGACCAATGCCATTGGCACCTTGGCGATGGCTCGCACCTCTGACCCACACTCAGCCACTGCACAATTTTTCATCAACGTCAGCGACAACACGTTCCTCAATCACAAGAGCAAAACTGCTCAGGGCTGGGGCTATGCGGTTTTCGGCAAGGTTGTGGCAGGCATGGATGTGATCAACAAGATCAAGCAATGTCGTACCACCTCGAAGTCTGGTCATCAGGACGTTCCTGTCGATGAGATTATCGTGACCTCCACCATTGTTAACTATCCGGAAGCGACTACTTCTAAAACCACCCCAGAAAGTAACAGCTGAACATGTCGGAATCCAAGAAGACCCTGTTCATTTCAGATCTGCACCTGGAATCCGATAATTCGGTGATTACCGCCAGCTTCCTGGATTTCCTGTCTACGAAAGCAGCAGGATGCGAGGCGCTGTATATCCTTGGGGATCTTTTCGAAGTCTGGGTTGGCGACGATGACCATAATCGACTGACCGAGACGGTAGCAAAGGCGCTGGCGGCTCTCAGCGCCTCCGGCTCTCGCATCTTCCTCATGCATGGCAATCGAGATTTCCTGCTCGGTAAAGACTTCGCCGAGCGCTGCGGCGCGACCCTGCTGGAAGAGCCGGTCATCATCGATTGTTACGGCCAGCAAGTACTGCTCATCCATGGCGACAGCCTGTGCACCCGCGACGCCGACTACATGAAATTCCGCAAAATGGTGCGCTCGGAACGCTGGCAGAATGAATTCCTGGAGAAATCACTGGTGGAGCGCCACATGATTGCGCAACAAGCCCGCCAGCAGAGCAAAGAGCACAACAGCCGCAAGGCGTCCGAGATCATGGATGTCACCCACCAGGAAGTGCTCAATCTGCTGCATGAGAAGCAGGTCAACTTCATGATCCACGGTCACACCCATCGACCCGCCGTTCACACCATTCGCCTGCAGGAACCCATCAACGGACTCAACGAAGCACATCGCATCGTGCTGGGAAG
Organism: Gammaproteobacteria bacterium; assembly: GCA_030654835.1. Lineage (GTDB taxonomy): Bacteria > Pseudomonadota > Gammaproteobacteria > Pseudomonadales > Pseudohongiellaceae > UBA5078. Next base: position 195,659 of record JAURWS010000012.1, on the reverse strand, counting down.
CTGGGACAGCAAGGGCTGGGTCGTGGAATTCACAGCAGCCGGCTACGATCTGAAACACTTTCCCCATACGGCGACGTAAGAGCAGTTCTGTAAGTGCCCGCCCTGCGTGCGACCCGACCTCTTTCTCACGACAGACTGTCGGTCAGCTGGTAATAACGCGCGAAATGCGCGCCGCACAACCGCAACAACTCCTCGTCGACCAGTTCCGCCAGCGCCGCCAGTGACATCAGTCGATACGCATCCTTGATGGCAAATCCGAAGTCTTCCGGCACCAGATTATCAATTGGGCCCTTCTTCAACAGGTTGTGCAGCCAGCAGCAAGGCGATAAAGAAACATTGACCGGCAGCCGACAGCCTTGCACCCCGTCTTTCAGCAATGCCTCGGAGTGAATGACAAACTTGTCCTGCATGATCTGCACGGTGAGCCTCTCGATTCTGCGCAATACGGCCACCTTTTCAGCATCCGAGTAACCGTTCCAACGAATCACCTCGAACGCATAGCGCTTGCAACCTCGGCAAATGGAGTCGCCCACGGAGGTTGTAGAGCAGACGCCTATACAGGGTGTTCTGGCGGCGTTGGAGATATCGGTGGCGTTCAATCGGGCGTCCTTTGTCGGTCGGGTTGTAGTTCAACTTGTGGTTCAATTTGTGGTTCAATTTATTGTACAGCGCAGGCTGTTCAGCTACCGGGCGACCAGCTTTCAACTGGAGTTCCAGCGCCTGATCGCCTAAACTAGCCACACGATTTTACCAGCTAATCAGAACCCTGAAAGGACTTTGATTGGTCTCAATTCACGAGGGAAATACTGTGTTAGAAGCTTACCGTAAACATGTTGCCGAACGAGCTGCACAAGGCATCGTTCCCAAGCCGCTGGATGCCGAGCAAACTGCTGCTCTCGTGGAGTTATTGAAGAATCCCCCGAAAGGCGAGGAAGCCTTCCTGCTCGACCTGATCTCCAATCGTGTGCCTGCTGGCGTGGATGAAGCCGCCTACGTGAAGGCAGGATTCCTGTCCGCCGTTGCCAACGGCGAAGCCACTTCCCCGATCATCGACAAGGCACTAGCGACCAGACTGCTGGGGACCATGCTCGGCGGCTACAACATCGCGACACTGATCAAGCTGCTCGATAGTCCCGCGTTGGCTGCACAGGCAGCAAGGGAACTCTCACACACATTGCTGATGTTCGACGCCTTCCATGATGTCGAAGAACGCGCGCAAGCGGGCAACGTGCACGCCAAGGCGCTGCTGCAATCCTGGGCCGATGCCGAATGGTTCACCAACAAACCGGAATTGCCGAAGGTGTTGACCGTCAGCGTCTACAAGGTGCCAGGCGAAACCAATACCGACGACCTCTCCCCCGCGCAGGATGCGTGGTCGCGCCCGGACATCCCCTTGCACGCACTGGCCATGTACAAGATGCCTCGCGACGGCGTCACCAATGCCGCAGCACAGATTGAAGAACTGAAGAAACAAGGCTTCCCCGTGGCACTGATCGGCGACGTGCTGGGCACCGGTTCATCGCGCAAATCTGCGACCAACTCCGTGCTGTGGAACATCGGCAACGACATTCCGCACATCCCGAACAAGCGTGATGGCGGTGTGTGTATCGGCAGCAAGATTGCCCCGATTTTCTTCAACACCATGGAAGATGCAGGCGCCTTCCCGATCGAGTGTGATGTTGAAAACCTGAACACCGGCGACGTCATCGACATCTACACTTACGAAGGCAGAATTACCCGCCATGGCAGCAACGAAGTCATCAGCACCTTCACGCTGAAGACCGAAGTGCTGCTCGATGAAGTCCGCGCTGGCGGCCGTATCCCCCTCATGATTGGTCGTGGGCTGACCGAAAAAGCGCGCGCCTCGTTGGGTCTGCCTGCATCAAAAGTTTTCCGTCTACCCTTTAATCCCGAAGTGTCCAACAAGGGCTACACGCTGGCGCAGAAGATGGTTGGCAAGGCCTGCGGCGTGAAAGGCGTGCGTCCGGGCAACTACTGCGAACCGAAGATGACCACCGTGGGTTCCCAGGACACCACGGGGCCGATGACCCGCGACGAGCTGAAAGACCTGGCATGTCTTGGCTTCTCTGCCGACCTGGTGATGCAATCTTTCTGCCACACCGCCGCCTATCCGAAGCCGGTGGACATCGAGACACAACACACATTGCCAGACTTCATCCAGACCCGCGGCGGCGTCGCGCTGCGTCCGGGCGACGGCATCATCCACTCCTGGCTGAACCGCATGCTGCTGCCTGACACCGTCGGCACCGGCGGCGACTCCCACACCCGTTTCCCCATCGGCATATCCTTCCCGGCCGGCTCTGGTCTGGTGGCATTTGCTGCCGCGACTGGCGTGATCCCGCTCGACATGCCCGAGTCCGTACTCGTGCGCTTCAAGGGTGAGATGCAACCCGGCATCACGCTGCGTGATCTGGTGAATGCAATTCCCTACGCGGCGCTGCAGTCCGGCGACCTGACCGTCGAGAAGAAAGGCAAGAAGAACATCTTCTCCGGTCGCATCCTCGAGATCGAAGGCCTGCCGAATCTGAAAGTGGAACAGGCTTTCGAATTGTCCGATGCATCAGCAGAACGTTCTGCCGGTGGTTGCACTATCCGCCTGAACAAGGAACCGATCATCGAGTACTTCAAGTCCAACATCACGCTGCTGCGCTGGATGATCGATCAGGGCTACGGCGATGCCCGTACTCTCGAGCGTCGTGCCCGTGCGATGGAAGAGTGGCTGAAGAATCCGCAACTGCTGGAGCCGGATGCCGATGCCGAGTACTTCAAGATCATCGAGATCGATCTGAATGAGATCAAGGAACCGCTGCTGGCCTGCCCGAACGACCCGGACGATATCAAGCCGCTGTCTGCCGTGCAGGGCACGAAGATCGACGAAGTGTTCATCGGTTCGTGCATGACCAACATCGGTCACTTCCGTGCCGCGAGCGAAGTGCTCAAGCAGGTGAAGGGTGTGATCCCGACCCGTCTGTGGGTCTCCCCGCCGACGAAGATGGATCAGCATCAGTTGGTGGAAGAAGGCGTGTACAGCGTCTTCGGCGTATCCGGTGCGCGTACCGAGATGCCGGGCTGTTCACTGTGCATGGGCAACCAGGCACGTGTGGCGCCCGGTTCAACCGTGGTGTCGACGTCTACACGTAACTTCCCGAACCGTCTGGGCGAAGGCGCGAATGTGTACCTGGCCTCGTCAGAACTGGCAGCCGTGAGCTCAGCGCTGGGTCGGATTCCGACGATGGCGGAGTACATGGTGTACATGAAGAACGTGGATACGATGTCAGACAAAATCTACCGTTACCTGAATTTCAACGAGATCAAGTCGTACATGGACGCGGCGGAACACGCCAAGACCATTCCACTGGTCGATGTGCGTGTAGTCACTGCCTGATTGACGCCAGGCTCGCTCCTGTGGGAGCGGGCCTGCCCGCGATTCTCCCCCTCTTTTTTTAACTTTTCACGACTTCGAACGGCGCCGCCTGTCCGCACGCCGGTTCTGCGGCTGACCGCGCCCCTCCGGGGTGCCCTCTCTCCACAAAAAGCCCAAGGTCTTTTTGCTGCACTCGGCGCTGGTCTTTTATGCCACTGAACCGGCATACGGACAGGCGGCGCCTTGCATGGTGCTAAACGATATGGACATGGACATCCCACCGGCTTCTTACTATTCTGTCCTGCAAGAACCATGATCGATAACAGCAATTCATAAGAACAACACAGGAGACCCAGCATGGCTTACTCCCTGATCGGCAAGGACTACACTCCGCCGGACCTGCACGCCAAAGTCACCGGCGCAGCAAAATATGCAGAAGACTTCAAAGTGGACGGCATGGTCTATTGCCGCCTCCTCACCAGCCCTATCCCCCATGCGCGGGTCGTCAGCATCGACACCTCTGAGGCCATGCGTATCCCCGGTGTCATTGGAGTCCTGACCGCCGACGATGTGCCCCGGTTGCCCGGCGTGGAACGGCAGATTCTCACCAACGAACCCGTGTATGTAGGCGAACCGATACTGGCCGTTGCGGCGGTGGACGAGAAGACGGCTGAAGATGCCATCGCGGCCATCATCATCAACTTCGAGCGCCTGCCATTCTCCGTCGACCCGCTCACGAGCCTCCAGCCAGATGGCGCCCATGCCCGCATCGGCGGCAACGTGCCCGGCGCCTCGCTGGTGGAAGGCAGTCTCGACAACGACACGTTGAACCCTGGCGTCAACGCCATGCACTGGACGCGCGAGGAGTTTGCTGCCATGGATGCCGGGCAATTGCCTCAAGGCGAGCCGACCGAGGAATGGGTGATCGGGGATCTCGACGCCGGCTTCGCGCAAGCCGCCTTCATCCTCGACGAGAGTTTCGTGACCGCCAGCAACGCGCACCACTCCATGGAACCGCGCTCGTCCATGTCCTATTGGGAAAATGGCAAATGCTTCCTGTATGGCTCCAGCCAGAGCCAGAGTTTCCCGGTGCCGACAATCGCCTCCTACATCGGCATCGCGCCACAGGATCTCGTCTTCATCGCCGAATTCTGCGGTGGCGGCTTCGGCTCCAAGGGCGCAGGCTATCCCTCCATGGTGATCCCCGCACACTTTGCGAAGAAGATCGGCCAGCCGGTGATGATGCGCATCACCCGCGAGGAAGAATACGCCATCGGCTCCGCCCGCCACGGCTTCCAAGGCCGCGCCAAGCTCGGGTTCCGCGCCGACGGACGCCTGCTCGCAGCAGACCTCTACATCATTCAGGACAATGGTGGCAACGCGGGCTTCTCGGACTGGCTATCTGCTGGTGAGGCCATGTCGCTCGTTTACACGCCAGTGGCCATGCGCTTTCGCGGCATTCCTGTCTTCACCAATACGCCCACCAAAGGGCCACAGCGCGGTCCGGGCCAGAACCAGCTCGCGGTAGCCATCGAACCGTTGCTGGACAAGGCGGCTCGCGAACTGGGCATCGACCCGCTGGATATCCGCATCATCAATGCACCGGGCAACGACGCCCTGTTTGGCGACACGCAGGGGTCCGTGACCAGCGCCTATCTGCCCGAGGCACTGCGCATCGGCGCCGAAGCCTTCGGCTGGCAGGAAAAATTCGCCCGCAACGGCCAGCGCGTGGGCAACAAACTGATCGGTGTCGGCATCGGTCAGGCTTACCATTCCGCAGGCGCCAATGGCTTCGACGGGCTCGTGCGTATCACGCCGGATGGCGTGCTGCACATCCACACTGGCGTCGGCAATCTGGGCACCTATTCCTATGCCACCACCTCCCGCGTCGCGGCCGAGGTGTTGAAGTGCCGCTGGGAAAATTGCGTGGTGGAGCGTGGCGACAGCCGTCATCACCTGCCCTGGAATCTGGGCCAGTTCGGCAGCAACACCTCGTTCACCATGACGCGCACCAATTATGTGGCGGCCATGGATGCACTGGACAAACTGCTGCGCATCGCCGCGCTGGACCTGGGCGGAACGCCAGAGGATTTCGAGATTGGTGACGAGCGCGTCTTCCTGCGCGCAGACCCCAGCCGCTCCCTCAGCTATGCCGAGGCGGCACAGCGCGCCATCGCCCTGGGCGGCGAATTCAGCGGCCAGATCGCCCCCGAAGGTATCAATGCCATGACCAGCGCCTCGGTCGCAGGCATCGCCGGCACCGGCTTGATCGGTGTGGCAAAGGACACCATCCCGCGTCAGGGCGCCGTGGCGGGACTCGCTGCCGGTTTCGTGCAGATCGCGCTAGACCCGGACACCGGCAAGTACGACATTCTCGACTACATGGGCGTGGCCGACTGCGGCACCATCCTGCATCCGCAAGGGCTGGGCGCGCAGATGAAGAGCGCTGCGATCATGGGTTTCGGACTGGCTGGTTTCGAACGCCACACCTATGACCCGCAGAACGGCCTGCCCGCCAATGTCTGGCTCCACCAGGCTAAACCGCCGTCGTACCTCGATGTGAAAACCACGATGAGCTGGGCTGGCGTGGAGATTCCCGATCCGCAAAATCCGGTCGGCGCCAAGGGTGTCGGCGAGCCCATTCAGGGCTGCGCGGCGGCGGCGCTGGTGTGTGCGATCTCGAATGCGATGGGGGGGCATCTGTTCAACCGCGTGCCGGTGACCACGGACATGATCATCAATGTGGCGAAGGGGGATGTGGCGGCGACGCGGACGCTGAGGACGAATACGGCGTAGCGTTTCGCAGTGGCAGAACAGCAGCGTGTTATCGCATAAATCCAATAAACTATTAATCTCGAATTGATCTGTTAGGGGTTCTCAACGAGAGTCGTGGAAGTTATGCTTTGCGCTATATAAAAACAAAGAAACTTGGCGCCACGTCGGAAGAGGCTCATCGAAGATGAATCCGCCGAAAAGCAGTAATTATGAAAGAACAATTCCCACAGATACCAAAGTATGAATTTGCATGGCGCAGCTTGCAAGTTGAGCCTGTACAGAATTCTGGAGAAAGATTTACTTTGGGTGTAGTCGTGAAGGGCATGGATCAGAAAGTAATGGCGGTTAAGCTGATTCCTACTCACAAATTAAAAATAATTTTCGGAGAAAAATTTGGAGGAAGAATTGCTGGGGCATTGAATCTATGTATGGACGCATCTGAAAAGTTTTATGCATTTAATAGTTTAGCAAGTCCTTGGGAACCGCCTTTGGATGGCTTTTTTTCAAGCACCATGTCAGTTTCTCGCGCAAATAGCCTTGATGAAGGCGTTTTCAGGGCAGCAATGCACAGTTCTTCGTTTGCAGTCGCTGATGAATATGAGCGCATCAACAAGGCGGTAAGTATCAAAGTGAAAACTGCTCCTGAAATATGGCGTCACTGCATTGTAGAAGAAGTCGTTCGCAGAAGAAAAGATTTGAAAGGAATGTTTGAGAGAGAGGTAAGTATCAAAGGTAGTGGTGGTATGCCTATAAAGTTTGGTTTTCTCTCGGAAAACTACGCTGCTCAATTTGACGCGATCTCAAACTCCCAGAGCATTCAGACGAGCTTGATCAGAGCTCAAAGTAAGTTATGGCAGCTGGACTGTTTGCGAGACCACATTACATTATTCAAACCACAAACTTGTGAGCTTATTTTCCAAGTCCCTGGGAATACGATTGAATTGGAATCAGCTGCTATCTCTGATTTTGTAGAGGAATTAAAGTACGAAGCTGGACGGCGTGATATACATCTCTTTACCTCCAGCTCGCCTCTTGATGCTGCTAATCATCTATTACTCAAAGCGGCATAAGTATCTCCATATAAATTAAATTCGCTAGGCCCCGCTCACTCAGCCCTCTTCTGATCTAGTGTCGCTGTAATTTTCAGACCACATTCAACTTAAATTGGCTTGCACCACAATATACCCTGCGGTTATTTCATCCCTGAAAGAATCGGGTATACCATCCCAGTCGACAATTCTGACAAAAATAGGCAGGTTGCTCTCGGTAAATGCTTCTCGCAATTCAGACAATGTAGATGCATCTTGCTTTCCTGACGATGAGAAACGTGCCACAAGATTCAGATCGCTGGTCTCATGGTAATTCCCATTCACACGGGAGCCATAAGCCCAAACTTCAGCATCCGGAATCTGGAGTAACAACAAAGCCTTTACTTGCTCCAAGTATTTGTCTGGCAAATACAACTTGCTCCGTTCAAACATCCGTCTCCCCTACTTCAAACTCTTCACCACCACTTCATACACATCCTTGGACAACGTCGTATCGGCTGCGATGCGCTCCAATTGCGCGCGCATCAGCGCTTGCCGGGTAGGATTGTATTTTTTCCAGCGCGTCAGCGGTGTCAGCAGGCGCGAGGCGATCTGCGGATTCAATGTGTTCAACTGCAGAATGCGGTCGGCAAGGAACTCGTAACCGGCGCCGGAGATGTCGTGGAACTGCACCGGATTCTGACCACAGAATGCGCCGATCAGCGCGCGCACTTTGTTCGGGTTCTTGATATCGAAGGCGGGATGATTCATCAATGCTTTCGCGCGGGCGAGTGTTCCCGGCAGCACCGAGGTCGCCTGCACACTGAACCACTGATCGACCACCAGCGCTTCGTGTTGCCACTTCTGATAGAAATCGGCGAGAGCGCTGGCACTGAGTTCAGCGGCACCAGTCATTTCGTTATTGACCATCAATCGCAACGCGGCGGCAACGTCGGTCATATTGTCAGCGGTGCTGTACAGATACTGGCAGACCTTCAACCAGCGTGTGTCGTCAGTCCGCATCAGATAAGAAAGACAAGTGTTCTTCAACGCGCGGCGCGCGATGCCTGCAGCATCGGCACGATAGGGTTCGTACTCGGCATTTAATTCGTAGAGCGCGTAGAAACTGTCTTTTAGATTGCGAGCTATTTCATTCGCCACGAATTCGCGCACGGCGTGAATTCCTGCCGCATCGATCTCGGTAGCCAGTTCGCTCAAATAGGCTTCGACTGGCAGTGTCAGCAACTGCGCGACCATTTCCTTGTCCTGAGCGGCACCGCTGTGACAGTTGTCGATGCAGGTCTGCAGGATACTGGCGAATGCGGTAATGACGCGTTGATCGAGCACCAGCGCCCTGCCCGCCTGCTGGTCTCGCAGTAATTCCGTCATCACCTCGACGCCGAGTTGTTGTGCGGCATTCCAGCGGTTGAAACCATCGGTGTCGTAGGTCATCAGGAACAGCAGATCATCGCGTGCGTAATCGAAGGCCAGTTTCACAGGCGCAGAGAAGCCACGCAGCAACGAAGGCACGGGCTTGCTGTCGATGCCGGTGAAGACAAAGTTCTGCTGACGGGCGGTGACATCCAGCACACGCTCGGTCACGGCACTGTCGCCCTCCTCGCCTGCCAATCGCAGCACCAGCTCGTTGCCCTGCCGATCCAGCAACCCCATGCGCAGTGGAATGTGGAATAGCAGCTTCACGGGTTGCTCTGGCGTCGGAGGACAGGACTGTGTCACCGACAGTGTATAGGTGCGTGCGGTCGCGTCGTATTGCTCGCTGACATCGAGGTGCGGCGTGCCGGCCTGCGCATACCAGTTGCGGAACAGCGTCAGGTCAACGCCACTCGCATCCTCCATCGCCTTCACGAAATCTTCGGTGGTGACGGCCTGCCCGTCGTGGCGTTCGAAATACAGATCGCTGCCCTTGCGGAAGTGCTCGTCACCGAGCAACTCCTTGATCATGCGCACCACTTCCGCGCCCTTCTCGTAGATGGTCAGCGTGTAGAAGTTGGAGATTTCCATGTAGGAATCCGGCCGCACTGAGTGGGCCATCGGGCCTGCATCTTCGGCGAACTGGGTGGTGCGCAGGAAGCTGACATCATCGATGCGTTTGACGGTGCGCGACCCCATGTCGGCGGAAAATTCCGCGTCGCGGAACACCGTGAAACCTTCCTTCAGGCTAAGCTGAAACCAGTCACGACAGGTCACGCGATTGCCCGACCAGTTGTGGAAATATTCGTGTGCCACCACTGCTTCGACGCGCTGAAACGCCACATCGGTCGTGGTAGCAGGATTGGCCAGCACGCACGAAGTGTTGAAAATATTCAGGCCTTTGTTCTCCATCGCCCCCATGTTGAAGTCATCGACGGCGACGATCATGAAGATATCCAGATCGTATTCACGGCCAAAGACTTTCTCGTCCCAGGCCATGGAATTTTTCAGCGACAACATGCCGTGCGCACACTTGTCGAGGTCTTTGCTTTCCACAAAAATGCGTAGCGTGATGGTGCGACCGGAGCAGGTGACGAAGGTGTCTTCGACATGCTCCAGATTGCCGGCGACCAACGCAAACAGATAGCAGGGTTTGCGGAACGGGTCCTGCCACTTCACCCAGTGACGACCATCGCTCTCCGTGCCGCTGTCGATGGCGTTGCCGTTGGAGAGCAGCACCGGGTAGCGCGATTTTTCTGCGACCACTGTTGTGGTGAAGCGCGACATGACATCGGGACGATCCAGATAATAAGTGATCTTGCGAAAGCCCTCGGCTTCGCATTGCGTGCAGAACATTTTCTTGGATTTGTAGAGGCCTTCAAGGCTGGTGTTCTCCTGCGGCTTGATGCGGGTCTGGCATTCCAGAATGAAGCGTGCACCGTTCTCGTCTACCGCCTTGGGCAGCGCGTGAATCGTCAGCGTCTCTTCATCGATGCGATACTCATCTGGCTGCAGCTCGCGGCCATCAATGAGTACGCGCTCCAGCACCATATCCTGTCCATCCAGCACCAGCGGCAGGTTGCTGTGCTCGGCGAATGCCGGGTTGCGGCGCATCTCCAGTCGCGAACTCACCAGGGTGAAGTCTTCGCCGAGTTCGAAGCGCAGATCGGTCTCATCGATCAGGAAGGCCGGGGCTTGGTAGTCTTTCAAGTAGATGGTTTTGGGTTGGGCGTTTTTCATGATGATGATTCGCTCGATAGTGTGCAACGTGTGGGAGCGAGCCTTGCTCGCGACGGTTTTGCATGACACCAATCGCTTGCAAGGCAAGCTCCCACGGGGTTCAGTTTAATAGCTCAAGGTTGTAGCCGGCATAGCGACGCATGTTGATTACGCCGGTGTCAAAAATCAGGTACTGTCCCTTGATGCCTTGCAGTGTCCCTTCGACCAGCGGATCGCTGTCGAAATTGAAGGAGTTGATCTTCTCGGGATAGGCAAGAATCGGATAATCGATCAGCACCGGATCGATGCCAGTCAGCTCACTGATGGCGTGAAAGCCGAAGCGCTGTTTCAGTTCGTCGATGTCCACGCGACAGGCTTCGCGCAGGCGCGCGCTATCCGCATGCAGGTCGGTCAGATGATCGCCGCCCTTGAGCATATCGCGCCAGTTGGTCTTGTCATCCACGTGTTGTTTGAACAGCATCTCCAGCGTGCCCGACTGCAGACGAGTGCGCACGCGCATGATGGCCAGCGCCTGCACGGCGCCTTGATCGATCCAGCGCGTGGGAATTTGCGTGGCGCGCGTGATGCCGACCTTCACGCCAGAGGAGTTGGCGAGATAAACAATATGGTCCTGCATGCAGAACTGCTCTCCCCACTCCGGCTCACGGCAGGTGCCCTGGTCGAAGTGGCACTTCTCGGGGTGGATGATGCAGGAGTCACATTGCGCGAGCTTCATGAAGCAGGGATAACAGTAGCCCTGATTGAAACTCTTGGCGGTATTGCGGCCACAGTGTACGCAGTTGATCTGGCCGCTGAATTGCAGCCGCACATGGGTGCCGAGCAGGGGATTGAGCGGCACCTGTGTATCGCCCAGCGGCAGGCTGTAGCTCACCGGGGCACTTAGTCGTGTCGTCATTTTGCGGGCAGTGCCGCGGGCTGCAGAATTCAAGTTATCGTCCTTGCCTCGTCAGTGAGTGGTGTGCGGGGCGTCATCTACCCAGGTCATCTTGGTCTGGTCTGTGGCACAACTGTCACCAGGAGCATGCGTATGGCCAGGCTCGTCACAATGGGACTTCTTCAGCCCGCTGGTGTCGATGAAACCGATGCGCTGCTCTTCACTGAGGTGGCGAGCCTCGTAGGCGATGATCGCCTGCAGGCTGTGTTCGAGCTGCTCTGGCGTCAGCCTGTCGCCATTTGCCCAACGGCCGATCTCCACAGCTGTCTTCAGGTTTTCATGAATCTCCGGCGTGATGCTGTCGATAAGCGCCTGCAGGGAGTCATACTGCTGGGACTCGAATTTTTCGAACATAGAAGAGTGTTCCTGGTTTGTCTAAATAGAGCCTATCTAAAACGCCGCCATGAAGCGGTCAACAGGCCAGCCATCATACCAGCGATCAAGCCTCCTGCGTGCGCTGCGGAGGCGATCCAGCCGGAGGCAACGACCTCCATCAACACCAGTGCCGCGAGCATGAAACCGATCATCGCCGGGGGTAGTCGCAGCCTCCCTCTCGGGATCAGCGTTTGCCACATCCAGATATAGCCGAGCAACCCATATACCACGCCAGACAGCCCTCCGAAATTCGGCGACATGTTCCATACGTATTGGGTGGTATTGGAGACAAAGGCAATGAAGAGCACCACGACGAAATACAGCAGGCTCGACTGCTGCCCCTCGATCAGGCGCCCGAAATACCAGAGCCATAGCGTGTCGAAGATCAGGTGGACGGCGCCAAAGTGCAGCAGCGCCGGAGTCAGGGTGCGCAAGAGGTCAGCGGGGCCGGAGATATCTCCCAGAATGGAGAGCAAGGTTGCCAGGCCAGCGCTGGGTCCAGGGTTCAACGTGGGATAAAACAGGCTCTCTACTGGCTGCAGGTTGGTGCCCAATTGGCTGATGGCGGCAACCAGCAATGCGGCAGCAATCAGGAAAAGGGTGACCGGCGCGGTTCGTATGGCCAGGAGAAGATTGCCGACATATTGTCCTACAGGGAAATAGCCAGCCAGACCGCCATCATTGGCGACTGTCGTCTCTGGAATGGCCCCCTGCGCGCGCAATTGCTGCAGATGCTCGACCAGTGCCGCCACATGCACGGCCTCCTGCTCGCTGGCGACCCAGATCACCTGCTTGCCACTCTCTTCGTTGACGCGGCAACGAATGCCCTGCTGTGCTAGAGCCGCGAGCACCGGTCGCAAGTCTGTGCCGACATCCACTACGGCCGCTCTAATCATCAGAGCGCACCAGGCGATTGCCCCAGCCGAGTTTGCTGCGACAGGTCTGATAGAAGTTGTGGTCCAGCGGATGAATGAGGCGCAGTGGTTCCGCCTTCTTGCGCACAATCACAGAGTCGCCGGGAGTGGTGCTGAAGCTGATGGCGCCATCACAGCTGATCTGCGGCAGGATGGAGCGCTGCTTGCCGACCAGTATGCGAATAGTGCTGTCGGCATCGATCACCAGCGGACGGCTGCCGAGCGAATGGGGGTACATCGGCACCAGCACCAGCGCATTGAGACTGGGGTGCATAATCGGACCACCGGCGGACAAGGAGTAAGCGGTGGAACCGGTCGGCGTCGCCACAATCAGGCCATCGGATTGCTGGCTGTTGACGAACTGTTCGTCGATGAACAGTTCGAATTCAATCATGCGCGCTGCCGTGCCGGGATGCAGGACCACGTCGTTCAGCGCACATCCGCTGCTGATGATGGAGCCCGCGCGCTGCAGCTGGCACTCGATCAGGAAGCGGCTCTCCTCGGTGTATTTGCCGGCCAGAATCGGCCCGATCCGGGATTCGATGTCCTCCGGCAGGATGTCGGTGAGAAATCCCAGCCTGCCGCGGTTGACGCCAAGCACCGGCACCCCGTGTGCCGCGAGAGTGAGCCCCACGCTGAGCATGCTGCCGTCGCCGCCAACCACAATCACCAGATCACAGTGCGCGCCGAGATGGTCGCGCGGCACCTTCTCCAGACGATTGCCAGGAAGCAACGGCGCGCTGCTCTCCTCGATGATGACCTGCAGGCCGAGGGATTGCAGGACATTGTCCAGTCGCTGCATCGATTCCACGACACCCGCGTGTCCGGGACGCCCGACCAACCCTATGCGATTGAATGCTTTCATACACTCCTCTGTAGACGGCCCCAGCGGGCGCGGGCGCCAGTATAACAGAGAGCTGGCCGTAAGCAGCCGGGGTGGCAAGCAGGTAGTCAAGAGGCGATCAGGGGGTGATTTCCAGCGTCATGGGCTCAGTCGTGTAGATGACCTCTTCCGTGTCCAGCACCCGGTAGGCGATGTATATCTGCAAGCGCTGGTTGACGAGATCATTGCCGAAACGGGCCGCATTGACGAGCCGCACATACTCGACAGGTTGCAGTGCCGCCGCTGGCCCGAAGGAGACGAGTCCGGCAACTGAACCGTCCCAGCGGGCGACGCGCCCCGCCTTGTCCAACAGGAAGAATGTTTTTCCATCCAGCGTGACCAGCACATACATGACGCCGTTACGGCCGATGTGCCGACTGTCGACAATCAGACTGAGATTGACGTCGATATTGTCTTTGGGGGTCACCGCCGAGACATAACTCAGCCCCTTGTTCACGCTCGCCGCCAGGGCGATGCGCGCATCCGTAGGCGTGCCGTTGCTGTTCACCACGTGCCTGGCCGGCAGCATGGGCACCCGGGTAGGGAAATAGCTGGCAATCTGATGGCGCACCAGATTCAGTGCCAGTGCGGCGTCCGCACCATGGACGGGATCGTTCGCGTTGACGCCACAGGGCACTCCCAGACAATCGAGCAGCGGGCTGGAGAAACGTGCCAGCCGGACACTGGTATTGAAGGCGCCGGGATACGCCATCACGGTCACGAACTGCGCATCTACGCCATATCCTGTCGCGAAATCAAAGGTGCCGCCGAAGCCATCCTCCCGTTTCGAGTGAGTCAGCCCCATGTTATGGCCCAGTTCATGAGCCACTACCGAGCTGACCGGACAGTCTATGGCGATATCCGAATAAGCGAAGTCCTTCTCCGCTGTCGACAGGAAGTCACCCTGTGTGTTGAAGCCACCGAGATTCGCCAGACCGCAGCGCGCACGCTCCACTCCCTGGGGTCTGAACAGCATCACCAGATCGGCACCATAGGTCTCCTGCAGAACATCCACGTGAGCAAACGCCGGGTGGGTCTTGCGGGTCAATGCCGTCAATGCCGTATCCATATCTACCGCATCGTCATAATCCACCTGGCCGTGATAGACCGGCCGCAAGGTAATGCCGACGTGGCTATCGGCATAAATCTGATTCGCGATTCCGATGAGCTGATTGATGCGCGTCGCCGCGTCACCACCATACAAGTCCGCTGCGCCAGGCGTGTACAGAGCCATGACATCGATCACGACATTGCTGCGATCCACCGAGCTGGCGTCGCGCTGGTTGGTGCCGAGCAACGCCTCGTTGCGATCACTGATGCCATCGCCATCGCTGTCCATGCGGATATCCTCAACCACATTCAACTGGGCGTCGTGACGCAACGTGCCAACAACCGCAGTGCTGACGACATAGGGCTTGGATTGCGGGCCTGTGGCTACTGTATAGACGAGAGCCCGCGACTCGTTCGGCGCGAAGTCCCCCAACACGCAGTTGAGAACGGCCTGTCCGGCCAGCAGCCCCGTCCGGCAGCCATCAGGAGCCGCCACCAAAGTGGTATTTTCCAGAACAAAATAGACGTTCAGGACGAGGTCCTGATGACGCTCGCCGCTGATGTTCTTGAGGTTGACCGTGACATCGACCTTGCCGCCGACCAGCACGCTGCTACTGCTGAACTGTTGGTTGATCGCGAAGTTGCCGTTGTTGATGCCGGAGCTGCGCGCCTCCAGAGTCTTTAGCACTCCCTTATCCACACCCGTGCTGCCATTGAGGCTCAGCGCCTGACTGAGGGGGTCCGGCACCGCGACCGGAGCAAGCGGCCCCTGTCCACGGTCTGGAATCACAAAATCCTGATCGAGGTGCTGGAAAGGCAGTGGCCTGGCCTGATAGATCCAGCCAACAAAGGGGGCGGAGGAATCCTGCCGGTTGGCATAGAGCTGCCAGACGACGTCCCCTACTTCCAGATAGGCAAACACGCTGTTCAGGCCCACCGTCAGGACAAGGGGCGCCGAAGACTGGGAGTCGAGCAATTCTCCTCGAAACACTGAATCGCCATTGATATAGGTGCTTTCGTGCGTGATGAGAACGGGATGAGCAGCCTCTGCGGCGCTCATTGCGGGCGCTACGAAGCTCATTCCCGCATGGAGTCTGGAGAGGGCGGCAGGCTGGATGGTGATGGCCACCGGATCGCTCGCATGAGCGGGCAGTGTCGGCCATGAAAGATCGGCGGTAGCCAGTGTCCAGAGCGCGGCGTCGTCATTAGCCTGGGTGGCCGAGAATATATCCTGCTGCTGGGCAAAGAGCGCCGCCGACTGACAGAACAACACAATAGCCAGCACGACGCGGCCGACTTGAGTCAACCGCGCAGAAATTCGTTCCAGTGTCGTCATGCACAACGTCAGCATACTTCGGTCACTTGCTCTGGCCCGCATCAAAACGGGGCTCAGTATACGTGAACGAGACAGGCGGCGCTACGTGGGAATATTTTCCACAAACGCTGGTGAGGCTTGCAAACCACCGGTATGAATGGCGATGATCTCGGTGCCGCGAGGAAATTCACCTCGCTCCAGCATGCGATAGAGACCCTGCATCAATTTGCCGGTATAGACTGGCTCCAATGGGATGCCCGTGCGTTGCTGAAAACCCCGGATGAAACCGAGAAGTTCGGGACTAAAGCGGGCGTAGCCACCGCCATGCCACTCCTGAGTGATGCGCCAATTGCCGGGATCAGCAACTCCACAGTTATGCAGCGCCGTGCGCACATCGTTCTCCAGGAAGTCGCCCTTCAAGGCCGCAACCCCGAGAATTCGATAGTCTTCCCTTCGGCCAAGGAGCAGGCCCGCCAACGTCGTTCCCGTGCCACAGGCCAGCGCAACAACTCGCTCAGAGGGACAGGACGATGCGGCGACAGGTGTGGACCAGTTCAGCAATTCGGCAATATCGGCGCAGCCCTGCACCCCGGCAACGTTGGCGCCGCCCTCGGGAATCAGAAAGAAGTCACCAAAGCGCTCCCGTAAACAGGCAATAAAAGCGGGACTGTTCTTGCTCCGATAGTCGGCACGGGTCACGTGATACAACTCCATGCCTTGTTGGCGGGCAAATGTCAGCGTCGCGTTGATGGGTTCAGCAGGCTCGCCGCGCACCACGCCAATGGTCTTGAGCCCCCGTATCCTCCCCGCGGCCGCCAGGGCGTGCAAGTGGTTGGAATAGGCGCCACCAAAACTCAATACCGTGTCGTGCCCTTTTTCTTTGGCCGCCTGCAGATTCAGTCGAAGTTTGTACCACTTGTTTCCTGAGAGTTGCGGATGCAGCAGATCCAGCCGCAACATCTGCAGTGACACTCCCGCCGCCTGGGGAATGGCATCGCGAATCGATTGCAGTTCAGGCCGTGTAAAAATCAATGAGATTCAGGTAAAAAATTGGAAAGGAAACTGAGAGGAACTTAAGAATAACTTGAGCGATGACGAAGTGTAGTGGCGGACCGGACGGGACTCGAACCCGCGACCTCCGGCGTGACAGGCCGGCATTCTAACCGGCTGAACTACCGGTCCACACAAACTTCTCTACAACTTATTAACTACAGCAGCAATCTCGTCTGACTTGCCTTGGTTTCCCGGAGCAACAGCTTGGCAGTGAAGCGCCTTACTGGTGGGTGATGAGGGATTTGAACCCCCGACATTCGCCTTGTAAGGGCGACGCTCTACCAACTGAGCTAATCACCCGCTCTCTTAGGTGACGCGCATTTTACCGACTTAGGGTGACATGTCAATAAATTTCCTCAGCTGTTTTTTGAACAACGCAAGGTTCGTATACAAGCCTTGACTAAGGTTGTTTGAAGCTGCTAAACGCGATTATTTGCTCATGTGCTGATACGAACCATCCCAGTCTTCCGGCAAATTTTCGTGTCGCAAAGACTCTATTCTTTCAAGATAAATTTTATACAACAACGCCTGCGGAAATTTCTGCTGCAACGCTTCAAACTGTGTCTGCGCCACGTCCCAGTCCTTGTTGAAATAGCAGTTCAGTGCCTTCTCGTATTCTTCAATACTGTCGCGCAATTCCGGCGTAGCCTCTGCAGTGCGACACATGGGCTCATAAATTTTCACGGCCTTGTCTTTGCCTTTCACTTTGACCTTGTCGATCAATCGGCACACGAAACCTTCCAGCCCGTTGACCGTTTGCTCACCGAGCAGAAATTTCACGCCGTAATATTTCGTCAACCCCTCAAGTCGCGAGGCCAGATTCACTGCGTCACCGAGCACGGTATACGCGCGTCGATACACAGATCCCATGTCTCCCACGTTCATCATGCCGCTGTTTATACCGACACCGATCTTGACTCTTGGAAATCCTTTGGCCTCGAATTCCACGCATAATTCTTCGACCTTTTCGAGAATGTGCAGCCCCGCATTGACGCCGTTATAGCGGTGATTCAGATCTTTCAAAGGCGCGCCCCAAAATGCCATCACCATGTCGCCGACATACTTGTCCACTGTGCCGTTGTGCTCGAAGATGATGCCGGTGACTGGCGTAAAAAACTCATTCAGCAGCTGCTTCAGTTCAGTCGCGGTCAACGCCTCGGACACTGTGGTAAAGTCGCGGATATCGGCGAACAGCACTGTCATCTCGCGACTCTCACCGGCAAAGGTATAGGCATCCGGATTATGCAGCATCTCATCGATGTGGGCCGGTGGCACATATTGATCGAACATTCCTTTGATGGCTTTGCGTGAGCGACGCTCGCTGAGGAATCCATAGGCCATGTTGACGACGCCAAGCAGTACGATCAGGAGAAGGATCAACGTCAGCGAGATGTCCATGCGATACACGGACCACAGCAGGAAATTGCTCCAGATCGCTATCGCCAGCAGCGCCAGCATCATCACCGCGAGAACGGCAGGACCAAGTGCTGGCAACAACACACTCAACAGCACGCCAGCGACCAGCAATGTAAACGCTATCGCGCCATGCTCCCAGACTGGTTGATAAGGGAAGGCGATGCCTCGGGATTGCTCAATCCCGTTCATGACTTGCTGCAGATCCGTCTGCTGTCCTGCGGCAATTTCCTGAACGACGAACGAATCAAGCAGGCCGTTGAGAATATTGGCGTGCACCTCTACTCCCGGGTACACGGCCTCCAGTGGCGTAGAGCGCAAATCAAACAGGCCCGTTGCAGTGGTGCCCACCAGTACCAGAGCATTCTCCAGGACGGCAGGGTCAACATTATCGTTAAGGACATCTGTCGCCGACACGAATGGAAATTGGCCTTCACCACTCAGGATGGAGCGGCCGGTATAAGGCACCAGCACCTGCGCCCTGCTATCGGTGGCCAATTCATACTGACCGGCGTTGCTGCCGATACGGATACCCTCTACCTGATGCACATCGCCGAAGGGCTGTGTGACCAGATCGAAGCGATCCTCAAAGAAATAGACTCGCGCCATTTCCAGAGCCAGCGTTGGGTAGAGCTGATTCTGATAGCGCACTACTAAGGGAACGCGGCGAATGATGCCATCAAGGTCTGGCAGCTGATTCATGATGCCTGCACCCGCAGCGGCTTCCTGCAGCACGGCGATATTGCTCGTGTACCCGGCCATTTCCTGCAGGGAAACACGGTCAGCAATGTTGGCATCGATATTCACTATCGAGTCGGGTAAAGATCCGTATTGGACTTCCTGCACGGGATTGAAGGATATCGACAGCACCACTGACATCAGCGGACCACTGATGGCCTGCGCCATGTAGCGATCGGCATCCAGCTCCGTCTCCAGCCCCAGCAGTTGCGTTGCCAGCCCTCCCCCCAGCCGCTCGTTGCCCACCCGTCCGAGCAGATCCTGAACTACATTGCGCTGCGGCTCGGGAAATGTGACGTCGAACCCCGTTACCAATACGCCGTATTCCTCGAGCTTTTCTGCCAGTCGGCCTACCTTGAAGCGATCCCACGGCCACTGTCCCTCGACCTGCAGACTGCGCTCGTCGATATCGACGATCACAATCTTGTTCTCCGGATTTTTGACCGGCTTGGGCATAAGGTTGAATCGTTGATCGTATATCAGATTGTCCAGACGCCCGATCAGAGTGCCAACTCCCGGTGCTGGCGCAATCTCCATCCAGGTCACCAGGAAAGTCACCAGCAGCCCAATAGCCACGGGAAGACGCCGGCCCTTGAGCAGGAAACGGGAAATGATTTTCAGAAAGCGGATAGCAGATGTCTGATTTTCAGGCATGCTTTTTCCTGATTGGCGCGGGCTGACGCCCCGGATTATATGTCAATCCAACTGTACTTGAAACGCGACTCCCGGTAGCATTGCCGCCGCTCATTCCCAACAAACCCCCGGTTATCATGCAGATCTACAAAGAATTTACCTTCGAAGCAGCACATCGACTCCCTCATGTTCCCGAGGGGCACAAGTGCGCCCGATTGCATGGGCATTCCTTCATGGTGAAAGTCGCCGTGTCGGGAGAGGTAGGCGAGCATTCCGGCTGGGTCATGGATTTCGGCGACATCAAGGCAGCCTTCCATCCAATCTGGAAACAGCTCGATCATTACTATTTGAACGAAATTCCCGGTCTCGAAAACCCCACCAGCGAGAATCTCGCGCTCTGGATCTGGAACAAACTCCAGCCTGTGTTACCGCAACTCTGCAGCATTGAGATTCGCGAGACCTGCACCAGTGGCTGCATCTACACTGGCGGCGTCCAGTCAAACTGACGCGAACGTGTCGGGAGCAGTGGCCTCATCCAGCAGCGCCTGCCTGTTGACGTCCAGGCGCTCGGCAATCAGACGCTTGCAGGCAATAAATTCCTTGGCTCGATTGACACAGTCCGCCGCGATCATCTTCCCTTCACGGAAGTAGAACACTGAAAAACCTGTGCCATCACGATTACTGCGATCACCTCGCACCAGCATATCGTCATAGCCACTCAACAGCCCGGCGCTTTGCAGCTTGACCGCATATTGATCCGACCAGAACCACGGCAAGGCTTCATAGGCGATCTGCTTTCCGGCAATATTGGCAGCTGCAACGCGTGACTGATCGAGCGCATTCTGAACCGACTCCAGCCGCACATGATGACCATACAGGGCACAGGGGTGCCAGGTGCAATCACCAGCGGCATAGACGTCAGCAGCAGTGGTCCGCGCATACTCGTCCACTTTGATCCCATTGACCACTTCCAGGCCTGCCGCTTCGGCCAGGCTTGTCTCGGGAATCACACCCACGCCAACAATGACGAGATCGGCCGCGAATTCAGTGCCATCAGCACACACAACTGCACACGCTCTGCCATCATCGCCTGCAATGCGTCTCACATGGGCATGAGTGACGATTCTCACACCATGCGCCTCGTGCAGGCGCTGAAAATATTCTGACATCACGACGCTTGTGACACGCTGCAACAGGCGCTCGGCGGCCTCCAATATGGTGACTTCAAGCCCCAGTTGCGTCAGCACAGCAGCCGTCTCCAAACCGATATAACCACCGCCGATAATCACCGCTCGCCGGCCTGCGATCAGCTCCGGTTTGAGGCTCGCGACATCATCTGCCGTGCGCAGATAGTGCACACCTTCCAGATCATCTCCCAGTCCCAGCCTGCGCACCCTGGCACCGGTGCACAACGCGAGCTTGTCATAAGCAATTTTCTCTCCAGTGCTCAACAGCAGAGATTTCTTCTGCACATCCAGACTCTCGACACGCTCGCCAAGACGCAGCTCCACAGCGCTGGCCGTATACATGCTGCGGGGACGCAATGCGATTTCATCAACAGACTTCTCACCCGCGAGCACGGCCTTCGACAACGGCGGCCGGTGATAGGGCAATTGAGTCTCTGCGCCGATCAGGATGATGCGCCCTGCCCAGCCCTCTTTGCGCAGTTGCACGGCCAGCTGCGAACCGGCGTGACTCGCCCCCACTACCACACAAACTTGTTGTGAATTATCTGAATCGCTCATGCTGCCTCTCTGTCTTGCTTCTCAATCATTCTGGAACGCGCCAATCGATTGGCGTCTGTCCGTTCGCTGACAGATAACTGTTAGCCCGGGAAAAATGATGATTGCCGAAAAACCCACGGCTCGCCGACAGGGGCGAAGGATGTACGGACTCAAGAACGAGATGGCGGTTGCGGTCGATAATCTCACCCTTGCGCTGCGCATAGCTTCCCCACAGCAGAAATACGAGACCTTCACGGCGTTCATTGAGCAGCGTCACAATGCGATCCGTGAATTGCTCCCAGCCTTTACCCTGATGCGATGCCGCACGTCCTGCCTCAACGGTCAGCACAGCGTTGAGCAGCAACACGCCTTGCTCGGCCCAGGATTGGAGGTAGCCACTGCGCGTCGGCGGTATTCCCAAATCGGCCGCGATCTCCTTGTAGATATTCTTCAGCGATGGCGGAGTATCAACTCCAGGTCTAACGGAAAAACACAGCCCATGAGCTTGACCCGGGCCATGATAGGGATCCTGCCCCAGGATGACGACTCGGGTCTGATCGAACGGCGTGGAGTTCAGCGCATTGAAGATGTCGTTGCCAGCAGGGAAAATGACTTTCCCCTGCTGTTTCTCGCGCAACAAAAATTCACGCAGTGACCGCATGTAGTCGCGCTCGAACTCCGGCAACAGCAAGTCTTTCCAGGACTGTTCCAGCCGCACGCGCTCCATCGGCCACTCTCCACCAGTGTCACTTTTCGTGATGAGGACGCATGTGCGGGAACAGCAGCACATCCTTGATTGAAGGCGCATCGGTAAACAACATCACCAGACGATCGACACCAATCCCCTCACCCGCCGTAGGAGGCAAACCGAATTCCAGCGCCGTAATGAAGTCTGCATCGTAATGCATGGCCTCGTCGTCACCGGATTCTTTCTGCGCCACCTGGGCGTGGAAGCGTTCTGCCTGATCCTCGGCATCGTTCAACTCGGAGAAACCGTTGGCAATCTCGCGTCCGCCAATGAACAACTCGAAACGGTCGGTGACTTCAGGATTTTCGTCGTTGCTTCTGGCCAGTGGCGATATCTCGGTTGGATACTCGGTGATGAAGGTCGGCTGCAGCAATTGGTGCTCCACACGCTCATCAAAAATCGCCATGGCGACACGCCCGGTGCCCCATGAATCCTCGATGGGCACAGCCATCCGCTTCGCCAGTGCGGCGACGGCGTCACGATCTCTGAAGTCGTGCATGGCGACACCCTCACAGTAGCGAATGATGGACTCGCGCACACTCAAGCGGTTGAACGGCACGGCGAAATCCAGCGGCAAGCCCTGATAGGAGAGCTGAGTCGTGCCGAGCACGTCCTGCGCAATCTTGCGGAACAAATTTTCAGTCAGGTCCATCAGGTCATGATAGTCGGCATAGGCCTGGTAGAACTCGATCATCGTGAACTCGGGGTTGTGCCGCGTGGACAGGCCCTCGTTGCGGAAGTTGCGATTGATTTCGAAGACGCGCTCGAAGCCACCGACCACCAGACGCTTCAGATACAGCTCTGGGGCAATACGCAGATACATCTGCTGATCCAGCGCGTTGTGATGCGTGATAAAGGGCTTCGCGGAGGCGCCACCGGGAATGACGTGCATCATCGGCGTCTCGACTTCCATGAAGTCGTGGCTCTCGAAGAAATGACGCATGCTGCTGACAATTTTCGAGCGCATGACGAAGGTGTCACGTGAACTCTGATTGGCAATCAGATCGATATAACGCTGGCGATAGCGCACTTCCGTGTCGGAGAGACCACGGTACTTGTCCGGCAACGGACGCAACGCTTTGGTGAGCAGACGCAGCGAACTGATCCACACGGTCAGCTCGCCTTTGCCGGTCTTGAAGACTTTGCCTTCGACGCCCACGATATCGCCCAGATCGAGACCCTTGATCTCGGCCAGCAATTCCTCGGACAGCTCTTTGGGATTGAAATAGAGCTGCATCTGTTCGGACACATCCTGAATCACCAGGAACGGCCCGCGCATGCGAATGACGCGTCCTGCCACCTTCACATTGACCTGCAGGCCGTCGATCTCTTCCTTGTCCTTCTCGCCAAAAGCTGCGATCAGATCGCGCGCGTAATGGGTACGGCGGAAATCATTCGGGAACGCATTGCGTTTACCACGAATCGCATCCAGTTTCTCGCGGCGCTGCGCGATCAGTTTATTTTCGTCGTGATGCGTGTCATCACCCGCCTGTCCTGCGCCCGCCTGCTCATTGTGATTTGTCACTGGATTCATAGCCCCATTTTCAAACTTGCTTCGATAAACTTGTCCAGATCACCGTCGAGGACGGCGCCGGTATTACTGATTTCTATGCCGGTGCGCAGATCCTTGATCCGCGACTGGTCCAGCACGTAGGAACGGATCTGGCTGCCCCAGCCGATGTCGGATTTCTCCGCCTCGATTTCCTGTGCAGCCTCGCGGCGCTTCAACTCCTCCATCTCGTAGAGTTTGGCCTTCAACTGTTTGATCGCCTGATCCTTGTTCTTGTGCTGCGAGCGCTGATTCTGGCACTGCACGACGATGCCCGTCGGCTCGTGAGTCAAACGAATCGCGGAGTCCGTCTTGTTGATGTGCTGACCTCCAGCGCCACTGGCGCGATAGGTGTCGACGCGCACGTCGGACATGTTCAGATCGATCTCGATATCGTCATCGACTTCCGGAGACACGAACACCGAGGAGAAAGAGGTGTGGCGACGATTGCCGGAATCGAAGGGAGACTTTCGCACCAGACGATGCACACCCGTCTCGGTCCGCAACCAGCCGAAAGCATACTCGCCAGTCACATGAATGGTCGCACTCTTGATGCCCGCGACTTCGCCAGCGGACACCTCCACTACTTCCACACCGAAACCCTTGGCTTCTCCCCAACGCAGATACATCCGCAACAGCATGTCGGCCCAGTCCTGCGCCTCGGTGCCACCGGAACCCGCCTGGATATCGACAAACGCATTGTTCATGTCCATCTTGCCGGAGAACATACGGCGGAATTCCAGCGCTTCGAGTCTGGCGCCAAGGCTCTGCAGTTCAACGTTCACTTCATTGAAGAGGTCTTCGTCATCCTCGTCCTCGGCCAGCTGCAGCAATTCCCGGCAATCTGCCAGACCGCTGTGCATGTGATCTATGGTGTTGACGACCAGTTCGAGATCCGCACGCTCTTTGCCGAGCGCCTGCGCGACTTCGGGTTTGTCCCAGACATTGGACTCCCCCAGTTCCAGCTCCACTTCCTTCAGCCGATCCTTCTTTTCATCGTAGTCAAAGATACCCCCGAAGGATCTCGGTGCGGGCGGTAAAGTCCTTGATTTTCAGCTGCGTTAAATTGGTCTCGATCATGCGCGTCTCAAATGCTGTGTCTGGTGGCGGAAAAGGCGGGCATTTTACCCTATTCCTGACGCGATAAGACAGCGGGCTGCCGGTTAACCGCCTGCCGGGGCAATCTGCTAAACTCCCGCGATGCAAAAATCTCCCGATCAAATCCTCGAAAATGCCGAAATAGTCTGGCAGGAAAATGGCGCGCCCTACTCCAGCCGTTTCGCCGATATCTATTTTTCACGCCAAGGGGGACTCGAAGAAACCGAACATGTATTCATTGCGGCCAATCGGCTACGGGAGCGTTGGCAAACTCTTGATAAACTCCTGAGCGAAGAATCGTTGACAGACTCCACCGACACGAGTCCTCAACGCTGCTTCACGATTGCAGAACTGGGCCTCGGCACCGGCCTCAACTTTCTATGTTGCTGGCGCGCCTGGCAACAACTGCAACCAACACGCTTGCGCCTGCACTACATCGCCTGCGAAAAATTCCCCATGGAGACAAGTGTGCTCGCGCAGGCGCTGGCAAGCTGGCCGGAGCTGAGCAATTTCAGTGTGAGTCTGCTCAACGCCTATCCAGATCACTCGCCGGGTTATCACCGCTTGCAGTTGCGCAGTCAGGACGGTGGCAGCGAGGTGACTCTCGATCTCTATTATGGCGACGCCGCCGAGATGCTCGCCGCGCAGCCGCTGCGTGATCGGGTAAAAATCGACGCCTGGTTTCTCGATGGCTTTGCGCCGCGCGTCAACCCGGACATGTGGAGCACGGCTCTGCTAGCGACAATGGCGCGGCTGAGCAGGTCCGGCGCCACGTTGAGTACCTACAGCGTGGCCGGCCAGGTCGTGCGTAATCTGCAGGAATGTGGCTTTCAAGTCAGCAAACAACCGGGCTTCGGACAGAAGCGCCACATGCTGCATGGTGCGTTTGTGGGTGGTGGCCAGATCGCCCCCCCTCCCAAAGTGAGCGCGCCCTGGTTGCGACTTCCCGAATACGTCGCCTCCTCTCGCGAGGTAATCGTCATCGGCGCCGGACTGGCTGGCTGCAGTGCCGCGCATGCTCTGGCCCGGCGCGGATTTCACGTCACCGTGCTGGAACAGGATGGCGAGGTCGCCAGCGGCGCCTCCGGCAATCGGCAGGCGGTTTTGCAATGCCGTCTCAGCAATGCGGTCAACGCAGGCTGGCAGTTCAACCTGCAATCGTTTCTATATTCGGTGCGACACTTCAACGCCATCCAGCAGGACGTGGCCGACATCCAATGGCATCCCTGCGGAGTGCTGAACCTCGACACCGCCTTCAGCTCCCGACGCGAGCGTTGCCCGGAAGTACAGTTGGACCTCTATTCTGAGCAGGTAGTGCGCAAGGTCGATCAGCAGGAGGCGGCAGCCCTGTGCGGGATGGCGATTGATGGCGGCGGTAATTTCCTCCCGCTGGGTGGCTGGCTCAATCCCGCCGCCCTGTGTCGAACCTGGCTGCAACACTCTTTGATTCGATTCTCCGGCAATAAACCCGTCGAGCGGCTGGAGTATGAGAACGGCCGCTGGCAGGTGTTCAGTGCTGGAGGGAGTCTGCCGATCGTCAGCGCACCCACCCTCGTCATCGCCAACAGCTTTGCAGCGCAGCGCTTCAGCCAGACGGCGCCGCTGCCTCTGACACCTCTGCGAGGACAAGTCAGCTATGTGCAGGAATCGGAGGCGACCCGGGCATTGCGCAGCGTCGTGTGCGGATTGAGTTACATGAGCCCATCCCACGCGGGCATGCACAGCGCCGGGGCGAGTTACTCGAAGGATGTCAGCGATCTCGCCATCTCGGCCAGAGAACATAGCGACAACATCTCGGGAATCAGCGGCCATTTCCCTGTCGACACGCTGACTACCGACGCCATTAGCGGGGGCAGAGTCTCTGTGCGGGCCAGTACCAGTGATCGCATGCCGATCGCCGGTCCGGTGCCGGACTTTGCGACATTGACGGCCTTGTACCCTACTCTGAAACAATGGGAGAGGCAGGCGCCCAAACAACTTCCACCCTACCTGCCCGGCCTGTACATCAGCGTCGGCCACGGCTCCCATGGGGCTTCCAACTGTCCGTTGCTTGGTGAATATCTGGCGAGTCTGATCGGCAATGAAGTGAGTCCGTTGCAGCAGCCACTAAGTGACTGTCTGCATCCGGCGCGATTTCTGCTGAGGGAATTGCGCAGGTTGCCACTGGGACGTTAACTGAAGAACCTGCTGATCACACGATAGAGGCTGTGGGCGTCATCGCTACCGGCCAGCTCGCGGATCGAGTGCATGGCAAACGTCGGCACACCGATATCGACCGTCTCGACACCGATACCCGCCGCCGTAATCGGTCCGATGGTGCTGCCACAGGCCATGTCACTGCGTACCACAAATGCCTGCACCGGCACGTCAACCTGCGCACACAGGGATTTGAAATAGGCCACCGAGCGGCTGTTGCTCGCGTAACGCTGATTGGCGTTGATCTTCACCACCGGCCCCTGATTGAGGATCGGGCCATGGTTGCCGTCGTGTTTGTCCGCATAATTCGGATGAACGCCATGGGCGTTGTCGATGGAGATCAGCATGGAGTTGCGGATCAGCCGCTCCAGGTCTTCGGCACGCCTGTCGACGCGGGTCGATGTGCAGCCAATGATTCTCTCCAGCACAGAGCGCAGGAACGGCCCCTGAGCGCCGGAAGCGGACGCACTGCCTACCTCTTCATGATCGGAGCAGATCAGCATGTTGCAGGTCTCGCCACCGCCGCACAACAAAGCCTGCAAAGAGACATAGCAACTGAGCAGATTGTCCAGCCGCGCCGAGGAGATGAACTCCTCATGCAAGCCGATCAACGCCGGACGCTGGGTATCGTAGAAGCTCAACTCGTGACTGAGAACGCGCTCGGCATCCGGCCTGTCACATTGCTCATGCAACCAGCACAGGAGCAGTTCGTCGAAGGAACTGTCGCGAACACCGGAGATGGACAACAGCGGCGGCAGATCTTTCTGCGCGTTGATGGATTTGCTCTGATTGGCTTCCCGGTCCAGATGAATGGCAAGGCTCGGAATGACGGCGACGGGCTTCTTCATGTCGATCAGACACGAATTCAACCGCTGATCGTGCGTCATGAAGTCGACGCGCCCCGCGATCGAGAGATCACGATCAAACCAGGGATTGAGCAGAGCGCCGCCGTAGACCTCGACGCCCAGTTGCAGGTAATCGTTCTTGCGCAGATCCGGCTGCGGTTTGATACGCAGACACGGACTGTCCGTGTGCGCCCCCGCCAGCCTGACGCCAGGGTACGCGACATCCTGATTGGCGGACGCCGTCATCGGCAGATTGAAGGCGATGATGGAAGAACCATTGCGGGTGACAAAATAGCGCCCCCCGGCTTGCAGCTCCCAGGCATCAACCTCGTCGAGCGGCTGAAATCCAGCCGCCAGCAGAGATTGAGACATGTGGCTTACCGCATGAAACGGAGTCGGAGAGGCGGCGATGAAGTCCAGCAGTCCTGCGTTGAAACTGTTCTTGTCCAGCGCCTGTTTTGTCACTCACCAACTCCTGTGGGTTCCTACCTCTGAGTTTCTTGTTCAGAGCCTTTTGTTCAGAGCCTTCTGTTCAAAGTCTCTTGACGATCTTACTGCGCCTTCACTTCCAACAGCTCGACATCAAAAATCAGCGCGGAGTGCGGACCGATCGGACCTGAGCCAGTTTCACCGTAAGCCAACGCAGACGGGATGAAGAGACGCCACTTGTCGCCAGCCTTCATCAGTTGCAGTGCTTCGGTCCAGCCGGCGATCACCTGGCTGACGCCGAATTCTGCTGGTTCGCCGCGATCCACGGAGCTGTCGAAGACACTGCCGTCAATGAACGTGCCGTGGTAATGCGCCAGCACGGAATCCTGCAGAGTTGGTGATGTACCACCCGCCGCACCTTCTGTGAGAACGAGATATTGCAGCCCGGATGCAGTGGTTACCACGCCCTCTTTCTGAGCATTGGCTGCCAGAAACGCCTCGCTCTCTGAACGTGCCGCTTCCATCACTGCATTCTGTTTGTCCGTCATCTGCTGCTGGAAGGCCTGCAGAGCTGTCATCATCTGCTCTTCAGTCAACTGCGACTGGCCACTGACAACATCGCGGATGCCGGCAAAAAAGGCGTCCATGTTGATGGAATCCATGATGCCCTGCCCGGCCAGATTCTGACCGATGTTGACGCCGATGCTGTAGCTGATCTGATTTTCTTCACTGGTCAGATCGACAGCGCTGTCAGCAGCCTGTACCTGAGTGGCAGAAAACATGACTGCCAGCACGGCGCTGCTCAGTGTCGGTAATCGGGGAAAATTCATGTTGAGATCCTTAATTGGGGGTTTCTGTAAAGTGATATACCGATTTTGGTTGCAGGCGGACAGGACGTGCCGACATCGGGCAGCAAATACTAACCGTAGTCGACGCCGATTTCCACCGGCGGGCCTTGCGACGGCTCACCGGGACTGTCGGCGGTCGAAGTCATCAGTTATGCTGCCAGCCCGGATATCAGTCAACTGCAAAGGAACACTACTACCGTGAAAAAAATCCAACAGCTGTCGGCGCGCCGCAGGTCTGCATTCGCCATCATCCTCATCGCGATGTTTTGCAGCAGCTGCTCCCAGCGCTTCGCTGTAACCCTCAACGACCAGACGCTCTACGACCCGCGCGTAAATGCTGGCGAACAGCGCTTTGCGGACCCGGGGTTGCAGGGCTGTGTCAATTTCGCGCTGCAGCAACCAAATACCACACTGGAAACATTGAAAGTACTGGCCTGCCCCGGCTGGGAAGTCGAGGTACTCGATGGCATCGTGGAACTCACGGCACTACAGTTTCTGGATCTCAGCGACAACCTCATCAGCAGCCTGGCGCCGCTGCAACCACTGCGCAATCTGAGTTCCATCAGCATCCTCAACAATCGCGTCACCGACATTGCGCCTCTGCTGTCAATGGCGACACTGACCTCGGCAACCCTGACCGGCAATGACAATATCCAGTGCAGCCAGCTCGATGTCTTGAGTAACAAACTCGGGCAGAACCTGCGTCGACCGGTGGACTGCCGCGATTGAAAAAGTTGCTACTCCTGCGGGGCGAGCGCGAGGTCTGCAACGCCGACCAGGTTCGGCACACCACTGTGAAAACGAAACTCGCTGTCCGGCGAACTGATCAGCTCATGCTCAACAGCGCGAAAGCGTTCGATGTGAGGGGTGATGTCTTCCTCGGCATATAGCCTCGCGAGCGCCAGGTAGTCCTGATAGTGCCGCGCCTCGGATTTCAACAGACCTCGATAGAATCTGGCCAGTTGTGCATCCAGCAACGGGGCGACGCGGGCGAAGCGTTCGCAGGAACGCGCCTCCACAAAGGCACCGACGATCAAAGTATCAGTCAACGTGTAACGCCGATCGTGGCGTATGTGCGCACGCAAGCCTCC
Source organism: Gammaproteobacteria bacterium (assembly GCA_030654835.1). Lineage (GTDB taxonomy): Bacteria > Pseudomonadota > Gammaproteobacteria > Pseudomonadales > Pseudohongiellaceae > UBA5078. The sequence continues at coordinate 165,464 of JAURWS010000012.1, read as the reverse complement.
AGCGTAGCGTGATGCCCCCAGATAGGCGTACTCGATGCCGCGCTGCCCCAGCAGCCTGACGACCTGCTCGAAATGCAACAATTCTTCTCTGGCCAGCTGCGCCATTTTCTGCAACAACTCAGTCCGATCCGAATAACGGTAGAGCAGATTCATGGCGGTGGCCGCCGCTTTCTTCTCACAGTTGGCGTGATCGATGAGCAGGACCGACTGTTGCCGCACGGCTTCTTCAAGCCAGGCATCGGGCGTCGAGCAAGGAAGGAATTCGAGAATTTCACTCAGCATGATGACTAGGAATCTTGAGGGTCAATGGGTGTTAAAGGTGAATGACTGGCGCGCTTAGTTGCTCTGATCTTCCAGCTGCTCTGGCTCTTGAGCACCAGCCTGCGCCAGCACCTGTTCGGTGTGTTTCTTGCTGGCCCGCGCGCCCAATTGCTTGAGCTTTTCGATACGGGTGATCAGGTTGCCCTTGCCTGAGATCAGTTTGTTGTGGGCCTTGTCATAACTCTTTTGCGTTGCATCGATACGGCCACCAATCTCTTCCAGGTCCGCGACAAAAGCCACAAACTTGTCGTAGAGCGCGCCCGCTGAATTGGCGATCTCGATGGCATTCTGGCTCTGCTGCTCATAGCGCCAGATGTTTTGAATGGTGCGCAACGTGGCGAGCAGCGTCGAGGGGCCGACCAGAATGATATTTTCCTCGAAGGCATCCGTGAACAAGCCACCATCCTGCTGCACCGCCACGGAAAACGCCGCTTCGACGGGCATGAACAACAGCACGAAATCGAGCGAGTTGACCGTCATCAGATTCTGATAATCCTTGCTGCTCAACGCCTTCACATGCGAACGCACGGACTGCACATGCTGCAGCAAGAACTCGGCGCGCCGTGCCTGATCACTCTCGGAACAGAAACTCTCATAGGCCTTCAGCGACACCTTGGCATCGATGATGACGTGCTTGTTTTCGGGCATGTGCACGATGACATCCGGCTGTGACCGTGAGCCATCTTCTGCGCGCAGGCTCACCTGGGTCTCATACTCGCGCCCCTTCACCAGCCCCGATTTCTCCAGAATGGTTTCGAGAATAACCTCGCCCCAGGTGCCCTGTGTCTTGTTTTCGCCCTTGAGCGCGTTGGTCAGATTGACAGCGTCTGCGCTGATGCGGGTATTGAGCTCCTGCAGACTCCGGATCTCCTTCTCCAGAGAGAAGCGCTCCTTGGCCTCGCGATCGTAGGTCTCTTCCACCTTCTTCTCAAAGTGCTGGATCTTCTCGTTCAGAGGTTTGAGTATCTCGCTGATACTCTCGCGATTGCTCGCCGTGAACCTGCGACTCTTGTCTTCCAGAATCTCGTTGGCGATAGACTTGAATTCGAGGGACATCTGCTCGCGCGCCTGCAGCAGGAGCTCCAGCTTCTCGGCAGATTGCTTGCGCTCCTGTTCAAGGGTGGTCCGCAGATGAGTGATTTGTTCGCGGTAATGGGTGGCCGACTCGGACAGCGTCTGCACCTCCTCCTGCAGCACGGCAATCCGGGACCTCTGAGAGTCGATCTCCACCTGCCGGGCCTGGAGCCGCTCTTCCTGAACGGCCAGCTTGCCAGACAAATCAGCGGGGCGGCGCAGATAGAGCGTGACACACAGGATCATCAGAACGACGACCAGCACGGCAAGTGCAATCAGCTCCGGTGCGAGAGGCATATCAGGCAGTCTCCAGCCATGGCGACGGCGCACCACCACGGCGGCGCGCCCTTGGCACCTAGATCAGGTTGTTGTTGATTTCCCGGATCAGCTGATCACGCAGCTCACCATTGTCGTCCGCGCCTGCGGTCTGTACGGCGATGACAGTCACCAGGTCTTCTGTGGTGATAAGCCGGATGGTAAATGCCGGCGTTACGCCGTCATTGTTGTCACCCCTGCCGAACAATCTGCTGAAGAAACCCGGCTCATCCTCTTCGTTCACCCCGGTGTACAGCACGGAGTAATACGCCTCATCTCTCGAACTCTCGGTCTCTTCAATTTCCGCATTGTTCAAAGCCTGCCCAACCTGCGACCAGGCGCGGTCGAAGTCGATGTGCAGCAGCAGCGTCTCACCATCATTGGTGCGGACGATAGCGGCCTTGCTCTCCGACTCCAGGCTGCCGGCCAGCAATGACACTGACGATGCGCGATAAAGATCGGTACGATCCGCCAGGTAGACGGAGACACTGTCCAGCATGGCGTGCTCCAATTCGAGACTGGCTGAATTCGCGGGCCAGTTGACCGGGGCGGCCGGGTCTGCGACGTAGGATTCACCTATCTGCAGCACATAGACCTCGGAGTTGCCCGCGTGCAGACCCGGCTCTATGCGAGCCAGATACTTGCTTCTACTGCCAGCCTCTCCCTGCCAAGCGGTTTCCATGGTCAGACCGACAGGATCTTCTGCCGCAAGCTCGATGCCTGCCGTCGACCAGTAATCGCGCAGACGCGGCCACACCTGAGCCGGTTCAGCACCGATGACGATCCAGCGTCGATCCCCGAAGCGCTGCACGACTACACCCTCGCGGATGTTGGTATCCAGTGGTCTTGGCGCTGGCGCCTGGACGAATGTTGGCTTCTCTTCCGGCAGCGCCGGAGGCACGACGTACAGCTCGTCCAGGGTAAAGCTGTCCAGTTCCGCAGGAATGCTCATCGGCGCAATAGTCGGTGCCACCAGATAATCCCCCTCACGATCACGAAACATGCCGTCGTCACCCGTGAGAAAAGAACATCCTGACAACGCCGATAGCAGCGCAGCACCTAGAAAAATCGATCTGATTACCTGCATCTTGTCTCTCAGCCTGGCTATTTCAATGTTTTATAAACGGGAAACGGCACTATCCTCTCACTGTTCTAAATGAGTAAAACAGTGAGTTCAATCTTCAAATGCTCAGCCCGGCCTTGCGCATCGCCTCCAGCAGCGTGGCATGGAAACCGGGACTAAGCTCCACAAGAGGAAGCCGCAGACCGGACTGGATCAATCCCAATTTCGCCATTGCCCACTTCACGGGCACGGGGTTCCCCTCGACGAACAACTTGTCGTGCAGCATTTCCAGCGGCGCGTTGACTCTGGCAGCTGCGTCAGCATCGCCCTGCAGGGCAAGCCTGCACAGGTCATGCATCTGCTGCGGCACCAGATTCGCGGTGACAGAAATATTGCCCTTGCCGCCGGCCAGCATCAGCTCCAGCGCAGTCGCATCATCGCCACCGAAGATGCTGATGCGCTCCGCACAGGTGCGCAGCAGTTCACGACAACGTTCCATGCTGCCGCTCGCTTCCTTGATGCCGACTATGTTCGGAATGTCAGCGAGGCGGGAAACAGTCGCGGGCAGCAAATCTATCCCGGTGCGCGATGGAACGTTATAGAGAATCTGAGGAATATCAATGGCTTCAGCAACAGCCTTAAAGTGCTGATACAGTCCTTCCTGGCTGGGTTTGTTGTAATACGGAACGACCAACAGGCAGGCGTCGGCGCCATACTCGCGGGCCGCACGCGTGAAAAAAATCGCCTCTCGTGTCGAATTGGAGCCTGTCCCTGCAATCACTGGAATGCGCTTGGCCACCTTCTCCACACAGTGACGCACCAGGGCGCAGTGCTCCTGTTCAGACAGCGTTGGAGACTCACCGGTAGTACCCACGACCACAATAGCGTCGGTACCGCTGGCAATGTGCCATTCGATCAACCTGTCAAAGGCCGGGTAGTCAATTTCACCGTTCGCGAGCATCGGCGTGACTATGGCAACAATACTGCCCTCAATCATTGCAAAACCTCAAATCGTAGAGTTGAAAAAGCTGCGCGGCGACTTTACCACAGACGCCCCCGCAACCACAAAATCCGCCGCCCCGGGATTACTTGTGGTGGAGGTCAGGCAGTGGTTTGCGCGTGGTATCAGGCCAGGCATTGATGATCGCCTTGATCAGCGTGGCCAAAGGAATGGCGAAGAAGACGCCGGCCAACCCCCACAGGCCCCCAAACACCAGGACCGCGCAGATGATGGCGACCGGATGCAGATTCACGGTCTCCGAGAAAATGATCGGCACCATGATGTTGGAGTCCAGCAGATGAATGACGCTGTAGGCAATGAAGACAGCGTAGAACTCATTGCCGATGCCCCACTGCACATAGGCTACCAGCGCGACGGGAACCGCTACCACTGCAACGCCAATGAAAGGCACGATGACCGACAGGCCCATCAGCACAGAAAGCAGCAGAGCGTAGTTCATCCCAAGGATCATGAAAGTGATGTAACTCACTATGCCGACAACGCTTATTTGAAACACCTTGCCGCGAATATAATTGGCCAGTTGCACATCCATCTCCTGCCAGACCTGCTCCATCAGGGGGCGATTGTGCGGCAGCAGATTGCCCACCCAATGCACCAGCAGCTTCTTGTCCTTGAGCATGAAGAACACCAGGACTGGTACCAGCACGAGAAACACCAGCCAATTGAAGATGCGGGGAATATTCGCGATCGAATAAGACACCACCACCTGCCCCAACAGCGCCAATTCGCCGCGCAGGGTGGCGATCAGGTCATCGACCTGCTGCTGGGAAATCAACCCGGGGTACGTTTCGGGCATGTGCAGCAGAAGGTCCTGCCCCTCGGAGATCAGGCGTGGCAGCTCGTTGATCAGGCGACCAAATTGATTCCACGCCTGCGGCAGCAGCAGCAGCAGGACCGCCATGAACGCACTCAGAAACAAGGTAAAGACCAAACTGACAGCAACCGGATTGGGTACATTTTTGCGCAGTAGCGAATTCACCAGCCCCTGTAGCAGATAAGCGGTGACTACCGCTGCAAACAATGGCGCGAGGATGGACCCCATGCTCACCACCACGAACAGGCCGACTAACAGTAGAAGGGTAAATATGATGGCTTCTTCGTCGTGGAAATACCGATCGAAGAAGCTTCGCACGAGTTTGCGCATGTGTGATTGTCAGCCCTTTCTGATCCAGTAACAGTAAGTGGCATCCTCTTTACTGAAGGCCAGAATCTGGTGTCTGCTTTGTTGCACGAATACGTGAAAATCCCGTTCGGAGCCGGGATCGGTGGCAAGCACTTTCAATATTTGCCGGGGTTGGAGTGAATTCAATGCCAGCTTCGCTTTGAGCAAAGGCAACGGACACATCAATCCGCTTGCATCAAGTTCCAAGTCTGCATCGATTTTCATGCGGGCATTTTAACAAGCAAAGCGAGTCATTGCCTAGGGAAGCCGGGAATAACTCCGAAAGTCGCTGCTTCCTTGAATTCGGCCAACGCGCGCCCCATAAATAGCCGTGGAATTATTTGTACGAATGTCGGTCTTAGGGTTACAGTCAACATGGCGCTTTCCTCCTGCTCAAGCACGGAATTCTATGCATAAGTACACCCGCCTCACTGGCGTTGCGGCACTCACTCTGCTGTCTTTTTCTGCACCTGGCAGCCAGATCGCGCTGGCCCAGGTACAGCTGCCAACGCTGGGCGACAGAATTTCCGGACTGATCTCTCTCGACGACGAATACATGCTGGGCAAGGAGTTTCTGCGCACCGTACGGCGCAGCAGCCAGACCATCTCCGACCCGCTTCTCAATGATTATCTCGTCAATGTTACTCACAACCTGGCATTGCACAGCGAGCTGGAAGATTACCGGCTGTCATTCATCATCATCGACAGTCCGGAGCTGAACGCTTTTGCTGCCCCAGGTGGAATTATTGGCGTAAACGGCGGGCTGTTTCTCAACGCCCATACCGAAGGGGAGTTTGCCTCCGTCATGGCCCACGAGCTGGCACACGTCAGCCAGCGTCACTTCGCACGCAGTGTCGAAGACGCACAGCGACGCCGCATCCCGGAGTTAGCCACCTTGCTGGCCAGCATTGTCATCATGGGCACCTCAAGCCCCGATACGGGGCAAGCCGCCATCATGGCCGCGCAGGGGCGTTCGATAGAGAATCAGCTGCGCTTTTCGAGGAATAACGAGGCCGAAGCCGACCGCCTGGGAATCCGCACTCTGTACGATGCCGGTTACGATCCGAACGAGATGCCAGCCATGTTTGAGCGCCTCATGGGAATGAACCGCTTCGGTACCCGCCCTCCCGAGTTCCTGCTCTCGCATCCTGTGACAGAATCGCGAGTCGCAGATACGCGCGGACGTGCAACCCGCTACCCTGCGCGACCGGCCGATCCAAAGCTGGAGTACCAGCTGATGCGGGCGCGCGTGCAGATCCATTACGAGGCCAATCCAGCGAATTCCGTTACCCAGTTCCAGAGCGCACTGGAGACCAGCAAGACCGATATCGAGCGTAGTGCTGCGCGCTATGGCCTGACGTTGGCCTATATGGAAAACAAGGAATTCAACAAGGCCCACGAGACACTGGCGCCGCTGCTGGAGAGCGAACCCAACCACATCGCCTACGTCGTGACCAAGGCGGAGATCTACACACAAGGTAATGAGCCAGGCATGGCCAGGAACTTCCTGGCGCGCCACATGACCATCAATCCGGACAACCATCCCCTGACCATGGCGTATGCCGATGCGCTGATCGCAGCAAGAGAACATGAGGAAGCGGTGCAGGTGTTGGAACATCACGCCACCATCCGCCCGGAGGATCACGATCTCTGGTATCTGATAGCGGAAACGCAGGGACTGGTGGGAGATGTCAGCAAGGTCCATCAGGCCCGTGCGGAATACTTCATTCTGGTGGGAGACTTCCGCAGCGCGTCGGAGCAACTCACCTACGCACTGCGCATCGAATCGGAAAAACCCAACAACGCGCCACTGATTGCCAGACTGCGACAGCGATCGCAGGAAGTCGAAGAGCTAGGGCGCGGCGCCCGGGACATGTAGTCCCAAGCATTCTCCTGTATCTGTCAGGCCTTGCCGGCCACCTTCAACTTGTTGCGATTGGAAAAGTCCAGCATCCGCTGCAGCGGAATCATGGCCTTTTGGGCCAGCGACCTCTCCACCGTGATGCGGTTATGACCATTGAGCAGAGTGGTGTAGAGGCGATCCAGAGAATTCATCGCCATCCACGGACAATGCGCACAACTTCGGCAGGTGGCATCGTTGCCCGCCGTCGGCGCGATGATGAAGGTTTTTTCCGGCGCCAGCTGCTGCAGCTTGTAGAATATCCCCTTGTCGGTCGCAACGATGAATGTTTGATTCTTCATGTTGATGGCCGCGTTGATGATCTGCGTAGTGGAGCCAATCACGTCCGCGATGGCCAATACGGCATCCGGTGACTCCGGATGCGCCAGTATCGCTGCCTCCGGATACAACGCCCTCATGTCCAGCAAACCTTTGGATTTGAACTCCTCGTGCACGATGCAGGCGCCGTTCCACAGCAGCATGTCGGCACCACTGAGTTTCTGAATGTAATCCCCCAGGTGCTTGTCGGGAGCCCAGATGATTTTCTTGCCCTCGGCATGCAGATGCTCGACGACATCGACGGCAATGCTCGACGTCACTACCCAGTCAGCGCGCGCTTTGACCGCCGCAGAAGTATTGGCATAGACGACGACTGTACGATCGGGATGGGCATCGCAGAACGCAGAGAATTCGTCCGCAGGACACGCCAGATCCAGCGAACAGGTCGCCTCCAGCGTAGGCATCAGGACCGTTTTGTCAGGACTGAGAATGCATGCCGTCTCACCCATGAAGCGCACCCCGGCAACCACCAGCGTCGACGCCTTGGCATCGCGGCCGAAACGGGCCATTTCCAGTGAATCGGACACCACACCGCCAGTCTCTTCCGCCAACTCCTGCAGCAATGCATCCGTGTAATAGTGGGCGACGAGCACCGCATCCTTTTCTTTGAGGAGAACTTTGATCCGCGCCTTGTAGTCAGCGATCTGCTCGGCGCTCAGGGACTGCGGAAGGGACACGCCGGACAGATGCTGTTGGACAAGAGCGGTGTCTGCCGCCAAGCCTGAGCGCGTGGAGTCGGGTTTCAGAAGGTTACTGGTGGAACAGATTGTACTTGTCATGGCCGCTGCTTCAAATACATAAAGACTGCCACAAACGGCACCCTAATGCAGCTCCTCGCCATCCTTTTTGAGCAATTCTGTGAGCTGATCTGCCACCACAGGACGACTGAACAGAAAGCCCTGCGCCTCATCGCATTGTGCCGCTTCAAGCAACCCCAGTTGCGCTGAGGTCTCAACCCCTTCTGCAATCACCGTCAGCTGAAGATTGTGGCCGAGTTGAATAATGGCCGTCACGATCGAGGCGCTGTCCGAGTCGGTCAGCATATCCCGGACGAAGGATTGATCGATCTTGATCTTGTCGACGGCCAGTTGCTTCAAGTAGGAGAGGCTGGAGTATCCAGTCCCAAAGTCATCGATGGCAAGCTTTACCCCCATGAGCTTCAAGTCGTGCAAGGTCTTCATGGTCCCCTGCACGTCCTGCACGAGAATGGATTCAGTCAATTCCAACTCCAGATAGCGGGAAGGCAGTCCGGATGCGGTTAGAGCAGCTGCCACCATTTCCAGCACATTGCCACCCTTGAACTGCACGGCGGAGAGATTGACCGCCACGACAGGTGCCGACTTCTGTTGATCGAGCCAGCGCTTGGCCTGTGCACAGGCTTCATTGAGGACCCACTCTCCAATTTGCACAATATGGCCACTTCGCTCAGCGAGACCAATGAATCGATCCGGCGCGAGCAATCCGTCCTCCGGATGCTGCCAGCGAATCAGCGCTTCTGCGCCAATGATGCGGCGGCTATGGATATCGATCTGCGGTTGATAATGAAGCACAAATTGCTGCTTGCGCAGGGCATCGGTCAGCCCGCCGGAGAGTCGAATCTGGTCAGCAAGCCCGGTATTCATCTCCCGAGAGAAGAAACGGTAGGTATTCCGCCCCGCCTCTTTGGCGCAGTCCAATGCGGCATGGGCGTGTTTGAGAAGCGTATCAAACTCATCTCCGTCGCTGGGATAAAGCCCGATTCCGATCGAGCACGACACATTCAGGGTATGCTCGTTGACCTTCACCGGCTCCAGCAATGCATCACGGATCGTGTTCGCAAACCCCGCAACCACAGGCACATCGAGGTTGCCGGTCAACAGGACAACAAACTCATCCCCGGTAAGGCGACTGATCGTGGCAGCGGCTGGCATGCTTGCCAGCAACCGCTCCACCACCAACACGATGATCTCATCACCTATCGCGTATCCCAGACTGTCATTGATCTGCTTGAAGCGATCAAGATCGAGGTAGAGCAATGCCAGAATCCTGTCCTCACTCCTGGCAGTCAATGCAGCTTGCTCGAAGCGATCATGCAGCAAGAGCCGATTCGGCAGATGCGTCAATTCATCAAAATGCGCCAGGAACTGCAGCTTCTCCTTGGCTGCGGCATGCTCCACGCGCGACCGTAGAGTCACGATTCCGTAGGCGAGATCGCTAGCCAATTCCGCCAGCAGCTTCACCTCTTGCGGGTCGAAGACGTCGGCCTCTCGCGCATAAAGCGTGAGGGCCCCCAGCACGCGCGTATCGCCAATTAGAGGCAATGAAACACTGGATTGGTATCCGCGCTGCAGCGCCGCTGCTCGCCATGGCTTCATTCTGGGGTTATTCAGGACATTCTGATTGATGTTCGGTCGGCCCGTACGAATCGCCGTGCCAGTGGGCCCGTTGCCAAATTCATTCTCCGCCCAGGATATCTTGATGTCATCGAGATAGCCTTGCTCCTGGCCGGAGGTGGCGACCGGGCTCACCGTCCTTGCCTCATCCTGCAAGGCGAAGCCCACCCAGGCCATCAGATAGCCACCTCTCTCCACGCACAGTCGGCAAATTTCATGCAGCAATTTTTGCTCATCGTCGGCGTGCACAAGTGCCATGTTGCAGTCACTAAGCAGGCGCAGATTGCGGTTTGCCCGCTGCAGCGCCAGTTCGCTCAGTTTGCTGGCAGTTATGTCCTGCACCGTGCCAATCGAGCGCAACGCCTTGCCACTTTCGTCGTAGAAGGTCTCTCCCCGCTCCTGAACATATTTGATTCGGTCATCGCGCAGCAATATGCGGTGGGCAATCTGATAAGACTGCTTGTTACTGACTGACTCCTGATAAGTCTTGTTCACCATGTCACGATCCTCAGGGTGAATGGCCAGGAGAAATTGTTCATAAGAGCCCAGAAACTCAATCGGATCTATCTCGAAGATTAGATAGATCTCATCAGACCAGACCAGTTCATTCTTGCGCAAATCGAGTTCCCAGTTACCCAACAACGAGAGACGCTGCGCCTCCTTGAGGCGATTCTCACTGCGTTGCAACTCACTCTGCGTGTGCTGGCGCTCGGTGACATCCCGCGCAATGCCTATCGCATGCCACTGCTCCTTGATCTTCACCGCAGACAGGCTGAGTTCCACCGGGAATTCATCACCATTCTTGTGCACGGCAGCGAGCTCCACCGTCTTGCCCACTGCCGCGCCCTCGCCTGTTTTCTGAAATTGCTGAAAAGCCTTCTTGAATTCCTTATGAAAGCACGCTGGAGCGATTAGTTGATGCAGATCTTTCCCCAGTGCCTCTGCGCTGGAATATCCAAACATCTGTTGCGCGGCATGATTCCAGAGCGAGATATGGCCATCATGGTCCATCATCAGAACGGCATCGCGAGCCGCTTCCATCATCTTCTGCAGCATCTCCTCTTTTTCGCGAAGTGCCACTTCTGCGCGCCGCATCTCTGTGATGTCTCGTGCAGACGCATATATCACGCCGTCAGCCTCATCATAGAAGGCATTCCACGACAGCAACAAAGCAGATCCATCCTTGCAGATATAGCGATTCTCGAAGCTGAGCGCGGCGCGCCTAGGAATCTCTGCGATCTCGTCCAGCGTTCTCTGACGATCATCCGGATGCACAAAATCAAGGAGCGGCCTACCGAGCAACTCGCTCTCGGAATACCCCATCAACCGGGTAAACATCGGGTTGACACGCTTGAATTGGCCGTTCGGCACAGCGATGCACATGACCTCGGTGGCAAGTGTAAAGAACCGCAGGTACTGCTCTTTTTCCTGCTCCAGCAGTCTGCCTTCCGTGATGTCCACAAATGAGACAATCACCCGGGCAATACCGCCCTGCTCATCCATTTCGGGTTCGGCACTGAGCAACACCCAGATGATCGATTCCTGTCCAGGACGCTGCAGCCCCAGTGTCTGGTTATGCAGCGGCAGACCTGTGGAGAGCACTCGGCTGACCGGGTCGTCTGCAGCCAGCAAAGGGGAGCCGTCCGCCTGCAGGAGAATTCGCCCTTGATCCATCAGTGAGTGACCAGTGAGCTGTTCCAGTGGCGCCCCGAGAATTTGCAGCGCGAGAGGATTTGCATCCACGATCACCGCCTGACCGTCGTGCAGCACAATCGCGGTCTGAACCTTGTAAATCAGAGTTCGGTAGCGCTCTTCGCTTGATCGCAACTGGGCATTACGCTGGGCAATCGCATCCAGCATGGCATTGAACTCACCAGCGAATGTCGCTGCTTCATCCTCGCCACCAAGTGTAGAACGAGCCAACCGATCGCCAGCGCGCACGGCATCCATGGTCTGCTGTACGGAATAGAGTCTGCGCGTCAGCACGCGCCCCATCAACCCGGCCACAATTGCCCCGAGCAGAATCGCCACCAGAGTGTAGATAATGCCGTCCTTGGTTATCTCTGCCAGCCGTCTGGCAGCCAGATCCTGACCAACACCGACTCTTGCCCAACCGACATGCAGTCCACCAATAATCGCTGGCGCCGCCACATCTACCAGCGCGGGCGTGCGTGACACGACGGAGAGACGAATCTCCTTTGGCATATCCAGCATATAGCTCCCCACTCTGGAGCGATCGCTATCTGCCAGTACCAGTCCATTCTCGTCTACCACAATGGCGAAGAGCACCTCAGGATGCTGGCGCTGGATGTCAACCAACTCTTGCAGCCCGGAAATATCATTCGCGGCAAGCCATCCAGCGCCTGAGGTAGCCAACGTTGCGGATATGGCAATCGCCTCCTCTGCCTGCCTCTCCAACAAAGTGCTGCGCTGCCTCAGCGTAAGATCGATGACAAACAGCGTCATCATGACCGCATGCACCAGCACGACACCGACAATCAGTCGACCACGCAGAGTGCCAAATAGAAAGCGCAGCAATGACCTCATCATCAGGGACCGCCCACTCGCCGTACTTCGGCTTCAAATCGAGCGACATAGTCCCTGACTACGTCATAGTCCATATCGGTCGCCGGAAGAAAGCGTGCGGTCTCCATTCTGCCAAGAATGGATATGCCTTCCTCCGTTTCATCAAGCTCAAGCAACAGCTCAGCTACCTTGTCTGCCACCTCTGGTGGGACATCGTTGCGTACCATCACCGAGTTGTTAATCAGGGGCTCGGTCTCCCATATGACCATAAGCTGTGCAGCCTCTTCGGGATGCTCCTTTTGAAAGGCCCGCCACGGGGTCGGCCAGGTTGCGCCTACTGCCGTCAATCCCAGATACGCATTCATGATGGAGGATTCCTGAGAACCCACATACTGATTGTCGATGTCCTCATTGACGTCAACACCGTGGGTGTGCAGAAAGTATTGCGGCATGATGCAGGCCGCGAGGGCAGTGGCCGAAGGGTAGCTGACGGCCTTGCCTTTCAGATCGGTCGGCACCGTCAATCCGCTGTCCCTCCTCACCACAAAAATCCCGGTAAAGTCGGCGGGCTCGCCGGCCATAGCAATCACACGATAACCAACTTCCATCGCCTGAAGTGACTGCAAGGGGTTGGGCAGGAGAAACTCGGGATCACGCCTGGCATATTTTTCCTCAAAACGCGCATAATCCCGTGAAGCCTCCAGTTCCAGGTGGCCCTCTTGAAGATGGGCATTCAGATAGTCAACGAGGGGTTGATAAGCTTCTATCAGTTTTGCAGGGTTATGCAGTGGGTGAACCGCAAAATGGTAAACGCCTTGACTCGGGAGAGACGGCGCGCCTCCAAACTGAGGCCCGGAGCCTTCCGGCTCTCGGCTGCAACTAATCAAAAGCGCTGCAACCAACGTCATTATGACGGTATTGACTGCGCGTGTTGTCATGGGATTCCCTCAAAGCATCGTGGCACTTTCAAGGGGAGATTCTCCCAATATACTCGGGGGAAATAAAGCGATAACAGTGAAGGTGCCTGTACGGTCTGCAGCAATATTGCGTCAGGTCAGAACCATCGAGCAGAAACAGAACTTTTACTTACAGAGGAGGCGGATCTACCGCACTTCAGACAATCACCGCAATGCTGCCTGGCGGCATTGCGGTGTTCTTGAAAATGGTGGGCCGTGTGCGACTTGAACGCACGACCAATTGGTTAAAAGCCAATCCCATAGCCGACGGAAAGCCTTATTTAATCAAGGCACTACCCATGGAATATAACGTATTATATAAGAAGAGTTCCTCAAAGGAGGACACTCAATACCCCACCCATATACTCGCTGTTATCAGCATTGCTGCACCCGCTCCCTCGGAATCAAAAGATGGATTCAGGGAACTAGGAAGCCAAGCGCGAGCGCTCCCCGATTCTTGGAACGGACTTTCTCCCGATGCATGCGCTGTTGCCTCAGGGGGGATGAACTGATGGAATTTACCATTGAAAGCATTCGTGCACTCCAACCTCGTCCGCACCCGTTCTTCCTAACTGAAGGCGGTTCCCCCGGCTTTGCCGTCAAGGTACAGAAGACGGGGAGCAAGAGCTTCTACTATAGAAAGAAGGAAAAAGGCAGGAGAGTAGATATCAGCCTAGGCTGCGACTTGGAGCTGGCTCGCCTCAAGTACGACTCACTTATGGCGCAAGAGAGTTTGATTAGAGATAGAGAGCGGAGCGCCGCACTCGGTCATACAGCAGGCTCCACACTTCTCCAACTCTCTGCCGTGCCCATGGGGCGACAACCGACCAACCCGCTGTATTACCCCGGCGTGACATTCGCCGTACTGGCGGCTCGCTTCATGGCTGAGCATGTATTCCCCAACTTGCGCCCGGCTACCGCACGTAACTACGAGTTCTACCTTGATAAGGTCCAGAAGGACTTAAGGGGCTCAGCCTTTGTCACTGGTCAAATATCGGTAGATGAAGCCCGGCAGGAGCTGAAGGCATATATCCACAGAATGAAGGCCAGCACTCCCGTCCAAGCCAACAGAATTAGAGAGACGCTATCTTCGTGCTTCAAGTGGGGTGCGTACGAAGACCTTAGCTACTCCAGCCCGGTCTACGGAATTCGCGTCTTCAAGGAAACGCCCCGGACACGGCGATTCACTCAAACCGAGTTGCCCAGCTTCTTCAAAGTCCTGAGGGATGGCAATTACGGCTGGCGTCCTGCCCATTGCCTGAGGTTGATACTCGCCACTGGCTTGAGGGCCAGCGAAGCGCTTGGCATAAAGCCGGAGCACATAGACTGGAAAGCGGAAACGCTTCTGATACCTCACACAAAGAATGGCGAGCCCTTTGTCGTGCCACTCGTCCCGCTTACCCTGCAGATACTTAAAGAGTGCACGGAGGGTCGCCCTGCGAATCTACCCATTTTCCAGACTTCCGTATTTGGCATCAGACAGGTGTGCCAACGAGTTTCACAGAAGGCGGGCATAACGCCTTGCTCTACGCACGACCTGCGAAGGACATTTGCCACACTGCTAGGGGAACTCGGCGTTAGTGTGCCTGTGATAAGTCGATGCTTAAACCACACTGCCGGGGGCAGCGTTACGACACGTGTGTACGCTTTGCATAGTATGCTAGGGGAGAAGCGCTCAGCTTTGCAGATGGCCGCCGACAAGCTGATAAGTTTCGGCTGCCTCAGCGCCCCCCCGGCTACAGACGGTCCATGTGCCCTTGGGAGCCCTCAACTCAGCAATTAGATTTCCATAACTACTGAGTTAACTGTCACAACTGGCAGAATTTGCAGAATGTACTACGCTTAAAGTAGGCGGCTTACGCACAAAACCATCTGCCCATGAACGGGCCTTCGGTGTGATGAGCCCGCCTACCACTACCCCCCAGTCATCTCACTGCTGATTAGGACTGCCACTCGCTGAGGCGGTTGCTAAGCCCTCAGCTCCTCGCAGCTCTCGCCATGTTCATCGCAAGAAGTCGCCGCAGTATCTCCTCGTCTTCCATCTCTGGAGAATAGTCGCTCCATCCGTATGCTTCTGCTACGGCCATATCGATAGCCTTATGGGCACTATCCAGCCATGGGGGACGTTTGTTGTAGAGGTTCGTCAGGGTCAGTTTCTTTATCTCAGCGGCGTATTGAGGCTTCGGAAGAATCCGGTCAGGGTATTCGGCCACCACTTCAGGTACACGGTCTACCCACTCGGGAGGGTTCAGCCATGTCTCGCGCAGCATATATAAACGCGATGCAGCTTGAGCGATCTTACGGGCCGCAGGTAGATGCTCGGAAGCAACTAGCGGGAGGTAAAGTTGTCCATCTTTTACAGGAAGTTCCTTAGTATCACTAGGCGTCAGGCCGACAGGGAAAGGGAAGGTCTCGAAAGTGGTGGAACTGGTATAGCGAGGGCGGTCCTCAAGTGACGTCCCCATTCGCAACGACCATTCTTCATGGAAGCGCGAGTGAAGAATGCCGAAGGTCGCATCATCAGAGCGTGCAAAAACAACAAGATTTTTGTCCGGCACTGTTTTGGCTTGCAGCCATGTGAACACACGATGCTTTGCTACTTCCGGAGTCACGATGAACCGACTTAGATTGCCAATAGCCTTTCTCATGCCCGGAGCAGTCTCATTGTATTGCCAGTAAATTCTGCGGCGGCGCTCACGCGAAACCTTGTCACGCTCAGGCTTTACATGTGCGAGTACATGTGCGAACGGTGTTTCATACAGCATTGCCTCATCTTCGTTAAGTTCGGAAAAATCGATAATCCAGTTATCGCTACTGCGCCGCGTTACATCCATTCCATTCTGCCACGGCCTTAGTACGTCACTATTCGGACGGCCATTGGGGTTGGGATAGTTCAGCCAAGCGCGTGCAGTGTCTCCGGGGACATCAAACAAACCTCCTTTCGTAATTCCTTGGAATGCAGTTTTAGCACTACTGAGCAAAGGGCTGGCGAGGCTGAGATTGACATTACTAGCGCTACCGGACTCACAAGCGGTCAGGTCGGGGTTAATTTGTTCTACCAGACGTCCATCTAAGCGCATCTCATCCTTTGCGCTCTCACCAGCAAACGCAACCAGTGACACTCGTACTGCGGCACCATCATTCACCCAATATTCGTCGCTCCATGCGTTAAAGATTACAAGTTCGTTGGTGATAGCGTCGAGCACCTTTCGATTGGCTCCACCGCGAATGCTATTAGTAGCAACCAATCCAGCCCGGTGTGCTTTTCCAGAAACTACTTGTTCACGCGCCTTATGAAACCAGTAACACACTAGATCAGCACCACCCGGCACCTTGCCAGCGTAGAGATTTCGCAAGCGATCCGTGTAGGCCGCGCCCAGTTCACTCCGCATTTTCTTGTCGCCCAAGAAAGGTGGATTCCCAACAATCACGTCCGCTACAGGCCATTGGGCTTCAGTATCATCTGGATTGATGAGTGCATCACGGTGTTCGATGAGGTCCAACGAACGCAGAATGGGGTTGTCTGCGATTGGCCTGCCATTGGCCTGACTCCATTGAATATCTCCGATCCACACCGTCACACGAGCAAGCTCTGCGGCATATTCGTTAATCTCAAGACCAAGAACATTAGCCGGACCTGTTTCGATAGAAATCTGCCTGCCGAAACCGAGCAGCTCTGTATCAATCTGAGCTGTGTGCTCTAAGTCCTTCAGTGCGCGCATGCCGAGATATAAGAAATTGCCGGAGCCACACGCCGGGTCAAGCAGTCGGAAGTTCTTAAGTCGTTCGAGATAGGCCTGAAATGCACCCCTCGCTGCCTTGTACTGCGCGGAGCGAATCGTCTTGCCGTGAGCCTTAACTAGTAGCGGCTTTATCAACTCCCACTCTGCTGACAGGGGTTCTACTATAAGAGGTTTGATTAGTTTATTGATGGTCTCCACGTCGGTGTAATGGGCACCAAGAGGAGCACGGGCCTCTGGGTCAAGACCTCGCTCAAAAAGCGTTCCGAATATAGTCGGATCAATTGCTCTCCAATCAAGATTTTCCGCTGCACCACGAAGCGCAGCCACATCTTCAGGTTGAAGCGGTGGCACGTCTATAACCTTGAACAGCCCACCGTTAAACCATGCAATATCGTCATTCCCATACTGCCCACCTGTTTGCATCGCAGAAAACAGACTGGCAATTCGGTTGCGCGCACGCTCGCTGTCTTCCCGTGCACTCCGAAGAACACTGGAGAATATCTGCGGGTTGTCGGCGGGCCCTCTGTTTAGCAGTCCCTCGTCTTCGGCATACATGCAGAAAATGCATTGAATCAGAAAGTGTGCGACCTGCTGACTATCGAGGCCGCGTTTCCTCATCGACTCTGCAACCTTGGCAAAGTCTGCTGCGGCGTCTCTTGTGATAGCTGCGTTGGATTTAAGAGGACGCAGCTTGTCTATGGTGTCAGTAGAGAACAACCAGCGCAGCGCCTGAAGACTTTCAGGGTGACCAATATCCTGCAGAAGGATGACGCGGGGAGTGCTGGGATAGCCGTTAAAACGCGGATGAAGCTCTATGCGCTCACGGTTGCAAACCACCAATACTTTCGGATTTTCCAGAGCTTCTGCATAGTTCTTCAGTTGCATCAGCGCGGGACCTAAGTCCTTCTCGGGGCCTTTGTTCTCCCACGCAAAACATCCACGCTTCCATACATCGGCAAAACCCTTTCCACCGAGCATCTTTTGAAGTCCCTGCTCATAGCAGTAGTCCCCATCTTTGCGTGGTGGATCGACGCCTAGAAGTCTGCACAGGTCTTCAAAATGCGGCTGTGCGCCTTGCTTCTCGGTGAGCGAGTTCCCTGCCCAAGTCTTTATAAATAATTCTGGAGTCACACTTTCTTCTCGTTATTTTTGGAGCCTCTGGGCTCACGGCTTAAGCACATAAGCGTTGTCCTTTAGTGAGTCTACTCCCATCTGCTGCGATAGCACATAGTTAGGGCAGCCTTCTGCTAAACCATAGGCTGAGCGCACTGCTCCGAGTCCATGTCACTTCCACTAAAGGATAATCTACTCCCTCGTTAGAGGGCTCACGGCAAAGCATATGGCATGGGCCTATGTATATAGCTTCTACCAATGCTGTGCCGTGAGCTGAGCATATTGCTGTGAGGCTTTATAATTATTATCCCCGAAGGGGTAATCTACTCCCTCGTAAGAGAGCATAGAGTCAACCCATGGCTAGACCATATGTACATAGAGTCAGCTGACTGCTACCACATGGGCAATACTGAGCCCATGGCATTGACCTATGTACATAGAGTCAATTGATTGTCACAGCATGGGTCTTCGCCAATGATTTTTTAATTACCCCTTCGGGGATAATAATGAGAATGTAGATAGCCATCGGCACAGCCTTCATTGTAGAAACCCTAAATGGCACGTTAATCCCTATAGATATAGGCATTCGCGTACCACTCACAGCTCACTGGATGTACTTAGCGTAGGTGCTTCGACTTATACCTACGTTAGCGCACGCAGCACGTACACTGGTACCACTTAGAGTCATCCTTCTCACTTCACGTATGTTCTCATCTGTTGCACTTCCCTTAGGCCTACCGCGAGACTTTCCCTCCCGTCCATCATCCAACATTGCTCCTCTGAAAGCTGCGTGAGGTAGATACACTTTCCGCATGTAGTCCTCTGTCCGTAGGTCTGGGAGAACTATCAGGTAGGTGGCATCAAGTGGTCCATCATGAATACGACGAATGCCTATCCTGAATGCCGCCTGAGCCGAAAGCTCCGAATGCGTCTCCTCGACTGCTGCTTGCCAAGTTCCTTTACCAACCTCCAACAGTTGATCCAACAACTCGTAGGCTTCGCTGTATAGAGAGTTCCGGTTGTATGAAGCTATATCCACCACAGCCCTGCAATTACTATAAGAGTTCAGTCCCTTAGTGACCTTGGACACCACATTAAGGACACCGGGGTGCCCTCTCGCCTCCTTATGATTGGCATCGTTAGCACGAAGCAGGAAGGTAGAACAATTCCCCGCCGCAGTAAGTTGTTTCTCGACTTGATTCAGTGCCGCCGTGACCCCGTACTCATCGATTCGCTGCTTCGACATATTGCCGCGTTCCCATACTCGCCATACGGAAATGCGCTCTTGCAACTGCTTAGGATACGACGAGTTGTCTGGCACGATTTCCGAGACCCGAATTTCAATACCACACTTATCCAAATATAGGCGAGTGAGGCCCGTTAGACGCGATGCCAAAATGGTAACCCTACCAGCCGCTGCAACGAGCCTTGCAAGAGGCTTAGCGCTGACTAGGTAGTAGAGATACCCATGTAGACTCGGCTTCGCTAACAGCTTCGCATTCCTGTCCGCCACAATGGCCTCACACAGTGCACGCACGTTCTGGTGCAACTGAGTATCGTTGCTGGTCCCCATAGTTAGTTCTCGGAGGCGCCGCCTGTGGTCGCGGGACACTTCAAGCACAGAAAACCTGCCAATCTCGCACTGGGGCTTCGCTATCGCGCTCAGGTCACTATAGGCGTTTCCATTATCCTGAAAACCTGGCGCCGTTATCACCTCAGGGTCTTCGTCAATAATTATGTGCCAGTTGCTGAGCAACTCTCCTAACCCATACTTCGGATTGAACAGGTCGCCTAGTAAAAACTCATGCGTGATTAGTACGGTATTCTTGGCGGAGGGACTTCGTAAAATTTCCTCCAACTCCCGCCTACGATCCGCGCCCGACTCCTTAGATGTCCTCTGGCAATGAATGACGGTAAGCTCCCCGGCACGTAGGCTGTCGGCCTGCGATGTCGCGTTATCTATCTCCCACGCCGCCTCAATTTCCGTTGCCAATGCAATTGTAGGCACTGCATAAATGTACCAGCCCCCATCGCTTTCCCTGATGTGCTTCAGCATTGCATAAGACTTTCCGCCACCACATACAGCCTTCATATGGTAGATGCGTTGTGGCGAGTGTGACACTGGCTTGCTGAACATGCTTTCGCACTCCTGTGGTCAAAGTTCGTATGTTTGAAAAAAGTAGAATGCCCCCGGCAGCCGAGTGCCTTGCGAATTGCTCAGATGGGGTAGTTGGCGCTTAGGCTTGTGAATCAGGCAGCCGGAGAGCAGCCCAGATGCCACGCAGAGTCCATGCCGCCCTAACGATATGCCGCTAGGTAGATCGTCAAGCCACGGTCTCCTGACAAGCTCACCGCTGGCTATCAGGCGAAGTGAAGGGCTCGGACTTGGGGAGCCGGACTACTCCCTTGCGATTTATAAGCTGGAGATTTGTTATCCGATTATCGTCGGTGTCATCGATCTGCTCGACTCTAAACCCAGACGGTACCGACCCCTCTACGACTCGCCACACCACGTTCACCAGATATGTCGGCTTGTTGCCAATTTGAGCTAACCAGACATTGCCCTTATAAATGCCGAGCCGCTCGCCAGCCTTATGCTTCTCGAACGCCGTAATGCACTTAAGGGGCCTTTGCCAATTGTCCGGCACGTACTGGAGTGCCGTCCTCAGTTCTCCCAATGTCGGCATCACCACGAAATTTGCGTAACCCATGTTTATCTTCTAAGGGGAGGACGAGTGCAGTGCAGCGCGGAATTGCGTGACTGGTATTTCCCTACAGGTGTCGGTTTTTAGAAATGGCTGACGCAATAAGGCTCCTCATCAGGAGCTACCGTGAAAACGGAGCATCTATGAGGGGTTGCGATGGGGGCTGTTGAAGTGGCCGCAGCGATAGGCGGCTGAGTAGCGAAGGTATTCAAGTATGAACCGTCTGGGGAAGGTCTAACCACTGCTCCACGTTACATAGTCAGCCTCGGAGTGTCTCGGAGTGTCTCCCAGCAGCCTGCAACTGGGCTACAACCCGCAGAATCAAAGGACAGAGCAGTTGGTATCAGACCAAATTGCAGGCCCACCGCAGGGATACTCCCGCCAAAACCGCACCCCCTACCCCCCTTTATGAGAGTAGATTCAGCAAAGCGATGCGGTCAATCGCGCAAATTTTATTAAATTTTTCAGAAATAAATGGCCAATATTTAACCAGCACTGTCATCCTCTGGGCAGGAATCAAAATGCAATAGTGAGATACGGTTTGGATAGTCTCTGGAGCACAAGGCTGGCGGCGCAGTTGGTCGGGCGCAGAACCTTGTGCTCCAGCGACGGGCTTACACCTCTACAACTCTAGCCCCGGGAGCATACTGCTTCACAGCCTGCACGCCATTGAGGGCGCCTTGCTTTGATGCGTACCCTTCCGATTGTGCGATTTTTTCTCCGTTCGGAGCTTTCAGACGGAAGTAAAAATTGCCGTTTGTACCTTTAAACACTTCAAATGTGCCCATCTTTGTCACCTTTATTCAGTTACCTGCAACCGGAATTGGTTGCATACTGATATTGGCGGGGTTGGGCGAGATTCTAGACATCCTGATGGAAAAAATTTCTCTGAGTCCAGATTCAGCGAACTACCCGCCTACTCAAGAACTGGAGAAAACTATGGAAGTTGAAACGGCGGTATTCCATCCGCCTGAATTAGCTTTAGAAGCGATTAGGCGCTTGTCGGATAATGACGTTGTCCTCTTGCGGATATATGCCCGCTCAGCCCGCTTAATTTTTAAGCAATCGGAACTATCTGAAGACGAACTAATCAGCGAATCCATCGTCAGAACTTTAGAGGGTGAAAGACGCTGGAATACGAAGTTAACTTTAGTGCAGCACCTATTCGGAGTAATGAAGAGCATAGCTTCTGACTTAGTCCGGTCAAAGCGTTCCAAACTTGAGTGTGTAGCTTCATCGCTTCCTGAAGACCAGGACTTCGAGGAGATATTCGACCCAGACGACCCAGACGACCCAGCCATGTTACTTATAAATCATGATGCCATCGTTAAGACCTTTGCTCTCTTCAGTGAGGATGCGGGCGCCACAGCGGTCTTAATGGGAATTCGGGAAGGATATCGGAGGGCAGAAGCGATGGCCAAGGCGTGCCTATCTGAGAAGGAATACTGCGCTGCGGAGAAGCGTGTAGCTCGGAGCCTGCTGAAACTGCAAACGGGGAATCAAATATGACTACAAATGAGAAATTTCAAAATGGCTTGCTTGGGTTGATCGAGCATGAACTATGCAGTCAGTCTGATGTGGAGTTGAAACAGTTTTACGGCGTAGATCGGATTCAAGATTCTGCGGACTACAAGAGTACGAAACCACTGATTCAAAACATTGTGGATCGTTATAGTCGGAAGGTTGCAGTCCCTAGCGACCTCCGAAAGGTGTCTAGCTTCTCAAATGGGATATCCGCCAAAAAGGACTTACTTATTGCTGCAATCGTTTCGGGGAGGATTCCAGCAGGCTTAACGCTCGCGTTCCGTGAAGGAGAAGATATTCCAGATGCCGATGTGGAGGGAATATTGGAAGACTTGCGCGATCTTGACATTGATTTAAGTGAAAACGATGAGTAGAGAAGCTATTGAGAAGCTCTATAGAACTGAGCTGGGCATTACTAAACCCAGTGAAATTAATCTCATTGAGGTAGCGAAGCATTTAGGGGTTACTGTAAAGCAAAGACCCCTAAAGGGATGTGAAGCACGCATCATCGGGGTAAATGACAAAGCCATTATTACGGTTAATGAGGAATCTCCGTTTACTCGACAACGCTTTTCAATCGGCCACGAATTGGGCCACTGGCTAAAGCACCGGGGGGCAATTGGCAATCTATGTAAGAGTGAGTCGATACTTCCGAATAGGTCATCCCTTAATAAGGTTATCGCCGGTAGAGAAAAAATAGCCAACGAGTATGCCTCAGAGCTTTTAATGCCCACTTACCTCTTCTCCCCTCATATCCGGGGCAGTGACGTCTCGTTTGATGTGATCGAATCCATAAGGCAAACATTCTCAGTGAGCTTATCTGCGGCTGCGATAAAGTACGTCAATCACTGCGAGTATCCGGTAATTCTCGCCTGCTATTCCTCGACGAGGAGAATGTGGTACCACAAGTCACGTTTGGTGCCGCAATGGTTTTATCCGGTACGTGCGATAGATAAATGCTCCCCTTCGTATGCTCATGCGCTTCGTGGGGATTTACCCCCGCTCGTAGGACTAGTAGATGCCGATACTTGGATCGACGCACCTCAATCGGAAAATTATGAAGTTATGGAAACAGTGTGGGCTACTGGTCGCGGGACTTACATGGCATTCATCTGGTGGGAGAATGAAGAGCAGATATTGCGTTCTGACGAGGATAACGACGACGAAGCATGACTGACTGCCGCCCATGTTCGGCGCTGCAGATTATGATGGCACTTGCTCATACCTGAATGCAGTTCACCGGGGGCACTTCGGAGACACTTCGGAGACACTTCCCGCGAAATATACACCAACGCTTGGCATATCTAAATGAAAGGGCTAGGCTTATAGCCCCACTCACGCAACTTACTGTAATGTATAGGAGTTCTACACAATGTCTAACTTATCGAAAATGGTGGGCCGTGTGCGACTTGAACGCACGACCAATTGGTTAAAAGCCAACTGCTCTACCGACTGAGCTAACGACCCATGAAAGAAGGGCGACATAGTACTATCCTCAGGAAAAAAGACAAGCACTTTGTCATGAAAAAATTATTGCGGCTACTTCGCAATCTCAAATTACAAGCTTCACTCTTGGAAGTATCGAGTCGGATCAACAAGCCCCGCCTCAGAAAATCCTTTTTTTCTGAAGCGACAACTGTCACAACGACCACATGCCCTGCCTTGAGCATCAGCCTGATAGCAGGACACCGTGTTGCTGTAATCAACTCCCAGTTGCACGCCGATCTTGATAATGTCCGCCTTGCTCAAGGCAATCAGAGGAGTCTCAATTGAAATCGGTGCCCCCTCCAAAGCCGAACGTGTTGCAAGATTAGCCATCTTCTCGAAAGCGTGAATGAACTCAGGTCGACAGTCAGGATAACCTGAATAATCGCGAGCATTTACTCCAATAAAAATTGCCTGCGCATTGAGCACTTCGGCAAAGCCCAGTGCATAAGAAAGAAATATTGTATTGCGGGCCGGAACATAAGTGATCGGTATCCCCTCACTTTCCTGCTCGGGCACACTCAAATCATGATCAGTCAGTGCAGAACCACCCAGCTCTCCAATCCCCAAAGGAATGACCAGATGCTTCGCAACACCCATGGAAGAAGTGATTTTACGTGCCGCCTGCAACTCGCTTGATGAACGCTGGCCATAATCGAAACTCAGTGCATAAATTGCATAGCCTCGAGTCTTGGCGATTGCCAGGCACGTGGTTGAATCAAGGCCGCCGGAGACCAGGACAACAGCACGCCGCTGCGAATCAGAAGGTTGTGAACCAGACGTCGAATTATCTGCGGAATAATCAGTGCTATTCATTACAGTGCTCACCGGCACCTCTACCAGTTTGTAAATAGAATGACTCAGTGACCAGGTTGATCACCCCACACCAGTTTATGCAGCTGGAGTTGCATGCGGACCTGCAAATTGTCAGAGAGAATCCACTCGGCAAGCTCCCTATAGGAAACCTGACCAAAACTCGGTGAGAAAAGAATGTCACTGACCCTGTTACGAAGATCATACTGATCACAGCGAGCCTTGGCCCATTCGTAATCACGCCGGTCACAAATGACAAATTTTACTTGATCTACTGGCTTCAAGAATTTGATATTGGACTCAAGATTCCGATCACATTCATTGGAGCCTGGCGTCTTCAAATCCAGCACTGTTACGACCCTGGAATCAACATTCTCGATCGACATCGCCCCACCTGTCTCCAAGGAAACCTCGTAGCCTTGATCGCACAATTTTTCGAGGAGACTGATACAGTTCGGTTGTGCCAATGGCTCTCCGCCTGTCACCGTAACGTATTGGGCATGAAAGCTGTCAACCCGAGCAAGGACTTCATCCTGGGTCAGAATGTCACCTTTATGGAATGCGTAGGCTGTATCGCAATATTGACAGCGCAGAGGACAACCTGTCAGGCGAACAAAGACCGTGGGAATCCCAACTGTCCTGGTTTCTCCCTGCAGGGAATAGAAGATCTCATTGATACGAAGGGTAATCGAATCGTTCATGAAAGCGGTCTCAACGACCATCAATTCATTGAGCGTAGATAAATATCTGCCAGATTGGCAGCCGAAGTGTTGGGGTAGCGCGATTGCACCTGGCGCAAAAGCTGCCGGGCTTTATCAGTATCGCCAAGCTTGTCATAGACCGTGCCCAGTGAGTACATGGCGTCATCAACCTTGCGTCCATCCGGATACTGATTGACGATCACCTCGAAGGCATCGCGAGCTTCGTTGAGCATCGCCAGATTCAAATATGCCTGGCCTTTCCAGTAGTAGGCATTGGTGATGAACCGACCATTCGGGTACATGCTCAGGTACTGATCAAACTCTGCGACTGAACGCTGATACTGCTCTTCCTGCAGCAGTGAATCCAGGGCTACCTGATACTGTTGCTGCTCTGTAAGCACAGTGGGCTGCAACGTAGGGATTGCTGGGGTATTGTTGACAGCAACGGCCGTCGACACTACAGGTGCAATGACGGCGGGTTCTGCCGCTATCGGAACTGCAGCGGCATTGATAGCGCTCACCGGAGTCGTCAATGACGAAGGCACTCGTGAGGGCAAGGTCGACGCTGGCTGAAAGGCTGCTTGCTGGGATGCTGTAGAAGCCGTCGCTGGAGCACCCGGGGCGATGGCCGCGACGGGCCGCGAACCGGTGGGTTGTTGCGCACCACCTGCACCGGGGAGCGCAGAGACGCCGACCGGGGATGAAGATGGAGATGGTGTGGCGGACGACAAGGCACCGAGCCTTGCATCAAGATCTGTATACCGATCCAGCGACTCGCGCTGGAGGTTTCTCAAGTCATAACCTTGCTCTTCCACGAGACCGCGCAGGGTCTCCAATTCAGCACGCATTTCCCTGAACTGATCGAGAAGCATGACCAAGGCATCATTCGATGAAGTACTGCCCGGCTGGCCCCCTTGTGGGGGCTGGCCGGGCAGGTAAGGCTGTGCTTCCACAACCCCGGCAGCACTCATTACAGAAGTACTGAGCGTAGCGGTCTGCACTGCTACAAAAAGCGCTGCGAGGTAGTGTTTCATACTGTTAGATCTGCCTTATCGGTATTACTTGATTTCCACTCGACGATTCAGACGGTAAGCAGCTTCTGTCTGACCTTGGTCGGCTGGTCTTTCTTCACCATAGCTCACAGTTTCGATCTGTGACAGTGATGCACCATTGACTACCAGGTAGTCACGGATGCTGTTGGCACGACGCTCGCCCAGGGCAAGGTTGTACTCTCTTGTACCGCGCTCATCAGCATGACCTTCCAGGCGTACTCGAGTGCCTGAATTTGCTGCCATGTTACGACCGTGAATGGCCAGAACATCGCGATCCGATGCCATGAACTCAGACACGTCGAAGTCGAAGTAGAACACTTTCGTGTTCAGTGCAGCCTGCTCAATGCGCTGCTGAGCTTCACGCTCACGCGCCAGACGCTCTGCTTCTGCACGTTGTGCTGCTGCTGTAGTCGCGTCGATACCAGAAGTATCTGCGGTCTGAGCGGCTGCTTCCTCGTCGCCAGTCGAACTACAGGCCGCCAGGCCCAAAATCGACAAAGCCAGGATCATTGATTTAAAAACTTTCATGCTGTGCGTACCCACTCTGTAAGTCCTCCAATAGGCTGATGCTATCAATGTATGTATAACAACCTTCAATTTAAGAACGGGGACCAAGATGGTTCCCGAACATCGCCCTGCGCGGATGGTAAACGGAACTTCACGCGGCCGTCAATGGAGACGGCGTCGAGGATTCCTCGGCCGTTTACCTTGGTAGCGAACATGATCATACTTCCGTTTGGAGCCACGCTGGGAGATTCGTCTAGCGAAGTGTCAGTAAGTGTAATGACCCGCTGCGAATCCATATTGAATACAGCTATGCCATAGCTGTTATCTTCGCGGGTCTCACGTCTGACGTGGACAAGATTCTTGCCGTCTGGCAGGAAACGTCCCTTTGCACAATAAAAACAATCGAAGGTCAGCCGCTCGGCAAACCCACCGGGACCACCGGTCACGGGCACCTGATATATCTGCGGCTGCCCGGTTCGATCTGATGTAAACACTACAGAGCGGCTGTCTGCTGTCCAGCTCGGCTCCGTATCAACTCTTGGATGATCGGTCAGTCGCGTCAACTGATTAGTCATCAAATCCATCACATATATGTCAGGACTGCCGTCCTTGGAAAGCACCATGGCCAGCTTGGTACCGTCGGGTGACCACACCGGCGAACTGTTGATGCCGGGGAAATTGGTAATCTGCCGACGCTCACCCGTGCCAATTTCCTGAATATAGATTCTCGGCAGATCCGTCTCGAATGACAGGTATGCTATCTGTCGACCATCCGGTGACCAGGCCGGCGACATCAATGGCTCCTGGGATTCCACCAATATCTGTGAGCGGTGACCATCATAGTCAGCCTTCTCGATTCGGTAGTATGTCAGGTCCGGCGAAATAAATTCGGCGGAGACATAGAGTATCTCCGTGGAAAAGGCGCCACGATTACCAGTCACCTGTTCATAGACGACGTTACTGATCTCATGAGCGATGTCCCTGAGCTGTTCAACCGAGCCAGTCAACACTTCACCAACAAGCTTCTGCTCGCGAGTCACATCGAAGAACTCGTACTGCACCTGCACCAGCTGGCTTCCGGGAGAATGATTGATCTTGCCGATCAACAGATAGTCCTGTGCCAGGATACGCCAGTCGCGAAAGTACACTTCGGCCGCCTCATCGGGCATGCTCAGCATATTGGCACGTCCCAATGCGCGGAACTCTCCGACCTGCTGCAAATCCGCTGACACCACCTCTGCAATATCTTCACCGATAGCATTTGCGCCTTCCCAGGTGAAAGGCACAATGGCGATCGGAATCGGATTATCGATTCCCTGCGTAATCTCAATGTTCAAGTCCGCTGCCGACACAGCCCTGGCGAACACCAAGCCCAGCAGCAGTATCTGAAAAACACTTTTCATCAATTCAATAAATCCTCGGGTCTGAACGTTAGCCGAAATGATCTGAAGTTACGCTCAAAAAGCGAGTAAGGCATACCCTGCAATTCTTTAAATCTGTTGACCTTCCGCACGGCCGTATCCGCCGCCCGGTCAAACGCAAAATCGCCACTGGACTGATCTATGACAACATCCAGAATATCTCCGGTCGGTGCCAGCGTGATTCGCAGCACCGTCACCATGCCATTCCTGGCGCTCGGCGGGCGCGACCAGTTCTGTTGTACCAAATCATGGATCAATGATGTGTATGACATCACTGCTTCCGATTCCTGAGCGGCAATCTCGCTCGCCTCAGCATCTTCCTGGGCCTGCAGCGCCTGTTCCTGACGCACACGTTCCTGCTCAGCAGCCAGCTCCTGCTGTTTGCGCTCATCCTCTTGCTTTGCCTGTTCCTGCCGCTGACGCTCTTCGCGCTGCTTCTGCTCTTCAGCTTCTTTCTGGCGCTCAGCTTGCTGATTGCGCTCCAGTTCCTGCTTTTGCTGCAGGGTATTGCGCTCCTGTTCAGCGCGGCGCTCAGCTTCCTGACGCTGCTGTTCTTCTCTGGCAGCAACCTGTTGCTGCTCTTCCGCGCGACGCTGCTCAGCGCGTTGTTCTTCTACTCGTCGTGCCTGTCTCTGTTGCTGCACCTGCGAGTTCTTGACCTGCGGATTCTCACCAACCAGCGTTGCCTTGATGGCTGGCGGGCTCACGACATCAAGCACTTCGGTATTTGCTCTCTGAAACAGGAACAGAGACGCGAGCACGGAGCAGTGCAGCACTACAGCCATAAAAATCGAGAATGGATAGCCATTGAAAGCAGTCACAGCAGAGGTTAACTATTCCAAAGGTTTGGTGATCAAATTCGGACTTGCGACTCCAGCCGCCTGCAGAACTGACATCAGATCGATGAAAGAACTGTAACTGCTCTGCCCGTCCCCCTCGACAAACACCTGAATCTGCGGATTAGCTGCAACAATCTTGCCAACTTGCTCCCCAACCAACTCCAAAGCCACAGGCTCTGGAGCTTCAGTCTCGGTTGTCCCCAGACTCAGATAAAACTGACCGTCGGCGCCAATGGAAACCACCAGCGTTTCCGTGTTCTCGTCCACGTCGATCGGCTCGGATGAAGCCTGAGGCAGATCAACTTTCAACCCTTGTGTCAGCAAAGGAGCTGTCACCATGAAAACGATAAGAAGCACCAGCATCACATCAATGTAGGGAACCACATTGATCTCAGCCATTGGCTTACGACGTTTTCTCACTGTCTCCATAATTCCTGTACCGATGCTAAGAGCATCTGCGCTCTATAACTAAGCTTTACCGGGATTGCTGTACAACTGCCTGTGCAGAATACTGGCAAACTCTTCAGTAAACGTCAGATAGTTATTGGTGATCGATTCGACCCGTGACGAGTAGCGGTTGTACGCAACCACCGCCGGAATCGCTGCAAACAGACCCATTGCCGTTGCAATCAAGGCCTCAGCGATACCAGGCGCAACGACTTGCAGACTGGCCTGACTCTGGCTGGCCAGACTGATAAATGAATTCATAATCCCGATTACCGTACCGAACAAGCCTATATACGGACTCACAGAACCTACGGTTGCAAGGAAGGTCAGATTTTTTTCCAGCTTCTCTTCTTCGCGGGAATACGCCACACGCATCGCACGCTGAGCCCCTCCCATCACAGCATCGGATTCAATACCACCTTGCTGACGCAGACGCATGAATTCCTTGAATCCTGCCCTGAAGATATTTTCCATACCGCCAGTTGGCTTATTGTCCTTTTGCTGACTGCTGCCTTCGCGGAACAGCTGACTGAGATCCATTCCGGACCAGAAGCGCTTCTCAAATATTGCCATGCCGCTCTCAGCCGCCATGAGCACCAGCCAACGCTGGATAATCATCACCCATGATGTAATCGAGGCCGCCAACAGTATGAGCATCACCAATTGCACGGGCAGAGTCGCCTCAAGGATCAGACGCCACACGTTCAACGAATCACTCACTTGGACTTCCTCTCAGCATAGAAAAACTGGCGGCATTATAAGGCATGTTTCCTGCTTCTCATACACAATCCGGTGTTTTACAAAGAGTTTTTGCCAAATTCTGCGTCCCGTTTCACAGCCAATGATTAAACAATAGCAATATTTCTATTGATCGCACCAATACTGGCCAGCAGATGACAAAGTGTGGCACAAAAAAGGTATTTCGACTTGGAATGAAAGACAGGAAGGGACCGTAGAATCTGTCAGTTTTCGACCGTATTTCTGATCGATTCTGGCGGGCGCAGCCCGAAGTGAAGATATGCGTGAGGGGTGACTACCCGCCCTCGCGGGGTTCGCATGATAAATCCCTGCTGGATGAGAAATGGCTCCAGGACATCCTCGATCGTGTCCCGTTCTTCGGAGATAGCGGCTGCCAGACTGTCAATTCCTACCGGACCACCAGCAAACTTCTCGATCATGGTCATCAGCAGACGCCTGTCCATATGATCGAAGCCATTGCTGTCGATGCTGAGCATGTCGAGAGCCAGCCCCGAAACGCTCTTGTCGACTACGCCATCACACCTGAATTGCGCATAGTCCCTGACCCGCCTCAGCAGACGGTTGGCGATCCTGGGCGTCCCTCGCGCACGTCGCGCTATCTCCAACGCCCCATCGCTATCGATTTCGCACCCCAGAATGGCGGCGGAGCGAGTGACGATGCTGCACAACTCCGCCGTGGAATAGAACTCCAGGCGCTGAATGATGCCAAAACGATCCCGCAAGGGCGACGTCAACAGTCCAGCTCTCGTCGTCGCCCCAACCAGCGTGAAGGGAGGCAGGTCGAGCTTGATCGAACGCGCAGAAGGCCCCTCCCCGATCATGATATCGAGCTGATAGTCCTCCATTGCAGGATAGAGAATCTCCTCAATAGCCGGACTCAGGCGATGGATCTCGTCGATAAACAGGACATCCCCAGCCTCCAGATTGGTCAACATGGCAGCCAGATCGCCTGCCTTCTCAAGCACAGGGCCTGATGTTGTCTTGATGGAGACATTCAATTCGTTGGCGATGATATTGGCCAGCGTGGTCTTACCCAGTCCGGGCGGACCGAATATCAGGGTGTGATCCATCGCCTCGCCGCGATTGCGGGCCGCACCAATGAATATCTCCATTTGCTTCTTGACCTCGGACTGCCCGATATAATCCTGCAGCGACAGAGGTCGGATCGCTCTATCCAGCGATTGGTCGTTGGGGCTTATGCCGGGAGAGATCAAACGATCTTCTTCAATCATGATTGCGCCATGCTTCTGAGTGCGAGTCTGATCAACTCCTCGCTGCGATTGAGATCACTATTGAGCTTGAGAACCTGAGCAATCACGCGCGCGGCCTCTTGGGGTTTGTACCCCAGCGCGACCAGTGCTGTCTCGGCCTCCTGACTCATTTGTCGATCAGAGAGACCGGAGGGAGTGGCTGTCGCAAGAGACGCCGACGACGACGCTATCTCACTCCAGTCCGTCAATTTATCCTTCATTTCCACGACCAGACGCTCAGCGGTCTTCCTGCCGATCCCCGGCATGCGCACCAGAGCAGCCAGATCGTTGCTGCGCACGGTCCTGACGAACTCCTCGACGGCCATGCCGGAAAGAATGGCGAGCGCCATCTTTGGTCCCACGCCACTGATCTTGATCAGACTGCGGAACATATGACGCTCATCAAGAGAGAGAAATCCGTACAACAGATGAGCATCCTCACGCACGACCAGATGCGTGTGCAACACCACTTCCTTGCCGAGTGCGGGCAGCAGATAGATAGTGCTCATCGGGGCCTGAATCTCGTAACCCACGCCCTGCACATCCACGACGATATCCGTCGCCTGCTTTTCGATCAGTATGCCACGTATCCTGCCAATCACTGTCTAACCCCTCAATGTTGCAGCCTGCTGTTTCGAAACGATCGCGCGCCTGCGATCTTGAGAAGGCTCGCTTTGGTATTGGCATGACAGATTGCTATGGCAAGCGCGTCGGCGGCATCCTCCTGAAAATTCCCGGTAACACCCAGCAACACCTTTACCATATGCTGCACTTGTGCCTTCTCGGCGCTTCCCGTGCCCACCAGCGCCTGCTTTACCTTGCGCGCAGAATACTCGGCGACAGGCAAGTCGTAGTGCATGCACGCCACTATCGCACTGCCTCGCGCCTGCCCCAGCTTGAGAGCAGAAGACACGCTCTTGCCAAGAAAGACTTCCTCGATGGCACACTCCTGTGGAGCATGCTCTTCTATGATGCTGCTCAGGCTGTCGAATATCTGCTTGAGCCGCTGCGGATGCTCAACGTCCGGCAGCCTGATACACCCACAAGTGACGTATTCGAGCCGGTTCCCCACCGCGTTGATAATGCCGTAACCAGTCAGGCGCGAGCCCGGGTCAATCCCCAGAATCAATGCCATTGATATTCCCCCGGTCAGGACTGCAAACTACGAGCTGCAAGAGTCTACAGCCTGTTCATGATCTCGTCGGAAATGCTCGCGTTGCTATAAACGTTCTGTACATCATCCAGATCTTCCAGATGATCCACCAGACGCAGGAGTCTTTCTGTAGTTTCAAAATCGAGCTCAGCTTCAGTCGAGGCCAGCATCGCCACCTCGGAGCTGACGGGCACCAATCCCGCCTTGGCCAGCGCATCCTTTACGCCACCAAAGTTCTCCGGCGAAGTCATCACATCCAGACTACCGTCGTCCTGCACCAGAACGTCGTCTGCACCCGCCTCCAAGGCAATCTCCAGCACCTCGTCCTCGTCGCTGTCCGAGGCAAAACTGATCGTCCCCCGCTTCTCAAAGAGATAAGAAACCGACCCGCTGGTACCCAGATTACCGCCGAACTTCGAGAACCCGTGACGCACGTCTGCCACAGTGCGGTTCTTGTTGTCAGTCAGCGTCTCGATCAAAATCGCGACACCACCCGGGCCATAACCCTCATACACGAGCTCTTCAAGATTGTCATTCTCCGCAGTACCTGCACCGCGGGCAATGGCGCGATCAATCGTCTCACGGGTCATGTTGGCGCCCAGCGCCTTGTCTACCGCCGCACGCAAACGCGGGTTGTCCGCCACATGCTCACCACCGAGCTGGGCAGCAACTGTCAGCTCGCGGATCATCTTGGTGAACACCTTGGCCCGTTTGCTGTCCTGACCCGCTTTTCTATGCTTGATATTGGACCATTTACTGTGCCCAGCCATCATCAACCCCCGAACCTTTACTCTTTGGCTACCGCTTCACGCACCCTGATATTCAACTCACGCAACTGCTTCGCAGACACCAGACCAGGGGCATTCGTCAGCGGGCAAGCTGCAGACTGGGTTTTCGGGAACGCAATGACTTCTCTGATCGAGGTCGCGCCAGTCATCAGCATGATCAGACGATCAAGGCCAAACGCCAGTCCGCCATGGGGAGGCGCACCATAAGAGAGAGCGGAAAGCAGGAAGCCAAATTTCTCTTCCGCCTCTTCTTCGTCGATGCCCAGAATCCTGAACACGGTCTGCTGCATCGCGGGCTGGTTGATGCGGATGGAACCGCCACCCAGCTCAGTGCCATTGAGAACCATGTCATAAGCGCGAGACAAGGCCTTCTCGGGTTCGCGCTGCAGATCTTCGACGCTGCACGATGGCGCAGTGAACGGGTGGTGCAAGGCGGTCAAACCTCCTTCGCCATCTTCTTCGAACATCGGGAAATCCACGACCCACAAAGGAGCCCAGTCACCCTTGATCATGCCCATGTCGGCACCGACACGCAGACGCAACGCACCAATCGACTCGTTGACGATCTTGAT
Source organism: Gammaproteobacteria bacterium (assembly GCA_030654835.1). Lineage (GTDB taxonomy): Bacteria > Pseudomonadota > Gammaproteobacteria > Pseudomonadales > Pseudohongiellaceae > UBA5078. The sequence goes on along the minus strand of JAURWS010000012.1, from coordinate 131,543 downwards.
CTTGTCCGCACCGAAGAACACGAGGTCGCCGGTCTGTGCACCCAGTCGCGCCAGCACGTCGTGAACGACCTGCTCGGGCATGAACTTCAGGATCGGTGACTGCAACCCTTCAACACCAGCCGTCAGATCATTGATCTTGATCCATGCAAGGCCCTTCGCACCATAGATCGAGACGAACTTGGTGTAGTCATCGATCTCCTTTCTGCTCAAGCGTGCCCCTTCAGGAACGCGCAGGCCTACCACTCGCGAACCAGGATCGTTGGCCGGACCATTGAAGACCTTGAACTCGACGTCCTTCATGAGATCGGCAATGTCCACCAGCTCCATGGCGATACGCAGATCAGGCTTGTCCGAACCGAAACGGCGTGCCGCCTCCGCGAAGGTCATGCGCGGGAAGGTTCCGAAGTCCACATTCAGATGCTTCTTGAAAATCTGTCGAATCATCTCTTCGGTGATCGTCATGATCTGTTCTTCGTTCATGAACGACGTTTCAATATCGATCTGGGTAAATTCGGGTTGACGATCGGCACGCAGGTCTTCATCGCGGAAACACTTCGCAATCTGGTAGTAGCGGTCCATCCCCGCCACCATCAGGATCTGTTTGAAGAGCTGTGGCGACTGTGGCAAGGCAAAGAAGCTGCCCTGGTGAGTGCGGCTTGGCACGAGGTAATCACGTGCGCCTTCTGGAGTGGCGCGGGTCAGGATTGGCGTTTCGATATCGAGAAAACCATTGTCATCAAGGTAGTTGCGAATCGTGTTGCTGACCTTGGAGCGAAAGCGCAGACGCTCCGCCATCTCCGGACGGCGCAAATCGATATAGCGATGACGAAGGCGGATATCTTCCCCCACATCTGTATGCTCATCCAGCAGGAAAGGTGGCGTCTTGGCAACACTGAGGATCACCAGATCCTTGGCGAGCACTTCAATACGCCCTGTGCCCATCTCCGCATTGCTGGTTCCTTGCGGCCGCAGCCTGACCAGCCCTTTGACCTGGAGCACGAACTCGCTGCGTACGGTCTCCGCCAAGCCGAAACTCTCAGGTCTGTCCGGATCGAAGACCACTTGCACAATTCCCTCGCGATCACGCATATCCACGAAAATCACTCCTCCGTGGTCACGACGCCGATGCGCCCATCCGCACAAGCTCACTTCCTGTCCGACGTGCTGTTCGTTCAACTGTCCGCAATAATGGCTGCGCATACGCTATTCCTGTAATTAATCTCTAAATTTGCTCTTTGTTGCCACGCTATGTCGTGACGACCATACATCTTTCATATACTTGTTTCACACCGCCGCTTCTCACTGCCGTTTTCAGGCTGAGGCAGGTTTGGCACTGCTCGCAGCACTCGCGGCGGCGGAAGTCGCCCCAGCACCGCTCTTGGCAGGCTCAGTCTTCGATCCAGCCACCGAGGCAGGACTCTCTGCAGAGGAGTCCTGTGTCCCATGTCGTTTGGCACCGGTCTTGAAATCGGTTTCATACCAGCCCCCACCCTTGAGGCGAAAACTGCTGGCCGAGATCAACCGCACCAGTCCAGCCTCCTGACAGCGAGGACAAGCCTTCAACGGGGCATCACTGATCTTTTGCAGGGCTTCCAGTCGATGACCACATTCCCCGCACTGATACTCATATATAGGCATTAGCTCACTGAACTCCCAATGCAATCAACACTCATGAATTCGTGGCGTTGGCGCATTATAGCGGCCAGACCTTTCGAAAACCGCGTATTGTACATTACCTGAATTTCAACTGGCATCCCTTCCCTGCGCTGGACACTGACAATCGCCTGAAAACTCGAAATTCCGCGCAGACTTCCCGTGTTTAGCATGAGGATTGCAAGTGGAGACGAATACCCCTTGAGATTGGCAGAAAAGTTCAGGTTAGCGCTTGCGACCCCCTGGTCAATGCTATATAAATAGAGCCCCACAGAGGCGTAAAGGGAAGATATAGCGCCTGTCCGTTATGTGCTGGATGACATCCCGGGGTTCTCCCAATTTGAAGGGAGCAACATAAGAAATAACCTTAATTAAAAGAGAATGGGCATGGCTGTAGAAAAATCCGTTACCAAAACCGTCAAGAAGGCGCCTGCGTCCGCCAGCAAAACTACCGCTATTCAGGAAAAGTACACCAAGGCCGCGATTCTCACTGAAATATCCGAAAGTACCAGCCTCACCAAGAGGCAGGTCTCTGCTGTCCTTGATGAGCTGACCAATATCATCGAGCGCCATATGAAGAAGCGCGGCGTCGGCGAGTTTACTCTGCCAGGCCTGCTCAAGATCAAGTCGGTCAAACGACCAGCGCGTCCAGCCCGCAAGAATGTACCGAATCCATTCAAGCCAGGTGAAGTCATGGATATTCAGAAGAAACCCGCGACAACCCGCGTGAAGATTCTGCCTTTGAAGAAGCTGAAAGAATTCGCACTCTGATCCAGAATACCCCGTACTCGCTTGAATTGTGGGGTATCAATCGTTCGTCAGTTCAACAGAGAGGCAGCCCAAGGGCTGCTTTTCTCATTTAGGGTTCCTGCAAATTATGCGTGCAAGCAAGTATCTCATCGCCACTCTCAAGGAAACCCCGGCCGACGCCGAGGTGATCAGCCATCAATTGATGGTACGTGCTGGTCTCATTCGCAAACTCGCGACCGGCATGTATACATGGCTTCCAGCGGGGCTGCGGGTTCTGCAGAAAGTCACCGCCATCATCAGAGAGGAAATGAACCGCTCCGGCGCTCTGGAAGTGTCCATGCCTGTCGTGCAGTCTGCAGACCTCTGGCTGGAATCGGGCCGCTGGGACAAGATGGGGCCGGAACTGCTGCGCTTTGTTGACCGCCACCAGCGCGACTTCTGCCTTGGCCCGACGCATGAAGAGGTCATCACTGACCTTATTCGCAATGAATTCAACAGCTACAGACAACTGCCAGCGAACTTCTATCAGATTCAGACCAAGTTCCGGGATGAGCGCCGCCCCCGTTTCGGCGTGATGCGGGCTCGAGAGTTTCTAATGAAGGATGCCTATTCTTTCCATATGACGGAAGAATCGCTGCAGGAAACCTACGATGTCATGCACAGCACCTATTGCCGCATCTTCGAACGCCTGGGCCTGGACTTCCGGCCAGTGCTCGCCGATTCCGGCAATATCGGCGGCAATATGTCCCATGAATTCCATGTGCTGGCCGACTCCGGCGAAGACGAAATCGTCTTCAGCTCAGACAGTCCCTATGCTGCCAATATCGAGATGGCCACCGGCACATTGTCCGACGCCACCTTCGCCGCTGGCGAGAGTCGCAAACCGGCCGGCATGCTGGTCGATACTCATCAAGCTCACAGCATTGAGGATGTCTCAGCTCTGCTGAGCATCGAAGCACGTCGCCTCGTGAAGACGCTGATCGTGAAGGCCGTGGCCGACGACGCCAATCCCTCAGGCCTGGTAGCGCTGCTGATTCGTGGCGATCAGGACATCAACCCGGTCAAGGCCGAGAAGCTGACGCACGTCACCTCCCCGTTCACCCTGGCAGAGGATGCCGACATCGAACGCGTGCTGGGCTGCAAACCCGGCAGCCTCGGCCCCCTCAAGTTGAAGATTCCGGTCATTGCCGACTTCAGCGTAGTGGATCTGGTCAACTTCACGTGCGGCGCCAACGTCAACGGCAAGCACCTGACGGACGCCAACTGGGGCGTCGACTGCCATTACGACGCCGCCGCCGATATCCGCAAGGTCAAGGAAGGCGATCTGAGCCCGGATGGCAAGGGCACTCTGTTGATCAAGCGCGGCATCGAGGTCGGGCATATTTTCCAGCTGGGCACCAGGTACAGCGAAGCCATGAATGCCACCGTGCTGGACGAGAACGGCAAGACCGTGGTCATGATCATGGGCTGCTACGGCATTGGAGTCAGCCGCATCGTGGCCGCCTGCATAGAGCAGAGTCATGATGCACAGGGAATTATCTGGCCTGACAACATCGCTCCCTTTCAGATCGCCATCATCCCGCTCAACGCGCACAAATCCGATGCCGTTCGCGAGCTGAGCGAGAGTCTGTTGACGCAGTTGACCGATGCGGGTTATGAAGTCCTGCTCGATGACAGAGACAAGAAGACCAGCACCGGCGTGAAATTCGCCGACATGGAACTGATGGGCATTCCGCACCGCATAGTGGTCTCCGAGCGCGGTATTGAACAGAACGTTCTGGAATACAAATCTCGACGTGGTACCGACAACGAGTTGATCCCGGTCGCCGATATCATGGCCTTCGTGAGGGACAGAATCCGTCCAAGCTGAATATCGCTGCGGACCGATTGTCCCTTCACCGACCGAAATGCTGACACACGAGGCAAGGCAGTATGGCGATGGGACCCAGCAAATATACGGCGCTGTCCAACAGGCTCAAGCAGCAACTGAACGACCTGATATGGAACTCTGATCTTCCGGATCTGCCTGCGTGGCGACGCGCACTGATCCGGGCGCTGCAGATCACCTACGCGGTTGCGCGAGATCTCGGCGAGGGGCAGTTGAGCCTGCGTGCCATGGGGCTGGTTTACTACACTGTTATCGCGTTCATTCCACTGCTGGCACTCACCTTCTCCGTTCTCAAAGGGCTTGGCGCCCATAACGCCATGGAGCCGGCCCTGCTGAATCTGCTGGCGCCGCTGGGCGAACGCAGTGTGGAATTGACGCGCACCATCATCAATTTCGTGGAAAATGTGCGCGTCGACGTCCTCAGTATCGTCAGTCTCGCGGTACTGCTGTACACCGTACTCAACATGATGCAGAAAGTGGAAGCGTCGTTCAATTTCATCTGGTCGGTGAGCAAGGGGCGCAATTTCGCCAACCGCGTCAGTGAATACCTGTTTGCGATCATTGCCAGTCCGCTATTGATCTTCGTGTCGGTCGGCATCACATCGTATATCAACACCAATGTGTTCGAACGCTATCTGCAGCAGCTGGCTTTTGGCGGATTCATTCTGCAAATTCTCGGCTTCAGCACAGCATTCCTGGTCATGTCGCTGGCCTTCACATTCGCCTACAGTTTCATCCCCAACACCCGGGTGCACTTCAAGTCAGCGTTTATTGGCGGCTTGATGACGACGCTGATATGGAAAGGCATGGGGCAGATTTTTCAGAGCGTCTTCACCAATTCGAGCAGCAATGAGGTCATCTACCTAGCCTTCTTCTCCATCATTCTGGTGATGATGTTCATGTATCTGGGCTGGCTGGTGCTGCTGACCGGCTCCTGCATTGCCTACTATCACCAGAATCCTGCCAAGGCCCGCTCAGGCCACCGCAAATCTCAACTCAGCATTGAGGAGCAGGAGATCAGCATTCTGAGTGTGGTGTATCTGATCATCGAACACTTCCAGCACCATGAAGAACCCTGGAGCGCCAGAGAGCTGGCCGCTCGGCTGCGTCTCAATCCGCTGGTGATCGATGACATCCTCGCATTGCTGTGTGATATCGATTTCATTCGGCCCACTCATGAAGATCCCGAAAAATATCTTCCCTCTGGAGCCGTGGAAGACTGCACCGTGATGGCAATCAGAGACAAGATCAGACACTTCACTCGCGACACCTCCACACCAGGCTCCTGTCTCTCTCGCAAGAAGGTCCTGCGGCTGTTGAAAGAGGCCGACACGTTGCTGCAGCAGGAGATGGGCGATGTGCGCTTTATCGACCTCGACTCCGATTCTCACAGCACCAGCAAGGTGACGACAAGAAAATCGGCTGAATGACACTCGCGATACCGGTTACAATGCCAGCGCCAGATCAGACAGAAGCCCTACGCATCGCCAGGAGAATGATTCGTCATGCCGCAGCACTCGACCACTCCCTATATCCTCGTCCTGTATTACAGCCGCACCGGTGCCACTGAAAAAATGGCGCGTCTGATTAGCCGTGGCATCGAACAGGCAGGATCGGGAATCGAAGCCAGACTGCGCACCGTGCCGCCAGTCTCTGCCGTGTGTGAAGCCACAGCGCCAGTTATCCCGGACAACGGTGCCGTCTATTGCAGTGAAGACGATCTGCGCCACTGCGCGGGGCTGATCATGGGGAGCCCTACCCGCTTTGGCAACATGGCGGCGCCCCTCAAATATTTCATCGACAACACTGGTGCGCTGTGGTTATCAGGTGCATTGATCAACAAACCGGCGGCAGTGTTCACATCCACAGCCAGCCTGCACGGCGGGCAGGAAAGTACATTGCTGAGCATGATGAATCCCCTGCTGCACCATGGCATGCTGGTCTGCGGACTGCCCTACAGTGAGCCGCAACTCATGGCGACGCAATCCGGCGGAACGCCCTATGGGGCGAGTCATCTGGCGGGGAAAGGCGGCGACCGTAAACTGGATGACTCGGAGAGTGAACTCTGTATCGCACTGGGCAAACGAGTGGCCACGCTGGCCCTGAAACTAACAACCCGAGTAAACCATGACCTCTGATTTCACCAACAACATTGCACCCGCAGACGACACTCCTCCCGCCAGCATCGAAAAATCGCGACTCGTGGTGGTCTTTTCGTTCTACGCGCTGTTGTGCACGTACACAGCCTATGGTCTCTGGCAGATTCCTGATGGCAATATCGCTGCGCTGGGTTTTCTGTGGATACTGAAGATGATGCCGCTGCTCATTTTTACACCGGGGTTGCGACGACGACATCTGCGAACTTTCGCATGGCTGTCGTTTGTCGTGCTCCTTTACTTCGTGGTGTCTGTGCAGACCGCTTTTGTCGAACAGACGCGCGTCTACGGTATTGTCGTGACACTGCTGCTGTCAGTCCTGTTCTGTGCGCTGGTGGTGTACATCCGCAGTTATCGGGAATTCTACAAAACGTCGCTCTGAGCGCCCGCTGCCGACCAACCCATCAGCTCGCGCACCAGGGGAATGGTGATGCGACGCTTGGTCTCCAGAGAGTGCTGATCGAGGCGCTCCAGCAGACCGAAGAGATTACTCATGCCCCTGTCGTTACGCTGCAGAACGTAATTGGCCACTTCCTCGTTGATTTCAAAACCACGCTGCCGCGCCCGCAACTGCAGGGCGCGGATCTTGTCGGCATCCTCCAGCGGCTGCAATGAAAAGATCACCCCCGAAAGCAGTCGCGACAACAAATCAGGCAAGGCCAAGGGCAGCTGTCGGGGATTCATCTTCGCCGCGATACAGAGGCACGTGCCGCTCTCCCGCAGACGATTGAAGAGATTGAAAAGCGCCAGCTCCCACTCGGCATCCCCGGCGATTGCCTGCACATCGTCCAGACACACCAGTGCCAACGACTCCAGACCCTCGAAGATCGTCGGGCTGTATTCATGGAAATTGGCCAGCGGAATGTAGAACGCGGACTGCTGACGGTCATCAGCCTGGTGACACAGCGCCTGCAGAAGATGTGTGCTTCCGGCGCCTTCCGGACCCCAGAGATAATTGTACTGTTGGTGAGGTTGGTGCGGATCGCCAAGAGACTGGCGCAAATGCTCCACAAGCTGACGGTTAGGTTCGGAGACGAAAAAATTCTCAAAGGTCGCCGAATCATCAAGCCTGATGCCGAGCGATAACTGGCGAGGGGCTTGCCGCGACATACTTCAACGCACCCAGCGATAATGCAGAACGCTCTCGGGAGCATCGGTCGCTGGTAGCTGGTCGGGCACCAGATCGCGACCAAGACTGAGGAATTCCGTAAACAGGTAAGTACTGCCGGACAGCTGCACATCCAGCTCCAGGCTGGTGCCGTCAAGCAATGAAGCGGATACGGATTGCACAACGGAGAGAGTCTGCAAGTAAGCCAGCAGGTCGACATACGCCGTGACGTCGTCGACTCCCTCTACTCGCAAGGTGATGCGCTGATCAGACTGCGTCGAGGCCTGGCGGGCCAGGGCAAAATGCGTCGCCAGTACTGCGGTCACCCGATTGAAGGCGCTGTCGGTATAAACCGCGAGATCGCGCTCGAAGCTGTCGAAAGTCTCCACCCTCTCCCTGAACAAAAACTGCCACAGGCCCACGAGATCGCCCGCAGGCGACTGCAACACGCGCCCGCTGAGGACGCTGTCCGCTCCATAGCGGGCACTGGCTTTGCGGATGGCCTGCTCATTCAGGCTCCAGGCGACATCGACTGGCAGATTGCGACGATCCTCCACGTCCATGAGCGGCAGCAGAATCGGCACCCCGCGCTCAAGGGAAAACTCTCTGATCAGATCCAGCACAGGGTGCTCCGAGTCCGAACCGAGCAACTCCCGCTGGCCATCTGCACCCTGCACCGTCAGCCACAGCAATACGGAGGGCCGATTGCGATCCCACACGGGGATGCCCGCCGTGGTGAGCATCCTGTCGACCAATGTGCGATCAAAAATCACTCGAATGAAGGTCTGCGGCGCCGAGCCTGCAGAACTGGTCCGGTAGGTCACTTCCTGCACATAGCTCTGCGCGTCTCGCAGCCCTCGCGTGACATCACCACTTTGCAGCCAGCGTTCTTCACCAGTGACCTTGAGAATGACCTCGGTCAGCCCTTCTCGATAGGCACGCAGACGCTCGGCGTCGCCCTGATCGGCAACGGCAATCTCTTGCACATACAGGCCATCCACGACCAGACCATTGGCATTGGGTGCACTCAGCAGCCAGAGAACCAGCGTCGCGGAAACAGCAAACATGTTGATTAACGGTAAGAATTTCATGCCGCGCATGATACCCGATCCCTCATTCTTTGACACGGCAGCGATTTAAGTTCGTCGGGAAAGTACCCGGAAAGGCTCTCAGCTGGTAGAATCGCGGCCTCCAAGACATCCATACGGACGCCCTGCCAATGACACAGAACACCAGCCACAACAGCACCCCTTCACTCAGCTACAAAGACGCCGGAGTCGACATCGACGCAGGCGACGCCCTGGTCGAAAAGATCAAGACCGTCACCCAGAAGACCCGCCGCCCGGAGGTGCTCTCCGGCCTGGGTGGTTTTGGCGCGCTGTGCGAAATCCCGGCCGGTTATCGCCGCCCGGTGCTGGTTTCCGCCACCGATGGCGTCGGCACCAAGCTGAAACTGGCTATTGAGACAGGCAAGCATGACACCATCGGCATTGATCTGGTGGCCATGTGTGTAAACGACTTGATCGTCTGCGGTGCCGAGCCCTTGTTCTTCCTCGACTACTACGCCACCGGAGGTCTGAATGTCGACGAAGCAGCACAGGTCGTGGAAGGCATCGGCGAGGGTTGCCTGCAGTCAGGCTGCTCCTTGATCGGCGGCGAGACAGCGGAAATGCCCGGCATGTACAAGAAAGAGGACTATGACCTGGCAGGCTTCGCCGTCGGCATCGTCGAGAAGGACGAGATCATCGAGAACGATCTCGTCAAACCCGGTGACAAGCTGATCGGCATGGCCTCTTCCGGCCCGCACTCCAATGGCTATTCCCTGATTCGCAAGGTGCTGGAAGTCAGCGGCACGCCGCTAAGTGCGGACTTCGGCGGCAAGAGCATCGGTGAAGTGCTGCTGACGCCCACCGAAATCTACGTCAAGGCCATTCAGGCGCTCAAGGGCCACGTCACCGTCCACGCCCTCGCCCATATCACCGGTGGCGGCATCGTCGAGAATCTGCCCCGCGTCCTGCCGGACAATGCCCAGGCCGTCATCAACATGAGCGCCTGGCAGCGCCCGGAAATATTCAAGTGGCTGCAGAAGCAAGGGAACATCAAGGAATCCGAGATGGTCCGCACTTTCAACTGCGGCGTCGGCATGATCGTCTGCGTCCCGGCCGCAGACTGCGAGAAGGCACTGGCAATTCTCAACAAACACAATAAAGGCGCCTTTGAACTGGGCTATATCCGCAGCGCAGACGCCGGAGCAACTCCTGTCGTGCTGGAAGGCCAGGTGCGATGAGCACGGCGGCCTGCACGATTGTCGTGCTGATCTCGGGCAATGGCAGCAATCTGCAGGCCTTGATCGATGCCAGCGACGGCGATAAGACCAGCGGCGGCTATACGATCAGCGCCGTGATCAGCAACAAGGCCGATGCGTTCGGACTGCAGCGCGCCGCCAAGGCCCGCATTCCGACGCTCGTGATAGATCACAAGCAATACCCGGATCGGCAGTCGTTCGATCAGCGCCTGATGCAGGAGATCGATGCCTTCGCCCCGCAACTGGTGGTGCTGGCGGGTTTCATGCGCATCCTCAGCGCGGAGTTCGTTCAGCACTATGCGGGCCGCGTGTTGAACATTCACCCTTCGCTGTTGCCGGATTACCGTGGCACTCATACGCATGAACGTGTCATCGAAGCTGGCGAGAAGCAGCACGGCGTCAGTGTACATTTCGTCACCGAGGAGCTCGATGGCGGACCGGTGGTGCTGCAGGCTGTCGTGCCAGTTCTGCAGGATGACACCCGCGATGTACTCGCTTCTCGGGTAGCAAAGCAGGAGCATGTCATCTACCCTAAGGCCGTCAGCTGGTTTGCGGCTGGACGGCTGCAGATGCGTGACAATGGCGCCTGGCTCGACGGCGAACGGCTGGGCAACTGCGGTATCCGGGAGTATTTATCATGAAGAGCCTCATGAACACCGATGTGATGATGGACCGCGTGATGAAAACTCTGGTGGCGGGCGTGTTACTAACCATGCCCACTCTGGCGCCCTTCAGCATGGCTGCCGAACCCGTCGCCGCCGCTGCAACCACCCCCACCCTGAAGACCTACGAAGCACGCTATGAAGCACGGGCCATGGGGCTTAGCGCTACTGCCTACCGCTCGCTGCAGATTGTCGAAGGCGATGTCTATCAGCTGCAGAACAGCCTGACACTGACCCTGTTCGGCGCTGCGGTCGGCAGCGTCACCGAAACCAGCCAGTTCCTCTGGCAATCCAGTGATCTCACCCCGCTGCAATACAGTTATGAGCAGACCGGCATCAGCGATCGCAGTGAGCGGGTCGACTTCGACTGGAGCAACAATGTTGCGCAGAGTTCGCACGACGATGAGTCCTGGAGCCTGCCGCTGCAGCACGGCATCATGGACAAACTCAGCTACAGCACCCGCCTTGGCAGGGACATCAGCGAACGCGGTCTGAACGAGGTCAGCTACAACATCATCGACGCCGAGGACATCGACGTCCACCTGTATCGGGTCGCCGCCGAAGAAGTGCTGAGCACGGCGGCAGGCAATCTGAACACCGTGCGCATCGAGCGCATACGCGAACCCGACAGCGATAGAAAAACCACCGTCTGGCTGGCAAAAGACTGGGATTACATGCTGGTGCGGTTGGAACAGATCAACGGCTCTCGCACCACCGAGCTCTCTCTGGAATCTGCGACAGTCGATGGTGAGCCGCTGACGGGGCTCTGATTGACACGACGACTCGCAACACCAACTACGAGACGATCCACGTCACTCGTCGTCATCCACCTTGCGCTGCATGTCGTACTTGCGCATCTTCTCGACCAGCGTCGTGCGGCGGATATTCAGGCGATCGGCGGCGCGTGCCACGACGCCACCGCTGTCGTTCAACGCCTGCTCGATCAGATCCTTTTCAAGATTGGCAAGATACTCCTTGAGATCCAATCCATTCAGCGGCAGCAGCGCCTGCGGAGAGCCAGCTCTGGGATCGCTGGGTGGCGGCGCCTGCAAGACCGGCAGACTCTCCATCGAGACAATTTCCTCTTCGTCCAGATGGCGGAACTTCGGCGGCAGATCGTGCACACCCACGATGCCATGCGGGTGCAGAATGGCCATGCGCTCCACCAGATTGGCCAACTCGCGGACGTTACCCGGCCACGGATGCCGACACATCGAGGCTATCGCGCTGCTGTTGAAACGCACGGAGCCGCGCTTCTCGTGCTCCAGACGGCTGATCAGTTCGTTGAGTAGAAATGGAATGTCATCGGCGCGCTCGCGCAGGGCCGGCATCTCGATAGGAAACACATTGACGCGGTAATACAGATCCTGCCGAAAGGTACCGGCCTCGATCATCGTCTCCAGATTCTTGTGGGTGGCGGCGAAGATTCGCACGTCAGTGTGAATGGTGCGCGTGCCACCGACACGCTCATAACAATGCTCCTGCAGCACACGCAACAGCTTGACCTGCATGGGCAGTGGCATGTCGCCTATTTCATCGAGAAACAGCGTGCCACCTTCCGCCAGTTCGAAGCGCCCGACGCGCGTCGCGATGGCTCCGGTGAAGGCGCCCTTCTCGTGACCGAACAGTTCGCTCTCCAGCAGCTCCGGAGGAATCGCACCACAATTGATCGGGACAAAAGGCTTGCCGGAACGGCGGGAATTCATGTGCAGATTGCGCGCGACCACTTCCTTGCCGGTGCCCGACTCGCCGGTAATCAGCACCGTTACTTCCTTGTCGGCCACCTGCCCCATGATCTGGCGGATGCGTTGCACTTCGGCACTGCTGCCCACCAGACTGCGGAACATGTTGTAGTCACGCACACCACCAATATCACGCAGGCGGTTGTAGTGTTGATGGTAAACCTGCGCTTTGTGCAGGGCATCGAGAAGAGGTTGATAAGTCAGAGGCAACGGCAATGTAGCCGTAATCATTCCACGCAATTCGTCAGGCAGATTGCTGAAGCGGTCTTCAGTGCCGAGCAATACGAGAGGGACGCCCGGCTCCCAGTTCTTCACCTCGGTGATGAGTTGGGCGAGCAGATCGTCAGTGTGTGCGCCGATCATTGCGAGCTGCACACTTTCCGATGATCTGAATTCTTCCTGAATTACTTTGCGCCAACTGCGGCTGCCAGCTACCGCCACTCGTTCGCCGAGAAAACCCAGTACCACAGTCAAATCGTGGCTGGATTTTTTATCGTCATCAATTAGCAGGATTTTCCCATGATCGGCGATATTCAAATTGACCTTTCCCAACTCACAAACTGACTGATGCTTCTGCTCTTTTCAAGGCGAGGCAATTAGACAATGCGAGATGGTATTAGTCAATTCAAAGCTGGGCGGTACGCCTTGGCACTGCATTGGATGTTCATATCCCTGGAACTGCCCCTGCGGACGGGTCTATGTTGTCCCACGCAGATTTCACAGTGATCAGCAGAGACGCGACCTCATCGACAATCGCCACATCATTCCTGAGATTCGCCTCCAGCAGACGTCTCTGCATGTAGTCGTAGAGACTGTCGAGATCTCCGGTGATCGAAGCACTGGCCTCCTTGTCCAGACTCGCCTGCAGGCCGGAAATAATGGAAATGGCTTTGCCCAGCATCAGCCCCTTCGTGGCAATGTCGCGGCGCTGCAAGGCGCCCTTGGCCTGCAGCATACGATCCAGTGCACCGTTCATCAGCATCTGGATAAGCCGATGAGGGCTGGCCCCTTCGAGAGCACTCTCTGTATCGATCTTGCGGTACTGTGCGAGAGCAGATTGTCTGGCGTACATAAAATTCTCCAATGATTTGCGTAGAAATGGCGTGATGTCTAACTGCTGATTTTGATTATTTTTTGCCCATAGTCGCACTCGACAGATCTTCCAGCAGCGACAACTGCGAGGTGAGGAAATCAGCGGTTGAGTTGAGCATGTTGATGATCTTGTCGTTCGCGAGAAACGAGGTACGCAAGCGCGCCTCCGAGCGCTCGATGCGCTCATCCAGTTGCACGCGCTTTTCGGCGATGTCTTCCAACTCCAGATTCAACGCATCGGTGCGTGCCGCGAAAATCCCGTCGGTTTCCAGATAGCCATCCAGCAAAGTCGCCAGGCGATCTGCGACTCCTTTGATATAACTGACTGAGCCACGGTCACCGATACCGCCGCCACTGATCAACAGGCGAATGCCACTGGAGGGATCCGGCTCCCCGGAGGCATCAACGCCGATGGCACCCTGGTCGCCAAATCCAATCGCAAAACCAAGAATCGAACCCGCATTTCCGTTCAACTCCGTGACACGCACACTCGACGAGGCGCCCGTGCTCGCCGAGATGATGCCAAAACCACCACTGGCTGGATCATATTCGACGACCACTTCGACACCGGCAGCCAGTAGTGCAGGGCTGTTGTTGATGGCTGTCTGCATGCCCGAGGCCACCACGGTGGGATTGACGTTGCCCAGCACACCGAGGCTGATGGCGTCGGACTCGACGCCGTCCACCGTCACTTTGAAGGAATCCGAGAGGGTGCTGGCCGAGAGATCTCCATAAGCAGTGTTGAGATAGAAGCCGGGACGGGCCGGCACATTGCCCGTATTGGCGCGCAGATATTGCCCGTTGCCCGTCGCTTCGATGCCGTTGATGGTGCCTTCCACATCGAGGCCAGTGGTCGCCGTCGTCACTGGATTGAGGCCATCAAACAGACCCAGCTTGCTACCGGCATTGGTGCTGACATCGGAAAATTCCACTTCATCGGCGAGGCTCGAAGATGCAAAGCTCAATTGACCGAACTGCAGATCCGCATCATAGGAATAGCTGACGGTAACGACTTCGGCATCGTCTCCCGTGGTATTGGAACTGCCAATATTGAAATCATCCGCAGTCAACATTATCTGCGCGGCACTGCCCGTTGCCACTGTGGCAAAATAGAGCTGATTACTGCCATTGAGACGCGCCTCCACCAACCCGTTCAGTGCCGTCGCATCGATTCCCGCCTGCACTGCCGCCAGAGAGTTGGCGAGCGTGCCGGGTGTCTCTCCACCAAAGGAGACCAGATTGGCATTACCGTCCACCAGCACGGCGACACTGCTACCACCGCCATTGAGGCTGACACTGAACGAGCGATTGTCCAGCGAGAAATCATAGCCCGCCGCCAGCACGTCGCCAGAGGCAGTGATAGCGGCGTCCGACTGAAACAAGGGGTCGGCGAGCAACTGCGCGTTGACCGCTGCTATCAATGCGTCCGGGGTGTTGTAGACCTGCGGACTGCCACTGCTACCCGGCACAGTGATCAGGTTACTGCTGACACCATTGATGGCGATCTTGAAACTCGTGTCGGCGTTGAGCGTCACCGCCGTACTGAAATTTTCACTGGAAAGTCCCGTCGCTGTAGCCAGCGCGCCCAGTGCGTTGCCCTCGTAAGGCCCCTGGGTCGCCTGCGTAAGACCGAGCGTATCGGCAATCGCGGCATCCGTGGCCGTGAAGCTGATGGCAGAGTTGGCCCCATACCTATTGGAACTGAATACAAAGCGATTTTGGCCCGCATCAAAGGTGACAGAGACGGATTGGTTGGCCGTCGCCAGCGCGGAAGCGCTGTTGATGGCGATCTGAATCTGTTCGGCCAGGGCATCGGCGGTGGCATAGGTGCCCTGTGTCAAGGTCACGGCCGCCGAAGTGCCATTGAGATTGATGGTAAAGCCATCGTTGTCAGCATCGATGACAATATTCCCGGCGCCAAGCGCAGCGACCTGATGAGCACTGTAACTTCCGGTCGTGGCCATCTGGGTGATGGCAATGTCATAGGTCCCGGACTGTGTCAAGGAGGTCGAACTCGTGTAGCTGAGATCGCTGTCCGTCGTCGTACCCGCCGTGGCGAACAGGGCCAGGATATCACTGGCATTGGAGGCAAATTTTTCGGCAAAGATGTCCGCATCGAACTCCAGCAGGTAACCGTTGTTTTGATCTGTAGAGATGCCGATTTCACTCAGGGAACGGACATTACCGGTGAGCCCGGAGACCGCTGAACGCAGGACGGAATTGATCTCCGCCATCACCATGCGCAGTGTTGAGTCGCCGATCAGCAAACTGCCCTGTCCGTTTTCTCCGGCACTGGGGTTGAAGGCTGTCAGCGCGTCCGAGATGGCCTTCAGTTCGTTATAGGAATCGGTAAAGCTCTGCAGTTTGTCCGAGATCGTGGTCGCATCCTTGGCCACCGCGACAGTCACCGGAGACGCCGTCACCGTCTTCAGCGTCAGCGTGGTCCCTGCGATGACGCCGGTCACGGAATTGCTGGCACGAGTCACCGCCAGACCGTTCACTGTAAACTCTGCATCGAGAGCGGCGATAGTCTGCTCCATGCGATCGGAGCCAGTCACCTCGCCCTCTGCAGTATCGAGACCGAAGCCATCCAGTCCACTGGCCGAGGTCGCCGTCAGCCCGAGTTCTGTCGAGCCTGCCGTGCCCGAGACGTCGACTGCGGTGATGGCAATGCTGCCGCTGCTGCCACTGCTGAGGCGCGTGAAAACCAGTGCGTTACTCCCGTCCAGGCTTGCCGCGACATTGCTGCCGAGTCCCGCCGTCACAAGTGCCTGATTGATCAGATCCACGGTAGCGGCACGCGAGGCAGTCAACGTGTTCAACGTAATAGCCTGGGCCAGACCACCATCGACCGCGATGCTGAAGGTCGCGTTATTGGCGGAAAAATCGAAGCCAGCGGAGAGCACGGTGCCGCCTGTCACAGTTGCAGCACTACCAGCGGAGAGCACCTCCAGAGTCGTCGCATAGCCGGTGTCCACCGTCTCGAAACTCAGCAGATCGCCGCCGCCCACCGCCAGCACATCGCCCGCCGCAAAGCCATTGAGCACCAGTTGCGCATCGAGCGCCGTCTGAATGGCTGTTAGTGCCTCACCAGTCGTGTCAGTAGCGGCATTGGCGGCGACAGTGACCTCCATGGCGGTGCCCATGTAACTGAGCCCGAAGGTTTGATTAGCAGTCGCGAGGCCACCGCCTCCCGAGAGATTCGTTGCGCCCGTCGCCGTCACGGCATTGAGCGTCGCACTCTGACTGGCGAGACTGTAATTGAGTGCCCTCAAACCAGTGACGCCACTTGCCACCACTTCCAGACTGCTATTCTCGCCACTCTCCTCTGAGCGGAAGACCATGCGATAACCAGACCCATCATCGACGATGCTGGCCTGCACGCCGAAGTCGGCAGTGTTGACGGCGTCCCGAATGCCCGCCAGGGTATTGTTGGTGGAGTCGATAGTGATGCTGCGCGACAGGGCGGCGGTGTTGAGCGTAAAACTTTCGTAGGCATCATTCAGATCGAACGTCGTGGTGCCAAAGCGAAACGTCAGCGTGCCGGTGCCGACGGTGCTCGTCACGGCAGCATAGGCGGAACTGGCGATCGAATGCGATTGTGCCAGCTGGGATACGGAAACCGTATAGGTTCCAGCCACGGCCACACTGCTCGCCGTCCCCGCTATGGCAGTATCACTGCTGCTGGTGACCTGGTTCGCGTTGAAAGTCGCTGGCATTGCCAAGGAGCTCAGCGCGGTATCGAAGCTGCTTAATGAGGTCTTCAGTTCACCGAACGCAGAGATTTTCGCCTCGGCCACGGCCTGCTTCAGGTTGAGTCGGTTCTCCATGGGGGCGCGCTCGGCGGACAGGATAGTCTCGACGAGTTCACTCGTCAGCAATCCCGACCCTACTCCGAGTGATTGTATTGATGCCATGCACTGCTCCTGAATTCACGCACGCGGAAAGCGACTGCGTCTGCCCCATTTCACAGAGTGCAATTCAATTTATGTGCCAGTCGACTGCGTCCTGTTGAATGCAGGCAAATTCGCCTCGGCATATGGGAAATATCGGCAATACGGCAGTGATCTTGATCATCATTGCAGCAGAGAATTGCCCGCGCAGGCAAAAGCTTGCCGTTCATGCAGGTGACTTGCGCGGCGCCGGGAACTGCATTACCTTCCAGGCCACATGAATCGACTACCGACACGCAGGACCAGCAGCACCATGTCAAACGTACTCGCCATTTTTACCGCTCCACAACGAGCAGCGGCACCCCGAAGCCAGAGCCGCGTGTCGATGCAGGCCGGTGCAGGTATCGTCGGCGATCGCTACTGCAACACGCAGGCGAGTTTCCTGGACCGTCCCCTGCAGGAGCGGGCGACCGAGGTGACACTGATTGAGGCCGAGGCCATCGACACCTTCAATCAAGCATGCGGTCTGACACTCGGCTATGGTGATTTACGGCGCAACATCATCACGCATGGCGTGAACCTCAACGCATTGGCAGGTCAGCGCTTTCGTCTCGGTACTGTCGAATTCGAGGGGATAGAATTGTGCGAACCGTGCAGCAGTCTGGCCCGCCGGGTCACGTCATTGGTGCTGCCGCACATGGTGCATCGCGCCGGGCTGCGTGCCGCAGTGCTCAGCAGCGGAGAGCTGCAGGTCGGGGATATTTTCGCGCTGGCTATCGAAGGCAAAAAAAAGGGCACACCCTGAGGCGCACCCGAAAAATCCTTTGCATTGAGGTTTACTGTATCGATGTCTCTTGCTGGCAGCAATTCTGATGAAAGCGGTCAAAAACAAATCACGCTCTTCTCTAAATCACACTTGCGCCTTAAAGAGTGACAACGGCTCCTGTGCTTCGACCTTGCGCGCCATCTCCAACGCCTCTTTACCACCGAACTGCCGAACCATTTTGCGAGACTTGCGATCCACAACTGTCACCGATGGTTCCGACGTACCCGAATCGATGCCAAAGATGATGTCGCGCTGCACTGTCTGTACGTAGTCGTTAAGGCGCGCTACCGCTGCCTCCAACTGCTTGTCGCTGGCCTGGCGCTCACGTGCTCCAGGCCCGCTGTTATCGTTGGCGAATCCCTCGCGCTCTTCTCCTTGTTCGGCACTGTCATCGTGAAAGACATACTCGTGCGGGGCACGATGATGCTCTTCCTCGCTGCGTCCGGCCTGCACCGAACTCACTTTGTCCCGGGCGAGGGTCGGCAGGAATCTTGTAATACTGATATCAGTCAAGGTACGCCTCCAGAACAAGTCTCATTGACTTACGTTCGACCAACCCAAAGCAAAAAAAACCGCTCCGGTACTCTGGCACAAGCCGGAGTCCAGAGCGGGGTTACCCCTGTTACTGCAGCAGAGACAGTACTTGCTGCGGTGCGGCGTTAGCCTGTGACAGAATCGAGATACCTGCTTGCTGCAGAATCTTGCTTCTGGACAGTGAAGCGGCTTCCTGCGCGAAGTCAGCATCCTGAATTCGTGAGTTTGCTGCTGTCAGGTTTTCGGACACTACCGCCAGGTTGGAGATCGTGGATTCCAGTCGGTTCTGAATCGCACCGAGCTTGGAGCGCTCTGAGCTCACGCTCGCCAGGGCATTGTCGATCGCCACGATCGCGGTGTTGGCACCGTCGAGGGTAGAGATGTCGATGTCCTTCACGTACTGACCCTTGGTGGCGCCACCGAAGCTGCCGACTTCCAGACCAACACCAGCCAGTCCAGTGTTGCCATTGACGCCTGCTGACACAGTAAACTCACTGGCAGAGGTCAGGGTTACAGTAGAGGAGGTGGTCTCAGCAGTGTTGGCGTAGGTGCCTGCCACTGCGAAGTCGCTCTGACCAATACCAGCCACGCTGGCGTCCAGACCGAAGTACGCACCGACAGCTGTACTCGCTGCAGCTTTGTCTACCGCTACAGAAACGTTGCGGCCATCCGCTGCGTTCAACGTGATGGAGCCGCCGTTGTAGGTAGCAGTCACCCCAGTAGTGCCCTCGGAAGCGTTGATCAAATCCACTGTGGTCGCAATGTCAGTCGCCTGATCAGCAGTAGCAGTCATTGTGCCCACGTTAGTGCCGTTGATGTACAAGTCTGAGGTATGGCCAACAGTGGCTGTCGCGGCGTCAACGTTGGCGGCTGTACCACCGACCACCGTGGTGGCATTGACTGTGGCAGTGACACCAGTGTCGTCAGTGCTGCGGTTGATGACTGCAGCGATGGAGATACCGCTGGCTGCCTTGCTGCCGGAGGTTGCACTCACGTCAGAGGCTGTATCGTCAACCGCCACAGAGGCTCCGATTGCCACACCGTTGATCACCAGGTCACCGGTGGTCAACGTGTTGGCGGTACCGCCACTGGCAACAGTCTGCGCAGTGGAAGTCGTTGCAGCAGTGCCTGCGGTGTAGGTGCCAGCGGCCAGACCGGAGTTGGTAATGCTGGAGCCTGCGGTGCCATCACCACCAGTCACGGTGATCGTGCTGACATCGCTGTCTGCCACCAGGGTATAGCCGCCGGTGTAAGTCGCTGCGGCGGCGATACCAGTAGAAGCTGCCGTCAGAGTGGTAAACGAGGTAGTGATGTTGCGGCCATCGGCTGCGGTCAGCGTCACACCCTTGTCGTCATCACCAGTGTCAGTGGCCGTTACGCCGGTCTGTGCACTCTTGGCGTTGATCGCTTCCACGACTGCAGTACGGCTGCTGGAGGCATCACCGGTAGTGGTCACAGAAATCGCCGTGCCATTGATGGTGATGGAGCCAGAAGCGGCAGCAGCAGTCATGTCGCTACCGGCAACAGTATTGGTGTTGACTATGGCAGTCACACCAGTTTCAGCGCTGGATGCGTTGATGGCAGCTACCTTGGAGATTGCGCTGGCAGCGGCATTGGCGGTTGACGCAGCGTCATCCGCTGAGCTGGAGGCGCGGATCGCGACGCCATTGATGCTCAGATCACCCGACCCCAGGGCGGTGCTGCTGCCGACTGCAGACACGCCACCATTCTTGGCAGTACCGATGTTGTCAGAAGTCAGTTTGCCGATGCTGAAGCTCACAGACTCACCAACGTTGGCGCCAACCTGCAGTTGCGTGGACAGCGACCCATCCAGCAGATTGATGCCGTTGAACTTGGTCTGTTCGCCCAGACGGGTGATTTCCGCAACCAGCTGACCAACTTCGTCTTGGAGTGCCTGACGGTCAACGTCACTGTTGGTGGCGTTGGCAGACTGTACGGCCAGCTCACGGATACGCTGCAGGCCGTCTGTCATGGAGCCCAGAGAACCTTCAGCTGTTTGCGCTAGAGACACACCGTCACCGGCATTGCGCACTGCGACATTCAGACCCTTGATCTGGGACTGGAAGCGCGTGGAAATTGCGAGACCTGCTGCGTCGTCTTTTGCACTGTTGATGCGCAAACCTGAAGAGAGGCGTTCCAAAGCCTGGTTGCTACCGGCCTGAGAACTGTTCAAATTACGCTGAGCATTGAGCGATGCGATATTGGTATTGATTACTTGAGCCATTCTTTGATACTCCTGGTTGGACACGTTAAACTGAGCCGCATATCGAAGAGAAATATTGTTGCTCACCCCTATGCGTTATCAGGGTTAACGACACGACCAATCAAAGCTTTAGTGGATCAGTTCAAATTTTGTCGTTTTGCTGCAGACAATTGAAAATATTGCAAATAC
Source organism: Gammaproteobacteria bacterium (assembly GCA_030654835.1). Classification (GTDB taxonomy): domain Bacteria; phylum Pseudomonadota; class Gammaproteobacteria; order Pseudomonadales; family Pseudohongiellaceae; genus UBA5078. Next base: position 110,521 of record JAURWS010000012.1, on the reverse strand, counting down.
CCGAGATGAAACCCTATCGGCCTTGTTCGAAAAAGCATTAATTTATTTTTGAAAATATGAAGAGAATGTCATGAAAGACAGTCGGGAACAGCAGGAGAGGCAGTGGCAGGAAATACTGAGTCTCTCCACGCAGATGCGGGAATATGCGGAAAAACGCGATTGGAATTCACTGAAAATCGCCATCGAAGCAAGAGAGATTTTGCTGCACTCCTTTTTCGAGGATACAACCCTCTCGCTGCAAGTAACGGAAAAAATCGCTCGCATTGAGAAACTCAAAGATATTGACGGCGGCGTATTGGAATTGACGAGCAATAACAAGCAGCTTCTCGCGAAAGAAATTCTCAAGCTGCAGAAAGGAAGAAATGGTTTGTCGGCCTATACAGCCAGTCTGTCAAAGTAGCTGCAGTGATGGCACAGGCTGCCAGGCCAGCCCCTCTATATATACTTGAAGATCGATAGCTTGCTGACCCTCGCGAAGCTCGCCTGCGCAGCCTCCAGAATGAAACTCTCCTGACTCAACTGACTGATCGCCTTCGCGTAGTCCAGATCCGCGATCTCCGACAACGCCGACTTGATCACCAGCTCAAACTCCGCGTTGTTGCTGCGGCTGGCCTCCACCAGATTAAGCCGCGCTCCCACAGAGCTGCGCGTCTCCAGCAGAGTCGTCTGTGCGTTGTTCAGATTGCCGAGCGTGTTGGCGACCTGCTGCGCTAGTTCCTGCTTGTCGGTGGCACTGTCACTGAGGTCTTTCAAAGAGACGATGAAGTCTTCCAGATTGGTCAGCAGGCCCTTCTTGTTGCTGGATTCCACAATGAAGGTATCGCCGACGGCGGGCTCCCCGGAAATCCGCACACCCGCTCCGCCGAACTCGATCAGCTCGCCCGACAGGTAAGGCTGGTTCTCCTTGAGGATGCGCCCATCGGAGGACTGCTTGATGTTGTAGGTCAACAGCGCTGGCTCCACTTCGTCCAGCGGACGAAACTCGATGATGACATCCTCCGGGTAAAACTCGGCGAACGCTTCATGATCGACAATGCGCTCGCCGCCGATGATGGCGGGAGGCACACCATGATTGCCACCGTTGGCATGCCCCACCACCGTGTTGACCACACTCTTGACGTCGACGAACACTTCCTTGCCGGAGTCGCTGGAAGCCACCGAGGTGGCCGACGCGATCTGGATGGAACGTTGCCCCTCATCGCCGACATAACGATAGCGGCCATCGTCGCCAAGCACGAACGGTTCGGACTTGCCCTGGTAGCCAGCGAAGATGAATTCGCCACTGGCATCGCGACTGTTCATCATCTGTGCCATCGATTTCACCAGACTCTGCATCTCGATGGCGATGAAGCCACGCTGCTCCTTGTTGAGGGCGCCGTTGCCCGCCTGAGTCACCAGTTCCTGCGCCCGCAACACCAGATCGCTGACACCGGAGACAGCGACCTCTTCGCGTTGCAGGCGGTTGGTCAGCGTCTCCAGATTGCTGTTGTATTGATCGTTGAGCGCCAGTTCCTGATTCAGGGCCAGAATGCGGGTACTGGCAATGGGATCATCGCCAGGGGTCAGCACCCGTTTGTTGCCCGCAATCTGCTCCTGCGTCCTGCTGACCGCCTTCTGCAGGTCAAGCATGCCGGCCAGACCGGTGGCGTGCATTTGCATTGTCGAGAGTCGTAGACCCATATCCCTTACCTCACTCTTTTATAAAGACAGCAGCTTATAAAGACAGCAGCGCATCGAACATTTCCTTGGCCATGGAGATCAGGCGGGCCGACGCGTTGTAGTGTTGTTCGAATTGAATGAGGCGCGCCGCCTCCTCGTCCATGTTCACACCTGCCACCGACTGCAGGGCCGACATCGACTGTCGCAACAAGGTCTCGCTGGCGGCCTGGCTCAAGCGCCCCTGACTGGTCAGGATGCCCATATTCTCCACCAGCTGACCATAGGCGCCCTGATAGGTAAGATTGCCGTTGGAAAGCGTCAGGTCGTTGTTCAGAGACAGCATCGCCGCGCCATTGCGATTGTCGGCAGAGCCGTCGGTGTTGTAGCTGACCAGAAAAGTGTCACCGGCCTTGGGTGCCCCGCTGGCCCCCTGGCCGCTGTTGATGCTGACCTGATAGCCCATGAAGTTGCTCTGAGCGACAGGTGCCATTCCAAACAGGCCATTGCTGCGATCGGATAGCAGGCGGGTGTTGGCCGCCAGCTGCACATCAACCGTACCGCCGATCGTGAAATCGCTGGTCGTCGCCACGCCGCGGCTGACGCCTTGAAACAGCGCGCCATATGTCCCCTGTACTTCACTGATCGCAATCTGCGAGTCGCGCCCATAAGCTTGTGACGCTATGGTCAGTTTCCCTGAACCATCAACACCCACAGTGACCGGATCAAAACCTTCGGTCGCCAGCGCGGCGTTGATCGCATTCCCGATCAGGTCTACCACTTCACCGGAGTCTGCCGCAGTGCCGGTCAGAGTAACGAGAACGCTGTCCTCGCCGTTGACGGCGACTTCAAACTGATGCGGGCCATTGGCATCGAAATCGAAACCGGCAGTAATGCTGACATTGCCCGTGAGCAGCGCGTTGGAACCCGAGGTCTGCTCACCTGCCGCCGAGCCGGTGACCACCAGATCCTGCACCAAGGCGCCAGCGGTAATGCTGATCGCAGAGTCTGCGCCCTCACTGACGGTGGTAAAACGCAGCACTCCGTTGTCATCCAGATCCACGGTTACCCGTCCGTTCAAACCAGTGGCGCCGACGGAAGCGTCAATCTGCGCCTGAATGTCGGTAACCAGTGCACTGCCATCACCGGCCGCGAAACTTTGATTCAGCGTGATCGAATCCGAGTAGGAATCGTCGACGCTCAATATGAAATTCCCGTTCTGTGCAGTGAAGTCAAAGGCGTCGCGGGCATCTACACCGCTGGCATACACCGCCGGCGAGGCGCCGCGATCCGGGCCGGTGATGCGCAGGGGCTCGATGCCCAGCGGATCACCCCCGGTAATGCCGCTGACCACAAGGGTGCGCTCGCTGCGCGCTGAGCGCATCTCGATGAAGCCGGCGGCGTTCATGCTGACCTTCACCACACCGGCGCCCATGGCGTTGTCGACATCTTTCTGCACAGCACGCAGCACATCGCGAGCGGCGTAGTCCCCTGGCGTCAGTGCCACCGTGGTCGTACCGAAACCCATGTCGATGCCGAAGCTGGAATTGACCGCGATATTGACTCCCGCATTCAGGTTCTTGTCGCCCACGATGGAGCGCAGGTCGCCATCGCGAACCAGCAACGAATCGCCCGCATTGCCGCTGACTTTCACCTGCAGATCGAGCCCTGTGGTCGACCGCACGGTGAGCCGTTCGCCATCGCTCTCGGCGAAGATGCCCATGGTCGTCAGCGCCTTGTTGCTGTTGATACGGTCACGCAGGAAATCGGCCGTCAGCGGATCGGGAACCAGCTCCGGCACCAACGCCCCTTCCAGAATCACGCGCGGGTCAGTCAGGTCAACCCCGTTGAGGGTGAGCGTCAGCGGGGTGCCGCTGCCATCGGTAGTGAACTCGGACAACTGCATGCGTGTGGCGGCGCTCGCGCTGACGCCCTTGAGGCCGGACAGCTGCTGGGCTACCTGCCTAGCCGTCTGATTCTGATTGATCTGAACGCGCGTCTCCGTGACATAGCCGTTGACGGGATCTGTGGTGAGCAAGGTCACCATCTCCTGCTGATAGCCATTGTTAAGAAGGCCGAGATTGGCTCTGGCCGCACCGCTGCCTAGCGTACTGACCGATGTGCCACCGGGATCATCCGGGAACACGTCATTGACCACCCCTGGCGAGAAGCGCTGGTTGTTCAGCGGCGGGCGCAAGGACACGGGGTTGGCCGGATCAGAGTAATCGAGCACATCATAGGTCGTCGGCGAAGTGAAGCGGATAAGGATCGGCGGACTCAGCTCTCCGGGCACCGTGGTAAACGCGGCCGTGCCAATATCGGTGACATTGCCGGGCAGGATGAACGCCCCGCCCTGGTTGCCGACACTGGTCTGGGTGCGTACCGGCGAGGCGAAGGCAAAGGCCTCGGGTCGGGTGATCAACACCTTGATGTCGCTCGCGCCCTTGGTAGTCGGCTCGATCTGAAACTTGTCGCCAGCCTGGAACGATCCGGCGGTCAGGTTGATGGTGAAGCCATCGATCTCGATCTTGTGCGGCAGCTTGTCGCCGAGCACCCCTTGTGCCACGAGCTTGCCATCGGCCTCGCGCAGCACGGAGTACTGCTGTCCCGGGCCGGGAAACTTCAGCTCATAGTTGCTGGTCGTCAACTGGCTGACGTCGTCGATGGTGACAGAGAGCTGACGATCGCTGGGCGCGGCATTGTTGACGTCACCACGCACGCGGTTCTTTACCAGTATCGGGTCATTGATATCGGTGAAGATCGAGTGCCCCAGATTGCCTTCCAGATCGATGCCCAGATGCTGCTGCTTGTTGATGCCGTCGGACAACGCCAAAGCAATGCGCCCCAGCGAGGCCAGCGCGGGCTCCAGGGCTTCCTTGCGGAAACGCACCAGCCCGCCCAGCTCGCCGCCGGTCAGCTGATTGGTCACCACACGGGTTTCGCCGTTGACCTTGAAGGCGATCTCCTTGCGATCCGGTTTCATCGGCCCGGGGATGGACACCACTTCACTCGGCGTCGGGCCGATGACCAGGCCCTGCCCCTCGCCGATGAAGACATCGATGGTCTGGTCACCCTGCGCCACCACGGCCACTTCGACAAATTTGGAGAGATCGCGCACCAGCACATCCCGGCGATCGAGCAGATCGTTGGGGTATTTGCCGATGGTCGCGCCGACCGAGTTGCCGATGGCGTCGTTGAGCAGGGCAATCTCTTTCGCGATGGTGGTGACGTTGGCAGCGAGGCTGTCGAACTGTTTGTTGATGGCGAGATTCTGGCTGAGCAGTTTGGACTCCAGACTCTTGAAGTTCTGCGTCAGCATGTTGGTCTGGGTCAGCATCAGCTGACGTCCGAGCAGTGAGGCCGGGTCGTTCGACGATTCGTTGAGCGCGTCGAAGAAGTTGTTCATGCTGCTGGAGAGGCTGCTGGACGGGCTGGCGAGCAGGTTGTCAGTCTGGTTGATGTTCGAGAGATAGGCATCGAAATCGGCCAGCACGGAGATGTCGCGGCTGACCTGGTCCACCAGATACTGCTCGGTGTTGCGAAAAATGTCGGTGACGGTGACGCCCGTGCCGACGAAGCCCGCGCCGGTCTTCATCGCCGTGCTGGTGACGGCGGAGATGGACTGCCGACTGTAGCCATCGGTGTTGGCGTTGACGATGTTCTGTCCAGAGATCGACAGCGCCAGCTGGCTCAGCTTGAGTCCGGAGATTGCGGTGGTAATCAATCCAGCCATTCAGATCACCTCTTTCCTTCAAGATGGCGCAAGCCCATCTGCATGGTGTTGCTGTGCATTACCCGGGTGAGCTTGCGGGCATACACCGGGTCTGTCGCATAGCCTGCTTCCTGCAGATGACGGGCGAAGGATTCGGCGTCATGGCTATTGTCGAGCGCTTCGCGGTAACGCGGATTGCCCTCCAGGAAATCCACATAGTCGTTGAAGCTGTCCTCGAAGGAGTCGTAGGAGCGGAAGGCCGCCTTCTCCAGGCGCACCACGCCATCTTCATACTCGGTGGTATTGACGCTGGCGCGCGCTCCGCTCCAGCGTTCATCCGCCTTGATGCCGAACAGGTTGTGAGTACTGGCGCCGTCGGGTCGGGCAACCATTCGTCGACCCCAACCGGTTTCCAGCGCCGACTGGGCCAGCAGCATGCGCGGATCCACGCCAATGCGCTCGGCCGCCCGCTCGGCCAACGGATAGAGTCGACGCACAAATTCCTGAGGTGAATCGATGCTTTGCTCCTCTGCAGCCCGCATTCCACGCCCCCCTTCCCCCTCAATCCTCAAACCAATCAACGGCTTGCGCGGGTCAGACCCACGAGGGGGTTCGGTGGCTGGGGCGTCGAGGCCAAACTGGTCCAGCATTTGTTCGTAGAGGACGTCGGCAAGCCCGAGCCCGGCGCTCTGGCTCAGGTGCAGGCTCAGCTGATTGTCAAAATTCTGCTGGTGGAACTCCATCTCGTTGCTGTTGAGGAAATTGCCTTCGCCGAAGGACTTGGTGCTGTCGCGCATGGCCTTGAGCATGATGTTCAGGAACAGCGACTCGAACTGTTGCGCCACCTGACGCAGCGCCGCAGGCGTGTTCTCCCGGCCCAGTTGCGAGATCGCATTCAGGCCGGAGAGGTCTGTGTAGACGTTGGGATTCTCTACGCGACTTACCATGTTCAGCAGCTCTTTCTCATCAGTCAGGGGCGACAGCATTGGCCGACACCGGTTGCCGCTTGGAGGTCAATTCTTGCCGTTGGCGCCAGGTTTCAGGCGGCAAACGCCTCCAGAAGGCCGTTTACAAGGATGTAGCAAGACGAGTGCCAGAAACCTGATCTGGCACTCGTCGATGGGGTTGAAGATGGGATTGGGAGAGAATTTGTGGATGCCGCTGGAGAAGGAACAAAAAATCAGATCACGATCAGATCGGCCTTCAGAGACCCGGATTGCTTGAGCGCCTCCAGGATCGCCGCCAGGTCGCCGGGCGCCGCGCCCACAGCGTTGATAGCCTGCACGATCTCGGACAGCGTCGTCCCGGTGTCGAACAGGAACATCCGATTGCTCTCCTGCGCCACCGTCAAGTCGGACTCCGGCGTGACCACCGTGTCGCCCTCGGCAAAGGCATTGGGCTGGCTGACTTCGAAGCTCTCGGAGATAGTCACAGTCAGGCTGCCATGCGTCACCGCAGCGGGCGCGACCCGCACATGCTCGCCGATGACGATGGTGCCGGTGCGCGAATTGACGATCACCCGCGCCACCGCCGCCCCCTGCTCCACCTCGATATTTTCCAGCTCCGAGACGAAGGCAACCCGTGTCTGCGCATCCAGTGGCGCCGACACCCTGATGGACACCGCGTCAATCGCATTGGCCGTGCCCTCTCCCAGGAACATGTTGATGGCCTGCGAGACACGCTGCGCCGTGGTGAAGTCGGCACGCTTGAGATTGAAGGTCACGCTGTCGCCATCGCCGAAAGCCGTCAGCACCTCACGCACCGTGGTCGCCCCACCCGGGATGCGGCCCACGCTCGGCACGTTGATGGTGACACTGGAACCGTCGGCGGTGCCAACCCCGAGGCCGCCCACGATCAGGTTGCCCTGCGCGATGGCATAGACCTCGCCGTCAACGCCTTGCAGGAAGGTGCGCTCCAGGCTGCCGCCGCGCAGACTCTCGGCGTTGGCCAGAGAAGACACCGTGATATCGATGGTCTGCCCCGGTTTGGTAAACGCGGGCAGTTCCGCCTGCACCGACACTACCGCAACGTTGGAGAGTTGGAAGTTCTCGCCCGGTGGCAAGGGAATGCCAAACTGGTTCAGGTAGGCGCGGAAGGATTCTGCCGTGAACGGCGCCTGGGTGGTCTGGTCGCCCGTGCCATCCAGCCCCGTCACCAGACCGACGCCGACCAGCTGGTTGGCCTGCACGCCCTGCAGGTTGGTAATGTCCTTGAGACGATCGGCGCTGGCCGGAGCCACCCACACGCTGGCATTCAGCGCCACCGTCAGCAGCAAGGCGATGAGCGGATTGGTCGTGGTCTTTCTGATGGTCGTCAACATGTCGTGTTCCTGCTCTGGGAAATTTTTCTGGAAAATACTCTTAGAAAGGCCACAGGTTGCCGACGAAGAACTGCGTCAGCCAGCCTGCCTCGTTGGTGTCGGCCAAGGTGCCGGTGCCGCTGTAGGCGATGCGCACATCGGCGACGCGGGTGGACAAAATCGTGTTGTCCGGCGAAATGTCTTCCTTGCGTACCAGCCCACTGATGCGAATGAATTCGTTGCCCCGGTTCAGCTGCAGCCACTTCTCGCCGCGTACCTCCAGCAAGCCGTTGGGCAGCACATTGGCGACCGTGACGGTGATGCTGCCAGTCAGCTGGTTGCTCTGGTCACTCTCGCCAGTGCCTGCGAAATCCAGAGCGTTGGAGGCATTGCTGGCCAGATTCAGGCCAGTGCCGAGGAAGCCATTACCCAGCACGGTGGCGTCGTTGACCGTCAACTGGTTCTCGCGACTAAGAGAGGTGCCGGAGGACTTTCTGGCCGAAGTCGCCTCGTTCAACGCGATGGTCAGCACGTCCCCTACCCGGTGCGCACGGCGCTGGTAGAGGTCAACGGCGCTGCGGACCGAATAGATCGAGCCAGTTGCCTGTGGCAGCGGCGCCACACTCTGCGTCAGCACCGGGGCAAAGCGCGGGTCGTTGGGCTCAGGCAGCGCCACCGGTTGCACGGCACAGCCGACGATCAGCAGACAGAGGCCCAGCAGACTAACAGTAGTGTGGATGTTGTTGGCTTTCATATTGACCTCTCAGTGCGCGGCTAACGGCGCGGAAAACACATCAAAGATTCTGGCTGATGAACTGCAACATCTGGTCTGCGGTGGAAATCACGCGTGAATTCAGTTCGTAGGCGCGTTGCGTCGTGATCATGTTGACCAGCTCCTCCACCACCTCGACGTTGGAATTTTCCAGCGAGCCCTGCACCAGCACGCCCACGCCATTCTGACCGGGTGTCGTCTCCTGCGGGCTGCCGCTGGAGGCTGTCTCACGGAACAGGTTGCCACCCATGGCCTGCAGGCCGGCCGGGTTCACGAAGTCCACCAGCGGCAGGGTGCCGACTTGAGTCGGCGCCGTCTCACCGGAGATCATCGCGCTGACCGTGCCATCGGTGCCGATGGTAATGGTGCTGGCATTGGTCGGAATGTTGATGCCCGGGTTGAGCGTCAGGCCCGAGGCATTCACCAGCTCACCTTCTGCACTCAGGTGGAACTGCCCGTCCCGCGTGTAGGCGGCAGAGCCATCCGGCATCTGGATCTGGAAGAAGCCGCGACCGTTGATCGCCACGTCCAGCTGCTCCTCGGTATTCTTCAGGGCGCCCTGGGAAAAGATCTTCTGGGTGCCGACAGCGCGGACACCGGTACCGATCTGCAGCCCGGAGGGCAGCTCGGTATCCTGCGTCGAGGCGGCGCCTGGCTGACGATAGATCTGATACAGCAGATCCTCGAATACCACGCGGTCGCGCTTGAAGCCGTTGGTGCCCACGTTGGAGAGGTTGTTGGAGAGGCTGGTCAGTTGTTTGTCCTGAGCCGCGAGTCCGGTTTTCGATACGTAGAGTGCTGCGTGCATGATGTTTTTCCTGTGCCGGGGCCCGACTTTCCGGGCCTGTATTGACTCTCGATTAATCGACCTGTTACTGCACTTGCAACAGCTGTGCCGAGATTTCGGAGTTCTGCTGCGCCGTCTGCATCATCTTGATACTCATCTCATAGCTGCGGGTCAGGCTGATCATCTCCACCATGGCGTCGACGACATTGACATTGCTGCCCTCGACGAACCCGGAACTCACGCGCACATTGCCGTCTGCCTCTTCCGGCGCGCCATCACGGCGACGGAACAGGCCATCGGCGCCCTTGACGAGGTCCTGATTGCGGGGGTTGACGAGTTTGATGCGGTCGAGCGCGGAGATGACCTCCGGCCCCTGACCGAGTTCACGAATGGAGAGCGTGCCGTCAGCACCGATCTCGAGTTTCTCGAAGGGCGGCAAGGCGATGGGACCGTTATTGCCCAATACCGGCAAGCCACTTCCGGTCTGCAACTCGCCGAATGGCGTCAGCTTCAGCTCGCCGGCACGGGTGTAGGCCTCACTGCCGTCGGCGGCCTGGACCGCGATCCAGCCCTCGCCGTTGACGGCGATATCCAGATCGTTGCCGGTCTGGCGCATGGGGCCACTGGTGAAGTCCGTGGCAGGATTGTCGACGCGGGTGTAGGCGCGGGTCTCGAACCCATCCCCCGTCACCGGCAGCGCGCTGGCCTGGGCGAGATCGGCGCGAAAACCGGCCGTGCTCGCATTGGCCAGGTTATTGGCATGCACCGCCTGCGCGACCATGGTCTGCGTGGCGGCGCTCATGCCGACATAGAGTGCTTTATCCATCTTCTGCTCCTGTTGCCTGTTTAGTGATCCCAGGCATCAGGAACTGAAGACTGGGATTACAGGTTGATGATCGTTTGTGTCGCGGAGTCGGTAGACTCGATGATCTGCGCGGCGGCCTGGAAGTTTCTCTGCGACACGATCAGCTGTACCAGCTGTTCCGAGAGGTCCACATTCGAGTCTTCCAGGGCGCCCGACTGGATCGCGCCCAGACCGGCGGTGCCGGCACCACTGGGGGTTCCTTCACCTGACTCTGCTGTTTTTGCAAAGCGCGTGCCACCTATGTTGGCCAGCTTCGATGGATCGGCGAAATCCGCCAAAGCCACCTCGCCGAGGATCTTCGACTGCCCGTTCGAGAAGCGCGCAGACATCAGTCCGCGAGTGTCGATTTCCAGGCCGGTCAGCTGCCCCTTGGCAAACCCGTTCTGGGTGTTGGACTGCACGGCGAAGTCACCGCCGAACTGCGTCAGCTTGGTCAGATCGATCTTGAAGTTGGAGTTGGTGGTCAGCTCGGCCACCGTGTGATCACCCGGCACCGGGCCCGCTCCGGCCGGCTGCCCGGAAGAGTCCAGCGGTGTCCAGTTGGTGATGTAGATTGGTTCCTGCGTGATGTCATACATGCCATTGGCGGCAAAGCGCAGGTTGGCTTTGGCCATTGAGGCCCCCTCATCTGTCGAGCCGGGATCGTAGCCGATGTCCTTGCCGTCGATCTGGAAGTACACACTCCACAGGCTGCCATCCGGATTCAATTCGGTGGGCCGCTCCTTCACGAAAAACTGGGTGAGTGTGTGCTGGTTACCGAGGCTGTCGAACACCGCGATCGCCGTGGATCGATAGTAGGTGTTGGCATCCTCGGGATCGAAGGTATTGAGCTCAAACTTGGTGCCCTGCAGGGCGTCTACCTCATCGATATTGCCGAAGATGCTGCTCTGGGTCACCTGGATGTCTGCCCCGTTCGGAAGCTTGCGCGCATCCTGCATGGTGACATTCTCATCCAGGGTGAAGTCCACCACCCCACCGATGACGATGGCGTCATTGTTGAGGTTGGCGAGGTTGTCGATCTGTGTGCTCGCGGAGTTGACGGCAATCTCATGGACGCCGGTGGTCAGGTTGCGTGTGGAGCCGGTCACGGTGATGGAGCCGCGCCCGTCCGTGCCGCCACTGAAGACCAGGTCGAGACCATTGTTCTCGGTGACTTCCAGAATCGGGTCGCCGTCGGCATTGGCGACGATCTTCGCCGTCAGGTTGCCGGCGGAGGCATTGATCTGGTTGGCCAGATCCGTGTAGCGATCAGAGGGCTGCACCTGGGTCGACTCAAAGTTCAGGCCATTGATGGCAAATCGCAACGGCAGGTTGGGGTCGACATACGGATCGACAGACCCTTTGTTTTCCGGGTCACCGCTGTTGGTGCCGGTGATATAGGCGACCGTCGTAGCCTTGGCCGCAATACCGGGAACATTGGAGAACAGGGCAGCAACGGCGTTGGCGGAGGCCCCGGCAGGCACGGTGATCTGCTGCCGATTCCCCAGATTGTCGATGACGTCGATGATCTCCTTAGTGTAACCGTTGGAGACCGCGACCAGACCCGTATTGTCAAATTCGCTGCCGGAGAAGGTCGCCACAGCACCGAAGTCCAGGCCAGGGCCTGACCCCGCAGCGCGCTGATCGACCAGCGCGCTGGTATCACCGATCACGGAAGGCGAAGGCACCACAGCCGGGTCGCTGATCAGCACCGACAGGAACGAATCCGGCCCGGTATCTTCGGTCTTGATCGTCAATTCACCGGTCAGCGGGTCCATGCCCACCACCACCTTGATGTTGCCGGGAGTGAAGCCCATCTCGGTATTGATCAGGTTCTGCAGGGCATCCACCAGCGCGGTGCCGGTCTCGTAGTCCGTGTCCAGAGTGATGGGGCCGGAGACCACCGCCGGTTCCCCATCGATTTCGTAGGAAACCGTAAAGGTGTAAGGCGTGGTGGCGAAGTCGTACCCGTTGCTGACATCCAGGCCGCCCTGCGAGCTCGCAGGCAGGCTGTCAGACTCGACCTTCAACACATACTCGGATGAATCGGTGATCTCGAAGACGAACTGACCGTTGGCCGCGATCGATACCTTCACAGCGCCGGGAAGTGACGACTGGTTGATCTGACTCTGAATCTCGTCTTCCAGGGCCTCAAGACCAGAGTCTGAGTATTCACCCAGGTTGGCCGCTGCTCCACCTGCGGCACGATAATCTTCTATCAGTTCGATCTGCAGCGTCTCGTCCCCCACGGAGAGGGTGAAGCTGGTGAAATTGGGGTCAAGGAAATTGAGGTTGTCCAGATCCAGTGAGCCGGTGCGTCGTGAGGTGGAGAACTCGACGATCTGATTGAAATTGACACTGCCCGCCGTCGTCACGATTGGATCGATGGTCAGGTTCTGATTGCCGGGGGTGGTCGTCTTGAAATTGAAGTTGCCCAGATTGTCGATCGACACATCGATCTTGCCCAGCAGCCCGGCGCTGGAGTTGATTTCGCCCTGAATGAAGTCTTCCAGGGCCTCATTGCCGGAACCGGCACCACCGCCCAGGGCCAGTGCCGCCGCCCCGGTGTTGCTGAAATCGCCTTCAATGACGATGTCACGGCTGACGCCGTCAAGCGTGATGGTCAAGCCAGTGGGCGGCGCGGTCTTGCCATGTACGTCGGTCGCGGCCACGATGCTGGACGCCAATCCCTGCACCGCATTGATGTTGATGCGCGCGGAGTCGCCTTCAGCGGCAGTGGTCAGAATCAGCCGGTTGTTCTCGACGGTGACCAACACGTTGTCCGGAGTGGCCAGACCGGGCGCCGCATCCAGCTGTGCCTGCACATGGTCCCGCACCTCTTCAGCAGTGGCGGTGTCCAGAGTGCTCAGATCGATGGCGACGTAGGGGCCGCCGTTGACGCTGATGGAGAAGCCCTGCGCGCCACCAGCGGTGTCGAAATCCAGACCGTTCTGAATATTGACGCTGCCCACGGTGCTCGCGGCGGTGGTGCCGGAGAAGTCTGTGCCAGTGGTGGAAATCTTGCCGGCAATCTCCGCCTCACGGGCGATGCGAACGCCCAGCTGAGGCACGCCCGAGATGCCACCGTTGGAGATCACCTTGCTGCCAATGATGGATGACGGTGCTGCCGCCGCATTGAGGTTGATGGCGCTCGCCACCAGTGTTGTCGCCTGGGGAGGAATGGAACCGGTGGTCACCACCAGATCGCTCAAGGGACCACCACCTGCTGCTTTGCCTTCCGAAGTAGCAGCAAATCCTTGCAGCTTCTCGCCCATGCTGTTGACAATGTTGCCGTTATGATCCGTGCCAAACGCGCCAGCCCGGGTAAAGACGTTGCCCGACTCACCGCGCAGGATGAAGAAGCCACCGCCGTTGATCGCCAGGTCCAGGGTGTTGTCGGTGAATGAAATGTTGCCCTGGGCGAAGTTCTGCGCAATCTCCTGCAGACCCACACCGCCGCCCTGCTGTCGGGAGCCGCCGCCCCCCACCGTCGCCGCATAGACATCCGCAAACTCGGCACGGGACGACTTGAAGCCATTGGTACTGGCGTTGGCGATGTTGTTACCGGTTACCGCAATCTCTTCCTGCGCCGCATTCAGGGCGCTCAAACCAATGTTGAAACTCATGTTGTCACCTCATCCACTCGGGATTGAAAGTCATTAAATTATTTGTCACGTGATACTTAACATTTATCGTTTATCTATTTGAAAATATTGTCTTTTAGTTAATCTGAACCACATCGGCAAGCGGCGTCGGGCCTACGCCTGCCAGATTCAGCGTCAGGCCACCACCGGGCTCGATGGTGACGCTGTTGACGTTGGCGCTCAGGAAAATCGGCAGTGCTTTGTTCTTGCCATCCTCGGGCACTTCCACACTGAAGGAGTACATGCCCGGCGGGAAGCGCTGGTCGTTGGCATCGAAGCCTGTCCACAGGAACTCGGCACGCCCCTCCGCCTGCGGCCCCAGTTCGAAGCTGTCAATCTTCGAACCGTTGCTGTTGAAGACATTGAGTTGCGCGTTCCCGGTGACGTGCGGAATATCGGCAATCACGCTGACCCCGCCCGTTTCGGTCAATGCAGTGACATCACTCAGCACATGCACCGGACGTCCAACCAGCGACGTGGCCTGCAGATGCTGAGTCGACTGGAACGAGGTCGAGAAATCGGTGAAGCTGGTCGACATCTTCTGCTGCTCTTCCAGGGACGAGAACTGGGCGAGCTGGGAAACGAATTCACCGTTCTCCTGTGGCTTGGTCGGGTCCTGATTCTCCAACTGCGCGACCAGCAGCTTGAGGAACTCACTGCGGCCCATGTCGTTGTTCTTGGCCGTCTCCTTGCCACGATCGGCAAGGGAGTAGTCCGCCAGGACTTTGCTCAACGCGCTGTTGTCACCTATTTCGCTCATATCGGCCTCCTGTCGGCCCGGTCGGTCTTGCGGTATTCAAGGAACTAAATTGGAAGAACTAAATTTTTGAACTACATCTGCCCCAGTGACAGCACGCGCTGCATCATCGTGCGGGCGGCGCTCATGACATCGACATTGGCCTGGAACGAGCGCGAGGAGGAGATCATGTTGGTCATCTCTTCCACGACATTGACGTTCGGATAGAACACATAGCCATCGGCATCGGCCAGCGGGTGCTCCGGCTCATAGCGCGGCTGCAGTGGCGCCGCGGACTCCATCATGCCCAGCACCTGCACGCCTTTGCCGCTGTCGGCCGCCTGCATGGCGAAGGGATCGACGGCACCGCCACCGGCCAGCGCAGACTGCACGGCGGAGAACACCGGGTAGCGTGCTTTGTACACCGCATCGGCACTGCCTGCGGCGCTGTTGGCATTGGCCATGTTGCTGGCAGTGGCGTTCAGGCGAATGCTCTGGGCACTCATGGCGGAACCGGAGATATCGAAAATGCTCATCAGGCTCATGGAATTACTCTCCTCGCAGGGCTTTGATCAAGCCGGTGAACTTGCCGTTGAGAAACTGGAAACTGGCCTGATGCTCCAGCGCATTGCGGGCGAAAGCAGCATTTTCGAGCTGCTCGTCCACGGTGTTGCCATCCAGAGAGGGCTGCGCGGGGGAGCGATACAGGAGGTCGTCGTCGGAGAACGTGGAGATATCATTGCGGATGTGACCTGCACTGCTGGTCTGCAGCGCCAGCCGTGGGGCGGAACCGCTGCCTGCCAGTCCCTCCTCGGCCCCCATTCCCATACGGTCGCGCAGCACGCTGGCGAAATCGAAGTCGCGCGCCTTGTAGCCGGGGGTGTCGGTGTTGGCGATATTGCTGGCCAGAATCGTGGAGCGCTGGTCGCGCAACAGGAGCGCCTGTTCGTGGACACCGAGGGCGTTGCTGAAGTTGATGGTCATGATCTTGCTCCGTATAAGGTCCCGACTTGCTTGTGTACGGGAAGGAGCAATACTTATGCCAATTAAAATTAGTCTTTTATTTCATTGGGTTAGATTTTAAGGATGCGCTGCAGATGGAAATCGCAGGGGCAATCGGCAAGGCATTTCCGCTGTAGGCGGCAAGGTGACAGCACAAGACCAGCGGGCGCCGGTCAGATGCGACGAATCAGCTGGAAAGGGTCAGCTTGCCCGATAGAAAGTCGAGCCATTGTCAGCACGCTCGATCTGGTAGAGCGACTTCAGGTCGATAGGCAGTGATTCGGAGGCACCAAGCGCCAGGCATCCTCCCGGCCGCAAGGTCGCGCGGATGCGGCGCAGGATGTCCTGCTTGCGCGCGGCAGAGAAATAGATGAGTACGTTGCGGCAGAACACCACATCGAAGGTACCGAGCACGGCGAAGCTGTCGAGCAGGTTCAAAAACCGGAAGTCCACCCGGGCGGCAATCGCGGGCTTGATGCTATAGCGCCGGTCAGCGTTCTCGTCGAAGAACTGTGCCAGACGGCCATCGCTCAGCCCACGGCGGAGACTCAGTCGATCATAGCTGCCCTGACGAGCGGCATTGAGCACGGCAGACGAGATGTCGGTTGCGACGATACTCGGCTCGCGCCGCAACGCCGCCGGATATTTGCGCTTGAACTCCTCGATGATCATGCTCAGGGAGTAGGGCTCCTGTCCAGAGGAACAGGCGGCAGACCACAGCCGCAAAGGCTCCGGCACGCCATCCGCCAGCAGTTGCGGCAGGATCACGTCGCGCAGGGCGTCGAACGGGAGCGCGTCACGAAACCAAAAGGTCTCGTTGGTGGTCATCGCGTTGATGACGCTTT
Source organism: Gammaproteobacteria bacterium (assembly GCA_030654835.1). Lineage (GTDB taxonomy): Bacteria > Pseudomonadota > Gammaproteobacteria > Pseudomonadales > Pseudohongiellaceae > UBA5078. Next base: position 94,224 of record JAURWS010000012.1, on the reverse strand, counting down.
CTTTCAGACCGCTGCGGGGGTTCTGCCCGATGCGCTGCACCAGCAGGCCGAGCGAGTTGATCTGCAACTCATCCAGAATCCTGCGCATGCGATTGGCCACCAGATACTGCTTGTTGTCGCCCAGCACAATGCCGCAGGCGTCCTGCAGGAATGCCTGAAACTGCTGGTAGTCCTCCTGCGTAATCTGGAAACCGTCTTCAGTCGAATATGCCATAGCCTTTCATACCAACTAACCCTGGAGCGCAACCTGCGACCGCTTGCTGATTTGCGCCAGCACGCGCAGAGCCAGCTCATCGGGATGGAATTTGGCGAGGAAGTCATTCGCCCCTACCTTTTCCACCATTGCCCGGTTGAAAACACCGCTCAACGACGTGTGCAGCAACACATGCATGCCCGCCAGTCGCGGGTTGGCACGGATCGACGCCGTCAGCGTGTAACCGTCCATCTCCGGCATTTCGATATCGGAAATGATGAGCGAGTAATGCTGAAGAGGGTCACGCCCCTCCTCCAGCATGTCGAGCAGGTGGTTGTGCGCCTGGCGGCCATCATTGAGGAGCGTGGTCTGCACCCCTACCGCCTCACAGCAGCGGCGCACCTGATTGCGGGCCACACTGGAATCGTCAACGATCAGCACGTGCTGCAGCGCAGTCTCGGCCTGCATCGTCCTGCTGTCCTGAATGATCTCTGCACTCAGGTCCCGGGGCGGCGGCGACACTTCCGCCAGAATCCGCTCCACGTCCAGTATCTCTACCAGACGATTTTCTACCTGCGTCACTGCCGTCAGGTAGTTGTCCTTGCCGGATCCCTTGGGTGGCGGATGAATCGCTTCCCAGTTCATGTTGACAATGCGCTCCACCGAGCTGACCAGGAAGCCCTGGGTCACGTCGTTGTACTCGGTGATGATGATGAAACCATCATCCACATTGGCAATCGGGCGATGTCCGGTGGCGATACTCAGATCCAGCACGGAGATGGTCCGCCCGCGAATATGGGCCACACCACGCACCACCGAGCTGCTGCGCGGCAACACTGTCAGGTGCGGACACTGCAACACTTCCTTAACCTTGAACACGTTGATCCCATACACCTGATTGCTCGCCAGCTTGAACAGCAGCAACTCCAGCCGGTTCTGCCCGACCAGTTGGGTCCGCTGGTTTACTGACTCCATTAAGCCAGCCATGTCGATCTCCGCATCATGTTGTTGGTTGAAGGAGTCTGGGGACTCCCGGGGTCTGATCAATTTATCGTCTACACCTGAACATTTCTGAAGTGCTGGCGGTAAATAAATCCATCCTTTGCCGCCGCAATACGGCACGCATATTGCTTCGTTACTCGTCAGAGACAACCCGGAGACACGTCCGCGCTGGAAAATTGACTAAACAGCGCCGTGACCATGAAGCCTACAGGCAACCCGTAGTAATCAACTCGCAGTTAATAACTTGTCGTTAATAGATAGAGAGTCGGCAGCAATGAGCAGCGCTTTACCCCCAGGTCACAACCAGCCAGCCGTTTGGCGTGAGCACCGCCAGGCGCGGTGCTGCCTGCGGGGCTGTGAGAAAGTCCACCTGCCGCTGCGCCTTGCAAGCAGGCTGCTGAAGGCCGCACTGACGGTCGGCATCCTGACAACCAGCCTTGGAGGCGCCCAGGCGCAGCCCGGCGGCGCCAGCGGACATCAGCAGATTCGCGAGGCAGTGCAGAGTTTTATCGAAGACTTCCATGGCCCTTCGACCACTGAGCGGCGCGTCGAAATAGTGGTCAGTAGTATCGATCCGCGCCTGCCTATTCCGGCCTGTGACCTGCCTCTGCAGACACAGCTTGGCCAGCAGAGTGGGCAGAATCAGGCCGCTGTCGGGCGGGTGAATGTGCGCGTGGAGTGTCAGGACAGCACGCCCTGGTCGAAATACGTGCCGGTGCTGGTGCGGGTCTTTGCCCCAGTGCTGATGAGCACGCGGCCGTTAGCCCGTGGTGACGTGGTTGGCGCCACCGACGTCGAGCTGGCAGAGGCCGATCTGTCGACACTGCGGCAGTCCTATCTGCAGGACAGCACACTGGCGATCGGCATGGAGGTGAAACGCGCCCTGCCCGCCAATACAGTCATCGGCCGCGAAGCATTAGCCCCGCCTTTGCTCGTCAAACGAGGCGACACGGTAGTGATGAGCGCGAAGTCCGGCACGGTGACTATCCGACAGCAGGGCGTCGCGATGCAGAACGGCGAGCTGGGTGCCCAGATCCCGGTGCGCAACAGTAATTCGGATATCGTGGTCCGCGCGGTGGTGACGGGACCGGGGCAGGCGGACGTGGTTTTCTAGAGCCACATAACAGTTTTCAGCTCGGCGTCAAAAAACCAGCGTTTTTTGACAGGTTTTACTAAAGTTATTTTGTTATTGGTCGTAAACATCAGGGTAAGCAGCTCGAACGCTTAAAATACCCAGTAAATCAAGGTAAATGTCATGACTGTAAGCACTATTGGCAGCAACGCAACACCGACTCCGAACGAGAACCGCACGGCTGGTACGAACGGCGCTTCGCCCGTCTCCATCAGCTCGGCAAGTTCGCACAGAGCGTCAGTGTCCGGCAGCAGTGATACCGTGCACATCAGCTCGCAGGCGATTGATTTGCAGGGTCTTGAGGCTCATATCAGCCAACTCCCCGATGTGGACAAGGTCCGGGTGACCGAGCTCCGCACCCAGATCGCCAACGGCCAGTACCAGATCAATCCCGACCGAATCGCTGACAAGATTCTCGGATTCGAAGCGGAGTTCTGAACAGGAACCCCGCTCTGGACAGCTGACTGAATTCGCTCGCCTGGTTCGCCAGACCTGCAGTTCGGCAGCGCCGCTGGCATCTGCCTAAAAATCAGATCGCCAGATTGACCGACAGGACTCGACGCCGCTGGCGCGAGTGCTGTTTTTGCGTTTTCACTGCCGCGAATACCCGGCACTGGAGTGAACCATGGCTGATCTGACCCTGCACGAATTGCTGGAAAAAGACTTGCAAAATACCGTCGATCTTGAGAACTTGCTGCGCGCCGAACGTACACAGCTTGAGGCCAGGGATATCGGCGCACTCAGCAGAACCTTGATCGAAAAGGCTGAAGTACTGGCGTCCATCGAACAGAACGACGAGGCCCGTCGCAAATTGCTGGCACAACACGGCTATCCGGCGGACAACAAGGGCATGCGGCGGTTTTGCTCGGAATCCCCGCGTGGCGTCACCCTGTACGATCAACTGCGGGAACAGATTGCCCAGTGTGCCGCACTGACCAACATCAACGGCGCCATTGTGCATCGCAGCAGGCTGAATACTCGACACGTGCTCGATATACTGCGCGGCAAGGGGACACAATCCAGCCTCTACACCAGCGCGGGCAGCACCAACAAGACCAGCGAAACAAGAGCCTTGGCAAAGGCCTGACAACCACCAGAAGCACACATGGCGAATAACGACAGCCAAGACCGCTATTACCAAAGTGCGGGCGACATATTCGGCGTACTGCGCGCTCTCCAAACGGAGCGCAGCAGCGTCAACGTGCAGTTTGATAACGGCGCGCAGCTCTATAACACGATGGTGCTGGAAGCCAATCTGAAGGAGCGCGTGTTCCTGCTCGACGAGGTCACCCCGCGCGACGGTCACCGCAAGGTCGAAGAAGGCACTACTTTCAGCATTCGCGCCAGCATCAACGGCATCAAGGTGCACGCCAAGGATCTGAAGTCTTTGCGCACACTCAGCGACGATTCCGGCCTCTACTACCTGATCCCCTTCCCGCCCAAGCTGCTGTATCTGCAGCGCCGCGATGCCTTTCGGGCCATGGTACCCGGCAGCATGATGGCAGTGGCCACCTATAACAACGACGAGCGCGAACAGGGCCTGCACGGCAAGATCATCAATATGTCGGCGACCGGCATCCGCGTGTCCTTCCCCGGCGAGATCGCCCCGGAGCTGCTAGCCAATGAGCGCTTCAACGCTGTGATTCGCATTCAGGCGCAGGAACAGAATCTGGAGTGCCGTGCGGAGATTGTCTATTACGAATACAACAAGGCGCGCGACCTGACTATTTGTGGCTGCCGCTTCGCCGACCTGCAACGCCCGACCCAGCTGATCATCAGCCGCTTCGTCACCTTCTTGCAGCGTGAGGGCATGGCGTGATACCAGCCATCAAATGACTGGAAATGGCGGCCGCAGCGTCGCCAGGCGAGGCAAATCTTCCGGACGATCAACGTCCCAGCGGGGAGCCAGTTCAACCCACGTCAGCTCGGCCCGACGCAGTCTGTCGCGGGTCACGTCTAGCACACGCTCGGTTCCCCAGGGCAACTCGTCAGGCACCTCAGCTGGCAGACCACCAAGTAGCCCAGCGCCGCTTGGGACTGCGCCGAACAGCGCATCGCAGAGCGCCGCATTGCGAGGCCCCTTTCGCAAGGCCACCAGCACATAGCCACCATCGTCGGCCGGGCCGATCACCACCGATTCGCCGCCTTCCAACAGTGCCAGTGCCTGGCGCAAGTACTCCGCATCTACCGACGGACAGTCCGCTCCCACCAGAATCACACTCTCCACACGGGCGGCACGGGACCAGGCGTGCTCCACAGCATGACGCATGCGGGCGCCAAGATCCGCACCTTCTTGAATATAAATATCCTTTTCATTACAAAGTGATAGAAACAGTTCACGAGAATATTGATTAGAAGAGGAAGGCGACGCCGCCACCCAAAACTCGGCCGCACACAGCCGTGCGCCCTGCAGGTTGCCGAACACGTAACAGATCAGCGCCTCGTGCAGCTCCAGCGCCCGTTCAGCGCCCAGCAGGGGTTGCAGACGCGTCTTCACTTCGCCCAGGCGTGGCTCCCTGGCGAATACCGCGAGCACGGACGAGGAGAATTCGTATTCTTTTTTATCTTTACTATTCAACTGGATGCTTCACTTAGTTAATTTTCTTCTTGTGGTATTTCTTGTAGTACCTGGCGTGCAACGTGGCGGGGGCAACCCCCAGTACATACAGCAGTCGCAGCCACCACATGAGCAACACGGTGCGCGCCACACCATGCTGCTCCCAGCGTCGACTGGAAGTGACGACTCTGGCGCGCAGGCAGACGGGTGACGCGAGACGCCGCAAGGTCTTGCTGAGCGCCACATCCTCCATCAACGGCAAATCCGGAAAACCGCCGACCCGCTCGAACACCGACCGCCGCACAAAGATCGCCTGATCGCCGGTGGCCACACCGGAGACGCGGGAGCGCAGATTCATGAAGTACTCGATACAGCGAAACGCTGGACGCGTACCGCTCAGACGGACATCGAAGCGGCCCCACAACGCAGTGAGACGGGAGAACTGCTGCTGAATCAGCGTCAGCGCGTCGTCCGGAAGCAGCGTATCGATATGCAGGAACAGCAGGATCTCGCCGCTGGCCACCGTCGCCCCGGCATTCATCTGTCGTGCACGGCCCGGCGCGCTGGTGATGAAGTGGTCGACCAGCCCCTCGCAGGCCACCCGACTCCCGTCACGGCTGCCGCCATCGACGACGATGACCTCATAGCGCCCCTGCGCCTGCAAATCGCCTTGTGGGAGCGGGAGATGACGCCGCAGAGCGTCCTCTTCATTCAACACGGGGATAATGATGCTGATGCGGGGGCACAACCGGGAATCAGTCACTGAGCGCGCCGCCACAGCTGCTGCCCTGCCCGGCCGTGCAGCCATAGCAATGATCGGCTGTGGCGATGGGGTTACCGGCAAGATCCTGCCGCAAGATGTCCGCCAGGTGCGGACGCGGCGCGCGGTCGCTGACGATCAGCGGCAACTGCAGCATCTGGTTGAAGTCGCAATCGTAGACGAAGCCCTGATAGTCGACGCTGATCAGCGTCCTGCACATCACCGTCGCCAGGTTCGCCGCCGAATAGTTGTGGCGCAGGATATCCATATATTTCTGATACCAGCCCTTGGCCAGCAACATCCCGCCGAAGCGGCTGATGGGCATGTTGGTAATCGTGAACAACTGATTGAAGACAACGCTATGGGTGGTGAACAGCTCACGCTTGTAGGTCGCCTCCAACCCGTCCTGAGCGGGTGGCAGGCTCAGGCCGTCGGGGTTGTAGACCAGATTCAGCTGCAGCGCCGGGTCGCGCCCGTAGCCCAGCGCGTTGAGACGTTTGAGCGCGCGAATGCTCTCGCCATATACACCCTTGCCGCGCTGCTTCTCGACGTTCTGCTCCAGATAACAGGGCAGCGAGGCCGTAATCACCACCTGCTGCTGCGCCAGAAACTCCGCCATGTCCTCATAGCCAGGCTCGCCCAGAATCGTCAAGTTGCAGCGATCGATGACCTCCACCCCCAGCAGGCGCGCCTGCGTCACCAGATGGCGGAAATGCGGATTCATCTCGGGGGCGCCGCCAGTCATATCCAACGTGCGGATGCCATGCAGGCGCAGATAGTCCAGCACCAGCTCTACCGTCGCGGCATCCATCAATTCCGTGCGTTTCGGTCCCGCGTTGACGTGGCAGTGGGTACAGCTGAGGTTGCACAGATAGCCCAGATTCACCTGCACAGTCGTCACCCCACTGCGCCGCAACCGGGGAAAATCCGAGGTCACTGCCGGGCCGGCGTCGGTTTGAATCAGGAGAGGACGTGTATCAAGCATGAAGCACTCGCAAATGAAGAAATGGATATCTGCCAAAAAGACCTGCACGGCGCCGATTTTATGCCAGCGCCCACTAAATTACAGCTTCCGGTGCTTTCTTCCCTATTTAGGGCTATCAACATCCAGTTGAAAGCAGGATAATGCAGGCCATGTCAAGGAGATATTTCGGGACAAGCGGGGAAGAAAACAGGCACATTCCCGTTCTCAATTTCGAAGGAGAAAGCAACTGATCCCGTGGCCTCTCATATGGAGACTGCCACACCCGACGGCACAAGCCCTGAACCCCGTCGCGATCAGCACATTAGAAGCAATGAACGCAGAAAATTTTTACATTGTCGCTACGGCGCCCAATGAACCGACGTTGCAGGTGAACATCTCCGGGCCTTATCTAACCCGGCAGGCTGCTGAGGCTGACATGAGTGCGGCCATAGGCGAAGCGGTAGGCCTGGACCCGGCAGCGAAAGATTACGAATACAAGATTGCGAAGATCGCCTGTCAGAAACCGGGCGTGATTCAACATATGGCCTGTCACATGGGCGAGCGCCTGTAGGCCTGGGTTACAAGACTGAACTGCAAGAGTGAGTACGGCACCAATACGTTAATCGTGACTTTGAATCCAAGGAGAGAGTTTTGTGAAGAAACTGGATCCGCTTCATCACATCAGCATCATTGAGTCCCGCGGCACCAATTGCGCCTGGGTGCGTATCAAATACGACAACAAAAGCTTCCAGGAATCCTTCCCCTTCAAGAAATATGGCGGCAAGGACAAGGCCATCAAGGCCGCGATGAAAAAGCGCGACGAAGAAGGCAAGAAGATCTACGGCGAAAACTGGCCTTTCACCAAATTCAGCCCGCGCAAAGTCTCCCCCTTGAATTCCTCCGGTGAAATCGGCGTCAGCTACTCCGAGAGCGATCACGCCTGGGTCGCCACCTGGCAGGAAAACACCGACGGCGTGCGCCGCCAGCGCAATGCCTATTTCTCCATCAACAAGTACGGCGACAAGAAGGCCCGCACCATGGCCATCCAGCGCCGCCGCGCCGAAGTGGAAAACAACAAGATCAGCGCCTGACCCTGACCTGTAAAACCTTAACTCTTTGACCTAACCCTGTGGGAGCGGGCCTGCCCGCGATCGAACGCGTACAGAGGTTAATCGCGGGCAGGCCCGCTCCCACAACTCCCCTCCTCCCCACCCAATTTGCCGTGCTATACTCCGCGCCCTGTCCAGACAGCCAGACTTTTCGCAGTACCTCCACCCATGCTCCGGTGGCACAGCTGGATAGCGCGGTCCCCTCCTAAGGGACAGGTCGCAGGTTCAAATCCTGCCCGGGGCACCAATTTCATTGAGCAACTTGAAGTTCTGAGAAGCTAGTGCTAAACCTTGTGTAGCGCATGAAGTTATCGTAACAATGAACTCACTCGCGACCACTTTGAAGAGAACAGCATCCGTGAGCGGAAACTCCAACACTCTTTCCAATTTACTCGGCGTTGGCATCTACACCATCGGCGATGTCGCGGCTTATACCGGCATTCGTGCAGCTGATATAAATCGCTGGCTCTTCGGATACAACGTGAAGGGATCCACGCACCCTGGTTTGTGGCGTGCCGAGCTGGCTGAAGAGGACGAGAAGGCTCTGAGCTTCAATGACCTTCTTGAGATCCGTTTTGTCGCCGCATTTCGCAAACATGGTGTCAGTTTGCAGACTATCCGGCGTGCGTCTGAACATTCTCGTGAACAATTCAATCAGACTTATCCATTTACCTGCCGACGATTTCAAACTGACGGACGCAGCATCTTCGCAACTATCCATCAGGAGACCGGTGACGAGAGTTTGTTGGATTTGGTAAAGCGCCAATATGCGTTCAAACAAGTCATCGGCCCGGCGTTATACGAAGGCATTGATTACACCGCAGAAGGTGCAGCCTTGCGCTGGTATCCAATGGGTCGAAAGAAGGGCGTAGTGCTGGACCCGACACGAAATTTTGGCAAACCGTCATTAGCGGAAACTGGCGTGGACACTGAAGCACTTTTCATGGCCTACAAAGCCGAAGAGATGGACAGCAAGAGAGTCGCACAGTTGTTTGAAGTAACGGTTCAAGCAGTAAAGGCAGCCATAGAATTTGAACTTGGTAACGCTGCGTGAAGTTCCTCGTAGACAATAATCTGCCACCCCCATTTGCGCGGGCACTGCACGCATTGTCTGAGAAGGACGGCCATCAAGTACTCCCGCTTAGAGAGAAATTCGCTGCGAATACCAGTGATATAGATTGGATCGGTGCATTACAAACAGAAGGCGACTGGGTCGTAATCTCGCAGGATCATTTCCGTAAAGGCAATCTGGAGAAAAAGGCCTTCAGGGAATGTGGACTGCCAATTTTCTGTTTGGCCAAACAGTGGTCCAAGGAACAGTACTGGTCCAAGGCTCACAACCTTGTGCGATGGTGGCCGGCGATAATCCGGCAAGCAGAGCAAATAAGTGGTGGAGCGGCGTTCCGCGTGCCTTGGCGATTTACTAAACCAGGCAAGTTTGAACAGATAAAAATTTAAATCTCCAGCAACGAGAAGTTCACTCCTGTCGCGCTTGCATCACTTCCCCAAACCCACCCGTCAGCATCTTCAAAATCAGCAGTGCAAACGCGCGCGTCTTCTCCTCACTGTCCAACACTTCCAGTGACATCTTTTCCTGTTCCGTCATCGCATCGAGCACAGCATTCACAACGCGCTTCGGATAAATGCCGTGCATCACCTGATCGGGTGTATGGCTGCTAACCTGTGCCATCACTTCCTCATCCTGACTCAAGCGCGTGGCAATGCCTGTTGCAAACGTGAGTTTGTTTTCGTCAGTCACCTCTGCCAAGGCCTATGGGTAGATTCAGAAAAACGTTTCCGCAGAAACGTGCCGACGCATTGCTGGAGACTGGAGTCTGGAGTCTGGAGACTGGAGTCTGAGACGAGACGAGACTGTAAACAATCCTGCCATGGCAAAAAATACCCTTTAATTACATATAGTTACAGCGGAATTTACAAAAGCACCAAAATAAACACCATCATAGATATTTCCTACCTATAGAAATTAGTATCGCCAGGCATTCCCAATCTCTGCATTTATTAAACAAGAACCGGGTTCTACCCCCATTTCAGCAGTGTGATTTTAGAAACGCGGCGATCTTATTCAAAGAATCGATCGACTGTGGCAGCTCCAGATTTATCTGCCAGACATGCCACATTTTTTCATAGATCTCCAGATTGACTTCGATGCCTGCGGCGCTAGCGCAGTCTCGAATCCGGATGGCATCGTCTTTCAGTACTTCCTCCTCCCCAGCATGAATCAACAGCGGAGGTAAGCCGTGCCAGTCACCGTATAGTGGCGAAATAAGAGGGTTGTGAGGATCACTGTGTCCCACATAGGACTCCCGATAGAACTTGCGTGCCTTGGGATGCAGAAGTGTGTCGTGGGTAGCATCAGCAGCTGGCTCGCGTGCTGTGAGATCACCCGTGGGTGAGAGACAGGCCACGGCAGCAGGCATTGCATCCCCGCTGTCGCGCAGTTTCATCAATGTCGTCAATGTGAGATTGCCCCCCGCCGAATCGCCAGCCATGACGATATTCCTGGCAGCATAACCCTGCTGCAGCAGCCATCGATACGCTGTTACGCAGTCATCAAGTGGTGCTGGAAACGGATGGCGTGGCGCAACTCGATAATCCACCATCAGCGTTTGCAAACCTGATTCACGTGCGAGATAGGCACCTAAAAGCAGATGATTAGGTGTTTGCGGAATCACAAAACCGCCGCCATGGAAATAGAGCAGTACTCGATCCGACGATGCCCCTTCCGGAAGCAGCCAGTCACACGCGACACCATCAGCATTTACGCTGCGACGCGAGATGTCTGCGGGCAGTTGAAGCGTTTCCACGCCCTTTTTGACGAGCCAATGCATAAGCGTCAATGGCATGTAGACCTGCATCATGCGGATTATGGGCAGGCGTGCGCGAATTTTTTGCTCGATCGTAGATGAGGTCATTTTCTTTATCCGTACTCGTTATGCCTGTATTGATACTTTCATTTGGCATTTTATTCCGCAGTAAAAGCTGCAGCCAACGCCTCGCGATTGAGCAACTTGCCGTTCAGATACACCTGGTGAATCTTCCGCGTATTGCGGATGTCATCCAGAGGGTTTGCATCGAGTATCAACAGGTCAGCGCGGAATCCTGGTTTAACTTGTCCTGAATTTTTCAAGCCCAGCACTCTGGCAGCGACACTGGTTGCTGCGGAAATAGCCTGTGCTGTGCTCATGCCGTGTCTGACAAAAATTTCGAGTTCTCGATGCCCTGTATAACCAAAGGGATGGTCGGGAACAGCGCCAGCATCCGTGCCAAGCACTACGTCCACATTCGCACTCAGCATGGCTTCGAAACTGTTGTGCAGGGTTTGTTCCAGCTGCAAATTTTTCTCTGGCATTGCCTGGCGCTGAGTAGAAGTTGAGAGGCGTTCTGCTACGCTTGCTGGCAAGGTCTGCGCTAGAAACTCATCTTCACCGATCGCTTCTCTGCGCAGTTCCGCCAAGCCCAGGTTGGGGACGATGAAGACATCGTGCTGCCTGGCGGCAGTCGCAATCTCGGCTGTAAATCCTTCCTCCAATCTGCCATGGAGAAAACCACGAGTTCCCGCATCAATCAAATCGAGCATATCCCCCGCGAATTGTTGATGTACCACTGCGGCTAAGCCCAGGCGGTTGGCCTCTCCAATTGCCGCCCGATAGATTTCCGGCTGCAATTTCTCCTGAGAACCGCCACGATCATCAACCCACAGCTTGATAAACGGAATTTGCAGTGCCGCGACGGCTTGAACTGCACTTCGAGCTTGGTCGGGACTGCCAAGTCCGCGCAAGATGGTGTTGCCCGTTTGCCGCTCAACTTGCAGCGCCTCGACCAGGAATTGATTGTTAGGCCCTTGGCCCGGTGGCGCCATGCCTGCAGCAAACACCAGTCGTGCGCCGCCGATCTCGCCGCTTGCCTGCGAGCTTTGTAGTTGCAGGGCTAATGCGTCTGGATCGCTACCCGCAGAAAAGACAGCCCCAAACCCATAGTAAGCATAGCGATTCAAATGATCTTCAAGAGTATCCAGGTTGTAGTTCTGCGCGCCCCAACTACTAAAACCTTCATAGCCCAAATGGGCGTGTGCATCAATCAAGGCAGGCAGCAAGGTTTTCCCGCTGAGATCCAGTCGTTGAGTGCCTTCAGGAATCTGCATATCGGTCGTTGGGCCGACGGCGACGATCGTATCGCCACGCAACAATACCGAGGCATCGCTCAGTATGGCACCGTCACCCACAATCACGCGCAGATGCTCCAACAGGATATTCTCGACAGTCTGATTCTGGGCCATGACCAATTGGCCGAGGGCGCCGAACACAAGCGAAGACAACACCACGGCTATTTTGATGGAGTGATTCTTGAGGAGGTTTTTCATAGGAGTCTGCAACTTTTTGTTTGATTTATTATGGGAGTTGGCAAGCGTTTCATATCGGTGTTCCTGGCCTATACTAAACCACAGGTGTGGCCGCACCGTAATGACTTCGGGTCTTTGCAATTACGCAGACGCTATGGGTTTGAGTTTACTTCGACAGGAGAGCAGCGCTATCAGGGCTTGATCGAGCTAAGCGGTCGACGATTGCAGCGCATCGAACTTGAAGCCCATATTTTGCCCGACTCCCAAAATCGCATGCAGTAATAGGCAATGGGCGACTGTAGTCAGTCGCCCTTAGCGCCGGGTTTCAGAGAACATGCAGTGAGCTAGTATTGCGCAATAACCATGTCCTGCAAGTGCCCGGCAAATTGATAACGAGCGACTACTGGGCCGCATTTGGCTGATGCATGCAGATAGCCAGGGTGCCGTAGTTGCTCCTCGCATGCATGAAGATCTGATGGAGGACGGTGAAACTGCCAGCAAGAACCACAATGCTCGCTTGATGGCAGTCGATGGACTTCAGGGTTGGCCCCGTAAGAGAAACCGAGGGCAACGTGGTAAGCCGGAATTACCGCCGCCCGATGTTGAGAAACTGCTAGAGCGTGATTTCAATGCGCAGGAGCCGGCCACCACATGGGTTACCGATATCACCGATGTGTATATGTCATAGCGAAAGCCTCTCGGACAGCTACTTCCGCCTGCAAAATTTCATCTTCCTTCATCCAGGCGAAATGACTCTTGCGCTTGTTGCTGGAAAGTCTTCCGTTGTTACCCTGCACCACCCGGATGAATATATCCACGTCGTGTGCAGGCCAGTCGAGTAGTTCGTTCAATGCTTTGCTGGCCCGGTCGAAGCCGAGCAGGAAATCGATTTCCTTTTGCAGATCGTGCGTTACTGTGCGCTCGAGCGCCGTGTACAGGAATTCCACTTGGACCGTCAGATCCGGGTATTGGAAGTAAACGCAGTCATTGCCGGTGGCCGGTATCTCCGGTGCATCGGGATTGTAGTCGGTCATCTGATTCAGAGGGCGTGAGAATTGTTCCAGCGTACTGATGTATTCATCCAGATTCCCCAGTATCACTGGTGATACTGGCAGGACCAATCCTCTTGGTGTGAAGCCGGCTTTGGCCAGCACATCGTGAATCAAGTAACGATGAATTCGGCCGTTGCCATCCATGAACGGGTGAATGAAGACGAAACCGAAGGCAATACCGGCAGCTGCAACTACTGGGTCAAACGGGGCATATTCTTTGGCGCCTTTTTGCGCCAAATGCTCCTGAGACTGAAACATGGACGCCATGCGTAGCAATCCATTCATCAGGTTGGGCAGGTGCTCGGGACGCGCTGGAACAAAGTCGATCAGGTGGCGGTGGCCGAGATCTTTACCAACCCAGTTCTGTTGCGTTCGCCACGTGAATTCATGAAATCTCGGGTCGACGACTGCTTGTTGCAGTTCCACCAGCCTCTCTTCGCTGAGCTCGTCGCGGGTGTCTGCCTGCCGCAACAAGTCGGCAAAGCGTTGAGCGCGCTGGGGTGTGGGTTTCTCGCGCTCCACTTCGAAGGACGACTGAGTTTCCTTCATGTACAAGTAGGCAGCTGCACGACGCAGAAGATCCTGATCGTAGCGCGCCAGTGTTTCGATCGTCAGATTTTTGAGATCTTGGTCCTGCTTTTTCTTCAGAAATTCCGTTCGAAACACCATGGGGCAGAATTCACGGGGCCCAGGGAGATTGTTGATGACGCGGAAGCGCTGCGATTTGATGCCGTCTGCGCCTACGCATTGTATTTCGGAGTCGACTGCGAGCACATAACGCGAACGGGACGACACCGGGTCTGCCATTGGCAGTTCCCTTGCTGTTAACCACTCGTAGAGGAAGCAGGCGATTCGCGCATAGCGCGACTCGGGATTAGTTGTGAGCCACTGGGTCAGGTCTTCCGCGCCGGTACCTTCAAAGAGCAGTGCCAGGACCTGGAGGTTCACGCCTTCATAGCGCAATGCAAATTGAAGGTGCCCGGCCAATGAGTCTTCTGGTTGGTATTTGGGCTCGAACAGCTCGATGCGCTGCCCTCCCTGCTGACGGATTTCTCTTCCCTTGATGCTGCCGTCCAGCTTTGCGATCTGCCATAGCGGCAAAGTTCGCAGTTGATAGCGCGATATCAGTTCGCTGTAACCTAGCGGTATTGCCATGAACTCGTTATCCGTGTGGCAAGGGTATTATGAGAAAAACAGCCGGAGTCTGAGAAAAACATCCGGAAAAACAAATTCTATGAGAAAAATAGCCGGATATTCCGAACTCGAGCGAGCATAGCGGCTATTTTTCTCTAAATAAAGCCAATCGCGGCTGTTTTTCTCAGGCTCCGGCCATTTTTCTCTGAAATCAACTCAACTGCCAGCGGATACGAAACAGATGATGGTTACTGCTCTTCTGGTGCATACGCCTTTCCATAAAGGTGCCAGTATTGTTTTTATTTTTAACACCACACCATGACGCCCTCCAAAACCGCCACGCTCAACCTGCGCATCGACCCGCGCATCAAGGAAGCTGCCCGCATCGCCGCGTTGCAGGACCACCGCTCTATCGCCAATCTGATCGAGGTGCTGATCCGCAAGCACTGCGAGGCCAATGGCATCTCGATTCCCGAACAGCAGTCTCTCTTCGAGCAGGCCGACGATGCGATGGACGCCTGAGCAGCGAGGTCTGCGAATCTGAGCGACGAAATTCGCCACTGCGAATTCCGATCTAACGTCGCCTTCCCCTCACTTCGGCATTTCCAGGCCCCGCTCCCGCAGCACCTCGCCGAAAATACGCGAGCCATTGAGCCCGCTCGGAAATCCGGAATAGAGCGTCACCTGGGCGATCAACTCGGCAATCTCCTGCACGGTCAGACCATTGTCCAGCCCCCGTTCCAGGTGGGTGCGCAGTTGCTCGGACTGATAGTTGGCGAGGGTGACGGCGATGGTGGCCAGGCTGCGCTCGCGCGCAGACAGGGGGCTACGAGTCCAGGTTTCCCCAAAGACCAGCCCGTCGATCAAGTCTTCCAGATAGGGCGCGGCAGGGAAACGCCCGTCACCCAGTGGCAGGCCTCTGGCCGCGAGAACGTCCGCCGTGACGCGCGCGGCATTCACGCCGGTGGGAAAGCCTGAATAGAACGTGACATGGGTGATGGCTTCGGCGAGTTCGTCTTGCGTCACGCCATTGTCCAGTGCCCGCTCGACTTCCACGCGCAGCGTGCCGGAAGCGTACAAGGCGGTGCTCAGGGCCACGGTGATCAGGCTGCGATCCCGGGGCGAGAGCGCCGTGCTATCAGGAAATGGCGCAGGGCCTGTAGCGGCAGGACGCTCGACCGAGAGGCTGGACGCCGCTCCGGCAGGACTTTCGGGCAGCCCACGCTGCGTGAACACTTCGGCGGCGATGGCAGCGCCATCAACCTCGGCGGGAAGACTGAAATACCACTGCACCTGCGCAATGATCTCCGTGATCTCCCCCTCGGTCAGGCCATTGTCCAGCGCCCGCCCCATGTGCAGGCGCAGTTCACTGGCCGCATTAAGAGCCTGGGTCACCGCGACAGTAATCATGCTGCGGTCCCGCAGCGACAGGCCGGGCCGTTCCCAGATATCGCCATAAACATAGTCGTTGCGTATCTGCCCCAGATAGGGGGCGGCGTCATAGGCGCCTGGCGGTGGCGGGGGCTGCTGCGCGAAAGCCGCAGGCCCGAACAGCCCGAACGACCCGAACGGCTCGAAGAAGAGTACCGACAATGCGCCCAGCAACCAGACGCGCAGCAGTGATGTCACTCGGAATTTCATATGTGGCATGGATTTCCTCCCGTCTGCATATTGTTCGGAATGCCGCCTGAGGCGATGCGCATGACATCCACGCAACAGCTCCCTGGCATGCGGCCGACAATAGCACGCCAGAGTGATAGCCAGGAAAGGAGGCTTGATGCATATCAACGCCAGCGGCACACCGACGCGCGACACTATGCCGCATCAGCCGCAACGCCCCACGCGGTTACACTCGCAGGTCGTGATATCCGGAGCCACCGCCCTCATGTTCAAAGCAAATCCTTCCGCCACAATGCTATCCGCCCTCCTGCTCGCGCTGAATGCCGGAGCACTCGCCCAACCCGCCGAGATTCCCCGCACGCCCGACGGCAAGCCGAATTTTCAGGGAGTGTGGACCAACGAGACCCAGACCCCGCTGGAACGCCCGGAGGCCTTGGGTGACAAGCGCGCGTATACCCCGGAGGAAGCTGCGCAGCAGGTGGTGAATACTGCGGCCCGCATTGAGCGCGAGGCGGCGCCTATCGACCCCGATCGCGCACCACCAGAAAAAGGCGCGCCCATCGGGCTGGAAGCAGACTGGAAATTTCCCGACACCAGCGTGGTCACCGTCAACGGCGAGGCTCGCACTTCTCTGATCATCGATCCTCCCAATGGTCGCCTGCCGCCACCTCCAGAAGGTGGCCCGAGGGATTGGCGTTCGCAGATGCTGGCCCGCCCGGGCGTAGCCGAATTCGATGGCCCCGAGCTGCGCACTGTGGGGGAGCGCTGCCTGTTGTCGGTGCTGTCTCCTGCCGGCCCGCCCATGGTGCCCATGTCCTACAACAGCAATTACCGGATCGTGCAGACGCCCGACTATCTGATGATCATGACCGAGATGGTCAATGACGCCCGCATCATCCGCATCGACGACGAACCACTGCTGCAAGGAATGTTTCGCTGGATGGGCGACTCGGTCGGACACTGGGAGGGGGACACGCTGGTGGTGACTACGGACAAGATTCATCCGCAACAGTCGTTCCGGGGTTCCACGGGCGCGTTGACCACCACGGAATGGTTCAGCCTGGAATCGCCGCAGCAGATCAATTATCGGGTGACGGTGAATGACCCGGAGGGCTTCTCGCAGCCCTGGACCGCAGAGGTGCCGCTGCGGGCGCTGCCTGCAGGCACTCAGCTGTACGAATATGCCTGCCACGAAGGCAACTATTCCATCATTGGTGCGCTGGCTGGTGCGCGTCGACAGGAGCAGGATGCCCGCGAGGCACCGCAACCTGTGGGAGCGTACCCATAGGGCATAAAGGCCCGCCCGCGAGAAAAATGACCTGAAGAACCAAACTCAGACGAACCCAGCGGCTATTTTTCCCAAAAAGAAGCCATTCCCGGACGTTTTTCTCAGACTCCGGCCATTTTTCCCATCAATCAAACCATCATCCAACCACCGAACACCATGGCAAAACCACTTGATCAAACAAGGCTTCTTCCGCCGCCGCGCGGGCTGCATCAAGAATAAAATTTGTACGATTTATGATGATAGCTCGTTTGATACGGACACCAGAGAGCCTAACTGCCCATAACGTCGTTGTCATTACAAAGATAAATACGCAAAAAATCAGCTCTGCCACCTCCTGATTATTGTATATTCCCCGACCTCATCCCCAACTCAGACAACCCTCGACACAAGACCAAGAAGCCACCATGCACTTCAACATCAACGACATCAAGGAAATGGCCCCCGGGGCAACGTTCAACCGTGGCGTTCAGTATTACCACCAGCGGCGCGCCACGATCAAACAGGATTACCCGGAGCAATCCAGGTTTATCGCCAACGTCAAAGGATCAGGCCGCAACACTTATCGCGTGGAACTGAGCCTGGACAACGGAATTCTGATTGGCGACTGCAGTTGCCCGATTGGCAGCGACTGCAAACACGCCGTTGCAGCCGCGTTGCAATGGCTGCAGGAAAACAGCGCCGGGGCATCCATGGCCCGTGCCATTACCATTTCCAAACAGAAGCAGAAGCAAGAACCGTCCGCACTGGAAACCTGGTTGACTGAATTACCCACAGCGCTCGCGAAACCAGAAGACACGCTCACTCCCGGCCAGCACTACCTGCTGTACGAACTGGTGGTTGTCAGAACTCAGGTACACGTAGCTCTGAAGAAGGCCTACCTGAAGAAGGACGGCAGGTGGAGCCAGCTAACAAATTACATGCCTGATTACTATTCCCTGCGCTGGAATACCCCACGTCATCTGCAACCACTCGACCTCACCATATTGCAGTTGTTACCGCGAGTATCGGGATACACAACTTGTGAACTGAGTGGGGAAGCCACACGACTGGCATTGGAGCATATGCTGAACAGCAGGCGAATCCTGCTCGCCGGGCGACCGGTAACGCGAGCGAAACCGGAGACAGTGCAATGGCATTGGGACCAGACTGCTAGCCACTATGCGCTGCAAGCCTGTATCACAGGTCGCAATCAATGGTTGATGATTGAAACGGTTCCGCCGTGCTATCTGGATATCGAGTCCGCAGAAATCGGCGAACTCATCACGCCACTTGCTGCACAACAATTCGCGCACCTGCGAAAAATGCCACCTGTCCCCTTGGACAAGATTTCCGACGTAGCGTTGAAACTCAGGCAGGTATTCAAGCAGGATCAGCTGGCCGTCCCCGTTGAAGTGCCCGAGTTCATCGAAGTCAATCAGCCGGTTCCGTGCCTGACACTGGTGCTCGCTCAGGTGTTTCCGGACGCCAGGCTGCCAGCCGTGCTGCTGCACTACGAGTATGGTGGAGACCATGGCAGTGAGTCATGCCCCCCCACCTATGTGGCTGGCGCGAAAACCGTATACGAGCCGCGCCTGATTGATGGCAAGCATTACCAGATCCACCGGGATTACCATCAGGAATCCGAGTACGAAGAACACTTGCACGGACTTGGTCTCTCCCTGTTTGACCCACTGGCCGAACATCGATATGCATGGTCTCCGGAGCCTGCCGCAGCCGAGGAGCTGGTCCCTTTCTGGCAGCACTTTATTGATACTCAGATTCCAGAATTGGAGAAGTCGGGTTGGCAGATCCGCAGCGCTGATGATTTCAGTCTGAACGTCACCAATACCGCATTCGACTTTGCTATTCACGACCAACCCAACCATTGGTTCGAGCTGGCCCTGACATTGCCGCTGAGCGAAGGGCGTCAGCTGAACACCGCCACCATCGTCGAAATGTGGCTGAGCCGTGGCACGCCGGAAAAAATGCTGGTGACGGTCGACGGCGAATGGGTGCGCGTCGATACCACGCCGCTTAACACGATACGCGACCTGATCACCGAGCTTTACTCGCGCAAACAACTCAACAAGCCCATCCGCCTTGCAGCCTTTCAAGTCGCACAGTTGCAGGACCTGCCGAATCTCGACGATCGCGCAGCGCCATTGACCAGAGCGCTGCTGACGCAGCTGCAGGACTTCAGTGGTATCGAAGCTCTCGCTGTGTCGCCGAAGCTTCAGGCAGAGCTGCGCCCCTATCAACAGGATGGTCTCAACTGGCTTGCATTTTTGCAGCGTTACAGTCTCGGCGGCATCCTCGCTGACGATATGGGGTTGGGCAAAACGCTGCAGGCGCTGGCTTTCCTGCAACATCTGAAAGATAGCGGTGCGCTGACTCAGCCAGCATTGATCGTCGCGCCGACCAGCCTGACTGGAAACTGGATGCACGAGACCGCGCGGTTCACACCAGACCTCAAGATCACGCTGATTCATGGCCCGGACCGCGCGTCTGCGTTCAAGGAAATCAAGCGCAGCGATATCGTGCTGACCACATACCCGTTGTTGTTGCGAGACAGAAAACAGTACGAGAAGCACACCTTCAGTGTGCTGATTCTGGATGAAGCTCAGGCGATCAAAAACCCGACGGCCAAAATTACTCAGCATGTGCGCAACCTGAACAGTCAGATGCGCCTGTGTTTGACAGGCACACCACTGGAAAATCATCTCGGCGAGCTGTGGTCGCTGATGGACTTTGTGCTGCCGGGGCTGCTGAGCGGACGCAAAACCTTTCAAGACCAATTCAGGAATCCGATAGAAAAAAGCGGCAATCACGATCGCCAGCAGGCACTGGCGCGCCGGGTCGCCCCCTTTATGCTCAGGCGCACCAAGAGTCAGGTGGTCAAAGAACTTCCCGCCAAGACTGAAATCGTGCAATACGTGGAATTGCAGGGCAAACAGCGTGCGCTGTACGAGAGCATTCGCGTGAGTATGGAAAAGCGCATTCGCGATCTGGTCACCAGCCAGGGCATGCAGCGCAGCCACATCCAGTTTCTGGATGCGTTGCTGAAACTGCGTCAGGCCTGCATCGACCCGCGTCTGGTTAAACTGGAAAAGGCGGCCAACATCCGCGAGCACGCCAAGCTGGAATGGCTCAATGAGACCCTGCCCCAGTTACTGGACGAAGGTCGCAGCATTCTGATCTTTTCACAATTTACGGAAGTGCTCGCTCTCATCGAAGAAGAGTTGAAGATTCAGAACATCGGTTACGCAAAACTCACGGGGCAAACCCGCAAACGCCAGGAGGCCATCGATCTGTTTCAGAGTGGCGCGGTGCGCATATTCCTGATCAGCTTGAAGGCTGGAGGCAGCGGCCTCAACCTCACCGCAGCGGATGTCGTCATCCACATGGATCCGTGGTGGAACCCGGCGGTGGAAAATCAGGCCACCGACCGCGCACACCGGATTGGTCAGGACAAACCCGTGTTTGTGTACAAACTGGTAGCCGCCGACACGGTGGAAGAGCGCATTCAGCAGATGCAGCAGCAAAAGCAGGCGCTGGCCGACAATCTGTTCAACGAGGCTGGCTCCGTCGGTCAGCCTGTGGACAAGGAAACGCTGCTTAGCCTGTTGAAATAGCATAGTATACCGATACAAAAGCGCATGTTATTATCGGTATACCATGTCATTTTGAGGACAGCGAAAGATGTCCGGAAAGAAGTTTCTGGCCAGCGTATCGGTCAATGCCATCGACGACTACCAGGTGCTGGCGGGCAATATTGCGGAAGCCCGCAAAGCGCGCAAGTTCAGTCAGCGGGAGATGGCCAGTCGTTGTCTGATGTCACTGGCAACCTATCAGGCAATCGAGAACGCAAGCCTCACCGTCTCCTTTGGCGCGGTACTGGCTGTGCTGGACGTGCTGGAGCTAACTCACACGCTTCGCGATGTCGCTGGCCCTCACCTTGACAGCGAGGGCCGTGCGCTCCGGGCCAGCATGAGGATACGGAGATGAACAGTCCGATCACCGAGGCTTACGTATTCGCACAGAGCCCCGCTGGCAATCCTGTGCTCGCAGGCAAACTGGCAATTACCCGCACATCCGGCACCTTCGCCTATTCCGAACAGTGGCTTGAGGAATCCTGGGCCTATGCGCTTGATCCCGTAAACCTCAAGCTGACAAGCGGTCAAATCACGACTCGCAATGAGAACAAGGTGTTCCCCGTGTTCAGCGATGCTGCGCCAGACGATTGGGGCACCCGAGTTCTGCTGCTGGGCCACACCCGCAGCCCGGCCAATGAGTTGGAAAGGCTGGTGGCCACCAGCGGCCACGGCGTCGGTTGTCTGCAATTCTCACTGTCGCGCACACGCCCCAAATCACCAACGCCCGCCGCAGGTATGGAGCTTCTCGCCGATCTCGAAGAGGCTTCCCAGAAAATTTCATTGAATCAGCGCATTGACCCGAAGCTTCTGGAAATCCTGATCCCAGCCACCACCATGGGCGGAGCCAGACCAAAAGTGACCTTGCAGGACAATGGCGTGCATTACCTCGCCAAATTCAGCAAGCCAGCGGATCTGGTCAACATGCCCATGGTCGAATTCGCGACACTCCAGCTGGCCCGGCTATGCAAGATTGACGTGCCCAATGTCTCACTTCGACGCATCGGAGAACGTGATGTGTTTCTGATAGAGAGATTCGACAGAGTGAATAACCAGCAGCTGCACTACATCAGCATTCACAGCCTGTTCAATCGCGATCGCATTCGAATTTTTGATAATGCATTCAACGACCCCTGCAGCTATGTCGCGATTGGCAAGATCCTGCGCTCGCACGCCAGAGACTGGTCTGCGGACATCGAACAACTGTACCGGCGCATAGTGTTCAATGTGATCATGGGGAACATCGATGATCATGGCCGCAACCATGGTTGTCTGTACAACCCGGCCAACCCTGGCTGGCGTCTGTCGCCTGCCTTTGACATCGTACCCACCATCTCGCAAAACCGGGAGCACGCATTAGGGATTGGCGCAGAAGGAAGACGACGCAGCATGAGCAACGTGAAGAGCGCCGCCGTCGCCTTTGGACTGTCTTCCGGGCAGGCCAGCAGCATCATCAAGGAAATCTCGCATATTGCCTCTGAATGGAGAGATCACTTCCGGCAGGCAGGCGTATCACCGCTGGACATCACGCTGCTGGAAGAGGTGATCGAAAAAATTTAGGCCGTTCGCCCCTCACGGCAACGGAATAAACTCCACCTCATCCCCTGCCACTTTCGTAAAACGCCCTTCCGTCCAGTCGCGCTTCGCCTGCTCGATGCGCTCCTTGCGGCTCGACAAGAAGTTCCACTCGATGAAGCATTGGCCGATTGGCGCACCGCCCACGATGGCGATTCGCGCTGCTGTAGTGGCCGTCACCGCAACGCCAGGCTGATTGGCGAAGATAGTCATCGAATACTCCGGCAATATCGTGTCGGGCGCCGTTAACGAGCCACTGGCGACATAGACAGCGCGCTCTTCCGCCCGCGGCAGCACGAGCGTTTGCCCAGCCTGCAGCTGCGCCTCGACATACAGCGTCTCAGAGAATGTGCGCACAGGCGACGTGGCACCATACGCGCTGCCCATCATCACCCGGACGGGCACGCCTGCCACTTGCAGCGCGGGAATCGAGGCGCCTGGATAGTGATGAAAGGAAGGTTCCACCTCCTCATCGCGTTCCGGCAACGCGAGCCACAACTGCAGTCCGTGCAAAGCGTGATCAATGGCGGTGACCTGCGGACGCTCGCGTTCGGAATGCACGATGCCGCTGCCACAGACCATCAGGTTGACGTCGCCCGGACGAATGGCTTGCAGGCTCCCCAGCGAATCGCGATGCAGAATTTCACCGTCGAAGAGATACGTGACTGTGGCGATACCGATATGGGGATGCGGCCGCACGCTGATGCCCTGCCCTGCGGGAAACTGCGCGGGTCCCATGTGATCGAAGAATATCCAGGGGCCGACCATCTGGCGGTTTACCGATGGCAGCAGACGCCGCACCTTGAAACCACCCAGATCTTTCTCGTGTGGCATAAGCACCAGTTCAGCACTCCGCATGAGACTGCTCAAAGTGCTACTCCCTTGCCTGATTCATCATTCTCTCGCAGCATTACCGAAAAATCTCCGGCCGTCAGCGGTCGGCTGAAATAGTAGCCCTGCATTTCGTCACAGTTGTGCTGCCGCAGGTATTGCTCCTGCTCCAGTGTCTCGACGCCTTCAGCAACCACCGTCAGGCTCAGTGTCTTACCCATGGCAAGAATCGCATCGGTAATTGACCGGTTTTCAGTATTCTCGGAGGTGCTGTCAACAGGATCGAGACCAATCTGACGCACAAAAGAGCGATCCACTTTCAAGGTATCGATAGGAAAACGCTTTATTTGCGAGAGAGAGGCATAGCCCGTCCCGAAGTCATCAATGGCGAGACGTATGCCCATGTCTTTGATGGCTTTCAGCAGAGTGACGGCGTGCTCTACATCGCGCATCACCATGCTTTCTGTCAACTCGAGTTCGAGCAATTCGGGAGCCATGCCACTGTCCTGCAGAGCTGTTGCGAGATCGATCAGCAGATCACGGTCGTCAAACTGGCGTACCGAGAGATTGATCGCCACACAGATGGGTGGCAGACCCTCGCGCTGCCAGGCAACGTTCTGTTCACACGCGGTCTTCAGCACCCAGCGACCGATGGGGATAATCAGGCCGGTCTCTTCCGCCACCGGGAGCAACTGCATCGGTGATACCTGACCGAGTTCCGGACTATGCCAGCGCAGCAACGCTTCGACACCGTTGATTCGGCCAGTCCTGGAGTCCATTTTTGGCTGATAATGCAGCGACAATTCGTTGCGATGCAGAGCATTTCGCAACCCGGTTTCGAGCATCATGCGCTCCAGTGAATGAGCCTTGACCTCGGCGGAGTAAAAGTGGAAATTATTTCTCCCCTCTTCCTTGGCAAGGTACATCGCCATGTCCGCGTTCTTCATCAGTGTTGTTTCATCACCACCATCCCTTGGGAATAACGCGATGCCAATGCTGACAGTCACTCGACAATCCTGTCCAAGCGCTCTAACCGGTTTAATCGCGGCGGCAAGTAGCTTCTTCGCCGTAACGGTCACTTGTCTTGTCGTGTTGATCTCGCTAAGCAGAATCACAAATTCATCACCACCGAGACGGGCCACCACATCGCTGGCACGCAAGCAGGCGTTGAAGCGTTCAGACATTTCCTGCAGCACAATATCGCCCGCCTCATGCCCCAGCGAATCATTAATGAACTTGAATCGATCGAGGTCGAGGAAGAACAGAGCGAACTTGCGGCCGTAACGCTTGCCGCTTTCCACGGCATGGTGCAGCAACTCGTGAAACATCACGCGATTGGGAAGGCTGGTGAGGGAATCATGGGTGGCAATGTAGTGAATATGTTCCTGATTGCGGATGCGCTCAGCCTCCAGGTCAAAGCTATCCAGCGCATACACCATGCTTTCTGTCATGCGCTCCAGCAGCGCCACGATCTCTGCATCGAATGCGTATTTTTCATCTGAGTAAAACAGCAGTGCGCCGATGGTGTCGTGACCTCGGCGAATAGGCACCGCTGTGGCTGCGGCAATACCGATCTGCTGTGCCAGGGCATGCCAGGGGGTAGTGTCCGGGTCTTGAGCATAATCATTGCTGACACGCGACCTCCCGGTACGGCAGGCAGTGCCGACCAGGCCACGTCCAGAAGGCTGTGTCTCATCAAGGGAAATATCCGTGGTCTGCAGCACTTCGAGGCCATGACCACTGCCCGCAGTAAGATGCAGTTTTTTGTCGTTCGGTTTTTTAAGCAGGACAGCAGTCGTCAGGAATTTTCCACCGTCGACAGCCGCATCACACACGCGCTGAAATAGCTCTGCAGGCGAACGGGTACGCAGAATGGCCTCCTCCGTGGCGCTGAGCGCTGCATACATACGCCCAAGGCGCACAGCGGCGCTTTCAGCACGCTTGCGTGCGGTCACGTCGCGCGCAATGCTGACGATGATCCAGCGGTTCCCCACCTTCATGGGCCGCCGGTGCACTTCAGCGATAGATTTTTGACCGGTTTTGGACAGCGCCGTCGATTCCAGTTTCACACCCTGCGCTCCGGCGTCGATGACTGCCTGGAAACCCTTTTGCAATGACTGACGATCTGCCATCAACAAATCGACCGGCCCCATCTTCAGCAATTCGGCGCGCGTGTACCCCATTTTTTCAGACGCAGTGGTATTCACGTCGAGGAATGTCATGGTCGAGACGTCGGTGAGATAAATGGAATCACCACACATATCCATGGCCTCGCGAAAGCGGGAGAGGTTTTCATAGTTGCGCTGGAAGGCGCTTACGTCTTTGGCAATGCCACGATAACCGGTGAACTGCTGCGCACTGTCAAACACAGGTTTGCCGCTGAGGCTGAGATAACACTCCTCACCGCTTTGCACAGGCCGGTGAATAATCAGGTCGTGCAAGGGCTTGTGCTGTTCCAGCGATTGACGTTGAGCATCCCAGTCCGTGCCGACCTGTACCTCGAAGTCCGTTTCCCACAATTGCTTATGCAGGCAGCGTTGCGCAGTGAAGTCGCTGTTCTTGATACCGTTCAGGGTTTTGAGCTGCGTGAAGCGCAGATCAGCGTCCAACTCCCAGTACCAGTCAGCAACAAGATCAACAAGGTCAGAGATCACGACATTTCCCTTTAAAGGAAGGAGAGGCCGCAGTATACAGCGATACGAGAAAGTGCAAACACTTCGCTTGCGGAGCGCGTTGCGGCGCCCGATGTCGCGAGTGTTCTGTTCAACCGCTTGCTCTTCCCGCATAGGCCAGTGTAGATTTTCAACTCGCCACTGATCAGGAATTCATAGGAATGACACGCGGGGCGAATCCTTCGCATCACCGCGACGGCAAGGATCGCGTCTAACCCAACGAACACGAGAAACCTGTGCCATGCACCACACCCTTCATCACACCCCCGAATCACTCAGCGTCCGCGAGCGCAAATTCATCGCCGACAAACTGCTGGAATACGGCAATGATGAGTCCGTGCTGGATTTCTCGGAACTGGACGGCTTTCTGACCGCCATCGTCACGCATCCGGAAATGCTGCCGATGAGCGTCTGGTATCCCGCACTCTGGGGCGGAGAGAGCCTGCAGCCGGACTGGCAGAGCGAGGAGGAGCTGGAGAGGTTTCTCGATCTGCTGCTGCAGCATCTGACCAATACAGCGGCGGTGATGCTCAGGTGGCCCGACGAATTTGCCGCGCATTTCAATCAGATTGAAACCACGTTGGGGGCGGATGAGGGCAAGCTCCTCAGCGCAGAGGAGTGGTGCTTCGGTTATCTGCGCGGCGTGAGGGCGGCGGGCGGTTGGTCCGACTTGCCTGCACACGCGCAAGAGGCGCTGGACTGCATTCGCCTGCACGGCACGGAGGAGCATTTCGACGAATGGGAGGCGCTGACGCCGCAAGCGCAGCAGAGTTCGATCACGAAGATCGAGCCTGCCGCGCGCCAGCTCTACGAAACCTGGCGGCGTTGAGTCAAGATCGGGACAGCCGGATTACTCCGGCTTGGTGAAGAACATCATGTGCTGCCAGGGCAGGAAGTCGAGCGTCTTCTCCCATTCGAAATTCAGAACACTCATCTCGCGGCGCACCTGCCGCTGCGTCATCTTGTGCAGTGTGCGAATCGGCACGTTCGGGTCTTCGGCGCGGTATTCGACGAGGATCAGGTGGCCACCAGGCTTCAGCGAATCGTAGATGCTCTGCAGCATCTCGCGCGGATGCGAGAACTCGTGATAGGCGTCGACAAGAAAGGCGACGTCGACGGAGTTGGCCGGCAGGTGGGTGTCATCGATTTCGCCCAGCACACCGCTGATATTGTCGAGCCCTTCTTCGCGACGGCGGTTCTCCAGAATCTCCAGCATCTCCGGCTGAATATCGACGGCCAGCACGCTGCCCTGCGGCACCTGCCTGGCAATCCTGATGGTGAAGTAGCCGGACCCGGCGCCGATGTCGGCAACCACATCCGTCGGCTTCAGGCCCATGTTGGCGACGACCTCGTCGGGCATCTCCTCGTGGGTGCGCTGCGGACGCTCCAGCCAGTCCGCCGCCAGGTGCCCCATCACATCGGAGATTTCCCGATCCATGTAGAAGCGCCCGGTGCCCCCATTGCTGCGTGAAGGATCGATGGTGTAGAAACCATCGGTCGGTGCCGGTGCGGCACAGGCAGAGGTGACTATCAGGAGCAGCGTTGACAACAGATATCGATAGTGACGCATGAGCAGTTCCGCCTTGTTGGTTGTTTTGTTATTGATATTCAATTTAAACGAAATGCCGCCGCTTGGACGTCACCGTCCTGCTCAGCCCCATGTCACCGATACGCCGTACGTCCGCCCAGGTGCCCTTGTAATAGGGCAGGATATTCTGATCCACCGCCGTGGTGGCCAGGTCGCCCATCACACCGTTGCGGCCCATCGCCTGCATGAACACCTGGCCCGGTTTGATGGTCGGCTCCACGTGTGCCATGCCTTGCGTCGCGCCGTAATCGTTGAACAGTTCCACCACGTCACCGCTGCTGATGCCGAGACGTTGCGCGTCCTCGCCGCCAATCTCCACCAGCGTCATCGGCCAGCGGCTGGTGCGGAACTCGACGTGCTCGTCGTTGTAGAGCGTCTGCCACAACTCGTTGACGCGACCATTGTTGACCCAGAAGGGATACTTGTCTTTCTGCTGCTGCGCCTCGGCCAGCAGGCCGTTCCACGGCGAGGGCTGGAATTTCGCACGGCCATCTTCGGTGTCGAAACGCTCGGTATACGTCACCTCGGTGCCAACCAGAAGTCCGTTCTCCAAACCAGTGACCGGCAGTTGCACGCCATTGTTGCCGAGGGCACGCAGGCGCTCGTAGGTCACCATGTCGCTGTCGTTGCTGTTGAAGCCGTCCATGAAGGCGTCTTCCTCGCTGCTCCACTCGAAGCCCTCAAAGCGCGCGGCCATGGCGCTGTTGCCGTCCTGTTCATAGAGCGACTTGAGTGCATTGGCGATGTCGGCGGCAATCAGGCAGTCCGGCTTCGCGCTGCCGGGCGCGTCCATGAATTTTTCGGAGAGGCGCATACGGCGCTCGCCGTTCATCGAGGTCAGGTTCATCTCGCCGGGCACGGTGGCAGGCAGCATCATGTGCCCTGCTTCGCCGAAGGGCTTCGGATAGATGTCGATGGATACCACGAACAGGCCGCCCTTGTTGGTGACCGCGTCATAAATGATATCGATCAGCTCAGCGGTGCTGGCACCGCGGGCCTGATCGATCGCCTCACGAACGATGTTGGCGCGGCGAATCACCGCCGCCCGGTAATTCTGCGCGTTGTGGGTACTGCGGAACGCATCGCAGGCCCAGGTGGTGAGGATCTTGCCGCGTCCGGCGATGATCTCGCCATCGACATAAGGCGCGGGCCGGCCACCGGGGAACGGCGGACGCACATAACCTTCCTGATGTCCGCCCATGCGCACGACACCGGCGCCACGTCGCCCACCGACATTGCCGGTGGCCAGCACCAGATTCACGAGCGCGGACTGGATACGGTAATTGTCGTTGCCCCAGATGATGCCCTTCTCATAGGCATGCATGGTGCGCGGCATGTGGCCGGAGGCCTTGGGCTTGTAGGACCACTCGGCGGCCTGAATCAGCTGCGCCACCGGCACGCCAGTGATTTCAGTGCAATCTTCGAGACTGAGGCGATTGGCACTCAGTGCCTGCTCGTAGCCATTGGTGCGCTGGGCGATGAGCTCGCTGTCCAGCCAGCCCTGCTCGGCCACATAGGTCAGCAGTCCGTTGAACAGCGCCGTGTCGGTGCCAGGATTGATCGCCAGATGCAGGACATTCTCGGCACCGGCTGCCTGTTCGGCGATGGCAATCGAGGTAGTGCGACGCGGGTCGACGAAGATCGCGCGGCCACGGCCGACGGTCTCGCCGGGGAACCACTGCTGTTTCTTGCTGACAGTGCCGCCCTGCAGATTGGGAATCCAGTGCACCAGAAAATAATTGGTCTGCGTCTCGTAGGGGTTGTTGCCGATGGACCACAGCACATCGGCCACTTCCGCATCTTCGTAGCTGTTGTTCAGCTCGTTGATGCCCATGTCGCGGGTGGCGTGACACTCGGAGTTATACGCCGGGCGGTTGTGAATGCGCACCTTCTGCGTCTGCAGACCGGTGAAGATCAGCTTGCCAGTGCCCCAGGTATTTTCATAGCCGCCGCCAGCGCCACCGTGGTCGAAGAGGTTGAAATAGATCTCGTCCGGGCCATCCTCGTCGAGAATCTTCTTGGTGAGCCCTGCGTAGAGCGCCAGCGCCTGTTCCCAAGGGCTTTCGCGCCAGTTGGCTCCGCGATACAGCAGCGGCTGTATCAGGCGGCTGGCCGAAGGGCCTTTGCCGTTGTACATGAGGTGCCCGAGCATGCCCCCACGCGTGGAGGCCTGGCCCTGATTCACCACACAGTCCTTGTCAGGGACGATCATGATGTGATGACGGCTGCCGTCGTTGTCCTGAATGGTGTTGACCATGCCGGGGGACAGGCAGACCTGCAGCGGCGCGAGCTGGCGGGTGAAATCCAGACCCAGCGCGTTGTCTTGCGGCGCACGGCCGCCTTCCTGATGTTCCGGCCATTTGTGGACCTTGTAGCCACAACCGACGATGCAGAAGTGGCAGGTCAGGTTGGTGGTCTGCGCGCTGGTCGGCGGCAGAGGGATGCGATCATTGATACGCGACATGCGGGTGACTCCTGCGAATTCTGCTAAAGGGTATTGGCCTGCCGACCATAGATCAGACCATGCACACCCACCGCCTCAACGGTGCCGCGCGCGGCATCAAAGTTCAGCTCGATGCGCGGCATGTTCTGAGTCGCCTGACCACAGACCTGCTGCCCCTCCATCTCCGGATCAAACACACTGAAGTGACAACCACATTTGAAGCTGCGCGCCTCGCCGTCATACTGCGTCGGGCAACCCATGTGCGGGCAGAGAATGCTGTAGGCGACGATGTCACCCTCAGGTCCGACCCCGCCGGGAACCTCACGTCCCATCTTGAGCAGCTGGCAGGGCGAGCTGCTGTCCGGGTAATTGAAGGAGACGGGCTGATTCACCCGCAGTCCGCTGATCTCTGCCACCAGCGTGGCCGGATGGCTCAATACGGCGCCACCGGCAGGCACTGCTGCGGACTGGGCCAACGTGCCGGGTGCCACAGTCGCGGCCAGCGCACCGACGCCACCGACCTTGAAGAAATCGCGTCTACTCAGAGACATTTACCTACTCCATTTAAGCGCTGCATGAAAATCCGCGTAAAAACCACTGCCGAAAACCTGCACAGCGGCCTGTAAAAGTTGTGCTGAATATGGACTGCCACCAGCAGCCTGTCAATTCAAGCGCCACCCGGTGGGAGGCGGCGGTTGACCATCGCCACCCCCCTCCGTATATTGCCCGCATGACCCCAACGCTGACCATCGACTCCGGCTCCTCGCGCCTGCTGTTGCATGGCGACTGGACATTGGAGCACTACACGCTTCTTGCCCGCGACGCCAATCTACACTCGCAGACTGTCAACTCAATCACCAACGCGTCGATAAAGTCTCTCGATACCACCGGCCTGAGCGCGCTGGACACTGCCGGGGCGGCATTGCTGCTGCACATGCTGGGGGCGGAGCGGCTGAACGCCCTCATCCCCACTGCCAGCGGACTGTCGGCCGAGCGGCAGGCGCTGCTGCTGGCTGTGGCGACAGCCATGACCGGGCGCGAGAGTGAAACCGCTCAGCCACACAAGCGCCCAAGCGATGGGCTGGCCAAGCTCGGCAAGCTGGTCGTCAGCGGCTGGCACGAACTGGAGCAGTTCCTCAACTTCCTCGGCCTGACCCTGCTGACACTGGTGCGTCTGCTGCCCCGCCCCTGGCGCTGGCGGCCCACCGCGCTGGTGGCGCAGATGCACCAGACCGGCCTCAACGCCGTGCCCATCATCTTTCTGCTGAATTTTCTGGTGGGCTGTGTCGTCGCCTTCCTCGGTGCCACCGTGCTGGCCAACTTCGGCGCCACGATCTACACCGTGGATCTGGTGGGCTATGCCTTCATGCGCGAACTCGGCGTGCTGCTCGCGGCGATTCTGCTGGCTGGCCGCACCGCCAGCGCCTTCACGGCGCAGATCGGCTCAATGAAGGTGAATGAGGAACTGGACGCCCTCAGCGTGCAGGGGCTGAGCCCCATCGAGCTGCTGGTGCTGCCACGGCTGCTGGCCCTGCTCATCATGCTGCCGCTGCTCTCTTTCATCGCCGTCATCGCCGGCATGCTCGGTGGTGCGCTGGTGTCCGTGCTGACGCTGGATGTCAGCTTCGCCCGCTTCCTCGGCATCGTGCAGGAGATTCCCCTGCGCCACATCTTGCTCGGCCTGGCCAAGGCGCCTTTTTTCGCGCTGGTGATCGCGCTTATTGGCTGTCTTGAAGGCTTCAAAGTGCAGGGCAGCGCACAGTCGGTCGGCGAACACACCACCTCTGCCGTAGTACAATCCATTTTCGCGGTGATCCTTCTGGATGCCGTGGCCGCGCTGTTCTACATGGAGATGGGCTGGTGACTACCGCAAACGGTGCAACACAACAGCGCCCGGCGACGCGCGAGGCCATCATTGAGGTGCGCGGGCTGAACAACCGCTTCGGCAGCAATGTGGTGCATGAAGGGCTCGATCTGGACATCTATCGCGGCGAGATTCTCGGCGTGGTGGGCGGCTCCGGCAGTGGCAAATCCGTGCTGCTGCGCTCCATCGTCGGGCTGCACAGGCCGAACGCCGGGCAGGTCAACCTGTTCGGTCAGGACCTGCTGCAGCTCCCGCCAGACCAGCGTTCGGCCCTCGAGCGGCGCATCGGCGTGCTGTTTCAGCGCGGCGCCCTGTTCTCGTCACTGACGGTGCTGGAGAACATCGCCCTGCCGTTGATCGAGCACGCGGGGCTGTCGCGCAAGGCGGCCGCCGAGCTGGCGGCGGTGAAGCTGGCGCTGGCCGGGCTGCCCGCCCGCGCCGGAGCACTGTATCCGGCCGATCTTTCTGGCGGCATGATCAAGCGCGCGGCACTGGCGCGGGCACTGGCGCTAGACCCGGACATTCTGTTTCTGGATGAGCCGACCGCCGGTCTCGACCCGATCGGCGCGGCAGCCTTCGATCAGCTGCTGGTGACGCTGCGCGACGCCTTCGACCTGACGGTGTTCATGGTCACGCACGATCTGGATACGCTGTACACGGCCTGCGACCGCATCGCCGTGCTGTCACAGAAGCGGGTGCTGGTGGCGGATACACTGGAAGTGGTCGCGGCCACAGACGACGCGTGGATTCAGGAGTATTTTCATGGGCCACGCGGACGGGCAGCGGCAGTAGCGGCTGGATCTACACCAACAAGTTCAAAGCAAGAGTGACTCTATGGAAACCCGGGCACACTACATTATCGTCGGCCTCTTTACCCTCACCGCAGGCGCGATCGCCCTGTTGTTCGCCCTGTGGATGTCCCGCTCCGCTACCGACAGCGACGTCGTGGTGTACGACGTGATATTCCGCGAGGCGGTCTCCGGCTTGAGCGTGGGCAGCCCCGTGCAGTACAGCGGTATTCGCGTCGGTGAGGTGGAACGTCTGCGGCTGGACCCGCAGGATCCGCGCCAGGTGTGGGCACGGGTGAGCATCTCCAGCTCCGCTCCGGTCAAGGTCGACACCCTCGCCCGCCTCACCATGCTCAACATCACCGGCGCCGCCGGCATCGAACTCAGCCAGGGTCTGCCAGAGAGCCCGCTGCTCACGGCAGTGCAAGGCGGCGTGCCAGTCATTCAGGCCGAACAGTCGTCGCTGGCCCGCCTGCGCCTGAACAGCGATGAACTGCTGATCAGCATCACCAGCCTGCTCGACCGCGCCAACCAGATGCTCTCCGTAGAAAACGGCCAATACGTGACGCGCATCCTGTCCAATGTGGAGGTCGTCACCGGCAATCTGGTGGAACAACAGGCAACGCTGCGGGCCGGGCTCGCCAGCCTGGCCAGCGCCGGTGAGGAGCTGAATCAGCTGCTCGCGCGCGTCGACGAACAGTTCGCCGAGCATGGCGACCCCCTGCTCACCTCCGCCGCCGAGACCATGGTCAACATGCAGCGCTTCACCCAGCAGATGACCACATTAATGAACGACAACGAGCAGGCCCTGACCAACGGCATGCAGAGTTTCAACGAGCTTGGGCCAGCGATAGAGGACCTGCGCGGCGTACTCAGCGGCCTCAACGACATCACCAAACGCCTGGAAGAAGACCCCGCAGGCTTCCTGCTGGGCGACGACAACATCAAGGAATACCAACCATGAGCAAGCGCTTTCTGCTGTTGACCCTGCTGCTCGGCGGCGCGCTGAGCGCCTGCACGGTGCTGCCGGAACGGGTGCCGACCGATCTCTATCAGCTGCCGCCGTCGTCCCTGCGCGCCAACAGTGACGGGCAGACACTCAATGGCCTGCGCATCGATACCCCCACTACCAGCGACGCGCTGGGCGGCAGCCGGGTGCTGGTGATGCCGGGTGACAACAGTTTTCAGGCCTATCCGGACGCCCGCTGGTCTGCCCCTGCCGCGCTGCTGTGGCGCGACTGGATACTCGACGCGTTCTGGCGTGACGGTCGGGTGTCGGCGTTGAGCACCAGCAGCGATGGACTCGAAGCGAGCGTGGAGCTGGGCGGCATGTTACGCGGGCTGCATCACGAACGCCTCGGTGGGCGCTCGCAGGCGGTGATCCGCTACGACGCCCAACTGGTGCAGACAGGTAGCCGCCGGATTCTTGCCAGCCACCGTTTCGAGGCCAGTGAACCGGTCAACGGCGACACCGTCGGTGACTTCGTCGCCGCGCTGGGCGTAGCCGCCGACCGCCTCGCCACTGACCTGATCGAGTGGACGATCACCTCGGGACAATAGCGGACTATGAAGACACTACTGCTGGTTCCCACCGAAGCGGGCGTCGGGCTGACGACAATTTGTCTCGGTCTGCTGCATGCACTGGACCAGCAGGGGCTGCGCGTGGCGTTCTGCAAGCCGGTGGCGCAATCGGTAGCAGCGTCAACTGGCGCAGATGGCGCCGAGCACACGGTGGAGCTGATCCGCCGCTATGCAGACCTGCAACCACCTGCCCCTCTGCCCTGCAGTCAGGCCGCCGCCTGGCTCGCCGCCGAGCAGACCGATCTCCTGATGGAGCAGTGGATGATGCTGCGCGAACGCACGCTGGCGGGCCTCGCCCAGGAGCCGGACGTGCTGGTGCTGGAGGGCATCAGCCCCGCCGGTGATGACCCGCTGCTGGCGCGGATCAACCCGCTGCTGGCGGACTCCTTCGATGCGCAGGTCATCCTCGTCAGCACGCCCCACGCTCAGTCCTTTGTCGAGTTGAATCAGCGGCTGGAGAGCTGCGCTGCCCAGTTCGGCGGGCATGACGGCAGCGACGCGGCCAGCGGCCGTGCCGTCGGCGTCATTCTCAACATGCTCGATGCGCCACGCGACGAGGACGAACACCTGCCACTGCAAGGCCCGCGCACTCCAGCGGAAGCTTCCTTGACCTGGGCACAAATACAGGCGCAGCTGCCAGTCTTGAGCACAGGGCTGCATCTGGCGGGCGGCATCCCCTGGGACGCCGAGCTGACCGCACCGCGCACCCGTGATGTGGCTGAGTTTCTGCACGCCGAGGTCGTGGAGGCGGGCGACATCCAGCAGCGCCGCGTGCTGCACATCTGCCTCGCCACCGAACGGGTAGGCAACCTGCTGCCACACCTGCAACACGGCACACTGGTGATCACCAGCGCCGACCGTGACGAGGTGATCGTCGCCGCCGCGCTGGCAGAGCTCAATGGCGTGACACTGGCCGGCGTTCTGCTGACCGAGGGCGCGGCGCTGCGGCCGGAGACGTTGGCGTTCTGTCGACAGGCCATCGCGCACGGCCTGCCGTTGCTGCGCGTGGCAGAGGACAGCTATCAGGTCATCACCCACCTGCCCGGCTTCGCCAATCGCGTGCCCGTGGATGACGATGCCCGCATTCGCCATGTCATGGACACGGTGGCACAGCATCTCGATCGTCCCTGGCTGGCCACGCTGGTGGCGAGTCAGCGCGAGCGGCGCCTGTCGCCCGCTGCCTTCCGCTACAGCCTGTTGCAGCGGGCCCGTGCCGCCAACCGACTCATCGTGCTGCCCGAGGGCGAGGAACTGCGTACGGTGCGTGCCGCCGTGAACTGCAGCAGACGCGGCATTGCGCGCTGCCAGCTGCTGGGGAATCCAGAGGTGATTCGCCAACTGGCCGCCAGCAATGCGATCACGCTGCCAGCCGAACTGGAGATCGTCGATCCAGTGCCGCTGCGCGAAACCTATGTGCAGCTGCTCACGGCGCTGCGCCAGCACAAAGGCATGACCGCCGAGCGGGCCCGCCAGGAGCTGGAAGACAATGTGGTGCTCGGCACCTTGATGCTGCACGAGGGGCGTGTGGACGGCCTGGTCTCCGGCGCCGTGCACACCACGGCCAACACCATCCGCCCGGCGCTGCAGCTGATCCGCACCCGCGTCGGCATCGACACCGCCTCCTCGATCTTCTTCATGTGCCTGCCCGAGCAGGTGCTGATCTTCGGCGATTGCGCCATCAACGCCGACCCCGAAGCCAGCGCGCTGGCCGACATTGCCATCGCCAGTGCCGATTCGGCCCACGAATTCGGGCTCTTCCCGCGCGTGGCGATGATCAGCTACAGCACACTGGATTCCGGCACCGGCAGCGATGTCGACAAGGTCCGCGAGGCCACACGGCTGGTACGGGCCAGACGCCCCGACCTGGTCATCGACGGCCCGCTGCAATATGACGCCGCCGTCAGCGCCGAGGTGGCGGCCACCAAAGCGCCCGGCAGCCCCGTCGCCGGCCACGCCACGGTGCTGATCTTCCCGGACCTGAATACTGGCAACACAACCTACAAGGCAGTGCAGCGCAGCGCCGGAGTCGTCAGCATCGGCCCCATGCTGCAGGGCCTGAACAAACCGGTGAACGATCTCTCCCGAGGCGCATCGGTGGAGGACATCGTCTACACCATCGCCATCACGGCGATTCAGGCAACTATCGAAAAAACAGAGAGGACAACGTGAGCGACACAACCTTCACAGTGAATTTGAAACTGCTGGAAAATTATCTGTTCCAGATCGACTTCGGCGAGTTCGGCAACCTGCTCAGCGACGAACCGGAGCCACTGGGCGGCGGCGAAGGCCCAAGCCCGGCCGGCCTGCTGGCGGCCTCGGTGGCCAACTGCCTGTCGGCCAGCCTGCTGTATGCGCTGCGCCGCCACAAGGAAGACCCGGGGGAGCTCACTGCCACCATCACCGGACGCTTTGGCCGCGTGGAGAAATTCCTGCGGGTCACCCACTTCGACGTGCAGATCCGCCTCGGAACGACCAAGGACGCGCTACCTTCCCTGGAGAGTGCAGTCGCACAATTCGAGAACTTCTGCACCGTCACCCAGAGTGTGCGCCGTGGCGTGGAGGTCGATATCGAGATCATCGACAGCACGGGCGCGCTGGTGCATCGCAGCAAGACCGCGCAGGCGTGAGTCGTGCCGGGTGAACCACGAAGAGTGAGCCACGAAGAGAGAGTAGCGTGGGGCGAGAAATGAGAGGCAAGGAGCGAGCGGCGACGCTCACCCCGGCGGCAATTACCTGGCCTCTTCGACCATCTGGATAATTTTGTCTTCCACCTGTTGCGCAATCTCGGCCAGTGCTGGCTCGTCGGAAAGCGCGGCCAGCATGGCGGCTGGTTTGATCACGCCGATACGGGTCGCGCCGTTCTCGGTGAAGACGGAAATGCGGCAGGGCAACGCCATGTTCAGGCGCATGTCCGTGGACAATACCTTTGCCGCCTGCCCCGGATTGCATACCTCGAATATCCGGCACTCCTCGGTAAAGGGTATGCCCTTGCTGCGCAGGGTGTTGCCGAGGTCGTGTATGTGCAGCACGCCGAAGCCATTGCGCTTGACCGCCGCATCCAGATCATCCGCCGCCTGCACAAAGGCCTTGTTTGTTTCCACGATGTAATACATTCCACAACCCTCTCGTTTGCTCATTCAGTCAATTACTCAACGGGTGCCAGTTCTTGTATGGCCTGATAATGCGTCAGAAAGACCTTGCCACTCAATTCATGCAGGAATTCGGTGCCCTGCAGCCGATCCATCACCGGGCCCTTCACCTCACTCAGATGCAGGGTTACTCCGGAATCGTGCAGCCGCTTCTCAATGGTTTCCAGACTCTCCAGCGCACTGGCGTCGATGGAATTGATGCCGGAACACTGCAGCACCACGTGTTTGAGCTGAGGATTGGTCGCCACCGCGCTGTTGATACGATCTTCCAGCGTTCTGGAGTTGGCGAAATAAAGACTCTCATCGACCCGCAGGCTGATCAGCGCGGGCGACACCTTGACGGCATGGCGCAGGACATTGCGGAACGATTCCGTGCCGGGGACCAGACCGACCTCGGCGATGTGCGGGCGGCTGCTGCGCAGCAGGAACAGCGCCAGCGACACGCTCACGCCGATGACCAGACCGGCCTCGACGCCAAGCCCCAGAGTGCCCCCCAGCGTTGCCAGCACGGCCACAAAATCGGCCTTGGAGTAAGCCCAGGTGCGTTTCAATATGCCGAAGTCAACCAGCGACAGCACGGCGACAATGATGGTGGCTGCCAGTGTCGCCTGCGGCAGGAAATACAAGGCAGGCGTCAGGAACAGTGAGGCCAGTGTAATGCCCAGCGCCGTGAATACTCCTGCGGCTGGCGTCTGTGCACCCGCATCGAAATTGACGACAGAGCGGGCGAAGCCCCCTGTCACGGGAAAGCCACCGGTAAATGCAGCGGACAGATTACCCGCGCCCAGCGCCACCAGCTCCTGATCTGGCTCGATGCGTTGACGTCGTTTCGCCGCCAGTGTCTGCCCGACGGAGACGGACTCCACGAACCCGACGATGCTGATCAGCAAGGCCGGAATCGCCAGCTCTTTCCACAGCGCCATGTCCCAGACGGGCATGGTCAGCGGCGGCAGGCCCTGTGGCACAGTGCCGACAATCTTCACGCCCTGCCCCTGCCAATCGAGCCCCCACGTCAACAGTGTGGTGACGGCGATCGCCAACACCGGCCCCGTTTTGGTCAGGACATCGGCCAACCGAGCTTTAAGCCCCAATCCCAGCAACAGCGGCTTGAGGCCCTTGCGGGCCCAGAACAGGAATGCCGTGGTGAGGATGCCCATCGTCAACGTCAGCATGTGGGTATTGGTTGCATGCAGAACCAGCGAATGCACCAGCGCAAAGAAATTTTCACCCTCGGCCGTCACACCCATCAGCGTCTTGACCTGACTGGCGGCGATCAGCAATCCGGAGGCCGAGATGAAACCCGAGATCACCGGGTGGCTGAGGAAGTTTGCGAGGAAACCCAGCCGCAGGACACCCATGAGGGTCAGCATCGCCCCGGAAAGAAAGGCCAGTGTGATGGCAATCGCCCAGTATTCCGGCGTGCCGACGATGGCATGTTCACCAATCGCGGCCGCCGTCATCAGCGAGACGACGGCGACAGGCCCGACGGCCAGCACGCGACTGGTGCCAAACACAGCATAGAGCAGCAACGGAGCAACGCTGGCGTAGAGCCCCACCTCGGGCGGCAATCCGGCGAGCAAGGCATAGGCCAGACTCTGGGGAATCAGCATGATGGTGACGATCAGCGCCGCTACTCCATCGCTGACGAAGGTGTCGCGATTGTAGCGGCGCCCCCAGTCGAGAATAGGCAGCCAGGACGAGAGTGACGATGCAGTTCTGTTCGACATGAAAGCTCCTTCAAGCCTCAGGCTGCCATGTGCTAACTCTTGGGTTTGCGGTCCGTGAACTGAAACACCAGCATGCCTGCGATCATGGCGACCACAAACAGGGCGGCCTTGGGCTCACCCGTCGCCATGGTGACGATGCCGGGTCCGGGGCAGAACCCCGCCAGACCCCAGCCCGCACCAAACAGCAGCCCGCCGATGACCAGACGCTTGTCGATATCCTTGGCGGTGGGCAGATGCAGCGCGCCTCCCAGGAAGCTGGTCGTGCGCTTCTTGGCGCTGCCGAAGGCGAAGAAGCCCACGACAATAGCGCCGCCCATCACCAGCGCCAGCGAAGGATCCCAGGCGCCTGCCAGATCGAGAAAACCCAGCACCTTGCCCGGATCGGTCATCCCGGAAATCAGCAAGCCCAGTCCGAACAGCAATCCGACCGCGAATTCACTCAAGCGATGTACAGTGGTATGTGTCATAACAGTTTCCTCGGCAAGATTCAGAGCAGGTGACGAATCACGAACACGATGGCAAAACCGGCGGCCATGAAGATCCCGGTCGCCACCAGTGAGCGCGGAGAGAGACGCGAGAGACCGCAGACGCCGTGACCGCTCGTACAGCCAGAGCCCAGACGGGTTCCGTAGCCCACCAACAGGCCCGCGACCACGATCATCACGTAGCCAGCCTCGATGCGCGGGACGCTGATAAAGTCATCGGGAGTAAGCAGGCTCATCGTGACAGGCGCCGCCAGCATCCCCAATACGAAGGCGACTCGCCAACCGATATCGCCAGTCTTGGGCGCAAGCAAACCGCCCAGAATGCCGCTGATGCCCAGGATACGGCCGTTTATCAGGATAAAAACCGCCGATGCTATCCCCAGCAGAATGCCGCCGCCAAGCGACATCCAAGGGGTGAAATTAGCCCAATCGATTGTCATGATCACTCCTCGTCTGAATTGCAAAATTGACTGTACAACACTTCCATCACCGCAAGCGCCTGCGGACTGCTCAACTGGTAATAGATGTTCTTGCCTTCACGGCGCGCGCTGACCAGCTCTTCCTCACGCAGCACGGTCAGCTGCTGGGACAACGTCGGTTGCACGATACCCAGAATTTCCTCTATCTCGCCTACCCGCATCTCGCCTTTCGACAACTGGCAAAGAATCATCAGGCGATCGGGGTTGGCCAACACCTTCATCAACCTGCAGGCCTGCCCGGCGGCACTCTGCATGTCTTCAAGGTCCAAGGCTGTCGCTTGCATGTCCGTCCTCCTCAATTAACTTGCAGATAGTATATTGATTTTTAATTTATTAAACAATATATTATTAAAAACATAATTGAAGTGCGTGTCTGCGACAACATGTCGCATAGTAAAAGCAACCAACCGGCCGCACGATGATATTGGGTATCAAACAATCAGGGACTGTGCCCTTTCAGGCCAGTGCCCTCCGAGGAGAGTATATGCGAACGTATCACAACGTGTTATTGGCAATCGGGCTCATGAGTCAGGCAGCCTTTGCCGCCGATGCCGTCGACCCGGACTATCTTGCGTTCCAGCAGGCAAGAGGGGAAGCCCCCTGGATTAATGCCGATGCCGAACATCCTCAGGCCGACAGCGCCTATCGTCCCATTCCGCCGCTGGCGAGCTTTCCTGCAGACCCGACCAAACGGGATCTCGGCTTCGCCTTGTTTCATGATGCACAGCTCTCGCGAGACGGCAGCGTGGGTTGCAACACCTGTCATATGGGAATGATGGGCGCCACCGACGGCCTCCCGCTGGCCAAGGGCATTGGGGGTGCGACAGGCCTGCGCAACACGCCTACGGTCTTCAACTCCGCCTTCAACTTTCGCCAGTTCTGGGACGGTCGCGCCTTCGATCTGGACGCCCAGGCGCTTGGTCCTATCACTGATCCCGTGGAAATGGGCCATAATCTTGATGCCGTGGTAGAACAGCTGAAAGCCGATCCGGGCTATGCCAGCCAGTTTGCCGCTGCCTATCCTGATGGCGTGACCGCCGCCAATGTCGGCAATGCCATCGCGCAGCACAGCAAAGACATGACGCGCACCGATTCGCCTTTCAATGCGCACCTCAATGACGCCAGCAACACCTTGAGCGAGCAGGCGCAACGAGGCCTGGCGAGATTCAACGCGCTGGGTTGCGTGTCCTGCCACAACGGCATCAACCTCGGCGGCAACTCCTACCAGAGCGCTCCCACAGGGGCCACGGCGCCTGCTGATCAGGGCCTCTACCGCAGAACCGGGCGCGACGAGGATCGTCAGGTGTTCAAGGTGCCCACGCTGCACAATATCGCCATGACGGCCCCTTATTTCCACGACGGCAGTGTCGCCACGCTGGAAGAGGCTGTTGCGCAGATGGGCCAGCTGCAGGCCGGACGCACGCTGAGTGAGGAGGACGTGAATGACATCGTCGCGTTCCTCGGAACACTCAGTAGTGAATTCTTCGGTGGCGGGATGATGCGCGGCATGAGCGGCGAGCAGTTGCAGAGTGAGATGCGCCAGCAGATGCCCGATGCCATGAACCACCAGAACACAGAACAGATGCAGGGGCACGACCATCAGCAACACATGATGCAAATGCAACAGATGCAGAACCCTGCACCGGTTCAGAATGCGACACCAGCCCAAACACGGATCGAGGCACAGCTCGAAAGCCAGAGCCAGACACACGAGCAGGCGTACCTGGCAGCACTGGAAAAGGTGACACAGGGCGAGGCGCGCATCGCGAGTGAATTGCAGCGCGTGCAAAGCGGTGCAGTGGCACATTATGATTTTCTGCAATACGAGCACATCGAGCTGGTACGTCACGCACGGGCGCTCGCCTATCCGCCGTCTGACATGAACAGCGCCACTCGCGCTGCCATCGCCACCGAGGCAGCGCAGCTGGTGGACTCTGCGAATGCC
Organism: Gammaproteobacteria bacterium; assembly: GCA_030654835.1. Classification (GTDB taxonomy): domain Bacteria; phylum Pseudomonadota; class Gammaproteobacteria; order Pseudomonadales; family Pseudohongiellaceae; genus UBA5078. The sequence goes on along the minus strand of JAURWS010000012.1, from coordinate 52,297 downwards.
ATGGAGTGGGTCATCGCCGATTTTCTGCGCGCGATGGCACAGGTTCGCTCCGCCGCCAGCAACACGCTGGATATTGCCGCCAGTTTGAAGCAGGATGCAGCAGGCGATCAGCTCACCAGGCTGGAAAATCTGCAGGTGCAGACTCTGCTGTTCATGGCTTCGAGCTACAACACAGGCAACAGCGAAGTCTGGTCGGAGCTGAGCACGTCATTCGAGGCAGTGCTCACCTCTGGCATCGGCGAACAAGCGCAACGCGAGCTGGCTTTTCAGAGGCAGCAATTGGAGCAGTACGGAGCGGTGTTGATTGAACAGCAGCAGAAGCTGCAGGACTCCGATGTCGATGAGCTGGCAGTCAATCTCGAGAAGCTCTATCGGTCCTGATCACAAGAAATCAGTCAAGAGAGACGAACCGGGCAGCGGTCGCAAACCAAAGGCAATTTAATTTACAGGAGCATGACATGTCAGATCATTCCAATTCACCTGCGGGGCGACGTTCGTTTCTCAGCCGACTCGGTTTCGTCGCCGCAGGTGCCTCGGTAGCCGCCGCAGTGGCCGGCACTGCCAGTGCACAGACAGCGCCCAGGCGTTTCGAACCCACACGTCATGAAGAAGACGCCTGGATGGATCAACTTCCCGGCGGGCACCGCGCTTACATAGACACCTACTCCACGCTGGGCGGCATTACTGCCATGAACTACGCCAGCAATATGCTGGGCTCGCACGCCGACGTCTACGGTGGCAGCGATGCCGACTACGCCATGATTGTGTGCTTCCGCCACCAGGCGACTCCGCTCGCGTGGAGCGACGCCATCTGGACAAAGTACAGCGCAGCACTGGCGGATTATGTGAATTTTCCGGACCCGAGAACGCAACAACCCTTCACGGTGAACCCTCTGAACATGCCAGATCGAGCCGATCTGGCCAGCCGGGGCAACACCCTCGAAACCATTGCCGGACGCGGCGTACAGTTTGCCGTGTGCAACCGTGCCACGCGCGCCATTTCCGGAATGCTGGCGCGCGCGACCGGCGGCAACGCAGAGGAAATCTATCAGGAGCTGGTGGCCTCGATCACCAAGGGCGCACGCATGGTACCAGCTGGCGTGCTCGCCACCACGCGTTCGCAGGAGTATGGCTACAGCGTGCTCGTCGCGGGCTGACCGCAGCACGAGCGGCAGTGCTCGAACAGCGATGTCCTGAAAAACAGACCCGTGAGCCGCGACCAGCGCTGGCTCGCGGGTTTTATTTTTTCTGGCTCGCGTAAAACTCGCGAATCGGACGGAACGGACCGAAACGGTGCTGCTCGATGGGGAAATCATCGGCGTAAGGAGGATATGGACCATCCACCGGCTTGGTGGTGCGATCCGGATAATCCTGTTCCAGATTGGCCATATGCGGCCTCTCTTTGGAATTGATGTAGGCCGCGACATCGAATGCCTGATCATCAGTCAGATCGGGCTGGCCCAGCGGCATGCGTGCCTTGATGAACAGCGATGCCGTGAGCACACGGTTCATGCCTGCACCGTCGTTGAAGCTGTCAGGCCCCCACAGCGGCGGGAACACATAGCCATCATTCAGTTCCAGCGTGGCCTGCAGCCCCTGCCCTTCGACCCCATGACACACCACGCAGCGTTCTTCATAGACGAGCTGACCGGCCTGCAGATCAGCCGCACGATCGGGCTCGGCAAAGGCGGCGGGCTCGACAGCCGTGCGACGGCTCGCGCTCATGGCGCTGTACTGAGCCTGCAGACTGTTGATGTAGAGCTCCATGGACACCATCTGCACGCTGTCGCGCGGCAGCTCGCGGCCATTCATGCTGCGCGTCATGCAGCCGTTGATGCGGTCGCGCATGTCACCCTCGCCACCATCACGGCCAGAGAAACGCGGGTAGCGTGAAGCCGACTGCATGAGTGACAGAGTGCCGGGCTTGGTACCCGTGTCGAGGTGACAGGACGAACAGTCCAGATGCGAACCGGTGTAACGCAGTTCCGGGTTCTCATGGCCCGGCCCCATCAGCTCTGCGGTGTCCCGCAGCAGACGCCGCCCATAATCAGCAGAGGGTTGTTCCGGCACGGTCGCCAGCGCATCGACATCCGGTCTCGCCATGGACAGCGCCACCATGATAATACCGATGCCTGCCGCGCCACCCAGCAGGGCCGCCAGCACTATTCCGCCATGTTGTTTATCGCGTTTCATTGGTGCGCTCCTTGTCAGACCTTGTGGCCTGATCCGATACTTTGGCCTGTGTGTCCTGGCGCTGTTTGTCGAAGTGCTGTTTGTCAAAGTGCTGCAACTGCTCTTGAAAAGTGTACTTCGGTTGTTCGATCTGCCGACGCAGCGTCGGCACCAGCCAGTTCGCCAACAGCAGGGCAACGGCGAAGGCGAGCGACAGACCGACAATAAGATTGGTAATCATTGGCCAACTCCTTCGGGAACCGAATTTTCACGAACGAAAAATTCACGAACATAATGTGCCACCGCGACGATCTCGTCGTCACTCAGGCGATCCGTCCACGGAGCCATCGGTGTGCCTTGCACTCCGTTGCGCAGGACACGGATGTTTTCCTCCAGTGCCGGACGCTCGCTTCGGAAATCGGTGGGCAGCACGGCCAGTTGATCTGCCGCGAACCCATCACCCGCCCCGTTGACGCCATGACACTCGGCGCAGTGCGCGGCGTAGATTCGCGCTCCCGTCGCCAACAGCTCGGGCGTGGCTCTGGTGGTGAGTTCTTCCTGATAAAAGCCATGCACCACCTCGACGAGTGCCGCCAGATTGGCTGCGGGTTGATCACGCCAGCCCGGCATCGACGACCCGTGCACACCATTCCAGAGAATGTCGCCAAGGCGAGCGCTGGTGTACTCGCGCACCGAAAGATTGGTGGGTTGCGGTTGCAGCCAGGCAGATGCCGACCCGTTGCCACGACCATCAAGGCCATGACAACCGGAGCAGTTGTCACGCCACAGCTGCAGCCCAAGCTCGGGCGCGGCGGGTGTGCCGAAAGCCGGTGCCTGACCACGCGGCTGTGTACGCGCAGGATGCGCATTCAGCACCGGTGCAGAGAAAGACATCTGCGCCCACATGTTGTCCGATGCCGCCGCTTTGGCCGCCACCTCGCCCTCTGGCCAAGCCAGCTCGCGGGCCCTGCCGAGGGTCTCAAGATAGGCCACCAGGTCACGCGCCTCCTGCCTCGGCTGCTCCGGGGAACCGTCGAAAAGCTCGGGATACGACGGCATGATCGACGTTGGTGCCACGGCACGCGGTGAATACAAGTGCACAAAGTGCCACTGTTGGGGGCGAGTGGCGGTGGCGCGCGCCAGATCGGGCCCGATACGGCGAGTGCCTAGCAGATGCGGGAAATCGAAGCGTCCTTCCCAAGCCAGCGTCGGGGCACCGAAACGGACGATATCGGCATCGGTATAGCGCACCTGCTGCGTGTGACAATAGGCGCAGCCCTCACGAGCGTAGACATCGCGACCTCGCAATTCGGAGTCGGTAAGTGGCAGAGGATTCTGCGGCGCCATGCTCACCGTCTGCTGTTCCAGCATGCGCCGGGGCAGCTCACCGAGCAGCGATACCGAGAACACGAAGAACGCAACACCGGCCACCGAGGCGACGACGTAGGACATGCCCAGCAGCCGCGCAGGTGACGACACGTGGCTCGTTCCCCCGTCACTCAATTCGGGCGCCACCTGCTGTATCGCCTGCTGCTGACGAACGCGCTCCACGGCATCGGCACCCGCACCACGCGGCCCGGTGGTCATGCCCACGAACAGCGCCACGAAACCGGCAGTTATGGGAATCGCCGTCAATGAACGCACGATCCAGTACGGGCGTGACTCACGCACCGACTCCAGCCACGGCGCCCCACTCTCCCACGAGCCGCCCTGCACCAGACCGGCGAGCGTCAGATCCAGCACCATGGTGCCAATGCCCACCACGAGGAGCCAGTAGGCCCACTCGAAGGCCCGCGCGTTGTAGCGCGCATCCGGCATCCGCTGCCAGGCGTGAATGATGCCGCCGATACCGGCAAACGTGGCGAAGCCGAGCATGGCCAGATGGGAATGCCCGATGACCCAGTCGGTAAAGTGTGTCAACTGGTTCAGGCTCATGTTGGCCTGCAGCGAACCCTGAATACTGACGATCAGATAGAATACTACCGACATGGAAACGAAGCGCAGCCCGATGTCGCGCGGAATCAGGCCGCTGCCGCGCTGCGACAGCATGAGATTGGAGACCACGATGATCACGATCACGCCCAGCAGAAATGACGCCATGATAGCGGTCATCTGCGCCTCCATCGGGATCACCGAGAAGATGTAATGGTGTGTGCCGTTCAGTGGATAGAGGAAGAACAATCCCCAGAAACCCAGCATCGACAGCAGGTGACTGTAGACCGGGCGCCCCGTGGTGGCCGGCACCACGAAGTACAGAATCGCCAGCGCCAGCGGCGTCACGAACAGGCCCACCGCGTCGTGAATCCACAGGCCACTGAAGGCGGCGCCAGCCGCGCCGGGGACGAATTCTGGCACGATGTTGCCCATCGGATAGGACAGCAGCGTGAAGATCAGCGCACCGATGATGTACCAGCTGGAGACATAGAGATTGGCGATGCCGCGCCGGAAGAATGGTGGCAGAAACTGCGCTGCCGCCAGCACGAAACCAAGCACTACGAAGGCGTCCACCGGCAGGGGAAACTCTGCCCATTCCAGCGGCTGACTGACCCCGGCCAGCACCAGCACCCAGCCGGGCAGCATGACCGCAAAATTCCAGATGCCGAACAGCCACAGACCCAGCTTGTGACTGGTGACAGGACGCCCCGTCAGAATCGGCACCGCGTGGTAGAGAAAGGCGAGGAAGGCATTGCCGAGCCAGCCGAGCATGATGCCCTGGGTGTGCGCGTAGCGCATGCGGCCCCAGGTGGGCAACAGATTGGCGGCAAAATCCGGAAGGAAGAACTGCAGAGAGACGAGGATGCCGAAGATTACCGCTATCAGCAGCGTCACGAATGCGGCAATACCGTGGGCCTTCACCAGCAACGTGTCCACTTGATAACCGGACTCACGCTGCGCCGAACTCGTCACTTCACTCACTGCTGATCCCCTTGGCTTTGGTTGTCCGCTGCAGACAGCGCTTATTGTTCTGATGGCCGGATTATAACGACTAATGCTTCAAATGCATCAGGCCGAATTGAAAGCGGTACCTGCCCCCTGTGACGCGGCCGTGGCAAGAAGGCGGACCTTGTTGTAATGTACCCGCAACCGTCAACGGTCAGCCCGTTTTTGTCTTTCCACAGTCAACAACAATAAAGGAAAAAATCATGCATCCAAGATCTGCCACTCTGGCAACACTGCTTCTGTCCTCCCTGCCATTACTGTCTGCGATACTGCCTTCCAGCGCCTCCGCCGCCGAACTGCCAACGGCCATCATCGCCAACGAAGGGATTGGTTTCTCGCGCATGGAAGAAGGCAAGGTGATTGCCTATGACCTGGTAGACGCCTATGACACTCACAAGATCACCGTGGCCGATTGCGCCGCCCATAAAGCCGACCACGATAGTGTGACCTGGTGCTTTGCCAGCGCCGAGAACCAGAGCAAATTCGTTGCCGCCACCGGCGAGAACGGCCGCAACCCCTACATTCCCTTCGTCGGTGGGCATTGCTCGCTCGGCATGAGTCTGGGCAACTTTGTGGCCCGTGGTGACCCCCGCACTGCATTGCGAATCGGCGATCTGCTGGTGCTCAACGGCAATCTGGACGTCCGCACCCGCTTCCTGATGGACACCGAACGCAACATGGACAACGCGCGCCTGCAGTACCAGCTTGGCCTGCGCAATGGCAACATGGCTGAGAATTGAGAACTGCGAGCTGAGAGCTGAGAGCTGAGAGCTGAGGATGGAGTGGTTCAACAAGACGTTTGCGGCACTGGGCACAGAAGAGCTCTATCAGATAGTGCAACTGCGCCAGCAGGTGTTTGTCGTCGAACAGAATTGCGTCTATCTGGACGCGGACGGCTATGATCGCGCGGCACTGCATCTGTTCGCAGTGCAGCAGGGATGCGTGGTCGCTTATTGTCGCCTGCTGCCGCCGGGGCTGAAGTACCAGGAGGCATCCATAGGCCGTGTCTGCACCGCGCTGGCCCAGCGCGGCAGCGGACTCGGGCGCGAATTGATGCAGAGGGCGCTGACGCTCGCCGCCGCATCGTATTCGTCCGGGGGCGAGCGATCTGATCTTCACACGGAAATTAGAATATCGGCCCAGCTGTATCTGCAGAATTTCTACAGCAGCCTCGGCTTCAGCGCCGTCTCCGCGCCTTACGACGAAGACGGCATTCCACACATCGAGATGCTCTTCAGCGCCTGAACCGCAGAGCACCGAATCACAGCTGCAGGAGCACCCGCGCATAGACGCGGCGACCACGACCATCGAACACGCTGGCGTCGTAGTTCATCACGCCGTCTTCTCGGTAGGGAATCTCCGCATTGAACGCATCCAGCAGACCGACCGTGAACACCGAGGTGCCCCAGCTCGCATTAGCCCAGTCACGTGCATAGGTGTATTGCAGATCCCAACTCTGATAGCTGGCGATTTCCTTGCGCACCAGTGATCGCACCAGATCGTTGCCGGTCTGCCAGGTGCTTTCGTAACGCAGGTCACGATAGGAACCAATCAGTCGCGTAATGACCGCCACGCTGTGCTGCTCCCGCGACCAGTTGAAGTGAATGTTGCCACGATTGTCCGGCAGCGAGCGCACCAGATTGCCGTCGCCCGTGGTGCCGGCCGCATCGAACACTCCCGTCTCCAGCAGCCCCAGCTCCAGCCCTGGCACGTCGATCAGGCGGTACTGACGCACATGCGTGTAATCCAGCCCGACGCGGAAGAGCCCCAGAGAATTGGCCCAGTCATAACCAAGCTTCAAATCGATACCATCGGAGATGATGGTGCCGGCATTGATGGTGCTCAACGTAGTGGTGGTCAACTCCGCCGTGGTGGTGGCAAAGGTACGGACGACACCGGGCACGATGTAGGTGCGCGGGTCGACCACACAGTCCAGTCTCTGCGTGGAATTGCGCCCGTACTGCGCTTCCAGTGCCGCAGCATCACAAGCTTTGTAGGGCGTCGCCGAGTTGCCGGACAGCGTGCTGTTGAGCAGATAGTTGGCCGGGTTCGCGGCCGCCACCTTGAATGCCTCGATCTCGCCCGCGATGGCGGAGATGCCCGGCTGCGGCAGCACCTTGTCGTTCAGCTCGAAGCGCCAGAGGTCGGCGTTCACGCTAAGCCCTGCCAGTGCAGGCGCTGAAGGCGTCCACTGAAAACCGATGTTGAAGGTGTCGGAGCGCTCGTTACCCACGTTCGGAGCGGCCGCGCTCAGCGTGTAGGTGGTATTGGGGCGTGCGTTCTCATTGGTGGGCGGCAACAGTCCTGCACGCACCGCCTGATTACGCAGCGGATCACGGAAGGTGATGTTCGAGCCCTCCAGCCCCTCCTCCACGATGCCGATATTGGGCGCGCGGAAGGACTGCGAGAAGGAGCCACGCAGCAGCAGGTCATCGATGACACGCCAGCTCGCCGCCAGCTTCGGCGTGACCTCGCTGCCGATGCCGCCGCCGTAACTCTCCCAGCGCAGGGCCAGTTGCGTCTCCACGTTCGCCAGCACCGGCAAGGAAAGCTCGGTGAACACCGCCTTCACGTTGCGGTCGTTGTCGTAGTTGAAGATGCAATAAGAGCACTCGTAATTGTTGCTCACATAATGAAAGCGATTGGGCACGCCCTTGCTGTCGTAGCCGAGGATCGCGTTCGGGATGCCGGGCAGGTTGAGCGCTGGCGCTCGGGATTTGTTGTTCTGCATGCGGTACTGGGCTCCGGCCGCAAACTGTGCCGTGCCTCCACGCAGCTCCAGCAGTTCACCGGTGACCACGGCGTCGATGACGCCCAGCTTGTTGCGCTTGTCGGCGCGCAATATGGTCGGGCTCATCCAGTCGACCAGCTGCTGCGTGTTGGCCAGCGCGGGATTGGTCACGGCCGTCAGGAACGGGTTGTAGAACTGACACCCCCCTTTGCCCTGATTGTTGCTAGTCAGCGCCAGCGAGAGTGTCTCGCGGGTATTGAGCACGAAACCGGGGAAGAAGGTCTGCGTCAGGCCATCGCCCAGCGCGCCGTTGGAGGCGTTCCAGAACGTGGGCAAGGCGCCGCCCAGCGGACCGGGCGCATGCCGCCAGTCGAAATCGGCGCGACCGTTGGGAGTGCAACCTGGCCCCCCGAGGCCGTTAGCCGCCAGTTCGGCGCGGTCGCGCTGCAGCGTGCGGTAGCTCTGTTCGAAGCTGGTGCCGCTCCAGGCATAACTCACGTCATAGGTAAAGTGGCGATCATTCAGCGCCAGCAACTCGCCTTTGACTCCGGCCTGGACACCCACTGTGCTGGTGTCGGTGAAATTGCTGTCGCCGCCGATGCGTGGCGTGCCGACCCGCACGGTGGCATACATCGGCACATTCATGCCGCCGTTGGCGAGCGCATTCGGGGCATTGGTAATGCCGGTCGGGCGTGGCAGCCCGACGGCCGGCGCATAGAAGCCCAGCTCTGCCGTCTGGCCGATGGCGTAGCCGCCCCAGGCCGGATTGCCAGTGTGGGAACCCGGTGCCGCCAGGAACACAGCCGGGCCACGGGAATTCACGGCGCCGGAGTCGGTGCGCTCGATGCGCGAGTCCGACCATTGGAAGAAGGAGTAGAACTCGGCCTTGTCGCTGAAGCGGTGACTGAAGGCACCGGCGATGCTGTCGCGCTCCAGGCCCAGACTCATGTATTGCCAGTCATAGGTGTGCTCACGGCAGGAGCCGGTGTTCTCGCCACGCTTGTCGATACGATTGCCGACGAAGAACGCCTCGCCATCGGTGTCACGCAGGGTCGCGCACAGCGGATCGGTATAGACCGGTAGAGCCTGCCCGCCCTCGGCGACATTGCGAGCCATCACCGCGCTGTTGATATAGGCCTTGTTGAAGTTGGCGCCGAACGCCGGGTTGTTGAACACGGCGCCAGCACTGCCGGGGGTGGCACCAACGATGTCGCTGAACTGCGCATTGGCATCGAAGTAGCGGGCGTATTCCACCGGCACGGGGTCACGTTCGTGGCGCTCACCGGAAATCACGAAATGGGTGTCGCCGCTGTCGTCAGCCCAGCCCCAGATGGCGCTGGTCGTGGTGTCGAATAGATCACCGGCCTTTTCCACACCCTGCACGTCTCCGTAGAGTTCCAGCCCCTCGAAGTCGGTGCGCATGATGACGTTCACCGCACCGGCCACCGCGTCGGAACCGTAGAGAGCCGAGCCGCCGTCGGTCAGCACCTCAAGGCGCTCGACCATTACCAGCGGAATGGCGTTCAGATCGACCATCTCGCCGCCGCTGGCGGTGGTGGTAGCGGCCGACACCTGACGGCGCCCATTGATCAGCGTTAGCGTCGAGTTCTCGCCGAGGTTGCGCAGATTGATGTTGGCGATACCTTCGACCTGGCTGTTTTCGCCGGAGCCGGGGTTGGTGATCGAACCGGAGTTGACCTCCAGATTCTTCACCACATCCCAGATCTGGGCGGCGCCCTGGGTCTCGATACTGGTGCGGTCGATGATCTGTACCGGAGTCGGGCCGTCCAGCGGACTGCCGCGCAGATAAGAGCCGGTGACAACAATCTCCTCAACCTCCGAACCGGCACTCTGAGCAGAGGTGGACTGTAGTTGAGCAGACGGTGGCTGAGCGGGCTGTGCGTGCACCGGCACGCAGGCAACCCCTAGAACGACGCTGCCGAGCAGCAGGGACTTGCGGGAATTCTCAAACCGGTCAGACATGGAAACTTCCTCTGCAGACAACATAAGTTCCGTGGTTGTCAAAGTCTGCTGGACGCAGACCTACTAAAACGAGTCGGCCGGGACTTTAATCCAATCAAATGCCGCAAATCAACTTTCAACGCTGTGGTTGTGAAGGAAAACGCAATAATCCGCGAACTCCCGCCAACCTACCGGAAATCCTTGCAATTCAATTGCTTCCAGCGCCCTCGCCAATCCTGCTAAGCTGCTGCGCAGGCACCGCCCGTTGAGCATCGTCAACAGGCGGTTAGCAGGAGAGCTATGAAGAAAGTCGTGTTACTTATTGGCGCCGTGGCGGCACTGTTGCTCGCGATAAGCCCTTTACTCATGGGGTTGGTGATCAGCGACAGTCGTACCGAGACGACGTTGCGCGAACTCACCGGTCAGCCTGGATTGGTGCTGCGCATGGAGTCGGGCTGGTTCTCCAGTGCGGGGCAGATCACGGTGACCGCGCCGGTGATTGCCGGCGTCGTTTACGAAGACATCACACTGACAAGTGGCGTGCAGCTCTCCCATGGTCCGTTGCTGGCCACGGACAGCGGCTTGCGCCCGGGCGTGGCGTGGGCACATCTGACTCCGGTCATCAGCGGCCTCCCTCCTAAACATCCTCTACAACAGCTGTTCGCCGAGGGAGCTGGCAGCCAGGTCAGCGTGCTGTCGGGGCTGGATGGCTCGCAGCGCCTGGAACTGCTGGCTGGATCGCAGACTTTCAGCCTGCCCGCCGTGCAGGGCAGTCCACTGGAGCCGACCGCAGTCACGCTGGCGGACCTGCAAGCCAGCCTGACACTGGCTGCCGATGGTGAGGCCGATCTGCACCTCAGCAGCAGCGAGGTGCACGTCATCAATTCGTTCTATGACGCCGTCGCCAGCCAGGCCACCGTGCATGCCCACAGCACCGAATTGAGCGCCACCCCCTTGCCCGGCACGCTGAGCATCGCTGCACAGCGACTGCAGATCGATGACCTGCCAGCGCTGCCATTGCTGGGGTCTGTGACAGCAGCGGACAGTGACAGCTTGACCATGCACGGGATTAGCATAGACTATGCCGCCCGCCAGCAAGCCGACACAAAAACCATAACACTGGAGCAGACTCTGGGCGTTGCCCGGATTGAATCTGCCCTGCCCCTTGAATCTCTGACCCTGACGACCCAACTTGCAGGAATCGACGAGACGCTGGCCACGGAATATCTGAGCTTTCTGCGCGAGACGCAGGGCACGATGCGAGCCATGACGGCGCCGCAGTTGCAGGCGCACATCGCCGAGCACAGCGAGACGCTGGCACTGCACCTTCTGCAGGCTCCCATGCAACAGACCAGCACCCTCAATCTGCAGGCCTGGGGTGGCGCGCACGAGGCGACGCTGGACATGAGTTGGCCGGGCATGCCGTCCCTGACGTCTCTGGAGCAGATAGATACAGCCACCATGCTGCATTTGCTTGAGGTGACGCTGGAGATTGCCGCCAACGCCGAGACGGTAGCAGCGAGTTCGCTGGCCGCCGCCGCCAAGGCGTATACAACGCAGGGCTTGCTGATAGAGGACAACGGCAAGGTAGTGCTCAGGGCCAATCTGCAGGATGGCAATGTTGATGTGAATGGCAACAGCTTCGCGCTCGCACCGTTCCTGAACTTTCGATAAAAGCTTTCGATAGAAACTCTTGATAGAAACGCACGCTAGAAACGAATAATGGAACCCATGACACAGACCGCGCCCGACCAGCAAGTTCGCCCGCTCTTCTCCTACCCCAGATACTGGGCGGAGTGTTTCGGCACGGCCCCCTATTTGCCCATGTCCCGCGCGGAGATGGATGCGCTGGGCTGGGACAGCTGTGACGTCATCCTCGTCACCGGCGACGCCTATGTGGACCACCCGAGTTTCGGCATGGCCGTTGTTGGCCGCATGCTGGAGGCGCAGGGTTTTCGGGTCGGCATCATAGCCCAGCCCGACTGGAAGTCAGCACACCCCTTCAAGGTGCTGGGCAAACCCAACCTGTTCTTCGGCGTCACCGCTGGCAACATGGACTCCATGATCAATGGCTATACCGCCGACCTGCGCATCCGCACCGACGACGCCTACACACCCAATGGTGTGGCAGGCAAACGCCCGGACCGCGCCGTCATCGTCTACAGCCAGCGCTGCCGCGAGGCGTATTACGACACCCCGATCGTCATCGGTGGCATCGAGGCCAGCCTGCGCCGCATCGCCCAGTACGATTATTGGAGCGACAAAGTCCGCAAGTCCGTCCTGATCGACTCCAACGCCGACATCCTCCTCTATGGCAACGCCGAGCGCGCGCTGGTCGAGGTGGCCCATCAGATAGCGGCCGGACACTCCCTTGCCGAGATGACCCATATCCGGGGCACCGCCGTGCTGCTGGACGCCGTGCCGACAGGCTGGACCGAGATCGACTCGACGCGCATCGACTGGCCGAGCAAGATCGACACGATGCCGAACCCCTACGAGTACAAAGACCCGGAGACGCAGAGCTGCGCCACCGACGGTTCTGCCGACAACGACACAGCAACACCAGGCCCGGAAACCGTCAGCCCGGTCCGCATCATCCCGATGCCGCTGCATCGCAAGAACGATCTGGACAAGGAAACGACTTACATTCGCCTGCCCTCCTACAACAAGGTGAAGAATGACCCGGCCCTGTATGCGCACGCCTCCCGCGTCCTGCACCAGGAGTCCAACCCGCACAACGCCCGCGTGCTGGTGCAGAAACACGACACCAAGGAGATCTGGGTCAACCAGCCGCCGATCCCGCTGGAGACCGACGAGATGGACGGCGTGTTCGACCTGCCCTATCAGCGGCGTCCGCACCCGAGCTATGGCGACGCCAAGATTCCTGCCTATGACATGATCAAGACCTCGGTCAACATCATGCGCGGCTGCTTCGGCGGCTGCACCTTCTGCTCGATCACCGAGCATGAGGGACGCATCATTCAGAGCCGCTCGGAGGAGTCCATCCTCAGAGAAATCGAACAGATCCGTGATCAGGTGCCCGGCTTCACCGGCACTATCTCCGACCTGGGCGGCCCGACTGCGAATATGTATCGCCTCAATTGCAAGTCCGAGAAGATTCAGAAGAACTGCCGTCGGCTGTCCTGTGTGTACCCGACCATCTGCCAGCATCTGGACACCGACCATAAACACACCACCCAGCTCTATCGCAAGGCGCGGATGATCCCCGGCATCAAGCGCGTGGCGATTGCCTCCGGCCTGCGTTACGACCTGGCGATCCGCGACCCGGAGTATGTGGAAGAGCTGGTGACGCACCATGTCGGCGGCTACCTGAAGATTGCGCCGGAGCACAGCGAGGAGAACACGCTTTCCAAGATGATGAAGCCGAGCATCGGTTCCTACGACGCGTTCAAGGAGATGTTCGACCGCTTCTCGAAGAAGGCAGGCAAGGTGCAGTACCTCATCCCCTACTTCATCGCTGCCCACCCCGGTACCGAGAACGAAGACATGCTCAACCTCGGCCTGTGGCTGAAGAAGAATAAGTTCAGACCGGACCAGGTGCAGACCTTCTATCCGTCCCCGATGGCCCTGGCCACGGCGATGTACCACAGCGGCAAGAATCCGCTCAAGAAGGTCACCTACAAGAGCGAGCGCGTCAGCATCGTGCGCGAGATTGAACAGCGCCGCGTCCAGAAGGCCTTCCTGCGTTACCACGACGAGAAGAACTGGCCGCTGCTGCGCCAGGCGCTCAAGGACATGGGCCGCGAGGACATGATCGGCGACGGGCCGCACCAGCTGGTGCCCGCCGAGAAGAAATCCGCCCGCCCCGCCGGTGGCCGCCCGACCGCGAAGTTCGCCGCCAAGCGCATGCAGAAGCCGCGCCGTTAAGGTTTTGGTGCTCCGCGTGCCGAAACGTGCCCCGTGCATGATCACGTCAAGACACGCCTGCGAGCACATCCGTGTGGGCTCGGGTCGCGCCATCCGACCGCCATGGAGGGCGGGAGTGCAGAAAATGCAGGAGCATTTTTCCGCCCTGGCGCTCCACGGTCTTGCCGTGATCATGCACGGGGCACGTCTCTACGATTGCAGTAGTTATCAAGTCTCATGAACCGAGACCTTGGATGGAGATTCCGCACAAACATTTCGTGGTAGTCTGGCACGACATTGGGAGAAGAATTATGCCTGGTACCGATGAGTCAAATTTTCAGATCGAGTTACAAAATCTCTTGAACATCTGGAAAGAAAAATACCCAGACAAGCATTTTCCCAACTTTTGCCCGCGGACTGATCGTCTACCTCACACGCTGATAGTCCTTGAGACGCCAGGCCCGCAAATTGATCGCGTCTCAATGCACAACTTAGATCCAACTGCGAGTGAGTTGCTTCGTCTTGTTCGGCTCGGATTCGATGATAACGAACTCCCCGGAGTATTGGTTTGGAACGCCATACCATGGCGCTTATACGGACACAAGCCGACTCGCAAGATGGTTACGGAAGCGAAGCCGCTTCACGATCATCTCCTCCGACAAATATCCCCCAATCTCAAACACGTTGTTCTCATGGGAGCGCTTGCAAGAGACCTTCTTGTCTACTTCTCAACAAGGGTTGGCACCGCACGCATCTATGGAGGACACCATACCGGCCAACAGGCCCAAAACCAGCCAGGAACAGTGACAGACAATAGTGCATTGTTCGAGTTCTTGAGACTGAACAAGAGTTCATTTGGGCTCTCAAAACTCTAAGGACGTGGCACTCCCCGTGCCGAGACGCGCGCCGGGTGCGGCCACGGCAGGACCGTGGAGCGCCATGGATGGCGCGACCCGAGCCCACACGGATGTGCTCGCAGGCGTGTCCTGACGTGGCCGCACCCAGCGCGCGTCTCTACTACTGCACATATTAAAGCTAGGTCTCAGACACATTGGAGATATATAGCAGATCAGAAAAGTTTAACTTTCGCTATTGATGATAATGATTCTCATCTGTACAATGATTCTCAACAGTTGAAACGTCGCGCCCCGACCTTTCCTGCCCACAGACTCGTTGTCTTTATGGAGAATCACATGCAACACCGCCTTACTGCCCCTCAATTCACGGTTAAACCCCTGGTTCTGGCGCTTGCCGCCACTGGCCTGCTCGCCAGCCAGCCTCTCTTCGCGCAGGGTTCAGAGCAGAGCGACAACGGTGACAGCGAGCGCGAGTTGCCCGCGATCTATGTGATTGGCAAGGAAGAGAATGCGGCGCTTCGTCAACCCGGCGCGGTGTCCATTGTGAATCTCGAGCAACTGGAGCTGAACCAGCCCCGCTCCACCGAAGACATCCTGCGCACGGTGCCGGGTGTGACTGTCAAGCCGGAAGAAGAAAGCGCGATCGTGGCCAATATCGGCGTGCGCGGCCTCAGTTCAGCGGATTACAAGACGCTGATTCTGGAAGACGGCGTCCCCGTCGCCCCGGGCCTCTTTGTCGGCAATGGCCGTTACTACAATCCGCGCGTGCAGCGCATGGAAGGCATTGAGATCCTCAAGGGAGCCGCATCCCTGCGCTATGGGCCGAGCACCATCGGCGGCGTCATCAACTACGTCACCCGACAGCCCGCAGACGGCGTGCAACTGTCACTGCGTGGCGGGTCATTCAATTCCCGTGAAGCGACTCTGGAAGCCGGTGGCAGCTCGCCATCCGGGGACGCGGTGTTCGGCATCCTGGCCACTCGCGATGAGAGCGACGGCTTCATGGATAAGGGTTATGGCATGACCGATATCGTGCTCAAGACCGGCCTGCAGATCGGCAATAATCAGTCCCTCAGTCTCAAGTATTCCGACTACAAGAGCGACGCCAACATCTCTTACCGTGGCGTCTTCCTGAATGAGTATTACGCCGACAGCCGCGACAACCCGGCACCAGACGACTGGCTCCTGTCCGGCCGTCGCTCTGTCGATCTTAACCACGAGTGGGAAATCAGTGACACCGCACGTCTGAACACGCTGGTGTATGGCAGCGAGACCTGGCGCGATTACTGGCGCTTCAACACCAACAACGCTGCGTCTGCTGCAGCACGCAGCTGGGTCTACACGGATGCTCTCAATGGCAACAATCGCTCCTTCGAACGCTTTGGCGTCGAAAGTCGTCTGCAAGTGGAGCATTCCCTGTTCGGCATGACCAGCGAAGCAGAGTTAGGCCTGCGTTACATGACAGAGACGATGGATGACGTCACCGTGGCCGCCACCCGCGTCACTCCCCGCACCGGACCGCTCAGCAAAGACGTGCGCGACTCGGCAGACAGCCTTGCTCTCTATGGGCAGAATCTCTTGCAGCTGACCGAAAATGTGGCGCTGACTGCCGGTTTGCGCATCGAAAAATATGAGCAGGGCCGCAAGGATCGTCGTCGTACAGCGGCGCAGGGCGCAACGGCAGGCAGTTCCAACACCGAATACCTCCCCGGTCTCGGGCTGACCTGGCAATTCACGCCGGAGCTGCAACTGTTCGCCAGTGCTTACAAGGCTTTCTCACCCGCACTCAACAGTGATGCGCTTGATGGTTTGGAGGACCAGCAACTGGATGCCGAACGCTCCGTGAATATGGAAGTGGGGCTGCGCGGTGGCAGTGGCCGCCTGAGCTACGAGATGGCCGCATTCCGCATGGATTTCGACAATCAGATCATCCCGGCCAACAGCAACAGTCAGTTCCAGCGCACCAACGGCGGAGCGACCCTCCATCAGGGTCTGGAGCTTGGAGCCGGATTCGATCTGGGTGCGGGTTTCAGCATCAACGGCAACACGACGTGGATTCCGGATGCCGAGTTCGATGGCAATCGTTACAACGCCAACGGCTCGATCAACACGCCCGATGGCAACCGCATTACCTACACGCCGGAGTGGACTGGCAACCTGAGCCTCGACTACAGCGTCGGCGGTCTACGCTCATCCGTGAATCTGCATCACACGGGTGAGCAATACACAGACGTCGCCAACACGGTGGCGATCGCGGAAAGCCTGACGGGTTTTTACACCGGGCGCATCAAGGGCTACACCCTGCTCGATCTGAATATGGTCTATGAGGTGAACAGCCAGCTGTCGTTCAGTGGCAGTATCAGGAATCTGGCTGACAAACGTTACATGGCCAGCCTGCGCCAAGGCATCTACGTCGGCACGGAACGCAGTGTCGACGCGGGGTTTGTTTACCGCTTCTGACGAGGTTATGTGGGAGCGAGCCTGCTCGCGATGGGGTTATGTGTTAAGCGAACTAATCGCGAGCAGGCTCGCTCCCACAGAAGCGTACTATTTTTTCTTGAGAGCCTGTTCGAACAGCGCCGCCATCGTGCCCACTTGACGCTTGTTGGCAGCTGCCGCTTCGAAATCTTTCTTCTGCTTCTGCGCATACTGCGTCTGATTGCGCCGATTCGAATCGCCTTGCTTGCCCGCCGTGGACGCACCAGCAACAGGTAATTCATCACCAAGCCGCATCGTCAAGGCGATGCGATTGCGTTCCAGATCGACCTCCAGCACCTTCACCTTGACGATGTCACCGGCCTTCACTGCCTCGTGCGGCGTCTTGATGAACTTCTCCGACAGCGCGGAGATATGCACCAGACCATCCTGATGCACACCGATGTCCACAAACGCACCGAAGTTGGTGACGTTGGTGATGGTGCCCTCCAGCGTCATGCCCGGCGTCAGGTCACTGATCTTCTCCACGCCGTCGCGCAGCTCCGCCGTCTTGAATTCCGGACGCGGATCGCGACCCGGCTTCTCTAACTCGCGCAAGATGTCCTGAATGGTCGGCAGTCCGAATGCAGGCGTCACGTAATCCTGCGGATTCAGCGAGCGGATGAAACTCACGTCGCCGATGATCGACTTCACTGTGCGACCGTGACGTTTCGCGATGGTCTCGACGACACCATAGGACTCTGGATGTACTGCGGAGCCATCGAGCGGATTGTCGCTGTCGTTCACGCGCAGAAAACCCGCCGCCTGCTCGAAGGATTTGTCGCCGAAACGTGGCACCTTCTTGAGATCGTTGCGACTACGGAAGCGCCCATGGGCGTTGCGGAAATCGATGATGTTGTTGACCAGTGTCTGATTCAGACCGGACACGCGCTTGAGCAGCGGGACCGATGCGGTGTTCACGTCCACTCCCACCGCGTTCACACAATCCTCCACCACGGCATCGAGACTGCGCGCCAGTTTCACCTGACTCACGTCGTGTTGATATTGGCCGACACCGATGGACTTGGGATCGATCTTCACCAGTTCCGGCAGTGGATCCTGCAAGCGGCGCGCAATCGACACGGCACCTCGAATCGTCACGTCGAGATCCGGAAATTCCAGCGCCGCCAGTTCGGAGGCGGAGTACACCGAAGCACCTGACTCGCTGACGATTACGCGCTTCGCATTGATTTCCGGGTGTGCCTTCAGCAACTGACCTACGAACTGATCCGTCTCGCGAGAGGCCGTTCCGTTGCCGATGCTGATGAGCTCTACACCATATTTTTTACACAACTGCAGCAGCGTCGCGGCCGCCTCGTGAACGCGATTGCTTTGATGCGGGAATATCGCACAGTGATCGAGCACCTTGCCGGTCTCGTCCACCACCGACACCTTCACGCCAGTGCGCAAACCGGGGTCGAGACCGATGGTGACCTTGCGGCCGGCCGGTGCGGCCAGCAGCAGATCCTTGATGTTTTTTGCGAATACATCGATGGCATCTTCCTCGGCGCGCTCGCGAATCTGCGTCAGGAAATCGGTTTGCAGATGACTCTGCAGTTTCACGCGCCAGGTCCAGCGCACCACGTCGAGCAGCCAGGCATCGGCGGCGCGACCCTGCTCCTTGATGTTCCAGAAACCCGCGATCAGACCCTCGCAGGGATGACGCAATGCGGGGTCGAGATCCTTGATGTCGACATCAAGATTGAGGATGCCTTCCTTGCGGGCGCGGAACAACGCCATGGCGCGGTGCGACGGGATTTTTTCCAGCGCTTCGGAGAATTCGAAATAGTCGCGATACTTGGCCCCTTCCACTTCCTTGCCCGGTACCACTGCGGAAATCACCTGCGCCTTTTGCCAGAAATAGTCGCGCAACTGGCCCAGCAGTTTCGCGTCCTCGCTGAATTGCTCGATCAGGATGTGGCGCGCGCCATCAAGCACTGCTTTCACATCGGCGAAGCCCAACTCGGCATTGATGAAGGCCTCGGCCTCCTGTTCGGGATTGCGCTTGGGTTCGGCATAGAGCATGTCGGCCAGTGGTTGCAGCCCCGCCTCGCGGGCGATCTGCGCCTTGGTGCGACGCTTGGGTTTGTAGGGGAGATAGAGGTCCTCCAACTCGGTCTTGGTGGAGGCACCGCGAATCTGGCGCTCCAGCTCTGGCGAGAGTTTGTCCTGCTCCTTCACACTCTTGAGGATGGTGTCGCGGCGCTCTTCCAGCTCACGCAGATAGTAGAGACGCTCCTGCAGTTTGCGCAGCTGCGTGTCATCCAGTCCGCCAGTGACTTCCTTGCGGTAACGGGAGATAAAGGGCACGGTGGCACCTTCATCGAGAAGCGCGACGGCGGCCTGCACCTGCGAGGGTTTGGCGGCGATTTCGGTGGCAATCTGTTCATACAAAAAAGACATACTGACTCAAACCTGTGGTTCTGATTGTTAACGTTTCTGCTTGTTAGAGATTCTGATTCTTGCGTTCTTTGCGCTGCTGCTCCACGGTGATGTTGCGGGTGGCGCGCTCATTGAGCATGTCGATGTGAGACATCAGACCACGCAGGATGCTGATCTCCATCTGGTCGGGACGAATGCGCCCGAACAGACGTCGCATGCGCATCATCAGCAGGCGTGGATTCTCCGGATCATGGAAGTTGAGGTCAATCATCACCTGTTCGAGGTGGGTGTAGAAACTCTCCAGCTGCTGGCCCGTGGCCCTGGGCACATCCCAGTCCAGACCCGCGACCACGACATCTTCCGCCTGCCCCTGCGCGCCAGCGACATCATGACCGCTGTCGGTGCGGGCCAGCGGTTCACCCGCCCGGCGCAGCAGCGCCATGCGCACCTCATAGCTGATCACCATGACGGCGGCGGCCAGATTCAATGAACTGTATTCTTCGTCGGCGGGAATGTTGACGTGGTAGTGACACAACTGCAGCTCTTCATTGGTCAGGCCCGCATCTTCGCGACCGAAGACCAGTGCCACCTTGTTGTTGTGGCACTCAGCGGTGACCTTCTCCGCACACTGAGGCGGTGACAGGAGGGGCCAGGGCACACGGCGGGAACGGGCACTGGCACCAATCACCAGGCCGCAGTCGACAATCGCTTCTTCCAGCGTCGGGGTGACGACGGCGGACTCCAGAATATCCACGGCAGACACTGCACGCCCGGTCGCCACGGCACTGGGAAAATCTTCCGGATCAACGAGATAGAGATGGCGAAAGCCCATATTCTTCATCGCCCGGGCCGTCGCTCCGATATTGCCCGGATGGGACGTGTTCACCAGGACGATGCGAATATTGTGCAAATCCAGCTTGTCTGACAAAACAGCACCTCAAATGCCCCGCAGGGGCGCAGAAAATCAGGGCCGGGATTATAGCAGCTAAAATCGGCACTATTTGCTATGATTGCGCGTCCTCAAAAAGCCAGGTTTCCAGTCACTATGCATGCAATCGTCAATATCGCTCTCAAGGCCGCACGCGATGCGTCCGAAGTTCTCGCCCACAACATTGACCGTCTCGACCGCGTAAGGGTAGTAGAGCAAAACGGCGATCAAGCTATCACCAACATGGATCTGGATTCCGAAAAGACCATCATCTATCACCTGCAGAAGGCCTACCCCGACTACAGCATCCAATCCCGCGTCTCCGGCACCATCAAGGGCCGCGACACCAACAACGTGTGGATCATCGATCCCCTGTGCGGCAGCGTCAATTACATGCGCGGCATCAGCCACTTCTGCGTGTCCGTGGCGTTGGCCACCGAGGGCAGGGTCAACCATGCGGTGCTGGTCAACCCAATGCTGCGCGAAGAATTTACTGCCAGCCGGGGCACCGGCGCACAGACCAGCACCCAGCGTCTGCGCGTGAGCAAGGCCAAGACTCTGGAGAAAGGTTTCGTGAGTCTCGACTCCGCCCCCTTGAACGCAGCACACAGCGAAAAAGTATTGCATATGCTGCAGAGTCTCTATGGTCTGCAGTGCGAAGTGCGCCTCACCGGCTGCCCGGCACTGGACCTGGCCTGGGTGGCCGCAGGACGTCTGGATGCCGGCTGGCTGGGCGAGAATGACCCGAGCGCCATCGCCGCCGCCATATTGATTTTGCAGGAGTCAGGTGCCCTTATCAGCGATGCGGCGGGGAATCCGGAAATCTCTTCCAGTGCCGAGCTGATTTTCGGCAATCCAAAGTGTTTCAAGCAAATGCTGCAATTCCGACAGGCAGCAGGCGGAAAAAAGTAAATTATAAAGTCGACATAAAACAGACATCAGCCGGGTCTCATTGGCAACCGCAAGACAGCCAACCGACAACAAATATAACAGGACATCAGGCTCTATTATCTCTGCCCCCGAGAAGCACTCTCTGCAGTGGTCGTACAGCTGACTCGTTTTGACACATGGCAGAGAAGAGAACACGCAGACAGCACAGCCTCGTCGATGATCCTATCCCGGCGACGCTGAAACGCATGACGGGTCCGATGATCATCGGCATGCTCATGATGTTTTCCTTCAACCTCATCGACACGCTGTTCATCAGCATGCTGGGGACGGAACCGCTGTCGGCGATCAGTTTCACCTTTCCCGTAACCTTCATGATCCTGAGTCTGGCCATCGGGCTCGGGATCGGCACCTCAGCAGTCGTCGCGAAATACCTCGGTTGTTGTGAACACGAGAAGGCCAAGCAGGCCTCGACGGTCACCAACTACACTTCCATCCTGCTTGCTCTGATCCTCTCGCTGATTGGCTACATTTTCATGGATGAAATTTTCCTGTTGATGGGGGCGCGCGAGGCACTGCTGCCACAGATTCGCGACTATATGGAAATATGGCTGCCCGCCAGCGCGCTGCTGGTTGGCATGACGACAGCCAACAGCGTGCTGCGCGCCTGTGGCGACACCAAGACCCCCAGCATCGTGATGGCCGCCTCGGGTGTCATCAACGCAATCCTCGACCCGATCCTCATCTTCGGTTTCGGGCCCATCCCGGCATTGGGAATCCAGGGGGCCGCCATCGCCACCCTGATCTCCTGGGTAGTGGCCTTCTTCTACCTGTTCTACTACCTGACCAAGAAACTGCAACTGGTGTACACGGGCATCCCGTCGCTGAGTATCTTCATCTCCTCCAGCCGCGAGATGTTGCGCATCGGTATCCCCGCTTCCGGCGCCAACATGATGACCCCGCTGGCGGCTGGGATCATGACCGCCATTGCCGCAAGTTATGGCGAGAGCACAGTGGCAGCGTTCGGAGTCGGGTCGCGTATTGAATCTATCGCCTGCCTGCTGGTGCTGGCACTGTCGTCTACCCTGCCGCCCTTCATCAGCCAGAACCTGGGCGCCGGGCGCATGGATCGCATCATGGAATCCTACCGGCTGACGATGAAATTCATCCTCGTCTGGCAGTTGATCGTCTATGTCGCGATGGGGTTGCTGGCGTGGGTGATCGCGGCAGTATTCACGGAGGATGAAGCGGTGGCCAGGGCGATTCGGCTGTTCATCTGGATTCTGCCGCTGGGGTATGGATTGCAGGGGGTGGTGATCCTGACCAATTCGGCGTTCAACGCCTTGCACAAGCCAATGATGGCGCTGTACCTGAGTATCGCCCGCTTCTTTGTGTTCTATGTGCCGCTGGCCTGGCTGGGTAGCACGCTGTTCGGGCTGGCGGGATTCTACGGCGGGGCACTGCTCGGCAATGTCATCATGGCGGCACTCTCATGGCGCACGTTCAAGAGCGCCATGAAGTGGGTTTGACAATGTAGCGAGCGTGATCAGCTCTTGAACAGATTGCGGAGGCTGGAGAACAACCCACCCTCCTTCTCACTCTTGCCCTGCTCTGCCGCTGCGACCACCACTGGCGGTACATATTCCTTGACCACGGGTTCCTTGACCACCGCCTCTCGAACCACCGGCTCGGCAGCAACAGCAGCAAACGCCGCCTTCTGCTCGTCATCGACTATGCTGAAGCTCTTGTCTTCCACTTTCGCGATCACCTGTTCACCCGCTTCATCCGGAAAACTCAGGCGGTTGTTGCTCTCCTGGAAGGCCAGCATTTCCTGACAGATGGAGTTGTAATCTTCGGCCGTCAGCAGATCGGGGCGTTCCTTCATGTTGAGCGTGAACTGCTTGTCGTTGGCTGCCGAGAGATAGTGCAGGTTCTTCTTGGTGGTCAGCAGCAGACCTTCTTCCTTGGCGCGGTTATAGAGCGGCGTGCCGCGCAACGGAATGTAGGGGAAGAAGAAGAAAAATTCCGGGGCGATGCGACGGTTAAGCTCCAGCGTCTGACGCATGTTCTCCGCCGTCTCCAGCGGCATGCCGACGATGTTGAAGGTCAGCCGGTTGATGCCTGCCCTCTTGCAATTGTCCGCCGCGTCTATCACCTGCTGATTGGTCATCTTGCGGCCCAGCATGGTGGAGCGATACTTCTCGTCGCCACTCTCGATGCCGAACCAGATCGTGTGACACCCGGCCTCTGCGGCTGACTCACAGAACTTCTCGTTCATCACCTCCACGCGGGAGTTGATGGAGAAAGGCAGATGAATCTTCTCTTTGTAGAGCTCGAAGAAGGCGCGCACGAACTTGAGGTTGGAGAGGAACAGCTCATCCCAGAACTCGAAGTAACCGACGTTGTAGCGATCACGCAGACGAATCAGCTCCTCGACCATGGCCTCGGGCTCATACTTGCGCAGGAACTCTTTCTTGGTCTTCCAGCCGTCGAGCAGCGGGGTGTTGCAGCAATAGGTGCAGCGATAGGGACAACCACGCCCTGTCATCACCGGCAATACCACCTTCTCCTTCGGCCCGAAGATCGACGTGTTGACGTCGGTGAACTTGCCGTCCTTCGCGAAGATGTCGTAGTCCGGGAATGGCAGCGCTGCGAGATCGCCGATCTGATGGGGCTCGGTTTTGAAGACTTCGCCGTCACTCAGCTTCTCCCACATGCCGTCGACGGGGCCGTCCTTGCTGCCGCGCAGGAATTGCACGAGGTTGCCGATGGCGTACTCACCATCGCCGACACACATGAAGTCAATATTCGGATTCTCGATGGTCTGCTCCTGAGAGAGCATGGCCTGATAGCCGCCGATGCAGATCGGCAATTCCGGCAGCAATGACTTGAGCACCTGGAAATAGGGCTCCATCGGGTACCAGTGCGGGCTCATTATCGAGAAGGCGATCAGATCCGGCTGCAAGGCAGCGATGCTGCGTGCGTAATTCTCGGGATTGTAGGCCTCGGCGTCGCGCAGGATCAGGACCGGCTTCAGAATCACTTCGACCCACGGAAAGTCGCGCTTCAGATACGCCGACATGCTCGCCAGTGGCATCGCCACTTCATTGCCATCGGGGGAATAGAAGCTGAACACCAGCCGCAGCTTCTTCTTGTCGGCCACTTTGCCAAACCAGCGCGACTTGGTCTGGGGATACATGGGGCGGTCGGAACTTACGGCGATCACATCAGCTATTGAACTCATACGCGGGCTCTGGCTCCAGTTTCAATTCTTCTTCGGGGCGACAGTCTTACGACTTTATATTGTCGCGAAACGGCATTCCCGACTAATTTAGTGGGAAATAGTACCACAAAAATATCGTACAACATCCCTCAAAATTTACCGACTGTTGTCAGGAGGTAGTGCGAGGTCGGCGTGAAGTCGGCGTGCTGTTGGCGAGTTTCCATCGGCCCGGTTTTCCACTATTCTTGGCCGCAACAACCACACAGAACAAAGGCTTTTCATGGACGCACTCAGTGCACTGCACACCAGATCCTCAGTCGGCAAGGTCGGCGGCACCGCCCCGGACGACGGTGTCATCAACAACCTCTTTCGAGCCGCCCTGCGCGCACCGGATCACGGTCAACTGCGTCCCTGGCGCTTTCTGCGCATCGAAGGCATATCGCTGCAACGGCTCGCAGACCTGTTCGCGGCCGCCGCGCTGCAGGACAATCCCGACCTCAGCGCCGAGGAACAGCAGAGTGCTGGCAGCAAGGCCTTGCGAGCCCCATTGATCATTGTCAGCATTTCACGTGCTGCTCCGCACGCCAAGATTCCGGAGCTGGAACAGGATCTGTCGGCGGGAGCGGCCACGCATGCCATGCTCGTTGCCGCTCATGCACAAGGCCTTGGCGCAGTCTGGAGAACCGGCCCAATGGCTTCACATCCGGTGATCACCGAGGCACTGGGGCTGGGGGAAAATGAAAAGATCATCGGCTTCCTGTACATCGGCACGCCGGAAGGCACCGCCCGCCCGCTGCGCGAACTCGCAGTGGACGACTACGTCAACCGCTGGTAGAGAGCAACCCGAACTATGCGTACCACCGTCTTCTCAACACCATTGCTGACGCCGCTGTTGCGGATAATCGCCATCGGCCTGCTCAAGCTCAGTGGCTGGAGGGCCGTGGGCAGGCCACTGGAAAATGCACGCTTCGTGTTGATCGGCGCGCCACACACCAGCAACTGGGATTTCGTGCTGATGCTGCTGGTGATTCTCAAGCTGCGCATGCGCATCTACTGGATGGGCAAGAACAGCCTGTTTCCCTTCCCGGTCGCGGGGCTGATGAAATGGCTCGGTGGGATTCCAGTGGACCGCAACCGCCATCAGAATCTGGTGGAGCATACGGTCCGCCAGTATCACGAGAACCCGGAACTGGTGGTATTGATTCCGCCGGAAGGAACGCGCAGCAGAGTCAAGGAATGGAAGACGGGCTTTTACCACATTGCCGTCAATGCCGGCGTGCCAGTGCTGATGGGGTATATCGACGCCGCCAAGAAAGAAGCGGGACTCGCCGACTTCTTTCACCCGAGCGGCGAGATCGAAGCCGACATGCCTGCCATCCGCGCGTTCTATGCCGACAAGAAGGGAATCAATCCAGAGAACACTTGAGATTGCATAGCGTTGTCTCGAACACGAACGCCGCATACTCGTCGGTCTGCGTTCCCATCAGCTGAAACTTCCAGCGCTTGAGGTACCACTGCTGCAGCATGGAGGTCGTGTTGGTGGCCAACAGTGCAATCTTGTCCATGGTGAAGATGCCAGCATCGACACCCGCCTGAAAAGTATCCCGCAGACGTTCGTCAAACTTCAGTTCCATCCGCATGGCCGCCTCGCGCTGCTCGCGTGACAGGCCTTTTGCCTCCAGATAACAGAAGTAATACCAGGGATGCATGATTTCATTCATGTAGATATCCCCGTAGATAATCGCCTTGAGCCGGTTGACCGGGTCCAGACTGATCACGGCTTGGTCGGACATCACATCGTCGATGGCCTGGCGCAGCACTTCCTCGATCGCGGCAGCCAGATCATCCTTGCTGCCGATATACGCGTACAGACCACCCATGCTGATGTCAGTCTCGCGGCTGAGGTCGCGCAGACTCATGGCCTGAAAACCCTTGGAGTTGGCGAGACGGAAAGTACAGGTAAAAATCTTCTCCAGATTGCCGAGGGCAATCTGCGGATTCTTGATCTGCATTTTCTCCCGATGAGTCTCAAAAACCCGACGCCACAGTGGTTCGCCCTCCAGCACCCAGGTGCGACGGAACGCGTCAATACTGATCTCAGCGGGCCATTGGTTCATTATTACTCAGCCTCTCTAAAAAGAAGGCGTCAGTGTAATCCCATCCCAAACGGGAATTAAACAGTTTTCTATGGTTGCGCGCGCTGTCGGAACCTCCACCACAGGCGGCAGACTGCACAGCCGTGCTATGCTCCGGGCAAGCCCCACACTCACGACAAAGCATCGCCCAATGCACTCAAAAGGAGGCAGACAATGTCACAGTATCAGGCACCTTTGCGCGACATGCGCTTCAACATCGAAGAGGTGTTCGACTTCACCTCTCACTACGCCAGTTTTTCACAGGGCCGCGAAGCCAGCCCCGATATCGTCACCGCCGTGCTGGAAAGCGCGGCCGAGTTTGCACAGGAGGTGCTGGCACCTCTGGATGCAGTCGGCGACAAGATTGGGTGCACCTGGCACGATGGCGAGGTCACGACCCCGCCCGGTTTCAAGGAAGCCTACGCGCAGTACATCGCCAACGGCTGGACCACGCTGGCGATGCCAACAGAGTTGGACGGCCAGGGGCTGCCCGCCTCACTGGCCGGGTTCTGCATGGAGATCATGTGTTCGGCCAACCATGCCTGGACCATGTATCCCGGCCTCAGCATGGGCGGCATCCAGACCATCGCGGCGCACGCCGATGACGACCTCAAGCGTCGTTACCTGCCGAATCTGATCGCCGGACGCTGGTCTGCCACCATGTGCCTGACCGAGGCGCACTGCGGCTCCGATCTGGGTCTGCTGCGCACGCGTGCTACCCCCACCGCCGATGGCAGCTATCGCATCAGCGGCAGCAAGATTTTCATCTCCTCCGGGGAGCACGATCTCACCGACAACATCGTTCACATCGTGCTGGCTCGCCTTCCCGACGCACCTCCCGGTATCAAGGGCATCTCGCTGTTTCTGGTGCCGAAGTTCATGGTCGACGAGAAAGGCCAGCGCGGCGCCCGCAATACTGTGCGCTGTGGCTCCATCGAACACAAGATGGGCATTCATGGCAACTCCACCTGTGTCATCAATTTCGATGAAGCCACGGGCTACCTGATCAGTCCGCCCCACAAGGGCATGAGCTGTATGTTCACCTTCATCAACGAGTCGCGCATGGGCGTGGCGCAGCAGGCACTGGCGCAGATCGAGGTGTCGCATCAGACCGCGCTGCGCTATGCCCATGACCGTGTGCAATTCCGCGGCAGCGTGCGCAGCAACCCCGAGGCCGCCGCCGACCCCATCATCGTGCACCCGGACATTCGTCGCATGCTGCTCACCCAGCGCGCCTTCGCCGAGGGCGGTCGAGCGCTGAGCTACTTCCTCGCCATGCAGACGGATCGCGAGCGCTACAGCGATGATGCTCAGGTTCGCGAGACCGCCGAGGCCCTGCTCTCTCTGTTGACTCCGGTTGCCAAGGGTTTTCTCTCCGAGGTCAGTGTGGAGGCCACCAGTTATGGTGTGCAGGTCCTCGGGGGCCACGGCTATGTGCGTGAATGGGGCCAGGAGCAGCATTTCCGCGATGCCCGCATCACCTCGATCTATGAAGGAACCAGTGGCATTCAGGGCCTCGACCTGCTGGGCCGCAAGATCCTCGGCAGCCGAGGCAAGGCTCTGGAACCGTTCCTGCTGCTGGTCGGCGGCTTCTGTCAGCAGCACCCTGACGGCCCCTACACCGCGCAACTGCAGAAGCTCGTGCAGCAGTGGACAGCGCTAACCGGCGAACTGGGGGTGAAGGCTCTGCAGAATCCCGACGAGATCAACGCAGCCGCCTACGACTATCTGATGTTCTCGGGCTACACCGTCATGGCCTGGACATGGGCGCAAGCCGCGTTGGTGGCGGACACCGCATTGCAGAACAATCCGAGTGAAAAAGACGCCGCGTTCTATCGCAACAAACTGGTCACGGCACGTTTCTATTTCGAGCGTCTGCTGCCGAGGACGCTGGCGCTGGCGTCCAGCATGCGAGCCGGTGTGGCGACGCTGCCGGAGTTCGATCCGCTGGATTGAGACAGAAGTTGTAAAGGCTGTGTCAGAACCAGAACGACAGCACTGCGGCAAGCCCCGCCAACGCGCACAGCGAGAGCGAGGCCACCCGCAGCCGCTGATGAGGAATGCTCCTCATGCTGCGCCTGGCGATCACGAAGCCCAGATACGTGGCCGGCAACAGGGGCAACGACAGCAGAATCTGCCGACTGCCGAACTGACCGATGGGGGCGAGAATGATCAGCGACATCAGACAACTGATCACGAAGAAAGCAGAGAGATTGGCGCGGATCAGATTGACCTCCTGATGCTGCCAGAGCAGCGCCATCGGTGGTCCGCCGATCGACGAACTGGTGCCCATGAAGCCGGACATGAAGCCCGCCAGCAACATGCGTCCCGGCGTTGGCTGCCAGCGCAGCGAGGTCATGCTGACCGCCACCGCCAGCAATACTGACAGGCCGATCCACAACGCCAACCAGTCTTTGTCGATCCACAGCAGCAACGCCGCCCCCAACAATGACCCCGGCACCCTGCCGATCACGGCGTTGCCCAGCCCCCGGAAGGACACCTGCTGACGCATGCTCAGAACATTGAAGACAGACAGCACCAATGCACAGGTCGTGATAGGTGCGGGAACGTAGTAAGGATCAATGAAATACAGAATCGGTGCGGCAACGACCGCCAGGCCGAAGCCCAGGGCGGTCTGCACAAATGCGCCCAGCATGACAACTGCACAGGCAATCAGAGTTTCCATCGCATGACCGCACACACCATCAGCAAGAACTGGCAGCAAGAACTGACAGCAAGAGTTAAGAGTCGAAAACGCGGTCGATGTTAACAGCTCTACTCACACTCCGTCTGCATCAGGGCTGAAAGATATCACCAGTGATGTTGCGATATTCGGTGCTTCCGGAGCCGTCTTCCAATATGGTAACTGCCTGTTCCACATCAACGACGTCGATACTGCCGGACCCATCGCTGATCGAGACCGCGCCGCCGACCTGGGCAATGCGCAACTCGCCTGAGCCATCATCCACGACCACATCGCTCATCACATGACTGATATCAATGGCGCCGGATCCGTCGTGAATGTCCACTGCACCGTCTACCTGCGCCACGTTGATCTCGCCAGAACCGTCCTCGATCCGGACGTCGCCGACAATGCCGCCGACGGTGATGCTGCCCGAGCCATCGTCAATCTGCAGCATCCCGGAACCATTCACCTGCATGTCGCCACTGCCATCCTTGATCGTCACTGCCAGCCCGGCCGGTATGCCGATGTCCAGGTCGATGTAGGGGTAATGATTGATCCAGAACGCGGAATTTATCTCCGGGACCACTGCCTGCACCAGCAGAACGTCGCCTTTCAGTGAATGCACTACATCCATGTAATCCAGAGTTGCCTTTCTGGCCGAACAGACATGGGCCTCGACACGGACTTCATCTTGTTCCCCCTCCCGTGTTGGCAGCGCGTACACCGCCAGGGCGCCGGTTTCTGCGCGTATGCTCAGACGCTGAACGGCGTCGGCGGGCACCGTGAAGGACACGGTTTTCTCATAGGTACAGACATCGGCCACCACCACCATGGGCAGCAGCAGGATGAGGAAAGAGGTAAGCAGAGTGACGCGCTTCTTGAGCGACAGTCCGTCGCTGATCGTTTGTGTATCCATTGCTGATAGTCTCCAATCTGTTTGCAGTTGATAATCGTAAAAGCCCTGTGGTCAGCATTCTTGCGAAGCCTTTGCGCATTTGGGGCGGTTTTGGCTTTCTTTGAAGGACTATTCAGCAACAACTGCACCAAGTTGTCTTTTTTATTCAACATACTGTTTTATCAACGTTAATTCCGGTTTTAGTCGAAAACGTCCGATGTGCTTATCACCAATCTGTGCAATTGTTGGCGAATATCCACACTTGGATTTTTCTCCCAGAACCAGTTTGTCTTCCATCGCCACCCTACTGTATATTGTTACAGCCCACGATCTATAACCGACCGCCAGTCATCAGCCCAGCACAGGTCCAGCCATGCCTCCAGAGCAGTCCGCCAAACACAATTCCGGCACGAGCATCGTCATCAAGGGTGCGCGGCAAAACAACCTCAAGAACCTGAACCTGACACTGCCCACGGGCAAACTGATTGTCGTCACCGGGGTCAGTGGATCAGGTAAATCCACCCTCGCCTTTGACACCATCTATGCCGAGGGCCAGCGTCGTTACGTCGAGACCTTCTCTGCCTACGCCCGCCAATTCCTGGACCGCATGGACAAGCCCGCAGTGGACAGCATTCAGGGCATCCCGCCGGCCATCGCCATCGACCAGAGCAATCCGGTGCGCACCTCGCGCTCCACCGTGGGCACGATGACGGAGCTCAATGACTATCTGAAACTCGCCTTCGCCCGGCTGGCTGTGCTGCACTGCCCCGGTTGTGCGCGTATCGTGCGCAAGGACAGCGCCCAGAGCATCATGGCCGATCTGTACCAGCGCCTGCAGCCGGAGCAGCGGTTGATCATCTGCCTGCCGATCCGCGTGCCGCACAATTTCAGCGAGGAAGAGGTCGTACAACTACTCGGCCAGCAGGGCTACACCCGCATTCAGTCCCGCACGGGTGATGTCGTCGAAGCCGTACAGGATCGGCTGCGTCTGAACGCCGACAATCGCGAGCGTCTGGGCGAGGCACTGGAAGTCGCGATGCATCACGGCAACGGCCGCGTAGTCGTCTATGCGGGAACGGACCCTGTGGGAGCGGGCCCCGCCCGCGATGACCTCACTACTGAACTCACTAATCACCCCACCACCCCCCTGCGCTACTCCAGCCACCACCACTGCCCCGACTGCGACATCGAATTCGCGCAGCCACAGCCGAGCCTGTTTTCCTTCAACTCCCCCATTGGAGCTTGTGAGGAATGTCGCGGTTTCGGACGCATCATCGGTGTGGATTTCGCGCTGGTGATTCCCGATGAAAACAAGACGCTGGCGCAGGGGGCGATCAAACCGTGGCAGACTCCCAGCTTCAAGGAGTGCCAGGACGACTTGTTGAAGTTTGCCCGCAAGCGCGGCATTCCAATCAACACGCCGTGGCAGCAACTCAGTCATGAGCATCAGCAGTGGGTGCTGGAGGGCGAAGGCCCTTCCGAAGACGGACTCTGGTACGGAGTGCGACGCTTCTTCCTGTGGCTGGAAACCAAGGCTTACAAGATGCACATCCGCGTGCTGCTGTCGAAGTACAGGGCGTATACCGAGTGTCATGTTTGTCATGGCACGCGCCTGAAAGCCGAGAGTCAGTGGTGGCGGCTGCATGGCGGCGGAGACAGTCACAACATCCACGAGATCATGACGCTGTCGCTGGAGCGCTGCGCGGAGTTTTTTTCGAGCGTAGCCTGTGGGAGCTTGCCTGCAAGCGATGCTCGAAGATTTGTTGAGACACAATCGCGTGCAGGGCACGCTCCCACAGAGGCGACGCAGTTGCTGATGACAGAGATCGGCTCGCGGCTGGGGTATCTGCTCGACGTCGGCCTCGGCTACCTGACACTGGACCGGCAGTCGCGCACGCTCAGTGGTGGCGAAGTGCAGCGCATCAATCTGACCACGGCGCTCGGCACCTCGCTGGTCAATACGCTGTTCGTGCTCGACGAGCCGAGCATCGGCCTGCATTCCCGCGACATGACGCGCATGATCCGCATCCTGCAGCGCCTGCGCGACGCGGGCAACACTCTGATCGTCGTCGAACACGATCCGCAGGTGATGCTGGCCGCCGACCTCATCATCGACATCGGACCCGGCCCGGGCAAGGATGGCGGCGAGATCCGCTTCATGGGCACGCCAGCGCAACTGCTGCGGAACAAGGACAGCCTGACGGCGCAGTATCTGAACGGACAGCGCTCGGTGCTGGATCTGGTGTTGCAGAAGCAAGCTGCGGGTGTTGCGGAAGTGGCTGCTGGGTATTTTTCGCGGGACAGATCGCGCGACACATCGCTGGACAGATCGCGGGCTAGGCCCGCTCCCACAGGGGCTGGCACCATCCACATCACCGGCGCCCGCGAACATAACCTGCAAAATATGGACGTCAGCATCCCGCTCGGCAAGCTGGTCTGCCTCACCGGCGTCAGCGGCTCGGGGAAATCCACGCTCATTCACGACGTGCTCTATCGCGGCGCCTGCAAACATTTCGGGCGGGCCACCGAGGCGCCCGGCGCGCACACCGCAATCACCGGTCTGGAACATGTGCAGGACGTGGTCATGGTCGACCAGAGCGCCATCGGCAAGACCACCCGTTCCATCCCCGCCACCTATGTCGGCGCCTTCGACGTCATCCGCCAGCGCTTCATCGCCGAACCCTTGGCGAAGGAGCGCGCCTATACCATCGGCACCTTCAGTTTCAACGCTGGCAATGGCCGCTGCCCTACTTGCAGTGGCAATGGCTTCGAGCACGTGGAAATGCAGTTCCTAAGCGATGTCTACCTGCGCTGCACGGAATGCAACGGCCAGCGCTATCGGCGCGAGATTCTGGAAGTGCGGATCTCCGGCGCCACACCCGGCCGCAAGACCATCGCCGACGTGCTGGAGATGACGGTCAACGAGGCACTGGCCTTCTTCGCGGACGACGCCGCTGTGCTGACCTGTCTGCAACCACTGCTGGATGTCGGCCTGCAATATGTGCAGCTCGGTCAGGCCGTGCCCACCCTGAGCGGCGGCGAAGCTCAGCGCCTGAAGCTGGCAGGCCATCTGGCGGAGATCGCGCAGGGCCAGCAGAAATCGGCCAGTGCCGCGCGCAAGCGCGGGGCGGCCAGGCCCGGCAAGGGCCTGCTCTTCTTGTTCGACGAGCCGACCACCGGCCTGCATTTTCACGACATCAGCGTGCTGATGAGCGCCTTCCGCAAGCTCCTCGACGCCGGGCATTCCCTGCTCATCATCGAGCACAACCTGGACGTGATTCGCGCCGCAGACTGGCTGATCGACATTGGACCAGAAGGCGGAGACAAGGGCGGCATGCTGGTGGCGGAAGGCACCCCGCAGGAGTTCCTGCTGCACGGCAAGGGGCTCACGGCACAGGCCCTGCGCGAGTACGAACAGAGTCTGCAGAATACTCGTGGCCGCGCTGCGGCGCTGATACAGGAAGCGGCGACTGCGCTGCCAACCGTCGCGCCGGTCAGGGTTATCCAGATTCACCACGCCCGCGAGCACAACCTCAAGAATATCGACGTCAGCATTCCGTGGAACAAATTCACCGTCATCACCGGCGTCAGCGGCAGCGGCAAGAGCACCCTCGCCTTCGACATCATTTTCGGGGAAGGCCAGCGCCGCTATCTGGAATCGCTCAACGCCTATGCCCGCCAGTTCGTGCAACCTGCGACCCGGCCGGACGTCGACGCGATTCACGGCATTCCGCCCACAGTCGCGATTGAACAGCGCACCAGTCGTGGTGGCCGCAAGAGCACCGTGGCAACTCTCACGGAGATCTATCACTTCCTGCGTCTGCTGTTCGTGAAGCTGGGCACACAGCACTGTCCGCGCTGCGACGAGGCCATCGCGCCGCAGAGCCGCGACATGATCCTGGCGCGCATCCTGACCGACTGGAAAGGCCAGCAGGTGCATTTGCTGGCCCCGATGGTGGTCGGCCGCAAGGGCGTCTACAAGGAGCTGGCGGCGTGGGCGACGAGCCGAGGTTATGCGCGGATGCGCAGCGACGGCCATTACGTCGACAGCGATCCCTGGGCCCTGCCCGACCGTTACAAGGAACACGACATCGAGATTCTGACCGGCTCCTGCAAGGTCAGCGCCCGCGATGAAGCGGCACTGGCGGCACTGCTCGATCAGACTCTCGAACTGGGCAATGGCCTGCTGATCGTCGCTTCCGCCAAAGCTACACAGGGTGACCGCCGCGCGGACATACTGTTCTCGACCCGGCGTGCCTGCCCCTCCTGCGGCGACAGTTTCGACGAACTCGACCCCCGCCTGTTCTCCTACAACTCGAAACATGGGTGGTGCAACACCTGCTTCGGCACCGGCGAGATCATCCCCAGTTTCACCGAGGAGCAGACCGGCGAGGAAGAGGTCTGGCTGGAGACACCCGAGGACAAGGACGAGCAGCCGCCCGCACGCATCTGCTGTCCCTCCTGCGACGGTCACCGCCTCAACCCGACAGCGCTGGCGGTGCGCCTCGAAGGCCGCTCGATTGCAGATTTCACCGGACTCTCGGTGCAGGACGCCGAGCAGCAGGTCGGCAAATTCCGCTTCGACAAGAAGGAGACGGCCATCGCCCGCGACCTCTTGCCGGAATTGCGCTCACGGCTGAGTTTCCTCAACAAGGTGGGCCTCGGCTACCTGAGCCTGAACCGCGCCGCGCCGTCGCTGAGTGGTGGCGAGGCCCAACGCATCCGGCTCGCCTCCCAGCTCGGCTCCAACCTGCAAGGGGTCTGCTACATCCTTGATGAACCGACAATCGGGCTGCATGCGCGCGACAACGCCCTGCTCATCAGCACGCTGCGCGAACTGCAGCAACACGGCAACACGGTGATCGTCGTCGAGCACGACGATGCCACCATGGCGGAGGCTGACCATATCATCGACGTCGGTCCGGGTGCGGGCAGCCGTGGCGGCGAGATCGTCGCACAGGGCACACTGGCACAGCTGAAGAAAAACAAACGTTCTCTGACCGGGCGCTTCCTCGCCAACCCATTGCGCCATCCACTCGCCGATCTGCGCAATGACGAGGCACGGGCTCGATGGCAGGGCGAGGCGCTGCGTATCGAGAAAGCGACACTGCACAACCTGCGCAATCTGAGCCTAGATATTCCGCTGCGTCGCCTCGTCGCCATCAGTGGTGTCAGCGGCAGCGGCAAGAGCAGCCTGATTCGCGGCGTCCTCTTCGACAATCTGCGGCAGGCACTACAGACCCGGGGCTCGCGCAGAAAGCAGGCGGCATGGCACGGTTGCGAAACACTGCTCGGCTGGCAGAACGTCGACCGCCTGTTACAAGTCGACCAGACCCCTATCGGCAAGACACCACGCTCCTGCCCGGCCAGTTACATCGGCATCTTCGACATCATCCGCAAGCTGTTCGCCGACACCGTCGACGCACGTCTGCGTGGCTATGGTCCGGGCCGTTTCTCCTTCAATGTGGCAGGCGGGCGCTGCGAGACGTGCTCTGGCAACGGCATGCGGCGCATCGAGATGAATTTCCTCCCGGACGTGCGCGTGAATTGCGAGGAATGTCACGGCTGGCGCTTCAACGAAGACACGCTCAATGTGCGCTACAAGGACAAGCATATCGGCGAGGTGCTGGCGATGAATATCGACGAGGCCGTCGAGTTCTTTGCGCCCGTGCCGCTCGTGCATCATCCGCTCAGTCTGCTGCAGGATGTTGGCCTGGGCTACCTGACCCTTGGCCAGCAAAGCCCTACGCTGAGTGGAGGAGAAGCGCAGCGCATCAAGCTCGTCGCTGAACTGGCCAAGGCAAAACCATCGGTACAATTGCGCCGCAATACCACCACACACAGCCTGTATATTCTGGATGAACCCACCGTCGGCCTGCATATGGCCGACGTGGAGAAATTGCTGCGGGTCCTGCACCGGCTGGTGGATTCCGGCAACAGCGTCATCGTTATTGAACACAATCTGGATGTTATAGCCGAAGCGGATTGGGTCATCGACATGGGGCCTGAGGGTGGTGCTGGTGGTGGCAGGCTCGTCGCCCAGGGTGAGCCGCGCAGCCTGATTGCGAAGAAGAAATCCCACACCGGAATCCACCTGGCGCGCTTGCTGGTCTGACGCGCAACTGGCATCGAACAAAAAGTGTCCAGTAAAAGCTTCCCCCTCTCTCGGCAGCCGGGCTATGATAGCCTCGCTGCTCCCTGGAAGGCTTTCGCAGCACAGCAACTCTGACTTAAGTGCAGGAATTCGGGATCGAATCCAGTGTTCAAGGACAACAAAAACAAAGTCCAGCGTATCTTCATTCGCGGCAGTGTCATCGCGACGGGCGTTACCATCACAGCATTCGTAGGGTGGCTGCTCGCCCGTGCGGCATTCCAGAACTGGCAGACCGAGGCGATCACCGAGGCCGAACGGCTGAGTGCTGAACTCAACTATCGAGTGGAGCGTGAACGCGAACCTCTGGTGGCCATGTCCATCCTCTATTTTGGCTCCACGGAAGTCACCCAGGACGAGCTGATCGCCTCCACGGCGCAACTGGTTGCCTCCACGACGCGCGACCCCGTTCTGTCACTGGCATTTGTCACGGCAGCAGCGGACGGCTCATATCAGGTGCAACAGGGTTCTGGAGACCTGGACATTCTGCCAACCGGGCAGTTCTACACCATCGACGAACGCCTGATTCCCACTATCGAACAAGCCCTGAACAGCAAACCCGCCATCGTCACAGGCGGCCTGTTCCAGATCGATGATGTCAGCTACCTGCCGCTGGCGATTGCCGTCCCCAACGCGGGCATTGAGGGCGTGCTCGTTTGCCTGATAGATTTCAGCCACCTGCTCGCCGATGTGACCGTCGATTTCATCTCCAGTGGCACCAGCCTGGAGGTCTATCATCCAGAAAATCCAGAGATCAACCACTCCAGCCTGCCACCGCTAAACACTCCGGCGGAGCTGTCGCATCGCACACAGATCGACATGGGGCTGTACAGCTGGGAGCTGATCTGGCAGTTCGACGCAGACAACGGCAACCCGGTGAATTACCGACTGGTTTATGCGTCCATCATCATCGGCCTGGCCATCACCGCGCTGGTGACCCTGATCATCCATAACCTTTTGCGCCAGCAGCAACGTATCGAACGACAGGTGCGGCAGAAATCCGAAGAGCTTGAGGACACCCAGGGCAAGATGATCCAGCAGGGCCGCATGGCTGCGCTTGGTGGCATGGTGGCGGGTATCTCTCATGAACTGAACACACCGGTCGGCAACAGCCTGATGGCCGCCACCGTGCTGCAGAGCCGCACGGCGCAGGTGCGCAAGCTGCTCGACGACAACAATCTGAAGTATTCCGAGCTGAGCGACTATCTGGAATCGGCGACCGAAAGCACGCGCATCATCGAACAGAACATTCGCCGCGCCACCGACCTCGTGAAGAACTTCAAACAGGTGGCGGTTGACCAGACCAGTGAGCGCCGTCGCAGCTTCAGCCTCTCGGTGATGATCGACGAACTGGTGGCAACGCTGAAGCCTCAGGTCAAGCATACGCCCCACACTCTGGAGGTCGACGTGCCACCGCATCTGCTGATGAACTCCTATCCCGGCCCGCTCGGGCAGGTGATCACCAATCTGGTCATGAACTCGCTGGCTCATGCCTTCGAGCCTGGCGAGAGCGGCTTGCTGCAGATCATCGTCAGGAAAACCGACGACGAGCACGTCGAGATGGAATACAGCGATAACGGCCGCGGCATCGCCATGGACATTCGCAACCGCATCTTCGACCCCTTCTTCACCACCCAATTGGGCAGAGGCGGCAGCGGCCTCGGTTTGCACATTGCCTACAACATCGTCACCGATATGCTGGGGGGAGACATCCGGTTGGATGAGAAGACCCGCAAGGGCGTACGTTTCATCATCACCCTGCCTCGGGAGGCGCCGGAGCGGCGCCAGCGCGAACGGCAGGATCGCAGAGGTTCGCCATATGACTCCTGACAGCGACCTGATCAAATTCCGTCCGGAGGAACCGGTGAAGACCAGCCCCGCACGGCGGCACGGGGATAGCTGGCGAGTGCTGATCGTGGACGATGACGACGAAGTTCATCAAGTCACTCGTCTTGCGTTGGACCGGCTTGAAGTGCTGGGCAGGCCACTGGAACTGCTGCACGCCACGTCGGCCGCCGAGTGTCTGGAAATTCTCTCCCGGGAAAAGAACATCGCCGTGCTGCTGCTCGATGTCGTCATGGAGAGTGATGGTGCCGGACTGCAGGCGGTGCGCCAAATCAGAAATGTGCTGGGTCTGGATGAGATCAGGATCATTCTGCGCACCGGACAGCCGGGCTATGCCCCCGAAGAGCTGGTGATTCACGACTATGACATCAACGATTACAAGACCAAGGCCGAACTGACACACAGCGCGCTGACCACGCTGATGGTCTCTTCCATCCGCTCCTATCAACAGATCCGCAGCATCAACCAGCACCGCATCGGCCTGCAGAAGATCATCAAGGCCGGCGCCAGTCTGTTGGAGCAGCACTCACTGCAGGAATTCTCCGAGGGCGTGATTACCCAGATATGTTCCCTGCTCGGCCTGCACGCCGAGGGCATACTCTGCGCACAGACTCATCACGAAGAGGATGAGCGCAACGAAGACATTTATATTCTCGGCGCAGCCGGGTCTTATGCCCCTTTTATCCGGCAACGCTTGAGCAACCTGCAGGATCGCCACATCGGCGAACTCATCGAGACCTGCATGAAGAGCAAGCAGAACCTTTATACCGACAATGAGACGGTGCTCTACCTCGGCAGTCAGAGCGGCGCCGCCGCCGTCTATCTGCAGACCACTCAAACCGTCTCGGAAGACAACAGGAAATTGCTGCAGGTGTTTCTCACCAACATCGCCATTGGTTATGAGAATGTGAAGCTGTTCCAGAAGCTGCGCAACACTGCTTATATGGACCCTCTGACCAAGCTCGCCAACCGCAATGAATTCACACGCCTGCTGCAGCAGCGTCAGAACAGTGAGGAATCTCCTCAAGTCGCCGTGTTGATAGACATCGATCACTTCTCCGACATCAACGACGGCCTCGGCCAGGAGATCGGCAATGAATTGCTGATCTCGGTGGCCAATCGCCTGCGCATGGCGTTTGGCACGGATGCGGTGATCGCGCGCGTGGATGCCGACGTCTTCGGTGCCATCGGCGACGAGTTCAATCTCTCGCCACAGTCGGTACTGGCGGTTTTTGAATCGCCCTTCAATACCCGCGATCAGGTTCTGACCATCAACGCCACCATCGGACTGGGGCGCCTGCGCGATTTGGGAACCCAGGGGCTGATCATGCTCAAGCGCGTGTATATCGCCCTGAACAGCGCCAAGAAGAGAACCATCCGGCACTTCGATTATTACGTCCCGCAGATGGAAGAGGCCAAGGAACAGCGGCTGCAGATGATCCGCCAGTTGCGTGTCGATTTCGCGCTGCAGAAGCTCAGCATCTGGTATCAGCCCCAGTACGATCTGCAGACCCGTCGCATCGTCTGTCTGGAGGCGTTGTTGCGCTGGCCACAGGAAGATGGCAGTTACATTCCCCCCGGGGTCTTCATTCCGATCGCCGAATATTCAGGACTCATCGTCTCGATTGGCGCCTGGGTGCTGGAGCAGGCCTGCGCGCAGCTCGCGCAATTCCGTGCGGGGGGAATCACCGGCATGCGCATCGCGGTGAACGTCTCCATGCCGCAATTTCGCAGCCCGGCCTTCATTGCCCAGGTCGCCAATGCCCTGCAGCGCTACCAGATTGAGGAGGGCGAACTGGAGTTGGAGATCACCGAATCGGTGCTCATGGATGACCCCGAGGCCATGATTCAAGGCCTGCGAAAACTCAAATCGCTGGGCGTGCAGGTTTCCGTCGACGACTTCGGCACAGGCTACTCATCGCTGAATTATCTGCGCCGACTGCCGCTCGACAAGATCAAGGTAGATGCCAGCTTCGTGCGGGATCTGGCGACGGAGGACGGTGCAGCGATTGCCGAGACCATCGTGCATCTAGGCCGACAGCTGGGGCTCCTGACGATTGCGGAAGGCGTCGAGACGGCTGAACAGGAAGCCGCCATGCGCGACATGGGCTGTCAGGAGGCGCAGGGTTACTACTTTGCCAAACCGATGCCTCTGGAGCAGTTGGCGCACCTGCTGGAGAAATCCCCTACTTGAACACCACCGTCTTGTTGCCGTTGACGATGATGCGATGTTCACAGTGCCATTTGACCGCACGCGCAAACGCCGCACACTCGGCGTCACGCCCGATCTGCACCAGTTCGTCGATGTCGAAGTTGTGGTCGATCTTCTCCACAGCCTGTTCGATGATCGGGCCTTCGTCGAGATCCGTCGTCACATAATGCGCCGTCGCGCCGATGATCTTCACGCCACGCATGTAGGCCTGGCGATAAGGGTTGGCACCCTTGAAACCGGGCAGGAAGGAGTGATGGATATTGATGGCCCGACCGGCCATGACCTCGCACATTTTCGGCGACAGAATCTGCATGTAACGCGCCAGTGCCAGGAGATCCACTTTCTTGGTGGCGATGATGCGCAGCACCTCGTCTTCCTGTGCGTCCTTGTTGTTTTCACTCACGGGCAGGTAGTGATAATCGATGCCATACCACTCGGTGATGCCGCGCAGGTCTTCGTGATTCGACACCACGCCGACGATATCGGCAGGCAACACGCCACTGCTCCAGCGATGCAGAATGTCGTTCAGACAGTGCCCATGCTTGGAGACGGCCATCAACACCTTGGGCTTGACCGCCAGATCGTAAAAACTCCACTGCATGGCGAAGTGCGAACCGATCTCGGTGAAGTCTTCGTCGAGCTTCTCGGTTCCCGGCAGATCGGCTTCCGCCTCCTCGAACTCCACGCGCATGAAGAAACGGTCGAGTACCGGGTCTCGATGCTGGGCCGCATCGCTGATGGTGGCGCCACGTTGAAATAGAAAATCACTGACGGCTCGGACAATACCGTTGGCTTCGGGGCAGGATACGGTCAGTACAAATTTTTTACGTTCGGACTTGTTCATAAGCGCGGTTCTTGATGTGGTTCTTAATGCGGCGAAATGTTATCACTATTTGCCTCACCGGACCGCGCTAATTACAATCGCGGCTTACCCATATGCCACAGGAATCCACCATGAAAACACGCGCCGCCGTTGCCTTTGCTGCTGGCAAACCGTTGGAAGTTGTCGAGGTCGATCTGGACGGCCCCAAGGCAGGCGAGGTCATGATCGAGATCAAGGCCACCGGCGTCTGCCACACCGATGCCTTCACGCTGTCCGGTGATGATCCCGAAGGCGCCTTCCCCGTCATTCTCGGCCATGAGGGTGCCGGGGTCGTCGTCGAGGTCGGCCCGGGCGTGAAATCGCTGAAGGTGGGAGACACTGTGATTCCGCTCTACACCCCGGAGTGCCGCGAATGCGAATACTGCCTGCACCCGAAGACCAATCTGTGCCAGGCCATCCGCCCGACCCAGGGGCGCGGCGTGATGCCCGATGGCAGCAGCCGCTTCTCGCTGGACGGCAAGCCTATCCTGCATTACATGGGCTGCTCGACCTTCTCCAATTTCACTGTACTGCCAGAGATTGCCGTGGCGAAGATCCGCAGTGATGCGCCCTTCGACAAGGTCTGCTACATCGGCTGCGGCGTCACCACCGGCATCGGCGCCGTGGTGTTTCAGGCCAAAGT
Source organism: Gammaproteobacteria bacterium (assembly GCA_030654835.1). Taxonomy (GTDB): domain Bacteria; phylum Pseudomonadota; class Gammaproteobacteria; order Pseudomonadales; family Pseudohongiellaceae; genus UBA5078. The sequence continues at coordinate 10,443 of JAURWS010000012.1, read as the reverse complement.
GGAGCCCGGAAGCACCGTGGCGGTGTTTGGTCTGGGCGGTATCGGCCTCAACGTGATTCAGGGTGCCCGCATGGTCGGCGCCGACCGCATCATCGGCGTGGACATCAACCCCTCCAAGGTGGCGCTGGCACGGGAGTTCGGCATGACCGATTTCGTCAATGCCTTGGAGGTAGATGACGTTACCGCCGAGATCATCAACATGACCAAGGGCGGCGTCGACTACAGCTTCGAGTGCATCGGCAATGTGAAGACCATGCGTCAGGCACTGGAGTGCACGCACAAGGGCTGGGGCCAGTCCTTCATCATCGGGGTGGCGGGCGCGGGACAGGAAATTTCCACCCGTCCCTTCCAGCTGGTGACCGGCCGCTCCTGGCGCGGCAGTGCCTTCGGAGGCGCACGCGGCCGTACTGATGTGCCCAAGATCGTGGACTGGTACATGAACGGCAAGATCCGCATCGATCCGCTGATCACTCACACCATGCCGCTCAGCGACATCAACAAGGCGTTCGATCTGATGCACGAGGGCAAGAGCATCCGTTCAGTGATACTGTTCTGATTTTCATAACCAGTACCATGACCAGCACCATGACAACTCCCAACGCCACTGACAGCAACACCACACTGCAAAACGCGGTGCTGCTGATGGTATTGCTGAATGCCTTCACGACGCCGTTGATGCTCTCGGCCACCAATGTCGCGCTGCCGGGCATCAGCGCGGATCTGGGGATGAGCGCCGTGGCGCTGAGCTGGGTGCCGCTGGCGTTTCTGATGGCCAGCGCCATGTTTGTCCTGCTGTTCGGCAGCCTCGCCGACCGCATCGGCCGCAAGCGCGTCTTCCTGCTCGGAACGGCGGCCGTCATCGTCACCTCTGCCATCGCGGCACTCTCCCTGAACGGCCCCATGCTGATCGCCGCGCGCTTCCTGCAGGGCATCAGCGCGGCCATGCTCTATGCCACGCAGATGGCCATGGTCGCCTCGGTGTTCCCGGCGCAGCGACGCGGTCGAGTGGTGGGGCTGGTGGTGTCGGTCATCTACATCGGGTTGGCGGCAGGCCCACTGCTCGGCGGCTTTGTGATCGACACGCTGGGCTGGCGCTGGTCCTTTTTGCTGCAACTGCCACTGGCGCTGGCGGTATTGCTGATCGGGATGCTGCGTGTGCCCGGGGAATGGCGCGCCGACGATCAAACGCCTTTCGATCTGCGGGGCGCCCTCCTCTACAGCACGGCGGTCATGCTGCTGTGCCTGGCGGTCTCGCGCCTGCCGGGCGCCGCCGGGGTGGCCCTCCTCGCCGCAGGCAGCCTCTGCCTCGTGGGCTTCGTGCGCCACGCTCTTCAATGCCCCGCGCCACTGTGGGATGTCCGGCTGTTCTTCAGCAACCGGGTGTTCACACTCTCCAGTGCGGCGTCACTGATCATGTATACCGCCACTTATGCGAATGTCGTCATGCTCAGCCTCTACCTGCAGTATCTGAAGACGTTGACGGCCACCGAAGCGGGTCTGATGCTGATGCTGCAGCCGATCAGCATGGCCGTCCTCTCCCCGCTCGCCGGACGCTTGTCGGAGCGCGTGGAACCGCGCATTCTCGCCACAGCGGGGATGTCACTCACGGCTGTCGGCCTGGCCGTGCTGGCGACGCTGGACAGCGACAGCAGCCTCACTAGTCTGGCCGTGGCGCTGCTGATCACGGGCACTGGATTCGCCCTGTTCTCCTCGCCCAACGTCAACGCCATCATGGGCTCGGTGGCACCACGCCATCTCGGCAGCGCGTCCGGGGCTGTGGCCACCACGCGGTTGCTCGGGCAGCTCGCCAGCATGATGCTGGTCTCCCTGATGCTGGCGCTACTGATGGGCAACGCACCGCTCACGGTCGAAAACTACCCGCAGCTGGAACACGCCATCCGTCTCAGCTTCGCCTTGGCTGCGGCGCTGTGCGTTCCCGGCATATTGCTGTCCATGGCGCGCGGGCAACTGCACACACGCACTTCGGAGAAATCGTGACCTCGACACCCCCACTGCCTCGCCCGCAAGAACACCCCTACGGACGCTGGCCCTCGTCCCTGACAATAGAGAGTCTCTTTGTCGGCACCGAGACCATCAGCTGTCTGCGACCCTCCGCTCATGGCGTTTTCTTCCTCCTCAGCCTCCCCGAGGAGGGCAATGCGCAAGTGCTGATGTTTCTGGCCGGACGCCAATCCGGACAAGGGGTCGGTCAGCAGAACAGCGCCGCGCTGCGGGTCTCGCCGCCCGGTTTCAACCTGCGCTCACAGGTCCACGAGTACGGAGGCATCTCTTATGCGTTCTCCACGGACGCGGTCTTCTTCTGCAATTTCAGCGATCAACGCCTCTACCGCATGGCCTTCGATCAGCAGAGCATGGCCTGCGGCACGCCCGTGCCAATGACGCCCGCTACCCCGGACACGCCGCGCGCGTTGCGTTATGCCGATCTGTTGGTCGACTCCTCGCGCAGCCGGATCGTGTGCGTGCGGGAGGATCATCGTGACCCCGCAGCGGAGCCTCGCAACACGCTCGTCGCCATCCCCTTCCCGGTGGCGGGGGAGCATCAAGGCGAAAGCGAGGGCGAGGTCCTGTTTGCCGACAGCGATTTTGTTGCCTCCCCCTGCCTGTCTCCTGATGGCAGCCTGCTGGCGTTCCAGACCTGGTCGCACCCTTACATGCCCTGGGATATCACGCAGATACGCGTCGGCGAACTGGATGAACATGGACGGCTCAAGGCGTTGAGGCAGGTCTGCCCGGATCGTCCCGGCGCCTTGGTCCAGCCCTCCTTCGGTCCAGGAGGCGAGCTGTACTTCATTGCCGACTGGAGTGACTGGTGGAATCTCTACCGGATTGCCGTGACCGCGACGCAGATGCAGAGCACCGCCACTGCTGTGCTCCCAGTCGCCGCCGAAATGTGCACCCCGCAATGGCAACTCGGCCAGCACAGCTACGACTTCGACGGCCAGGACGGCATTCTTCTGGCCCTGAACCGCGACTGCCAATGGGAACTCGCGCGGCTGGATCTGCACACACAACGCCTGAACATCCTGCAGAGCGGGCTTGGCCTGCTGGAAAATGTCTTCTGCCAGGAAGGCAAAGCGCTGTTCTACGCGGCATCCTCGCTGCAGACGGGGGCGATTCGCGTCATCGACCTGCACGCGGGTGCAGCGGAAAAAACTCTACCGGCGCAGACGCTGTTCAGCGGCCGCGCTGGAGTCGAGCTCAGCACTTCGGAAATTGCGCTGACACAGCATTTTCGTTACAGCGCACGGCAAGGCACAGCGGCCTATGGCCTCTACTACCCGCCTCTCAATCCCTCCTGCCGTGGTCCGGAGGGCAGCCTGCCGCCGTTGCTGGTCAGTGTCCATGGTGGCCCGACAGGAAGTGCGAAAACCGCCTTTAATCCAGCCATCCAATTCTGGACGTCGAGAGGCTTTGCCTGGCTCGATGTGAATCATCGCGGTAGCGCAGGCTATGGCCGTCGTTTCCGGCAGAGTCTCTATGGCGAATGGGGCGTGGCGGACATAGAAGATGTATTGGGAGCCGTGCAACATCTGGTGGCAAATGGTCTGGCCGATCCCTGTCGTGTCGCCATTCGCGGCGGCAGTGCCGGCGGATATGTGGTGATGGCGGCACTTGCCAGCAGTGACCTGTTCTGCGCCGGTGTCAGCTACTACGGAATCTGTGACCTCGAGCGCCTTGCACGGGAGACGCACAAATTCGAGTCCCGCTATCTCGACCAACTGATTGGTCCCTATCCTGCCATGGCCGACACGTATCGCGAGCGCTCGCCCATCCACAAGATCGACAACATTCATGCGCCGATTCTGTTGCTGCAAGGACAGTTGGACAAAATAGTGCCCCCCAATCAGGCAGAGGAAATCTATCAGGAGATCAGTAAACGAAACCCACAGTCGCGCTACGTCTGCTTTGCCGACGAGGGGCATGGCTTCCGACGGCCGGAAAATCAAATGGCGGCATTGCGGGCAGAATTGGCGTTCTACGAAGACAGCCTGTTGTCAGCGACAATTTGTCGCACTTTTCCTTCATGAAACACTGTAGCAAATCCAAAAAACTGTGATATAAACGCTACAACTGCACAAAACATATGCAGTCGATTGGAGAGAATCACACTCAATACTTAAACAACGATTGGAGGTTGATGTTATGTGGACTAAACCCGCTTATGAAGATGTGCGTCTGGGCTTCGAAATCACAATGTACTTCAAGACCCGTTAAGGACGTCTGAAACATTGTTGATCCAGTGGAAAAACGCCAGCCACAATCTGGCGTTTTTCTTTTCAGAGCACTTACAATTCTGAGACTTCCATATGTTCGTACACGTTCTGGGTGCATCGGCTGGCGGCGGATTTCCACAATGGAACTGCAACTGCCGCATGTGCAGCGGTGTGCGCAATAAAACGATCAAGGCCACGCCTCGTACCCAATCCTCGATAGCCATCAGCAGCGACAGACTCAACTGGGTACTCTTCAACGCTTCGCCCGATATTCTGAGCCAGCTCGCCGCATTTCCCGAATTGCAACCAGCCAGAGCCCTGCGCGACACCGCGATTCGCGCCATCGTGTTCATGGATTCGCAGATCGACCACACCACGGGGTTGCTGATGCTGCGTGAAGGCTGTCCGCACGACGTCTATTGCACAGACATGGTCAATGAAGATCTGCGCACAGGTTTCCCGCTGTTCAACATGCTGGAGCACTGGAACGGTGGCGTGCGCCGTCACGGCATCCCTCTGGACGGCAGCAGCTTCACCATGGCGGGCATCGACGGGCTGACCTTCACGGCCATCCCCGTGACGGGCAAGGCGCCGCCCTACTCGCCGCATCGGAACGATCCGCATGTTGGCGACAATATCGGCATCAAGGTGACCGATACCCGCAGCGGCAAGGTGTTGTTCTATGCCCCAGGTCTCGGGCAGTTGACACCACAGACGCGAGAATTGATGACCTCGGCAGACTGCCTGCTGGTGGATGGAACGTTCTGGCAGGAAGACGAGATGGCCTGCGTAGGTCTCGGGGATCGCAGGGCCCTGGACATGGGTCACCTGCCGCAATCAGGCAGCGGCGGCATGATTGAAGTCATGCGCGCCATGCACAAACCCCGCAAGATTCTCATTCATATCAACAACACCAATCCGATACTGGACGACGACTCCGAGCAGCGCAGGCAGCTCAGCGCGGAAGGTATCGAAGTCTCCTATGACGGCATGGATTTTTCACTGTGAGCAGCACACTCGATTTCGCACGAGATACGTTCAAGATCAATCCGCGCTACCGTCTGCAGTGGGAAGATGCACAGCAATGTCACGTCCTTCTGTACCCGGAAGGCCTCGTGAAACTCAGTGGCACTGCCGCAGAAATTCTCGGCCGCTGCCAGCAGCCCACGCGCGCTGCCGAGCTGATCGCCGCACTGCAGCGCGAGTACCCGGCCGCCGACACGCTGGCGGACGACGTGATGGAATTTCTGACACATGCCCGCCAACAGGAATGGATCAAACGCACTGAGGACTGAAGCCGTGACCGTCAAACCTCCAGCAGATAAAGTCAGTATCCCGGAACGAGCCCTCGTTCCCCTGTGGCTTCTCGCAGAACTCACCTACGCATGCCCCCTGCAATGTCCGTACTGCTCAAACCCGTTGGAATTACCGAGGTCACGCAGCAGCGAATTGACGACGGAGCAATGGCTCGATGTGATGCAGCAGGCACGCAAACTGGGAGCTGTGCAGCTGGGCTTCTCCGGCGGCGAGCCACTGGTGCGCCCGGATGTCGAACTGCTGGTGCAGGAAGGCAGCAAGATGGGTTTCTACTGCAATCTCATTACCTCTGCACTCGGGCTGACCACCGAACGCATCACTGCATTCAAGAACGCCGGGCTCAATCACCTGCAGATCAGCTTTCAGGGCAGCGACCAGGAGACCAACGCGCGCTTCGGCGGCTCCGACAGTTTTGTCCACAAACTCGCGATGACCAAAGAGGTGATCCGCCAGGGCATTCCGCTCGGGCTGAACTTCGTGCTGCATCGCCACAACATTCATCAGGTCGCCGATTTTCTCGCGCTGGCCGACTCCCTCGGCGCGGAGTTTGTCGAGCTGGCCAACACTCAGTACTACGCCTGGGCCATGCATAATCGCGAACAGCTGCTGCCGAGCCGTCAACAACTGCAGGACGCCGAGGCGGCCACCAACAAATTCCGCGACACCAGCGGCAGCCGCATGAAAGTGTTCTTCGTGGCTCCTGACTATTACGACGACAGGCCGAAGAAATGCAGCAACGGCTGGGGCACGACCTTCATCACCGTGACGCCCGACGGCGACGTGCTGCCCTGCCAGAGCGCCAGGATTATCCCCGGCCTGGAGTTCCCCAACATCCACACGCAAACGCTGCGCGACATCTGGCTCGACTCGAAGCTCTTCCAGCGCTTCCGTGGCACGGCCTGGATGCAGGAACCCTGCGCCAGCTGCCCGGAGAAACACATCGATCTGGGCGGCTGCCGCTGCCAGGCATTCATGCTCACGGGTGACGCGGCGAGTACGGATCCGGTGTGCAGCCTTTCTCCCCTGCATCATGTGGTGACGGAAATTACCGATGCCGCGAACGCACAGACCGCACCTCTGCCCTCAGCACAGTCCTCAACACCAGCCCGGCCGCTGCTGTTCCGCAACACCGGCAACTCCCGCAAACTTTCAGCCAAGAAGGAAACCTCGACATCATGACCGCCCCATGGAGCAAGGAAGAATTCGAACAACGTCTGCGCGACAAGGGACGTTTCTATCACATTCATCACCCTTTTCATGTGGCGATGAACAGCGGTCAATGTACGCGTGAGCAGATTCAGGGCTGGGTGGCCAATCGCTTCTACTACCAGACCACGATTCCGGTAAAGGATGCGGCAATACTCGCCAACTGCAATGAGAGGGAGGTGCGCCGGGAATGGGTGCAGCGCATTCTTGATCACGATGGAACGGAAGGGCTGGAAGGCGGCATCGAAGCCTGGCTGCGCCTGGCAGAGGCCGTCGGACTAAGCCGTGATGAGGTCGATTCGCAGCAAAATGTACTGCCGGGCGTGCGTTTCGCCTGCGACGCGTATCTGAACTTTGCCCGCCGTGCGACGTGGCAGGAAGCGGCCTGTTCTTCGCTGACCGAGCTTTTCGCTCCTGAAATTCACCAGCGCCGTCTGGATAACTGGCCAGAGTATTACCCGTGGATCGAAGCGGATGGCTATCGTTATTTCAAAAAACGTCTATCCGAGGCGCGCCGCGATGTCGAGCATGGCCTGCGCATTACGCTGTCGCATTTCGTGACGCGCGAACAACAGGAACACGCGCTGACCATTCTGCAATTCAAACTCGATATTCTCTGGAGCATGCTCGACGCCATGGAAATGGCCTACTTCCACAACAGGCCGCCCTATCACAGTTGTCCGCGCGGCTGACACCGGGCAACGGCCGTTTTTTTTCCTCACCGACTCGCCGGGTAGTGAATCGCCAGCCACACCGTCGGCTGCTGTGGGTCGGTCCATTCCACGCGATGACGCTGCATAGCCGGAATGGTCAGGCAATCCCCCGGCCCGAGGTCGATGCTTTCGACTCGACCTTCCAGCTCACGCCGCAGGGTCGCCCGGCCTGTCACTACCATCACGAATTCCTCACGCTCCTGTTCGTACCAGAAGCCCTCGGCAGAACGCTGCCCGCGCGACACGATGCGCTCGATGACAACGTCCCGCCCCTGCGCCAGCGTCTCGAAGACCTCGTTCAGTGTGGCATCCGGCTGGTTGGCCAGAATATTGGTGACTGTGTGCATATCTCTCCGTCCGGATTTTTTCCGTGCCCGACAGGGCGCATGGCCGTATAATACGCTGCAATCCCCGGATCAAAAAAGAGACCGACTATGGAAAAGAAGACTCAGAAGACCATCCACATAATCCTTATGCTCATTGTGCTTGCGGTGATGCTGACCGGCACGTTCTCCAGCTATTTCAATGCTGGCAGCAATGCGCAGGAACTGTCGCTGGCCGGTGAGTGGCGTGGCACCTTCAACATCAACATCGGCGGTGACCGCGAGATCATCTTCACCCTCACCGAAGAAGCCGGTGCGCTCAAGGCGGTATTCGACAGCCCCACCGAAGCCATCATGGCCGTCAGCGCCGAGTCGGTCACCATCACCGGCAACGACATTCGCATCTTCATCCCCAGAATCCAGGGCGAATACTTCGGCACCATCCATAAGGATCGCGCGCCCGACGGCCAGCCTGTCCGCATCGATGGCGACTGGAGCCACGCCGGGGAATTCATGCCGATCACCATCCTCAGAACGCTCACGCCCTAACAGGCCGGGAAGCCACGCGATGAAATATCTGCACACCATGGTACGAGTCACCAATCTCGAAGCGTCGCTGGATTTTTATTGCAACAAGCTGGGCCTGAAAGAGCTGCAGCGCCGCGAGAGCGAACAAGGGCGTTTCACACTGGTGTTTCTCGCCGCGCCCGGCGATGACGACGCGCAGATCGAACTGACTTACAACTGGGACCCGGAGGTTTACGGCGAGGGCCGCAACTTTGGTCATCTGGCCTACGCAGTGAAGGACATCTACGCCCTCTGCGCACATCTGCAGCAACAGGGCGTGACCATCAACCGCCCGCCCCGCGACGGCCGCATGGCCTTCATCCGCTCCCCGGACAACATCTCCATAGAACTGTTGCAGGAAGGCGCGCCACTGCCACCGCAGGAGCCGTGGTTGAGCATGGCCAACACGGGCAAGTGGTAGCCACAGTCGATCAACGACACAGAATTCAAATTAGCAAAAGGCAGGACACAGCATGCAACTACTCGATGGCAAATTGACTTCGGAACTGATAAAGACAGAAATCGCCGCGCAGGTCAGCGAGATCAAAGCGCGTGGCGGCAAAGCGCCGCACCTCGCCGCGATACTGGTCGGCAATGACGGCGCCAGCGAAACCTACGTCGCCAACAAGGTGCTCGACTGCAAGCAGGTGGGCTTCGAGTCCACCCTCATCCGCCTGCCCGCCGAGATCAGCGAAGCAGAGCTGCTGCGCCGCATCGAAGAACTCAACAACGACGACGCCATCGACGGCTTCATCGTGCAAGTCCCGCTTCCCAAGCATATCGACGAAGACAAGGTGACCCTGGCCATCTCTCCTGCCAAGGACGTAGACGGCTTCTCCCCCGCCAGCGTGGGCCGCATGTGCCTCGGCATGCCGACCTTCGTCTCCGCAACTCCCAACGGCATTATGGAACTGCTGCGCCGCTACAAGATCGACACCGTCGGCAAACACTGCGTCGTCGTCGGCCGCAGCAATATCGTCGGTACGCCGATGTCCATCCTCATGTCCCGCAACAGCAATCCCGGCAACTCCACCGTTACGCTCGTCCACAGCCGCACACCCAACATGGCCGAGATCTGCCGCAGCGCCGACATCCTCATCGTCGCCATCGGCAGGCCGGATTTCGTCACAGCCGACATGGTGAAGGATGGCGCGGTGGTGGTGGATGTGGGGATCACGCGCGTAGCGGATGTCAGTCGTCCGTCTGGTTTCAGGCTGGTGGGCGATGTGCATTTTGAGTCGGTGAAGGATAAGTGTTCTTTTATCACTCCGGTGCCGGGGGGGGTGGGGCCGATGACTCGGGCGTCGTTGCTGCAGAATACTTTGAAGGCGCAGGCATTGCGTCAGTAGATTGGTCGTTTAACTTCACATATGCATTTCTCCTCGGGCTTGAACCAGATTCAGGCTGAGGGGGATTGCGGTGCCTCGCATATCAATATCTTCAGGGTCAACATACCCAATCTTTCGTGCGCAAACTCTTTAGGAGTCGCGCGTGCACGATTTCCATTCGCAGAAAGAAAAGCCAGTTCCAAATGTGGGGTTGTTTTCGTGGGGGAATCCGGGTTAGATTCCCGTCAAACAAATGAGTGAAGTGTGCGTGCGCACTATACAAATGTTATTGCACGTTGGCCTTCGCAAGAATGTAGAAATTGGTTGTAAACAGGAGCGTGGCTTTGTTCCTGGTGGTTGTCGGAACGTGATCAGGTCAGTGCTTTCGCTGGTGGCGTGTAATCTTAAATCTTGTGCCAGCAGCAAGTGTTCGCGCAGTTGGTGGTGATGTGCAGTAAGCAGTGTGAGTGGTAGGGAAAGTGCAGTGTTCTTTTCTCGCCTTGGGCTTTACTCCGCTAGCGCTTCGTTGCTCGGTTTCGATCAGCAAAGGCGAGACGGCAATAACCATTAAATCAACCGGACACCAACTTCGTTGGCGCCGGTTATCAAGAGCGTTACCTTTCTTGCGAGTAAGTGCCAGTGAATGACATTCTAGTTTTAAGATTTCAAGCACGAGACACTGCTTTTGAATTGCAGCTTAAATCTATAAAACAAGATGCGGCCGCACGAAACTCTTTCGGCGGTAACATGATCT